>CAIMKZ010000106.1 GCA_903842065.1 uncultured Acidobacteriaceae bacterium | reverse complement strand
CCCACTCCAGCTTGAAAGCGCAAACGCCCGATCAGGTATACTTCAACCGCCTGCCAGAATCAATGGCAGCCTAAAAACAAAAACAAGAACTTCCACTTAAGGAAAAGGCAAAAACTGTCCGAACTACCGGGACCACCTCAGAGTGCCGGCCAACAATACTGCCCAATAGGCAAATCGAATTCGCATTGTCCGATTTTGCGCTTTCACTTTGTTCATCTTGCCTCCATAAAAAGCGTCTCCGAGTGCGGTTCACGGTAACGCGAATGCTGCTGGTGCATGGCTCAGTTCATGCGACACGGTGTCCGTATGGGCCACGCCGGTGGTCTACGCACTTCGAACTCTACTCAGGACGGTGATTGGGGGAATATGGCGCAGACCGATATTGCACTTAATCGGTCCGCATTTAAGTTTCACTTCATGGGGAGAAAATCTAAAGGTGCGCACATACAGATGTAAAGTGAAATCCTTGAAAATCTATATTCGTAATTTCCGAATAATCGCTTACTGTATCCGGCTAATCACTCGACCGGCTGTGCAGTACTCCTGCCAGTGCCTCGGCCGCCGGGGTCATCGGGTACCCTCTACGCCGGACCAGATTGATCGGCCGATTGACCGTTGGATTGACAATCTCGATTCTCACCAGGCGCTCCGAGCGCTCGCGGGTCGAGTCGATCTCGTTCAGAATCGCAACGCCCAGCCCGGCCCCGGCCAGGCAAAGCGCCGTGGAGATCTGGTTGACCTGAAATTCCGGTCTGTATTGCAGTTGCGCCTTCTCTACGGCGTCATCAAAGGAATTACGGAAACTGGCAGGCCTTTCCATGGTGATAACCGGCCAGTCGCATAGCTCCTTCAGCGATATCTTTTTTAACTGCGCCAGTTCGTGGGTACGGCTTACATAACCGCACAACCTGCCTGCGCGCAAGGTTTCGAACAGCAGGTCGCGGTGTACTCCGGTAAAGCCGGCCAAGCCAAAATCCGCATCTCCGGCAAGCACCAGGCTCACGACTTCGTATGAAGGAACGTCCCGGATATGTACGCGAATCTGGGGAAACTTCTTTTTCAGTCGAACTACAGCATTGGGCAGCAGCAAACTGGCGGCAGAAGGCATCGACGCGACTGTTACAACTCCGCTCACTCCCGGTTTCTCGTTGCGCGAAAGGCGCGAGATGGACTCCGCGCTTACAAGCAACTGCTCCATGGGGGCCAGAAGCCGCGCTCCATCCTCGCTCAATCGGCAGTTCCGCTTGTCCCTGTCAAACAGTGTTACGCCCAGCGCTGCTTCCAACTGCTGAATCTGCACGGTAAGGGCGGACTGAGAAATGTGAAGCACCGTAGCGGCCCGCGTAAAATTGCCGGACCGGGCAACGGTGATGAAAGAACGGATTTGGCGAAGATTCTCAATCATAGCGATCTTCGAATAATGTTTCGACAACTATCCTCATCAATTATAGGAAGCAGGGGGGGGCGCCGCCAATTCCGGCAACCTGACCGTCCCCCTCGACGTCCCAGTAAAGTAGCGGGCACGGCCTTGCCGGACCGGGCGCGATCCTGCCGGCGTTCCAACGGTAGAAGCGCTTCCGCGAACGCAATAGGGGCCATTCCGAGAGTATATTGCGCATAAGGCTGGCCTGCATGCCCGCTCTCAGCGTGTTAGGCTGGCATTCGTCAGCAACAGGAGTGAATCCGAATGTATCAAAATCATGGCACGCACTTTAACCTGATTGCGGCCGCGCATGCGGCCATGATCGAGCACGGATTCCAGCCCGACTATCCCAAGGGCACAGACACACAGCTTGCCGAGATCGCCGCACAGTCCGTACTGCCGAAGAACGGAGAGCTCAAAGACCTGCGCAACCTGCTGTGGTCGTCGATCGACAACGACAATTCAAAAGATCTCGACCAGGTCGAGTGGGCTGAGCGGCTCGCGGACGGGCGGATTCGGGTGCTGGTGGGTGTGGCCGACGTGGATTCGCGCGTCAGCCGGGGTACGGTAATCGACAGCCATGCGCAGAGCGAGACCACCTCAGTCTACGCCGGCGTCAAAGTGTTTCCTATGTTGCCCGCGGAGTTGTCGGAGGGTATCACTTCGCTGAACGAGAACGAGGACCGCGCGGCGATGGCGATTGAGTTCTGCGTGAATGCGGCGGGCGAGGTGAGCGACGGCAAAGCCTATCGCGCATTGGTTCGAAATCACGCTCAACTTGCCTATAACGCTATCGGCGCATGGCTTGAGGGACACGCACCGGCTCCACCCAAGGTGGCCGCAAGCGCGGATCTGGCCGCACAGCTCAAGCTCCAGGACGAGGCCGCTCATCGTATGGTGGGCAGCCGCTTCCAGCACGGAGCGCTCGATCTGGAAAGCGTCGAGACCCGGCCGCTGATGCAGGGCGATGAACCGGTGGACATCAAGCGGCAGGACAAGAACAGGGCTACCTCGCTGATCGAAGAATTCATGGTGGCGGCCAACGGCGTCATCGCGCGCACCTTCGAGGCTGGCAACGTGGCATCGATCCGGCGCATTGTGCGCATCCCCAAGCGCTGGGACCGCATCGTGGAACTGGCCGCGGGGATGGGGACAAAACTGCCTGTCACTCCCGATTCGAAGGCGCTGAATGAATTTTTGCTTTTACAGAAGAAGAAGGCCCCGGACCGCTTCCCAGACCTGTCCCTGGCTGTCGTCAAGCTGATGGGACCGGGCGAGTATGTGCTCGTCAAGCCCCACCAGGAGTCGCCCGGCCACTTCGGCCTCGCTGTGCAGGACTATACGCACTCGACCGCGCCCAACCGGCGGTTCCCTGACGTGGTGACGCAGCGCCTCCTCAAGGCGTGGATTGCCAAACAGCAACAGCCCTACTCTGAAAGTTCGCTCGATGCAATCGCCACCCGCTGCACCGAGATGGAGAACATGGCCCGCAAGGTAGAGCGCGAGATGCAGAAACGCATCGCTGCCGTGGTGTTGCAAAAGCACATCGGCCAGAGCTATCGCGCTGTCGTGACCGGCGTAAACCACTATGGGACCTTTGTGAGGACCTTCGACCCGCACGTGGAAGGCATGGTAGTCCACGGGCAGAAGGGCCTCGATGTAGGCGACCGCATAACGGTGAAACTGGTCGGAACCAACCCCGAGCACGGCTACATCGACTTCGCTGTATAGGCTGCTGTGCCGCGAAGACACCTGCAGATCGAGCGCAGTTCCAATGTGGCGCGGACTGCGGATTTCTGTGTCCGCCGCCACCGGCGGCGCGCGCGCTTTCGTTTACCCTGAATGGAGAAATCAAAGATACAGCAGCCGGACCTCGTGGCGGTGGATTGCGCGTGGCCGTATTCTCCGCCAGATCTCCGTCTTCTTTGTTCCTTTACCCTTATTTCCGCGGGGACGCTTGAATGCGACCTCGCAGCGGATAACGATGCGATCTGTCTTACGTGCGTTCGTAGTGGCTCTCCTGGCAGGCATCGCGGTGCCGGGGGCGGCTCCTATTGCGCGCGCTGAAGAGCCGGGCGCTCTGCCCGATGCGCCCATGCCACAGAGCGAACAGTTGGCCGGAAACTCCCAAAGTACCGTACCCGCCGGGCAGCCCGGAACCGGAGTGCCTAAGGGCGTGCAGGGCGTCATCAACGCCAGCGGCATCGCCATTGCCCCGAAGCTCTCGCCGGGGCAGAAGATCGAGTACGCATTCCGCACCGCGGCCAACCCGGGGCGAGTCGCAATCGCGGCGATTGTGGCCGGTATTCACGAGGGTTTGGACGAAGACGAGGACATCGGCTGGGGCGCAGAGGGTTACGGCAAGCGGGTGGGAGTGGCTTATCTCGACTCCTTCTCCGGCACCATCCTCGGCAACGGCGTTATGCCCATCGTCTTCCACCAGGACCCGCGCTACTTCCGGATGGGACAGGGAGGCATCAAGCGGCGGCTGCTCTACTCGGTGAGTAGATCGTTCGTCACACGGCACGACGGGCAGGGGCGTTGGGAGCCGAATTACTCCAAGATAAGCGGCAACATGATCGCCGGCGCGCTATCAAACCTCTATTATCCGGAGTGGGACTCGGGCTGGAAAGAGACCGTTGCCGACGGTTTGACCGTGACGGCCACCGGCTCCATCGGCAACGTCTTCCGCGAGTTCTGGCCGGACATCTCGCGCAAGTTCCTGCATAAAAAAGCCGCGAATCCAAAGTAGCTTCGTCCGCCTCATTCACAACTTTTCACCTGCTGGATTCACCTTGGCCGCCATCGTTTACCCTTGTTGACTGAGGGAGAAACGATCGAGATGGCCAAATCCCCTGTGAAGTTTGGGACCGACGGCTGGCGTGGAGTTATCGCCGACGACTTTACTTTTGAAAATGTGCGCGCGGCCGCCGAGGCAATCGCCGCTTACGTGCATCACCACGAGGACCCGTCGAAGGGCCTCTGCATCGGCTACGATACCCGCTTCGGATCGAAGGCCTTTGCGCGGACCTGCGCGGAGGTTGTTGCGGCCACCGGGATTCGTGTCGAGCTGGCCAATGGCATCACGCCCACTCCTGCCCTGAGCTTCGGTGTGCGCGGGCGCAAGGCGGCGGGCGGCATCATGATCACCTCCTCGCACAACCCGGCCAACTGGAACGGCGTCAAGTACAAGGCCAGCTACGGCGGCTCGGGGAGCCCTTCGATCATTGCGCTGATCGAGTCGTATCTCGACAAGCCGGTGGCGCGCGCGGCCTCACCCGCCGAGATCGTCGAAGTCGATTTTGTGCCCGAGTATCTGACCGCCATCGAGGCGTTCACCGATCTCGAGTTGATTGCGAAGTCGGGGATGAAGTTCTGCATCGACTCGATGTATGGGGCGGGCGGCACGATTCTGGCCGACATCTTTGCGCGGATTGGCGTGGATCATGTGGCGATTCGGACCAATCCCGATCCGCTGTTTCCGGGCATCAATCCCGAGCCGATCGAGCCGCACATCCGCGCGCTGGGCGAGGCGACTGCCGCCAACCACTGCCACGCCGGCCTGTGCACGGACGGCGACGCCGACCGCATCGGGGCGACCGATGAAAATGGCGTCTTCGTCGATCCGCACAAGATCTACTGCGTGCTGCTGAGCTGGGTGCTGAAGTACAAGGACTGGCCGGGCGCGGTGACGCGGGCCTTCAACACGACCAAGATGCTGGACAGGATCTGCAAAAAATACGGGCGCGAGCTGATCGAGCACGGCATCGGCTTCAAGTACGTCGTCGACCTGATGCGCGAGCGCGAGATCGTAATGGGCGGCGAGGAGTCGGGCGGCATCGGCTTCCAGCGCCACCTGCCCGAGCGCGACGGATTGCTCAACTGCCTGGTGCTGGCCAACGTGATGGCCCAGGAGGGCAAGACGCTGGGCGAGCTGGTGGCCGATCTACAGGCCGAGTACGGCGAACACCAGTACGGCCGCATCGATCTGCACATACCCGAGGATCAGAAGAACGGCGCCTTCGCGAGAGCAAAGGCACTCAAGCCCGGCGAGACGGTCTTTGCCGGAATGCCGATCTTGCGCGTCGAGACGATGGACGGCGTAAAGTTCTTCCTCGACAATCCCGAAGCGAAGACGAAGACGAACGCCGCCGAGACCTGGCTGCTGCTCAGGGCCAGCGGGACGGAGCCGCTGATGCGGATTTACTCGGAGTCCTGCTCGAAGGAGTCGGTGGCCAAGCTGCTTGAATCGGCGCGGGGGGTTGCGCTGGGCGGGTAAAGGGCGGGCGGATTCAGCGATCACGGGGCAAATCGAGTCTACCGATCTGACGTCCTGCCCAAACCCTCATTTCAGGTCGACGGGGCGCTCTGAGCTGCACTCCGACCACCGCGAAAGTAGTTACAGAGCTTCATATCTACCATCGCTCCGTCGCGTTTCTTCGCTTCTCGCTTTGTATCAAGTACTCCCAACTGAGGTCCATCGCAACATCATGACTCCTCTTGATGTCCAAGCCGAGATGTTCAATGAATGCCGGGTGTATAACAGCATAATTATCAGGCAGTATCCCGTCCTTTTGCACTAAGTTGTATATCTGCATTCCCTCCGAAAAGGAAAAAATGTCCTTGGGGCGGAAATATACCTTCATTTGATGATCAGTAAGCCTCAAGCCAATGAACCCTATTTCATAGAGAAGCCGCGCCTTATCGGCAGGTTGATATGATGACGTCTGTTGCTCGGACGCATAGAACACGAAGTCTATCCCCGAAAGCATATCAAGGAACTGAACCCAAGGAATGAACTGTAGCCCGAGCCGAAACTTACCAACTATGTCCTCAATGTTTACAATCGTTGTCTTAAACTCATCAATGAACTCTGTTGAGATCAATGCACGAGTCTGATCCTTTACGATTGCCTTAATATCGAGCGGATTCATCGGTGCGGAACTGCTGAAATACTCGAAGCTCGATATCAGGCCGACGAAATGAAATATGATCTCTCTTGGGCGCCAGAATGAGTGCCTGAGAACATAAAGAAAAAGCGGATACTTAAATGTCTTTCCAGCAACTTCGACGGGGATTTCTTTTGGAAGGCCCGGATAAAACTCTTCGAGCGCCTCCGCTAATCGGTGCTCTGGAAGATAAAACTCTTCCTTGTCTATTTTCCGATCTTGGAGAATTTCGATTCTCTTTCGAATCATCACAGCCAATTCTGCTCCAGTCCAATCCAATGTGCGGCATGAACTTAACCAACGGTAGCTGTCGCGCTCATGAAAGCCATGAATCTCCTGATAAATATCCAGGGGTATCGTCACGCAGAAGTCGCAGGACGAGAGGAATGGAAATTCCTTGGGACTTGACTTAACGTCCGATATTAGGCGCATTAGCGTCTTTATCAGATCAGTTTCAGCCTTCGCGCGTTTGAGATTATCAGATAATAAAGTGCTACCATATCGCATAAATTCAAGTCTATAGTCCGCTGAAGCCGAATCTATCCCGTCCATAGTGACTAGCGTCGTTCGAGGCGCAGAAGCGCATTGTAATGTTACGTCCTCGACAATCTTTTCGCCAAAGACGTAGTTCAGGAAGCGCTTGCGACTCAGCCTAGCTGGAATGGACGATAGCGTATCGCGTGATGACCGAATGACCTCATCCTGGAATTCGGCATATCTTTCAACCGCGTAGGTAAATGCTGTATTGATGAAATCTCCCTCATCGAATTCAGAGAGATCAGCACCAAATTTGCCTTTAAGCCATGAGCCGTACGCGGTGGTAGTCTTGTGCGCCCAGATGAAGCACAACACAAAAAAGCACTCCCAGCAATATTCGAGATACTGTGAGCGGTATGAATGGATAATGCTACTTTCAGAGGTAAACTGATTGCTTGTATAGAGCGCATAGATGAATTCGATCTTCATGTGCGACAAGTCGATACGGATAGTCCTGAGATAACGGTGTGTGTTTCGCAGCTCGAGCTGGTTAGTGAGTGTCGACTTTCCACTACCTTTACGCCCGACAATGAAGTAGGCCTCTTGATTCAGCACTCTTTGGTAGGTAATCGTTCGAACGAACACTTTCGATTCAAGGTCTTCAGCCGCTCCTGCCTTGGTGTTTGAGAACAGCATTGCCCGTATATAATTTCGGCGTTCATGATAGTCCCGCGCTTTGTTCTTGGCGATATTCCTCAGCTCAGCGACGATGCTGTCTGCAAGATTATCCACCTCCTGCTTGGACGCCAAGCTCGGAATGGATACCTTTCCATCATTGTCCTTATATGTTATAGCAGCGGCAATATCATAGTGACGTAGCTCTGATACTTGCACTGGGACCGCATTGTCCCGATTACCCGAGAGAATGACCGGCAGCAGACCAAACATTCGTAGCTCTTCATATAGCTCGAGTGGCTGTTTGGAATCCAAAACCCGACTTCTGTCTGCGTGATAGCGGGCTAGGATCGAGGAGAATTCCCTAGGAACCGAACCCTCATTATTCTGAATCTTGTCTTTATAGCTTGGCGTCAGAGCCATCAGGACAGCATCGACCTCGTAGTCGTCAAGCAAGGACATGAACTCCGGAATACTTCCGCCAAGTCTGACGTCTTTCACGTCTATTAGGATGTTCACCTTAGACTTTGCTTTCTTCTTGATCAGGTCAAGAAGATAAATGAGCTTGTCCTGATCGAGGTTGCTGTGGGAATAGGAGACGAAGATCGTTTGTTTCAATTGTTATCCCCTTTGATGTATGGTCATTCGAAACTTAGCCCGAGAACCATCGTTGGCTGACCGATATATCTCACTGCAGGATATTGAGCCAGAGCTTCCGTCGAGAGCGGGCTCTCAACGCCGCAATCGAAGTCGGCATTTCGCGCGGGGCGCTGCAAATGGTGAATTACCTGGGATTTTACACCTGCTTACGCGCCGAGCGCTTGGTGCAGAGCGTCGAATGTTAGGCCGGGGAGACCACTATTCTTGACCTTTTCTGGCTGCAGGCCCCACCTCACCGAAACATCCGCGAATCGAATCGAAACACCTGCGGCTTCTCGACCTTGATCTGCCCGGCGGCTGGATGCAGCGTATTCACCAGCGCCCAATAGGCGCTTCTGCCAAATGGCTGCATGGCAATGTTGGCTGGCTTTCAATCAACTGTAGATGCCGTGATCGATTCTTCCTAGAAGCGTTTCAACCTCAAGCGCGTTGGAATCAGTATTCATGCGGTCGAGAGGTCGGCCGCCGCCAAGCGCCCGATTCGGAGTCTCAAGCCACTTCGCCGCCTTTTCCTTGCTTCCCAAGGTCTCAGTGGCGGCAGCAAGTACCTTCTCCATCCGCGCAGAATATTCGGCCTCGACTCGTGTCATTGGCTCACCTTCGCTACGCATCTCATCGGCTAATTTAGATTGAACGGCAGGATTGCGGCACGAACAATCCGCCTACTCCAGGTTCTGCACAGGCACGTCGGCTGGCACCTTCACCGAAAACTGGTCGTCGCTGAGCGGCGTGTTGCGGCTGATCTTTTCGACCGTGAGCACCAGTTGGAACTGTTCCTGCGGGCGGCGGATGGTGATGGTGCCCGGGTACGATCCGAAGCCGAAGTCCTGGTAGCCGGAGTAGACGACGTGGGTCACCACGTTCCCCGCGTCGTCGTAGAAGTCCTGCTGATAGGGGAGCATGGTGGTGCGAATCATGGTGATGGACCGCACCGGAGTCTGCTCACGGGTGCCCGGCACCGTGCGCGTGATGTTGATGACGTATTCGGGAACGATATAGAGGTGCTTCTTCGAATCGTCCACGAGGGTCTCGGAGTCGGCCGTGACCGAGAAGTTATCCTCCGGTTCGAGTCCGCGCACCATCATGGCGTCGTAGAAGAAATCTGGGCGCAGGTTCTCAAACTGATTGGCCGACTTCTTCTTCATTGAGTTGGCGCCCCTGACGGCCTTGCTCTTCGAGGGCACATAGAGAGTGAAGTTGCTGCCGTCGGTGGCCATATCGAACATGGTGGTGCCGACCACCGGGACACGGCCGAAGACGCGCAGCATTCCGGGCTTGCGCAGCAGGATGATGCTGCGGAAGGTGGTGTAATCGCGGGCCACGCCCTCGGCGCTCTTCTCCGCGCTGGCCTGAATTTCGACGGTGGCGTTGAGTGTCTGCATCTCCTCCCAGCGCGCGTCGATCTCTTTGACAAGTTCGAGCGGAGTAAGCGTCTGAGCAGTTCCCACGCTGATGGGCTTGGGCAGCTTGCGGGTGCGGAAGAACATGAGGCTGCAGCCCGTGAGAGTGAGGGGCAAGATGAGGGCAGCGGCCATCGAGGCGCCACGAAATAGCCTCATCGCGCACCTGCCCGCTTCTTCGCCCGGCGATACTCGGCGACGTTGCGGGCCTGCTCGTCGATGGTGGCCGAGAAGACCGAGTGGCCCTGGGGATCGTTGCCGGCGGCGACAAAGAAGAGGAAGCCGGTTTGAGCCGGGTTTACCGCTGCCCGAAGCGACGGAAGGCCGGGGTTGGCGATGGGGCCGGGCGGAAGGCCCGCGTGCAGATAGGTGTTGTATGCGGTGTTGGCCTTCAGATCGCTTGCGTAGATCGTGCCGCGCCAGCGGCCTTCGAGCTCAAGGCCGTAGATCACTGAGGGATCGGCCATGAGCGGCATCTTCTTCTTGAGCCGGTTCACGTACACGCTGGCCACCAGCGGCCTGTCGGAATCGACGGCCGTCTCGCGCTCCACCAGGGAGGCCAGGGTGACGGTGCTGTGCACGTTCTCAGTCAATCCAACCTCTTTGGCTACGGCGCGGAAGCGCTTGACCATAGCCGCCGCGATGCCAGCCGCGCTCATCGGCGGTGAAAACCTGTAAGTATCCGGGAACAGGTATCCCTCCAGGCTCTTTGCCGCCGGGTCGAGATCGCTGACCAGCGGAACCTGCTCTACGGCTGCCTTCAGGAAATCCTGACGCGAGGCAAGTCCGGACTGCCCAACCCGCGCGGCCACCTCAAAGATGTTTGCGCCCTCAGGCACAGTGAGAGCGATAGTGTACACATCGCCCCGGGCGATGCGGCTGTAGACCTCGGCCGCCGTGGCCGGATGGTCGAAACGATATTCCCCGGCCTTGAGCACGCCGCGCTTGATCCAGCGGAGCAGGTAAAACGAGTACCGGGTGCGAAGCACGCCCTCGCTTTCGAGCTGGCGCGCGATTTGCGTAGTGGAGGCGCCGGGAGCGATGCGGACAAGCGTCTCGGATTCAGGCCCAAAGGGCGACTGGACTGCATGGAAAGCAAGAGCCGACAACGCCGCCAGCAGGAGCACAAAGACCGCGGCCCAGAAGATCAGCGCGCCATGGGACGTCCTTCTGGGCTTTCTGCGCTTTCGCTTTGCCATCCTTCGGGCGGGTCCCCTTCCAATTAAAGACGTGCCTGGCAGGGTCGAGGACCCTTACAGATTCAATTCTATAAGGTTTGACGCAGTTCTGGGACAGGGGGAGGACAGCGTTAAGCTGATGGCAGGGGGGCGGAATTTTGGAGGAGTCTGGAGCCATTCCGCGCTATCTAGGTCTGGATGTGGGAAACCGCAGGATCGGGGTGGCTGTGTCGGACGAGCTGGGCTTGACGGCCCAGCCGGTGCTGACGCTTGAGCGGCGCAGCTCCCGGCGCGAGGACCTGCGCTCGCTGGCCCGGCTCTGCCGTCGCTACGGCGTGGCGGGGATCGTAGTCGGCGATCCGGTTCATCTCTCCGGCGAAGACAGCCCGCAGGCCGCCAAAACCCGGGCCTTTGCCGCCGAACTGGGCGAGCTGGCAGGGCTTCCCATCCACCTTTGGGATGAGCGGCTGACCAGCGAGGAGGCCCACGGAATCCTGTACCGGGCCGGCAGACCCCGGCAGGAGCACAGCAAGGTTGTGGACCAGGTGGCGGCTACGCTGATCCTTCAGTCGTTTCTGGATGAGGGCAAGGAACAGGGAACAGGGACTAGGGACTAGGGGTTGGCGGATGGGCGGGATTCGGTGGGAAAGCGCAGGCCGAGATGCGACATCGCACCCCGCCGTGCGTCTGATACTCTGACAGATGCATCCCCTTCGGGCTGGACGCAAAAGTGTCTGCAAAGGGATCGACGGAGGCAAGTTGACCGTGAAGCAACGGGCAAAGGTATTGGCGCTAGCGGTATTGGCCGCTTCGGCGGTTTCGATAGGGCTGGCAGCAGCGGCACAGCAGGCGGTGCCCGACGCGCCCACACCGCAGGCGGCGCCCGCGCTGCCCGGCGTAAAGGGCACGATTGTTCCGGGCCGTGGAACCACAGGGAACACTCCCAGCCAGAGCTCTTCCTCGACTGAGGCGCAGCCAGCGGCTCCCAAGCCGGCCGCGCCCGCGACTCCGCCACCCACACGGGTTGACACCTTCCAGACCGCTGCCCCCGATGAGGGCGCCGGAGCGATTCCGCGCCTCGTGGTCAACGTGAACTTCGTCGAAGTTCCGGTGATCGTGAAGGACCCGAAGGGCAACGGCGTGGCGGGACTGACGTGGCGGGACTTCGAGATCTATGAGAACAACGTCCGCCAGCAGTTGAGACTTTTCAGCGTGGACCCGGCGCCTCTGTCGATCGGGTTTGTCATCGATCAGTCTCTGCCCTCGAACGTGATGGAAAAGGTGAACCAGTCGATGGGCGCGATCCAGGGTGCGCTGACGCCCTACGACGAGGCGGCGCTGTTTACCTACACCAACGGGGCCAAGGAGTGGACGGGCTTCACGGGCGGACAGAGCTCGCGTCTGCCCGCGGTTCTGGCGCTGGCGCAGGCCACGGGAACCGATCCCCAGGTGCCGTTTACCAGCGGCCCGTTCGGCGGCTGCTCGATCGTGAAGAACGGCGGCTGCGTCGATCCGAACGTGCAGCAGGGCGGATCTACGGGGAACCCTGACTTCATCAAGCTACCCAAGGAGATTCACACGCTGAACGACGCTATCCTTCAGGCTGCCAAGGAGCTTTCGACTCGGCCCAAGGAGCGGCGACGGATCATCTACGTGGTGAGCGACGGCAAGGAGTACGGGTCGAAGGCGAGCTGGAAGGAAGTCGTTCGCTATCTTCAGACCAACAAGATCGCCGTCTACGCGACGGTGGTGGGCGACTCGGCGCGCTGGGGCGAGGGCTGGCTGGACCGCTTCCACCTGCCGTTTGAGATGTACAACAACATCCTGTTCAAGTACACGTCGATGACGGGCGGCGACATGGACGCCGAAGGCGGCACGAGCGGGATGGAGAAGAGCTACGCCAAGATCGCAGCCGAGGCACGCAATCAGTACACGCTGGGCTACCTGAGCCACGAGTCGATCTACGACGGCAAGTACCGCGCGATCGACGTGCGCGTTGGCAGGCCGAATCTGACGGTGACGGCCAAGCCGGGCTACTATCCTTCGGCGCAGGACTACAAGTAAATCCAGTGAACCCCTCCGCCGCCCCAGTTGGATTCGGACTGTTGTCTGCCGCCAGCTGGGGCGGTTCTGACTTTGCGGGCGGAGTTGGGGCGCGGCGGGCTCATGCGCTGCTGGTGACCGCGGCCGGTCAGATTGTATCGCTGGCGGTGCTGGCGGCGGGGTGCGCGGCGGCTCATGCGGGCCTGCCCCAGGGCCGTGCGATGGTTCTGCTGGCCTTTGCCGGAGTTGAAGGGGCGCTGGCGCTGGCGCTGTTCTACCGGGCGCTTTCCATGGGGGCGATGGGGCTTACTGCGGCGCTGACCGGGCTGCTGACGGCGCTGGTTCCGGTGGGCTACTCGGCGGTTACAGACGGGTTGCCGGGCAGGGTCACGGCTCTAGGCCTGGCTGCGGGTCTAGTGGCTATCTGGTTGATTACAAATAATTTGGGAAGTAGCTCTTCGGGGCGGGCGCTGGTCTATGGAGCGGTGGCGGGCGTGGGCTTCGGGCTGCAACTGGTGCTGTTCCGGATGGTGCAGGCGGGGCCGGGTGTTGAAGGCTGGCGGTGGAGCCTGGCGGCGATGCTGGTGGTCCGCGTGGCGGGACTGGCCGCCCTGCTGATGGTGGTTGGGGCCACACGGACCCGGCCGGGCGGGGGCGGGTTCTGGGTGGCCGGAGCGGTCTCTGGAGTTCTCGATACGGCCGGGAACCTGTTCTTTCTGGCGGCGAGCCGCGCCGGGCGGCTGGACTCGGCGGCGGTGGTCTGCTCGCTCTACCCGGCAGGGACGATCCTGCTGGCGGCGTTGGTTCTGCGCGAGCGGCCTACCGGGCGGCAGGTTGCCGGAATGGGGCTGGCGCTGGTGGCGGTGGCGCTGCTGAGTTTGTAGATTTTCTCCTTTATGTTGCGTAAGTGTATGAAAACAGGCAGGTTTCCTGTTATATCTGTATAAGTGCATGAAAATAATAGAGTTGGCAGATCAAGCCCCGGTTGATGTGTGGATGCAGCCATATTTTTTTGAAAGACTAATACGTAAGTACATGAAAATAAACAGGTCTCCTGTTTCTGCGTGTAAGTGCAGAAAATAAAGGGGTTAGTCCGATTCGCCACGGTCGGTATACAGCCTGAATCCCCGAAAAGCATCCCTCGGCGGCTAAAGCCGCGCTGATTTGGCTCGCATTTTGCCAGGGATAAATCCCTGGCCTACCGCACGAAGGCGGTTTTCAGTGAAGGCGTGGCCGTTCCGGAGTGCGCCTCCTAAATCCAGCATAGGCCAGAGGCTGGATATTATCGGCAAGTTGAGAGTGGCGGGTTGAGGGTTGTGGTTTCCTACCCTCGCCGCAAAAACAAGAACGCGGCGAGGGTGGGGCACCAAAACTTGTGGTTGGTTGAGAGGGGGCGGGGTTGGGATTGATCTATCCCCGGTCCCTCCGCCGCGGCGGACGAGGGACCTGGGGCACCCAGTTTTTTTGGTAGGTTGAGATGGGCTGGTGGAGGGCTAGCGCGTGCCGGCTTTGCGGACTCTTGGCAGGGCCAGCAGGGTGAAGGCGAAGAGGCAGACCGAAGCCGCCATCCATGCAAGCTGGCCGTGGCGCAGGTCCTGGGCGAGGAGCTTGAGAGCCTCGATGGCGACGATGGCGTAGGAGAGGTGAGCCAGCTCCGGGCGCTCGGTGCGAGCGCCGATCCAAACCAGCACCAGCACGGCCGCGCAGAGGGCGAAGCTGCGTATGAGGGCCAGATGATGGGCTTGGGCGTGGAAGGCGAGCTGGGCAAGGACGATCGAGAGCTGGGCGAGGAAGCCGAGAAGAGCCAACGCCGAAACCGCGGCGAAGACGTGGCGGGCGGCGGAGCTGGAGCGGGCAACGGCGTATCCCGCGAGGGCGCAGACGGCTGCGAAGATGACGGCGGCCGAGGGAGCGGTGGGCGCGTCAGAGAAGTAGACCTGGCCGGAGTAGAGAGCGAGGCCGGAGACTGCGGCAGCGACGAGCAGGTAGAGATCGGCCTGCACGGCGAGTGCAAGCAGCTTGGCGCGGACACCGATGAGAGCCGCTGCGAGCGCGGCGAGGGCCAGCCATTCGGCACGCGCCGATGCGGGGATGGCGAGGAAGCTACCGGCGAGAAAGAGGGCCGCGCTCCAGACGGCGAAGACGGCGGAGTTGCGGTTGTCTTCCGCTGAACGCAGGACGGTGAGCAGGATGGCGTAAAGCAGGACGGCGAGCACCAGACAGGCGATGCCGAGGACGAGCGCGCGCGAGGCGGGGCCGAAGTAGAGCAGCGCACCGGCGGCGAGCAGGAAGGCGACTACGGTCTGGAGCATCTCCAGCATGGAGATGCGGATGCGGCGGCGGCAGCTTGCCCAGAGGACGCTAACGGCCGTGAGGGCGAAGAGAACCACGGCGGGCAGGATGAGGGCGGTGGCGGAGAGCTGGGGGTAGTCGGCGTGGTCGGCCTGCGGCCCGCGATAGAGGTAGATGAAGAGCCAGACGCCGAGGTCGGCGGCGAAGGCCAGCGGCCAGCGTGCGCCGGGGGCCTGGACAGAGTTAGTGGCGAACTCGGCGAAGGCCACCTGGAAGAGCAGGACGGCGAGGAATGGCAGGTTGTCGTGGGTGGCTAAGGCGAGGGCCAGCGCCAGTGCGGCTGCCGAGAGGTTGGCGATGCGCAGGACGATGACGCGATCTGGAGCCGAGGCCATGAGGAAGGCGAGCACCACCATGGCGGCGAGAGCCAGCGCGCCGGCCCATCCGGGCAGGGTGTGGAAGGTGGTGGATAGCTCCCAGAGCATGGGGGCGAGGATGAGGATGGAAGTGATGGCGTAGACGGCGCGGGCGGTGGCTAGGGCGACACGCGCGCTCCATGCAAGCCAGGCCAGCGCGTAGAGGATGGCGAGCGGGGCGAGGAGAACTCCTGGGAGCCAGTGGGATTCGGCCACGGCGCGGAGCAGATAGGCTCCGGCGATGCCGAGCAGGGCGCGGCCGAGTACGGGGAAGATGCCGGACTCCTGGGCCTGGGAGAGGGCTGGAAGCAGCGGGGCGGGATTGTCGGGGAGTGTGGGCTCGACGGGCTGGGGCTGCTGGCCGATCTCAAGGGCGTGAATGCGGCGTTCGAGATATTCGAGCCTGCGATTCAGCAGGTCGAGCGTGGCGGAGTCGCTCATAGGTTCCACCTCTTCGGCGCGGTCTGGCGACCAAGACTATGACCGCGAAGATTTGTGCTTTCCCCGGTCTCATCCGCCGCGGCGGACGAGACCGGGGCACCCAGATCAGTGGTAGGTTCCGAGTGGCTGGTTTGGGGTTGTGCTTTCCCAGGTCTCAACATCGAGACCTAGGGCACCCAAGTCAGTGGCTGTTTTCGTAGTGGCCGATTGAGATTTGTTCTTTCCCAGGTCTCAGAATCGAGACCTGGGGCACCCAGGTTTATGAGAACGAATACAAAATCACGCAGTCACGGTAAGCAGTCATGGTAATTAGTCTCCGGCGGCCGGCGTGTGGTGACTCTCTTCCCATGGGGGCAGGAACTTGATGAGTATCCAGAGGAAGAGGAAGGGAAGCAGTGCCAGGGCTACGGCGACGATAAGGCCCTCTTTGGTGACCAGAGCGACCTTGTAGGTGGTGAATCCGAGGAAGCTCTTGGAGAAGAGCTGTCCGCCGATGACGACGTTCCAGCGCATGGCGAAGATGCCGATCATGGCGAGAGCGCCGGAGATGGTGCACAGGCGCAGGCGAACCTTCTCAGCGAACTTCTTGCCGGAGACCTGGAGGATGAAGAGGATGACCAGCGGGGTGACGGTGCCGAGGCAGATCTGGATGACGATGTGCGGGATATAGAGCTGCGTGTGCACCATGAAGTTGAGGCTGCGGAAGGATTCGTCGGACTCGTAGATGCGGTGGATGAGGTCGAGCATCTCGAGGGCGAAGTCGATGATGAAGATATAGAACATGTACATGGCGATGGTGTCGACGCAGCGTACGTCGATGGCCACCTTGCGGAGCTTGCAGGTCGCCATATAAATGAGCATGACGGCGGCGATTCCGGAGACCATGGCCGAGAAGATGAAGACGACCGGCATGAGCGGCGACGACCACCAGGGATTGGCCTTGATGGAGCCGAAGATGAAGCCGACATAACCGTGCAGGAAGAAGGCGGAAGGGATACCGATAAGGGTGATGATCCAGCCAATCTTGTTGTCGATGGCCAGGGCGCGGGGACTGATGTTGTACGAGCCCATGGTGAGGAACTTGTAGATGAGTCCCTTGAGGCCCTTGGTCGTCTGCGCGAAGATGACGATGTCTTTTCGGTAGTCGAGCCAGATTTCAAAGACGAGCACGACCATGAGGTACCAGAGATAGACGTATCCGAACATGGCCATGGCCGATGTGGGATGAGGCGTCAGGTACATCTCCGGGGAGCGCTCGGGATGGCCGAGGTGCAACTGCAGAGGCAGCGGCGCGTCGATGAGAAAGGCCAGCGCGGTGAGCAGCGCCAGACGGTAGATGGGCTTGACGGCCTCGACGAGGAATACGCGCTCGAGCGAGGCGAGGATGAACGCACCGGCCACCAGGCCGGTGATGAACGGGTACAAAACGATGAGGATGCTCCACTGGAGCTCCATCTCGTTTGGATACATGTAACCTTCAACGCCAGTCATAAAATCTGCTCCTAGCTTCTAGCTGCTAGCTCCTAGCTTGTCTTGCTTGCTCTGGCCTCTTTGGCTTCGGGCTGCAGTTTGCAGCTAAAAGCTAGAGGCTAGAGGCCAGGAGCTGTTTTCGTTACCGCACCGAACCGTCGAGGCCGTAGTAGAAGGCCTTGGAGTTGGTTGCCATCTGGGGCTTGAGCACCTGCACCGTGTGGGTCTTCAGGAACGCATGGATGGGATCCTTGGGGTCCTTGAGGTTGACCAACTGGCGAGCGCCCGTGGGGCAGTTTTCAACGCAGGCCGTGGTAAGGCCCTTGGTGATGCGGTGATAGCAGAGGGTGCACTTGTCGGCGACGTGCTTTTGCGGATGAATGTAGCGGCATCCGTAAGGGCAGGCCTGAACGCAGTAGGCGCAGCCGAGGCAGTAGGACTGATCGACGAGCACGGCTCCGTCGGGCGAGACGAAGGTAGCGCCCACCGGACAGACCTGGGTGCAGGGCGAATCGGCGCAGGCGTTGCACATCTTGGGGACGTAGAAGTACTTTCCTGCGTCCTCCTGAACGATGGGGAAGCCGTCTTTGCCGCCGTTGGGCGAGATGACTTCTGGCTCGGTGAGGTTGTAATCGGTGACGTGATAGCGCTCAACCCAGGTGCGGAAGAAGCCGTCGGGAACGTCGTTCTCAGTGGCGCAGGCGCGGACACAGTTTCCGCAGCCGATGCACTTGGGGATCTGGATCAGCATGCCCCACCAGTGCTCGCTCATGTTGTAGTTGGGCGAGTTCTCAGGGGTGCCGGCGAGTACGGACTCCCATGCCACGGCAGCGGCAGGGAGCAGGACGAGCATATGGCGCCGGGAAATGTTCATTTTGCACCTCCTGCGGCGGGCGCAGCGCCCATGGCCGGGCTGTGGGGATTGGTATGACACATGGTGCAGGGCGCGCCGCCGGAGTGCTCGTCGATGTTGACCTGCGGGAAGTCCTTGGGCTTGGCAGCGGTTGCCGTGTGGCAGCGGGCGCATAGCACCAGCGGATCGGGCTTGACCGGGATCACCGAAGTGGGGTCGTTGGCGTGAGCGGCCAGAGCGCCGTGGCATGCCTCGCAGTTGACTGTTACGTGCTTGCCGGCGGACTTGGCGGTTGCCTGGTCGGTGTGGCAGTCTTCGCAGACCTGGTGGCCTGCGTACTTGATCGGCTTGGCAGCGATGTCTTTGAGCGCAGAACCGCGATAGTGTCCGTATTGCCCAAAGGTTTTGGGAACGACGAAACCACGCAGGCCGAGGTAGATGAGGAAGCCGATTACAAAGCACGCTGCGAATTTGAACAGGTGCCCCGAATCCTTAAATATGTTCATCAGGCCGTCTCCGAAGATAGAAAGAGCGGCAGCTCGGGGATTGTGAGCTGGAACACTCTCGCAACCACACGATAGGGTGTCAGTGGGTACAGGTGTATGTGAGATAGCGCACAACGCTTTGTGATACCACCTGCAATGTGGGATTTTTGGCCTGCCCCTGCGGCATGGGGCAAAAAAGTGCCCGCGCCGAAGCGCGGGCACTTGTTGATTCGATAGTTGAACGGAGCGTTTAGCGGCCGCGGGGGCCTGGGTTGCCGCCACCGCTGCGCTGCTGGCCTCCACCACCCGGTGAGGGTTGCGAACGTTGCTGCATCTGTCCACCTCCGCCCATTGAGGGCTGCGAGCGGGAGGGCATGGAGGGCGCGGACTGGCGCATCTGGCCGCCGCCTTGAGGCGGGTTGTAGCTGGGCTGCGACCGTGGCGCCGGGCTGGGGTTGTTCTGTGGCCGGGAGGGGCTCATTTGTGGAGCCTGCCGGTACTCGGGCTGGCTGCGCTGCTGCATCTGGCCGTTTCCGGGAGCCGGGTTGTATCCGGGCTGCGAACGCTGCTGTGACGGGCCGTTGCCGGGGGCAGGGTTGTTGTACTGCGGGCGGTTGGGCTGGCTCTGGGGCTGCTGGTTGCCGGGCTGATAGCCGGGGCGGGCGATCTCGCCACGATTATTTTCGCCACGTTTCACGGGCGCGGGGTTGTTCCTCATATTGTTGTTTCCGGGGCCCGGGTTGGACGGGCGCGAGGGAGCAAGCGGCCGGGAGACGGCGGGGTTGGACGGGCCGCCGCGGTTGGAGTTGAAGTAGGAGGAGCGGTCCTGGCGCGCAGCCTCGATGTGCTGGTTCTGGAAGCTGGTGGGCTGCATGTGGCGGTCGCGATCGGCCAGGCGCTCGTCGGAGCCGGGCCTGTGGTCGATGCCGCCGGGGCCGCCGCTGTAGGCGGTACGGCTGTCGCGCTGGACGATGTGGCGGTCATAGTCGCGGCGGTCTTCATAGGAGTTGCGGTAGCCGTCGCCGACGCGCATGTAAGCACGGTTGTAGTAGAAGTCGCGGTCACGCCAGTAGCCGCCGAGGAAGCCTATGCCGAAGTATCCGAAGCCGTAGTTGACGCCGCCGTAGTAGCCGATGTGGCGGCCCCAGTATCCGGTGTGCCAGTAGTAGAGGCCGGACTGCCAGCCCCAGTAGCCGGGTGTCCAGAGCGCGCCCTGGTAGGGGGCGGGGACCCAGGTGCCGGGAACCCAGTAGTATCCGCCGGAGTCGTAGTCGTAGGCCCAGTAGCCGGGCATCCACATCCATCCGGGCTCGGGGCACATGGGCTGGGCGTAGACGGGCAGTACGGGAGGCGCGATGGACACGCCGATGAAGACTCCCGCGTGCGCCGGGACGGGAACCAATAGGAACGGAAGCGCGAAGACGAGCAGGAGCAAAAAACGGGTGTAACGCATGGGAGCCCTCCTGAACCGCGTAGCGGACGCGGCTTGAAGTGCCGCGTCCGTTCTACGTCAGGTTCAAACCCCGATGGGTTCAGGAAGTTGCCCGGGAGCTTCTTTTAGTAGCGGTAGCTGAGGCCCATGCCGACGACGCTGCGGGCGTCGAGGTTGACGGGGGTGGTGACAACCGGCGGTCCCACGGCGGGGTAGTAGGGGTTGGGGACATAGATGGAGCCGATTTTGCCCGCGACCTGGCCCACGCCGATATCGAATGAGAAGTGGGGGTTGTCCCGCTGCGTCACGCGCACGGCATAGTCCAGCGTGGTGGGCAGATGAGCGGTCATGAGCGGGTAGTTGGCCGGATTGCAAAGGGATGCTGCCTCACAGGCATAAAGCGCCGCATTCAGCATCTTGTTCAGATTCACCGCGGTCCTGGGCTCCTGCGTGAACCCGGCCGAAGGAACGGCGACAATTCCGTGGCCAAGGGGCAGGGGAATGCCCAGCCCGCCGAAGAATGCGCCTCCAAAGCGCGTGGACTGGCCGCCGATGCCGAAGATGGTGGCGTTGGTGGCTTTCCAGCCGACGTTGGCCAGGAAGGGCACGGGCTTTTTGGCCCAGGTCTTGGAGACGGCGATGTAGACGTCGCCGTTGGTGTACGACTTGGTTTTGGTTGTGCCAAAGATCTGCGTCGTCAGTGCCGCGGCGCCGGTCGGGCCGAGCATCGATGCGAGATTCGCTGCGGCAAGGGGTGGAATCGCGCCCGAGACGAACCGGTCGTTGGTGCGAAACACGCCGCCCACGGCAATCCCCGGGACCCACTGCCCTCCTGTGCCCTCCTTGATGGCGACAACCTTGCCGTGGAAGACATTCATGCCGTTGAAGTGCCACAGCTCGCTCAAGCCCAGCGGCGTGGCCGTAGTCTTGGGCTGGTTTCCAAACTGATGCACGCTGCGCGTGTAGCCGATCTCAGCGCGATTGGCGAAGCCCTCGGTGATGCTGAAGGTCTCCACGTTGCCGATCACCGCCGAGGTGTTGATGAAGTGGAAGCCGACGGCGGGATGCGAGAAGACCTTGTTTTTGGCGGAGTAGACGACGTAGGCCGTGGGGGTGAGGAATCCGCCGGTCTGGCCTTCGAGGGTGAGGTGCTGGGCAGTAGCCGTGCAGCAGACGAGGGGAGAGATAGCGAAGGCGGCAAACGCCGCGGCCCTGGCCAAAAAGTTCTTGATTTTCACTGTTTTTGTACTCCGTTGCGGCGTGAGGGTTGGGGGTCCCTGCCGTGGGGATTTCATCGAAAGCTAAGTTGTTGTATCACGACGCCGGGGCATGTGTCTCCAGATAGGCGGCGTGGTGGTATTCTCTGGCCATGCCGAGGGGTCTTTTCATCACGTTCGAGGGGCTTGACGGGTCGGGCAAGACGACGCAGATCCGCAAGCTCGATGCCTGGCTGAAGGCGCGCGGCCATGAAACATTTTTAACCCGCCAGCCGGGCGGAACCGAGATTGGCGACCGGGTAAGGGCGATCCTGCTGGACTCGCGATCGATTGGCCTCGCTCCGATGGCGGAGATGGCGCTGATGTTTGCCGACCGCGCGCAGTGCATTGCCGAGGTGATAAGGCCGGCGCTTGAAGCGGGCAAGATCGTGCTCTGCGACCGGTTTACGGATTCGTCGGAGGCCTACCAGGGCGGCGGGCGCGAGCTGGGGTCGGAGATGATTCTGAACCTGCACCGGCTGGTGTGCGGCGACGTGTGGCCGGACCTGACGATTCTGCTGCTGCCGGGGTTTGAGCCGTCACTGAACCGGGCGCGGCGGCGCAACAAGCGCGAAGAGAAGCAGACGGGGAAAAATGAGGGCCGCTTCGAGGCCGAGCAGGATGGATTCTTCCGGCGGGTGTGGGAGAAGTATCGCGAGATTGCGGCGCGCGAGCCGGGGCGGGTGGCGCTGATCGAAGGGGATCTGGGGATCGATGAGGTTTATGAGCAGGTGGTGGAGATTGTGAGTGAGCGGCTGGTGGTGGCGGGGGGCTGAGGGGTGGGTGCGGTCACTTGCCCGGAAAATGCTATTTGCGTCCTTCCGCCTCGAATTCCTCTTCTGCCCTTGGCAAGATTTCCCCGCGAGCCATACATGGTCGCCAACGGGTAATGCAGTTGAAATGGAAGTCTGTTAGGGCAGCCTGCTCTTCTGAAGATTCCTCTGGGGTAAAGCTCGCCTCAAGAAGAATTCGACGTTGGATGAATCCGCGATTTGGGTGCTCAGCAAATTGATCTGGAGTTGAGTCAGGCTTAGCGCCTTCCCGAAATGCAACGTCAAGCGTTGGCCAATATGCGCTACCGTACTTTTCCCTGAGCCAAAAATCGCCGCCCGGAGTAATCCACGTATTGACAGGTAACGCCACGCTCATTCCAAACCCTTTTTCTGTCACGCGACCATGTGTGACATGAAATCTTGCGGTGACTCCTGCGCTCCGGAGTCCAACCAGCTGCAGCACTCTCGCTCCTATGTGCGGTCCTTCTTCAAACATGAAATCCGGATAAACCTGTGGAAGATGTGAGATCAGAATGTAGTAGCTGCAATCCTCCGAATTACAGTTCCCGGACCAACTTCCCCATTTACCCCAGCGTGTCATCAGCTTCTGTGCATCGGACCATGAACTGTGGTTCAACTCCAGAGATTTGATGTCTGCCAGCAATGCCTCTGCACGCGAACGGAACAGCCACTGACGGGCTTCCATCGCAAGCCATCCGATGCAGAGCAAAACAGCGACTAAAAGGAGCTTTGACATTATTGTTCGGCGAACAAAACGGAGCATGCTTGATTAGACGCTAAGCTAAACGAATATGTTCCAACCGTCACGGCTCTATCGTCCCCAATTCGGAACTAACGGGCGGGATGACTGGTGAGTGCCGCCCCTACGGGGCTGAGTGGAAATGTTGCAGCCAACCCAGGACTGCGTTCGCTCGCGCGAACTTGTCCTGGGCTAATTTCGCTGGCCCCTACGGGGCCGGTGATGTGGCTCTTCTTTTATTTCGTCCGCGTTCAGGATGGCATGGGCTGGATTGGGGTTTGTGGTTCCCACCCTAAACAACAAAGAGCGTTGTTTAGGATGGGGCACTAGGCTGGGTCTGCCAACACGCGAACTCCGGTTGGTCCATCGTTTGACGCTTCCAGCGGGAATCCAGCAATGACTCACGCCACAGAAGGCGAAGATGGTCTCCCTCGATTGCATAGTGGTTGCGTTGTCTGAGGTCAAAGTTGGGCGTGAAGTCTTCAGCGTTTGCGGCCTCTTCCCGTGTATTGAACGAGGCGCTTTGCGCGTATTGTATGGAGAATTCAATGCTCACTCGATCCTTACCTTCCGGAGCGGATTTAAGATCAAACGGCTGGGTCCATACAACACGCATGTTGATGGGTGGCGGACTCAACTTGAATACCGGGTGACATGCACCAAGTCTCACAATTTCCGCTTTTACTCCAATCTCATTTGGAACAGATTGCCCGTTTAGCAGAACGGCGGCTATCAGCAGAAATGGAATCATAGGAACCCGAAAAGACAAGAAGAGAGATCCTGAATTCTTCACAATCCAGTGGCTTGGCTTGGTCATATTGATATTAGACACCGCAAATAGATCAATCGCACAGCCAACTCCTTGATTGTTGCCTATCCGGAACTAACGGCCGGGATGACTGGTTCGTGCCGTCCCTACAGGACGGCGGGATCGCGCGTTGGATCGGGTACCCCGGGTTTCACCCGGGGCTATTCTCAATTGCTCCCTCCGGGAGCCAGCGTAGTGGCTGGTTGGACGGTGAAATGCCCATCGGTTGAGGGTTGAGCTACCCCACCCTAGCCGCAACAACAAGAGCGCGGCGAGGGTGGGGCACCGAGAGTGGTGGGTGGTTGAGAAGGGGTTAGTTGGGATTGAGTTTCCCGGGTCTCATCCGCCGCGGCGGAGAGACCCGGGGCACCCGCAGGCGGGATTCAGGCTGTCCAATGGGGCTCGGCAAAGAGCGCGCTTAGTATCCTGCGACCGTAATCCTGATCCACTCGGCAAAGAATGGGTCGTCGAACCGCATTCGGACTGTGCCGCCGGCGGGGTCGTCGCGCAGGATGCTCTGGTCGTGAAGACCGCGCAGGGCAGACTGCACCGAAGACACCGAGAGCCGGATGGATCGGGCTGTCTCAGCCGAACTCATTCCGACGCCGCCCTGGCGAACGACGGCGATGAGCGTCTTTTGCTGTACCGCGGTGAGCCGGTTCCAGGTTTGCGTAAACAAGGGGTCGAGTCCGTCCACGGTGCGGCGAAGAACCGCCTCGACCAGATTCGCGGTTAGCTTTGCGGGTTTGCTTCGGCTCTGGCCGCGAAGCTGCTCCCAGCAGTTGTGCGCGAGCATCTGCACGTTGTAGGGAACGTGTTCCGCCAGCGACAAGATGAGCTGGATGGGCTCCTCGTTGGGGACCACAAACCCGCTCCGCTTGAACTGCCTGAGTAAATGGGCCTCGAAGTCCGCCGCCGGCAGCGGGCCGATAAACCGGTTCGATCCAAGCCGGTACAACGGGCGGTCGTGATTCATCGTCATATCCGTCATCAGGCGGGTCTGCGAACCGGCGAACACATAGCCCACACGACGATGTTCCTGAATCACGGAGCGAATCTGGGCTTCGGCATTCTCGCCTCCGAGGTGGACCAGTGCCTGAAATTCGTCAACGATGAGCCCGACCGGGCGCGAGTTAGGCTGCGCCAATGCCAGCTTTTCGAGGCCGTCCAGCGCGTCGGTGAGAGCCTTCACGGGCCGGTTGGAGCCGGCCGCGGTATCGATACCAATACTGACCGATAGTTCCTGCTCGACGCCACTCAACTTGAATTCGGGCTTGAGCCGCGAAAAGAACTTGCCGATCTGGTCGATTCCGATTTCAACCTTGCCCTTTAGCCGAACCGCCGCCGAGGAGACGATCTTTTCCACCAGCATCTCCACGGAAGGATAGGCCTCCGCGTTGAGGCGCAATACGATCGCGCCGCTAGCCTCAAGATTTTCCTGGGCAGCGCGCAGGATGGAGGTCTTTCCAAATCGTCTGGGGCCGATCAGGAAGAGCTTTTCACCATTGCGAATGGTGGACTCTACCTGGGCGGTTTCTTCGACGCGGTCAACGATCTCGGCTGCGCCGAGGTCGCCGCCGAACCGGAAGGGATTGTGTTGGGTTTCCATTCGACTCGCTCCGCAACCTTATTGATTATTAGATTATCAGAATTTTGATAACTATGAAATGAATAATATGCCTGAGTCGAGTCTGGCTGCGCCGGACTCTGTGTCCAGGAGGGCATGGGCTGGGTGGGGGTATGTGGTTCCCGTCCTAAACGACCAAGGACGTCGTTTAGGATGGGGCACCATCAGTAGTGGCACAACGGCATCCGGAAACGCTTGGGTGGGTTCTGCACGAAAGTAAAAGGCAGGCGCTGAATGCTGGCTCGATAAAATTGAAGCATGAAGACAGGCCACGCCAGCCAAACCGCTCTTCGCGTGGCCATTCGCCGCGCCGCGCACCAGTTGGTGGACCTGCCGCCGGTGCTGGACGATCCGATTGCACTGCCGCTGCTCGGCGGCGGATACCGGCGGGACCTTGAGCGGGCCATGCATCGCGTGGCGCGGGATTTTCGCGGCTTTATGGCGGCGCGAACTCGCTACGTTGAGGACCGGCTCGCCGATGCTGTTGCTAACGGCACGACGCAGTACGTGATTCTGGGCGCGGGGCTCGATACGTTTGCTTACCGCAATCCGTTTCCATCGCTGCGGGTGTTTGAGGTGGACTTTCCGGCGACACAGGCATGGAAACAGAAGAAGCTGGACGAAGCGGGAATCGCCGTGCCAGCCGGGCTGTACTTTGTGCCGCTCGATCTGGAGCGCAGGAAGCTGGCCGAAGGACTGGCTGAATCCGGGTTCGATTGCGGCCGGGCGGCGTTCTTCAGTTGGGTTGGAATCGTGCCATACCTCACGATGGAGGGTTTTCGCGCGACGCTGGCCACGGTTGGGGGCCTGCCTCGCGGAAGCGGGATCGTCTTCGATTACATGGACAGGCCGGAGACTTTGACGCAGCCACGGCGAAAGATATTCGATGGGCTGGCAAAACGGCTGGCGGCGAGCGGCGAGCCCCTGCGGCTGTTCTTCTCTGCACAGGAGTTGGAAGAAGAGCTGCGCCGTGCGGGATTCGATCGGAGTGAGCAGGTGGGAATCGAGAGGCTGAATGAGATGTACTTTGATGGCCGTGCCGATGGACTGAGGCTCTCACCTTCAGGTGTGGGGACGCTGCTGTCTGCCTGGGTGTGAAGGGTTGGCGAGTTAGCGAGTTTATTGGGCGGCTTGCGCGTGTGTTCGCAGCGTGTCGAGGCTCTCGATGGCCAGAACCTGCTCGTTGAAGACCGCGCCGAAGTTGCGGGCTGCCTGATGTGCTGCTTCTTCGATTGAGGGAGCGGTTCGATTGCTGCCGGATAAACGGAGTTCGGCTTCGAGGCTTGTGACGGCGCGGTCCGTGATGCCGCAGGGGACGATGAGGCGGAAGCCTTCGAGATCCGTTGCCACGTTGAACGCGAAGCCATGGGTGACGATGCCGCGCGAAACGTGGATGCCGATGGCGGCGATCTTGCGGTCTCTCTGCGCATTGCCGGATGCAGCGCACCAGACTCCGGTGAGTTTTGGGATGCGGGTGGACTGGATGCCGTGCTCGGCGCAGAGGCGGATGAGGGTCTCTTCCATGAGTCGGACGAAGTCGACGGGGCCGGGGTAGCCGCCTTTGGGCGAGCGGAGACTGCGCAGATCGAAGATGGGATAGCCGACGAGTTGGCCGGGGCCGTGATAGGTTACGTCGCCGCCGCGGTTGATCTCGTGGAGGGTGACGCCGCGCTGGGCTAATAGTTCATCCGACACGAGTATGTTTTCGCGCTTCGCGTTGCGGCCGAGGGTGAGGACGGGCGGGTGTTCGAGCAGCAGCAGCGTGTTGGCGATGCGGTTGGCGAGGCGGAGGGCGGCTAGCTCCTGCTGGATGGCGAGAGCTTCGTCGTAGGGAATGCGGCCGAGGTAGAGGTATTGGAGCATCGCTTAAGGACGATTGTAGTGGGATGACCGAAAGGCAACCGCAGGTTCTTCGACTCCTTGCTGCGCTCGTCGCTCAGGATGACAATCGCTAATTGAGAGTTGGTCTTTCCCAGGTCTGAGAATCCAGACCTGGGGCACCCAATGTTTGTGGTTGGGTGAGAGGTGCTGGTTGAGGGTTGTGGTCTCCCACCATTATTGGTGGTGGAGTTGGGATGAGAACTACTTACTCATCGCTTACTCGCCGAATTCGAGGTCGTCGAAGCGACGCCATTTGTAGATGAGGATGGAGGCGATCCAGCAGAGCGCGAAGAGGCCGACGATGGAGTAGCCGAGGAAGCCGAAGTTGCCGCTGAGATCGATGACGAGATTCCAGAAGAAGCCGGTGAGGTGGAAGCGGCTGGCGATGAGTCCGAGAGCCTCGATGCCGCCGACGACCAGCGCCACCATGGCGGAGACGAAGGTGATGGTGAGGTTGTAGTAGAGCTTGCGCACGGGTTTGACGAAGGCCCATCCGTAGGCGCCGAGCATGAGGATGTTGTCTGTGGTGTCGATGAGCGACATGCCGGCGGCGAAGAGTACGGGGAAGGTGAGGATGGACCAGATGGGGAGGCCGCGCGTGGCTTCGGCGGCGGAGAGGCCGAGGAGGCCGACTTCTGTGGCGGTGTCGAAGCCGAGACCGAAGAGGATGCCGAGGGGATACATGTGCCAGCTGCGGCGAATCATCTTGAATACGGGCCGGAAGATGCGCGCGAGAAAGCCGCGGTTGGCGAGGAGCAGATCGAAGTCCTCGTCGACGTATGGCTGGCCGGAACGCACGCGCACAAAGGCCTGGTAGATGGAGCGCAGCACGATGAGGTTGACGATGGCGATGGCGAAGAGAAAGAAAGTGGATACCAGCGTGCCGATGAGTCCGCCGATGGCGTGAGTCGCGTCCATGCGGTGCTGAAGCGCGAGCGCGCCGATGGCGATGGCGGCTGAGCCGATGAAGACGATGGTGGAGTGGCCGAGCGAGAACATGAAGCCGACGCCGACGGGGCGCTTGCCTGCCTGCATGAGCTTGCGGGTTACGTTGTCGATGGCGGCGATGTGGTCGGCATCGACGGCGTGGCGAAGGCCGAAGCTGTAGGCGAGCAGCGCTGTGCCGAGGAGCAGCGGGAAGTGGCGGAAGGCAAGAAAAGCCCAGAGCCATGCGCCTGCATTGAAGACGATGAGAATCGAGTAGATGGCGATGACTTTGCCGCGCAGATCGTGTGAATCGTCGCTGAGAATGCTGCGCAGCCGCGAGAGGGCACCGATGTGGGGGCGCGGGTTTTGTGCGGTGATTTTCATCCGGGCCTTTGGTAAATCTGCCCGGGAGTAAGCGGCCGGGGAATGGCGGCGGGCCGGAGCCGGACAGGCTCAATCATAACATTCGCGCAACTTTAGGCTGGCGGCCTCATCTTATGTGTAGAGCGCGTCCGTACGAGTTGATGCGCGAAACCCCGATGCACTCGGAAGCCAGCTAACCTCTTATTTATCAGATCAGCCGGCTTCTGGATCGCATCCGCTTCCCTAAGGATTCAAGACGACATGAAAATTTACCTTCCCCTGGCAAGCCTCGCGCTGTGCCTTGGTCTCTATGCGCCGGCCGAAGATACGATGCTGCTTAACCGCATTGGCCCCTCGCAGTCCGAACTGTACGTTGCCAACGCCGATGGCAGCGGCGAGCACAAACTTCTTTCCACATCGGGCGGCTTCGATTACCACGCCAGCTACTCCTTCGACGGGAAGTGGATTGTGTTTACGTCGGAGAGGAACGGCCTGGGTCAGGCCGACATCTACCGGGTCCACGCGGACGGAACGGGCCTGGAACGGCTCACCGACAGCCCCGCGCTGGACGATCAGGGCGTGCTTTCGCCTGACGGTACCGAGCTTGCGTTTATATCGACGCGCGGGACCTGGCGGGCCAACATCTGGATTCTGGACCTGAAGACAAAGAAGCTGCGCAACCTGACCGGATCGAAGGAGATTCAGGGCGACACGATGAAGCCGGACGGTTTTTATCGGCCGCAGTGGTCGCCGGATGGCAAGTGGATCGCGTTCACGTCGGATCGCAATACGAGCTGGCGGGGGCACGACAACAACACGGGATGGGAGCACCTGCAAGAGCTGGGCGTTTATATCGTGCATCCCGACGGGACAGGATTGAAGCGGATCACGGCTGTCGGCGTGACCTCCGGCTCGCCCAAGTGGACGGCCGACGGCAAGCAGATTGTGTATTACGAGATGCCGGTAGATGGCAGCTGGATTGCGCGCGTCGAGCAGCTCTCGAAGCTCCCCATGGCGGTTTCGCAGATTGTGAGCATTAACCTCGAGACCGGCAAGCGAACCGAGCTTACGTCGGGCCCCGGTCTCAAGTTGGCTCCGCAGCCTCTGGCGGGCGGCAAGATTGGCTACACGACGAAGGCCGGGCAGGTCTCCGGCGTGGCGTACACGAGCGGCAGCGCCAGCTTCCCTGCAAACATGCGTTCGCCTACGTGGTCGCCCGATGGAGCGCAGGTTGCTTACGAGAAGATCGACAACCGGCCGCCGCCGCAGTACAAGCCGCTCTATAGCTGGGACTCGCACTACACCAATCACTACACCGAGGTCTTCCCGAGCTTTTCAAAGGACGGACTGCTGGTGGTGACGGCTAAGGACGAGGACTCGTCGATCGTAACGATGAAGAAGGACGGCAGTGACCGGCATGTGGTCTTCAAGTCCACTACCAACTGCGTGAACAATGCCGCCGGCCCTTGCGGAGCGTTTAACGGAGTGGGCTTTGCCCCCTCGTGGTCGCCCGACGGGCAGTGGATTGTATTTGGGTTCGGCGGCTATCTGCTTGCGCGGAATACGGCTGTTGCCAAGCTGATGCTGGTGCGGAGGGATGGAACCGATCTGACCGAGTTGACGTCGGGGACTCCAAACGCCGGCTTCCCCAGCTTCTCAGCCGACGGCAAAGAGGTGGTGTACCGCTCCTGGGGTCCGAACGAGGACGGGTTGCGCATCATTAATCTTGAAACGAAGAAGGTGCGGGTGCTGACGGACCAGCTGGACAACTTGCCGGACTGGTCGGTGAAGAACCGCATCGTGTTTACGCGCAAGAGCGCGGACAACAACTTCGACATCTATACGATCAACCCGGACGGAACCGACCTGAAGCGGCTTACGTATTTTCCTGCCTCGGACGCCCACGCGGTGTGGAGCTGGGACGGGACGCGGATCATGTGGGACGGCAGCGAGTACGGATTCAAGGATGAAGCGGCGCTCTACGACAACTCGTTTCAGCCCTACGGGCAGATCTGGGTGATGAACGCCGACGGCAGCGGGAAACGTGCGATCACCGACAGCCACTGGGAAGACTCGATGCCGGTGTTTGTGCCGCCCTACGCACAGTAAGGCGGGCTGGCTTACTTCCTGATCCGGCCCGAAAGGATGAGTTCTTGCTTTCCCACCCAAACCGCAAAGAGCGCGGTTTGGATGGGGCACCCCAAGTCGTACACTTTAGGGCTGGATCAATAGAAGCTGGAACTATTCAGTTGTTTTCCTCAGGCGCGGGGCCGAGTTTACACTCGGTTCCGCGCTTTGCTTTTGTGCTGCCAGTCTTGCCGGCCTGGGCCTCTTTCATGAAGGTCCAGCGGCCGTGATATAAGGCTTGCGGGGATATTTCTTGTTTTCGTCGGCGGCAGATTGCGCGCCTGCGCGGCGGCACCCAACACAAAGGAGAGGTTATGAGGTTTTTCAACAATCGTTCGCGTGGCTGCGGCCTTGCAGTTTTGTTTGTCCTGTTGCTTGGGTTTGCCTCGGCGGCGCTTCCCGCGTCTGCGGCAGGTCTGCGCGTGGGTGCGGCCCAGGTGGAGATTACACAGTTCTTCAAGCCGGACCTGCCGCCAACGGGCAAGTTCGATGCCGAACATCTATTTGTGCGCGCCATCGTTCTGGACAACGGCACGACGCGCGCGGCGCTGATCGGCATGGATCAGAGCGGCGTGCAACTGGGCGTGTGGGCTAAGGTGTCGAAGGAGGTCGCGGCCGAGCTGAACTGCCCGCAGGCCAACATCATCATTTCGGGCACGCACACGCACGCGGGCGGAGTGACCGGCTCGGTCTCCGACACGAGTTATGTGGACAACGTTGGCGGGGCGGTCGTCTCGGCCGTTAAACAGGCCAAGGCGAAGCTGGAACCGGCGCTGGTCGGCTATGGAACGGGCATCTCGTATCTGAATGTGAACCGGGACGCGATCGACCCCAAGAGCCATCTGTGGACGCAGGCGCCGAACCCGAAGGCCTACTCCGACAAGACAATTGCGGTGCTGAAGTTTGTGAAGCCGACGGGCGAGCCGATCGCTGTGTATGTGAACTATGCGATGCACGCGATCGACGGCTACCTGGTGGGATTCATCACTGCCGATTTTCCCGGTGCGATGTCGCACTACGTTCAGCAGGCCTATCCCAGCAAGCCGGTCGTGGTGTTTTCGCAGTCGGCATCGGGCGACCAGAATCCGCTCTACATGCGTCCTGCGACGAACGTGCTGGCTTCAAGATCCGGCGTGCCGGTGACCGGCGATGTGCTGGTGCGTGAGTCGGTGGAAGAGCCGGTTCGCGACAACAAGGTGGCGATCAAGGCTCCCGATCCCGAGGTGCGGGAACGTCTGGAGCAGTTCATGGAGAGCGAAGGCGCGCTGCTTGGCGAGGAAGTGATCCGGGTAATGACGGATACCACAAAGACCTCGGGCGATGTGCGCATTGCGGGCGCCGAGAAGACGATCAGCTGCCCGGGCCGCAAGCGTACCGATGCAGGTCGCGAGGGCATGACGGGGACTTATGTTGACAGCCCGCCAGTTGAGTTGCGGCTGGGCATGCTGGGCATCGGCGATGTGGCGATGACGGCGGTGAATGCCGAGATCTACTCGCGGATTCTGGCGCGGCTGAAGGCCGAGACGCCGATGGCGAACACCGTGATGGTGACGATCGCCGACGGCAGGGCGGATTCGGGTTACGTGCCGGACGACGAGTCGTTCGGTCATAACAGCTTCCAGGTGCTGGGCTCAAAGTTGAAGGTGGGCTGCGCCGAGAGCTCGATCGCGGATGGGCTGGCCGGAATGATCGGCGACTATCTGAAGGGCGGCAAGTAAGGGCGAGGGTTTTGCGAAGGCACGAGCCCTCCGGATGGCGGGCTCGTGCTGTTTTTTCCTGAGCACACCGCCACCAAGAATAGGGTAGTGGTGCAGTTTGAAATTATCCGTGATCGTACAGCGTGAAATCTCGATCAAACCAAATGATATGGAACATTTCATTAACTCGATATCCAACCATCGGCTTCTTCCCATGAAAGCGAAACGCAAGGAAGGTCACATCTTCTGTAATTCCTGGTGGGATAGGCCTTTTGAGAGCGTCACGAGCAATTTTCTCGCATCCCATTCCTCGATGAGGAGAACTGCGCAATTCGCTCCATGTAAGCTGGCTTAGATTGCGAAGAGTATCTGCAAAAGACGCCTTCTCATTCACATCGCAAGAGCTGATGCAATAGTGTGAGTCAATATGGCGCAAGCAAAAAGTAGGCTTTTCGCGGTTGAAATCAATTTTTGCGGAGTCAGCCCCTGCGCTGATTGCAAGTTTCTTACCGTTGAAGTGTTGCGGCTTGCGGAACGTCATCGGGAATCACCATCGTCTTGAAAAACTCTTTCATGAGATCGAGAGAGATGATTTCACCCTGCGGCGTTTGTGTCCAGGGCGGTTCATTATGCGTCATTGCGCGCAATTTCAGGGCGCTGAACTGACCGAAGACTGAATTCACTTCATCGAGCACTTCTTGCACTTGTGCGTTGTATGCACTAAGGTCAATCGGTTCAACCGGAATCGGCTCTCCGCTGTGCTGCTTGTAGCGATGGTAAACGTCAGGTACAACTGGACCGTGGGTCCAAGCCTCGATCCTCTCAGGGAACAGAGGCTCGTCGTAAAGTGCGAGATTCGCACCCTGCGCGTAGTACAAGAGTTTCTGGAGTTTCAGATTAGTAATCGAGTCTCCCGCGTCTTCATCGACGAGAAACACGAAGTATTTTGCCACGTCGTGTGCAGGCATCATCGGGCAGACCTCTTCTACGAGTCTACATTTTATACGTATTCGGGATGGGTAGGTAATCAATATTATTTTCATTTGGTAACCATTTCGGGAATATTGAGAATCGTATGCTTTGCCACCCCTGTCATACGGACGATGGAGTTAATGCTGTTCCCTTCCACGAGAGCAGCTGCGACTTGGAAGTGCTTCTCCGTGCTCAGTCGATCCACCCCTTCGCCTGCAAGCAAATACATAATAATGCTTGCAATTTTAGAATGCAAGCATTATTGTAAGAATGAGGGAGATGTTCATGGACGACGAAATTTCTGGGAAGGCAAAGGGCGGGTTTGCGAGAGCGGAATCTCTTTCGCCAGAAAAACGTGCCGCTATTGCTAAGCATGCTGCTCTGAAACGCTGGGAGGGATCAGGACCGGCTGCGTTGCATGAGGGTGATCTAGACTTGGCAGGAATCGTTCTATCGTGCGCAGTCCTGGATACCGGCCAACGCGTTCTCAGTCAAAGCGCCTTCATGAAAGCGCTGAATCGTGCTCGGCAAGCCAAGGGGAGAACCCATTATAAGGGTGACATCGATCTCCCAGCTTTTTTGACAGCGCAGAACCTTAAACAGTTCATTCCAGAATCGTTAAAGGTGACGTCTAGTCAAATTGAATTCAAAGCGAAAAACGGTACAAGAGCGTTCGGATATAGTGCCGACCTTCTTCCCCAGGTCATCTCGGTATTTATCGACGCTGACCGCGCTGGCGTACTAACTCATATGCAAAAGCGAATTGCTGAACGAGCATATCTGTTAAGTAAAGCGTTGATGAATGTTGCCATCGTTGCACTGGTTGACGAGGCCACGGGCTACCAAGAGGTGCGCCCCAAAGACGCTCTTCAAGCATATTTGGAAAAGCTCATAGCAAAAGATCTTGCAGCTTGGGCGAAAAAGTTTCCAGACGAATTCTATGAGAACATTTACAAACTAAAGGGATGGCCTTGGCCGGGAATGTCTGTGAATCGCTATAGCGTTGTTGCGCACTACACAAATGATCTAGTCTACGAGCGTCTAGCTCCGGGCCTCCGTAAGGCACTTGAAGAAAAGAATCCTAAAAATGAAAAGGGCTGGAGACCTGCGAAAAACCATCAATGGTTAACCGCCGATATTGGCGACCCAATGTTGGCACAACACCTTTATTCGCTGGTAATGTTTCAGCGTCTTGCGCTATCGCAGGGATATGGATGGAACCGATTCGTCAAGATGGTAGATAGAGTCCACCCCAAGAAAGGGGCGACTCTTGAACTTCCCTTCCCGGAAGAAGAGACTTAATCGCGCTCAGGCGCTTGTCTCACGATCCGCGCTGCGGCCTGGTTCACATCTTCAGAATCAAGTTGGATGACGTTAAACAGAATGTTCTTCTAGATAAAGTGCGTGCCGGTCGTCAATTTCAGAACGGCAACACACTGGCTCTCGTCTATACTCACGATCACAAACAGGCCCTCGTGCCCATCTACTACAACCTCCAAGCCAATCTTCGGATACTCCATGCTTCCCATCATCCCACCGTGAGTCCAGATGCGCCAGATCCCCTCGATTTCAAACTGCACCACCACCCGGAATATTAGCCCGTTGCCGATTCTGTTGTCGCGCGTATATTCTCTCGACACGTGACAAGCGCTACGCGGCTCCCCCAATCTTCCGCAATTCTTGAGAACGGCAGTGTGGTCGCCATCGTGGGCGCCGGGCCGGCGGGGTCGTTTTTCGCCATCCATCTGCTGCGCGAGGCGAAGCGGCAGGGCCGCTTGCTGGACGTGGTTCTCGTCGAGAAGCGCAGCCCGTCGGACCCCGAGGGCGCGGGGTTTCAGTGCCGCGGCTGCAACTACTGCGCGGGAATCATCTCGCCCCGGCTGAATCAGACACTCGAAGAGAACGGACTGCTGGTGCCGCCCGAGGTCATCCAGCAGCAGATCAACTATGTGTGGGTGCACGGGCAGTGGAAGAACCTGCGGCTGCGGGTGCCGGAGGGCGAGCGCATCTATTCGGTGTACCGGGGTTCGCTGCCGGGTCGCAGAGGCGGCACGCCAACGGGGTTTGACGGATTTCTGCTCGGGGAGGCGATCAGGGAAGGCGCACGCATTGTGCACGGCAAGGTGCAGACAGCCGCATACAACGCATCTGGCCGGCCGGTGCTGACGGTGAAGGGGCTGCTGGGCGAGAACTTCGAGATTCAAGCGGACTTTGCCGCTTTTGCTACCGGCATCAACGGCTACTACGGCCTCGATTCCAGACTGGATACGCTGACGGGGGCGATTCGCAATCTGAATCCGAAGTTTGTGCCGAGCAGGTCGCGGCGTACGCTGATCTTTGAGCTCGACGTGGGCGAGGAGTACCTGAAGCGGAATCTGAACAACGAAATGTACTTCATCGAGTACGGCTCGCGGCGACTCGCAATCGAGCACACGGCGCTGATTCCGAAGGGCCGTTACCTGACGGTTGCGGTGATTGGCGGCTGCGTGGACCGGGCTGTGCTGCCGCAGGATAGCAAGCGGATTATCGAGGCGTTTCTCGCGCTGCCGCAGATCGATCACATTCTGCCGGGCATCGGTTCGGCTCCGCTGGGCTGCGTGTGCGCGCCGAGCATGACGGTGTATGCGGCCGGCTCGCCCTACGGCGATCGGTTCGCGATTATCGGCGACGCGGTGGCATCGCGGCTGAACAAGGACGGCCTCTACTCGGCATACATTACGGCGGAGCGGCTGGCGCATGCGGTGTTCGACGAGGGCATCGATGCGCGGTCGCTGAAGCGGGGATATGCCCGGGAGATTCGCAGGCTGGCCAACGACAACCTTTTTGGGCGGATCGTCTACGCGGTGAGCCGGACGGCCTTTACCATGCCGCTGCTGAGCCGCGTGGCCTATCAGGCCTTTGCAACCGAGTACAAGGTGCAGAGCAAGGGCGAGCGGCCGGTGAGCCGCATGCTGTGGAAGATTGCCAGCGGCGCCGCGGACTACGGCGAAGTGCTGCGCGATATGCTGAGCTTTCCCGTGCTGCGCTCGGTTCTCTTCGGCGCGGGAATTACTTTGAGAAATGTGGCGTTGGAACTGCTGGTGGGGCTGAAGTGGGGCAAGTTCGGTCGCTATCCGGCTGTGGTTCCGGTGGAGCGGCGCGAGGCCATCAAGGAAGAGATCGCCTGGCAACTGGGAATGGATCTTGGAGGCGTGCCGGGCTTTGAGCGCATGTACGCGATCAAGATTCGCGGCACCGACGCCGAGATTATGGAACAGCTGGCCAAGTACGGTCAGCCCGACGCGCGGTTTCTCAAGATTAGGTTCATCCACGCTACGCAGACCCGCGGCACGCCGAACCAGCCAGGCTCGGTGATTCAGTACCGGTTCCCGCTGCTGGGGCTGTCTGCCGAACTGGTGCTGAACAAACGCGTGCGCAACGAGACACTGCTCTACGACGCAGACAACGGACTGGTGGATGGCGGGCGGCTTATCTTCAGCATCTCTCCGACTGGCGACGGCAACCGCCGGCTCGCCATCTACGCCGCCTTCGACTACAAGAAGGGGACGCATATGGCCAGCCGCCTGTTCTGGAAGACCGGCCAACGGCTGTTCCCGGAGTTTGTGCACGATGTGGTGTGGAACCACGCTCTATGCACGATCAAAGAGGAAGTGGAACAGAGCCACGGCAAACCCGAGTTTGGCCCAGTCAGCGCGCAGGATACACTGATCCAACTTTGAAGAAAAGGCCATCCGGGGGAATCGCGAATCGACAGCGGCGCGCGAGAACATTCGGGAGCCTGCACGACAGAACGCCCCACCGTAGAGAATGAAAGAATAGGTTCCATGCGCAAGCAACGTCTTATACAAATCTCGATCGCGGCGCTCTGCCTGATAGTTGTTTTGGCGGTTGCGCTGAACCGTGCCGGCAGCTTACTTGTAGTAGACACCGCGGAGAAATCCGACGTGGCTATTGTGCTTGCAGGCGGCACCGACGACAATCGCATCCTGCACGGGATCGAGTTGCTGCGTGCCGGATACACGCGCGAACTGGTGATTGACGGCGAGGCAGGGATATATCTGGGGCGCCCCTATAACGATTATTTGCAGGAGTATATAAGCCGGATGCCGGCTGAGATCGGCAGGCACGTCCACATCTGCCCTTTCACCGGCAACTCGACCAAGCTGGAGCTCAGCGGCGTACGGCAATGCGCGATGGCTACGGTTCCCGGCGCGTCGAAGATGCTGCTGGTCACCTCCGACTTCCACACGCGCCGCGCGCTATCGATCGCGCGGAGGCTGTTTCCGCAGACCTACTGGACCGTGGCGGCAACTTCCGATCCGGGCTTCGGGTTGAAGTGGTGGAGTCAGCGGGAGTGGGCGAAGACCTGCCTGACCGAATGGCAGAAGCTGATCTGGTGGCAGTTGATTGAGCGCTGGCGGAAGTAGCGCGCGGCAGGGCCGGCTGTATCCGGCGCTCGCGATAAAGCGCTGGGGGATGTCGAGGTCGGAGTTGCCGTAGTCCGGTGTGTGCACAAAGCCGTTCGAAAGGTAGTTGAAGACCGATGCGCCGTAGCTGCCGTTGTAGAACGCCCAGTAGTCGATGGCCGGTGCGTTGGAAGACAGCGTGCTCGACTTCACGACGTTGGGAGCCGAGTAGTACATGCCGCTACGCTGGTAGCCTGTTGACAATCAAATGGAACCTCTGTAAATTGAGGATATTCGAGGTCTGATTTTTTCAGTCTCTTGAAGAAAGGTTTACTACCCGATGTTTGCTCTTCACACAACCTGTTGCCGTATGTGCTGCTGTCTTTGCGGCACCGCGCAGGTGTGTCAAGAGGAGTAGTTTTCAGACTAAAGTTCTGATTCTCCGCGACCCACCTGCCGAATGGCTGGTGGGTTTTTCGCGTTCTAAAGGTTTTATTGGAGAAGGCTCTGGCGAATCAGAGCGGCTCCGAAACGGGCATCGGTGGCGAAGTGGCTAACGCGCAGGTCTGCAAAACCTGTATTCGCGGGTTCGAGACCCGCCCGGTGCTCCAACTTATCTTGCACGAGGAGTCTTACATCATGAAGATTAGTTTTCGCAGCGCATGGCACTCTCTGGGACTGCTTCTTGCGCTCACCGCTCTTGCTCTTCCCCTTTCCGCGCAAGTGCAGCTGTTGAACGTTTCCTTTGACCCCACGCGCGAATTCTACGAGGACTACAACGCTCTGTTTGCGCAGCACTGGAAGGCGACCACGGGCCAGAATGTGGTCATCAGCCAGTCGCATGGCGGCAGCGGCAAACAGGCGCGATCGGTGATCGACGGTCTGGAGGCCGACGTTGTGACGCTGGCGCTGGCCTACGATATCGATGCTATCGCCGACAGCGGCTTGATCGATTCGAGCTGGGTGACTAAGCTTCCCAACAAGAGCACGCCGTTTACTTCGACGATCGTTTTCCTGGTTCGCCAGGGAAACCCCAAGGGGATCAAGGATTGGAACGATCTGATCAAACCGGGCGTACAGGTGATCACGCCGAATCCGAAGACCTCCGGCGGCGCTCGCTGGAACTATCTCGCCGCATGGGGCTATGCGCTGCGCACAGCGGGCAACGACGAGACGAAGGCGCGGGCCTTCATGAAGAAGTTGTATGGCAACGTGCCGGTGCTCGATACCGGCGCACGCGGATCGACGACCACCTTTGTGCAGCGCGGCATTGGCGATGTGCTGATTGCCTGGGAGAGCGAGGCGCTGCTGGCGCAGAAGGATGCCGGACCAGGCAAGTTCGAGATGATCGTGCCTTCGGCCTCCATCGTCGCCGAGACGCCGGTTGCGGTTGTCGATAAGGTGGCGCAGAAGCACGGCACGGAGAAGATTGCGCGCGCCTATCTGGAATATCTCTACTCGCCTGAAGCCCAGGAACTGGCCGCAAAGTACTTCTATCGCCCGACGTTGAAGAGCGTTGCGGCCAAGTATGATTTCCAGTTCCCCAAGGTCAATACATTCACCATCGAGCAAGGAACCGGCGGCTGGCGGAACGCGCAGGCCAAGCACTTTGCCGACGGCGCTTACTTCGATCAGATCTTCGGCAAGTAGGACTACTCGATGCCAAGTCGCAAACTAAAACAGTGGACGAGGTCGTTTAAGCAGGCCTCGCCGCTGCCCGGATTCGGACTGAGTCTCGGGTACACACTATTTTTTCTCACCGGAATTGTACTGCTTCCGCTCGCGGCCACTGTGCTGCGCAGCTTGCACGGCGGCTCGGCCGAATTTCTCCACGCCATCTCAACACCGCGCGTGGCCGCGGCTTGTCGCGTCACGCTTGAGTCGGCTCTGATCGCTTCTGTTCTTTCCGCGTCGTATGGTTTTCTGATTGCATGGGTGCTGGCGCGCTATGACTTCCCCGGCCGCCGCATCGTCGATGCGCTCATCGATCTTCCCTTCGCGCTTCCCACCGCCGTGGCGGGCATTGCGCTCACTACGCTCTATGCACAGAACGGATGGCTCGGCCGGTATCTCGAACCGCATGGCATTCACATCGTCTTTACGCAGGCCGGCATCGTGCTGGCCATGTCGTTCGTCGGACTTCCCTTCGTCGTGCGCAGCGTGCAGCCGGTGCTGGAAGAGATCGATCCCGCGATGGAAGAGGCAGCCGAAAGCCTGGGAGCCAGCAACTGGCAGATTTTTTCGCGCGTGCTGGCGCCTGCCAGTTTTCCCGCACTGGTAACCGGCTCGGCTCTCGCATTTGCTCGAGCTGCCGGCGAATATGGCTCGGTGATCTTCATCGCCGGCAACATGCCCATGAAGACCGAAATCGGCGCACTGCTCATTGTGACAAAACTTGAAGAGTACGACAATGTGGGCGCTTCCGCGATCGCCGTTGCGATGCTGGGCCTCTCGTTCGTGGTCATGCTTGCGCTCAACCTGCTCCAGTGGAAGCTGCAATCCAGAAATGGGGTGCGGAGTTGAGACATCTCATCCGGCTCCGCGCCAAGATTGAGCGCAAGCCTTCCCTGCCCGCGAGAACCGCCAGGCTCGCGCTTGTGATTGCCGCCATCGCTTTCGTGTCTCTGTTTCTGGTGCTTCCGCTCGCTTCAGTGTTTGCGCAGGCCTTCTCACAAGGCTGGCGGGTGTATCTCGCCGCCATCCACACCGGCGAGATTGTCGACGCGCTCAAGCTGACCGGGCTGGTGGCGGCGATCGCTGTTCCGCTGAATGTCGTCTTCGGCATCGCCTCCAGCTGGGCCATCGCGCGATTCGATTTCATCGGCAAGAAGCTTCTCGTCTCGCTCATCGATATCCCGCTGGCTGTTTCACCTGTCGTGGCGGGCATGATGTACGTGGAAGTTTTCGGCTTGCATGGCTGGTTTGGCAGCTGGCTCAGCAATCACAACCTGCACGTCATCTTTGCGGTTCCCGGAATCGTACTGGCCACAATTTTTGTCACCTTCCCCTTTGTTGCCCGCGAGCTGATTCCCTTCATGCAGGCTCAGGGCAGCGACGAGGAGCAGGCGGCCGTTGTGCTCGGTGCTCGGCCCTTCAGCGTCTTCTGGCGCGTGACGCTGCCCAACATCAAGTGGCCGCTGCTCTACGGAACCATCCTCGCAGCGGCACGTTCGATTGGGGAGTTCGGCGCCGTCTCCGTCGTCTCCGGCCATATTCGCGGCCGCACCGTCACTATGCCGCTGGCCGTCGAGATGCTATACAACGAGTTCAACTTCACGGCCGCCTTCGCTGCTGCTTCTCTGCTGTCTTTTGCGGCGGTCATCACGCTCATTGTGAAGAAGGCCATCGAGCTATCGACGGAATATCAACGATCCAAAGCCGAACAAGGTAGCAACGAATGAGTATTGCAATCGAGAACATCCACAAATCGTTTGGCAGTTTCAAAGCGCTCAACGGCGTTTCGCTGACGATCGAGAACAGCGAGCTTGTAGCGCTGCTCGGGCCTTCGGGTTCCGGCAAGACAACCCTGCTGCGCATCATCGCCGGCCTCGACACTCCCGACAGCGGCGCCATCCGGCTGAACGAGGAGGAGACGACGTATCTGAACCCTTCCCGGCGCGGCATCGGATTTGTTTTTCAGCACTACGCACTCTTCCGCCACATGACGATCTTTGAAAACGTCGCCTTCGGACTTCGCGTTCTCAAGGGCGGCCTGCGCCCGTCGCGCAGTGAAATCAAAGAGCGGGTAACGGAGCTGCTCTCGCTCGTCCAGCTCAGCTCCTACGCGCGCATGTATCCCGATCAACTCTCGGGCGGGCAGCGTCAGCGCGTGGCTCTGGCCCGCGCGCTGGCCGTACGCCCCCGCGTGCTGCTGCTCGATGAGCCTTTCAGCGCTCTCGACGCCAAGGTCAGGAAAGATCTGCGCAACTGGCTCCGCCGAATCCACGACGAGCTGCATGTCACCACCGTCCTCGTCACTCACGATCAGGAGGAAGCGCTCGAAGTCGCGGACCGCGTAGCCATTCTCAATCACGGCGCGCTGGAGCAGTTCGGAACATCTCAGCAGATCTACGATCACCCCGTCTCGCCCTTCGTTTACAACTTCCTCGGCAACGTCAATCTCTTTCACGGCCGATTGCTGGCCGACCTGTTTCCGGCAACCGACGCCACGAGCGAAGGGCGCGACGCGGCAGCGATCGGATTTGTGCGGCCACACGAGTTCGAACTCTCGCATACGCTTCCCGAAGACCGGCGCGCGGTGCTGGCAACCGTCGAGCGCGTTCACGCGGCCGGCCCGCAGGTTCGGCTGGACGTAAAGATCAGCGGACGGGAGAGCCTTGTCGCCGTTGATATTTCAAAATCCCGGTATCAAGAGCTGGAACTTGCGGAAGGCCGTGAAGTGTTTCTTGCTCCGCACGCTATTCGTGTATTTAACGATGCGCCGGGCGCAGCACAACTGCTTGAGCAGGGTGCCGGCATCTAATTGCCATAAGTGGTTCGTGCGTAGCCCAAGATCGGAAAGCTATATATTTTTGCTGATATCTAACTTTCGCGCACCGATAAAAAACGAACACCAGGGTGTTATCCAACTGGCCGATCTCTTTGAGGTGATTGATCAGGCCCAACTTCAAAGTCCGTGTAGGTCAGATAACCCGCATAGACTTCCATGAATCGCGCATAGAGCTTCTTCTCGTCGTCAGACAGTTTGTCCCAGGCCTCGATATCCGGGTTGCGATCTGGCAGCTTTGCATCGGCAGGAATCACGCCGAGCTTCTTCTGACGCTCGAACACCTCCTGGCGCTAGGCGTCCCAGCCCTTGTCGAACTTGCCCTTGTACTGATCGCTCCAGTACTTGTCCACCTGATGCGGAGCATGAGTTGCGCCGGGCGCGAAATACAGGAAGAAGGGCTTGTTAGGAGCAGCCTTCTGCTGGCGATCGATGTAGGCGATGGCCTTGTCGGTGATCTGATCGCTCAGGTGGCGTCCATCGGGGCGAACATGCGTCGATGCTCGAAGAGCGATTGCTGGGATGTGCGGAGTACAGCTTCAGCAGAGTAAAGCTGCGCGTCGATGGCTATCGACAGCGGCGACAACAACAACAGGCAGCGGGAGACGCTGCCCAGGGATGGGATGCTGGGGACGAGTTGTGCAATGCCGAGATCCTCATAATCCATATCCCTTTCCGTTTGGTCTGCCGGTGGTCCGGCGAACCGTCGGAAAGCTGTGAAGCTTGATGCGTGTATAACAACCACTCAGGGAAAAGTCAAACAGTCTCACATTGCGAATCCGATTTGGAGATCACAAGCCATTCAGCAGATAAGCGCGTCCAGGAGACGGCCAGCCGATCATCCGTATCGAAGCGCATAGAAACAACGTTGCGGGTTTACCAACTGATGAAATCAATATTTTGCAGCCAAGGTGTTGGAATAAAGACTGTTAGTCTCAATTGGCAGCCTAAGTGCGCGGTGCGCGCGATTGACTAAGAATCAACGATCAGGCAGGATCAGAGTAGTGATGAAGATGCGGTCTCAGGTCGCTGCTGTCGTGCTGGCACTTGCAATGCTGGCTCCGCCGGCCTTTGCAACCATCGCGTGCTCGCAGCAGACACCGGGAGCAGCGGATCCGTGCAGCCCGTGTTGCGCCGGGATGGATGGGATGTCCATGCTCATGGCCGACACTGCCATGCAGCCGGCGGGCGACGCACAACTGACCCAGGCGCCATGCTGCACTGTCACGCAAACCGAAGCGCCGATTCCCGCACCTCCTGCCGCGGGCATGAAAACGCTGACAACATTGCTGGCCTCAGCGCAACCCGTGGCTCTGCCTGCCAGCGCGCAGTCCCTGCGCCGCGCAACCGCGCAATCCCCTCCCGGTCCCGGACAATCCGGGCCTGTACTCTCCCGCCTCTGCACTTTCCTGATCTAGCCTTCTCGCTCTGACACGTTGAGGGCCGGGCACACTTGTGCCTCGGCATTGCCTTCACGATCGAAGCAGCGAGGGATCAACCTTGAAAATCAATTGGATTACAGCGCTCCTGCTGGTGTGCCTGTGCGCGGTTGCTACAGGGCAGCAGAGTTCAGCAGCAACGGCAGCATCAAGCGCCCAGAGTGGCTCAGCCGAAGTGCTGCGGCTCGATGACGTCGTGCGCCTGGCGCTTGAACGCAGTCCTGAAGTCGAGGGCGCGCAGTCCACGATTCGCGCCATGCAGCATCGCGTTCCCCAGTCGCGCGCTCTGCCCGACCCGGTTGTTTCAGCGGGATGGGCCGGCAAGCTTGCGCCCTTCGATACTATGGCCGGAGATCCGTCGAGCTATCGCGGTATCACTGTCTCGGAGCAGTTTCCCTATCCGGGCAAGCGGAAGTTGCAGGGCGATGTGGCCGCGCGCGACGTAGAAGCCGCACAGGCGGATTGCGAAGCGGTCAGGCGTCGCCTCACGCTCGAAGTCAACACTGCATTTGCCGAGTACTTCTACCTGAACAAGGCCATTGAGGCGACACGGCAAAACAAGGAACTGCTTGAAAAACTGGCGGCCATCGCTGAGGCGCAGTACCGCGTCGGCAAAGCGATGCAGCAGGATGTGCTGCGCGCGCAGATCGAGATCTCGTTGTTGATGGAGAAGATGGCCAGGCTCGAAGAGCAGCGGGACGCCACTGTGGCCAGCCTCAATGAAGCGCTCCAGCAGGCCCCCGAGACGCCGCTCGCGCCGCCGGAAGAACTTGAGGCCAGGCCGTTCCGTTACTCACTCGATGCGCTCTATGCGATGGCCGAAGAGCATGACACGGGCATCGTCCGCGGCCAGAGTTCGATTGAGCGCGGCAAGCTGAGCGTGACGCTGGCCGAGCGGCAGTCGCGGCCGGACATCGGCGTCAGTTACATGTTTCAGCAGCGAACCAATCAGCCGGACATGAACGGCGTGACGGTGAGCGTGAGCCTGCCGCTGTTCAAAAAGTCAAAGCAACGCGAGGCCGTGGTGGAGGCCGCGGAGACGCTGCACACTGCCGAGAAGATGCAGGACAACCAGAAGAACGCTGTGCGTGCCGAGGTGCGCCGCCAGTATCTGGCCGCACAATCCGCGCAGCATCTGCTCGAACTCTACTCAAAGGGCATCGTGCCCCAGTCTTCGCTGGCGCTCGAGTCCGCCATGTCCAGCTACCAGGTTGGCAAAGTGGATTTCCTCTCGCTGATGGCGAGCTTCTCCACGCTTCTCGGTTACGAGACCGACACCTATCGCCAGATGGCCGACTACCAGACGGCCGTTGCCCGGATCGAAAGCCTGACCGGAGAACCCATCGTGGCCGAGAGCGGCACAACACAACCGGCCGCGGCCGCACAGAATGGAGCCCGCTAATCATGCAGAATGCAAACACACAAGCGCCAAAAGGAAAGCTGGCCCGGGTTGCGAAGATCGCCGCCGGAGTTCTGCTGCTTGCAGCGATCGTGGTTGTGTATCTCGCAGCCACGCACAGTGGCTGGTTCAGTGGGTCGTCCAGGTCAACTAGTAATGCGAGCAAGGTTCTGTACTGGTACGACGCCATGAATCCGCAGAACCACTACGACAAGGCGGGCAAAGCACCGGATGGAATGGACCTTGTGCCGGCCTATGCGGATAAGGCGGATTCTGGCTCCGAGGGGGCGAGCGATTCTGCTTCTTCGACGTCACAGCAGGCCGCCGCCGACACGCACAAGATCCTCTTCTGGTACGACCCCATGCATCCGGCATACAAGTCGGACAAGCCCGGCATTGCGCCGGACTGCGGCATGGCGCTGGTTCCGAAGTACGCCGAGGAGCAGTCGGCCACGCCGATGCCGGCAGGCACTGTCACTCTGAGCGAAGACAAGCAGGCTCTGGCCGGTGTACGCACTGTCGCGGTACGCCGCGCAGCGCTTGTGCGCGACATTCGCACCACGGCGGAGATCGTGGGCGATGAATCCCGCATCTCGCACATTCACCTCAAGGCCTCGGGATACATCGATCGCGTCTATGTCGATTCCGTCGGCCAACTGGTTCACAAAGGCGATGCGCTCTTCACGCTCTACAGCCCCGACATGGTCGCGGCCGAAGAGGAGTACCTGATCGCCCGCCGCGGTATGACGACACTCGGCTCGGCGCCCATCAGCGAGGTCCGGCAGGGAGCTGCGTCACTGCTTTCTTCCTCGCGGCAGAAGCTCAAGCTGCTCGACGTCTCGGACGAACAGATTGCAGCCCTCGACACGAAAGGCGAGATCGCGCGCGAGCTTACTTTCTACTCGCCGGTCTCAGGGTTCGTCACCGACCGCAAGGCATTTCCTCAGGCATCGATCACGCCGGATACAGAGATCTACACGGTCTCCGATCTCTCTTCCGTCTGGGCCAACGCCGACATCTACGAGTACGAAGTGCCATACGTTCACCTCGGTCAGAAGGTCACCTTCACGCTCAGCTACTATCCGGGCAAGACCTACACCGGCGCAATCTCCTACATCTATCCCACGGTCGATCCGCAGACCCGCACCGTCAAGGTCCGCGTCGAGATTCCCAATCCCAACTTTGTGCTCAAGCCACAGATGTTCGCCGACGCAACACTCCAGGTGGATTACGGGCGGGCCTTGCTGGTGCCGCAGGAGGCGGTGCTCAACTCCGGAATGGTGCAACAGGTCTTTGTGGTGCATCCCGGCGGAGTATTTGAGCCGCGTGTGATCACAATTGGGCCGGTGGTGAATGGTCAGGCGGCAGTCCTCTCCGGCCTCAAAGAAGGTGAGATCGTTGTCAGCTCGGGCAACTTCCTCATCGACTCCGAAAGCCGGCTGAAGTCCAGCGCGGGAGGTCAGTGATGCCCGAAAGGACAACGATGATCGATCGCATCATCGAATTCAGCGATCGCAATCCGCTGCTCATCTTTCTGCTGGCAGCGGTAGCCGGAGTGCTTGGCTGGACTGCCATGCGCAACACCAAGCTCGATGCCATTCCCGATCTGTCAGACACGCAGGTGATCGTCTATGCGCGCTGGGACCGGAGTCCCGACATCATCGAGGACCAGGTGTCATACCCGATCGCGTCGGCACTTCTTGGCCTGCCCAAGGTGAAGGATATCCGCGCCTTCTCCGACTTCGGATATTCGTACATCTACATCATCTTTGACGAAGGCACCGACATTTACTGGGCGCGTTCGCGCACGCTCGAGTATCTGAACTCCGTCACTCCCCGCCTGCCCAAAGGCGTCAACGTCGAGCTGGCCAAGGATGTAACTTCGGTTGGCTGGGTCTATCAGTACGCCCTTGTTGATACCACCGGCAAGAATAGCGCCGAGCAACTGCGCAGTTACCAGGACTGGTATCTGCGCTATGCGCTGCAAACAGTACCGGGTGTGGCAGAAGTAGCGCCGGTGGGCGGCTTCGTGCGCCAGTACCAGGTCAACGTCGATCCCAATCGCCTGCTGGCTTACAAGATTCCCATCAATGCCGTCAGCGACGCGCTGGGAAAATCAAACAACGACGTAGGCGGACGTCTCGTCGAGTTCACCGGACGCGAGTACATGGTGCGCGGACGCGGTTACATCCGCTCGCTCGACGATATAGAGAAGACAGTTATCGCCACCAACTCGCAGACAGGCACGCCGGTTCTGGTTCGCGACGTTGCCACGGTCACCTTCGGCCCCGATCTGCGCCGCGGCGTCGCCGACCTCGACGGCAAGGGTGAGGCGGTTGGCGGAGTCGTCATCATGCGCTACGGCGAGAACGCCGAGAAGATTATTGAGAGCGTCAAGACAAAACTCAAGGAGATCGAGCCATCACTCCCCGCGGGCGTGAAGCTGGTCACTACTTACGATCGCTCGCAACTGATCGACCGCGCCGTAGACAACCTCAAGCACACGCTCATCGAAGAACTCGTTATCGTCAGCCTCGTGATCCTCATCTTTCTCTGGCATCTGCGCAGTGCGATCGTACCGATCGTCATTATTCCGATCACTGTGCTGCTGGCCTTCATTCCCATTCAACTTTCAGGAATGACCGCAAACATCATGTCGCTGGGTGGCATCGCCGTCGCAATTGGCGCACTTGTGGATGCAACCGTTGTCGTTGTCGAACAGGCGCACAAAAAGCTGGAGCAGTGGCAGGCCGATGGCCGCCCCGGCCCTGCCCACGCAGCGGTTGTGGCTGCGGTCAAACAGGTGGGCGGGCCCAGCTTCTTCGCGTTGCTCGTGATCGCTGTGGGTTTCCTGCCTGTGTTTGCGCTTGAAGGCCAGGAGGGCCGCCTCTTCAAACCTCTGGCCTTTACCAAGAACTTCTCCATGGCCATCGCCGCCATCCTGTCCATTACGCTGGCGCCGGCCGCCATGCGCCTGCTCTTTTCGCATATGGAGGGCTTTCGCTTCCGCCCGCGATGGCTGGCGCGCTCTCTCAACGCAGTATTCACGGGAACAATCCACAGCGAAGAGAACCATCCCATCAGCCGGCCGCTGATGAAGCTCTATCAGCCAGTGGTCGAAGCCGCGCTTAACTGGAAGTGGCTCACCATCGCGCTCGCCATTGTCGCCATGGCCTTCACAGTCCCCGCCTACGAGAAGCTCGGCGCGGAGTTCATGCCGCCGCTCGACGAAGGCACGCTTCTCTACATGCCATCGACGATGCCCGGCATCTCGGTGGCAGAAGCCGCGCGCCTTCTCCAGATTCAGGACAAGATACTCTCAGGGTTCCCTGAAGTGGAGCGCGTATTCGGCAAGGCCGGGCGCGCCGATACGGCAACCGACCCCGCGCCGTACTCGATGATGGAGACCACTATCCAACTGAAGCCGCAAGACCAGTGGCCCACCAAGCCCCGCTGGTACAAGGACCATCTCCCCGGATGGACGTGGAATGCGTTGCGCCGCATCTGGCCCGACCACATAAGTACCGATGAGCTGATCTACGGCGCCGGCGGCCTCAATCAGGCACTCAATATCCCCGGTGTCTCGAACGCCTGGACCATGCCCATCAAGGCTCGCACCGATATGCTCTCCACCGGCATCCGCACGCCGCTCGGCATCAAGGTGCTCGGTTCGAACCTCGACGAGATCGAGAAGATCGGCCGCCAGATCGAAACCGCGCTCAAAGATGTTCCGGGAACCAGCAGCGTCTTTGCGGAACGGACCAGTGGCGGGTACTTCCTCGACTTCGACCTCAAGCGCGACCAACTGGCTCGCTATGGACTCACCATCGACGACGCCGAAGCTGTAGTAACCAGCGCCGTCGGCGGAGACTCGGTCTCAACGACCGTCGAAGGACGCGAGCGCTACTCGGTCAACGTCCGCTATCTGCGCGACTACCGCAGCGACATTGACTCACTCGAGCGCGTGCTCGTCGCCACACCCTCAGGCGCGCAGATCCCTCTCGGCCAGATCGCAGACATCCGCTTCCGCACCGGCCCGGGAATGATTCGCGATGAAAACGGCCGCCTCTCGGGATATGTCTACGTCGATGTCACCGGCCGCGACATCGGCAGCTACGTCGAAGACGCGAAACGTGCGGTAGCAGCCAAAGTTGCCGTTCCGCCCGGTTACGAATTGGTCTGGAGCGGCCAGTATGAGTTCATGCAGCGCGCCACGCAGAGGCTCAAGTTCGTTGTGCCGATCACGGTGTTCGTCGTCTTCCTGCTGCTCTACTTCAACACCGGATCGGCGTTGAAGACGTTCATCATTCTGCTGGCCGTGCCGTTCTCGGCCATCGGCGCAATCTGGCTGCTCTACCTGCTGCACTACAACATGAGCATCGCCGTCTGGGTCGGACTCATCGCGCTGCTCGGCGTGGATGCAGAGACCGCCGTCTTCATGCTCATGTACCTCGATATTGCCTACCAGGATGCGCTGCGGAAGGGCGGTCTGCGCAGTTGGAACGATCTGCGCGAGGCGGTGGTTGAGGGTGCAGTCAAACGGCTGCGACCCAAGATGATGACCGTTGCCTGTATGTTCTTCGGACTGCTGCCAATCCTATGGTCGAATGGCGCCGGGGCCGACGTGATGAAGCGGATTGCCGCGCCGATGCTGGGCGGCATTCTCACATCTTTCCTCATGGAACTGGTTGTCTATCCGCCCATCTTCGCCATCTGGAAGTGGTACGCGGAGGTAAAGCCCGCCATGCGCATGCAGCCTGCTGTTACGGAGGTGGCCGGTGCATAGTCCATTGCAACTCTTGGAGCGCGCGTCCCGGATCTTCTGGGCGCTGTCGCTGGCGCTGGCGGCGCAGGTAAACGCCGCCGCACAGCAGCCGGATACGGACTTCGAGCGCATCCATGTTTCGCTGCTGCGCACTGCCGAAGCGGCGCTGTCGCAGGCGACTTTCGAAGCCGGGATCGATGCGCAGCCCGCGCCGGCGGTGGATGTGGCACTTACGGCGCCACCATCTGGTCTTCATGCCGGAAGCGGGGCGTATCAGCAACAGCAATTTCCTTCAGCGGTTCTTTCCATCCTTCAGCAGCGCGGCCTTCCAATGGGATTGTCCGCGGTGATCGAAATTGAGAGCGGGCGGAACCCGCTTGCGCTCTCGCGCAAAGGCGCGCGTGGACTGTGGCAACTGATGCCGGACACGGCGCGCCGCTACGGACTCGAAGTCGACACATTGCGCGACGAGCGCGTCGATATTGCGAGATCGACCGAGGCGGCCGCGCAGTACCTCGCCGATCTGTACGCGCAGTTCGGCTCCTGGCCGCTGGCCCTGGCGGCATATAACTGGGGCGAAGGAAATCTGGCGGACGCAATAGCGCGAACGCATTCCAGCGATTTCTCGCTGCTGGCCTTCAGCGGCGCGCTGCCTCAGGAGACACGCAAATATGTCCCCGCGGTTCTCGCCAGATGGGGGACAAGCGAGTTGAGTCCGGCCATACAAACGCCCCAATCCGGAGCGCTTGTTTACGCGGATTTGTTTCCATCGCAAAGCAATCTTTCACCGCAGCCCGGAATTTTTCCGGCAGTGAGCTCAATGCGATTCACCTCTTTCAATCCAACCTCAAAGGAGTTCTCAAAATGAAGAAATCGACCCTTGTCAGCCTGATCGCGTTCCTGGGCCTTACAGCATCCATAGCGCAAATCTCCTACTCCGACACCCAGCGGTTCTACGGCGTTATCAGCGACTCCATGTGCGGCAAAACCCACATGATGCCCGGAAAATCCGACGCTCAGTGCGTACAGGAGTGCATCAAAGCCGGCTCGAAATATGTGCTGGTTGCGGGATCGAAGGTGTACGCGCTGAACGCGAAGGCGCAATCGATTGCTCCATTCGCCGGGAAGCACGTTCAGGTGCAGGGCGAACTGAAGGGCTCAGAGCTGAGCGTGCAATCGATTCATGAAAGTGCAGCAAAATAGCGTTGCTGAAGTTGAAACGGCCAGGGACAGATTCATGGCTGGCGTATAGCTTACGAATGGCTCTGTTCTTGTCGCCTGCTTGTCGAGCAAAAGCAAAGCCCGCCGATTTAACGGGCCTTGCTTTCAATGTCTGGTAGCGCTACCGGGTCGAACCCGGTTTTAAGTTTGATCATCAGCTCCGCTTCATAGTTTTGCGCGCCGTAGAAGATGCCGAGGATATTCACGGGGCCGCCATCCACCTCGAACGCAATGGCTACGCGTATGCGATAGTTGGCAACTCGCCTGCTTACGGCATTACTTTCCGCTCAGGCAAGCTTGGACGGGGCACTCGGCAAAGGTGCCAGAAAAAGAGATTTCACCATTTGAGCAAGATCAACCATCGCGACGGTGAGCATGGAGCGCGAAGAAACTGGTAAGTAATAACGCCCAGGCTACCCCAAGCAAGAGTCCGCTCAAGACGTCGGTTGCATAGTGAACGCCAAGGTAAACGCGTGACGCAGCAACCAGGATAGATACTACGAAAGCGGCCAGGACAATCATGGTCCTTGCGCTAGCTTGCCGCACATACCGGCATGCGACAATCGCAATCGTCAAATAGAGCGCCGAGGCCGAGACAGAATGTCCGCTCGGGTATGAGAAGCCGGAGACTACGATCAGTTGATTCACATCTTCCGGACGAATCCGTTCGATCATGTTCTTTGTGATGAATGTCAGAATTCCAGCTCCAGCGGCGGCCAGGAGCAATTGGAGAGCGCCCCTCCGATCTCGCATCGCAAGTAACACCAGAACAGCAATCGCCGAGAGCAAAATGACCAGCGTGCTCGACCCGAGGGCGGTTATATCAATAGCTGCGCTTGTAAGCGATGGGGTGCGGATCCTGGCCACTCGGAGCAGTATCCCGCGGTCTATGGCGCCGACCTCGCCTTCGATCAGCTCCCTGGTAATCCTCACAAAGGTGCCGATTGCAAGCACGGCACCTCCCGACCATAAACACAGTTTTCCAACGCGAGTCGAAGCGACGAGCCGATTATGGATTTTCACAAAACAGACACCTGCGGCTACCAAGTAACAACTGATTGTAAACGGCCCGGATCGGACGCATTCGGCACCCATTGACTCCGATATATCGAGCGGCTGTTTCACGGAGGCCCGCATATCCTTGCTCAAGGATTTGCCGGGAAGTAGAACATTCAGGATGCCAGGCGCCGCCGCAGGCAACGGCTGGTGGTCCCGACTCCTCGCAGTTGGGGGGGGGCGGGGTGAGATTTTCGATCAAGCAAAAAGCCCGCCGGTTGGCGGGCTTTTACGAAGAAACTTTGGTAGCGCTACCGTCTACCGAATAGCGTCTGCAAACTGCTGATTATATTGCTTAATACACTTAGATGCTATGCCAGTTGCCCCCAGAGTTGCCCCCTATACAAAATATGATTTGCGCTCGGCGTGAGGCGGCTCAGGCATTCGATTGCTGGACTCCGACGCTCCCAGAATGGCCGAGAGTACGCCTACGGAAAGGGATCGTCGTCGGGCTTGAGCCAAATCCAGTAGATTACGACAACGGCGATAACAATGCCGCCAGCGATGGTAATCATATCTTCTAGCATGAGCGCCTCTCGTATGTGGTGGCTGCCCAATTCTCCCACCACGCACTAGTCAGATCAAAGTGAAAAACTCTTGATTGGCTCGCAAATTGTGAGGATAGCGTCACGGCTATATTACGTGTCGGATAATTCAAGGATTCCAGCCGTTATCGGGCTCAGGCTGAGCGCGTATACTGCCGTCAACACGAATAGGCTTCAGCCGGGGTGGGCGCGGAATCTCAAAGTAAGGGCTCAGATGAGCTATGGCAACGTGAATGGTAGTTGGACGCATATTCGCCCTCATTGCAATTTTTGTGGGGACTGGAATTGTGTTTGCACCGATTCACGGTCTGCCGTTACCTGAATGGGCACTTTGGATAGTTGCGGGGTTATGCGGCGGCTATATTGGGCTCTGGATCGAAACTGAATGGCGGAATATGCGACGGCCTGATTCCAAGGAGGGAGACGACTATGAATCTTAGAGAAGGAACTCGGCGGCTTGCTCTGCTCTTGGGAGTTGTGGGAGCAATTGCCGGTGGATTCGCTTCATACTCGGAATTGCTGACCGTCCTAGAACAATGGGCGCGGCACAACAGATTCGAGCAGTTGGCGGCTTCTCCATTCGTGCAACACGCACAAGAATCCTGTTATGCAAGCAGCCCGAAGCCAGAGCATGGGCCTTGGGATAAATATCAGGCCCCACAGCAAATCCCGCCCCCGGTGCCGAAAGGAGCCAGATTCATCTCCGAAGCGCCATATTGCTTTGTGCCCTTCGATGATCCGAATGCGATATATTACACGCCTTCCGAATCGAACAGCGACGGAATAAGAACAGTCCACTTTGAGGATAGTGAAATTGCAGCCATCAAAACCTCAGACGGCGATATCTTCTATCCAACAGCCGCCACGTCCGCTTGGCTCTTGCTATTGATCGTGCTCTACCCTATCCTTGGATTCCTCATCCCGTGGGGTGCGGTTCGTGCAATTGGGTGGGTTCTCGCCGGTTTCTTCCAGCCATTGAAATTGCCGAATTAAAGCATTCCTCTCTCGCGCGAGCGCACATGCGTGCGTAATGCGTCGGAAAACTCCTTTTTACAGTGAGGGAAAATTCCGGTTAATTAATTGGTAACCCTGTACGCGCGAGCGCACACATACGTGCGATACGTGTGTCTAAATTACCGAATTTCCACTCTCGGGGATTCCGGTAAGGTGTAAACCACTTTCAGCCCCATCTTTTCGCAGATGGATTTTGAGGGCTTCCAGTGACCAGCTAGAAGTCGATTGACGACATCGGGGAGCACTCCCAGAATCTCGGCAGTCTCGGCAATAGATTTTCCCTGCATCTGTTCTCTGAGCAAAATGGGGAACTGTGCAGGATACATGGCCGTTTCTTTTACCGGGGCGAGACTCTTTCCGCTCGGTTCAATGATGCGGTGAAGGATTCGGTTGTTGCTCTGATTCTCGAAAACACCTAATGTCGTCATATAGCACCTCTTTCCTATCACCTTCATCTCAGATCACCTTCTTAGAAGAACCTAGACGGGTCAGCAAAATTTGCCGCACGGTACAGCAAGGTTTTCGTGACTGACAAGCAAACTTTGCCATATCCCTCAGCAATCTATGCCTCACTCAACACCAGCAAAAATTGCCACACCCTCGGCAGATGTTGCCGGACTGCCATGAAGGTGATTATTGGAAATCCCCGTTAGCGCGTCGGGCCGCCATAGCTCGCGGCTTCATTTTCTGGCGGGGACGTTCAGCGAGTTTCAGCCACTTCAATTCTTGACGCTTCAAGGTGTAGATGTAGGACTGTCCAGGCTCCCGCTGGTATGCGATGAGACCGTTTTCCATCAACCTAATTCTTGCGTCCCGGATCGTCCGTGGACTCAGACCGGTTTCCGATGCCAAGGCATTGTCTGAGGTCTTAAAGGTGTTGGTTGGCGGTTGTGGTCGGTTCGCGTTCTCGCAGAGGTCGAGATAGAGCAAACTGGCGGATTGGCCAACTTTACAGGCCATTCCACTGCAAAAAAATTTGTTGGGAATCTTGCTCCACGGGCCGATGTCAAAGGGCTTTCCACTTTGCGGTTCCGCGATTATGCCTGAACTAGCTTCACCAGATATGCCAAACGGATCGTAATCCATTTTCGATCAGCCTTTCCGTTCATGTTTGCAACTTGCACAGAGCCATGATTCCCGGCCATGTACCCCCTGAATTACGCGATAGACGCCCGGTGCTGGTATGAGACAGCCATCGCAGACATACGGCCCGCCATATCCGCCCCCAGCGAGGGGCATAGTGCAACCGCCCTCCCGCACAGGGGAAAAGTTGCGCAACGGGCCTCCCGGCCACATCCGCCGCGCCTCCATCAGCGCACCTCCAGCCGTGCCACCGGCTCGGCGTGCCCGTTCACACGGGACTCAATCCAAGCGTCAACGTCGGATTCAAGCCAAGCCACGGCACGCGCCCCAAGGCTGTAAGGTTTGGGGAATTCGCCAGAGGAAATTTTGCGGTAGATTTGGGAACGGCTCAGACTAATGCGGGAACGAACATCTGGAAGTCTTAGAAATCGCATCGGAGACAACCCCTTCCGCCGTAGCGGAACAGCCAAAACCCAGCCTCAGAGCTAGGACTTATGCTGTACGGTGGCTGTCGCTCCGATATGCGACGTTATATTCGGCGAACAAGAACCGGCAATTAGCTCTACCCTTAACGCGGGCTGGTCGTCTTTTGGTCCGGGGCGCGACCCCAGTCATACGCTTTATCAGGCGGCAATGCCAACCGCCCTCGGCGAAAGTATAGCGTACTTTTTGTACGGTGTGGGATTACCCGGTACAAACTTCAAAGAAGTTTCACCCGGCAACTCCGAACTTACCAACAATGACATTCGCGGCCTCTCCCGTCTTGAGTTGGTCAAGATAATCGGCCCAGCGTTGCATCATGCGCTTACGCTCTGGTAGGAACGTTGTGCGGTTATATGCTGTCCCGTTGGCATCCTTCACAGCATGGGCAAGCTGGTGTTCCATCAGATCAACGCGAAACTTCAACACCTCAGCGCCAATGGTGCGGAAGGTGGCGCGGAATCCGTGCCCGGTCATTTCATCGGCGGGAATCTCCATGCGCCGCATTGCTGCCAGTACAGCCGCATCAGACATGGGCCTCTGTGCGCTCCGTGCGCTCGGGAACACAAAGCGCCCTGCCCCGGTGAGCGATTCCACCTCACGGAGAATAGCAACAGATTGCTTGCTCAGGGGCACCAGATGATTCGGGTTTGTCTTGGATGCCACAAAGCGCCACTCCGCCTTATCTAGGTCAATGTCTTTCCATTCGGCCTTTCGCAGTTCACCGGGCCGCACCACCAACAGTGGAGCAAGGCGCAAGGCACAGCGGACCGGTAACGTCCCGTCATAGGCATCCAAGGCGCGGAGAATCTTCGCCAGTTGCTCAGGTTCCGTTACTGCTGCAAAGTTGCCCTTCTTGGCTGGTGTGAGCGCTCCGCGCAGATCGGTGGCCGGATTCCTCACGCACCGCCCCGTCGCAATCCCGTAGCGGAACACCATGCCGACATACTGCCGTGCAAGGTGCGTAGTGGTGTCCTTTCCCCGCGCCTCTATCACCCGCAAGGCATTGAGCAACTCGGGGGCCTCAATCTCGGCAACCGGCCTTTGTCCAAGGCTGGGGAAGATGTACAACTCAAAGCGCCGCAAGACTCGCGCCGCATGAGCGGGAACCCATGCCGCCGATTGCTTGCCGCACCACTCACGCGCCACGGCCTCAAAGGTGGTTTCCGTCTGGTGGGCAGAGCGTAGCTTTTCGGCCTTGCGTTCTTGGCTGGGGTCCACACCATCCCGCAACAGTTGCCGCGCATCCTCAGCGGCCTTGCGTGCGGCCTCAAGGCTCACTTCCACTGTCTTTGACCCGGCGGCAGTATAGACGCCCAGAGACAGCCGCTTTTCCTTGCCGCCAATGCGGTATTTCAGCCGCCACCATTTCCCGCCGCTGGGAGAAATCTCCAGATACAGGCCGCGCCCATCGAACAGGCGTAGGGGCTTTGTAGCGTCCGGCTGGGCTTTGTTGATCTTGAGGGCTGTGAGTGGCATCTGGTGGCCTCCTGAGCGAATCTGGGGCAACTCTGGGGGCATCTACGGCCATTTCTGGCTATGTTGCCCCTTCACTTGCCCCACTTGCCCCCAATGTTGCCCCCAGATGCCGTGCGCTGTCAAGGGACGACAGTAGATACCGCTAGACGCTGTTTTACTGATTTCATTGCACTTATGTGTGGATTGGATACTGAAAAAGACGCACTGGGAAGGTGTTTTGGTAGCGCTACCGGGAATCGAACCCGGGTTTTAAGATTGAGAATCTCACGTCCTAACCCCTAGACGATAGCGCCACACTTATCGGGGAGACTCGCCGAGGCGGGCCGTACAGCTATTTTAGCAAAGAATCGGCTGGGGCCAAAATGAACTGCTCATGCGGTGCGCTGGGCGGCTTCGCCGAGGATCGAGGAGATGACTTCAGCCTTTACGCCGTGACGCTTGAGGCTCTTTTCGAGTTCGGTAAGCTCCGGGCGTTCGAGACGGATGAGGTCCTTGCGCAATCCCTGGCCGATGTAGGCGCGGATGAGGGGCTGGTAGCCGGAGAAGCCGAGTTTGGGCGCGACCTCCTTGAGGTCTTCGATCACGTCCTCGGGGATGCGGATGCTGATCGTCGCCATGGGCCGGTCGCGGTGCAGATTTCGTTTGATGCGTTCAGGCATTGTCTTCATAGAGCCTCCGTTCGGAGCGGGTTGCATTGCGCGCAGAGATGATTCGAATGATGCCGCTCCGCTCTCGTACGACGTGAACTACGAAGAGCAGGGTTGAGTCTTCGGCGAAGCCGATAACGGCTTCGCGGGCCTCGTCCGCAGGTGAGGCATCGACCTGGCGGAGAAAGGGATCGAAGAAGGCCTCGCAGGCATGCTCGAAGCGGATGCCATGCTTTTTGAGGTTGGAGCTAGCCTTTTCCGTGTCCCAACGGAATCGCTGCCCCGCGACGACGAAGTTGGCATCCATCGTTCAATGTATATAAAACGTATATACGTTTGTCAAGAGATTGAATATTATTTCAGCAACGACTGTGGCTGCTTCTCCACTCTTCTGCCTGCAAGGAAATAGGTAGCGAGAAACGCTACGATCGCGGCACAGATGGCCGGCGCAATTGGTTCTAAGAAGAATTGGGACGGTTTAAAGTCTATGACCTGCGCAAGGAGTAGCGCGATTAGAAACCAGGCGAGTATGAGCAGGTAGCCAACTGCCAGAACAACCACAGAGACTTTCAGCGACTTTCGAATGCGGCTTGCCACGGTAATACGCGGCTGCCCTTCGGACGATTCGGCCATAGCAGTCTCTCCTGCCGCGGCTGGAACGAAAAGAGCGGCTTTAGATGCCGAGCTTGCGGACTTCGTCGTTGTAGTACTTGCGGTAGAGGATCTCCCACTCCTGCGAGCCTTCGAGGATGATCTTTCGCTGGCTGGCGATCTTGGCGCGGGCCGCGGTGTCGATGCGGGCTTCTTCGAGGAGCATGGCCTCAAGCGCTTTGCGGGACTCCTGGCGGATGGTGTTGCGGTCCTCGAGGAAGCCCACCTGATCGATCTCGGCCAGAGTGTCGGCCACGGTGTGGGCCAGCTTGTTGAGCTTGTCGCGGCTGATCCTCATAGCACCGCCTTGTACTTCCTGGTCAGCTCGTTCTTGACCTTCTTGAACATCTCGGCATACTGGGCGCCGGATTTGCGCATCTCGTCGGAGTAGGCGTCGAGGATGACGCGGACCTCTTCGTTGATGCGGTCTTCAAGCGACAGTTCGTCGAGCAGCGCCTGGTTGACGCGGGACTCGACAGCCTTCGTGTCGGAGGCGGTGATCATCTTGGCCTCGAGCAGGTGCTTGACCGTGCGCCGGGCAAGATAGTCAATATAGTCGCGGGAAAAGATCATGGCTTAAGTGTCAGGATATCGTACCGGGGTGTGGGGTGTACACGGGGAGCGTTCCCGAGCGCAGTGAACCGCTGCCCCGGCTCGATCTGAGAAAATGAAGTCTGACCATGAGTACAGATGACCTGCTTGCGCTGAAAGACGATATGGTGGCCTTCATTGAGGGTCACGGACTGAAACGGCTTCCCGGCTTCGTCCCCGAGGACATCCCCACAATTCTGTGGGACGAACAGGGCAATCCCGATGGCTGGAAAGACTTCGTCGAGATGGCGAAGCACGCCGGCGCGGCCTTTGTGACCTACAGCGAGATGACGCTGGAGCGCGAAGAGCTGGACGCGCTGGCCGACCAGGCCAACGAGATGAACTTCCCCGACGAAGAGTCGAGCGAGGTGGTCGAGGTCAACTGGCTGCGCAAGTTCACGGGCAAGATCGGCTACATCCAGCTCGGTTTCGTGCACCAGGGACTGGTGTTCCTGCACGAGACGACGACCGAGTGGTACGAGCGCTTCCAGACGCTGCTTGAGGACATTGAGGGCTTCAACGACATCGTCATCGACGATCACAGCGACGAGGAAGAGTAAAGACTGTGGCCACGCCGCCGAGCGGGGGCAGTGCTGCCGCGCCCGCGGCGCGTACCGCCGCACGTCAGCGCTGGGTGTTTGAGGCCATTGACCGCGAGGCCGCCGCAGCCGTGGCGAACGAGGCGCGGATTCCCCAGGTAGTGGCAGAACTTTTGGCAGGCCGCGGTGTCCTGGATGCATCCGCGGCCTTTGCCTATCTGAATCCCGAGATATCTCACCTTCACGATCCAGGCACGATGCTGGGCATGACGCCGGCTGTCGAGCGGCTGGAGCGGGCGATTGCCGCGCGCGAGCCGGTGCTGCTTTACGGCGACTACGACGTGGACGGCACGACCGCCGTGGTGCTGCTCAAGACGGCAATCGAGATGCTGGGCGGAGTGGCGCGATTCCACGTGCCGCACCGTCTGCGCGAGGGCTACGGCATGCAGTCGAGCGTGCTTGAAGAAGCCGCTGCCGATGGCGTGAAGCTGGTGATTACGGTCGATACCGGGATGCGGGCCTTTGCCGAGGCCAAGACGGCGCAGAGGCTGGGCCTGGACCTGATTATTACCGACCACCATCTGCTGGAGGCGGGCGACGCGGTTCCGGTGGCGGCGGCGATTCTGAACCCCAACCAGCCGGGGTGCGCGTATCCGGAGAAGTTTCTGTGCGGTGCGGCGATTGCGATGAAGCTGGCGCAGGCGGTACTGGCGCGGCGCGATGCGGCGCGAACGCGGGAGAAGACTCTGCCGAGCTTTCTGAAGATGGCGGCCATTGCCACGATCGCCGATGCGGTTCCGCTGAAGGGCGAGAACCGGACGATTGCGGCGCTGGGCCTGGCCGAGCTGCGCAACCCGGTTGGCGCGGGGCTGAAGGCGCTGTTTGCGGCGGCGCAGATCGATCCGGCGAGCAGGCCGGTCACGGGCTTTGACGTGGGGTTCCGGCTGGCTCCGCGGATCAACGCGGCCGGGCGGATGGATGTGGCCTCAGAAGTGGTGGAGCTGTTCATGACGCGGGACCTGAGGCGCGCCGGCGAACTGGCGCAGAAGCTGGAACGGCTGAACCGGGAGCGGCGCGAGGTGGAAGCCGAGGCGCTGGCCAGGATCGACGAGCGGCTGGCCGTGGACGAGGAGCTGGCACGGGACCGGCTGCTGGTAGTTGAGGGCGATGGCTGGCACCGGGGCGTGATCGGCATTCTGGCCTCGCGAGTGGTGGACCGGACCGCCAAGCCGGCGATTGTGGTGAGCGTCGAGGACGGCGTGGCGCATGGGTCGGGGCGAAGCGTGGATGGGTTCCCGCTGCTTGAGGCGATTGAGCCATGCGCCGATCTGTTTACGCGGTTCGGCGGGCACGCCTTTGCGGTGGGCTTCGCGTTGCCTGCCGAGCGGCTGCCGGAGTTGAAGGCGCGGCTGCGGGCCTTTGCCAACGAACGGCTTGCCGCGCGGGAGCCGGAGCGGGTTCTACGCATCCACGCCGAGCTGCCTCTGGACCGGATTACGGCGGTTCTGGCCGGATGGCTGCGGAAGATGGAGCCCTTCGGGCACGGCAATCCCGAGCCGGTGTTTGTCGCGCGGGGGGCGAGGCTGGCCGGGCCGGTGCGGGTGATGAAGGACGTACACATACGCCTGGAGCTGGAGCGGGAGGCGCAGGGCGGGAACGGATCGCCGCGGCCTGCGAGCACGATCCGGGCGGTGGGCTGGAGCCTTGCAGCGCGGGCCGTGGAGCTTGGCCTGGCTCGGGGGAGCCGGGTGGATCTGGCCTATAAGATCCGGGAGAACCGCGACCCGGACTTTGCCGGGGTAGAGGCGGAGATTGTCGGGATGGAGCCTGGCGAGGAGTAGTTCGCCTCCGGTGCCCTGGCACAGCTTCGTTACTCTGCGCGCACATCTTCACGGATTTTGAGCGGGTCACCTGTATCACGCGCTAGCGCGGGTGACGTGGAAGTTCTCTAAAAACAGGTTGGAGATTCCGGCGCGGAGGAAGGTCTCGATGGCCTCCTCTGGTGTGTTGACCGTGGGCTGGCTTTTGACGTTGAAGCTGGTGTTTAACACCAGTTGCCGCCCGGTGGCTTTTCCAACGGCTTGAAGCAGGGTGTGGAAGTCGGGGTTGTCGTCGTGGCTGACGGTCTGGAGGCGGGCCGAGCCGTTGACGTGGGTGATGGCGGGGAGCAGTTGGCGTACGGCGGGGCGGACCTGGACGGTGGAGATCATGTAGGGGAAGTGCGCGCCCTCTGCGACCTCGAACCAGCGGTGAGCATCTTCAACGGCGCAGGCGGGGGCGAAGGGGCGGAAGGACTCGCGCTTTTTGACCATGGCGTTGATGCGGTCGCGCAGTTCGGGGTGTGCGGGGTCGGCGAGGATGGAGCGGTTGCCGAGGGCGCGGGGACCGTACTCGAGGCGTCCGCGGAACCAGGCGATGACCTGGCCCTCGGCGATGAGTTTGGCGGCCTGCTCGCAGACCTGGTCGAGTGAGGGGAGCAACTGCCAGCTGATGCTGCCGTTGAAGCGGTGGAGGGCGGCGACGATCTCGCGGGCCGAGTAGCGGGGTCCGAAGAGCGGCACGGGGAAGCGGAGGTTGGGAACCGGCTCGCTGAGCGAGGCGCGATGGAGGGCTGCGCCGAGGGCGGTGCCGTCATCTCCGGCGATGGGCTGGATGTAGACCTCGTCGAAGAGGCCGGAGCGGATGAGCTTGCCGTTGGCAGTGCAGTTGAGTGCGACTCCGCCGGCCAGAGCGAGTTTACGCAGGCCGGTCTGGCGGGCAAAGTGTTCGGTGACGTGCATGACGGCGCGCTCGAGAGACTCCTGCATGGCGGCGGCCACGTCTTCGTGGTTGGAGTTGAGGCTCAGATCGAGGGGGCGGCGGGGGATCAGATTCTTGTCGAGGAAGGCGCGCGTTGCAGAGAAGTTCTGACTCTCTTCCGGGGTTCGGTTGAGTTCGAGGATGGGGATGCGGATCGATCCATCTGGGAGCAGCTCGACGGCGTCGTGGAAGAAGTGCCGGAAGCGGGCCGGGTCGCCGTAGGGGGCAAGACCCATGAGCTTGTACTCGTCGGAGTTGAAGTCAAAGCCGAGATGCAGGGTTACGAGCGAGTAGAGGATGCCGATAGAGGCCGCGGCTGGGACGGAGTGGAGCTTTTCGAGCCGGCCGTTGCTGAACTTGTATACAGTGATGGCGTCGGTCTCGCCCATGGCGTCGTTGACGATGACCAGGCACTCGCTCCAGCCGGACGTGAGGGCGGCGCTGGCGGCGTGGGCCAGATGATGATCGACCTGGTGGACGCGGTCGAGAGGAAAGCCGGGCAGCTCGCGCGAGACCTGGCGGAGGAGCGCGTCTTTCGAGAGGACTTCGTCGTAGAGCTTGCGGGCGAGCGGGGCGTTTTGATAATCGGCGCGGAAGGGCGCGTAGTTGAAGCCGTGGGCGACCTCGTCGATGTCGTGGATGGAGAGGCCCGCCTCTTTGAGGCAGTAGTGGATTGCGCCGGTGGGGAAGTCGCCGGTGTGTTTTTTGCCGTTGAAGCGCTCCTGCTCGGCGGCGGCGATGAGTTTGCCGTCGATGACGAGGGCGGCGGCCGAGTCCATGCCCTGCGCGATTCGATAGTCGCGCTCATCGAGCGAGGGGAAGCTTGCCTGCTTGAAGGGAACGGAGTTTTCGAGGCCGCTGATACCGAGGATCTTCATGGCACGCCTTCGACAAGAAATGCCAACGGCGGATGAGTCCGGGTTGACGTTACACAAAAGACTAGCACCGGAGCACAGGGGTGTATGAATACACCCTTCGTGTGAGAGCGGCTGCAAGGGTATTCTGCAGATGTTGATGCAAAGCGATTCGGCGGGAAGCGCACGATGCCGGACCGCGTAGAGATGGAGCGAGGATGAGAGCAGCGCTGCTGATTGCGCCGGAGAAGATCGAGATCGGAGACGTGGCCGCGCCGGTTGTCGCGCCGACTGAAGTGGTGATTGCACCCTCGCGGGTGGGGATCTGCGGCAGCGATGTGTCGCTGTTCCGCGGATACAGGAAGGCTGTGTTGCCGCTGATTCCGGGCCATGAGCTGGTGGGGCGGATCGTGGAGGTTGGTTCGGCGGTAACGGGACTGGCGGTGGGTCAGCGCGTGGTGGTGGAGCCGAACTATCCCTGCGGCGCGTGCCGGTTCTGCCTGAGCGGGCGGGGAAGTATCTGCCCGGAGAAGGTGTCAATGGGCGTGACGACGGCCGGTGCGCTGGCCGAGCTGGTGGCGGCGCCGGCGCGGTTTGTGTGGCCGGTTCCGGATTCGATTTCAGACGAAGATGCGGCGACGATTGAGCCGCTGGCAGTGGCGGTTCATGCGGTTCTCGAATCGCGCGCTTCGGCCGGAGATACGGTTGCGGTGATGGGCTGCGGAGCGGTCGGGCTGTTGATTGCGCAGGTTGCGGTTCAGCAGGGGATGCGCGTGCTGGCCCACGATCGCGAGGCCGGAAAGCTCGCGATGGCAGAGGCTCTGGGGGCCGAGTGCCCGGCGGGACGGAATCTAGCCGCGCTGTGGCTGGATGCGGATGTGCATACGGTGTTTGAGTGCGCGGGAGCGGCCGGAGCGGTGGAGTCGGCGATTGCGAGTGCTCCGCGAGGGAGCCAGGTAATTCTGATGGGGCTCGGCGACAAGCGGGTGGAGATTGAGCCGTTTCGACTGGTGCGCGAGGGCGTACGCATCGGATCGAGTCTGATCTACGACCATCCGGACGACTTTGCGCGGACGATCGAGATGGTTGCGCTGAATGCGCTGCGCCCGTCGGCGATTGTTACGCACACGCTTCCGTTTGCATCGGCAGAGAAGGCGCTTTTTGTGGCTTCGACCGGTGAGGCGGGCAAGGTTCACATCGCGATGTGAGGGGGCGAGCACACCTCGTGCCTGCCTGGGGAAGCGCGTCAAATTAGAATGATTCCAACTCACCCGATAAAAATGCAGGACACCATAAAACTCTTCGATCCAGTTCGGAGCAGCCGATGAGCGCCGCTCAGGCACGAGCAGCCGAGCCCGGTGCGCGCTGGACATGGCTTGCGGCGACGGTGGTGGTGCTGTGCTTTATTGTGAACGGCATCGACGGCGCGAATGTGTTCGCCGTCAGCTATCTTGCGCCGGTGGTGGCGCGTGACTGGAGTTTGAGCGCGGGCGTGCTGGGCATGGTGTTCAGCTCGCTGCTCGCGGGCATGGGCGTGGGCGGGCTGTTTCTTGCGCCGCTTGCCGATCGCTTTGGACGGCGCAGGATGGTGCTGGTCTCGCTGCTGCTGATGGCGGCGGGAATGATTCTGACGGGCCTGTCGCATGGTGTTGTGGGCTTTGCGATTGCGCGAGCGGTGGTGGGCCTGGGGATCGGAACGGTGCTGGCGTGCATGACGGCGCTGGTGTACGAGTTTGCTCCGGCAAAGAGCCGCAGCGCAGCAGTGGGATTGTTGCAGGCGGGCTATCCGATTGCAGCGGCTGCTTCGGGGTTTGCGACGGCGTGGGCGGTTCAGCATTATTCGTGGCGGGCGATTCTGCTGTTCTCTGGCTTCTGCACGCTGGCGTTTTTTCCGGTGGTGTATGCTCTGTTGCCGGAGTCGATGGGGTTTTTGCTGCACGCGCAGCCACGAGGAGCGCTGGGCCGCATCAATAAGATTCGCAAACAGCTTGGCGCGCTGCCGCTGGCGGCGCTGCCCGCGCGCGTGGATGAAGGGCCGAAGCGTTCACATTTTGTGGAGCTGCTGGGCAGCGAGATGAGACGCAACACGCTGCTGCTTTGGTGCGCGATCTTCTGCGGATTCGTGGTGCTGTACGCGGTGATCAGTTGGATTCCGCGATTGGCGATTGAGGCGGGACTGAACACCAGCGCGGGGATTGTGGCGGGCGCTGTGTACAACGGCGGAGCCTTCGCGGGAACTACAGCGCTTTCGCTGCTGACAGGGCGCGCGAAGTTGCAGCGGCTGATCTTCGGCTTTCTGGTTTCGGCTGCGGTTTGCCTTGTCGTGTTCGGGCTGATTCCGGCATGGGCGCCGCTGGTGCTGGCTGTAGCTTTCCTGATCGGCGTAACACTGCAAGGCGGATTCAACGGCATCTATCCGCTGTCGACGCAGGTGTATCCGCTGCGAGTGCGTAGCTCTGGCATCGGATCGGCGATCGGCATCGGGCGGGTAGGAGCAATTCTGGGTCCGCTGATTACGGGATACATGCTGGACACACACGCGCCGCTGGTTGTGGTGTTTCTGGTGCTGGCAGCGCCGGCGGTGATTACGGCGATGTGCTGTATGGCGATACGGCTGCGGGCGGAAGACATTCCGGCATAGGGCTTTGCCCATCGCGGAGTCACAGACCTCAGGACCGCGCATGCACTATCATAGATACAACTTTTTCATCAGTCGAACCGTAGAAATAAGGTCAGCGGATTATCTCAGAACCGGACGACGGCAGTTTTTGCCGGGTGTTTGTCGCGGGCAAAATCCGTGCATGTTGAGTTTGTTAGAGATAGTGTGGTGGGTTCAGGCGCAGTGCATCGCGCAGGGGAGAAGAGTTTATGGCGAAGGAATCAAAGAAGCATCCGAAGCAAGAGGGCGAAGAAGCGGCCGGCGTATCGCGCCGCGCGTTTCTAACCGGCACGGGCAGCGTGGGCGCGGTGGTCGCGGCCGCGGCGGCAACGGGCTTGGCGGCCCCTAAGGCGTTTGGGCAGGGCTCGGCAACTTCGAATGCGAATCGCGCGACCGATGAGCCTCCGGTTCCCACGAAAGTTGAGGCGCCGAAGAAGACCGAGTACCAGTGCGATGTGCTGATCCTCGGCGGCGGATTCGCCGGGCTGAATGCGGCGATGGGCGCGCGGAAGGCTGGCCAGAGTGTAGTCCTTGTCGACAAGGGCCGTCCCGGCTACTCGGGCCTGAGCAGCTTTCCCAGCTCGCATCGCTGGTACGATCCCGAGTTTGGCGACGACGCGCAGGCTTTGCGCGACACGGTGCAGCGCGGCGCCGAGTACATCGTAAATATGGACTGGTACCAGGTGTGGCTCGACGAGTCCAAGGGCGCCATGCAGCGACTGAAGGAGTGGAAGATCCTCGAGCAGTTCCCGAATGCGGTTGAGACCGGCCACGCCGCTTCGAACAACTACGTTGGCTACCGCGAAAAGTTTGCCGAGAAAGATCGGCGTCCGCGCTTTGTCGAGACGATGGAAAAGAGCGGCGTGCAGATTGTTATGCGCACCATGATTACCGACCTGATTCAGGAGGACGGCAAGATCGTAGGCGCAATCGGCTTCGACGTGCCGAGCGGCGCTATTCTCACCTTCCGCGCGAAAGCAGTAGTAATGTGCATGGGCGGCGGCTCGATCAAGCCAACGGGATTCCCGACGGCGGGCAACACGTTTGACGGCGAGTACATGGGCTACAACCTGGGGCTGCCCATTATCGGCAAGGAGTTCGACGACTTCCACATGACGGTGTCGTACGCGGCGGGCAACGCCTTCCTGACGAACTCATGGGAGTATCTCGAAAGCCTGTGGCTGTGCGGCGGCGACATTACTTCAAAGAACGCGATTCAGTCGGCCGACCAGAAGGGCAAGATCCTGATTCAGGGGCGCATTCTGAAGGCTCTCAACGGCCTTGCCGCAAACGACGGCACGGCGATGAGCGATCTGACCAAAGGCGATGCCACGCGGCGCGGGGCAACGGTTTCGACCAATCCCGCCGATCCGCGCGTGGGCAAGCGCAACTCGCCCACGCCGATTGAAGATGTGGTTGGTTCGGCGGCGGGCATGTGCCTGCACCTGACCTCGGGCATCTTCTGCGGTCTCGACGACCTGGTGGGTGCGACGGGAATGCCCGGGCTCTACGTGGCCGGCGACGGCGCAAACGCTTCGGCGGTTACGGGCGCGGCTTATCCGCATGGAGTCGGGTTCACTTCGAACTTCTGCTCGGTGCAGGGATGGCGCGCGGGCCAGGCCGCGGCAAAGTATGCGGCGGGCGCGCAGTTGGGGGCGGTTTCGCAAGAGAAGCTCGCCGAGTTGAAGAAGAAGATCGTTGCGCCCATGAATGTGAAGACCGGTCTCGATCCCAACTGGGCCCGCGACGTGCTGCACTCGATCATGGTGCCGTACTGGATTCACATCGTGAAGACGGAGGCGTCGCTCAAAGGCGCTCTGGCGCAGGTTGAGATGCTGCGCGACGAAGTGGTGCCCAAGCTCTGCGCCGCCAGCCCGCACGACCTGCGCCTCTGCCACGAGATGAAGCACAAGGTGCTGAGCGCGGAGATGAAGCTGCGCGCAGGCCTCGAACGCAAGGAGAGCCGCGGCTTCCACTACCGCTCTGACTTCCCCTTCCGCGACGACAAGAACTTCCTCGGCTACATCCAGCTCCGCAAGGGCAAGGACGGCAAGATGGAGATGTCGAAGGTCGAAGTCAAAGACGCCTGGAAGGGCGACCTCGGGCAGGAGTACACCAAGCGCTATGGATGGCGTTTCCCCGGCGAAGCCAAAGCCAAGGGACTGCCCGAAGAGACCGCCCCGCCGGCCGGCGCACAACCCTGGGCGCAGAAGGGATAAGAGACGAGATGAGTGTACAGAGATACGACCTGAATGCCTGCATCGGCTGCCGGATCTGCAACGAGATATGCCCCATGGACGTCTTCCGCTTCGACGAGGCTCTGAACAAGAGCGTGATCGCGTACGTGGAGAACTGCCAGAGCTGCGGGCAGTGCTACGTCAACTGCCCCGGCCACTCGCTGGTGCTCTCGAACTACAACATCGGCTTTGCGGTAACCAGCGTGCGCGCGGCGAACACGGCATACAGCAAGCCCGCGGCGGTGGCGGCGACGCTGCCGGTTGGCACGTATGATTCTTGACCGAGTCGTTCGGTAAATGAAAGCGGTACACTCTTGTTCATGAAACTCTGGCTATCTATCGCCTTAGTGCTATTCCTCACTGGGACAGCCTTTTCCCAGACAGCGCGGAATTATTACGATGAGCTTTACCAGGCAGGCGGTTTGGATCGTATGGCCGATGGACATGTGTGCTTTGACGATGATCCAGCCCTCAAGACATTTTTCATCTTTGGAAAAAGTGATGCCCTCAGAGATTTTCTAATCGGTGCCGGAGGGTATGCCAAGCTTTCACAAAAAGAAAAAGCTGCTCTAGATAAAGGGTTTCTCACAGTTCGCCAATATGACAATGGAGTTCCACTCGGCGAAGAGGATACTTACACGAAGGACCAAAGTTCATGGGTGGGGGAAATTGGCCTTATGTCCGGCAAAGTTCCCGTCCGAATGCGATTGGAAATTTCGTGGCAGACCTTACGCTATAAAAGATCGCTTGAAATATTGAATGCGGACCATACCCTGAAATCACAAGTCGCACGGTATGGCCACTGCGAAGTTGTATCGCCCGCCATTCAGCAAAAGGGCGACTAGGATTCTCCCCAGGCCAGCAAATTTCATTTAGTGGAGGAGATCAGAATTTTCTCTCAGCTTTTTGCTGTCTTCGGGTGTGAGCTTCCATGTGTGATCGCAGTGAATTGCGTAAACCTCAATCGGCTCACCCGTCCTGGCTTGTGACCGGTTACAGGATACGCCGCGCAATTCTTTGCACTTCGGACATTCGGCTGTGAATTGATAGATGTCAGTATTCTCAAGCATGGCTAAAAGTATACCAGCCAAGTTATCCCCAGATTCGCTTGACGGCGATTTTGGAAACTTCATAATGAAAGCAATTCCATAGCAGAAAGCCCTTGCACGCTTTCACATCGATGTCAGTTTCCTCGCAAGGGCTTACTGGTATCGAGTTGAAAGCGTTTTGTTTTTTCCGCATCCTACGCGGCATCGCTGGAAGGCGGGTGGCCCAGCCAACCGTTTTCTAAGCCAGTTCCACCACCACCGAGGGTGCTCCGTCCTAGCTTGCTAGGGCGGGAACCACTAACCCTCAACCCGCCACCACTCCGCTCCCCGGAGGGGAGCATCGAACTTAGCCCCGGGTGCAACCCGGGGTATAGGCCGCCACAAATCCTCGCCGTCCTGTAGGGACGGCACGAATCTCACGCAATTCCTACACAGCCCCCAGCCGCTCCAGATACTCCGCCGGAGAGATCACCGTCACGGCCCGCCGCGCGCTGCGGGGGAAGTGCTTGAGGTTGCCGGTGACGAGCCACGCGCCTGAGGCATGAGCCAGCGATAGAAAGGCCTCGTCTTTCGGGTCGGGGAGTTCGTATGGCCAGTCGGGAGGGTCGCGCAGTTCGAAGCTGATTGCAATGAGGAGCTCAAGCCAACTGGGCGGGAAACCGTAGCGGGCGAGTTTCTCGCGTCGCGCAACCTCGCGGTATTCGCCTGCAATGCAAGGGCAGATGGCTACCTGTACCTCCCCGCCCAGGACATAGTTGTGGATAAGCCGCGCAGGCGCTCCAGCGGGGTTGATGCCCGCAGATATAACGACATTCGTATCGACGACCACCAGACGCATCAGGCGATCCGTCTCTTGGGGCTACGCTGGCCCTTCTGCCGCGCGTCCCTCTCGGCTCTCACTGCGGCAATCTCCGCGTCGATCTCCTCATGGGTGATCTCGGGCAGCCCCGATTCGGCAATCATGCGCCACTGTTCGCGCATGGCGGCGCGGGCATTTGCCAGCATTAGATCGCGACTCTGTGCCGTAAGATCACCATGCGCCGGCACCAGAAAATACGCAGGCCCCTGCTGCCCGGCGAGCAGAATGGTCTCGCCCGGCGGAACCTTTTCAAGAGCCTTCACTCCCCGCGTGCGGAACTCGCGCAAAGAAACCTGACGCATGGCAGCCTCCAGAAGATCAGTGTAGCCATTTTGGCTACACCTGGCAATAGGGTGTCTGGAGGGCGGGTTGAGAGTCGATCTTTCCCAGGTGCCCAAAGGCGAGGCACCTGGGGCAGCCAGCAGTCGTAGTCGTCCGACTCGGACGAAGAGACATGCTGCCTCAAGCTGTGTGCAGATAACTGCAACCAGGAACGGCCAAATGATAGCCTCAACTCGAAGCCGCCCATCAGCCGGTTCGGCGATGGAATTATGTTTTGTCATCTACAGCCAACTTGCCCGGTGAAGAAGCGGGGCAGAAGAGCAGGCGAGGCGAAGGCGCGAGCGGTGAGGAGAAAGTGATGTCGGCAGAGGGCGGCGCGGAAGTTGTAAAGCCGGGGAGCATTTCGATCAACATCAATCGCTGGCTGGATGGCGCCAGCCTGACGGGCTTTCACTGGAGAATCTTCGTGCTCTTTGTGTTGATCAACGCCTTCGACGGATACGACCTGTATGTGTATTCCGGATCGATTCCGCTGATCATGAAGGACTTTGGCATCAGCCCGATCTTTGCCGGGGCGATTGCCAGTTACATGCTGGTGGGCTCGTTGATTGGCGCTCTGTTTCTGGGCACGCTGACAGACAGGCTGGGCAGAAAACGATCGCTGGTATTTTTTGTCGCGGTGTTCAGCGTGGGCATGTTCATGGTGGGCCAGTCGCACAGCGCGATGGAGTTTGCCATCTGGCGGTTTATTACCGGAATCGGCGTGGGCGGTTCGCAGCCGATCTCGACCGCGTTGTGTACCGAGTTTACGCCGCGCAAGGGCCGCGGCAAGATTGTTTCAACGGTGCAGGGCGGACTGAGTCTGGGCTCTGTTACGGCCGCGCTGGCGGGCCTCTATCTGTACATGCACTATAGCTGGCGCTCGGTGTATGTGTTTGGCTCGCTGACGGTGCTGGGGCTGCCGCTGTTGATGACGATGCTGCCGGAGTCGCCGGTGCGGCTGATGCGCACCGCGCAATTTGAAAAGTTGCGCGCGCTGCTGCGCAAGGTTCGGCCGCAGGACGTGGTTCCTGAGGATTGTGAACTGGAGATTGAACAGGGCGGCGGCAAGGCGCCGATTGTGGAGATCTTTACCGAAGGCCGCGCCAAGAGCACGGTGCTGTTCTGGGTGGTCGCGTTCATGAACAGCTACGGTCTGTTCGGCTTCGCGATCTGGCTGCCGAAGCTGATTATGGGCCACGGCTACGCGCTGGCCACGGGGTTGACCTTCATGCTGGCGATGGCGACGACGACGCTCTCGGGGAGCTTTATCGCCGGCGCAGTTGCAGACAAGCTGGGCTTCAAGCCGGCGCTGGTGCTCTTCTTTGTGACATCGTTTATATGCATTACGCTGATAGGCTTTACGGGCCGCTATGCGTTCTTGATGCCGCTGGTGTGCCTGGCCGGGTTGGGCCTGTATGGCGCGCAGAACTTGCTGAACAGCTACCTGTCTCCGTACTATCCGCCGTCGATACGTTCGACGGCTGCCTCGGTGTCGTTTGGGCTGAGCCGCATCGGCGCACTGACCGGTCCGATCGTCATCGGCGTGCTGCTGGCGGCGAACCTGCCGTACCAGGTGACGCTGATCTGCCTGGCCAGCCCGGTGCTGATCAGCGCCGTGTGCATCACGATGATTCAGGAAAAATATAACTTTGCGCGGCAGATTGCAGCGGCGTAGAAGTGCTAGGCCGCGATGGTTTGGATGTGTCGGACGCGGCCCCGCCGGGGTTTGATGTACGAGCTAAAGATTGTGCGCTTCATAAGCTCGTTCAAAGACAACCGCAGATCCTTCGACTGCGTTTGGCCGCGATGCGGCCAAACTGTGCTCAGGATGACATGGGTTGTGGATGCGATCTTTGAAGACACCAAGCTAGAACTGTCTTGCCCACTCGATGATGGAGCGGACGGTGATTCCGGCGGGGCCTTTGGCGATCCAGGGCTGAGCGGTTTCTACCCAGGCTACTCCGGCGATGTCGAGGTGGATCCATGGCGTGTCTTCTGCGAAGACGTGTAGGAACTCGGCTGCGGTGGAGGCTCCGCCGTATCGGCCGCCGGTATTCTTGATGTCGCCGATGTCGCTCTTGATCATGTCCATGTACTCGTCGCCGAGAGGGAGACGCCAGAACTTTTCGCCGCTGACTTCAAGTGCGCGCTGGAACTTGGCGCAGGTCTCGTCATCATTCGAGAAGAGGCCGGCGTTGACCATGCCGAGTGCGACCATGCATGCGCCGGTGAGTGTGGCGGCGTCGATCAGATGTGTTGCGCCGAGACTGCGTGCGTAAACGAGGCCGTCGGCGAGGACGAGGCGGCCTTCGGCGTCGGTGTTGATGATCTCGATGGTCTTGCCGGGCTTGTCTTCGCCCATGGGCATGGCGGTGCGCACGTCACCGGGCTTCTGGGCTCTGCCGTCCGGCATGTTTTCAGTAGCGGTGATGACGGCGATGGCGCGGACCGGCACCTGCAAGAGCGCGAGTGCGCGGATGGCGGCGAGCATGGATGCGCCGCCGGCCATGTCGTACTTCATCTTCTCCATGCCGTCGCCGGGCTTGAGGGAGATGCCGCCCGAGTCAAAGGTGATGCCCTTGCCGACGAGGCCGAGGATCGGACCTTCAGTTACGCCTTCCGGCTCGTAGCGGACGACGATAAGCGCGGGTGGTTCGGCCGATCCCTGCGCGACTCCGAGGAATGCTCCCATTTTTAGTTCGACGAGTTTTTCTGTGGAGTAGACCTCGCACTTGAGGCCGAGATCGGCGGCCATGGCGGCGGCGCGGCGTCCAAGCTCGGTGGGGGTGAGGACGTTGCCGGGCTCGTTGATGAGGGCGCGGGCGAAGTTCTGGCAGTCGCCGACGATGACGCCCTCGCGATAGGCGGTGCGGGCCTCGGTCTGGTCGGCGTCGGCGGGCGCGGCGATGGTGAGCGTTTGAATGCTCTGGTCTTTGCGATCGGATTTGTAGGTGTCGGGATCGAAGTCGCCGACCTGCGCGCCTTCGAGTGCGGCTCGTATGCTCCCTGCGGGAGGCAGACTTTCGGAGGAGGGGATTGCTAATACCAACTCGCGGATGCCGCGGGGCTTGAGGTAGCGGACGGCTGCGCCGGAGGCCTTGCGGAGTTCGTGGATGGTGGCTTTGGATTGTTTGCCGAGGCCGACGATAAGCAGGCGCTTGGCGCTGAGGCCGGCGGGGGCGTGCAGGAGCACGATCTCGTTGGCGGCGGCCTTGAACTCGCCGGTTGCGAGAACGGACTGGGCGGCGGCGAGGACGGCTTCGTCGGCGGAGAGCAGCGCGGGGGCTGGCTTTACGCCGGGGCCTTTTTCGGTCTGCGTGTCGGCGGCGAATACGGCGAGGAGTTCGGTGTCGATGGTGGCAAGGGGCGCAAAAGTGAGTTCGGTCCGCATGAGGCTATTGTTTCATTTTTGCGCCGGGGCGGGGCGAGGGCTATTTGAGCAGCAAGCCCAGAACCGTCGAGACGATTCCGAGGACGCCGAAGCCGAGGCCGAGGAACCAGTAGGCGCGCTTGCGGGTGAGCAGCGTGACGGAGGTGATGACGAGGGCGATCTCAAGGAGCGCCTCGCCGAGGTCGAAACGGTTGGCGCGCTGCTCGGCGGCTTCGACTTGCTTCTCGAGGGCTTCGGCCTGCTCCTGCTCTTCCTTCAGCTCACCGGTCCACTTGGCCTGGTGGTCGGCGTAGGACTTTTCGAGCTTTGCGGCCTTCTCGGCATTTGAGGTGCTTACGATGCTGAGCAGGTCGGAGATGAGCTCGGTGTCGTTAGAGCGGATCTTGTGGGCCTGATAGAAGTTCCACTGGTCGGTGACCTTGTTCTGGGTGATGACGGCCTGGGTGTGGGTGCGGTGGCCGAGCACGGTGGTGACGGCGACGAGCACGGCGAGCACGCTCATGGTGAAGGCGACTGGACGCAGAGCGGACTCGTGCGCGCCGTGTTCGGCGTGCTCCTGAAGTTCGTGGGCTTCGTGGGCTTCCATGGGTTATGTGTCCTGTAGCGGGGAATGGATACAGTGGTTGGTTCGAGAAGATCAGGCGCCGGGTTTGCGGATGGAGCTGCCCTGGCCGGGGATGGGCGCGGGATCGGGGTCTTTGGGTGGAGCAGACATTGCCGGGTCCCAGTAGAGGAGGCGCTTGCAACTGTCGCAACTGAGCAGCTCGCCCTCGCGGAGCTGGTTCCACACCTGAGGGCGCACACCCATGCGGCAGGCGGGGCACTGCTGGTTTTCAGCCCGGGCGATGCCAGAGCCGCGCGATTTCTGGAGGCGGTCGAAGTGGTCGAGGAATTCGGGCTCGATGTGTGCGCGGATTTCGTTACGGCTCTCTGCGAGTGCGGCGAGTAGAGCCGTGAGTTGCTGGCGGCTGGCGGCGACGGAGGCGCGGACGGTCTCAAGCGAGGCGGCGAGGAGAGCCGCCTTTTCGTTGGCCTGGGCGAGTTTGGCGTCTTCGGCTTCGGTGCGTTCGAGGCTGGCAAAGGCCTCGTTGTCCAGGCGGTCTATTTCGGCGCCGGAGAACTTGAGTTCGTGCTCGATGGCTGCGGCCTGTTCAGTAGTGGTGACGCTGTCGAGCTGTTCGCGAAAGCGCGCGACCTTTTTGCGGTGGGCGGCGATCTCGATTGCCAGTTTGGCGCGCAAGGCGTCCTCTTTGATGAGGGCGGCGGAGGCCGCAGAGGCAAGCTGTTGAGCGGCCTTGAGGGCGGCATCGGCGCGGGCGATCTCTGTGGGCAGAGCGCTCATCTCTTTGTCGAGACGGACGCGATCCAGCTCCAGCGCCTGGAGTCGTACAAGGTTCTCAATACGTTCCTGCATGGGTGAAGGATACGGCATGGGGGAGTGCACGACCAAACCGGATGCGATTGCAACCGGTGTTAGACGCGGTTTGAGGAGGGCAGGAGGTGGCCGCCGGCGCCGAGGAGGCTCTCGAACTCGGCGGCGGGAATGGGCTGGCTGTAGAGGTATCCCTGGTAGGTATGACATCCCATTCCGGCCAGGCAGGCGCGCTGCTCTGTGGTCTCAACGCCTTCAGCGATGACGGGCACGCCGAGGGCGTGGCTGAGCGTGATGATGGTTTGCGCGATGGCGGTGCTGCCGGGCTCGGTGAGGATGTCGCGCACGAAGGAGCGGTCGATCTTGAGCTGGCTGAGGGGGAGCTTGCGGAGGTAGGAGAGCGAGGAGTAGCCGGTGCCGAAGTCATCGAGGGAGAAGGTGATGCCCTCGAATTTGAGCGCGGTCATCTTGGCGACGGTGTCTTCAATGTTGTCGGCCAGCATCGACTCGGTAAGTTCGAGCTTGATGCGGCGGGGATCCGCGCCGGAGTCCCGGACTGTGGCCAGCACCGACTGCACAAAGTCTTCCTGGCGGAGATCGAGCGCGCTGATATTGACCGCGATGGAGAAGTTCAAGCCGGGGAAGGCGGCCGACCACTTAGCGAGCTGGTTGCAGGCAGTGCGGAGCACCCAGTTGTCCAGGGGGAGGATGAGGCGAGTCTGCTCGGCAAGGGGGATGAACTTGACTGGCGGGATGACGCCCAGGCGGGGATGCTGCCAGCGGAGCAGCGCCTCAACGCCGATGATCTGGCCGCGCTCGACCTGGGGCTGGTAGAGCAGGGTGAGCTGCTCGTCGTGGATGGCGTGGCGGAGATCCTCCTCAAGAAAGGCGCGCTCGGTTACCGCCTCCTGGTGGTCCGGGGAGAAGAAGCGGAAGGTGTTTCTGCCGGCTTCCTTGGCCCGGTGCATGGCGATGTCGGCCCACTGCAACAAATCTGTGTTGGCCGCCGGGCGGGAGTTTTCGAGCGTGATGCCTACGCTGCAGTTACAGATGGTTTCGTGGCCGTCGATGGAGATGAGGGACTGAATCGCTTCCATGATCTTGTGGGTCACGGCGCGGACCTGTGCGGCGGCGGTCTCGCGGTTGTTGTCGAGGCGGCAGAGCAGGACGAGGAACTTATCGCCGCCGGCGCGGGCCACTAAATCGCCGCTGCGCAGGGTATCGTTCAGGCGCTGGGAGATGATGCGCAGGATGGCGTCGCCGGTCGAGTGACCGAGAGCGTTGTTGATGGTCTGGAAGTTGTCGAGATCAATGCAGAGCAGGGCCAGGTAGTGGCGGTCGCGGTCGCGATCGTCGATGCACAGCGCCAGCCGCTCGTCGAGCAGGCGGCGGTTGGGCAGGCCGGTGAGCGGGTCAAAGTAGGAGAGCTGACGGATCTCGCTCTCGGCCTGCTTTACGGCGGAGACGTCGCGGATGATGGTCAGTGTGCAGGGTTCATTGTCGACCACGATCGGGGTAGTGGAGAGGAGAACATGGATGGACTCGCCGCTCTTTTTTACGAACTCGGCGGGAAAGTTGACCAGTCTTTTTCCGCTGTTGAACATGTCAACGGCGGTAGCGAGTGTGTTTGGATCTTTCCAGATGCGCAGGCCCTTCGGGTTTTTGCCCACGAGCTCTTCGCGGCTCCACCCGGTGAGGTCGCAGTAAGCCCGGCTGGCGTCGACGTAGACCCGGTCGCTGGACCTGAAGATGACGAGGGCATCGAGGCTGCTTTGGAAGATGGTGCGATAGCGGGCCTCGCTGGCGTTGCGGGCCTGCTCGGCCGAGCGTTGATCGGTCACGTCGCGCAACGTGGCGTGTGCGTAGCTGATGCCGTTGACATCCATGACCGTGGCCGAGAAGGCAACGCGTACGATCTCTCCGTTCCTGCGCCGGAAGTGAGCCTCGATCTCGCGGAACTGACCGTCGCGAGCCAGGGTATCGAGCAGCGACTGACGCTCGGCAAGATCGGGAAAGAGATTGAGTTCGAGGGAGGTGTGGCCGATGATCTCATCGAGTTCCCATCCGGTGAGACGAACGAAAGCCGGGTTTACATCTAAAAAAATCTGATCTGAAATCCGGGAGATGGCAATGCCGTCCTGGCTGGTTTCAAAGGCGGTGCGGTAGCGCAGATCGCTGGCCAGCAGAGCGGTCTCAACGGCCAGTTGGGCGGTGATGTCGCGGGCGGAAACTACCGCGCCGGTGATTGCGCCGGCGTCGTCGCGAATGGGGCTATAGCTGAAAGCGCCGCTCCACACCTCTCCCGTATCGATGCGGCGAAGATTGCAGACCTGTCCGGAATTGGATTCTCCGCGCAGCGCGAGCATCGCCGGACGATCGTACACAGGAACCGGTGCTCCGTCAGGTGTCTGGATCTCGATACGCGAACGGAATGCATTCAAGTTGCGAGAACATTCTTCCTGGCACTGGAAGCGGTAGAAGGAGACGAAGGCCGGGTTGAAGTGTGTGATATTGCCCTGGGTATCGACGATGAAGACCGCCTTGGTCATGCTGGCCATGGCGGCAGCAAAGCGGTGACCGGCCTCGCCGTGGGCAGCGAGGACTTCTTGCTCGGTGAGGTGCTTCTGGTTGCGGCGGAAGAAATAGCCGACCAGGACGATGAAGATCGACATGGCAACAAAGAGCACTACCTGAACCAGAACGGCCACTCGCGGCGTTCCCGCCACCAGCGAAGGCCAGAAGATGAACCATGTGGCTGATACAAAGATGAAGGCCGCAGTGATCAGCGCAGCTTGCAGGTCGGCGAGGACCGCTACCGCGAGAATCGCGGAATAGGCGAGTGCAAATCCCGGCACCGTGATGTGCAACATTGTCACCAGGAGATGACGCACTCCCGCGACTGCCAGCACGGCCGCGAGCGCCACGGTCAGGCGGAGGCCCCAGGTATTTACGAATTGGAGTGTTCCGCGAGACATGGCCTGATGTGCCTATGTTGTTGGATGTAATGAAACCATTACAGGTTTGCGAGTTGTTTGGTGTTACTTCAAGTTTCTTGCGCTGGCCCTGTCTATTTACTGTCAGCACTTGAATAGGAATACGTTTCACACTACAACCGAGACGCACTTTACTCTTTCAATTTCCTTCGTACCCGGTAGCAATGTAGCCTACTACGGCAGTTGGAAGAGGAGCAATGGCTCAACGGATGAATCAAGCCAGTGACACTGCCTGAACTCCCGATCTTGCAATCGTCCATCTTCCATCCCGAAAAGATAGAACGCTGCCAAAGGAAAAATAGAGGCGGAGGCTGCTGGCAGAGTGGAGGTATGGGGAGATCGATTCAATGCGCCGCAGTCTATGAACCGACAATGAGCCTGCATCACATCTGGGCCCATGCAGCCACGTTGAGAACATTCTACGGCGCATCGCTGTTGCAAATTCCCCGAAACGCAAAACCGGGGAGGAAAAATTACTACAGGTGATGGTTCGTTTGAATCACTATTCTGTGATTTCTTCTTCATTATTCATGGCGGCGCGAGATGGCAGCAGATGCCGAAAGTGGAGCGTTATGCCACGAAAGTGGGATGCCGCAACTGGCGCCCAGGGCTAGATTTCAGCTTGCCTTTCTCTCCCGGTGTGGCAGGAGCGGGGCACGGCGGTGTGGTAGCTTTTCGTTGATACGATTTTCAGCGGTTCGATCGACTTCTGCGATCGCGAGGAGGCGGATATGCGCGGCCAATCAGGAATTAGTTTGCGGACAGTGGCGGGGATTCTGGCGCTGGTACTTATCTCGGCGGCGTCTTATGCCCAGACAGCACAGCGGGCCAAGCCTGCCGTCGCGCATGGGGCATCGGCGGCATCCGAGCGGGACTGGTGGAAGAACGCGGTGATCTATGAGATCTATCCGCGCAGCTTTCAGGACTCGAACGGGGACGGGATAGGCGATCTGAACGGCATCACCGAGCGGCTCGATTATCTGCAGCAGCTTGGAGTGGACGCGATCTGGCTGACGCCGATCAATCCCTCGCCGCAGGTGGATTTCGGGTACGACGTCTCCGACTATCGGGCGATCGATCCCCAGTACGGTACGCTGGCGGACTTCGACCGTCTGGTGGCGGAGGCTAACAAACGGCACATCCGCGTGATTCTGGACATGGTGATGAATCATACCTCTGACAAGCACGCGTGGTTTGTAGCATCGCGGTCGTCGCTCACAAATCCGTATCGCGACTGGTATGTGTGGCGCGACGGCAAGGGCGAAACCGCAACGGACAAAGGTGCGCCGCCGAATAACTGGCAGTCCACCTTCGGCCACGCGGCATGGCAGTGGGACGAGACGACGCGTCAGTACTACTACCACAACTTCTATGTTCAGCAGCCGGACCTGAACTGGAACAACCCCAAGGTACACGAGGCCTTCAAAGACATTCTCCGTTTCTGGCTCGATCGGGGCGTGGCCGGGTTCCGGTTCGATGCCATCAGCACACTGTATGAAGATCCCAGCCTGGCCGACGAGGCCGAGATCAAAGACAAGGACGGCAAGCCGATCCTGAATGTCTTTGGCGATGTGCGGCTGGATAGTTCCAAGACCCGCAACCTGCCCGGCGTGCATACGGTGATGCAGGAGATGCGCGCCGCGATGGACACCTTCAATCCGAACGCCTGGCCAGGGACACGAGTGCTGATCGGCGAGACGTTTGCACGCAACGCCGCCGAACTTAACCAGCTGTATGGAAGCGCCGACAAGCCGGAGTTCCACCTGCCGATGGACTTGCAGGTGCTGCCCGCGGAGATGCAGACGGGCTCGGCCAGGCTGGACGTTGCCCAGTTGCGCAAAAACCTGACCGATGCCGAGACCGGGATCGGCAGCAATATTCCGCTGCTGGTGTTTGACAACCACGACCGTCCGCGCCTGGACATGCGCTACGGCGACGGAGTGCACGATGTGGATATACAAAAGGCGCTTGCGACGGTGTTGTTGATGAGCCGCGGAGCCGCGCTGTTCTACTACGGCGACGAGATCGGGATGAAGACGACACCGCCCACGCGGAAAGAGGATGTGAAGGATCCGGTGGGTCTGGTGGGCTGGCCGGAGAACAAGGGCAGGGATGGAGAACGAACGCCGATGCAGTGGGAGGGAACAGCGAAGGCCGGCTTTACGAGCGGAGATCCGTGGCTGCCGGTTCCGCCGTCTGTGAGCACGATCAACGTGAAGACCGAGGCGAGCGACCCGAACTCGCTGCTGGGGTGGTACAAGGCTCTGATTCAGCTGAAGAAGACCAATCCAGTTCTTGCCCAGGGCGCCAACGTCATGCTGGATACGGACAATACGAAGGTTCTGAGCTGGATGCGGCAGAACAAGGGCGCGCCTGTCGTTCTGGTGAGCGTGAATGTGACAGCCGAGCCGCAGACGGTGAGCCTGAAGCTTCCCTGCGCTGGGGTGTGCGAGTGGAAGCTTAAGACGCTGGCGAAGTCGCCGGGCGCAGTAGCGCCCCTGACGCCGGAGCGCATCGAGCTTGGGCCTTACGGAGTGTTTATTGGGGAAGCCGAGTAGTGCCGGGCGGTACTTCGAAAGTCAGACAGCAGATAGCTTCAGCCAGTCATTGAGAAGGCGGAAGATTGTTGTCTTTTTCTGACCGTTGAACTGCCTTGCGCGCGGTCGGTCCCCAGGCGAGGAAGCGCTTCATGCAGAGGTGGCAGCGCACCGGGAAGTACCCCAGAAGGAAGGGCAGAATGTCCGAAGCTCGCCTGCGAGAGAAGCGAAGAAATTGATCGTGGAAGCAGTTTGGACACTGTCCTGGGTTCGTCAACATTGGGGAATCCGGGGCTGCACGAAGAGTGGCGGGGGACGGGAGACCACCGCTACTCCTGTCAGGAGACCGGGGAGTAGGGGAACAGGCCTATTCGTAAACGCATATTCGAATATGCTAATATGCTTATATGCCTGACACGCTGCACCAACTCAAAGCCGACACCTTCCAGGCTCTGGCCCACCCAACCCGTATCGCCATCCTTGAGATGCTTGGCGAGGGAGAGCTCTCGGCCGGAGCGCTGATCGAGCGGCTGGGTCTGGAGCAGTCGAACGCCTCGCAGCATCTGGCCATCCTTCGCGCCCGCCAGATGGTGGTGAATCGGAAGTCCGGCAACCAGGTGTTCTACTCTGTTCGCGACCCTATTCTTAATGACGTACTCAAGCTGATGCGGCAGTACCTTCAAGCTCAACTGAAGAAAACAACCGGATTGCTCGAAGAGATCGAGAGTCCGGTGGAGGCAAAGTAGAGTGAGTGTTATCGAATTCCGAACTCCCCGTTCGATAGAGTGTCTGAGAAATTACTCGGTGAACAAGTTTGTTCATGACTTGATCGCCGGATTGACGGTAGGCCTTGTTGCGCTGCCCATGGCGATGGCGTTCGGCATCGCATCGGGCGTACCACCCGAGGCGGGACTTTATACGTCGGTAGTGGCCGGTTTCCTGATCTCTGCGCTGGGCGGCTCGCGGACGCAGATCGGCGGCCCGACGGGCGCGTTTGTGGTGATCGTGGCGGGCATTGTGGCCAAGTTTGGACTGGGCGGGCTGGCGATGGTGGGCATCCTGGCCGGCTTCATGCTGCTGCTGATGGGCCTGACCGGTCTGGGCACGGCGGTGAAATATATTCCCCGGCCGATCACCACGGGGTTCACCAACGGCATCGCGATACTGATCGCTTCGACTGAGATCAAGGACTTTTTCGGCCTTAAGACGCCGACGGTTCCGGGCGACTTTGCGGGGCGGCTGAAAGTCCTGTTCCTGAGCGCGCCGACGATAAACTGGCAGACGGCGGCGGTCTCGCTGACGGCTCTGGCGATCATCATCTTCTGGCCGCGGGTGACGAAGCGGGTTCCGGGCTCGATCGTCGCGCTGCTGGCCACGACGGTGGGCGCGGCGCTGCTGCACCTTCCGATTGAAACCATCGGGACGCGTTTCGGCGGGATACCGCAGGGCTTTCCGCACCTGATCTGGCCCTCGTTTCGAGGCGAAGACATGCTTCCGCTGCTTCCGGCGGCCTTCACGGTGGCCATGCTGGCGGCGGTCGAGAGCCTGCTATCGGCCGTGGTGGCCGACGGCATGAGCGGCGACAAGCACGACTCGAACATGGAACTGGTGGCGCAGGGCGTAGCCAACATCGTGTCGCCTCTCTTCGGCGGCATTCCCGCTACGGGCGCAATCGCGCGTACCGCGACGAATATCCGCTGCGGCGCAAAGACCCCGGTGGCCGGCATAGTGCACGCGTTCACACTGCTGGTGATCTTGCTGGTCGCCGCGCCTCTGGCGCGGTTCATCCCGCTGGCCACGCTGGCGGCCGTGCTGTTCGTAGTGGCCTATAACATGGGCGAGTGGCGCGATATAGGGCGCATTGTTCGCCTGTCGGGGACCGATATCGCCGTATGGCTGGTGACATTCCTGCTGACGGTCTTTGCCGATCTCACCGTGGCCGTTGGAGTGGGCATGGCGCTTGCGGCGCTCCTCTATATCTATCGAGTGGCGGAGACGACGACGGTTGCGCCGGTGACGCGCGAATATCTGCGCGACGGCCGGGCGCACATCCTTCAGGAAAAAGACATCCCCTCGAACGTTACCATCCTGCGGATTCACGGGCCGTTCCTGTTTGGAACCACCGAGAAGCTGGATGAGGCCGCACCATCGATGCGGCAGCTGGGCGAAGTGGTGATTCTGCGCCTGCGCAACATGACCGCGCTCGACGCCACCGGGCTGCTGGCTCTCGAACGCTTCCGCGAGCGACTGAAAAAAGCCGGGAAGGTCCTGCTGCTGTGCGGGGCGCGCGAACAACCCTCGGAGCTGCTGGCGCGCTCGGAGTTCCTCGAGCGCCTGGGGCCGGAAAACATGTGCCCCCACATTCAGGCGGCGCTGGCGCGCGTGCGTGAGTTGCAGGGCGAGTTCTCCGGCGTCGGCAAGAATCTGGCCGAGGACCTGAAGCGCAGCCCGATGTAGCTGCCGCTACCAGGCCAGCAATTCTTCTCCCGCGGTGTGGGAGAGGAATGTGACCGGGTCCGGCTCCTCGCTGCATGCGCCGTAGCACTGGATGGACTCCGGGCCGGACTGCCGGGCGATGGCCATGGCCTGCTCGGCCTCGCGAAGCACGACGACGGGTGAGCGGCCCATGCTCTGCGCGATGCCAAAGCAGGCGGAGAGGCGGATGGTGTCGTTGCCGATGTGGTAGGGCGCGGAAAAGACCTCCTGCTGGAGGCGCTCTGCCAGCTGGTTGGCGTTGGGCAGAGCGCATCCCGGCAGCGCGATGAGAAACTCGTCCTTGCCGGTTCGGCCCAGCAGGTCGTAGCTGCGCAGCAGGCGGGCCGCGCGGGCGGAAATCTGGCAGAGCAGCTCGTCGCAGTTGTTCACGCCCAGCCGCGAGTTCCAGTGGCCGAAGTCGTCCACATCGAAGAGAATCACGGCCAGCGAACCGCTGTTGCGCTGTACGCGGTCGGTCTCGCGAAACAGAGCGGCGAGCATGGCTTCGCGGTTCAGTGTGCCGGTCAGCCGGTCGTGGCTGGCGTCGCGCGTGGACTTCTCGCGCAGGCTATCGAGCTCGAGCTCCAGCCGGCGCGTGCGCAGCGTGCGGTCGACGCGAATCTCCCAGTAGGCGGTGGAAGCGCCGCGGGGGACCAGGTCGTCGAGGACGCCCTCGCCCAGCCGGTCCATCCACTCTGGAGCCACATGGTCGTCAGCCAGCAGGATGGGGAAGGTGCTGCCATCAGCGCGCGCCGCGGCCAGCAACTGGTCAGTCTTTATCTCCGGCAGATCCGAGTCGAGAACAGCCAGATCGGGGGGATTAGGGCGGGTAAGCGCGGCCAGCGCGGCCGGGGCCGAAAGCACAACTTCAGCGTTGGCGTTGAAGGTCGAGGCGATGGATTCGACCCGCGCGAGCAGGTCGGTGTCGGCGGATGCGATGAGAAACGAGAGCGGTTTGTGGCCGTGAACCCTGAGAGGCACCATGCTGGATTGATCGGCAATGGTTAGAAAATATTTAGATTAGAGCGGGCTAAAAATGAGCGGCCCACAATGACCATTGGGTCCTGTGGGCCGTATCTTAGGTAATTTGAATTATGCTCGGTCGGGTTGGCCGCAAGCGGTTAGTCGACGAAGTCCACCTTGGGAGCGATGGGAATGATGCCTTGTTTGTAGCCCATGTCGAGGAGTTTGCGGATGGCCTCGCGCCCGTCCGCGCCGTAGTCGATGGTGCGCTCGTTGACGTACATGGAGACGAAGCGGCTGGCCAGGCTGGTGTCCAGATCCCGGGCAAACTGCATGGCGTACTCGAGGGCGGCCTCACGGTTGTCGAGAGCGTGCTGGATGGAGTCGCGCAAGGCCTTGGAGATGATCTTGTGCTTTTCGGCTCCGAGCGAGCGGCGGATGGCGTTGCCGCCCAGGGGCAGCATCATGCCAGTGGTCTCACGCCACCAGACGCCGAGATCGACGATCTTAACCAGGCCGGAGGTGGAGTAGGTGAGCTGGCCCTCGTGGATGATGAGGCCGGCCTCGTACTTTCCGGCCAGAACTTCGGGGATGATCTGGTCGAAGGGCACAACTTCGGTCTCGATCTCGGGCATGAAGATCTTAAGGGCGAGGTAGGCGGTGGTCATGGTGCCGGGGACAGCGATCTTGATCTTTTTGAGGTCGTCGGTGGTCAGCTTCGACTTGGAGATGATCATGGGGCCGTAGCCCTCGCCGACGCTTCCGCCACAGCCCATCAGGGTGTAGCTATCCTGCACGTAGGGGTAGGCGTGAAAGCTGATGGCGCTGACATCGTAGAAGGCCTCGTCCTGGGCCTTGCGGTTCAGGGTCTCGATGTCCGTGAGGGTGTGCGAAAACCGGTAGCCCGGAACCCGGATCTTGTTGGTAGCAAGGCCATAGAACATAAAGGCATCGTCGGAGTCGGGGCTGTGGGCGATCGAGATATCAATCACAGGGCTGGGGGATTCAGTCTCGGGGGTAGTCACGGGGCGTAATTCCTTTCAAAACAGGCTCAGGTGTCGAATGATAGCAAGCCCTGGCGGTGGTTCTGCGTGAGCGGTTCGTATGGAAATGCCGGTACGCTGCCGGCAGGCGAAATTAGCAACGGGTTCCATCAGCCGAGCTGCTTGTCGGCCTTATTAAAATCACTGATTCAGTTAGGGTTACACTATTGCTCGTGATCCCCTTCGTGGACCGAATCGACACGCGATGCGGGCTCACTTTTAAGCCTCTTGTGCTGTATCCAGATGTGACGCGCTGCCGCTCCGGCCGCAATAAGCAGCGCCAGGAGCGACACGAGGAGGCACACCATCAGCCAAATCATAGAGGCGAACCTTCCAAGGATATCAGGGGGGACCGGCTGGGCGTTACCCCTTCCCGAGGCTGTTGCCGAGCCAGGCCAGGTAGGCCGGGCTGCCCGACTCGGGGTTGATAACCAGAAACTCGGGTGTCTGATAGCTGTGCAGCTGGTGGAGACGGGCCTCGAGGGCGGCAAGTTGGGCCTCGCCGGTCTTGATGAGCAGAAGGGCCTCGGGGGTATCCTCGACGGCGCCCTGCCAGCGGTAGATGGAGCGGATGCCGGGGATGACGTTAGCGCAGGCGGCCAGACCCTCTTCAACCAGGGTGCGGCCGAGCAGGGCGGCTTCCTCTGGGCTGGAGGCCGTGGTGAGCACGAGGCGGGTGAAGGTGTTGGGTTCCGGCATGGGTTGGCTTCCGACCTCACTTTACACTGTTGAGCCTGGACTCAACTGCCGGTGTTTTGCGCCCGGCCTAAGGGGCTACCCCAAAGGACTACTATGGATAGGCCATGAACTGTCGACGGGCTGTGCCTTACTGGAATCTGCTGGTCCTTGCTCTCGCGATCGTAACGCTGCCCTGCGCGGGGGTGGCACAGCAGGAGGCGGCAACTCCGCCGGCCAACGGCGCCACACCGCAGAAGCGGCCTCCCGCGGCCAGCGACATCGGCGCACCCGTGCCGACCCGGCTGGATATTCTGCGCGGCGAGTACGGCCCTTACCGGGCCAACAACCATCTGCTCAGCTACCATCTCACCGTCCGCGTCGATCCAGAGCGGAAGTTTATCTCGGGGAAGAATACGATCCGCTTCCAGATGCTGGCCGATGGCAAGCGCATCCAGATCGACCTGACCGACAAGCTCGATATAGATAAGATCCTGCTCGGCTCGACGGCGCTTAAATACACCCGCGACTCCGGTGCCGTGTTCATCGACTTCCCGGAGACGTTGCGCGCGGGCCGAGAGTACGCCATCGACTTTTACTACTCGGGCCATCCGCCGGAGACGGGCCGCTTCGGCGCGTTCACCTTCAAGACCGACACCAGCGGCCACCCCTGGGTTACGACGGCTTGCGAGGGGACGGGAGCCAGCATCTGGTGGCCGAACAAGGACCAGTGGCGCGACGAGCCTGCGACGATGAACCTCAGTGTCGAAGTTCCCAACGGCCTCGTCGATGTGTCGAACGGAAAGTTTGTGGCCAAGACCGATCTCGGTGACGGCTACACGCGCTGGGACTGGCACATCAGCTACCCGATCAACAACTATGACGTGGCGCTGAATATCGGCAATTACACGCACTGGAGCGAGACCCATAACGGTCTGGCCATGGACTACTACGCGCTGCCCGAGGATCTCGACAAGGCGAAGCTCCAGTTCGCGCAAGCGCCGGGGATGATCGACGCCTTCGAGCACTACTTTGGCGAGTACCCTTTCAAGCGCGACGGCTACAAGCTGGCCGAGGTGCCGTATCTGGGCATGGAGCACCAGACCGCCGTGGCCTACGGCAACGGCTTCAAGAACGGCTACGCGGGCCGCGACTGGGCCGGCGTCGGCATCAGCCTCAAGTTCGACTTCATCATCATCCACGAGAGCGGCCACGAGTGGTTTGGCAACTCGATCACCGCCGCCGACCAGGCGGATATGTGGATTCACGAGGGCTGGACGACGTATATGGAGGAGCTCTACGTCGAGTTCCGCTGGGGCAAGGACGACGGGATCAAATATCTCAACGGCCTCAAGGGAAAGATCTACAACCTGCGGCCGATTGTGGCCGAGCGTGGCGTGAACGCCGATCCGACCGAGGACCAGTACTTCAAGGGCGCGCTGATGCTGAACACGCTGCGCTCGGTGGTCGACGACGACCCGAAGTGGTTCGCTATGATTCACGACTTCTATCAGCGGTATAAGTACAAGAGCATACTTACCGAGGATGTGATCGGGTTCTTCAACCAGCGCATGGGGATGAATCTGACACCAATCTTCAACGAGTACCTGCATCACGCCCGCATCCCCCGCCTCGAACTCCTCTTCGACGCGCCCAAGGGCAAGGTCCGCTACAAGTGGGAGGCCGAGGAGCCGGGGTTCGCGATGCCGGTGCGCGTCGGCACGCCCAACCACTGGCAGACGATCCGCCCGACAGCGGAGTGGCAGGAGATGGAAACCTCACTCGCCAAAGACGACTTCGCAGTTGCGACGGGCCTTTATTACATCGACGTTAACAAACAATAATCGCTGTTTGTCGCGTTGGGCGAAGCAGGCGCACAGAGTGCGCCCGCCAAGTTCAGAGACCAGCGCTTGTTCAGGTCAGGCCTCGGCGCTCAGGCCTTGAACAGCATCTGCGCAAAGTCGCGCAGACCCATCCTCCACCCGTTCCATCGGCTTGTGCGCTTGGGATACACAATCCGCCGATAGCCCGGCAACGTGTCGATTCCGGCATCCGCGCAGAGCTTATCGTCGGCAAGGAAGTAGTCGAAATGATCTTCCACCGGGATGGTTGAGCGGAAGTATACCTTGTAGTCCCGAGCGAACTTCTCTCGGTCCTTCAGCACCTTGGGATAAGGCCGCTCGTACGTCGTGTTAAAACTCTCCCGGTCGTGGGTCATGCTTGCGTTCAGTGACCCCAGATTCCCAAACAATTCCGGATGCCGGAACGCGATATCGCAGGTCTGCATGCAACCCATGGAAAGTCCTGAAATTGTCCTGTTCCATTTGCCCGTCTTCACGCGATAGTTCTTCTCTATGTGCGGAATGCAGCTCTCGATGAGTATCCGCTCCAATGCGTCGTCGATCACTGTAGATGGGTTACCGCTGTAGCGCAGCATGCCGTTGTTCATGACAACGATGAAAGGCTCGGCCTTGCCCGCTGCAATGAGATTGTCGAGTATGTGTGCGACTCTTCCGCAGTATCCCCAGACGAGCTCGTTTTCGCCGCCGCCGTGCTGCAGATAGAGCACCGGATACTCCCGGCTCGACTTCATATAACCGGGAGGCGTATACACGCCGCAACGCTCCCACGACTGGATCGCATCGGCCCAGAATATCTCCCGGCTCATGGCGCCGTGGGGGACATCCTTGATCAGCATGAATTCCATATCCGTATCCGGCACCTCGATAAAGTTGCGCGGACGGCTGGTGGACCAATGAATCGGCATCTGCGGATAGAGAAAGTCCATTCCGTCGACGTATACAACCACGTTCATCGGCCCGGTATGATCCTCCTCCCAGCCAAGCAGCCCCTCGAACACCCCTTCCTCGTTCTTCTTCAGCACCAGTTGGCCATCGCGAACAAGCTGAAACTTTAACGTCACGTCTTTTGCCTGGGGTGCAAAGATGCGAAACAGAATATCGCCGTTCGGCTGCACCACCGCGCCGGTCTCCAGTAGCTTGCTGTCCACGCGCGCAACGTCGGCCCGGTCAAAGTTCAAGGCCAGATCCTGAAATACTTTGTTGGATAAAAACTCCCGGCTGAACTTCATCCTGCCCGCTGTGGACTCGGCTGCGCCCGCGGTGTTGCCCGGCAATCCCGATCCTGCGATTGGAGCAAGTTGCCCGCTGGACGCGATTGCCGCATCCGCTGCTGTCAGCGCCAGAGAAGGAACCGCCGCTGAAATCGCTGCGCCACCGCCCAGCATCACCGCGCCGCTCAGTATGGTCCGGCGCGCAATCCGCTTCTCATTCGATACACTCTCTGTCACTCTGCGCCTCTTTCCCTGATTCATGTGAAGACAACTCGCCCATCTGGTCCGCAACCAAGCCTTACATCAGCAGGCAGCTCGCAAACGAGTTCTGCATCCGTGGATAAGTATAGACATGTCTCACTAGCGAACTGCGCATGTCACGCCTCCGCCCGCGGACTATCATCGACCTGTGCACACCGAAACCAAACTCGGCGACATTCTTGCCAACGCAATCACCCACGGCGTCGGAGCCGTGCTTGCCGTGGCGGGCGCGGTGTACCTCATCGTCGCATCCACGCGGGGAAGTGCCTGGCACATCGTCAGTTGCTCCGTCTTCGCCGTAACCCTGGTTCTCGTTTACCTCTGCTCCACGCTCTACCACTCGCTGGTGCGGACGGAGGCGCGACATGTGTTTCAGGTTCTCGACCACTCGGCCATCTATCTGCTGATCGCCGGAACCTACACGCCGTTTACGCTGGTCTCGCTTCGTGGGCCGGTGGGCTGGGCGCTCTTCGTATTTGTCTGGGCGCTGGCCATCGCAGGAGTCGTCTTCAAAAGCCTCGCGCTCGGCCGCTTTCAAGTGGCGTCGGTGCTGGTCTATCTGTTTCAGGGCTGGGTAGTGGTCTTTGCGGTGCTTCCGCTCTACCGCGCCATCGGCTGGCACGGGATGATGTGGCTGGCCGCCGGTGGACTGGCTTACACGCTGGGCATCGCTTTCTTTGCGTTGGACCGGCTGCGCTACTTCCACGCCACCTGGCATCTCTTCGTGCTGGCCGGCAGCGTGGCTCACTACTTCGTGATTCTCTTCTATGTGGTTCCGCGGCACGGGTGAGACTTTTCTCCGCCGGCCCATCGTCTCATCCTATAGACACCTATAAATTCGCCTGCCTCGTGGGACGGTTCCGTTCCGGCGAGCCGTTTGTTGCATCGGCCGGCTTCCCTATCGAGCGCAGAGCGAAGCGAGTTGACTGTAAGTGAGCGACACCGGAAGAGGACAAACATGAAAAAGCTATCTTCGATCTTAGCGGCATCATTGGCATTTGCACTGGTCATGGCAACTTCGGCGATGTCCCAGGGCGCGGCAGGCGCTCCGGCGGCCAAAAATCCACACATCAAGAGCGCCACCGCTATCGGCGAGGTCTTTGGCGACGGAGAGAAGTACATCGCCGTTGCGATTGAATACGACAAGGCCATTGATCAGTCGAAGCTCTTGGCGTCGTCGTTCTCCGTGACCGGCAGAACGATCACCAAGGTCTACGCGAACACCGCTCCGGCCACGGCAGCCAAGGGCGTCAACGGGTCCTATGTAGTGATCGAGCTCTCGGCCGACGATAAGACAGCGGCTGTTTATGGCGGCGGTCCCGGAAGTGGCGGTGGACCCGACGGTCCGGGCGGCCCGGGAGGGCCCGGCGCACAGGGTGGACCTGGAGGTTCTGGAGGGCCGGGTGGTCCGGGCGCTGGTCCGAATGCTGCCGCGGGAGCGCGTCCGCCGATGGGCATGGGCGGCGGCACTCCGCGCAAGCCCGTGAAGCTCTCCGTAGCGCAGGTTGGAGAGGTTACGACCGCATCCGGCGAAAAGTATGCGGGAGACGCGGCAACTTTTGAGAACGACAAGACCATCAACCTGATCGCCGACGAGTTCAAGCAGTTTGAGTTCAAGGACGAAGTGACGGGCAAGACTCTGCCCTACAACCTCTTCCTGCCCAAAAACTACGACCCGAGTAAGAAGTATCCGCTGGTGCTGTTTATGCACGATGCCAGCGTAACCGGCCAGGGCACCACGCGGACCCTGACGCAGGGCATCGGCGCCACCATCTGGGCCACTCCGTCCGAGCAGGCCAGGCATCCCTCGATCATTGTTGCCCCGGCCTTTGGCGCGGGCTTTGCCACGGAAGGCGAAGCCGGAGAGATTACGGTCGATACGGTAGTGCATCTGGTGAACTCCGTAACCGCCAAGTACAGCGTGGACAAGAACCGGATGTATACCACCGGCCAGTCGTTTGGGTGCATGTTGTCGCTGGCCATCATGATCCGTTATCCCGACCTGTTCGCGGCCTCGATGCTGGTTGCAGGGCAGCGCGATCCGCAGGCGACTTCGGTTCTGATTCACAACAAGATGTGGATCATCGTTGCCGAGGGCGATACACGCGCCTTTCCCGGCATGAACGATTCCATAGCTGTGTGGGAGAAGGCGGGAGCGAAGATCAGCAAGGCCACCTGGAACGCCCGGCAGAGCGACGCCGAGTTGACCGCCGAGTCGAAGAAGATGCTCGCCGAAGGCAACAACATCAAGTACGCGACGTTCTTGAAGGGCACCGTCTTTCCTCCGGGCAAAGAGGGTGGCCAGGAGCACATGGCCACATGGCCGGTGGCTTACCGAATCACGGCAGTAAGGGACTGGCTGTTCGCGCAGTCCAAGTCGCCCGCCGCGAAGTAAGGGTGTTGGGCAGCTTCTAAAGACGTCTCGAATCCGTTTGTATGTTCGTTCCCGTCGGTACCTTAGCAAGGGTATCGACGGGGTTTTACTTTTCAACACCCCTGAGGTCCATCCCTCGCCAACATCCTCGCGCACCCCATGGGATATAAATTGCTTACAGGCTCTACCTGAAACATTCGGCGAGCGGAGACACGTATGAGCGCAGCAATCAAGTTTGGAACTTCCGGGTGGCGGGCCATTGTGGCCGATGAGTTTACCGTGGCGAACATCCGCCGGGCCATCGCCGGCATCGCCGCTTACGTCAACACCCAGCCCGCGCCCCATCGCGTGCTGGTGGGCCGCGACCCCCGCTTCCTCGGCGAAACCTTCGTCGACGAAGCCGCCCGCGTGCTCGCCGCCGCCGGCATTACCCCCATCGTGATTCCCGAGGCCGCGCCCACGCCGGCCATCGCCTATGCCGTGACCCAGCACAAGACCTCCGGTGCCATCAACTTTACCGCCTCGCACAATCCGCCGGAGTACAACGGCATCAAGTTCTCTACCCACGACGGCGCGCCCGCCCTGCCCGAAGTCACAAAGCAGATTGAAGAGGCGATCGTTGACAACGACGCCGCGCTGGCCGACATTCCCCAAGCCGCGCCGCCCGCAGCGGGTTTTGAGACAGTTGACGTGAAGGCGGCCTTCCTCAAGCGACTCGCCGAGCTGGTCGATCTCAAAGCCATCGCCAAGTCGGGCATCAAGGTTGTCGTCGATCCCTTCTGGGGCGCGGGCTGCGGATACGCCTCCGACCTGCTGCGCGACTCCGGCGTTCCTGTCGATTGCGTTCACGACTATCGCGATGTGCTCTTTGGCGGACACGCGCCGGAGCCCGACGATCACCTGCTCGACGACGCGCGGCGGAAGATGAAGGAGTTTGGCGCATCGCTGGCGATTGCGCAGGACGGCGACGCAGACCGCTTCGGCATTGTGGACGCGGACGGCACCTTCATTCAACCCAACTACATCATTGCGCTGCTCTTCGACTATCTGGTGGAGACACGCGGCTGGAAGAACGGCGTGGCCAAGAGCGTGGCGACGACGAATCTGGTAAACGCACTGGCCGACTTCCACAAGGTCCAGCTCTACGAGACGCCGGTGGGCTTCAAGTACATCGGCGAGCTGATTATTCAGGACAAGATCGCCATCGGCGGCGAGGAGTCGGCCGGGCTGACGATTCGCGGCCACGTGCCGGAGAAAGACGGCGTCGTTGCCGGACTGCTGGTTGCGGAGATGGTTGCCGTGCGCGGCACGAGCCTGGGCGAACAGTTGAAGAAACTCTTTGCCAAGGTTGGTTCCTTCTATCCGGTTCGCGACAACTTCCGCTTGACCCCGGAGCAGAAACTGGCCTTCACTGAGAGATTGAAGTCCGATCCGAAGGACCTGGGCGGGCGCAAAATCAGTCAGATCGTCCGCACCGACGGGCTCAAGCTCGTTCTTGAGGACGGCTCGTGGGTCTGCTATCGCCTCTCGGGAACCGAGCCGGTGGTCAGGGCTTACGTCGAGGCGCGCAGCGAGGCCGATATGTCGGCTCTGCGCGGAGCGGCCGAAAAGTTTGTCGTCGGGGCCTGAGGGTTCGCTGCACACTGACGGGCGAGCATTTGGTAGGGCGCGGATTTATCCGCGCCAACAATAGCCCTTCTATTGATTCGGGGCTTTAGCCCCTGAGGGACAGTTGAATTTTTTACGGCTTCATTCGTCACGGAAAGCACAGCACGCATGACGCAATCGCACCCAATCCGCCAGAACACAACGGCCGTCGCCAAGCCGATGAGCCGGCGCGAGCGGCTGGCCGCGTGGGCTTTGCGCTACCGGCTTCCGGCGGTTACGGTTGTGGCCGCGGCCATGGCGCTGCTGCTTACCTGGTATGTGATCTACGGCCGGCATGGAGTCTCGGAGTGGCGGCAGGCGCGGGCCCAGGATCGCGCGCTTCAGGCCGAGATCGAACGGCTGAAGAAGGAAAACGCCGTGATGACGCGGCACGTCGAGCAGTTGAAGAACGATCCCGACGCGATTGAGCGTGAAGCCCGCGAGAAGCTGCATTATGCCAAGCCGGGCGAGGTGATCTACACGCTGCCCGCGCAGGAGAGCGCACCGCAGACGGCTTCGCCGAAGTAAATCAGTCCGCAGTTCGCGACGATTATTCAGAGTGAGATTTTATTGTTGGCCTGCGCGCATCAGAAGTCGATGTGTGTGCGCACTGCGCCGACCCATGCGGGCCCGCGGTCGCGGTTGTAGCCGGGGTCGGCGATGTGCTGCACGTCCACGGCGTAGTAGAGTCCGCGCCACGCGTGCAGGTTGTAGTAGGTCTCGAGGATGTCTTCGCGTCCGTAGTTGAGTTTGCCGTCGCCGAGCAAAAAGCCGAGGCCGCCATTCTTGAGATAGGCCTGGTGGTCGCGCTTGATGGCGTTTGAAACGAAGGCCACGCCCGCCTTGTCGTTGGGCCTGTGCAGGCGCGCCATGTTGTAGTCTCCGCCCAGTTCGAATGTCTGTTCGACTTCGGTGTAGGCGTAGGACTCCGTCGCGCCGTCGTTCCAGCCGAAGCGCCCGAAGAGGCGCAGTCGATCTGTAACTTCCTGCTCGGTGTTGAGGCCCACGCCGTACTTGAGCGCGCTGAATTTCTCGTGCAGAGTGATGTCGGGCCGCGTTGCGCCGTAGTGAAGTGTGTCGAAGCCGTTGAGAAAGTCCCTCACCGCCTCGCGGTAGCTGCCCATGTGCGCGCGGTTGCTGTAGAAGAGCAGGCGCGTGACGCCGTTGCGGCCGCGCACCAAGCCGTGACGCAGCTCGAACTCGGTATTGGAGGCGTGGGCGCGGCTGATGGCCCAGTCCATGTCGATGCCGTTCGCCACGGTGGGCATGGTGAAGAGGCCGTAACGAATGGACCAGCTGCGGTCGTCGTACTCGGCCATGGCGCCCACGGTGTAGCCGCGGGTGTCGGCAGCGTAGTCCCACGCGCCGTTGTTGTCCACGGTCCAGTTCATGAACTGGAGGTGCGAGTCTGTGCCGATGGAGTTCGCGTCGAAGAAATCCGGCACCGTTAGCTTGCCGAGGCGAAGTTCGACGCGTCGCACGGGAACCTTGTCGGCCGTCGCGAATGGGCCGGGCTGCTGACTCGCGGTTTCATCGGTCAGGCCCAGGACTTGATGGATGCTGTAGCGGGCCAGATAGGGCTTGGACCCCAGGCTGGGATTGCGCACCACATCGAGATTAGTGAACCCGGCAAGACCCAGCGCCTGGCTCAAACCACGGCCGCCGGAGCTTTCGACATCGAGGATGAGATCGTTCTGGTAGCGGATGGACTTCCACGGACGCACGGCCGTGAACAGCGTGCCCAGCAGCGAGGTCTTGTACTCGGCACTGTTGTGGAAGCTGTTATCGCCCTGGTAGGGAGAATGAAACGGCAGCCGGCCCTGAAAGATAACGTTTACCTGGCCCGAGACCCAGTAACGCGCGCCATAGCGGTGGGGCAACAACGTGAGTGGCGCATCGGGAGGAGCGGCAGAAGTCTGCGCGCCGGAGGCTACGGCAAAAGACAGCGCCAGGCCCGCGGCTGCGAGCAGCCGGACGAGAGCCATGATCGGCGAGTTGGCGGGTCTAATGTGCATGATGGGGAGGAATAAAGACTTCTCTTTCTAGGGTAAAACGTAGACGCGCACGAAAGCGTAAAGGAAAAGTTAAATAGCGCTGATATGTCCGCTATTTGCGCCGCTTGAAGATACGGTCGAGCGCGCCGGTGCTGGCGATGCCCATACCCTGCGTGATGCCGAGATAGAGCGCGCCGTAAGGCGCAAGCACTGCGATCCCGATCAGCACAGAGTTTTCAAAAGGCAGCACGCGCCGGATGCCGACGGCGATGAGCGCCGAGACGATGGCGACCGCATAGAGCTTGACGATGCGCGATGCGCCACCGTCGATTGCGCCGACGCGCGCGTGCAGCCCGCGGCGCAGCAGCAGAAATTCGATCCATCCTGCAACGCCGGCAGAGAGCGTGAGTCCCGCGGCTCCCCAGCGCTGGCTGATGCCCAGCAGATGCGGCAGCGGTATAGCGCAGAGGTATCCGAGCGAGAGCGTAAGCGCGACGCGAACCATGGCGAAGCGCAGCGGCGTGCGTGTATCGCGCAATGCGTAGTATGCCGAGGAGTAGAGACGGCCGGAGGTGGACGCCAGCAATCCTACGGCTGAACCGGCGAGTACGGCCCATACAAAGAGCACGTCGTCGTGCTGGAAGTGGCCGGTGCGGTAGATGGTGGCGATGACCACGTCGCCGAGCAGCACGAAGGCCACCGCCGAGGGGATCACAAAGTAGGCGATCTGCGCGAGGCCTGCTGTGAGCCGCTTGCGCAGGGCCAGCGCGATCTCTGCGTCGGTGCCTACTTCCGAGGACATAGCCGGAAGCTCGGCCGCCGAAACCGCCATGCCGAAGAGGCTCACTGGGAGCGTGTAGAGCGTCTGCGCGTAGCCTAGCGCCGAGACCGCGCCGGTGCCGAGAAAGCTGCCCAGCCAGGCGTCGATGTAGGCGCTGATCTGCACGACTCCGCGGCTCAGAAAGACGGGAAAGAAGTTTCTGACGACAGTACGGACGTGTTCGCCGGCGTGGAGCTTGAGTTTGAGCGGCCACAGGTAGCGCAGCACGGTAGGCAACTGCACGGCAAACTGAAGGGCCGAGCCCACAACCGATCCCATGGCCAGCAGTACGGCCAGTCGCTGTTCGGTGTGGCTGCGTCCGCCCCAGGCGAGCGTCGCGATCATAGCGATGTTCCACACCACGGGCGCTGCGTAGGAGAGGAAGAAGCGGCGGTGGCTGTTCAGGATTCCCAGGCACCACGCGGAGAAGACCAGCAGCGCCGCGCCGGGAAAGAGGATGCGAACAAGCTGAATCGTCAGTTCGCGCTTGTCGCCCTGGAAGCCGGGGGCGATGATGTCGATGAGCCAGGGCGTGGCCCAGATGCCCAGCGCCACAAGCGCCGTAGTGACAACCAGCAGCAGCGCGAAGATGGCCTCAGCGAGTTCGGAGGCCTCGCGGTGGCGTTCTTCAGCGTTCAGCCGGGCGTAGACCGGAATGAAGGAGGCCGAAAGAACGCCCTCGCCAAAGAGATTTTGCAGGAAGTTGGGGATGCGGAAGGCGGCGCGGAAAGCGTCGGCTGCGTCGGAGTTGCCGAAGTAGTGGGCAAAGACGCGGTCGCGCACCAGCCCGACGATGCGGCTGAGCAGGATGCCCGCGCCGACTGCGGTGGCGTGTGCGCGGGAGTGCTCGCGTTTGGCTTCGGCGTTCAAAGCTCGATTATAGGAGGAGGCGCGGCCCATCCGCGCCTTGCAGACGCCAATCTGGCTCAAAACGTGGCAGTTCCGGCCCTGCCGCCAAAGCCCCCGGAGCCCCCCCGCGGCATCCCTGCCCGTTGTCACACGACGTTAATATATCTGCTGTGATAGCATCCGGTTTTTGGCGGACTGTAAGCTTTCGAGCCCCCAGCCGCCTAGACCGGCACACCGGCCTGAAGACCTCTATATGGATGAGGAAGACGGCAGACTGGGCCCTCGAGCCCGGCAATCCGGCCATAAGAACGCCCTCCCGGGCGTCCACCGGATGTCCCTGTGTCACGACGCCCCCCTCTCCTCATTCCCGGCAATCTCCAGTTCATCTCCGGGCAAAGCCCATCGTTCGGCCAGCCACTGGCCTCAACCAAAACGCTGCCCGGCCCTCGGTGCCCCACCCTCGCCGCGTCTTTGCTTTTTGCGGCTAGGGTGGGGTGTACCAGCCGCGGCACAGGTCAGCCATTCAAGTCCGCCCCACAAGGGGGGCATAGGAGCAATCCATGAAAACGTATCAGGGAAGTGAGATTCGCAACGTAGCTGTAGTCGGGCATGCGCACTGCGGCAAAACCACCCTTATCGCCGCTATGCTGCATGCCGCCAAGATGACTCCCACCCAGGGCCGCGTGGAAGATGGCTCGGCCGTAACCGCCTACGACGAAGAAGAGGTAGCCCGCGGCGTAACCATGCAGAACGCCGTCGCCTTTGCCGAGTGGCAGGGCGCAAAGATCAACTTCGTCGACACGCCCGGCTTCCACATGTTCACCCATGAAGCCCGCGCCGCTTTGCTGCCGGTTGAGAGCGCCATCGTGGTCGTCAACGCCCAGTCCGGCGTGGAGCCGGTGACCGAGCGCGTGTGGAAGTACGCCGAAGAGGCCAACATCCCCCGCATCGTCCTCATCAACCAGATGGACCACCCCAAGGCCGGCGGCGGCGGCGGACTAAGCGCCATGCTCGACGACATTACCGAGCGCTGGGGCCGCAACTGTGTTCCCGTCCAGCTCCCCATCTCCGACGAAAAGGGCTTCCACGGCGTAGTCGACCTCATCACCATGGAGGCCTACACCTACACCCCCGGCGGAGACGGCAAGGGCAAGGTCTCCACTGAGATTCCCGCCTCGCTCACCGCTGATGCCAAGGCCCGCCACGAGGCGCTGGTCGAACTCGTCGCCGAAGGCAAAGACGAGCTGATGGAGGAGTACTTCGAGAAGGGCACCATCCCCGAAGAGCACCTCATCACCGCGCTCCACGAGGCCATCCGCGAAGACCGCATCTTCCCGGTGCTGTTCAGCTCCGGTCTGGCCAACATGGCGCTGGATCATCTGCTCGACTTCCTCAAGGTCTACGCCCCGTCGCCCGTTGAGCGCGAGCCGTTCGCCGTGAAGGCCGGTGTTGAGAAGACCGAGACCACCCGCAAGATCGCCGACAGTGAACCCGCAGCCCTCTTCGTCTTCAAGACCATGACCGACCCCTTTGCCGGCCGCATCAGCTTCTTCAAGGTCGTGTCAGGTGTGATTAAAAACGACGCCGCACTTGAGAACTACACGCGCCGCGGACAGGAGAAGCTCTCGCACCTGAGCGCCATGCAGGGCCGCAAGCCTGTCGAGGTTCCCGAGCTGCATGCCGGTGATATCGGCGGCATCGGCAAGCTGCGCGACACCCTCACCGGCGACACGCTGGGCGTCAAGGGTGGCGAGATTGCGGTCGATCTGCCACCGCTGCCCGTGCCCGCCATGACCTACGCCATCGAGCCCAAGAGCCGCGCCGACGAAGACAAGCTCGCCCCCGCCATCCACAAGCTCATGGAAGAGGACTTGCTCATCCGCTTCTTCCGCGATCCGCAGACCAACGAATTCCTGATCGCGGGCGCCGGCCAGCCGCACATTGAGGCCATCGTCTCCCGGCTCAAGAAGCGCTACCACGCTGAAGTTCACCTCAAGGCGCCCAAGGTTCCGTACCTTGAAACCATTCGCATCAAGGGCGAAGCCCACGGGCGGCACAAGAAGCAGTCCGGCGGCCATGGCCAGTTCGGCGACTGCAAGATCCGCATGGAGCCGCAGCCCCGCGGCGCAGGCTTCGAGTTCACCTCAGAGGTCTTCGGCGGAGCTATCCCGCGCAACTTCATCCCGGCCATCGAAAAGGGCGTCGTCGAGGCGGCCGTCCGCGGCTATCTCGCCGGCTACCCCGTAGTCGACTTCAAGGTCATCGTCTACGACGGAAGTTATCACGACGTCGATTCGAACGAAATGTCCTTCAAGACCGCCGGCCGCATCGCCTTCAAGAAAGCCATGGAAGTCTGCAAGCCCGCGCTTCTTGAGCCCATCATGAAGGTCGAAATCGAAACCCCCGACGAGTTCGCCGGCGCAGTCATGGGCGACCTCAGCGGACGCCGCGGACGCCCCCAGGGCATGGAGAGCAAAGGCAGAACCACTATCGTCAACGCCTCGGTTCCCATGTCGGAGATGCTCACTTACGGCACCCAGCTCACTTCCATGACTCAGGGCAAGGGTAGTTACAGGATGGAGATGGACCACTACGACTTCGTCCCACAGTTGGTGGCAGATAAGATCCTAGCCAACGCCAAGCGTCCTGTGGACGAAGAAGAGGAATAGGCCACATTCGCACTACCACCACCCTCGGTGCCCCACCCTCGCGACGCTTTTGTTTTTGTCGCTAGGGTGGGGTCCACGAACCCCAATCACTACTTGTCCTCTCCTACAGTAGGCGCTAGACTCCACCCATCATGCCTTCCCGGCTCAAACGCTACCAAAAGGCTGGCGGTGCGCACTTTCTCACCTTCAGTTGTCACGGACGCCTGCCCTACCTCAATCACCCGGCCGCATATGAACTCTTCCTTCGCTCGCTTGAGCAGACCCGCCGCAGTTACGTCTTCCACATCTTCGGCTATGTCCTGATGCCGGAGCATGTACACCTGCTCGTCGATGAGCCCAAGTCCGGCACCCTCGCCCGCGCACTCCAGGCTCTCAAGACATCGGTTTCAAAGCAGTCCGTGCAACGCCCCTTCTGGCTGCCGCGTTACTACGACTTCAACGTTCACGGGCAAGAGACAATGAGCCAGAAACTACGTTACATGCACCGTAACCCCGTCGCGCGCGGACTCGTAGCACGCCCTCTGGACTGGCAGTGGTCAAGTTACCGCCACTACCTCACCGGAGAAGAAGGAATCGTAGCAGTCGAATCGCACTGGACAGCGGCAAGACGGATGGGCCTCAAGCTTCCCAACCACCCTGATGAAGTCTGAGTAACCCCACCCTAGCCGCAAAAACAAAAGCGCGGCGAGGGTGGGGCACCGATGGAATAGTGAGATGAGTTACAAGAAAGACTGTGAGTTCTTGCCTAACCTCAACCCAAGCTGGGCACCCTGACATATCAACTGTCATCCTGAGGCAGGTGGCCCGCCCACCAGCCCCGAAGAATCACCATGAGAAATGAAAAGCTGTGCCCCGTGTATGACAGCGTCTACCCCTGTCAATACCTTTTTCGACAGGGAACTCCCGCGGTGGCCGTGGCGATGTCAAGGGCGCCGCACTTTGGCGTTCATCTTGACCCTTGACATCGCTCCGGCCACTTTCATAATCGGCCTGGGAACGAATCGAAGAACGTTTTTCTCTGAGATTCGTTCCATATCTGGAAACCGTCTTGCATCGCTAAACGACCCCTAGCTCGCACGTTGATTCGATCACTTTCGATGGCAACCGTCAGGTTCCACCAACCATGTATTCGGCCTGGTAAAGCACCATGATTTCCTGTTCAAACTCTTCCCTCGCGGAAAGAGACGAGGCGTCCAATCATTCAATCGGTCTCCTACTGCGACCAACGGGGCACTCGGACTGCCTCGCATGCGAACCCCGGGCCCCCAGCGACAGGTCTACGTCGCTGGGGTGGGAACCGCGCTCCATCCTCTGTTCGTAATCCTGCCCGGAGCGCAACATCCAATACAACCGCACCGCCAGCTTGTGCGCGATGGCCACCTTGGCCACCCCGTGATGCTTCGTCATCGACAGGCGCACATACTGCCGATGCCAGCTCGCGTCGTGCCGCTGGGCCGTCGTCGCGGCCTCCACCAACAGCCAGCGCAAAAGCGTGTTGCCCTGCTTGGTGATGTGGCCCATCTGCTGCTGACGCTTGCCGCTTGAGGCCTCCGACGGAATCAGCCCCAGATAGCTGCCCACTTGCTTGCCGCGCGCAAACCGCTGCCAGTCACCCACCACCAGCACATAGGCCAGCGATATGACCGGGCCTACTCCCGGATGGGTCATCAAAAGACGCGCTTCGCCATTTTGCTCGGCCGCATTCGCCACCGCACGGTCCAACGGCTTGATCCGCTCCTCCAGCCCATCCAGCAAGCCCAGCAGATCCGCGCGCCGCCCGGCATACCAGCCCGCCAGCGGCAGCGCCTCAATCTGCTGGCGGCGCTTGCTCGACCAGCTCCGCGAACCCGTCAGCCCTTCGCTCTTGGCGATGGAATCCAACGGGTTCTTGATCCGCGCCCTGATCCGCACCAGACGGCAACGATGCAGAAGCAACTGCCGCTGTTCTTCGTTGGCCGCCGGTGGCTGCCAGACCGCGGGAAACCGGTTCTCCACCAACAGCCTCAGGATGTGCCGCGCATCCCGCTTGTCGGTCCGCTGCTCGCGCGGCTGAGAAGCATGAATCGCGCTGGCGTCTCCAATCAGCAACTCATCGCCCAGCTCGCCGAGCAGCTTGCGGAACCAACGATCGTTCCCCGTCGCTTCCACTCCGACGCGTACCTGCCTGCCCGCCAGCGAACGGTAAAACCGCACCGCCTCTTCGCGATGGCCCAAACGCCGTTCGCCGTACTCCCCGGTCTCCTGCTCCACAAACGCTATCTGCTGGAATCCGGGATGAAAGTCACAGCCTATAATCATCATGCTCGGCTCCTTTCCTCCCGAGCTTCGTGGTCGTTTAGCCGCAACCAGTCTACTCAGGTCGAGGGAGCCGACGCTGTCATGCAATCATTCATCGCGGTTGTATCGCGATGAGCGGGCGGTGGCGCGTGGCCCGCTGACCCGCTGACTCGCCCCCGTCAACCCTCCCTCCCCAATATTCCCCGCAACCCATTGATTCCAAACACAAAAAACCCGCATCCCCATTGCCGATCAATACACCCATTCGTTCTATCCTGATCTCAAATTCAGACTTATCCCGGCAGCTTACACCGCCCGGACCACTAACCCCTTTCCTTTCAAATCTTTCACTCTCAAGCCGTTGAAATGAAAGTCCTTGGGTCGGCCAATCGCCCTCTATCCCGAGGGAATCAAAATACTTGCGGCCTGAGCACAGCGGAGGGGGAACAAAAGTGGGGGGGCCTATGCCGGATAAGTTACTGGAAAAAGGAGACCGATCCATGTCAGCCTGCAAACTCTGCCGTCACATCATGCCCACCGGCCGCACCTGCAAGGCCGTCGCCATGCGCGGAAGCGCCTGGTGCTACTACCACGGCCCCCAAAAGTCACCCCGCGCCGCCTCGCATGGCAGCGACTTCAAACTTGAATTCGAACGTATCGTCGATCCCTCGTCGATCACCGGTATCGGCGAACAGGTCCTTCAGGCCCTGGCATCCAACCGCATCTCGAAGGCCAAAGCCGCCGTCATGTTCCAGGGGCTGCAAACCATCATGGCCGGATGGAAGATTTCCCTGGCGGACGAATTCTACCCCGCGGATGCCCTCGGGTCAATCCCGCAGCACAGGGGCGAGTGGCCGGAGTCTGCCGATGCCATCTGACCACAAGTTCTGACAGCGCCGAGTTGTCCTGGCACTGGAGTAGAAGCAGAGATATTTGCGGGAGTGGCTGGGTTCGCCGGGAGATGGGGCTATGCAACTCGCCCGGCGCAGCCGCTGGCTGCGCCGGAGCTGAGCGGTGCTACTTGATGGTGACGTTGCCGGTAAAGACCGTTTCTCCGCCGGTGCGGAAGTAGAGCGCGCAGGTGCCGCTCGTCTTTCTCGCCGAGAGGTCGATAGTGACCTTCATCTGCGTGGCGGAGAGGATCTGGAAGTTGGAGAGCTTGTTGCAGGGGCTGTAGCCGCGAACGGCGTCGAATTGCGTGGCGTCGATGTGAGCCACCTTGATGGTGACCGTCTGCGGGCTTCCGCTGGTGGCCGCAACGCTGGCAGATCCACCTCCGCCACTGGCCGCGGAACTGGTTGCCTCGGGAGTGCCGCTGGACTGGCGCTTCACATTTACGCTTGCGTTTTTCCTGACGCCGGGGGCAAGGGTGGCCTTGACTTCGCCGTAGGGGCCTTTGGCAACTTCGGCAGCCTTGGGTGTATTCCCCGTCACCTGCTGGGCAAGCGATTTGAGTTTTCCAAATTGAGCATGCATGGAGCCGGAGGCCAGCAGACACGCGAGAGTGAGAGCGACAACATGGAGCTTGCTGGGTCGCACTGAGATTTCTCCTTATTGAGTCCGATAAGAACGATTAGGCAATTCTACTCCGGCCAATGGGCAGGGGACGGTGATCTTTGCGGGTCATCTTCTCAGGGCGCCGAGGCAGGGTGCGGCAGCGCATAGGCGGCGGCTTCATCGCGCAGTGCTCTGGAATATGGAAAGCGCGCCAGGGCTGCCTGGAGTTCGCGCCGCGCCTCGTCGTCTCGGCCGGCGTTGGCCAGTATTCTTGAGCGCAGGATGTAGAGTTCGGGCTCGTCCACGTACTCCGCGGCGGCTGTTGCTTGCGTCAGCGCGCCGGAGAGATCTCCTGCATTGGCGGTGGCCCGGACGAGGTTGAAGTTCGCATCCGGCGACGAAGGCTCCCAGCGCAGAGCGGCACGGTAAGCAGCCAGCGCAGGCTGCAACTGCCCATCGCTTTCCTCGGACTGGCCTTTCGCCAGCTGATAACTGGCAGCGAGAGGTGCAAGAGCCAGGCAACTTCCGAAAGCAACGATCGACACGGCTGCGGGATAGCGCAGCCAAGCGAAGCGCGGCAGGGGCGAGGAAGAAATGCCGGGCGCGGAAGCGACTCCTGATTTGACCAGCGGCACGGCCATCGAGATCGCCAGCAGAGCCCAGGTTTCAGCGCGGTGCATGGGAAAGTCGGCGAGCGATGCGACACAGAGCGCGGTGACGGATGCAATCGCCGTCGCCACTGCGGGCCTGATCTCGGCGTCGGCGTTGTCGAGCCGCCGCACCGCCAGCGCAAACCAAGTGGCCAGCAGCGCAAGCAGGCCGGCCAACCCCAGCCATCCGGTGTCATGCCAGGCCTCGACAAAATCGTTCTGCGCGTGACGCTCATGCGTGGCGAAGCGAAGCAGTGCATCGCGCCCGGGCTGCGCGAAGAAGCGCCCCAGATTGCCGGGATACTCGTAGGCGAAGGTTCCCGGTCCGCTGCCCAGCGGCCGCTGCGCGGCCTCGCCGCTGAGCGAGACCTGCCAGATAAGGACTCTGCCCCGCAGGCTCTCAAGCGGAGTGCGCGCATTGAATATGGTTCCGGCTGCCGTTGCGCAGACGGCCAGAACCACGGCCGCGACAGCCAATTTCTTCCATACCTGTCGGCGCGTGGCTGCGAATACGATCACGATTGCACCGGCGGCCATTGCCGCCACGCCGGCGCGCGATCCGGTAAGGAGGACGGCGGCGGCGATCAAAACAGAGGCCGCGATTGAAAGCCCGCGAAGCCTCGGCGCCCGCAAGGTCATTGCAACCGGCAGCGCGACGGCCAGAAATGCGGCGGCAAAGTCCGGATTACCCAGAGTAGCCACCATCCGCATTCGTCTTGTGGAGTTGGCGTAGACGCCGAACGCACCAGGCAGATCGATGGCGAGGAACTGCGCCACAACGACGAGCGAAACCAATACCGCCGCAGCCGTCACCGCGATTTGCAGATTACGCATCGCCGTCGAGCGATCCTCGCCGGCTAATAACCAGAGGCAGGCGGCAAAGAGCAGTGCGCCGCAGATTGTCCACTCAAGGCCGGCGGCTGAGAGCGCGGCGCGATGCGAATCGGGAGTGGAAGCCAGATTTAGCGCGAGAAAAGCGGCGGCTGAGATATAGAACCATCGCTCGTCGCGCTGCGGCTTCCATGCCCGAGTGTAGACGAGCGCAAGAGCCGCAAGCGCAGAGGTTGCTAGCAGCAGAATTGCATTCTTGGGCGCGGAGAACGGCGCGGAAAAACTGCTGGAATAGGCAAGAGGCAGAGTGAATGGGAGAGCGATCAGGAGCCAGCGCGCGTATCTTCTCCCGGCATTGCCCATGAGTGGCAGTTTATAGGATGGGGATCATGGGAGCAGCCGACAGGCTCTCCCATGATCTCCTGTTCCTCGTCTCTATGCGCCCACTCCGTGGCACTTTTTGTACTTTTTGCCACTGCCGCAGGGGCAGAGGTCGTTGCGGCCGACCTTATCTCCGGTGCGGCGTTGCTGCGGAGTGCTGGCGTCGCCGCCCTGCCGGGCCGCTGCGGCAAGCTCGCGCTCCTTCTTGCGATGGAACTCTTTTTCGAGGGCGTCGATAGTGGTTGAAGGGGCGCGGGTCGGGATCGAAATCTCGTGAGGCTCGCCGTCGGTGAACAGGGGATTGGCGGCGCTGGCCACTGGAGGAGCCTTCGGAACCTCGCGATTGAGTTCGGGAGCGGCGCTGATCGGCTGGCCGTCGGCGTCGAGAATCTGCATGCGGAAGAGATACCGCGCGGTGTCTTCCTGGAACTTGGCGAGCATGGCTTCGAACATGTCGAAGGATTCGCGCTTGTAGGCGACGAGCGGATCCTGCTGCGCGTAGCCGCGCAGGCCGATGCCCTCTTTGAGGTGATCCATCGAGAGCAGGTGATCCTTCCACATGCCGTCGATGACCGAGAGCATGACCATGCGCTCGTGATAGCGCATCTGATCCGATCCAAGGATGCGCTCCTTGGCCTGATAGGAGGCGGTGAGCTTCTCGAAGATCTCTTCGCCGAGCTCGTGCCGGCTGATCTCAAGCGGCTTGATGCCCGATGCGGAGAGGCTGAAGCCGAAGTGGTCTACCAGCTTGGTTTCCAGGCTCTTGATGTCCCACTGCTGCTGGCGGGTCTTCTCGTCGCAGCACTCGTCGAGCAGGCCGGAGAGCACTCCGCCGACGTAGTCTTCGAGGATCATCTCGCGCTGGTTGACGCCATCGAGCAACTGGCGGCGCAGTCCGTAGACAGCCTCGCGCTGCTTGTTCATCACGTCGTCGTACTCAAGCAGATGTTTGCGGCTCTCGAAGTTCTGCGCTTCAACGGCCTTCTGCGCGCCCTCGATGCGCTTCGAAATCATGCGGCTCTCGATGGGCACGCCCTCTTCCATGCCCAGCTTCTCAAGCAGTACGCTAACCCACTGCTTGGCGAAGATGCGCATGAGGTCGTCTTCAAGCGAGAGGTAGAAGCGCGAAGCTCCGGGATCGCCCTGACGGCCGGCGCGGCCGCGCAACTGGTTGTCGATGCGGCGAGACTCGTGGCGCTCGGTGCCGAGGATAAACAGACCGCCGGCAGCGATGACCTCGGCGTGCTCCTTTTGCGCCTCGGCTGAGTGGCGGCCAAATACCTCGGCCCACTCCGGATCGGAGACCTCGAACTCCTGGCCCTGATAGTAAAAGCGCTGGAAACCGGCCGGCGCCATGGGATTAATGGCGCCCTCGGCGACGCTGATGGAGCGCGCCTTCTTGGCGTTCACTAGTTCCTGCCGGGCCATGAACTCGGCGTTGCCGCCGAGCAGAATGTCGGTACCGCGGCCAGCCATGTTGGTGGCGATGGTGACGGTGCCGAGGCGGCCGGCCTGGGCCACGATCTCCGCTTCGCGCTCGTGGAACTTGGCGTTGAGCACGACGTGGCGAATGCCCTTCTTCTGAAGGATCGCCGAGAGCCGCTCAGACTTTTCGATCGACGTGGTGCCGACCAGCACCGGCTGTCCGCTTTCGTGCAACTCGGCGATGTTATCCGAGACGGCCAGGTACTTTTCCTTCTCGGTGCGGAAGACGACGTCGGGGTTTTCCCTGCGCAGCAGCGGCTTGTTCGTCGGGATGACGACGATCTCGAGTTTGTAGATCTTCTCGAACTCGGCGGCTTCGGTCTCGGCCGTGCCGGTCATGCCGCTGAGTTTTTGATAAAGGCGGAAGTAGTTCTGGAAAGTAATCGTCGCAAGGGTCTGATCTTCCTTGCGGATCTTGACGTTTTCTTTGGCCTCGATGGACTGGTGCAGTCCGTCGGACCAGCGGCGGCCGGGCATGAGGCGGCCGGTGAAGGTGTCGACGATGATGACCTCGCCATCTTTGACGACGTAATCGACGTCGCGCTTGTAAAGCGCGTGGGCCTTGATGGCGGTCTCGACGAAGTGCTTGAGGTCCCAGTTTTCCGCGTCGGCGATGTTGCCGATGCCGAGCACCTTTTCGATCGTCACCCAACCCTCGTCGGTAACGCCGATGGACTTGTGCTTCTCGTCGACGATGTAGTCGCCAGTAAGATGCTTCTGGCCTTCAGAGAGCCGGATGCCGAGCTTCTCCTGAGCTTTGGTGTCGTTCCAGTCGATCTCCTCGCCCAGTTCGAGCTGGGGAATGATCTTGCGGACGCGCTCGTACTTGTCGGTGGTCTGGTCCGTAGGACCCGATATGATGAGCGGGGTCCTGGCTTCGTCGATGAGGATCGAGTCAACTTCGTCGACGATGGCGTAGTAGTGGCCGCGCTGAACACAGTCCTTGATCTCGAACTTCATGTTGTCGCGCAGGTAGTCGAAGCCAAACTCGTTATTGGTGCCGTAGGTGATGTCGGAGGCGTAGGCAGCACGGCGCTGGCTGTCGTCGAGATCGTGGACGATGACGCCGACGGTGAGGCCGAGGAACTCGTAGATCTTGCCCATCCACTCGGCGTCGCGCTTGGCCAGATAGTCGTTGACGGTGACGACGTGGACTCCGTGACCGGCCAGGGCGTTGAGGTAGCAGGCGAGCGTGGCGACGAGCGTCTTGCCTTCGCCGGTCTTCATTTCGGAAATCTTGCCCGAGTGCAGGACCATGCCGCCGATCAGCTGCACGTCGAAGTGGCGCATCTGGACGGAGCGCCAGCCGGCCTCGCGAACCACGGCGAAGGCCTCGGGAAGGATTTCATTGAGCGCGGCCTGCTCGGCGGACTTGATCTCGTCCTTGTCGGTGAGACCCTCGATGCGGGCGGCGATGCGGGACTTGAACTCGACGGTCTTGGCGCGCAACTGCTCGTCGGTGAGCGCCTTAATCTCAGGCTCCAACGCGCCGATCTGACCCACAAAAGGCGTCAGCTTCTTGATGGCGCGTTCGTTCGCGGTGCCGAAAATCTTGGTTAGTACCTTATCAAAAAACACGGAAATCTCCGATTACTAGTCTAAATGGCGGGCGTGCGGCCGGTGGCGGGCCGATGCACACCATCCCGGATCGACGTGAATTGCTGAGGATCGCCGCGGCAGCCCGTGGCGGCGCAAACAGACGAACCTACTCCAGCTCGATATTCATGGCCACTCGAACCGATTTGGACGAGTGGGTGAGCGCACCGACGCTCACGAACTCGACGCCCGACTCCGCATAGGCGCGGATGGTATCAAGCTGGATGTTGCCGGAGGCTTCGGTGGGGATCCAGCGCTGTTCGCTCAGAACGCGCTTCATGGCCTTGCGAACCGTCTCCGGAGACATGTCTTCGAGCAGCAGCGCCTCGGCGCCGTTGGCGATGGCCTCATCAAGCTGCGCCAGCGTGCGCACCTCTACTTCGATGAGCTGGCCGGGTTTACGGGCTAGCAGCACCCGGCACATGACTGCGGGGATTCCTCCGCCGAGGGCGATGTGGTTGCTCCGGATCAGGATGCCGGAGGCGAGGTCGATGCGGTGATTGGTCGCGCCTCCGCAGAGCACGGCGTACTTGTCGAGCACGCGCAGCCCGGGCAGTGTCTTGCGGGTATCGATGAGGTGCGTCTTGGTTCCCTTGATGGCGTCGGCGAACTGGCGGGTGAGCGTGGCGATGCCGCCCAGGTGCGCCAGCAGGTTCAAGATGACGCGCTCGCAGGCCAGAATCGCCTGGGCGTTGTGACGGATGACAGCCAGCACCTGGCCGTTGCGGGCTTTTACGCCGTCAAATATCTCGGGGTGGCTGACGACCTCGAAGCGGGTCCTGGCCTGGGGATGCTTGTCGAGCCGGGCGTAGATCTCAAAGATGCGGGCAATGGCGCCGAGGCCGGCCACGACCATGTCCTGGCGGGCGACGATCGAGGCCGCGGCGCGCAAGTTGGGCTCGACGGCGAGGTGGGCGGTAACGTCCTGCGCGGTCTGGTCCTCGATGAGGGCCTGCTCGAGCAGCGCTTCGATTTTTTGGCTCTTCCAGTCCATAAAGACAGCCTTTAGCTCCTAGCTGCTAGCTTCTAGCTTCCGTTTATCCCACGCTGAGCGGAGCGAAGGATCTGCGGTTGCTCTTCTTACTCTTTCGGCAAAGCCTCAAGCGCCGTACGAGCCTTCTCAAGCAGTGCGCTGGTTTCGGCGTGCTGCTTCTTGAGGCCGTCGACGATGTGCGCCGGGGCCTTGGCGATGAAACTCTCGCTGGTGAGCTTGCTCTCGTTGGCGTTGAAGCCTTTTTCGAGTCTTGCGATCTCTTTGCTCAGGCGGTCGCGCTCGGCGGCAACGTCTACCGTGCGTTCGTAGTTAACGGCAACGTCGAAGACGGGCGTGTGATGCTTCGACAGGCCGGCAGAAATTTCAGTGACGAAGCGAACCTCGGCAACGCGAGCCAGACGCTCGACGATGTTGCTGTTTGTAGCAAAGACCGCTTTTGCCTGCGCGTCTGCGCGCACCTCGATGGGAACGACGGCTTTTTCCTCGACGCCGATCTCCTTGCGCAGGGCGCGGACTTCGGCGATGAGGTTCTGCACCAGTTCCATCTCGGATTGCGCGTTGGAATCAATTGCGTTCGTGGGCGGATAACTAGCCAGCGCAATCGACTTCTTCGGCGCGTTGCCGTCGTAGATTGCGTGCCAGATCTCTTCGGTGATGAACGGCATGAACGGAGAGAGCAGGCGCAGCGAGGATTCGAATACCGAAACCAGCGTAGTAAGCGCGGCCTGTGTGCTCGCTTTGTCGGCAGATTCCGAGAAGTCCAGCCGCAGCTTGATGATCTCCAGATACCAGTCGCAGAAACTGCCCCAGAAGAACTGATAGATGGCGTTGGCAGCGTCGTCGTAACGGTACTCTTCAAGAGCGCGATTGACCTTGCCGGCAGCGGTGTGGAACTCGGCCGCGATCCAGCGATCTTCGAGAGGCGCATCGGCGGCGACCACTGGCGACAACGGCAGACTGCTCAGGTCGACCTTGATGCCGACTTCGGCCGCCCGGTCCACGTTCATGAAGATGAACCGCGCCGCGTTCCAGATCTTGTTGGCGAAGGCGCGATAGCCTTCGGTGCGGGCCACGTTGAAGGCGATGTCGGTGCCGGGCGAGGCCATGGACGCCAGTGTGAAACGAACCGCGTCAGTTCCGTACTGCTTGACGATCTCGATGGGGTCGATGACGTTGCCCTTGGTCTTCGACATCTTCTCGCGGTTGGCGTCGCGCACCAGAGCGTGGATGTAGACCTCGCGATAGGGAACCGAGTCCTTGAGCGTGCGCTTGGAGCCATCCGGCATGGGGATGTCGTCGGCGAACCAGCAGCCCAGCATGATCATGCGCGCCACCCAGAAGAAGAGGATGTCAAAGCCGGTGACCAGCAGGCTGGTGGGGTAGAAGGCGTTGAAGTCGGCGAGGTTCTTCGCTTCCCAGGTCTCAGAATCGAGACCTGGGGCACCCGCATGTTTGGCGCCAGCGATGCGGGGCCAGCCGAAGACCGAGACGGGCAGCAGGCCGGAGGAGAACCACGTGTCGAGTACGTCGGTCTCCTGCGCGATCTTCGCGCTGCCGCAATGGGCGCATTTGGTGGGGTCTGTGCGCTCGACGGTGATCTTGTGGCAATCCGTGCAGTGCCAGGCGGGGATGCGATGGCCCCACCAGAGCTGGCGCGAGATGCACCAGTCGTGGATGTTCGTCATCCACTCCAGATAAATCTTTTCGTAGTTCTCCGGCGTGAACTTGATGGCCCGCCGCGGCGGGTTGCCGTTGGCGTCGGGCTTGACGGCGGCAATGGCTTTTTCTGCCAGCGAAGGGCCGCCGTGATTCGGACTCTTGTTCACAGCGATGAACCACTGTGTGGAGTGGCGCGGCTCGACTACCGTCTTGCAGCGGTCGCAGTGGCCCACGTTGTTGACGTGGTCCTTGATGCCGGCCAGGAGCCCTTGCTCTTCGAGGTCGGCGACGATCTTCTTTCTGGCTTGATAGCGGTCGAGGCCGGCATAGGCGCCGCCGTTGTCGTTGATGTGGCCGCGGTCGTCCATGACGTTGATGGATGCCAGGCCGTGACGCTCGCCGAGCGCGAAGTCATTGGGGTCGTGGGCCGGCGTCACCTTCACAGCACCGGTGCCGAAGTCCAGACTCACCCAACTGTCGAGGATGATGGGAATCTCGCGATTCATCAGGGGCAGGCGGAGCTTCTTGCTGTGCAGATGCTTGTAGCGCTCGTCCTCGGGATGGATGGCGACGGCCGTATCGCCGAGCATGGTTTCTGGGCGCGTAGTGGCAACAGTGATGAACTCGCCCGAGTCCTTGCCGTCGGCGTTGAGGACCGGGTACTTGATCTCCCAGAGGTGGCCCTTCTGCTCGTCGTGGACCACTTCGAGGTCGCTGATGGCGGTCTGGCAGCGCGGGCACCAGTTCACGATGTATGCGCCGCGATAGATGAGCCCCTGTCCGTAGAGGCGCACGAAGGCCTCGCGGACGGCGACGCTCAGCCGCTCGTCCATGGTGAAGTATTCGCGGCTCCAGTCGACGGATGCGCCTAGGCGCTTCATCTGCTCGAGGATTGCGCCGCCGTAGTGGCGCTTCCACTCCCACACTCGCTCGACGAACTTTTCACGGCCGAGGTCCTGGCGCTTGACGCCCTCGGTGGCGAGTTGGCGCTCCACCATCATCTGCGTGGCGATACCGGCGTGGTCGGTGCCCGGAACCCACAGGGCGAGCCTGCCGCTCATGCGCCGCCAGCGGGTGAGGATGTCCATCTCCGCCTGGTTGAGCATATGGCCCATGTGCAGACGGCCGGTGACGTTGGGCGGCGGCAGCAGAATCGTAAAGGCGGACTTGCCGTCCAGGCTCTGGTTTTGGTCGGCAGCAGTGGGGGTTTCGACGGCGAAGAGGTTTTCGCTTACCCAGTATCCCGCCCAGTGATCTTCAATGGCGGTGGGGTCGTAGGCTTTGGAAAGTTCGTGTGGCATGGGTCTCGAAGGAGTCCTCGGAAAGTGCGCTAAAGGTGCCTGAATAAGGCCTTTTCGCGCGAAAGGGACTACCTCTCAGGGTAGCAGATGGATGGGATCAGGGGGCGATGAGGGGGACTTTGGGAAAGTAGGTAGAGTAGCGGCGCGTGTCGCGGGTGAGGATCGGGCATCCCAGAACGGTGGCGTGTGCGCCGATGAAAAAGTCGGGCAAGACGCTGGTCCGCATTCCTCCGCGTTTGCGGTAGTGGGCATGAGCCTTGCCAGCCAGGAAAGCAGCTTCGCGGGGAATGCCTACGAAGCGCAGTCCGCTTACAGTCAGCAAACGATCAACCTCCCCGGCGACTGTAAAGTGAGGAGAGAGCTCCGCATAGACCACAGCATTTACAAAGAGTTCGTTTGTGAGCGAATGAGTGATGAGCTGGCGCTCCGACCAAGGGCGCCAAACGGGGTCGTTCTCTACGATGTCGATGATTACGCAGGAATCAACGAGGATCATCGGCGTACCCACGAATCAACTCCATGTATTCGTCGGTGGTCCCAGGCCACTTGACCGTAGCCGACCCGACGATTTTACTGAAGTCGATAGCCGACCGCGGTTTGGCGCGATCCTCACGGCGCAGCACTATCTCGCCCTGGTCGTTCACATCGAACACAATGCGGCTCCCCGGACCGATATTCATGGAGTCGCGGATACGCTTAGGTACGGTGACCTGGCCCTTGCTGGTCATGGTGGTGGGCAGGGTGGCCATAACGGTATTACCTCTTTAACGATTGTAATACCGTTTCGATTTTTGGGCAAAATGCAATCGGGGCCGCCCGAAGGCGGCCCCGGCATACAACTCAGGTGTTGAAGTTTAGAACGGGTTCAGCTTGCCCAGACCGGTCTTCTTTTTCTTCTTGCTTGAAGACTCTTCGCTCAGGTCGGTCTTGGGCTTCTTGGTCTTGGCGTTGGCGTTTGTGGCCTGTACCGGCTCGGGTTTCGGAGGCGTGGTGATCTCGTTGGCCTGGATCGGCGCCTCGGTGGGCTTTTCGGCCTGAGGCACAGCGGCGGTGTTCGGGCCGACCGGCTTAACCACGGCGTTAGGGTCGGTTTGCGGCGCGCTTACGACCTGGACGCCGATGCCGGTTCCACCTACGGGGGCAAGGCCCATGGGCGCTGCCTCAGAGGGCCGATCGCTGCGTGGAGGCTCGTTGACGCCTGTGGCAGCAGGCGCGGCGGCCGGTTCGAGCGGCTTGCCGTTGTTGGCCGCTACGTTGTACATGTTCACGTTTTCTTTGGTGATATCCGGAGCCAGAGTGCGCCGGGGATCGGTGAGGCTGGGCTCGCCGATGTGCGCTGCTTCAACCACCATGGGTCCGCGCTTGATGATGTCGAGGAACTTGTCGGTAAAGCGCAGGGGCTGCTGGCTGCGAACTTCCGCGTCGTTCTCGGCGATGGCGGTCTGCGACGGCTCGGGAACGGAGCGGTTCATCGTCACCAGCCGGTCGCGGGCGTCTTCCACATGAGGCGACATCGGATAGCGGGTGATGACCCTGGCATAAGCTGCCACGGCCTTTTCCTGATACATGGCCGCGAGCCGCTCCTTGATAGCTGCCGCGAGCCCAGGAATGAGTTGCAGGTTGCGGGCCTGGCCGGCGTAGGCGTCGCCAATGGAGATCCATACCAGGTCGCTCTTCGAGTAGAGCGGGAAGGTATCGGCGACGGTCTGCAAGCGGGCGATGGAGGCGACGAAGTTCTCGCGGCTGGTGTAGTAGAAACCGATGGTGGCTTCGCGCTCGGCCAGAACCTCCTGCACGTCGCGCAGCTTCTGCTTGGCGCGCGGGAGCAGGCTCGAGTCCGGATACATATTGATCATCTCGCGGTAGGAGCGCTCGGCCTGTTGAGAGTTGGTGAAGTCGCGGTCCGGCTTCTCCATCTGCGAGTAGTAGATGTCTGCCACCTTCATCTTGGCCTCAGCGGCCTCGGGGGCGTCGGGGAAGAAGGTGATGAAGTCCTCGTACTCGGCCTCGGCCTGGGTCAGCGCTGCCGTGCCGCCCTCCTTGTACCAGGTATCGCCGACGGCCAGCTTGGCGCGCATACGGTACTCGGACTCGGGATAGGTGTTGAGCATGGTCTGGAGCGAGAGCCGCGCAACATCGAAGCGGCCCTTCTTGAGGGCGAGCATGGCCTTGTCAAAGAGTTCCTTGTCGGGCTGCTTGGACGCGACGTCTGCCAGCGGATTGGCGGCGAGGTTGAAGTCCTTCTTCTTCTTGCTCGCGGCGTTGGCCACGAGGCACGAAAGCAGCAGGCCCATCAGGGTCATGAAGGCGATCTTGTTCAAAATACGGCTCATACAACCTCTTTGCGGAGCGCAGCGAAAAAATGCGCCGGACCGCTCGGTACACACACTAACCGATACTGAATTTTACCCTGTCGAGGGGCCGGTTGGCCCGCAAAACCGGGGCTTAGGCAGTCTCTGCGGCCGCGCGCCTAGCCGCGGCAAGCAGCGCGCGGGTATCCCGCTCCGCCTCACCCGCACCAAAAACTGCGCTGCCGGCTACTAACAGCTCGGCACCGGCTTGGACGATCTGGGCTACCGTATCGTGAGCCACCCCGCCGTCCACCTCGATTCTAAAGCTCAGGCCCAGCTGGCTCCGCAACTCGGCAAGCCGCCTGATCCGGCCCAGCGATGCGGGGATAAACGCCTGCCCGCCGAAGCCCGGGTTCACGCTCATGATCAGGACGTAGTGAACCATGGGCAGAACGTCAACCAGCAGATCGACCCGAGTGTGGGGATTGATTACGACGCCGGCCTTCATCCCCAGCTTGGTGATGAGCTGAAGCGAACGGTGCAGGTTGGGGCAGGCCTCGTAGTGCACGCTTACCCAGTCGGCTCCAGCGGCTGCGAAGTCCGGAACCAGGGCGTCCGGGTTCTCGACCATCAGATGGCAGTCGAGCGGCAGCTTGGTGGCCTTGCGCAGGCTCTTTACAACCGGCGCGCCGATGGTGAGGTTGGGCACAAAGTGGCCGTCCATCACGTCGACGTGGATGACCGTGGCGCCCCCGCGCTCGGCCGCAGCGATTTCGTCGGCCAGGTGGGCAAAGTCTGCGGATAGGATCGATGGAAGAAGTTCAACCATGGAGTTTGGCTCGCGCTCCCCTTGCCCGGTCAGTTTATCAGCCTTGCGGCCTTGCGGGTCTGCTGCTTGACGCGCGCCCAGGTGAGAGGCCGGCCCTTTTCCATCTGTTCTATAAGGATGCGGCCGCGGGCGCGCATCGCGGGAGTTCCACTGCGGGCCAACATACGCAGCAGGTCGAGGACCTGGTCTTTGAGCGAGGGGTTCTGGAGGGTCAACTCGGCGAGGCCCTGCATAGCGCAGGTTTTTACGATCGAGCTGGGGTCGTCGAGCCACTCATTGAGCGCATTGGCAACGCGGCGGCACTCGGGCCGGGTGAGCTTGAGGCCGGTGACGATGAGGCCGAGATGCCAGCGCAGCTTGATCGACCGGGCCTCGACCAGAAGGCCGAGCAGCGCGTCTTTGTAGCGGGCGACTATCTGCGGCAGTTCGGCTGCAACGGTCTCAAGGGCATCGGCGGCGCGGCCTGAGACGCCCTCGTCCTCGTCCCACAGGCACTCGATGAGCTGGCGGGCGAGGTGGGGATTCTCAAGCACCAGCATCGCGGCATCATAGGCATGGCCCGGGCCGATGCGATTGCGGGCATCGGCGAGCAGTAAACGGATCTCGCTTTGCTTCGCCATTTGCGTGCCTCACTGGTCGGGCGCATTTGCACCGAAGGATCGCGCCGCCACCCGGCCGATGCCGCGCAGAATGGCTTTTACAGGCCACGTGCCTTGCTCGTCCGGAAAGAAGATCTCGCCCACGCGCCGGGCCTCGGGCCGATAGTACCACCGTTTGAGTAGTGCCATGTGGCCCTGGCGCTCGGCGGCGGTTGGCGCTTTTCGATCCGCAGTTAGCGCTGCCATCACTTCATCGAGCCGCGCATCGAGCACTCCGCGCGCGAGCTTTGGCATCGCTGTTGCGGGATTCAGTCCCTCAGTCCCTAAGTCCCTCAGTCCCTCGTTCTCCGCAATCGCTTCTGCCGCCATCGGCTGCGCGAAGAGCGAAGTGGAACCGGATTGCTCGTTCTGGATTCTCATGCCGAGCGTCGAGAAACCTACCGGTCCGCGCAGACGGCCGTTCGCAAAGAGAAAGACCGAGACCTCGCCGGGCTGAGCCGAGGATTGAAGAATGACGGCGCGAAGTTGACTCAAGGGGCGGACAAGTTCGGATGTGAGGGAACGAACCGCCTCGACCTTCTGCACCTGAGCGTGGATCGCGGCGGCCTGTTCAAAGTTCAGGGCCTCCGAAGCCGCATCGCGATCGGCTTCAAGTACTGCGAGCCGGTTTGCTCCGCGCGTGGCAAGAAAGCCCTCGACGGCGGCGGCTTCTTCGGCGTAGCGCTCGCTGGTGCAGTCTTTGAAGCAGGGCGCAAGGCACATCTTCATCTCCGAATACACGCAGCCCGGATGGCTCGGATCGGGATCGAGGTCGTCCACGCATCGGCGCAGCAGGAAGAGCTTGAGCAACTCGTCCGAGTAGCGCTCGGCGGCCAGCCGCGACGGGAACGGCCCGTAGGCCCAGCCCCCCTCGCGCACTCCGGGGCGGTTGGTGACGGCAATGCGCGGATAAGAGTTCGACCCGAAGAAGCGCACAAAGGCTGGCATGCGTAAGTGCATGCGGTCCAGGGCCTTTGCGCCATAGATTTCTTCGAGTAGCGAAAACTGCGCCAGCAGGGACTCGAACTCTGAGCCTGTGAGCCGCCACGCGATTCGACGCACGCGGCCAGCGAGTTGCAAACGGCGCGGGTGCTTTGCGGAGGGTTGCAGCAGCCGTTCGAGCCGTGAGCGCAGATTCGGCGTGCGGCCGATGTAGGGCTCGTCCTTTGCGTCCGCCCCGTAGAGAGCGAAGACAGCAGCTGCGCGGGGAAGCTGCGTGAGAGCAGCCTTGGGATCAGCCGGATCGAAAGCGATCTCCGCAGGCAGGTGCATTGAGCCTACACCCGAACTCGCTGACCGATCTTGTTCCGCATCTCCCATGCCGTATATCCGCCTATGTGCCTGCTAACTTGCTAACTCGCCGACTTGCTGACTAGTCGCAGTTACGCCCCCGCCACCGTCATCCCGTCAATCCGAATCGAGGGCGAGGCCACCGATGTGCGGAAGACCAAGTCGTTGCCGATGGCCGTTATGTTCTTCAGCATCTCGGCCAGATTGCCGGCGATAGTCACCTCTTCAACCGCGTGCGTCAGCTCGCCGTTTTCGATCCACAGTCCCGTCGCGCCGCGCGAGTAGTCGCCTGTCACCGTGTTTACACCGAAGCCCATCAGACTCGTCACGTATAGGCCGGCCTTCACCGCTGAGAGGATTTGCTTCGGCGTCAGCTTGCCCGGCTCAAGATACAGGTTGCCCGCGCCCACGCCCGGCGCTCCGGCCAGTCCGCGCGCGGCGTTGTGCGTCGACTTCATGCCCAGCTTGCGCGCAGTGTAGGTGTTGAGTAGATAGTTGCGCAACACGCCGCCTTCAACAACCACGGTCCGCAGCGAAGGCAGTCCCTCGCCGTCGAATGCAGAGGTGCCGAATCCGCCCGCGCCGTTGGCGAGCAGCATCAGATTGTCGTCGATGATGGTGATCGACTTGTCCGCGATCGCTTCGCCGAGTTTGCCGGCCAGAAACGATGCGCCGCGCCAGATCGAGTCGCCGCTGGCGGCATCGAACACCGTGCCCACAATTGTCCGCGCCACCTCGGGCGAGAAGACGATCGGCACTTGCTGCGTCGGAACCCGCCGCGCGCCCAGCCGCCGCAGTACGCGGCGTGCCGCTTCCGCTCCTACCGCTTCAGGGCTTTCGAGGAACGCGAGGCTGCGCGCACCGGACCACCAGCCGTCGCTCTGCATCTCGCCGGTTGAGTCTTTGGCCAGCGGCGAAGCTGAAACTCCCACATAACTCGTCCGAGAGCTTCCCAAAAAACCGCGCGAATTCGCCATCGCCTTGCGGCCGGTAGTGGCGCTGAAACTGCCGCCATCGGAGTTGGTGATGCGCGGGTCGGCGGCCAATGCAGCCGCCTCGCAGCGCCGCGCCCACTCGATGCGCTCGGGGCCGGAGAGCGAGTAAACGTCGTCGTAATAAAGATGAAAGTTGCCCGGAGCCGAGCCGAACTCTTCGCGCTCCGCCAAGCCGCTGAAGGGGTCTTCTTCCGTAACTCTGGCCAGCGCCACTGCGCCCTCGACAAGCTGCCGTATTCCGTCCGGCGTCAGGTCACTCGTCGATGTCGAGGCCGAGCGGTTGCCGAGAAATACGCGCAACCCGAGGGCGCGCGAACCGGACTCGGTCAGAGTCTCCACCTCGCCCATGCGCACGTTGACGCTGAACTCGTCGCCCTCGCTGGCTACAGCTTCTGCGTCGGTTGCGCCGGCCTTTACGGCTTCGGCAACTACGTCGGCAACTAACGAATCAAGATCGAGAATGTCTTCTGCTGGAGCGGCCTTCGGCATGTCCTCAAGCTATCAGAAACGGGGCCGCACTTACCCGTCGAAGCGATAGGCGCTTACCGCGGCCTGCATCGGCTCATCGGTAAAGATGCACTTGCCCGGCGCCTCACCGCCCGCGCCTGCGGCAACCAGCAGCGGGATGAAGTGCTCCTCGCGCGGATGACAGTAACTGGCGAACGGCGCCTGCTGCCAGAGGGCAAGCCGCGCGCTGCGCTCCTGCTCGGGCAACTCCATCGCGGCCGACAGCCAGCGGTCGAACTCGCGGGCGCGATCCTGGGTTTCGGGCCGATAGTAGGTGCCCAGATTGTGGAAGCTGTTGCCGCTCCCCAGAATCAGCACGCCATCGTCGCGCAGAGGTGCGAGCGCGCGTCCGGCGGCCAGATGCAGCTCGGGGTCGAAGTTCGCGTTAAGCGACAGCGGAACCACCGGAATCTCGGCGTCAGGGAAGGCAACCTTGAGCGGAATGAAAACTCCGTGGTCGTAGCCTCGCTTTGCGTCGAGTGCAACGGGCAAGCCGGCGCCGGCGAGCAGATCGGCAACTCGCGCGGCCAGTTGCGGCGCGCCCGGAGCGGGCCACGTCAGCTTGTAAGTGTGCTCGGGGAAGCCGTAGTAGTCAAAGAACAGCTCGGGAGCGACGCCGGAGCCAACCGTAATCTGCTGCTCCTCCCAATGGCCGCTGACGACGATCATCGCCTTTGGCGGAGCGGGCAATGTTGCGGCGAGGGAGCGAAGGAACTTCTCAGTCGCGTGCCATGTGTCCGGCGGACCCCAGGTCCAGTCCATAAAGAAGCACGGGCCTCCGCCGTGAGGGATAAAGATGGAAGGCTGGCGAGGTGTAGTCACGGATCAAGGCTCCAATGGTGCGGGGATGGCTGTTTGCACGGCTATAGTTTGGATGCTGGCCGGCCGCCGCGGATTCATCCCGCCCATCGCGGTAGCAATCGATGCGGCGATGGAGGAGCGTGGTGGGCTATTTCAGTCACTAACGACTGGGGAGATGTATAGTGTTCACCGTGATTCGGGATGCACTTGTGAGGTTCCGAATCGAAGGAGAGACCGTGAAGATGTTATCTGGAAAGATCGTTGCGGCAGTTGGACTCCTTGCCCTGATGGCAGTTGCGGGCAATCGTGCGCAGGCCCAGGCCGAACACAAGGCAGTGATCGGGCAGGTGGACTCGAGCATGGACGTGGTCCAGAAGCTCCAGCCCACAGCAGATCAGGTCGCGGCCAAGATCAATGCGTCTGCCACCGAGAAGAAGGCGATGATCGATGCTGTACGGGCGAAGAACGCCGATCAGCAGAGAGCCATTCTGCTCCGGAACGGTTTTACCGCAGAGCAGCTCAAGGGCGCCAAGATTGAGTCAATAGACCGCAGCAGCACAGTTCATCTGGGCTCGGTCAAAATCAGCGTCTCATGCTGTCCGCCGACGATCACAATCGTCATCGCGCTTTGAGAAATCCAGAACGCCGTCGGCGTGGGCCATTTTGGCTCCCGCTGAGCGGGGGGGCGCGTGGATTCCTCGGTCTCGAAATCGAGACCGGGGAATCCATCTTCAATGGCCGGGATGCGTCCCTGGGATCCGGGCGATCCGGCACCTTCCTGACTCAAAAGCTCAGTAGCTACTTGACTCGTGTGGCGGTGAACTCTACAGCCGGGCGGTCACCCATGGCGCGGGAGAACTTGATTGAATCGCCATCGATCTTGCCGGTGTAAGTCGAGACCATGGTGTTGTCCTGCATGGTCGTGGTGGTGGTGAAGGTGATGGTGTCGCCGGCGATTTTGCCGTTGGCGATATCGGTGTCTCCGCGCGGAGTGGTGACTTTGCCGGTGACGGCCGCGCCGGAGACGGTGAACTGAAAGGTCGTTGTGGTGTTGCCCTGACGGCCGGCGATATCGGCGGTCCATTTGCCGCCAAAGTCAGCAGCCATTGCGCTGACTGCGCCGAGAGTAACAAAGAGAACTGCGAGTGCGAGTTTGCGAAGCATGTAAGACAACCTCGATTTTCAAAAATGACGCCTGCGGATAAGGCGGAAAACCGGCGTCTGTTCAGGGGACGGGAGGCGGGAGGGTTTAGTTTCAGAGTGCGGCGGGGCGGGTGGCGCGGTTCTGAGGGAATAGGGAATAGGAAACAGGGATTAGAGGTTAGGGATTCACGCCGGCCCTACGGGACGGCGGGGTTCGTTGAGGGCATGTGTTCCCCGGGTTTCACCCGGGGCTATTATCATTCGCTCCCTACGGGAGCGGGCGGCTTTGGAAAGCTTGGTTATCTGGTTGGTTTAGTAATCGAGGGCTTGAATGGGACATGTGCCTGTGCCCCTTCAATCTCCCCAAGAGGATATTCGAGTCGTACGAATCGTGCGGGGCCTCATTGGCGTTTCCATGTGATGGAAGCCGCATACTCTACATGAGCGCCGCTTCCCACCATTAAAGTCATGCAACGGCCCGAGAAAGACAACATTTGACGGATTTGATTGATAGCATTTCGGGCACAGCGGTTGATCTGGCTTGTCTTTCTTGAAGAAGTACCCATTCGTATCGTCTGGCCCGACGACATTATCTTTCCGAGCAAGTTCCGCTTTCAGCTTGCGATTCTCTTCGTCAAGGTCAAGAACACGCCCCTTTACGTCGAGCAATGAGTCGTATAACTCGCTAACAGCGCCTTTCAATGCATGATCTGACGATGCTTTTGCAAGTTCAAGGGCATTCTTTGCAGACGCGACAAGTCCACCAATAATCTGAGTAGTGGTTAGTACGGCGGGCGGAATGATGCTCATGACACCTCCGAATCGTGCCAACTGGTTACTGTCACGATAGTCCAAATCTGTCAATGCTTGTTGTTGCCTTCTGTTTACTGTGGAAGGGGTAATAGCAAAGGCCGTCCGCGATGCGGACGGCCTTTGGGGTTTTGAATCTATTTGGTTGTGGGTGTACGGGCTGAAGCCCGTACCCTTCATCCAAGCTAGTCCCCGGAGACTAGTTCGCCGGCTTCCTTCTTCTTGGCTGGGGCGATGGAGTCTATGGAGACCATGCCTTCTACTGGCTTGATGCCTAAGACGTGCTCTTTGTAGAGGGCGGCCATCTTGGCGTTGTCGGCGTCGCTGAGCTGCTTTTGATCGCGGGCGCGGATCTTTTCTTCGCGGGCGTTCTTGGCGATGCCGAGGTCGTCGAGGGTGTGGTTGGCTTCTGCGTTGACGTGCTCCATGCGGAGGTTCAGCGTGTGGCCGACTTCGGGCATGGCGACCTTTTTGCCGCCGGCGAAGATCTCGTGGCGGCCGTGCTCCTCGTACCACTTGGTCAGAGTCGCGGTCATGTGCATCTTCTCGATGATGTTACGCCAACCGATGCCGGTGTTATAGGCGCAGAAGGAGATTTCGCCTTCCTGGGTGGCGTAGGGGATGATGCACTGCTCGGTGCGGCGGAAGTCGTAGTTGAACAGATCCTGGAACCACATGCCGGCGATGAAGAGGAAGTTCCAGCGATCGGCACGGCGTTTCTCAATGTCTTCGAGGGTGCGGTCGCCGGAGACCTTGCCGTAGTCTTTGCCAGATGCGCCAAAGGTCTTGTCCATCTTCTTGAGCATGTCGCTGATCTTGAAGTGGGTAGGGGACTTGAAGGGGTCGTAGTTGCGCATCAGAGCGAGCGCGAATCCGACGACGGAGAGGAACTTGCCGCGGGCGGCGTCGTTGACGCGAGCCAGATCCTTGGCGACCTGATCCATGTGCAGAAAGGCGGTGACGGGCGCGGCTTCCTTGGTTTCCTTGTCGATCATCAGAGCCATGCCGATGCCGCAGTTGGGGTGGCATCCGCAGGAGAGCTGGCCCCACTCGGCGCTGGGTCCGTGGATGAGATCGGCCCAGTCAGTGAATGTGCTCATGAAGGAGATGGGGAACCAGTCGCGCGCCGGCTCGCCGAAGCCCATCTGATTTTTGATGTCGTGGGCCATGTGGGAGAGGGTGTAGCGCTGGGCGAAGCGGCGCTCGTCGGTGATGGCCTCGTCGCGGCCGGTGAAGGAGACGGGCTGGAAGCTCAGGAAGCTGATCTTCTTGGGGTTGTCGAGCGCGAACTGGATGATGCGGCCGACCTGCTCGTTGTTGATGCCGTTGATGATGGTGGTGACGGGAACGATATCGACGCCGGCCTCGTGGAGGTTGTTGATGGCCTGGAGCTTTACGTCAAAGAGGTTGCCGATCTTGCGATGGCTGTTGGCAGCGTTGCCGATGCCGTCGAACTGGAGATAGACGTAACGGAGGCCAGCTTCGGCGGCGGCGCGGCAGAGTTCCTTGGACTTCGCGAACTCGATGCCATTCGACGCGGCCTGGACCGAGTTGTATCCAACCTTGCGGCAGTAGGCGATGGCGTCGAGGAAGTAGGGGCTGAGCGTGGGCTCGCCGCCGGAGAACTGGACGCTCATCTGGCGCTTGGGCTTGACGGTGATGGCGTCGTCGAGCATCTTCTTGATCTCGTCCCACTGGAGTTCATGGACGAAGCCGACCTGGTTGGCGTCCATGAAGCAGGGGTCGCACATCATGTTGCAGCGGTTGGTGAGGTCGATGGTGAGAACCGCGCCGCGGCCGTGAGTGAGCGTGGAAGTGCCGTGATTGCGGAGGCGCATGTCGTTGTGGGAGCGGATGTCGCGACCGGGGAAGGCGGCCTCGATGTGGCGGGTGAAGGCGGCGTCGTGCGACATGATGTCTTCAAAGTGGCCGTGCTTGGGGCAGTCCTTGACCATCCAGATCTCGCCGTTGCGCTCGACGATCTGGGCCTTGATTTCGCCGACCTTCTCGTTGAGGAGGATCTCGTGGGGCAGCTTGCCGTCGATGATCTGCTGGCGAAGCTCGGGGACGCACTTGGGACAGAGCGAGTCTGTGGTGCGGGGCCAGCCCAGCGGCGGCTTCTCCTTCTCCCAGGATTTGAGCAGTGGCTTGTCGCTCCACTTGGGCGTGAAGGATGGGTTGGGGCTGATCCGGTTAAGGCTGTCGTAGACGAACCATGCGCCCTTGGCGGCGTAGACGGCGAGCTTTTCAGCGTACTTGATACCTTTTGCCATGATGTTTTGGATCTCCCCGATGGAATTTTGCCGGCGGTCGAGCGCTCCGGGCTTGAAGGATTGCGGTCCCGGAATGTTGCTCCGGGTATAGAAAGTCAATTCGATGGTACTGGGGGTCGTGTGTCAATCCAATACATGGGCAGTGAACGGGGAATATCGGACGCGAATGGGGAACTGGTCGGTGGGAATGGGCGCTTTGTTGCTGGATATGGTTCGTAAAAGGGCATAGGGGCGGAGATGGGTGAAGGGAGCGGTTGACTGGGCGGGGAAACTCCAACAGAGTGAAAATAGGGAACTAATGCTGTTTTTGGCGGATTTTGTTGGCTGATTGTGCGTCGGGCTTTTTGTTGGGATGGGGTAAGGGACTTCGGGCGGGGCAAACGGGGAGTATCGGGTCATGGTTGGAATTCGGGCTTCACGCAGAGTGGTGACGCGGCTGGCGGTTGTGGCCGCGGCGCTGCTTGCGGTTGCCGGATGCCACCGGAACCGGTCTTCCGCGCCGGCGAACCCGCAGACGCTGCCGCCGGAGACAACCTACAAGCCGGTACTGATACCAGGCAACGGAGTTCCGCCGGCAACGACGTACAAGCCGACTCCGATTCCGATCACCAAGGTTCCGCCGGGCGGGGTGAGCGACGAGGACCTAGCGTATGTGGAGACGCATACGCCGATCGCAACGCAGACTGGCAACGCCGCCTGGTACGTTGCGCCCTACAAGGGGCGCAAGGCCGCCAACGGAATGGTCTTCGACAACGATGCGATGACAGCCGCGCACCGGACGCTGCCGATGGGGTCTCTGATCAAAGTGACAAACCTGAAGACCGACCAGAGCGCCGTACTGCGGATTACAGACAGAGGACCGTTTACGGAAGGGCGGATCCTGGATTTGACGGTGGCGGCGGCAAAAGCAACGGGCGTCTATCGGCCGGGGTGGGCGCGGGTTCGGGTTGACATATATTCGACGCCGAAGCCGATTGCGACGGGCGGGCGGTGGTGTGTGCAGATTGGAGCGTTCCTGTCAGAGACCGAGGCGCTGCGGCTGAAGGCCGAACTGCAAAAGCTCTACGCGGACGCGCAGGTGATTGAGTTCCCGGGCGAAAAGAGCTACTGGGTTCGCATCCGGCCGCAGGGGGACAATCGGGAGATGGCCGAGTATATTGCCGAGCATCTGCATCCGAGCGAGGGCAACGCGTATCTCACGCGGCTGGACTGAGAAAAACAGCGGTGCTCGCGGTATTAGCGGCGTTAGCGGAGTTAGGCAGCGACGTAGCAAGTCAGCTTTTCGGGTTATTCGACTCACTCCGCCGCTGTTTGAATTCCTTACCCATCTCTGAGAGCGTTGCCCGGTCGAGGAGTTGGGCGGCGCGGGGGAATACAGTTTCTTCTTCGATGCGGATGTGCTCGCTGTAGATGGCTTCGAGCTTGCGCGTCGCGGCGAGGAGTTGGGCGTTGTCAGCCGTTTGGAGCTTGCCCGCGGCGATCCAGTGGACATAAAGTTCGGCGGTCTGGTCGTGGAGCAGTTCGGCCTCGCGATGTTCCGCTTCGAGGCGGACAATTTCGGCTAGCGCTTCTCCGCGGGCGCGCAGACGTGGGAAGAGTGAGTCCTCTTCGTCGCGGGTGTGGCGTGGGCCGGACTCCCCGAAGTAGTGGAGCGCGGCTTCTACCGCAGTGAGTTCTTCGCCGTTGAGTGCGCGGCCTTGAGCACGTTCGGCGACGCGGCAGAGGATGGAGAGGAAGCGCTCGACGCGGCGGTGGCAGTCGGTGAGCATGCCGATGGGGTTGTCGAATCCGGCGTCGGGCTTTGCGCCTATCTGAATGGACATATTGAAAACTCCTCAAGCGCCTTGCAATACGTGCAGGCGGGGCGCGGCGTGCGGGACTGTGGCGGGATCGTATCCGCGGGGGATGTGGATGCAGCAGGGCTCCTCTGCGAAGGGGTTGCCGGTGAGCGCGTAGGCCCGGGAGCGGGAGCCGCCGCAGAGCTGGTTGAACTCACAGGCTCCGCACTTGCCTTCGAGATACTTTGTGTCGCGGAGCTGGCGGAAGAGTGGGGATTCGCGGTAGATGGCGGCGAGGGGCTGCTTGCGGATGCTGCCGCCGCTGAAGGGGAGGAAGCCGCTGGGGTAGACCTCGCCGGTATGCGAGATGAAGAGAAAGCCCTTGCCGTCGTTGAGCCCCTTGGGGGCGCGGCCGATGGTGTCGACGGTGCCGAGCGGAAGCTTGTGGCTGGGAAGTTCTGCGACTCCAGCGCGGCGGTCGGCGGCGCGCTGCTCAAGCAGATAACGGCGATAGTGCTGGGCCTCGGTGGTTTTGATGTCGAACGATGCGGTCTTTGCGACTGCGTGCAGGCGGGCGAAGATTTGTTCGAATTCGGTGGCGTTGAGCAGATCGTCAAGCTTGCCGCGGCCAGTGGGGACGAGGAAGAAGACACTCCAGAGGGCGATTTTCATCTGGTCCATGAGGGCGACGATGGCGTCGAGTTCGCCGATGTTGCGGCGGCTGAAGGTGGTGTTGATCTGGGTGGGCAGGCCGGCCTCGTTGGCCCACTTTAATGCTTCAAGCGTACGGGCGAAGGAGCCGCTCATGCCGCGGAAGGCGTCGTGGGTTTCGGCGCAGGCTCCGTCCATGGAGACGGCCATGCGGGCCAGACCGGCGTCTTTGAGGCGGAAGACGATTTCGCGAGTAAGCAGAGGAGTGGCGCTGGGGGTGAGCGAGACGCGGACTCCAACCTGGCGCGCGTGGGCGATGAGCTCGAAGAGGTCGGGGCGCTTGATGGGGTCACCGCCGGTGAGGACGAAGACGGGGACTTTGAGCGCGGCGATCTGATCGATGAGTTGCTTGCCCTCTTCTGTGCTCAGTTCATTGGGAGCGCGGTTGGGCTGGGCGGAGGCGCGGCAGTGGACGCAGGCGAGGTCGCAGGCCTGAGTGACCTCCCAGATGGCGAGGAAGGGCTGTTGGTCGAAGTCGATCTGCTGCGGGGAGGCCGGGCTGGTCGCGCGTGTCATAAGTCGATAAGAAAACAGCGGCGCGGCGGGGGCAGTGACTTTAGTCCCCGAGAGCGGATTTGAGGCCGCTCCCGGGGAGAGATTCCGGAAATTATTTTGCCGGTTGAAAGAGCCTGGGCATGAAGTCAGACAGCGCGACGCGCCAGAAGGGCCACTCATGTACGTACATGGGTTTTTCCATCAGCACGTAATGGATTCCCTTTTCGTTGAGCATGTTTTTGAAGTCGGTGTGTGCGGTCATGAGAGCATCGTTCAGGCCGGCGGCTACGTAGAGCAGCTTGAGCTTTTCGTTGACGGAGGCATTGAGCTGGGGCATCATGGCCTCGAATTTGGCACGGTCGAAGGAGTGGTTCAGATCGGGACCTCTCAATACGGCCGCATTGGCAGGAACGGGCACATCGGTGCGGACACCGGGTAGGGTGGGCCAGCCGCCGGAGAAGGAACCGACGTAGGCGAACTTGTCGATGTTGTTGAAGGCGGCGTAGTAGGTCTGCCCGCCGCCCATGGAGAGGCCGGCGATGGCGCGGTTGTCACGGTCGGCTTTGGTGCGATAGCGGGCGTCGATGAAGGGGACGAGATCGGCGGGAATGCTCTTTGCAAAGACGGTGGAGCCGCCGAGGGTGGCGGACGCTCCTGGCGCAGGTTGCTGCGGCTGCGCCGCCGGCGCATCGTCTGCATAATCCTGCGATGCGATCTGAGTGGCGTTGCCGTTGGACATGACGACGATCATGGGTTGGGCTTTGCCTGAAGCGATCAGATTGTCGAAGATCTCCGAGGCGCGGCCATTCTCATCCCATGCGGTCTCGTCTCCGCCTCCGCCGTGGAGAAGATAGAAGACCGGATAGCGGTCCTTGCCGGCCTCATAACCCGGGGGTGTGTAAACGAGGGCGCGCCGGGTGATTTCGAGCGAGGGCGACTTGTACCAGACGAGAGAGAGCGTGCCGTGAGGAATATCTTTGACGGCGTAGAGGTTCGACTCAGGCCCCGGCACCACGACCGTGCTCATGTAGCGGCGGCCATCGCGCAGTGCGTGGGGGTTGGAGGGGTCGAGCAATTGCACGCCATCGACTGAGAATACGTAGGCCCAATACTCGGGCTTGAGCGGTCCAACGGTAGCGGACCACACGCCCTTTTCGTCTTTGGTCATGACGGTCTTGCTGTTCTCAACGCCGTTCGGCCAGTTGCCGTAGAGGAACACTTCGTGGGCATCGGGAGCGACGAGCCGGAAGATCACGCGACGGTCGGGCAGAATCTCAGGAGAGCGCGTGGTGGCAGGGCGCGGAAGTCCGGCGTTGTCTCCGCCGGGTATGGCGGCGTGTTCGGCGGTCACGGGTTGCGATTGCTGCGCGTGAAGAAAGACAGATGCGGAAGCGAATGCGAGTGCAAGAAGGAGATGTGTTTTCATGCCTATCCTCGGAGTCTGAAAAAGTGGCTTTGATTGTTGAATGGCGTGCACCATATTTTGGGCCATTAAAGGTGAGGCCAGCGTGAAGTTGGGGCCAATCGTTTCGCTTCACCGCAATAGTAATCTCTCCAGACGGTAGGTGGCCCAGCCAACCGTATTTAATGCCGGTTACCCCACTACCAGGGGTGCCCCAGCCAAGCTTCGCTTGGATGGAAAGCAAGAACCTCCTCCCTAAAACCACCCCCAGGAAAAATCCCCACCCAACTTGCCGATTAATTCAACGAAACGCTAATACTGGTCCTGAGGCTCGCGCAATAGGCTCCCCCCTCCGGGTGCCTTCCGGCTCGGTAACCTTCGCCGCCAGGGAGCAACGCAGCGCAACACTCGCCAGTAAGTTCTTTGTTTCTGCTGATGTATGAGCAAGTTCTTTCTTTCTGCGGAGTTGCAGCGGTACCCTCTCCGTAAGCCGTTGATTTAGGCTGACTTGTAAATACATCAAGGGGGCCGGGCGGCGATCTTTCCAGCGATCTTGCTACAATCGCTGCGTGAGCGATCACGCCAATATCGTCTCTGTGCTGGGCCGGTCGGCTCTGCTGGGGAATCTGTCTCCGGTGGAGATGCAGGCGGTGGCGATGCGCACGGTGCGCAAGAGTTACGCGGCCGGCGAGTGGCTGTTTTCAGAGGGAGAGCCCTGCGCTGGGCTGTTTATCGTGTCGAGCGGCCGGGCGCGGATCTTCAAGACTTCAGTGGGCGGGCGCGAGCAGGTTCTGGCGGTAGAAGGCCCGGGAAGCACGATGGCCGAGCTGCCGGTCTTCGATGGCGGCGCGTATCCGGCGTCGGCGGTGGCGATTGAAGACACCGAGGTTGCGTTCATCTCGCGGCGGGACTTTCAGGCGTTTTGCCTTGAGCATCCCAAGGTGGCGCTGAAGGTGTTGGCGATTGTTGGGGCGCGGCTGCGAAAGCTGGTGGGGATTATCGAGGAGCTGTCGTTTACGACGATCCGTCAGCGGCTGGCTTCGATGCTGGTGAAGCTGGCGCAGACCGAGGGCAAGAAGACACAGCGGGGCGTGGAGTTCCGATTGCCGGCGAGCCACCAGGAGATTGCCAATCAGCTTGGAACGGTTCGGGAGCTGGTTTCGCGGAATTTGATGCGATTGCAGGCCGAGGGGCTGCTCGAGGTGGATGCACGGGAGGTGGTGGTGAAGGACCTTGCGGGGCTGACGGCGCTGCTGGAGGCGGGCGGGTAAGGGCTTGTCTGCGGTGGAATTCCGTACTACCATGGCTTATTCCCGCCATCGTTTCGGACGTTTGGTCGGAGGTGAGCCGTTTCGGCACACATCCATCACGGCGGGATTTATTAAATCGTAATTATTTGCTGCAACCGCCCCCGATCTCCGGGGGCTTTGATTTTTTGTAGACCGGAAAGACATCCCTCAGGGGCTAAAGCCCCTATCATTCTGTTGGCTTTATCGGCACGGCTGAAGCCGTGCCCTTTCAAAGCCCGTTTCCGTCGCCCCTACGGGGCTGGGGTATTAACTAACGCCTTACCCAGGACTGCGCCCTTCCCCTTCGCTACGCTCAGGGTCGGGCTTGTCCTGGGCTAACCACCTGCGCTCCCTACGGGAGCTATTTCTTCCGTGACAATATTTGCAGAATTTGTGTGCTCCCTCGGGAGCGCTTTTGCATGGCGATATTTGCAAACAGATTCTGAATATTTTCGCGCGAGTGACTTAAGTCCCTGCAAGGCGGCTTGGACGCCGCTACCGTGTACGAGGAAGTGAACAAAACAGCTTTCTTCTTCGAGGGACCCGATATGAGTTACAAGCGTTACTGGATCGCCTTTGCGATTGTGATTGTGGCCTCGTTTGCCGTGCTGGGCGGCGTGGGGCGCAAGATGATCAGCCAGGCGCCGCCGCTGCCCGATGTGTACACGGCCAGCGGCCAGCTTTTGTTTACCGGCTCGACGATTACCGACGGGCAGGGTGTGTGGCAGTCGATCGGCGGCCAGGAGATTGGCACGGTTTGGGGCCACGGCGCTTATGTGGCTCCGGACTGGAGCGCCGACTGGCTGCATCGCGAGTCTGAGATTCTGCTCAACCGCTGGGCGCAGAAGGACGGCGCAACCAACTTTGCCGCGGCCAGCCTCGATGAGCAGGCAGTGCTGAAGGCGCGGCTGGTGCGCGAGGTTCGCACCAACACTTACGATGCGGCGACGAATCGCGTAACGCTCTCTGCCGATGCGGCGGCGGCTTATGACGAGCTGGCGGCTTACTACGGTGGGCTGTTTGAAAAGGGACGCGCGGACTATGCGATTCCCGAAGGCGCGCTGAAAGATGCGGCGAAACAGAAGCAGCTTGCGGCGTTCTTCTGGTGGAGCGCGTGGGCGGCGGGCACCAACAGGCCGGGCGGAATCGAGACGTACACCAACAACTGGCCACATGAGCCGCTGGTGGGGAACAATCCGACCACGGGCGCGGTGATGTGGAGCATTATCAGCGTGGTCGGTTTGCTGGCGGGCATCGGCGGGCTGATCTGGTGGCGCTCCTCGCAAGAGAGCATCGACGTGGCGGGGCCGTACCCGGCGCAAGATCCGTTTCTGGGATTCAAGCCGACGCCCTCGCAGAAAGCGACGATCAAATATTTTCTGGTTGTCGTAGCGCTGTGGGCAGTGCAGATCAGCATGGGCGTGATTACGGCGCACTACGGTGTCGAGGGCAAGGGCTTCTACGGATTCCCGCTCGACAAGTATCTGCCCTACGCGATTACGCGCACGTGGCATTTGCAACTGGCGATCTTCTGGATTGCGACTTCGTGGCTGGCGACAGGGCTTTACGTTGGCCCGGCGGTCAGCGGACATGAGCCGAAGTTCCAGCGGCTGGGCGTGAATGTGCTGTTTGTCGCGCTTGTGCTGGTCGTGGGCGGGTCGCTTGCGGGCGAGTGGCTGGGAATTCAGCAGAAGCTCGGCAACGCGTGGTTCTGGCTGGGCTCGCAGGGATACGAATATGTTGACCTGGGCAGGCTGTGGCAGATACTGCTGTTTGTCGGACTGTTGCTGTGGCTGTTTCTGATGGTGCGCGCGCTCAAACCCGCGCTAGTGAAGAAGAGCGAAGATCGCGCGCTGTTGTCGATGTTTCTGATCTCTTCGATCGCCATTCCGCTGTTTTATGCGGCGGGGCTAATGTACGGGCAGCGCAGCTCGCTGGTGACGGCTGAATACTGGCGCTGGTGGGTGGTTCACCTCTGGGTTGAAGGCTTCTTCGAGGTCTTTGCGACGGTTGTGATCGCCTTCCTGTTCACGCGGCTCAAGCTGCTTGAGATCGGGAGCGCAACCAAGGCGGTGATGTTCTCGACGACGATCTTTTTGGCGGGCGGCATCATTGGAACCTTCCATCATCTCTACTTCGCGGGCTCGGGTCCGGCGGTAATCGCGCTGGGCGCAATCTTCTCGGCGCTCGAAGTGGTGCCGCTGACGATTATCGGCTTTGAAGCATGGGAGAACCTGCGGCTGGCGCGGCCGACGGAGAAGGCTCCGTGGATTGCGAACTACAAGTGGCCGGTGTACTTCTTTGTGGCCGTGGCGTTCTGGAACCTGGTGGGCGCGGGATTGTTCGGGTTCCTGATCAATCCGCCGCTGGCGCTCTACTACATGCAGGGGCTCAACCTGACGCCCGTACACGGACACACGGCGCTGTTCGGCGTGTACGGAATGCTGGGCCTGGGGCTGACGCTGTTCTGCCTGCGCGTTCTGCATCCGGCGAGGGTGTGGAAGCAGGGCGCGCTGAAGTGGTCCTTCTGGATGATTAACTTGGGCCTGATCTTCATGGTGCTGCTGAGCATGTTCCCGATCGGGATTATGCAGGCGGTGGCCAGCGTGCAGTACGGTACGTGGTACGCGCGGTCGGCGGAGTTCTTGCAGTCGCCGACGATGCAGTTCCTGCGCTGGATGCGGGTGCCGGGCGACGTGCTGTTTGCCGCCGGAGCCGCGCTGCTGGGTTGGTTTGTGCTGGGGCTGCTGACGGGGCACTCGTTTGAGAAGGAAATGTAGTCGGTTACGAGTGAATTAACGACCATCTACTTGGGGGCTTTCGCTGAACTTAGGCGGAGGCCCCGCCATTTTGTGGTGTTGCATGACTGTGAGAGTAGCGGCTACTTAGTCCAGTCTTCAACGACGAGGCCTTTGACGCGATCGAACTCGCGGGTGTTGGCTGTGACCAGAATCAAATTCCTGCGGAAGGCCTGACCCGCGATCAGGGTGTCGTATTCGCCGATGCGTTTACCGGCGCGCTCGAGCGTAGCGCGTATTTCGCCAGCCGCTTGCGCGTCGGTCGCGGTGAAATCGACGACGGAGATATCGCGGCCTAGAAAAGCCGCGAGAGCGCGTGCATTCTGCTCGACAAGTTGACTCTTAGCTACGCCGTACCAGAGTTCGTGAACGACGATGGAAGAGGTCGCAAGCGAAGCTCCGGCGCGCACGGCACGGCTGAGGCGCAGGCGAGCTCTCGGAGATGTCCCGTTGATCAGCGCGATGCAGATATTGGTATCGAGCAGGTAGTTCATTTGAAGAACTCGCGAATTGGAGCGGGGTTTTGCTTGCGTCCTTCGGGGAAGATCGAATCGCCGCGCAGTGCATCGATGCGCGCGAACCAGTCTTCAACCGTTTCCTTGCCCTTGGCGGCAAGAGGTTCGAGCAGGACGCCAGCGCCCATGCGCGTGACGCGGACGCGGTCGCCTTCGAAGCGGAATTCTTTGGGCAGACTCACAGCCTGGCTGCGTCCGTTCCAAAACAGACGGGCGTCGGCGGGCTTCGGGTTCGGGGCTGTTCTGGGCGCCATTTCGCCTCCTCTGGTAGCTATTAAGAGTATATACCAAATCGAAGAACTCGGAAGCGCAAGATAGGATGGAAAAGGACCCATGCCAGCCACCGGAGCAAAACCCGCGGGAGTGACGAACGAGGCCGAGGCCGCACAGGCGGTGAAGCAGATGTTCGACTCGATTGCGCCGCGGTACGATTTGCTGAACCATGTACTCTCGGCGAACGTGGACCGGGTGTGGTGGTGGAGGGCGGCGCGCGTGTTTCGCGAGACGCTCGCCGAGCCGGATGCGGCGATTCTCGACATCTGCTGCGGTACGGGCGACATGACTCGGGCGCTGCTGAAGCGGCGGCCGAAGAACGCGCGGCCGATCACGGCGGCGGACTTTTCGCAGGAGATGCTGAAGCGGGGCGCGGAGAAGTTCGGGCAGAAGGCGGATAAGGACGCGCCGTACGCGATTCCGCTCGAAGCCGATGCGCTGAATTTGCCCATCGAGGCGGACTCGCTCGATCTGATCACGACCGCGTTTGGATTTCGCAATCTGGCGAACTATGAGGCAGGGTTGCGCGAGTTTCATCGCGTGCTGAAGGCTGGTGGCAGGCTGGGGATTCTGGAATTCAGCGAGCCGGGTGGGCTGATGGGCAAGGCTTACGCGCTGTACTTTCGCCGCGTGCTGCCTGCGATCGGGCGGCTGGTGTGCGGCAAGGATTATCCATACACGTATCTGCCCGCGTCGGTGGGCAGCTTTCCACCGCCGGCCGAGTTGCTTGAACTGATGCGCAAGGTGGGTTACACCGATTGCCGCTGGCAGCCGTACACCTTCGGTATCGCCGGACTTTACACGGCGACTCGGCCCGATTGAATCGCAATCATCCAGACGGAGTAACCTAGAGACGAATGTCTGAGTCCGCTTCCAACTTGACGAAGACCCCACCGCTCGCATCGGCGTCGGCTCAGGCCGCATCGCGCGAGAAGCAGGCGGTGTCGCGCAACTCGATGATCGCCGCCGCGGTGATGACGCTGATGAAGCTGGTGGTGGGCGTGCTGTCAGGATCGCTGGCCGTACTCTCCGATGCCGCCCACTCGGGACTGGATCTGATCTGCGCGGGGCTGACGTTTGTGTCGGTGCGCATGAGCGACAGGCCGGCCGACGAGGATCATACTTACGGGCACGGCAAGTTCGAGAACCTGTCCTCGTTCGCCGAGGCCGGTTTGATGGGCGTCTCCTGCGCATGGATCATCTTCGAGGCGATGAGCCGCATCATCAAGGGTGATTTCGAGCTGCACCACTCGATTTGGCCGTTACTGGTGGTGGTGGGGTCGATCTGCATCGACTTCTGGCGGTCGCGAAAGCTGCTGGCTGTGGCGAAGAAGACAGGCAGTCCGGCGCTGGCGACAGATGCCGCGCACTTTGCTTCAGACATCTGGGCCTCGGCGGCGGTGCTGATCGGCCTGGGGATTGCATGGATCGGCGATAAGGTCGGGATGACGTGGCTGCGTTACGCCGATCCGGTGGCGGCAGTAGTGGTGTCGCTGCTGATTCTGCGGATGACGATTCACCTCGGCAAAGAGGCGGTGAAGGTACTCACCGACGAAATTCCTGCGGAGACGCGGCGGCAGATTGTTCACGACGTGGAAGCGATCGATGGCGTGACGTCGGTGGTGCAGGCGCGCGTGCGTCGGGCGGGAGCAGACTACTTTGCCGATCTGACGATCGCACTGCCGCGCCGTTCTACGTTTGCTCACTCGGGCAGGATGGTCGATGCCGCGCGAGAGGCGGTTCATCGCACGCTGCCCACGGCCGATGTGGTGATTCATACTATGCCCGCCGAGTCACGTGCCGACAGTATCTTTGACCGTGTGCGCTCGCTGGCCGCGCATAACAACGTATCGGTGCACGAGGTGAGCGTGCAGTCGGTACATGGGCGGCTTCAGGTGGAGCAGCACATGGAACTCGACGAGGAGATGACGCTGCTCGAGGCGCACGACTTTGTAACCGACGTCGAAGGCCAGATCCTGCACGAGGTGCCGGAGATCGATTCGATTCTGACGCACATCGAAAGCGAACCGGCGACGATTGAGCGGCAGGAGACAACAGTGGCGGCGGACAGGCGCATCGTGCAGGCGATGCTGGCCGCGGCATCGGGACTCAAGGACGTGATCGACGTTCACGAAATCGCGGTGTGGCGCAGCTCCGAGCACATCTACGTGACCTGCCACTGCACGCTGCCGGACGAGCTGAAGCTTGCGCGGGTACACACGACGATCACGGCACTCGAAGACCGGTTCAAGCTGGAGTGTCCTGAGGTGAACCGGGTAACGATTCATCCCGAGCCAGTGACGGACAATCTGCGGTGAGACGATGAGTGGCCGAGGCTTTCTCAATTTCATTCAGCTAGCAATGCTGCTGATGGCGCTTGTTGCGGTGGCGCTGATCTCGGCGGTTGTAACCATGCACTTTGCGATTCACGGCGCGGAGGTGCAGGTGCCTGCGCTGAAGGGCATGACCGTGGCCCAGGCGCGCGCCCAGACGGCCGGGCTGGGCTTGAACCTGGACGTGGACAATCGCTACTACTCGGGCGAGGTTGCTGCGGGGCACATTCTTACGCAGTCGCCGGCGGCGGGGACGGTGGTGCGCCGCGAGTGGCTGGTGCGCGTGGCAGAGAGCCTCGGGCCGCAGCAGGTGGATGTGCCTGACACTCGCGGGCTCAGCGAACACGCGGCGGAGCTGATACTGCGGCGCGCGAGTCTGGATGTGGCATTGCCGGTTCACCTGCCCACCGGAGCGGCTGCGGAAGGCACGGTGATCGCACAGGATCCCCCCGCCCACGCGCAGGACATTGCGCAGCCGAGCGTGAGCCTGCTGGTGGCGGCGCCGAGCGACGAACACTCCGACGGCTGGGTGATGCCGGATCTGAACGGGATACAAGTCTCCGCGGCGATGTCGGCGCTGAGCAAAGCCGGTATTCGCGTTGCGCCACCCGCATTCGCAGGCATCAGCATTCCGCGCGTGGGCCAGGGTGCAGTAGCGCCGAGCGTGACGGTCGCTCCCGGCGCGGTAATTGCGCAATCGCCAGCCGCGGGTGTACGCATCGAGCAAAGCACGCTTGTCAAAATCACTGTCGCACGCTGAGAGGAACGATTCAGACTATGTCGATAGCCGACGATCTCGAACGGATTGCATTGCAGGAACGCGAACTGCATCTTGCGCATCTGAACGCTGGAGTTGCCTGGGAGCTGGGGAGCAAGTTGCGCGCGATGGCGCTTGAGCGTGGGCACAAAGTAGCGATCGATGTGCGGAGATTTGGGCAGCAGCTGTTCTACGTGGCTCTGGACGGCACAACTCCGAATAACGCCGATTGGATTCGACGCAAGAGCAACACGGTGGCGCGGTTTTACACGAGTTCCTACTATGTGGGGTTGCAAAACAAGGCGAAGGGCACGACACTCGAACAGAGTCAGAGCCTGCCGGCCGCCGATTACGCTGCGCATGGAGGCTCGTTCCCGCTGCATGTTGAGGGAGCGGGCGTGGTGGGCAGCGTGACGGTGAGCGGGCTGCCGCAGCGCGGGGATCATGAACTGGTGGTCGAGGCGCTGTGCGCGCTGCTGGGCAAGGACTACGCGGCGCTGAAGCTGGGGCCGGAGGAGAACTGATAGTGCCGACGTTCACTCGCAGCATGACCGGATTCGCGATCGTTGTGGTGGTGGCGTGGGTTCTGCATCTGGCGAATCGGCACCTGATTGCCTGCAAGATCACACCTCTTGAACACAAGACGATCGAGAGCGCGCCAGCAACGCTTGCAACCGTTTCAGTGGATCCGGCTGGCGGGCCGCGACAGGCGCGGCTGTGCTTCACCATCGATTCGTTTGCGAACCTGCCCGATAGCGACCGGCCGTTTTACGAGAACAGCGAAAGGACACGGCTGGCCGTGAAAGGGCCGCTGTGCATGAGTGGGCGGATTCCCGACGACAACCGCGCACCGGCGGCGGGCGAAAAGGTGCAGGTGTATTTCACTCTGGAGAATGGCGGACTGATCGCGCCGACGCGCATGGAGTGGAACGGGCGGGAGATCGCACCCTGATCAGGCGAGCCGCTCAAGCACCGCGAGAAAGAACCCATCAGTTGAAGCAGCGCCTGGCAGGAGCTGAAGAAAGCCTTCGGCTGTGACGCATGCGCTCAGGGTTTGAGCGCCGCTACCGATAAGGAATCCCTCGCGGGCCATCGATGCAAGGGCTTCGGCCGGCGATTCGATGCGCGCATTGGGAGTTGCGCTGAGAACGGCTGCGACGACCTGCTGATTCTCTTCCGGCTCAAGCGAGCAAGTTGAATAGAAGACGCGGCCTCCGGGGCGGACGGCTTTGATCGCGGCCGCCAGAATGGCGCGCTGGCGTTCGGCCTGGCGGGGCAGGTCTTCCGGTTTGAGGCGGAGACGGATCTCCGGATTGCGGCCGAGCGTTCCGGTTCCGCTGCACGGCACGTCGGCCAGGACCAGATCAAAGGCGGAGTCTTCGGAAAGCGTCGTTGCGTCTGCAAGTCGGCACTCGATGCGATCGGCAAACGGCGCCAGACGCTCTTTGAGCGCAGCAAAGCGCGTCGGGCTGGATTCGCAGGCAACGATTCGCGCGTCGGGCAGGCGTTCGGCGAGGATGAGCGTCTTGCCCCCTGGCGCCGCACATGTATCGAGGATTTTCTTCTGGTTTTGGTTGAGATGTGAAGTGATCCACGCAGCGATCTCGCCGATCAACTGCGAGCCCTCATCCTGAATACGCGCGCGGCCCGCGCGGAATGCGGCTGTTGCTGACGGATCGCCGGAGAGAACGGTGCACGCGGCGGTGAGCAGTTCGCCGGGAGCGAGATCTATGTTTTCTGCTTTGAGTTCCACATTGGCAGAGGGATCTGAGAGGCGCAGCGAGAGGCGAGGCTGGCGCTGGCCGTGGGCGCAGATAGCCTGGGCAGTTTCGTCGCCGTAGCAGTTACGCCAGCGCTCGACCATCCATGCGGGATGGGCCTGCGCTGCATCTTTAGCCTCTGACGGTACGATATCTGCCGCGGCGATCTTGCGCAGAACAGCATTCACCATGCTGGAAGCGAAGTGGTGGCCAGCCTGCTTGGCCAGTCCCACGCTTTCATCGATGGCAGCGTGGGCGGGGATGCGGTCGAGATAGAGGAGCTGAAACGCGCCCATGCGCAGCGCGATGAGTGCCTCGCGGTCGAGCTTTGCATTTGGTTTGGAGAGATATTGCCGGATCTGCCGATCCAGGCGGATTTGCCAGCGCAGAACGCCGAGAACCATCGCGGTGCATAGATTGCGGTCGGCCGTGGCGAGCGCAGTGACTGAGTTTGCGCGCAGCAGCTCGTCGGCGTGAGTGTCGCCGCGTTCCACTGAGAGAAGAATTCTGTAAGCGGCTTTGCGTGCGGGAGAGATTGCGGCCATGGCGCTTATCCTAGCCGCGCGCCGGCGGCGATGGTTGCGCCGCGCAGGAACTCGGCGGCGGTGACGCGCTTCTTGCCTTCGAGCTGGACTTCGAGGAACTCAAGCCAGGTGCCTCTGGCGCAGGAGGCGAAGATGCGCTGGCCTTCGATGTGAATCGTGCCGGGTTCAGATGGAGGAAAGTGCGCGGACTCGGAGTCGACCACCACCGACATGGCGTGAACGATGAGCTTTTTGCCACTGAGCGCGGTGAAGGCTCCGGGCCAGGGCTGGAAGCCGCGCCAGCGATCGAAGAGCTGCCGGGCGTTGCGCGCAGCAAAGTCCATGCGGCCGTCTTCGCGGGTGAGCAGCGGAGCGTAGGTTGCCAGGCCGTGCTTCTGGAACCAGGGCCGATGCCAGCCGCGAGAGATGAGCGGCAGCGCCTTGACCATGAGCGTTGCGCCGGCAGTTGCCAGATGTTCGAAGAGATCGACGGCGGTCTCGCGCGAGCCGATGATGCGCCGCAGTTGGAGGGCGACGGGACCGGTGTCGAGGCCTTCATCGAGGATCATGATGCAGAGTCCGGTGTAAGCCTCGCCGTTGGCGATGGCCCACTGAATGGGCGCGGCGCCGCGGTATCTGGGCAGCATGGATGCGTGCAGATTGAGGCAGCCCATGCGCGGCAGTTTGAGCATCCAGGGCGGAATGATGCGGCCGTAAGCGACGACGATGATGGCGTCGGGCTGGATGGCTTCAAGGCGCGTTTGAAACTCGGGATTGTTGCGAATCTTTTCCGGCTGGACGACTTCAAAGCCGTGGGCGAGTGCGGCCTGTTTTACGGGTGGAGCGGTGAGGGTCTGGGCGCGGCCAACGGGGCGGTCGGGCTGCGAGACGACGAGCGCGATCTCGTGGCCGGCGGCAATGAGCGCCTCTAGCGTGGGGACGGCAAACTGCGGCGTTCCGCAGAAGACCAGCTTCAGTCGTTCATCGGGGCTGGTCATCGGTCACCTACCATTCGCCCTCAGCCTGGAGCTTGCGGATGCGGCGCAGCATGAGCGAGCGCTTGAGCGCGCTGACGCGGAAGATGAACTGGATGCCGTCGAGGTGATCGATCTCGTGCTGCATGCAGCGGCTTAGCAGTTCTTCGCCGTCGATCTCTCGCCACTCACCTTTTTCGTTCTGGGCGCGGACGCGGACACGGGCGGCGCGGACGATTCTTTCGCGAATCTCGGGGAAGCTCAGGCAGCCTTCTTCTTCGTAGATGCGGCCTTCGCTCTCGATGATCTCGGGGTTAATGAGGACGAACTTGTCCTCGGGCTTCTTGCCGAAGCTGAGATCGATTACGCAGATGCGTTTGGCAACGCCGACCTGCTGTGCGGCCAGACCGACGCCCTGCTCCGCGTACATGGTCTCAAACATGTCGGCCACAAACTGACGCAGTTCTGCGTTGAACTCGGTAACTTCGGCGCCGCGCTGAGCGAGCACCGGATCAGGGTATTTGACAATCTTCAGGATCATTGCCGGCTACTAATAACTCCGTATCTGTTCGATGTATCCGAGGAAATTTCGTTTCATTTCTATGAGCGAGTCACCGCCGAACTTCTGCTGGACCTGGCCCGCCAGGGTTATGGCGACCATGGCCTCTGCCGCGACGCCTGCCGCGGGAACGACGCAAATATCAGAGCGCTCGTAGCTTGCGGCGGTCTTCTCTCGGGTGTCGAAGCGGACCGACTCCAGCGGCTTGCGCAGCGTGGCGATGGGCTTCAGGTAGCCGCGGACTACGATGTCTTCGCCGTTCGAGATGCCGCCCTCAAGGCCGCCGGCGTTGTTGTGCGGGCGTGTGAAGCGGGTGGGCTTGCCGAGGTCGTGATCCGCGTAGCCGATGGGATCGTGAACCTGGGAACCGAACTGGCTGGAGGCAATGACTCCACGGCCGATCTCGACGGCTTTCACGGCCTGAAGGCTCATGACGCTCTGGGCGAGGAGGCCGTCGAGACGCTCGTCCCAGTTGACATGGGTACCGAGGCCGGTGGGGACGTTGTGGACCACAACCTCAAAGATGCCGTTAACGGTGTCGCCGGTGCGGGAGGCCTCTTCAACCTCCTCCTTCATGTGGGCTTCGGTCTCGGCGTCGACACAGGAGAGCAGGACTTCATCTTTGGTTGCGACGGCTTGAATCTCCGCCCATGTGGCACCGCGATTGAGCTCGACGCGGCCTACGCGGATGACGTGGCTGAGAACTTCGATGCCAATCTCGCGTAGCATCTGCTTGGCTAGTGCTCCGGCGGCGACGCGGCTGGTGGTCTCGCGGGCCGAGGATCGCTCGAGGATGTAGCGGGCATCGGCAAAGTTGTATTTGATGGCTCCGGCCAGGTCGGCGTGTCCGGGACGGGGCGAGGCGACGGCCTGATGCTTCGAGGGGTCGCCGGTCTCGACGGGGAGCTTCTCTTCCCAGTTCTTCCAGTCGCGGTTGACGATCTCGATGGCGATGGGCGAGCCGATGGTCTTGCCGTGGTGCACGCCGGAGAGGATGTGGGCCTTGTCGGTCTCGATCTTCATGCGTCCGCCGCGGCCGTAGCCCTGCTGGCGACGCCAGAGTTCGCGGTTCACGAAATCGAGATCGATGGGCACACCTGCGGGCACGCCTGAGACGAGGGCGATGAGCGCCTCGCCGTGGGATTCGCCGGCGGTAGAGAAACGGATCATATGTATTTGATTGTAAACAGGGGTCAGGGGTCAGGGAACAGGGATCAGGGTTGCGAGGCGGTGGATTTGTCAGATTCGATAAAAACACGGACGATTCCTGTATGCTGCTTTTGTGTCTGGAGCGGTTTGTTCCGGCACGACCCCCTGATCCCTGACCCCAGAAACCTGAGCCCTGACATGACCTACTTCCTCTTCAAGACCGAGCCCGACGTTTACAGCTTCGGCGACTTTTTGCGCGACAAGGAAACCGTGTGGGATGGGGTTGCGAATCCTACTGCCGTAAAACACCTGCGCGAGATGAAGGCGGGGACGAAGTGGATCTTCTACCACACGGGCGATGAGCGGCGGGCGGTGGGGACCGGGACCGTCTTGAGCGTGGACCCGAGCGATCCGAAGGTTCCTGTTGTGCGAGTGAAGGTGGGGAAGCGGCTGAAGGTGCCGAAGACGTTGGAAGAAATCAAGGTCGCGAAGCTCTTTGCCAAGTCGCCGCTGGTGAAGATTGGGCGGCTGGGCGTGGTGCCGCTTACGGCGGAGCAGTGGGAGTGGTTTGTGGGTTGAGCGGAGAGTCACGCGGACGCATCGCGCCCAAAGTCGTCCACGACCAAATTGAACTGGAGTTGCCGCTGGGGCGAAAGGAACATGCGGCTTGAGCTTGCAATATATATTCAATTGGATATAATTATGCCATGAAAGTAGTCGAGTTTTTGGGCGGCTCTCAGAAGGCTCTGCGCGAGTTTCCTACCGAGGCGCGCCAAAACGCCGGACGCCAGCTCGTGAAGGTGCAAAGGGGCCAACCGCCGGACGACTTCAAACCAATGCCTGAAATCGGCAAGGGCGTCGAGGAGATTCGAATCTGGGAAGAAGCCGGAACCTTTCGGGTCATCTACGTGGCCACATTTGAGACAACGGTTTACGTGCTCCATGCCTTCCAAAAGAAGACGCAGACCACTTCGAAACGGGATATTACTACCGCCAGGCTGCGATTCAAACAGCTAATGCGAGGTGCTGAATGAGCAAATTGGAGAGACAAAGGTTCGCCAACGTCTGGGACGCGATTGCAGACACGCCGGAAGAGGCGGCGAACCTGACCATGCGTTCCGAACTAATGGACGAGATCGAGGCGATCATCAAAGCGAATGGCTGGACTCAGGCAGAGGCGGCAAAGCGGTGCGGGGTTACCCAACCACGGATGAACGACCTGTTGCGCGGACGGATCGCGCGGTTTTCCATTGACGCGCTGGTGAATATCGCCTCGGCGCTGGGGCGGAAGGTTAAGGTGAGTTTGGACGATGCGGCGTGAAGTTGGGCTGGAGTTGCATTGGAATAGGCGTCAGTCAAGCGGTGAAGCTGAGGCCCCCGGATCAATGTATAAGGCCATCAACTTCGAGGCTTTCGATCAATTCATCAGCAAAGTATGCCGCCATCATTCCTTGAACGACTACGAGCCACGGGATGGCGTTTGCGCAGAGTTCGTCGCATAGCTCGGGTCTGTCTAGAATTTTTGACACTGCATGGCCAATACCGACCCCCTCAAGCTCGACCAGGTTCCAAGGCGCTGAGTCGGGCTTTGAGTGAAGCAGACTGTTCATCGGTGCCGTCAAGTCACTTCCCCGGATTGAAGACCCTGTTTTCTGTTTGGCCTGAATCTTCTCGAACATTTTGGCAAGGCTGGGTGCCTCGTTGTGTTCCCAACCTCGATTCCACTTATCAATCTCAGCCGGATAGAGATGGAGGTAGAGCAAGATTGCCGCTCGCTCCGCCAAGGCTCGAAGAAGAACATGTCCGCCAAATAGATAACCCTGTCGAATGAGCTCACGAATCGAAAGCGCGATGCTGAGAGCTTGGGCAATGACTTGGCAAGCCATTTTTTGGCTGTCCGTGAGAATCCGCTTGCGAGACGCCGGCGCAGTGATTGCATTCTGCTCCATAGCTGAACAAATGAGTTGATCGAAAGCAAAGAGAAGCGTACGACCGAGATACGGTTCGTTACCGGGAGTAAATACTACCGGAGTTTCGTCGCCACCATTTCCCCGCTTTTTCATCTTCCCGTCCCGCCCACCGTCATCTTGTCCAGCTTGATGGTCGGCATGCCTACGCCTACGGGCACGCTCTGTCCGTCTTTGCCGCAGGTGCCGATGCCTTCGTCGAGTTTGAGGTCGCTGCCCACCATCGAGACGTATTTGAGCGCTTCCGGCCCGTTGCCGATCAGCGTGGCGTCGCGCACGGGCGCGGTGATCTTGCCGTCTTCGATGAGGTAAGCCTCAGAGGCAGAGAAGACAAATTTGCCGTTGGTGATGTCCACCTGGCCGCCGCCGAAGTTGGGCGCATAGAGCCCGCGCTTGACGCTGCGGATAATGTCCTCGGGGGCATCGTCGCCGGCCAGCATATAGGTGTTCGTCATGCGCGGCATGGGGATGGACTGGTAGTTTTCGCGGCGGCCCGATCCGGTGTTGGCAATGCCCATGAGCCGCGCGGAGAGCTTGTCCGACAAATATCCGCGCAGCACGCCGCCCTCGATCAGCACCGTCTCCTGTGTGGGCGAGCCTTCGTCGTCCACATTCAGCGAGCCGCGCCGTCCGGCGATGGTGCCGTTGTCGACAACCGTAACTTTTTCGCTGGCCACAACCTGGCCGATACGATCGCTGAAGGCAGAGGTCTTCTTGCGGTTGAAGTCGGCTTCGAGTCCGTGTCCCACCGCTTCGTGCAGCAGGATTCCTGGCCAGCCCGGGCCGAGCACAACTTCCATTTCGCCGGCAGGGGCGGGGATTGCGCCGAGTTGAAGAATCGCTCCGCGCGCGGCCTCTTGCGCCAGCGCTTCCGGGCTTTTGCTGCCTGTGAACTGTTCGAGACCCGCTCTGCCGCCGCCGCCCGCCGAGCCCTTCGTCGTTACCTCGCCGTCTTTGGCGATTACGAAGATGTTGAGCCGGGCCAGCGGCTGGGTGTCGGATGCGTAGTCTCCGTCCGATGCGACGATGAGAATCCGCCGCAGCTCCTCGGCGTAGCCGGCGCGCACCTGCACGATGCGGTTGTCAAAGGCCCGTGCGGCACGGTCGGCGCGCTGCACCAGATCGAGCCGCGCGGCAAGGTCGGGCGAGTAGCCACCCTGAGGTACCGGATAAAGATCGGCCGCGGGCGTCTCGACGAAGCCCACGATCGGTTGCTTGGCCGGGCCGGATGCGATGAGCGCAGCGGTGCGCGCGGCCCGCAGCAGCCGCTCAGGGGTGAGGATGTCTGTGTAGGCGTAACCGGTGCGCTGGCCGCTTATTACGCGCACGCCGCATCCCGCGCTCACGCCCTGGCTGGCCGACTTTACGATCTGCTCATCGACGCCGAGCGCCGTAGCCGCGACCGATTCAAAGTAGAGATCGGCGTAGTCGCCGCCTGCTGAGAGCGCCTCGCCCAGACAGCGCTCAAGCAGCCGCTCGGTGATGCCGAACTTGTCGAAGAAGTATCGCTTGTGGTTCGGCGTTGGGGGAGTAGGCGCGGCTGTCATCTTCCTCAGTTTACGCTGGCGCGCGAATCTGACGGCAGCCTCGCGGTACATTGGACCTACGTAACGTGGCGCGCAAGACTCTCCGGGCGCCTCCTGTGGCGGAATCCGTGCTAGGATTCGGTGCATAATCAGGCTCGCGGCAGCGCGCGCCAGAATCGAAGTGTTATGACAGAGCAGGACGATCTTCGTTATCCCATAGGGCGTTTTCTAGCGCCCGCCGCTATCATTCCCGCGGTTCGCGTGGAACTGATTGAGAGCATCCGTGAACTGCCCGCCAAGCTGCGTGCCGCCGTCGCCGGGCTGAACGACGCCCAACTCGACACGCCCTATCGCGAGGGCGGCTGGACCGTGCGCCAGGTGGTGCATCACATCGCCGACAGCCACGCCAACTCGTTCGTGCGCTTTAAGCTCGCCCTCACCGAGAACTGGCCCACCATCAAGCCCTATGACGAGGCCGCATGGGCGCGACTGGCCGACAGCGCACTGCCCATCGAGACCGCGCTGACCATGATCGACGGCATGCACGCGCGCTGGGCGGCGCTGCTTGAATCGATGAGCGAAGACGACTTCCTTCGCGGCTACAATCATCCAGTGGAGGGCCGCCTGACACTGGTCCGTGCGCTCGCCATGTATGCCTGGCACAGTCGCCACCACACCGCGCACATTACCACGCTGCGCAAGCGGCAGGGCTGGTAGGCATTATGCCGGCGCAGCTGGAGCAGCCATCGTCCGAGCAGTTGGCGAAGATCGTCGAGGCTTATCTCGCCGATCATCCGGCCGCGGCTGTGCTTGAAGACGGGCGCGTGATCTTCGACATGCGCACGGCGCACTACTCAATCGGCGAGTCACACGGACGCTGCCTGGTGCAGTTCTGGAGCGAGGAGCGCAACCTGATGCGCTCGGTCAGCGGAGTGGAACAGCGCGCTCAGTGCCTGCGTCTGGCTACGCGCAAGATGGGTGTGACGCGGCCGCAGATGATCGAACTGGTTCCCAACAGCGACCGCCGCACACCCACCGCACGCGATACGGCCCGCCGGAACTACATGCACCAGCTCGAGCGCGTGCTTACGCGCGCCTTCATTGGCTCAAAAGTGGATGGCATGCGCTCGGCGATGGATCTGGAGCACAGCTTTGGGCCTGCGTACGTGCGCGGACGGCTGCTGCACGGCACCGGAGCAGAAGCAGTGATCGGTGTAGGCTCTGCCGAGTCAGCCGCGATCATCGACGGCGTTCTCACACTCGGCATCCTGTGGCTGGACTACTGCCGCCAGCACGCCGACGCGCGCCGCCACTTTGGCGGACTCAAAGTGGTTGTCCCAGCCGGCGCGTGGCGTGTTACTGCCGAGCGCATGGCATGGCTCAATCATGCAGCAGCGAACTTCGAGCTCTACACTCTGGACGAGCGCAGCGAAGAGCTCGCACAGGTGGACTTTCGCGACACCGGCAACCTCGACTCGCGGCTGGTTCATGCATTTTCTGCCGAGGCTGCACGCGAGCGCTGCCGCAGCGGCATCGAGCGATTGTTCGACCTTGTTCCTGAAGGCGCGCGCGGGCGCATCGAAGTCTGCCCGCGTTCGGCGACCGAGGTCGCGCTGGTGCTGCATGGGCTTGAGTTCGCACGGGTGCGCCACGGCGCGAGCGCAACGTCATTTGCGCGCGTTGAAGAGATCAGCTTCGGCGCCGGAGCCAATGAGGCTGTGCTTACGGAAGAGAACGAGGAGCTGGCGCGCGAACTCTTCGGCCGTCTCTTCCTCGGCCGCCATCCGGATGGATCGCGCAACGATGCGCTCTTTCGCCTGCAACCTGAGCGATGGCTGGAGTCGCGCTTGCGTACAAGAATGGAGGAGATCTTTCCGGCTTTCAACCGCGATCTGTATTACACGCAGGTTCCAGCGCTCTCAACCGGAGATCGTGGAATGCTCGATCTGCTCACGCTTGATCGCGAAGGCCGGTTGACGGTGATGGAACTCAAGGCCGACGAGGACCTACAGCTGCCCTTGCAGGCTCTCGATTACTGGGTCCGCGTGCGCGCGCTCAACGCCGACCGCGCGATGCAAAATGGCCAGATGCGTTCGGCATTTGAGCGGCAGGGGTATTTTGAAGATGTGGCGGTCTCTGAGCGCTCGCCGCGGCTGGTGCTGGTTGCGCCGGCACTGAGAGTGCATCCGGCGAACGAGACCGTGCTGAAGTATCTCGCGCCCGAGGTCGAGTGGGAACTGGTCGCGCTCGGCGAGCAGTGGCGGCGGGAGTTGAAGGTGGTCTTCCGCAAGCGCGGCGGCGCGTAGTAGGCAGCGATGCGTTCGCCGGATTCACGGCGAACGCATAGAGAACGTTCCTCAGGGGCTGAAGCCCGCGCAATTGTTGCGGAATTATTGCCAGGGATAAATCCCTGGCCTACCGCACCTGGTCCCTGTTTCTACATCTTCGACGTCATATCCGGTTTACCGGTGGTCAGATCGATGGGCACCGAGACGTGCTCGAGGACGATCAGCCACGTGCCGTTGATCTTGCGAAAGCAGTCCGTGACGCGTACGGTGAGTTCTCCGGGCTTGCCGTCGGCGCCGGTCCAGGTGATGTGCTGGATGCTGTGGCTCCAGGCCAGCTTGCCGTCGGCCGTCACGCTCACATCGTCGATGTCCATCTTGAGGTTGTTCTGCATGAGGGCCAGCGTGTCCTGCCAGTCCTTTTTGTAGGCGTCAAATCCCATGAACTGCCGGGGAGTGCCCACGTCGTAGACCAGCAGTTCCGGACCGTGAATGTAGATCTTCATGATCGCGTCCACGTCCCGGGCGTTGACCGCGGCCGCATAGCTCTCTTCAAGCGCAAAGATATCCTGCGCGTCTCTGTTTTCTGCCCGTGCGATCGGACCGAGCCCCATAATCGACAGCGCGCACACGCCTGCCAGCAGACAACTCACAACTTTCCTCATGACCTCTCCTTGCGCCGGAAGTTGGGGAATGGGGAATCCGGCGTAATTCGTATACGGTCCGGCCGCAACCATCGTCAAGAAAAATCGGCATCGCTGCTATGATGCTGAAAGAATTCAGGCAACACCATCGCTGCCTCTCAGTCGATAATTTGCCGGTAGAGCTGACCTAAGAGTGAATCGCGAATACCATCACTGGAACTCCGCTTGTCTCGGCCGTGAGATGGAAGTGCTCATCTTCGGCTACGGCGGCACGCCTGTGGTCGTCTTCCCTACTTCGAGCGGGCGGTTCTACGACTTCGAAGACCGCGGCATGGTGGCGGCGCTGGCCGCGAAGATCGACATCGGGCAGTTGCAACTCTTCTGCGTGGATTCGGTGGACAACGAGAGCTGGTACAACCGCTCGGCCCACCCCCGCCTGCGTATCGTCCGCCAGAAGCAGTACGACGAGTACATCCGCAGAGAGGTAGTGCCGTTCCTGCGCCGCCGCAACGTGACGCCGGAACTTGTCGCCGCCGGATGCAGCTTCGGTGGTTATCACGCCGCAAATACGGCCTTGCGCCACCCCGACGCATTTACGGGCTTCGTCTCCCTGTCGGGCGTCTTCGATCTCAGCGGCTTTCTTGGCGGCTACTACGACCAGGAGTGCTACTTTCAGCTGCCGACGCACTACATTCCGCGGCTCACGGACCCTGGGTACATAGAACGCATCCGGCGCGGTAGCTACATTCTGGCCGCCGGCCGCGACGACCAGTGTCTGGCCGGCAATCAGGCCTTTGCCCGGCTCCTCGCCGAGAAGGAAATTCCCCACCAGCTCTATATATGGGAGTCAGAGAACTCTCACGACTGGCCCACGTGGCAGCGGATGGCGCAGCACTATCTGTAAGCCGCCGGGTTATGGAGCACAGGTATTTCCCCGCTGATTTCTGAGAGTGTTCTTAGATTTAGCCTTTCACCGTTGCGAAGCGGCAGCGCATCGATGCGCCATGTAAAGACGGGCGCGGTTTGGCCGATGAGGTCAGGGCAGGTGTCATCGAGCCGGATCTGTGTAGACCAGATCGGGTTCACGCCAAGCCAAGAACTGCAACAGAGGGGGACTCAACCGTGTCGTTTGTCCGCAATCTCGCCATCCACAGCAAAATCGTCGCCGCATTCGGAATCGTCTGCGGCCTTTGCCTCATGCTCACCGTAATTACGACACTGAATCTGCGCTCTATCGGCAACGAGGCGGGGACGGTCAGCACGGAGTCGCTTCCATCGGTGATCGCGCTTCAAGAGGCTCGGACCGCGATGAACTCGGTGCGGCGAGCCGAACTGGCCTGGCTGTTGTGCGCGACCGATGAGTGCCGCACGCATTACAAGGCAGAGCGCCTCAAGTCGGTTCAGCAGTATAAGGATGCTGATGCCCGCTTTGCCTCATTTATCAGCAACGAGCGCGAGCGGGCGCTGAGCGACAAGTTCACGAACGCATTCGAGCGTTATCTTCAGGCCAGCGACCAGGCGGCGACGCTGATCGATCAAGGAAAAGTAGGCGATGCGCTGGACTCGCTGATGGGCACTGTCGCGATCTCTGATATCGAGACCGCGCTTGCGGCTGCGGGCGAGGAACTCCAGCTCACCGTGCAGGAGGGCACGAACAGTGCGGCCGGCGTGACCACCACTACGCGTCGCATGATTTGGATAGACATTTCCGTTTCAATGGTGCTGGTTATGATAGCGGGACTGGTGGGCTGGCTTCTGAACCGCGACATCGCGCCGCGCATCAAGCTGGCGCGCGAGGCCTTTCAGCGTCTGGCCGCCAAGGATCTCACCGTCGAGACCTGCATTACCGGGGGCGACGATATTGGCCAGATGGGCAATGCAGTGAACACCTGCGTCGAGGAGATTCGCCAGGTGGTGACGCAGGTCGCCGGCGGCGCGCGCACGCTTTCGAGCGCCACCACGGAGATCAGCGTCCGCGCTACGCAGCAGGCGGGCAACGCGCGGGCGCAGTCGCAGAAGACCAACCAGATCGCCTCTGCCGCGCAGGAGATGACGGCGACGATCGGCGAGATCGGTCGCAACGCCGACTCCGCCTCCCAGCTGAGCCGCGAGTCCGCGCGCCAGGCCCAGGAGGGCGGAGCAGTGATGGACGCCGCCGCCGCCACCATGGAGAAGATCGCCGCCGTTACCGGCACCAGCGCCGAGCGCATGGGCGTGCTGGTGCAGCGCTCCCAGGAGATCGGCCGCATTGTCAGCGTCATTCAGGAGATCAGCGAGCAGACCAACCTGCTGGCTCTCAACGCGGCCATCGAGAGCGCCCGCGCCGGCGAGCACGGCCGGGGATTCGCGGTTGTCGCCGCCGAGGTCCGCCGTCTGGCCGAGCGCACGCGCAGCTCGACAGAAGAGATCGCCACCACTATCCGCTCCATCCAGGAAGAGACCAACGCTACCATGCAGGTGATGGAGGACGGACGTCAGGCCGTTGAGCACGGCATGAAGGAGACAGCCGGAGCGCGGAAGAGCCTGCAGTCGATCATTGAATCGTCCAAGCAGGTCGAGCACCAGATCGAGCTCATCGCCACCTCGGTCTCTCAGCAGACCGCAGCCTCGGACGAGATCAGCGAACACGCCGGCCAGATCTCGCAGCTGGCCATCGAAAGCGCCCGCGGCGCGGACGAGGCCGTTGACTCACTCCATGGGCTGGCAGCATTGGCTGCCGACCTCGATCGCATGATCCATCAGTTTCAGGTTCATGCCGAGCCGGCCCACGGCTCCGTCAGCCTGCCCCGAGCCGCCTGAGCGATCCCTCAGCCAGGCGCCCCCCCCCCGGTTCGCCGCTCTCCCTGGCGGCGAACCGGCCCTTCTTGCTCCATTTCCTGCTGATTCTCCAAGGCTTGTCCTGCGCATTTGTGCCCGCTCTGTGACGCGGGGCACAGGCATACACAGCCCTCGCGAATTAACACTGTAAGTGGTTTGCGCGCGACCGCAGACGCAGTCCACAGGGATCTATTCGCTCGACCGCTCAGTTTGCAGAACCTTCCGTTGGAGCCCTGAGCCCCGATCCGTTACCCTGTATATGGACCGCCCATGCGGAACGTTATGCCGCCGGATTCGGCGGATCATTCGCTGGGGTAAGAATCGGCTCCGGGCTGCGATTTCAAATCGGCCCGGGCAAAAAACACACAAAGAACAGAAAGATGGAGGTTTTTCCATGGCGCAGGGCGTTCTGGAGCAATCGTCCGCCGCATCGGCGGGCTCGAAAACTGAGAAGTATGTTTATTTCTTCGGCGACGGCAAGGCCGATGGTCACGGCACGATGAAAGACGTGCTGGGCGGCAAAGGCGCAGGCCTAGCTGAGATGACCATCGTCGGTCTCCCGGTGCCTCCGGGATTCACCATCCAGACCGAGGCCTGTCGCGAGTACATGCGTGGCAAGGTAAGCCCGGTCATCAACGCGCAGATGAAGGAAGCGCTGGCCAAGCTCGAGGCCCTTCAGGGCCAGAAGCTCGGCGCCGGCGACAATCCGCTGCTGGTCAGCGTTCGCTCGGGTGCCAAGTTCTCCATGCCCGGCATGATGGACACCATCCTCAACCTGGGCCTGAACGACAAGGCCGTTGAGGCTCTGGCTAAGCGCACCGGCAACCCGCGCTTCGCATACGACTCCTATCGCCGCCTCATCCAGATGTTCAGCGATGTGGTGCTGGATGTTTCAAAGAAGAAGTTCGAGCACATCTTCGACGGCTTCAAGACGAAGAAGAAGATCAAGTTCGACTACGACCTGACGGCCGAGACTCTGAAGGAGATCATCGCCGAGTACAAGAAGCTGGTGAAGAAGGAAACAGGCAAGGACTTTCCCCAGGATCCGTGGGAACAGCTCATCGCCGCCCGCGATGCCGTCTTCTGCAGCTGGCAGAACGATCGCGCCAAGACCTATCGCCGCATCAACCGCATCGACGACTGGCTGGGTACCGCCGTCAACGTGCAGGCCATGGTATTCGGCAACCTCGGCGAGAACTCCGGCACCGGCGTCGGCTTCACGCGTAATCCCGCCACCGGCGAGCACATCTTCTTCGGCGAGTACCTGATGAACGCGCAGGGCGAAGACGTCGTCTCCGGCGTGCGTACGCCGAACCCGATCTCGCATCTCGAAGATCAGATGCCCAAGTGCTACAAGGAGCTCAAGGAAATTACCAAGAGGATGGAGCGCCACTATCGCGACATCCAGGACTTTGAGTTCACCATTCAGGATGGCAAGCTGTACATGCTCCAGACCCGCAACGGCAAGCGCACCGGCCTCGCGGCTGTTCGCATCGCCATCGACATGGTTGCCGAGGGCCTCATCACCAAGGAAGAGGCAGTCTTCCGCGTAGAGCCCAACCAGCTTTACGACTTCCTCGTCCCCCGCCTCGTTGAGAAGGGCGAGAAGATCGAAGTGCTCGCCACCGGCCTGCCCGCTTCGCCCGGCGCGGCTGTCGGACAGATCGTCTTCACCGCGGAAGAAGCGGTCAAGATGAAGAACAAGGGCACCTACAAGTCCATGATCCTCGTCCGCGGCGAGACCACCCCCGAGGACATCGCCGGCATGGAAGTTGTCGACGGCATCCTCACCAGCCGTGGCGGCATGACCTCGCACGCTGCGGTCGTTACCCGCGGCATGGGCAAGTGCTGCGTAGCCGGCGCAGGCGACTGCATCGTCGACGAAGCCAGGAAGGAACTCCGCGTCAAGGGCAAGACCTACAAGCAGGGTGATTACCTCTCCCTCGACGGCACCTCTGGCCGCGTCATCGCCGGTCGCCTCAAAACCCTCGAAGCGCAGCCCGACGACAAGGATCTGGTCAAGTTCATGAGCTGGGTTGACCCCGAGCGCAAGCTCCAGGTCTGGGCCAACGCCGACATCCCCCGCGACGCCAAGATCGCACGCGCCTTCGGCGCGCAGGGCATCGGCCTGTGCCGCACCGAGCACATGTTCTTTGCGGAAGACCGCATCGATTTCATGCGCGCCATGATTCTTGCCACCACGGAGAAGGATCGCCGCGTCGCATTGAAAAAGCTGCTGCCCATGCAGCGCTCCGACTTCGCCGGTCTCTTTAAGGCGATGGACGGGCTGCCGGTCGTTGTCCGCCTGCTCGATCCGCCGCTGCACGAGTTCCTGCCCAAGCGCGAGGATCTGCTGGTTCAGGTTGCGCGTCTGGAAGAGACCAAGCCCAGGAGCCCCAAGCTCAAGGAACTGCGCACTCTTCTGGCTCGCGTCGAAGAGCTGCACGAGCAGAACCCGATGCTCGGCCTCCGCGGCTGCCGTCTCGGCATCACCTTCCCTGAGATCACCGAGATGCAGGCCCAGGCCATCATCGAGGCTGCTATTCAGGTCAAGGCCAAGGGCGGCAATCCGCTCCCCGAGATCATGATTCCGCTCATCGGCTCGGTTGAGGAGATGAGGAATCAGGCCGCCATCGTTCGCCGCGTGGCGGACGAGGTTATGGCCGCCAAGAACGCCAAGGTGAGCTTCAAGATCGGCACCATGATCGAGATTCCGCGCGCCGCGCTGACCGCCGATCAGATTGCGGAAGAGGCTGAGTTCTTCAGCTTCGGAACCAACGATCTGACCCAGACCACGCTCGGCATCTCGCGCGACGACATCAACAACTTCCTGCCCGCTTACCTCAAGCTCGGCATCTTCAAGCAGGATCCGTTTGCCTCGCTCGACCAGACCGGCGTCGGCCAGCTCGTCAAGGGCGCCGTCGAGAAGGGCCGCAAGACCCGCCCGAACCTCAAGGTCGGCATCTGCGGCGAGCACGGCGGCGATCCCGAGAGCGTCAAGTTCTGCCATCGCACGGGGCTGAACTACGTCTCCTGCTCGCCCTTCCGCCTGCTCACGGCGCGTCTGGCAGCAGCTCACGCTGCACTCGAAGAGAAGCACGGCGAGCACCAGGGCTCGAAGTAACCGCTCGCTTCATGCCAACCACAAAGGGCGTCCGCTATGCGGACGCCCTTTGTAGTTGGAACCAATTTGCTAGGCATTATCAAAACATAAAGCCGCGCCAACATTATTAACCAATTTCGAGATGAGCGTCCGGCAGGCCAATATATAATCCGTTGCAAGGTCAAACATGGCAAAAAAGCTAGTATTGGATGACGAAGAATTTTTCGATGCCGAAGACGGTTCTGCCGAATCAGAGGATGACCTTACCGGAGTCAGCCCAGCGTCCATCGGAAGGGTAGTTGTTTGGGGAACCGACTGGACCGCCGCAACGATTGTGGACCAGCTAAGACGGGGAACAATCAGACTTGACCCTGCGTTCCAGCGGCGCGATGCTTGGACCGATGAGAGAAAGAGCAGATTTATTGAGTCCCTCTTTTTGGGGCTGCCTATTCCTCAACTGGTTCTCGCAGAGAGCGACACGGGCAAAGGTAAGTTCATCGTTATCGACGGGAAGCAGCGATTGCTTAGCCTTTCTCGGTTTACCGGTATCGGGCTTTCCGAGGGGCAGATACCTCTTTCTCTCACTGGCCTAAAGGTCAGAAACGACTTAAACGGCAGCACGTATGCATCGATGCAGCGAGAGGTTAAGCATGAAAATCTTCTCGCCGAGTTTGAAAACCAATCAATTCGCACAGTTGTTATCCGCGATTGGAAGAATGAAGAAGTCTTGTACACAATCTTTCATCGATTGAATACTGGGAGCGTCCCGCTTTCAGCTCAGGAACTCCGCCAAGCCCTGCATCCCGGGCAGTTCTTGTCGTTTGCAGCTAGTTTCTCAGAGGTTAGCAAGCCTCTTCAGTCACTCTTGGGAATTTCAAAGCCTGATTTTCGCATGAGAGATGTCGAACTCCTCGTAAGGCATTTCGCTTTCAAGCTGTACTTAGGGCAATACAAAGGTAATCTGAAGCAGTTCCTTGATGAAACATGTGACAAGCTCAATAAGGTCTGGGACAAAGACAAGGACCGCCTAACGGAAGTTGGGGTCAATCTTAACGAGTCAATTTCATCTGCGTTAAAGATATTCACTACTCCAAACGCCTTTAGGATGTGGGACGGAAGTTCTTTTGAAAAGCGCCCGAACCGAGCAATCTTTGATGTTTTGTCATATACGTTATCCGACGCGAGAATTCGAACTGCGGCGCTCAAACAGAGATCTGCTGTAGTCGAGGGCTTCAAAAGACTCTGTACAGATGAAGAGTTTCGTCATTCGGTCACATCTACGACCAAGAGCAAGACTGCCGTCCGCATCAGGTTTCGAAAGTGGTCTAAGGTACTCGGAGATATCCTCAAAAAGAAGATAACCGTGCCTCTGCCACCAGAATGATCAGAACATGGCAACTGGTTCGATAAGATATCGGAGCCTCGCAGCACGCTTTGCGCAACTGCGAAAGAACTTGCTCGGTTTCGTTCCTGACCCCCCAGTATCCCAACTCAGATATTCAGAGGCGGAACTTGATGCTACCCGCGCGTACATCGTTCTCGCACATGCGGAAATTGAGGCTTTTTGTGAGCAAATTGCTCTTGCAAAGGTGATCGCTGCCAAAGCAGCATTTGACAATCGTCAGGCAGTATCACCTTGCTTACGTAGGATTATCTGTTATCAAGTGGGGAGCAAGCATGAATCTTGGAGCGAAGTTCTTAATCCACCGGTTACACGCGTGGAAAGCGCTTTCAATTTCTACCAAACCTTAGTGCGGGATAATCACGGAATTAAGAGAAGAAATCTGCATAAAATCTTCTTCCCGATTGGAATTGTCGAGGCAGACTTTAATCCAACATGGATTGCGCAGATGGATTCCTTCGGGTTGGTGAGGGGAGGATGGGCGCACGGCAGTATCGCGACACTGCGTCCACCCGATCCATTGACTCAGCTCCAAGCAGGAAGACACTTAATGGTAGGGCTTCTTGCACTTGACCGGGTGGTAGCTCGTCTTCGCTGAAAGATCGCAGAAGAAATGAGTTTTGGGCAAAGCCCACGTAACCTCGAGGAAACACTAATTGATGTGAATTACGATGGCAAAGACAAACACATATCGCAGTAGCGTGATGGCATCGATCCATGAAACCGCGGAAGACCTCCATGCAGCCGGGCTGGTGGACAAGAAGACCATGCGCAAGTTCGACGAGATGTGCCTGACGCCCATTCGCCCGCTCAGCGCCGAGGAGATTCGCGCGATACGCTTGCGCGAGGGCGCAAGCCAGGCCGTCTTTGCCCGCTATCTCAACGTCACTACCGGTCTGATCAGCCAGTGGGAGCGCGGCGAGAAGCGCCCGCAGGGAGCGTCGCTCAAACTGTTAAGCATGGTGTCGGATAAAGGTTTGGCCGCAGTCGCCTGAGACGCACTTAACGCAGACGCCGCAGGGCCGCATGGAACCCCTGCATGGCCTGCTCATGCGGCACGTCGCCGGAGTCGTCGGCGAGCGCCGCTTCGATCCCGTGACGAAACCATTCTTCGTATCCGGCCTCGGGCTCTCCGGCGGTCTTCTGCCAGGACGCAATCGCCTCGTCGGAGAGCGAGCCCTGCTTCTCCATCAGGCTGTCGATCAGCCAGAAGCGCTCGGCCGACGATAACCGGTCGGCCGCTTCAAGCAATTTGGCTGCGCTGCGCGTCATGGTGAAATTGTAGCGCGAATCGGGAATCGGCTGCTGAACCGGCTCCCGCTTACCGCCCGCCGGGGGTCGGCTGAGCTACAGGGTACTGGAAGTCCTTCTCTTCATCCTTCAGTTGGCCCTTGCCGTGTTTCTCCATCCAGGCATCGTACGTGCCCTTCTGTTCGGCGGTGAACATCGACTTGATCTGGTCCAGAGCGTTGCTGCGAAGGATTTTTAGATTGTTCTGCGCGGTATCTGTTACATACTTCTTGACTGCATCGGCGGGCATCTTGGACACCAGATCGTCCCAGGTCTGGGCGGGCGCAGCGGCTCCGCCATTCGGGCCGCCTGCGGCCGCGTCGGCCGGTTTGGGTTTGTTCTGAGACTTCTTCCTGTCGGCGGCATCGATGCCTTTCATGGCATCGTTGTACTGCTTCACAAGATCGGTAATCTGCTTGTTCCGCTCGGTGATGACCTCGAGCACCTTGGGCTGCTGCTCGGGGGTGAGCGTAACCGCCTTCGCAAGGTCCTTGATGTCTTTCTCTACGCTGTTGACATGGGGAATCTGTGTCGTCGGTACGACCGGCATCGAGCTCATCCCACCTCCGCCACCTCCGCCACCGCGCTGGGCCCGGGCCGCGACTCCGGCAAAAACCAGAAGCAATACCGCCGATACTGCCAACAACGCACTCGCGCCGAACTTGCGATTCTTCATAGTGAATTCCTCTTTCCGGGTAATGGGACAGTAAATGTGCGGATCGGCAGGCAGGGCTGTCCTGTCCCCCTGTCGATTGCTATCGCGAGAACGGGCGCAAAACCAAAGCCGATAACTCCGGGCGGACCGCTAATAAGGCTGGTGTCTTATCGATACAGACGAGATCGAGCACGAAAGAGACGCGCCCGGAGCTATCAATTCCGGATGCACTACCTGAATTAGCGGCAGAAAAGCTTACCGGCCGGCGAACTGCCCCTGGCAAAGCCACCTTGACACTGCTAATCCTCAATCCCTACAATCATTTAAGCGGCTTCTCTCTCGAAGCTCTTTTAAGTTGTTGAAAATATAACATCTTATAGAGAGCCTTGCTGCTTTGCCGCGATCCGTGAAGTGGCCCGAAGCCACAAAATCTAAATCGCGATTGCTAAAGGAACCATGCTGGAAGTTCGCCTCAGCCCGCGCGAGCGGATGGTGCTTAACGCCATCATCGAGCTCTACATCTCCACCGGCGAGCCTGTGGCCTCGCAGGCGGTGGCGCGCGCTTTCTCGAACCGTGAGGGGCTGAGTTCGGCCACAGTGCGCAACGTGATGGCGACGCTGGGCGATTCGGGCTTCCTCGAGCAGCCGCATACCTCGGCCGGCCGCGTGCCTACAGCAGCCGCCTTCCGCACTTATGTTGAGCAGATCACGCGGTCGGGGCGCGTCGCTGCCGGCGCCGAGCCCGCAACTCCGCCGGTCGAACTGAGTCAGGCAAAGCGCGATCAGATTGAAGACAGCTTCACAGGTGTCGGCTCAACGCACGAGTATCTGGAGCGCACCTCGCATGTGCTGGCACTGCTGTCGCAGGGGCTGGGTGTGGCGCTGGCCTGCTCCACCTCCGGCCAGATTCTCGAGCACATTCATTTCTCGCGGCTCGGCTCGGGCAAGGTGCTGGCGGTTCTGGTTACGCAGTCCGGCGCGGTGCAGGACCGGGCGCTGATGCTCGGCCGCGAACTTTCCGCGGTAGAGCTGGAGACGGCGGCACACTACCTGAACGAGAACTTCCGAGGCTGGCAGATCGAGCGCATCCGCGCCGAGGTGGCTCGTCGCATTGAGGCGGAGCAGGAAGTCTACCGCCAGCTTCTCGCTTCCATCGAAGAGCTTTGCAGCCATGGCGCTCTGGCCTCGCCTGAACCAACGCACGCCATCTTTGTCGACGGCATCTCGAACCTGATCGCCGCCGAGCACGACCGCGACCGGCTGCGCCAGATGCTGCTGGCGCTCGAAGCCAAGCAGCGGCTGGTGGAACTGCTCAACGCCTACGTCGACGGCCGGCAGCAGGAGGTTCGCGTCATTGTGGGACTCGATGATGCCTCGGCGGCGATGCAGGACCTGGTGCTGATTGGCGCGCCGGCACGCATGGGCGGAGCCAATGTCGGAACTGTAGCCGTCATCGCCCCCACGCGCATCCAATATCAGGAGATGATTCAGGCGGTCAGCTATATCGCTCGGCTCTCCGAGCGTATCCTTGAGACTCCGAACACCTGAACTGCGGGCCCATACAGGCCTGCCCATTCCGGGCTTAACGGGGCGAACGATTTCCCAGGCTCAGCCGCTGAATCCTAATAGAACGCGGAAGATATGTCCGAAAAGAAGACACACGTGAAAGTAAACGTAGAACACGAAGCACACCAGACGCAGGCGCCGATTCTGGACCCGGCACAGGAACTCCCGCCGCCCGAGAACGACGCGATCGCTGAGCCCGCAGCAGTTGAGACGGCCCCGGTTCCGCGCACCGAGTTCGACCAGGTGAAGGCCGAGCGCGACCAGCTGTTCGACCGGCTGGCCCGTCTGCAGGCTGAGTTTGACAACGCCCGCAAGCGCGCCGAGCGCGAGAAGGCCGAGTTCCGCGACTTCGCCCTGGGCAGCGCGGCTGAGCAGTTTCTGCCGGTGCTGGACAACTTCGCGCTGGCGCTCACGGCCACCGGCTCGGCAGAGCAACTGCGCTCCGGGGTTTCGCTCATCGTCAAGCAGATGGAAGAGGTTCTGGCACGGCTCAACGTGACTCCGGTTGCGACGGTCGGCGAACTCTTCGACCCGCGTTTCCATGAGGCGCTGGGGTCGGTGGAGCGCGACGATCTACCCGACCAGACCATTGCCGAAGAGATTCGCCGCGGCTACAAGGTGCGTGAGCGCCTGCTGCGGCCGGCGATGGTGCGGGTGGTGCACAACACAAAGCAGGTAACGGAGTAAAGCTGTTAGCTATTAGCTGTTAGCTTGATCGGTGGGCAAGAAGCTGAAATGACCACCGAAGAGGCTAATAGCTGGAAGCTAAGGGCTGGAGAATTGTAACGACGTGGCAAAAGCAGATTATTACGAGGTCCTTGGCGTCTCTCGCGAAGCGAGCGAGCAGGAGCTGAAGAGCGCCTATCGCAAGCAGGCGCTCAAGCATCATCCCGACCGCAATCCGGGCGACCATGCATCCGAAGAGAAGTTCAAAGAGGCCAGCGAGGCCTACCAGGTACTGAGCGATCCGGACAAGCGCGCGGCCTACGACCGCTTCGGTCACGCCGGCGTGAACGGGCAGAGCGGCTTCAACGGCGGCGGCAGTCCCTTTGGCGGCGCCGTGGATCTGGGCGACATCTTCGGCGATCTGTTCGGCGAGATGTTCAGCGGCGGCGGCCAGCAGCGGGGCAGCCGCCAGCAGCGCGGCGACGATCTTCGCTTCGACCTGGCGATCGACTTTGAGACGGTGATGTTCGGCGCGGAGACCGAAGTCAAGCTCCGCCGGCTTGAGGCGTGTTCGGCGTGCAACGGAAAGGGCAGCGCATCGGGCCGGGGGCCGTCCACTTGCAACCAGTGCGGCGGACGCGGGCAGGTTCGCTATCAGCAGGGCTTCTTCTCAGTGGCGCGCACGTGCAGCGCATGCAACGGCGCCGGCCAGAAGATCACCGATCCCTGTCAGACGTGCCGCGGTGAAGGCCGCGCGGCAGCCGACTTCAAGCTCAAGGTCAAGGTGCCTCCGGGCGTTGAAGAGGGCACGCGCATCCGCTACGGCGGCGAGGGCGATGTGGGCCGGGCCGGCGCGCCCAAGGGCGACCTCTACATCGTGCTCTCGGTCCGTCCGCACGACTTCTACGAGCGGCACGGAAACGACCTCTACTGTGCCATGCCCATCAGCTTTCCTCAGGCCGTGCTCGGCGACGAGTTCGAGATCGAGGGCATCGACGGGCCGGTCAACCTGAAGATTCCCGAGGGCACGCAGAGCGGCCGCGAGATTCGAGTCCGCGGACGCGGCGTTCCGATCCTGAACTCGAAGGCAACGGGCGACCTGATTGTAAAAGTAATAGTTCAGATTCCCCGCAAGCTGAGCCGCGCGCAGAAGGAACTGGTGCAGAAGCTGGGCGAGACCATGACGGTGGACAACAAGCCCGCTTCACCTGGGTTGCTCGAAAAGATGAAGGACCTGTTCAGCTAGGGGGCCTCCCCGGACGCTTCCGCCACGCTGCGGCGGGCAGGCGCGGGGCGAGTCAACCGGGCCAACCAACCACCTCATTCAGGCCACCACATCGTCTCGTATTGCGAGACGATGCGGTGGCCGGTTTTGCAAGATGATGAATACAGACGATTTATCGACGAAAAATGCGATTTTGCAGTTGGACCACGTAAGATTATCAAAATAAACGGTTTACCTTTTTCGCTATGTAAGTGCAGATTATAAAGGACTTATAGATTGCCCCGTTTTGCGGCCCCCGCAGAGCAGAATTGGCGCTACTTTCAGGATACGCGGGGGCGAGAATTAATCGGCAAGCCGGCGTGGTGGGGAACCGGAAGTGGCTGGGAAAGATCGTTGTCTCCCGCCCAAGCGAAGCTTGGGCGGGGCACCCACGGATAGTGGAGGAACTAACCTCAGATAGAACATGACTGGGCCAGCCGATATTTCGCGCATTTACGCAGGAAAGTCACCGGTTATGAGAAGTTCTCTTTGTCTTGGCGTTCGATCTACCAGAGTTGTAGGTACGTTTGCCCGCTCTTACGCGCTTGGCAAACGCGCGCATTGAGCCCAGCTTGCAATTCTTCGCCAGCCTATACACGAAAGACTCAAAGGTGATCGATCCGAGACGGGCCTTTTTCTGGAGGTAATGAAATAACATCGCAGCGATGAATTTGCCGCTTACTAGCTCGTGGTCCGATGCGGTACTTACATGTGAGGAAGCAAGTTCGAATTGCGAATGAAATAGGTCAGAACTCATGCCCTTCGCACTGGCTGCCGCTAGGAGTTCTCCTCTATAGCTGGCTACAGAAGCACTCTTCAATTCCCAGAGCTGTTTCTGTTCACAAAAGGCTTCGGGCTTCGCCGAACAATTCTTTACACCAAGGTTGAGTTGCTGTGTGCAAAAGAAGAGTGTGAAGAGGGGTCGCAGGGAACTGTAGAAAGAAGGAATTCGTGCTTCTAGCGACAGGTTCGCCTCAACGTCGGATCGCCTTCTCTTGGGATGGTTCTCAATAACCAGTTCGACCATTGCAGCAGATTCCAGCAGATGATTCTCGATGCAATAGCTGTCGAGATAGAACACATTTGGGTGCTCGACTTGAATTCCAAGCAGATGATCGAAATCTCGGTCGAGGATATAAGCTCTGAAGCACTTGATCTCCTGACTGGATCCAGACATTACGTGTTGGATGACCGCAGGCTTGCCACCGAGGGGAAAAATCCGTGAGATTCTGATGTCGGAGAATAGTTTCCGGAGAATCTCCCAGTACAGATTTTCCTGTTCCTCGTCCTCGACATAGAAATTAACGTCGTTGAAGTCCTCATAAAAGATGTCAAGCGCGGCCAACCCGTCTGGGCTTCGGGAGGGCAGGTCTAGCATGAGTTCGTTCATTGTCTGCTTCCCCGGAGCGAAAAGCAGTTGTTCTTGAATTTGCCAACGATATCGGGAGAGTGTGTTGCAAGGATCAACTGAGTCCCTTCAGGACGAAGTTTCAGAAAAGCGTCCATAAACTCAGACTGCCACTTTGGATGAAGAGATAACTCTGGCTCATCTACGATGAACACGCCTTTCGGGTCAGAGGCGAAGGCGAGGAATGTGAATAGCACAAGGATCTGTCGTTCGCCCGACGAGAGGTACAAGATCGACTTAGCGGGTCGAGCCTTACCCGAAGTAGTTGCCGAGGAGAACGCCAGCTTTCCTGTACTCTCGTTGAAGAAAAGTTCCTTGTTGCTGTCATTAAAGAACCTGTTCACAGCGATAAGGTAATCATTTAGTGACTTAAACGCAAGTGCATTGTTCTCCTCGAAATCATTGAACGCCTTTGCAAGGCTTTCAACCTGGCGATATTGAGTCGCAACAAAATCGAAAACTAAGGCATGCTGCCCCTTCTGCTTTTCTGTAAACAAGCGTGATGCCTTAAAAAACTGCCGCACCTGCTTGCGCACGTCAGTGGATTTGATTGTGGCAGATAAATATGTTGAAACCTTTTCCTCAAGTTGGGTAATCTCTCCCGGGGTCATCGGCGTTATTTTTGATCCGCGAAAGGCCTTCTTAGGGTCCTGGAGCGCAGACATCACGATGTTTGCCTTCAGCTCGTTGTCGTTTGCTATAGCCTTGGTTCGAAACTCGGCATACTTAGATGATGTGACCTCCTGCACGTGAGCCATCGGAGAGCGGGCGGGAGTGCGTCTCCTAACCATTGCTTTCCGTGCTTCCTCGAAATATACCTCGTCCGATTCAGCCGAAACGGTTCGATCGAGCGCGATTACTGTGGGCTTAGAAAACGACTTCAGAAGTTCCCACATAGGGAGCTCGTGCTTCTCTGGACTCAGGACCCGATATTGTTCCCCTGCATTGTCGTCCTCTTCCTCAACGAACGACAAGAGGTTTACAGTTATTGGCGCCAGAGGCTTTGGCGGCCCTTCAATTGACAAGGTCATCCTGTCTGGACTTCTTGTCGCGGTCAGCTCGTAGTTAGAGCGGCCCTCGGAAAACTTGAGAGTGAGGGAATCAAATTTTGTAACTGCTAATTTTTCCAGGTTAGGCCTCAGTAGCCAGTCGATCACATTGAGCACGCTCGTTTTGCCACACCCATTGATGCCGACGAGCAATGTGAAATCTTCGTTGAACAAGACATCAAGACTCAGCGTTCTATGTAGTCCCCGGATTGACAGTGACTTCAGCCGCATATTCGAACCTCATAATTACGAATCTGGAGGATGGTTGGGCCATCGATTGCACACTATCTTAGCAGACATATGATTTGTAGGGTTACGCTCTTCCCGAGTGCGAGCGGTTAAGCGGACCCATAATTACCACACTACGACGGCACCCCAGGTCAGTGGAAGGTCTCACACAGGTCTGTCATGGAAACTACAACCGGGTGCCCCATCAGCCGGGAGCCGCATTCTAACGACGATCTTTATCGGTACGATGGGAACTTCAGCCTTCTTCTTACTAACTTCACAACTCAACCAATTCTTCGATCTACAGCGCCCGCGTCTGCCATTGCAGCGGGCAGAACTGGGCTAGCAGGGCGAAGTCGCGGGGGTTGGTGGTGATGACGTTGATGCCGTTGCGGACGGCGCTGGTGGCGATGAGGGCGTCGTTGGTGAGGCGCGTGCGGCCGATCTTTTCGTAGCCATAGCGTTCGGCGACGGCGGCGAGGATCTTTCCGGCGAAGGTCCAGTCGGCGAGGTTGGGAACCAGTACGCGATTGGCTTTGTCAAAGTCGCGCTCCAGTTTTTCTACGATGCGCCGCTCCGTAGTGCCGGCTCCGGCGTAGAGTTCCTCAAGCACCACCGAACTCAACCACAGCGGGGACTCCTGAACCCATCTCGCTATGACAACGGCGGAGCCGCTACCGGCGCGCAGTGCCGTGATGTATACCGAGGAATCGAAGAGGATCGGCATCGACTACTCCGCCAGGCTGCCAAAGACGTCGCGGATGCGAATGCCACTCTTGAGAAAGCGCGAGTTTGCTTCGGCGACGATGCGGTTCCGATTGGCCTCGGCGATGACGAGATCGAGCGCGCGCACAATGGTCTCAGTCTCGGTTGAGGCCGAGAGAGCTTTCTTGGCGCGGGCGATCTGGGCCGGGTCGAGACGGAAGTTCTTGGGAACAGTGCGATGCGTGGCGACGGCCATGGTTTATCCCTCTGACTCTTATGGTAGCGTGCATATGTACAAATATCAATAATGTATATACATGCTAATTGTGAACCCTGAGAGTGCCCGGTTGAGGTTGGTGGACTCCCAGGTGCCCAAATGCCAGGCACCTGGGGCACCCAGTTTTTGTGGTTGGTTATGACGTGGTGGGTTGAGTGTTGTACCTTCTCCGGTCTCATCCGCCGTGGCGGACGAGACCGGGGGCACCCGGTGGTGAATGAACCAACATCGGAAAGGACAAGGCCGGGCCCGAGGCTAGATCATGCAGAGATCGCTGCCAGTCGCCTTCATGTGGTTCTGGAACTCGCTGGTTCCGTACAAGGCATCGCGGGCGTTGATCAACTCGATCTGGTTTTTCTTGATCCAGTCTCTGAGGCGCGGGTCGCGCATGGCGGAGACGTCCTGGGTGCGTCCGACGACAAACTGCTGAGCGCGGGCGCGATTGACGCGCTCCCCAAGGCGATAGGTGTAATAGTCCACATAGCCCGGATGGAAGGCCTGCCAGCAGATGGTGTCCATCGAGGTCTTCAGAATTCCGGAGCGGTCCTCGGTGTAGAAGAGGACCGGATCGTAGTTCTTTTCCACGCTCGAAATCGAATCGGTCAACAGCGCCTGAAAGGCGTTTGAGCCCGGCACATAGATCTTGCGGCCGATCCACTTTTCGCTGGCTTTGGCGGCGGGGCTGGGCGCCGTCGGGTAGTACTTTGCCCACTCCTCGCCGGCCGCCTGAGCATCGTTTATATGCTTCATGTAATTGGGGTCGGTGGCGGCGCTGCTTGCGTAGTTGGTTACGACGCCAAATTCGATGCAGACCTGCCTTGCGGCTCTTCCCCACGGAGAGTCGGCGCTGCCGGGATTGCCGGTGTCAGGTACCTTGCCGAGGATTTTGTCGCAGCGGAGCAGTTGGGCGCGGAGTTCCGTGAGTGCTTCGTCGAAATTCACGTCCCTGGCCTGCGTGAGATCGGTTCTGAATCTTCCTGCAAATGGGCCACTCTTTTCGACAAGAGTGGGGACGAGCCTGGCTTCAGTGACCGGTGCTCCCCACATATGCATGTGCCAGTCGAGGGATATCCATGGGTAGGCCTTGAGGCGCTCCAGCGCGTCCTCGGTGCCGGGATCGGCCATCATGACGGCGGCCACACCGATGAGGCCGCCATCGATGGCCTCGAATGAGCCGATGTTGCATACCTTCGACATGCCGATGTCGTCGGCGCGGATGACCATCTTGCGGTGAGCGACGGCGGCCCTGGCGGCTTGAGCAGCGGCGGCCGGAACAGCGGCGGCAATTCCAAGGCCAACCGCGCTTGCTCCCATAGCTTGCAGGAAATCTCTTCTATCTGTATTCATGTTCAGCTCTCTCCTCCGTTTTCACCGGTTGCTTCAGTTGGAATGACGCTCCCTTGAGTCGGCGCATAAGCGCCCCTGTGGCCGGGTTCTGGTAGGGGTTTCCAGCTGCGTCCTTCACTGAGCTTCAGCGGTCCCAAACAGTATTGCATAGCGCGATTTCAATCGGTTCGATCCTGTGTTGTCCCGTGGGGCGACGGCAGGTGGACCGCCCATCGTTTTCTATTGCCTGGCATGTGCCCGCCGAAGTACTTCCAGATGTTCGCTGCTCCACTACAGGGGGGGAGGGAACCACAGCTATCGTCTCGCCACGTTCCGCTGTATATGCAAATCGAATTTCTGTATGTACAGAAACAATCAGCGCAAAACGGCGGCGGCCTGGACATGGTGTCCAGGCCGCCGTCGTGTAGTGTTGCTATTGGAAGATGTGCATTGCGCTGCCGCAGGCATCTTCACTCATGCATCCCGAGTGAGCGATTGCGGATGGCGTACCGGTTAGACCGGCCTCCTTGGGCGACAGTGAAGTCGCTCCTTCTGGAAAATGCCATGCTGCATATCGGGCGAAAGGGTTGCACTGCAACGTGAGAGCGTGCGACTAGCGTCCTATGCGGTTGAGTACTGTTGCGCATAAGCTACCTCGGGTCGCGGCGCGATGCCTTAGACCTCGGTAGCCTCACGGGCGGTACTACTGGAAGAGACTCGCTGCATCTTTTTAATACGATCCCCCTTCCTTGTAAGAAATGAATGTACGCCTGAATTCCCCTATCGTCAACAAATGTATTTTCGAAGAGGAATCATTTTTGGCAGCACGGGAAAATGTTTGTTTGCAGTGGATTTTAATTCCAAAGGCGAGAAAAGAATCCCTCGGGGGCTGAAGCCCGTACCCTTCATTATTCAGGGATGAAACCACACTCAGGACTGAAACCGCGCGCCACTCTAGTACTTCAAGAAGAGCTTGCCCCAGGGTGAGGTCTTGAGCCAGTTCTCGAATATCTTGCGGTCCTTGATTGGCCAGCGGTACCAGTCGTGGTATGCCTCAGAGCCAAACACAAACAAGTGCACGAGCGGGGTGTGGAAGAGCAGCTTCTGGATGCCGCGCAGAGGGCCGAACCAGCAGATGTCGCCGGCGCGGCTGGCCAGGTTGTCGCCGACGCTGAAGTTCCAGCTCTCGCCGCTGACGTCGTCGCCGACGATCTCGATCTCTTCGGGCTTGCCGGTGCCGAGGCCGGCGTTGTGAGCGAGGTTGATGTACTTCAGGTCCATCGGGTTGAAGCCCATCATCTTGGCGGCTACGGCGTCGATGGCAACCTGATCGGCGCTGGCGAGCAGAATGTTCTTGGTCTTGGGGCGCATGGTGCGTGGGCCCGGTCCATCGCCCGCTGTTGTCCCGTCCATGATGGCAAAGAGGCCGGTGTGAATCTCCTTCTGGATGGCGAGCAGATCGACGAGGGTCTCATGAATCGTCGAGTGCGTGTAGTGGCGGTGCGTGGCCAGCAGGCCCCCGAAGGCGTTCTTCATTGCGCCAGTGGTGGTGGTGTAGATGTGGCACTTGATGGTGGGCAGTTGCACGATGTTCTTGCCGAAGAAGTAGTCGGGCAGATAGATGCCTTCGGGGAAGACGTCGTCGAGCGTGATCATCTTCGCTTTGGGTTTGTACGGGATCCACTTCATGTCTTCATCTTTGAAGTTGTAGAGCACGGGCACCTGGTACTTCTTGAAGATGGGCAGATAGCGGTTGAGATCCTCGCCCTTGAAGGCGTTGGTGACGACGGTCTTGTTCTGCACGCAGACCAGGTCGTTGAAGCCGGTGGAACGCAGCGCCTGGATGGTGCCCTCAAGTTGCCAGGGCGTGGTGTTTGCGCCGGGGAAGGGATAGTGCCAGGAGATGTTGTCTTTGAGGATCGTGGTGGCGCTCTTGTCCATGGCGGCGGACATTCCGGCCAGCTCGCAGAGGCGGGCGATGTCGCTCAGGATTGTCTCGGGCGTGGTTCGAACGGCGGCAACTTTCGATCGGCTCATTATGGATTTGCTCCTTATTCGCAGGCACATCGCCGAGTATAAATGTTTGGCAGGTGTGCATTCCCTCAGGGGCTAAATCCCCGGCATTCACGCCGTGCTGTTGTTGGTGCGTAAAAGTGCGGGGAAATACTCTGCCTGCCAGCTAGAGCGCCAGCAGCGCTACCACGGCGACGGCCGCGCCGATGAGCAGGCTCACGCGGTCGGTGATGGCAAAGACGACCGGGTCTTCGCTGAGTTCTCCGCGGGAGGCCAGCAGCCAGACGCGGCTTAGCCACAGGATCTGAAGCGGCACGATGAGCCAGAGGAAGGCGGGGTGGCGGTAGAGGTGGACCACGTCGTCGCCGTTGATGTAGATGGCGAAGATGACCACGGCGGCATAGGAACTGGTGGTGCCGAAGGCGCGCAACTGTTCAAGATCGGCGACGAGATATCCGCGGTCGTTGCGGGGGTGGGCGGCGCTGGCGCGCAGGGTTTCAAGCTCTGAGAAGCGCTTGACGAATGCCAGTGCGAGAAAGAGAAAGATGGAGAAGCCCGCCATCCAGTTGGAGATGGGAGTGTGCGTGGCCGCCGCGCCGGCCTCGATGCGCAGGGTGTAAAGCCCGGAGAGAACCAGCACGTCTACAAGAGCCACGCGTTTGAAGAAGAGCGAGTAAGCGAGCGTGCTGACGAGGTAGACCGCAAGCCAGAAGAGGAACATGGGCGTTACGGCCAATGCGCCGGCAAATGCCAGCACCAGCAAGGTTCCGGCCAAAAGTATGCCTGATAAGGCGGAGAGATCGCCGGCGGCGAAGGGGCGGGTGCGCTTGCGCAAGTGCCTGCGGTCGGCCTCGATGTCGAGCAGGTCGTTGACGATGTAAGTGGCCGAGGCGGTGAGGCTGAAGCAGGTAAAGGCAAACAGCACGATGGCCAGGCGTTTGAGCGTGGTTCCGTGAGCCAGCAGCAGGGGCAAAAACATGAGAACGTTTTTGGCCCACTGATGCAGGCGCGCGGCCTTCAGGATGGAGCGAAGCGTGCCGCCGCGCTCGTCAAAGCATTCCGTGGGGACGATATGCAGGGCGCGGAGCTTGCGGCACAGCCGTGCGCTGGGGTTTGCCACCAGCTTTGCGGTGGCATGAGCCAGCAGCGGCAGATCGGGCGTGTCGTTGCCGATATAGTCGAAGTCTTCGCGGCCCAGGCTCGTGCGCAGCCGCTCGAGCTTGCGGCTCCCGGTAAGATTTGTGGCGCGGTCCGATCCCAGCACGTCGGTAAAGATGCCCAGATAGTTGGCGACGCGGCGGGCCAGCGCCTCATTGGCACCGGTGGCGAGATAGATGTGGCGGCCGCGCACGCGTTCTTCGCGCAGAAACTCCAGCACTTTGCGGTTGTAGGGCAAGTGCGCCACGTCCAGCTCAACGTGACTCGTGACGTATGCCTTGAAGGCCGCCTTGCCGCGGAGCAGCGGACCGACGAGCGCCAGCAGCCGTAGCGGGTGATGCCGCGCCAAAACCAGCAGGGAGTCCACCAGCGTGTCGGACTTGACCAGCGTTCCGTCGAGATCGACGCACAACGGCGGCGCTGTCTCGACATCTGCCCCGGAGCGAATATCAACCTGCGGCACTTTGCCCTCGTTTGGGCCCGCGCATGCCATGAATCAAAATCGATGGCAGGGGTCTGGGGATGCTGGCCCGTGAATGCTCAAGTATATCGCGCATGAATAGAAAAGGCCCTGAACGGGCCAATTGAAAAGACCATCCTGAAAGGATGGTCTGGAGGAATTGGTGGAGCTGAGCGGGATCGAACCGCTGGCCTCCTCGTTGCGAACGAGGCGCTCTCCCAGCTGAGCTACAGCCCCACGGGTGACTTTTTTATTCTAGCAGGGGACGCGGATGGAGAAAAGTCCCCCGCCGGACTCTGCCTTCAGCCTTTACCGCGCGTAGACAAATATTCCGCAAAGGTCGGTTGAGTCGAGGATGGCCTGCATGGTAAGCACCGGCTGGCTGTCGCCGGAGAAGAACGCTACGTGGAGGTTGCGTCCCTCTACAAAGGTGGCCATCCACTGCGTGTCGTCGCTGCCGCAGAGCGTGTTTTTGTGCATGAACTGCTGTCCGGCGGCGATGCGCAGCCGGTAAAGCTGGCCGTTAGCGCCGGAGTTCAAGTCCACGTCGAATGCTGCCGCCACCTCTGTTGTGCTCAGCCTGCGAATCGGAGCCACGGGAAAGCTGTAGAAGTTCAGCGTGAGCCGAGTGTCGCCCAGCGCAAAGTCGCCGGTGATCGTCGAGGCATTCTTTGAGGCCGCGCGCCAATATCCGCGGTCCTGTGCGGCGGCGGAGGTGCACAACGCCAGGCCCAAAACCGCGGCTCCAACCCGATGCAAGTTCCATCTCATACTTACGAGCATGACACCCGCAGTGCCTGAGGCGCAATCGCGCTACTCCACGGTCTGCCAGTGCTCGGGCGAGAGGGTAATGGTGGCGCAGCCGAGGGAGTGGTTGAACCAAGCGTGCTCGGTGTTGGGCGTGGCAAAGAAGCCTTCGAGGTCGAGCGCGCCGGCCACGCGGCGGATGAAATCCCGCCGCCCGTAGAACAGGGTGAAGAAGCTGTCCCAGTCTACGGTGAAGAGGAACGAGGAGTCGGGAGCGAGCAGCGTTCCGCGCGCGGGGAAGGGGATCGAGCCGTTGCGAAGTCCGGGGACTTGAAGCCGCACTAGCGGCTCGGAGGCGGGAAACTCGGGGACGAAAGTCAGTTCGCGTGCTCCGGCGGTTTCAAAAGCGCAGAGAAAGTCGTTTTGAAGCAGCGGTTCGAAGCGGCCTTCGGTTGGCATCCAGATGGGTTCGTTCTCTAGCAGTTGTTGCAGGGCCTTCACGCCATCGGGATCGGCCAGATGATCGCTTACAGCACCGATCGAGGTGAGCAGCGCCTGATTCATTCGCGCGCAGGAGCCGAGGCTTGTGGCGGCCATCGCTTCTGTCCAGCGGTACTTCGATCCCGCGGCGAGAATCTGCGCGTCCGCGGGATACTGCCGCGTGGTCTTCCACGCCAGCGTATCGGGCACGCGGACGAAGGGATGCAGCACGATGAAGGCGGCCTCGAAGCGGCTGTCGTATGCCTCGACCAGCGGAATGCTGTAGGGCGGATAGGTGAATTGTTCGGGATTCACGATGAGGATGATAGCAGGATCGGCGAAGCGAGGCAGGCGGAAAACAGTTGTCCTCCATCCTCGGGCAAAACGTCTCGCGCGGGAATGGAGGACGAATGCTGAGGTATGCCGTTGCTATTTTTGGTTCCGAACTTGCTGTCGATCCACGCGTCGATGCTGTACTTACCGCCGCCGGTGATGACGAGAGCGAGCATGCCCGCGGAGTAAGCGATGATCATCTCGCCGTGCGTGGCGCCTGTTACCTGGACGGACGTCGATCCTGCGCCGGTGAAGTACGGGAAGTGGAGCACCAGACTCCAGGCGGCTGCAAGCGTGACAAAGATCAGCAGTGCGCACCAGCGGGTGAAGAGTCCGAAGATCAGCAGAATGGTCAGGATGCCGTCGGTCAGCGTCGAGAAGAGCAGGCTGGGCATAACGCCCAGCGCCTGCACATAGTGGCCGTTGCCGGCGAGCCTGCCGATCATGAAATCGAAGTGGAATACTTTTTCGATGCCGTGCTTGAGAAAGATGGAGACGCCGGCCAGGATGCGGATCACCAGCAGGCCCATGTCGAGATTCGTGGGCGCGAATTTGAAGAACAACAGTTTGCGGAGCATAGATTCCTTTCTCATGAGTGCATAGTTACTGTCGATGTGCGCCGGCTTATGCCTCGCGGTCGAGCAGCGCGTCGACGCTGTACTTGCCGCCACCGGTGAAGACGAGCGCGAGCAGCGCGATCAGGTAGGAGATGACCATCTCACCGTGCGTGGCCGACGCAACCGATGCGCCTCCAGGCACGGAACTGACGAAGTATGGAAATCCGAGCACCACGCTCCACGCCACGAAGAGCGTGCAGAAGCAGAGCAGCGCGGTCCAGCGTGTGAACAGCCCGATGGCCAGCAGGATGGTAAGAAATCCGTCTGCGACGACCTCCCACATGAAGGTGGGCTGGGGTCCGATCAGATGGATGAAGTGGTCGCGGCCGGTGATGGCGGAGAGGGTGTGCTGGTAGTCGAAGATCTTTTCGATGCCATGCTTCAAAAAGATCGAGATGGCGGCGATGAGGCGCAGAACCAACAGCGCCAGATCTTTGCGTTCCGGCGCGAACTTGAAGAAGAGAAACTTGCGCAACATGGATTTCCTTTCGTGATGAAAAGAATGAAGTGGATAGAGAGCAGCGATAAAGCCGGTTGGATTGTTGCCATCCATTGTGCGTTAAACGGGCGAAGGGCACAACGACATTTTTCAGGTGCTGCCCGACAGGCAAGAATGCTCGACCCCAAAAATGCAAACAGGCGGCCCATGGTCCGCCTGCGCTGTTTGCGGAAGATATGCCGCGTTAGAACCTGCCCGGCTTGTTCAACCACCCGTCCACGTAATCGAAGGCGCGCTTGGCCGTGTCGCCGTACTCCGGCTTGCAGGGTGTAAACATATGGGTCGCGCCTTCGTCGAAGGCGATGGTCTTGTCTTTCGATGCCAGATGGTCGTAGATGATCTCGTCCTGAAGCATCAGGTAGTGGCAGGTGTTCGTGACCACCAGCGCCGGAACCGTGATACCTTCGGCGTTGCCCGGCGTGGCGGTGTAGGAGGACTTCCAGTCGACGCCCGTGATGCTGTCGGCGGAGATGGCATAATCGCCCGTGGTGCGGATGGCCGAGTGGCTGAGGAACTGGCGCACCGTGGTGTTCGAGTTCATGACCGCGAGCGCGTTAAGCTGCGCGGCGAACTGCTGGCCCACCGGCCCGCGGACCGACTCCACAATTTGCGTGGGTTGCGTTCCGTCGGCCTTGAGCAGCGTGTGCGGCTGTTTCGTGCGGCCTGCAAACGTCGGGTCGGGCTGATAGAGGCGCGCGCCTGCTGCGTTTTCGCCCATGCCCTTGATCACCATCGGCTCGTCGTCAGTGAACTCGCCCTTGCCGGTCTCGATGGCCTTGAGCCGGGCCCGCGCCTGATCGATGAGCGTGTTGTTTCGCGCCGACTGCGCCGCGTAGAAGCGTTTGGCGAAATCCGCGGAGTACGTGCCCTTGCCGGTCTTCAGGTCGTAGCCGTTCGCGGGAGAAAACATGTCGAGCGCGGCGATGCGCGTGCCGTTTTCAACAGCAGGGTCGATCGAACTGAGTTGATGGAACGCGCCTGTGGTCGAGTCGAGAAAGACGATGCCATCGGGTTTGGCCAGTCCGCTTAATCCTTTTCCGTCGCAGGGAACGATCTTTTCAGGCCCGTTGCAGGCTGAGGGACCGTGTTCAGCAATGTTCTGATACCAGCCGACGAGGTGCCCGCCGCCGCTGTGGCCCATGATGACCACGCGTTCCACGCCCTTGATAGAGCGCAGATACTCGACTGCCTTTGAGATCGGCTGCGCGAAGGCTGTAACGTCCGAGGATTCGCCGCGGTGGACAACGCCAATCACCCTGTATCCGCGCTTCGCCATCTCGGTGGTTTGAATGGCGGTGAAGGCGTCACCGTTGGGATGCGAGGTGACGATGCCGATGCGCGCATTCGGTCCCGGCGTCACCGGCTCGTAGAGCAGCCCCTCGTCGTTGTTGCCGCCAAGGCGCACATAGGTGGTGCTGTATGTGGCGGTTGAAACAGGGCCAACGGGGATCGCCCGCTGCTGCGCGGCGATGCTGGATGCGAGAGCGGTGAGAACCACCAGAGAAGCAAACTTCATGATGCGCATGTGTCACTCCTGGCCGGGACGCGCCCGGATTCAATGTAATTGCTGACGCAGGCTGTCGCGATGGCGTCAAAGGTCAAATCGTTGACATCGCAGCTGTGCTCCGCGCGCCACTGTTCAAAGAGCCGGCCGTAGCTGAGCGTGATGTAGTCCTGCTGGGCAACGCCGAGCCGCTCCGCGATGCTGTCGATCCACTCATCGGAACCTTCAAGCTCGGCGAAGTTGCCGATGGGGGTCTCGTCGACAACGCAGTGGCCCTCGCCGTGCGAGTACTCGGTACGCCACTTCTCGTAGCGGAAGGCGGGCACGAGGCCGATGGTGCGGAAGACATCGGCCAGCGCCTCGCCGTCTGCGATCTGGGTCTCGGTCTCGATGCGGTGCTTATGCAGGTCTTCTGCCGGGCTGCCGGTGGGCGGGCGCTTGTGGGTCAGCACGCACTTGCCGGCGTAGTTGCGGATGCGCAGAATCTCGGTGCGGGCGCGCATCTGCCGGTCCGGCGTGTCATAGAGGACGTTCGACTCGAACGCGCGCGGCGTAATGAGCTGAAAGCCCGCCGCCTCAATGCGGCGGTGCAGCGCTTCGAGGTCGGTGACGCGGAACTTGATCTCGGTTTCTACGTGCATCGATAGAAGTGTACGTCCTCTGGCCCGTGGGCCGTGCAGCCGGGAGACAATATATATGTCACACAATTTTTCGCAGAACGCCAAGGTACAGATGGAAGACAGCCGCACCGAGCATCTCGTCGTCGATCCCGCCCGCTTGAACGCGGCCGAGGCAGTGTGCACGCTCGACTACGCCGCCGAGCTGCTGCGCCAGGGCGGACTGGTGGCGCTGCCTACGGAGACTGTCTACGGCCTCGGCGCGAACGCGCTGGATGCGCAAGCCGTCGAGAGCATCTTCGCCGCCAAGCAGCGGCCCAGCTGGGACCCGATCATCGTTCACATCGCGGACCTTGCCATGCTGGCAAGCCTGGTGGCGGACGTGCCGCCACAGGCGCGGCTGTTGATGCAGGCCTTCTGGCCCGGTCCGCTTACACTGCTGCTGCCGCGCTCTGCGCAGGTGCCCGATGTTGTTACCGCCGGCCGTCCGCTGGTGGGCGTTCGGATGCCGGCGCATCCGGTGGCGCTTGAACTGATTCGCCGCGCACGGGTTCCGGTGGCCGCGCCCAGCGCGAATCTCTTTGGCCACATCAGCCCGACGACTGCGGCACATGTGCTGGCCGATCTCGACGGGCGCATCGACGCGGTTGTGGACGCGGGGCCGACAGGGTACGGAGTCGAATCGACGGTTCTCGATCCGACGACGAACCCCATGACAATCTACCGGCCCGGCGCTGTAACTATCGAGCAAATTCGCGATGTGGCGGGGGCGGTGGAGCTATACAAAGAGTCCGCGCAACTGAGCGCGGAGCTTGCCGAGGCGCTTCCGTCGCCCGGCGTGGGCCTGCGCCACTACGCACCGCGGGCGCGGCTTATTGTGATGGATGCGACCCTCGACGAACTGCCTTTGCGCTTGTCTGAGGAGATGCGCTCTCATGCGGGCGAACAGGTCGGCGTGATGCTGCCCGAGGGACTGGGGCCAGTCGAAGATTGCGGCGGTGCGCACTTTTTTCCCTGGGGCCGTTGGGATGCACCGGAAACCATGGCGCGTACGCTTTACGCTGCAATGCGCGAGCTCGACGCCGAGGGCTGCCGGGTGATTCTCTGCCCGCAGCCGCCGTCGGACGGAATTGGCGCGGCGATCCGCGACCGTCTGCGCAAGGCGGCGCGGCCGCGCTGAGCGCTAGCGAAGGTTGAGCGGCTTCCAGCCTTTGCTATCGTTGATTGTCAGTTGCAGCGGGCGCGGCGGCCCCACAGGCGGCACTGTCACTTCGATCCACAGCTCCTGGCCCAGCGCGAGCGGTAGAGGCGAGCGCGCGTCGTTAGCGATGAAAAAGTCTACCGGCTTGGCGAGCAGCATCTGGCTGCATGGCTCACCGGGCTTCGCGATCACCTGCTGGCCCTTGCTCCGCAAGCTCTCGTCGGAGATGTAGACGGCCTGGAGTGTGTTGTTCGCGACCTGCAACTGGGCGCGAAACTCGATGTTTTGCGGAGCCTCTCCCACGGCGTAGGGGCCAGGCTTGATCGCTCCGGCGTAATCGCGCTGAAAGAGGGCCTGTTTCGAAGAGGGCAGAGTGCTCGCGCAGCCGTCCACGGCAACTTGCAGGCTCAGATAGCGGCCGCGTAAGGGAAGCACGGGATCGTATCCGTAGGCGCGGGTCCACACCCGGGGATAGCTGTGCCGTTGCCACGCGTAACTGGCCGCCAGCGACGACACTAGCGCCAGTTGCACCACGAGCAGCACCACCGAGGCCGGAGCAATGGATAGACGGAAGAGTTTCATTGCGCCACCTCCGCTTCCTGCCTGTCCGAGGCCAGCGCGATCATTCTTCGGCGCAGTTTTTCAAGCGCCCAGCCCCCGACCAGAAACAGAACCCCCAGCCCGATGAGCGCCACAGAGCGGTTGATGGCGGTAAGAATACTGCTCGAATAAAACCAGACCACCGTGACTGCGAATGCGGCGACGCCAAAGTTGACCAGCAGCTTTGAGCCCAGCCTCACCCCCCAGCCGCACAGGAACACGGCAAAGGCCGCCACTGCGAGGTAAGCAACCAGATTCGGCCCGGTGTACGTATGGTGATAATTGAAATTCTGGTAGGACCAGTTATCTTCCCAGGTCCGATAGCACCACGGCAGCACGGTTGCATACACAATCGCGGCAGCCACAGGAAGCATCACCTTGTGCCCGTGAAAGAGGGCCACGACGAGCGGCAGGGCCGCAATCACCGCCCATGCCCAGAACCTTGTGCCAAAGGGCAGAAAGGTCTGCGACCAGGTGTAGGATTCCCAGCCTGTCAGCATCAGCGCGGTTCCCGCGACAGCGGTAATGATCGCTGCGGCGGCCAGCACTCCATGAACAAACCTGCGCCGGGAGTTATCGAAGCAGGTCAGATAGAGAATCGCGCACACTACCAGCAGTCGGCCCACATAGATCGGGGTGCCGATGTGATCTCCGCCGGTCTCGGCCAGCTCACAGGCCAGCCATGCCGGAACCAGAAGCAAGGCCAGTGTCTGTTGGGCCTCGTCACTGAGCAGCAGCCATCCGGCCAGCGCACCGATAGCCCACAGCAGCACCGCCGAGGGCCAGTGCGAGCTGAGGTGGAAGATCTGCCCGACCAGCGCAATCGCCGGACCCATCGCCAACGTTCCCAACGCATGAAGCGTTGTCGAGGTTCGGGGATAGTACTCTTTCGCGGGACCGGCGGCGAGGTGAAAGACCGCGACCATCGCAAAGACCAGCGTGAGCCGCGCGCCGGGTGAGAGCTGGTCCCAGTGCGCGGAGACAAACAGCGCCACTCCGCAGGCCAGCAAGATCGCTCCGAGAATGAGCGCGATGAGGCTCTGCCAACGGACGCCGCCACTTTGCGCCGGACTCTTTGCTTCAAAGGCACGGATGCGCGCGGCTGCTTCGGCATCGAGCACGCCGCCCTCTACCCAGCGGTTCAGTTGCGGTTCAATGTTAAACATGACTATTGGGCCTAATTATAGGCGGGCGAAGCGGCAGCACGCGGCTCAATCAGTAACAATGGAAATACCCACCAACTTGTACCTTGCCCGTCCGTTGACGGTGATACACGCACCGTTACTGCTTAGTGGATTGTGTTTCCGTCATTGGGTTGGGGTACTCTTCTCCTGCTTACTTACTTCGAGAACGGTGATGTGCAGCTCCTTATCTCCCGGAACGAGTTCTAACCCCAAACTACTTTTGAGGACGGCGTTCACGCTGTCAACGTCTCCCGCGGCAACCGTGAATCGCGCGTCGTATGTCCCATCGATGCCAGTCTCGTTGATTACGGGAGTTTCCAGACCTGTCCCCAGCACGTAGGCGAGATCGTCCATCGACCCATTCATCAGAATGTAGATTCCGTGCCAGTAGCCTCGCTTGACGGCATGCGTCGAAGCCGACGGGCTCAGCAAACTCTTGCTCGCATCGGTGGCGCGGAGAATGTACGCCGGTTTGGTGATGGTCCTTGGCTGGATCTGCAGATGCAATGCGGCCAGAACAGCTTGCTGGACAGCCGGACTATTCAAAGATTGGGTCGCGTCGCCGAGCGTCATGCGGAGGTTGTAATGTCCATCCGGCATCTCGCACTTAACGGCATATCGATTTGCAAATACGTCGAAGACGGTGGTAAGGAGGCCATCGGCGTGGGGGATTCCCAAAAAGTCCGTTCCGGTCGGAGGATGATTGACCTGCGATTGCTTTTGGTCGGGAGCCGCTTTACTTACGGAAACCGAGAACAATGGCTGCTCGCCAACCGGCTTGGTTGGAGCACTGGCCTCGACAATATCTTCGGGCGGCTTGAATGTAACTTTCTTTCCCGCTGCTACTGCCTGTAGATCGGCGGCGGTTACCGAATCAAGCCCAGTGACCGCGACAACCTTACCGTTTTGATCGATGATGACGCCGGTCGGTCTCGATTTGATTCCGTAAGACTTGTAGACGCTGCCGGTGGCATCGATTCCAACCCATCCGGACATCTTCTTCTTGGTAAGAAAAGTTTGTACCGCCTTCGTATCTTCGTCGTCGATGGAGATGAACTGGAACTTTGCCGGGTCAAGCGACGCGACTAATTGATTGAAATGGGGAAGGCCCGCGATGCACGGAGAACACCAGGTGGCCCAGAACTCGAGAACCACCACCTTGCCCTTCAAGCTTGCCCAGCTTGCCCTAGCTCCCGGAGGCGCTTGCAGTAGACTCAGTGCGTTCAAAGATGGAGCTTGCGAACCATTCGCCGGGAGCGCCCATAGCGAGGTGGTTCCAATCAAGACCACAACCAAAGCGACCATGCTAACTCGAAAGGCCGCACGAATGCGCAGGCGCACGAAATCCAGTCGCATCTCTCCTCCTTCGTTGGAATCGCGTTAATATTACATATAGACACCACGCGACGTGAAACTGTTCCTGCTCAAATGACGCATGATCTCTGTACTTCATCGCTACTTATGGCGGACAGGGCGCGGAGGAAGGTTCTATCATCGGAGGTATGCGCTTTGACATCGTCACCATCTTCCCGCGCTTCTTTGACGGCATCTTCGAGCACGGCATTCTGCGCCGGGCTATCGCCGAGGCGCGGGTGGCGGTGGCTACGCACGATCTGCGCGAGTTTACGCACGACCGGCATCGCACCGTGGACGACCGGCCCTTCGGCGGCGGCGAGGGGATGGTGCTGAAGCCCGAGCCGATTGCCGGGGCGCTGGCCTCGCTGGGGATTGGGACGAAGGCCGAGCGGGGGGCATCGCTAGAGGCAACCGCAGATCCTTCGACTCCGGTCGCTGACGCGACCTTCGCTCAGGATGACAAAGTTGAAAGTGGCGCAGGAACGCGCGTCATTCTGCTCTCTGCCCAGGGCCGCCGCTTCGATCAGTCACTGGCGCGCGAGCTGGCACACCTCGATCGCATCGTCTTTGTCTGCGGGCGGTACGAGGGAGTGGATGAGCGAGTCAACCAGCTCTACTGCGACATGGAGCTTTCGATCGGCGACTATGTTCTAAGTGGCGGCGAGCTGGCCGCCGCGATTGTTATCGATACAGTGATGCGGCTGCTTCCCGGCGTGCTGGGCAACGAGGCCTCAAGCGAGTTTGAGAGCTTTGGAACCGCCGACGCCGAGATCACTACAGATGTAGATGGCGTGCCGCGTTCGCAGCACGGCGCGGGAGGGCTGCTCGACTATCCCCACTACACGCGGCCGGCAGAGTTTGCCGGGCTGCGCGTGCCTGAGGTACTGATGAACGGCGACCACCAGCAGATCCGCCGCTGGCGGCGGGAGCAGCAGTTGCGCAAGACGCTGGCCAACCGGCCCGACCTGCTCGCAGAAGCCCAGCTCGACAAGCAGGATCGCCGGCTGATCGAAGCTATTCGCTCGGAAGCCGGCTGAGCGTGGCAGTATTTTCTTCCTTCTGGTCTGAGGTTTCGTTTCAGAAAACTCATGCGCGTCATTGGAAAACGGGTGTATGATTGTCCAGTTTTCCGCGCTCGAAGAGGAGGTCTTCCGATGTCTCGTTTACTCGGATTTCTGGCTTGTCTGACCCTGGCGGCTTCGCTGGCTGCCACTGCCCAAACCCGCGATCAAAACTGGACCCGGTGTCAGGCCAACGATCCGGACACCAGCATCTCCGGCTGCACGGCCCTGATCAACTCCGGTCAGGAGTCCACAAGCAATCTGGCCAATGCCTACTACAACCGCGGAATCGCTTACAACGACAAGAAGGACTGGGACACCGCGCTCAAGGATCTCGATCAAGCCATCCGCCTCAAGCCGGACCTGGCCAGCGCCCTCAACAGCCGGGGCAACGCCTACAACGGCAAGGGCGACTACGATCGCGCCATCGCGGACTACAACGAGTGCCTGCGCATCGATTCGAGTCACGCCCTGGCCTACTACAACCGTGGCAACGCCTACGGCAACAAGAAGCTATGGGATGAGGCGATCGAGAGCTACAACCACTACATCCAGCTGGCGCCAAACGACCCCGACGGATACAACAACCGCGGCCACGCCAACATGCAGAAAGGCGAGAACGACAAGGCGCTCGAGGACTACCGTGCCGCGCTGCGCATCAACCCCAACCATCCATTCGCCACTCTGAACAGCGGCATCGCGCACAATCGCAAACGCCAGTTCAATCTGGCGCTGGACGATCTGAACCACTACATCGAGATCGCTCCCGACGACGCCGACGGATATGGCGGCCGCGGCGATGCTTACCGCCACATGATGAAATACCCCGAGGCGCTCGCGGACTATCAGAAGACGCTCGACCACGATCCCGTGCGAGCCATGGCTTTCTATAACATGGGGCTGATCAAGAGCCGCCAGGGACAGTGGGAGGCGTCACTCGGCCTCTTTGCCCGCTACTCCGAGCTGGACAAGGAAGATCCGGACGGCTTCAACAGCCGTGGGCTGGCGGAGATTGCGCTGGGCCGCTACGATGCCGCCATCGCCGACTTCAACAAGGGACTGGCGGCCAAGGCCAACAACCAGTACTCCTTCTTCGACCGCGGCGTTGCGCACTACTTCCAGGCAAAGATGGGCACGGCAGGCACCGACTTCGGTCTCGCCATCGGAGTCGATCCTTCAAAAACCGCCGCCGTCTACTCCGCCCTCTGGCTGCATCTGGTTCGCCAGAAGACCCACGAGGGCGACGCCGACGAACTCAACCAGGTCGCGCAGAGCGCCAATCTCTCCAGTTGGCCCGGACCGGCCCTCAAGCTCTTTCTGGGCAAAGCTACGGCCGACGACGTGATGAAGGCGGCACTGGATTCCGACCCCGAGTACCAGACCGAGCAGCTCTGCGAGGCGAACTTCTACGTGGGCGAGGACGCGCTGCTGCACGGCCGCAAGATCTCGGCGCTGGCCAGCTTCAAGGCTGCCCGCGACAACTGCCCCAAAGACTACGTCGAGTACATCGGATCGCTGGCTGAGATCAAGGCGCTCGCAGCACCTGCCGCACCTGCCGCACCTGCTGCTCCTGCTGCTCCTGCTGCTCCTGCGACCAAAGGCAAATAACCGGCGCACAGAAATACAAAGGGCGTCCAGCTCTCGGCTGGACGCCCTTTGTATTTTGGATTGGAGTTCTAGGCCTTTACCACCGGATGGTTGGCGTAGTGCAGCAGCACGGCTACGGCGCAACTGGTAAGGCGCGTCTGCGCGGAGTCGGCCCGGCTGACCAGAATTGCAGGAACCCGCGCGCCGAGCACGATGCCGGCAAGCTGCGCGCCGCCCAGGTACTCCAACTGCTTGGCCAGCATGTTGCCGCTCTCCAGATCGGGAACGACCAGAATGTCCGCCTTCCCGGTGACCGGCGAGACCAGCTTCTTGATCTTTGCCGCCTTGGCGCTCACCGCCGTGTCGAACGACAGCGGCCCGTCCAGAATGCCTCCCGTGATCTGTCCGCGGTCGGCCATCTTGCACAGTGACGCCGCGTCGAGCGTGGAGGCGATCTTGGGGTTCACCGTCTCGACAGCCGAGAGCAGCGCCACCTTGGGCTCGGGAATCCCGAGCGCGTGGGCCAGGTCGATGGCGTTCTGAATGATGTGGACCTTGTCCTCGAGCGTCGGCTCAATGTTGATGGCCGCGTCGGAGATCAGCACCGTGCGCGCGTAGGCCGGCGTATCCATTACAAATACGTGCGAGACGCGTCGAGAGGTGCGCAGGCCGGTGTCGCGCTGCATGGCAGCCTTCATCAGCGTGTCGGTGTGCAGGCTGCCCTTCATCAGCGCCTGGGCCTCGCCGCTGCGGCAGAGGATGCAGCCGGTCTCGGCGGCCTTCTCTTCGCTGTCGGCCTCGATGATCCGGAATTTGGAGATATCGATCTTCAGCTTGGCTGCCAGCGCCTTGAGAGCGTCAGCGGGCCCGATCAGCACCGGATCGATCAGTTCGTTCGATGCGCCTTCGATGACGCCCAGCATAGCCGGCTCAGAGAGCGGCCACACCACGGCGGTAGTGATAGCGGGCAGATCCTTGCACCGCTCTATGAACTGATGAAAGACGTGATAATCGGCCGGATGATCGACAAGCGGGTCGGCTGCAACCGCATCGACCAGCGAATCAAGATCGCTCATATATAAAACTCCTCTTGGGCGGGGAAGAATGAATGTGGTCCTACACCCTCAGTCTTATTGTCAGGGTGCGGCCTGAAAGTTCAAGTGTTGTGAATCACAGAGTGGGGAGGTGTTCCATAATGCGATTCGACTGTATCGAATCGAAATACGGTTTGGTTCGATCTAATATCCCCTCCAGCTAACGGAATGAGGACATTCGCATTCCGGCTACCGGCTCTGAGTCGCTGCCGGCTCAGTGATCCTCCGTTGCAGGTCCCGGTTGCTCTGCCACAACAGCAGACACAACACCGCGAGCGCCAAAGCAATGGTCGAGACCCCCCAAAGCAGCCTGCGCTCCCAGTTGGCTGCCTTAGGCGGGGCGGCGATATCTTTCCCCGCCGCCAAAACGGCCACCACTGGCAGTGTCCGCCACCGGAAGACCGGCACATAGCCTCCCCGCGGAATATCGAAGACCACCGGTTCGTCCTTGCCCTCGGCGGCGAAGTGGGTCTCGATGCGCTTGCGAAGTTCGGTGGCGCTGACGCGAACGATATTGTCCTGGGTAGTGTCGTATCCGCGCGGCCGGGCAAATACGGTTTCGCCGAGTTCCTGTTCGTGCAGCTCGGTTCGCCCGTGGTGTACGGATTGGTCACCTATATAGAGGAGGAAGGCTCTGAGCCGGGCCGCCCGCTTCAGGGACGGGCTGGCTGCTGCCCGTTCCACTGCCAGCCAGCACTGTTCGGTGCTGGGGGCGAGGCCGGAAACGCTGTTCTCATTCGTCATAGAAGTCCGGTTTGCCCTCCCCGGCCGGCAGGGCGCGGCCGCAGGGGAGTACAGGAAGCGCACTCTTTGTACCACGCCTTTGCTCGGCCCGTAAAGCACCGTTGTGCAGAAGGCCATTTCGGTACGGTCTGGGACAACACCTGGTCAGGCCGGGCCGTGCTATCCCTCATTGCGTGACGTAAGGGGCAGGGGAGTGGCCTGAATAAGAGATTTAAGTAACTTATTTTACATGCACTTAGTTGCATTTCGCGGGTCAAATTCAATTGTGACGTATGGGGGCGTTGCCGGTGAACACGGTCACATCCCGTCATATCGTTGCAACCCTAGAATCAGGAGGGTACCCAGCAAGGGGAGCCGGACGCATACTAGGTGTACGGCTCCAGGCAGTGACTGCGCCTGCTCTGCACACGCGGCGTCTGGGCTGTAACAGGAGAGATGATGACGTCCGAGCAGGATACAGGGAACCAGAAAACCATTGCCAAAAAAGTAGCGGAGCTGGAAGCGAGGCGCTCCGAACTGGAGTTGGGCGGTGGAAAAGACAAGATTGACCGCCATCACGCCGCAGGCTCGCTGACCGCGCGGGAGCGTATCGCCAAGCTGGTAGATAAAGACAGCTTCGACGAGATCGGGATGTTTGCCCAGCATCGCGCAACGACCTTTGGAATGGCCGGCAAGTCGCTACCCGCCGACGGAGTGGTTACCGGCTGCGCCACCATCGACGGCCGGCAGGTCCACCTTGCCAGCCAGGACTTTACCGTAGCCGGCGGCGCGGCCGGCGAGACCCACTGCAACAAGATCGCCGACGCCCTTTCGCTCTCGCTCAAGACCGGCAGCCCCTTTGTCTTTATCAACGACTCGGGTGGCGCGCGCGTCCAGGAGGGCATCGACAGCCTGGCCGGCTATGCCCGTGTCTTCTACAGCAACGTGATGCTGTCGGGCTCGGTGCCCCAGATCTCGCTCATCTGCGGCCCCTGCGCGGGCGGCGCGGCCTACAGCCCGGCGCTCACCGACTTCATCATCCAGACCGAGGCGGCCCGGATGTTCATCACCGGACCGCAGGTCATCCGCCAGGTTACTGGAGAAAATGTAACCGCCGAGGAACTGGGCGGACCCCACTCGCAGATGCGCTACTCCGGCGTCGTCCACCTGATCGCCAAAGACGACGCGGATGCGGCGATGCTCTGCCGCAAGCTGCTCAGCTTTCTGCCCTCGAACAATTTGGAAGACCCGCCGCGGCTGCCCTTCTCTTCCCGCGTGCGCCCCGACCCGGTTCTTAACCAGGTTGTGCCAACCGATCCCAAGGTCGCCTACGACGTTCGCGCCGTCATTCTGCGCATCGTGGATAACGAGGACTTCCTCGAGATCCAGCCCGCCTTTGCCCCGAACATCGTCATCGGCTTCGGCCGCCTGCAAGGGCGCACTGTGGGCATCGTGGCCAACCAGCCCTGCGCCATGGCCGGCGCGCTCGATATCGACGCTTCAGACAAGGCCGCGCGTTTTGTTCGTTTCCTGAATGCCTTCAACATTCCGATCATCACCCTGGTCGATGTCCCCGGCTTTTTGCCCGGCGTGGAGCAGGAGCGGGGCGGCATCATCCGTCACGGCGCAAAATTGCTGTTCGCCTACTCCGCGGCCACCGTGCCCAAGCTGACTGTCGTGATGCGCAAGGCCTACGGCGGAGCCTACATTGCCATGTGCTCCCGCGGCCTGGGAGCGGACCGCGTTGTCGCCTGGCCGATGGCAGAGATTGCCGTGATGGGCGCCGAGGGCGCAGCGGAGATCGTCTTCCGGCGCGAGATCGACTCCGCCGAGGACAAAGCCGCAAAACGCAGCGAGCTGGTCAACGACTATCGTGAGACGTTTTCAAACCCCTACGTGGCCGCCGGCCGCCGGCTCGTCGACGACATCATTGAGCCGGCCCAGACACGGCCCTACCTGGCGCGCGCACTCGAGTCGCTGCACAGCAAGCGCGAGCTGCGCCCGCAGAAGAAGCACGGGCTGATTCCGCTCTAAGGAGCGGGACCCCGCCATCGAATTTTCCTTCGGCGCGCGCGGAAGGGCTATCAAAGTAGCCCTGCTCGCCGATCTCTGATAACAGCGCCCCAGAGCGCACAACGAAAGGCTGGAAATGACACTCGAAGGTGAATTGGGACAGGTTCCCGGAATTCTGTTCGTGGATCACGTTGCGATCGCGGTGAAGCAGGGCGACCTTGAGGGACACGTCAACGCGTACAAGCTGCTCGGCTTTCGCGAGATGCACCGCGAAGAGGTGTATGCCGGCGACCAGGTGCGCGAAGTTCTGCTTGAGATCGGCGACGGACCGAACCTGATGCAGATTCTGGAGCCTCTGAACGACACCTCGCCTGTCCAGAAGATGATCGACAAGAACGGCGGCAAGGGCGGCTTTGCCCACATTGGTCTGCGCGTCAAGAGCGCACGCGTGGCCTACGACGCCATGCAGGCCGCCGGCTTCACGCTCATCGACAAGGCCCCTCGTCCCGGTTCACGCGGCACCACGGTATTTTTCGTTCATCCCAAGTCCCGCGCCGACTATCCCTTCGGCTTCCTGATCGAGATCGTCGAAGCTCCTGAAGGTGGCAGCCATGCCTGAGCTCCTGTTCAAAGAGTTTTCGTCCGTATCCAAGGCGGAGTGGGACGCGGTCATCGTCAAGGACCTCAAGGGGGCCGACTACGAGAAGAAACTCGTATGGAAAGTCCCCAGCGGCATGGCCGTCCGCCCCTACTACCAGCGCGAGGACATCGCAGCCTTCGATTGGCTCGAAGCCGCTCCCGGCGTCTTCCCGTATGTTCGCGGCGCCAAGACCCATCCCGGCTGGACCATTCGCGAGTCCATCGACCACACCGATCCGATTCCCGCCAATAAGGCCGCACTGGCCGCGGTTGCCGCCGGAGCCGAAGAGGTTGCATTCGGCAGAGTCGCAATCGGCAGCGTTAACGACCTCGCGCTGCTGCTAAACGGACTCGACAACGTCCCCGTGCACATTATTTGCCCGGGCGACAAGCTCATGCGCCGCCTGTTGCAGTACCTGGCCAAGAACCCGCGTAAGGCAAAGTTGACCTCCACACTCGATCCCCTGCTTGATCTCGATCTCTCAGAGGAGACAGCGAAGGCCAATCATCCCAATTTCTTTCCTTTCATGATCGATGCCGCCCGCATCGAAGAGAACGGCCCCACTACGGCGGAACAGGTCGGCTTCGCGCTTGCCGCGGGCATCGACTACATCGACGCCATGTCCCGCCGCGGAATCGAACCGGTGCGTGCCGTCTCGCTGGTCGAGTTTGGCTTTACCGTCGCCTCCAACTTCTTCTTTGAAATCTCAAAGATTCGCGCCTTCCGCATGGTGTGGGCGCGGGCCGCGGAGAGCTACGGCATTCCCGCGGACAAGTGCTGGGCTGCCATCGCCACCCGCACCTCACGCTGGAACAAGACGATCTATGACCCGCATGTGAACGTGCTGCGCGCTACCACCGAGGCCATGGCCGCGGTCATCGGGGGCGCATCGTCCATCTGCATCTTCCCGTTCGATTCCTGCTACAAACGCCCTGACGATGACAGCCGCCGGCTGGCGCGCAACACCCAAATAATGCTTAAGAATGAGGCCATGATGGGCCGCGTCTCCGATCCCGGCGGCGGCTCCTATGCGATTGAGAGTATCACCGAGTTCCAGGCCCGCCAGGGCTGGAAGATCATGCAGGAGGTCGAGGCTCGCGGTGGCTACCGCAAGGCCGCCGAATGGATAGCCGAGAGGTCCGCTAAGTCCATGGCGGCTCGCGAAGAGCGAATCGCCAGCCGCAAGCGCGTCTTTGTTGGCACCAACCAGTACGCCAACGCCACCGAGCGCGCGCTGGGCCGCATCGAGCCCGCCCGCATCGTCGATCCTCGCCGCGGAACCATCGCATACGAGGCTCTGCGACTGCGCACCGAGCGCCACGGACAGGCGCCGCACATCCTGCTGGCAGAGATCGGCGACCCGAAGATGCGCGCCGCACGCGCCACCTTCTGCACCAACTTCTTTGCCTGCGCCGGATTCGACATCCTCTCCAAGCGCTTCGCTACGGTTGAGGAGATCGCGGCTCACAAGACCGACGTTATAGTGCTCTGCAGCTCCGACCCGGAGTATGCGGGTCTTGCCTCCGCGCTCCTTCCGGCCCTGAATGCCGCGGGACTCACAACGCCTGTCGTCGTAGCCGGCAACCCTGAGAACACCGAGGAGCTTAAGGCTCTGGGCATCGCAGAGTTCATTCACGCTCGTTCCAACCCGCTAGAAGTACTTGCCGACTGGCAGCAGTGGCTGGGGGTGAAAAAGTAATCATGAGACCAGATTTCAAAAACATCGACTGGAAATCTCCCTATCGCGGAACGTCGCCGGAATCAGGCGGCGACTGGCTCTCGGCCGAGCACATTCAGATCAAGGACTTCTACACCAAGTCCGATCTCGATGGCATTGAACACCTCGACTTCGCAGCCGGCATTCCGCCCTATCTGCGCGGTCCCTACTCGACCATGTACACCACCCGGCCCTGGACCGTCCGGCAGTACGCCGGCTTTTCCACGGCCGAGGAGTCCAACGCCTTCTACCGCCGCAACCTGGCGGCCGGACAGCGCGGCCTCTCCGTGGCCTTCGATCTTGCCACTCACCGCGGCTACGACTCCGACCACGAGCGCGTGACCGGCGACGTGGGCAAGGCCGGCGTCGCCATCGACTCTATCCTCGACATGAAGGTCCTCTTCGACAGCATCCCGCTCGGTCAGATGTCGGTATCGATGACCATGAACGGCGCCGTGCTGCCCATCATGGCCTTCTACATCGTCGCCGCCGAGGAGCAGGGTGTTTCCACTCAGCAGTTGAGCGGCACCATCCAGAACGACATCCTCAAAGAGTTCATGGTGCGCAACACCTACATCTATCCCCCCGAGGGATCGATGCGCATCATCGGCGACATCTTCAGCTACTGCTCGAAGAACATGCCCCGCTTCAACTGCATCTCCGTCTCCGGCTACCATATGCAGGAAGCCGGCGCCACGGCCGAGCTCGAACTGGCCTACACCCTCGCCGACGGCCTCGAGTATCTGCGCACCGGCGTCAAATCCGGCTTGAGCGTAGACGAATTCGCGCCGCGCATCAGCTTCTTCTGGGCCATCGGTATGAACCACTTTACCGAGATCGCCAAGATGCGCGCCGGACGCCTGCTATGGGCCAAGCTGGTCAAGAGCGTCGGTGCAAAGGATCCCAAGTCGCTCGCGCTGCGTACCCACTCGCAGACCTCCGGCTGGAGCCTCACCGCGCAGGACCCCTTCAACAACGTCGTCCGCACCTGCGTTGAAGCCATGGCCGCCGCGCTGGGCCACACCCAGTCGCTACACACCAACGCACTCGACGAAGCGCTCGCGCTGCCCACCGACTTCTCGGCGCGCATCGCCCGCAACACGCAGATTTACCTCCAGGAAGAGACCGGCATCTGCAACTTCATCGATCCCTGGGCTGGTTCCTACTACGTTGAGCGGCTTACACACGAACTGGTCCACAAGGCATGGGAGCTGATCGAGGAGATCGAGAAGCTCGGCGGCATGGCCAAGGCTATCGAGACCGGCATCCCCAAGATGCGCATCGAAGAGGCCGCGGCACGCCGTCAGGCACGCATCGATGCAGGCATCGACATGATCGTCGGCGTCAACGCCTATCCCGCCGCCGAGGAGCCGGAGATTCCCGTCCTCGACATCGACAACAACGCCGTACGCGACTCGCAGATTCGCCGCCTCGAGCAGCTTCGCCGCGAGCGCAACGACGAGGAAGTCCGCGCCGCACTTCAGAAGATCGAAACCTGTGCCACTACCGGCGAGGGCAACCTGCTTGCGTGCGCCGTTGAGGCCGCCCGCGTCCGCGCCAGCCTCGGCGAAATCTCCTACGCCCTCGAACGCATCTGGGGACGTTACGAGGCACACAACCGCACCATCTCCGGCGTCTACTCCAATGAGAGCGGATCCGATGTCGAGTTCCTCAAGTCGCGCCAGATGGCAGAGGAGTTTGAGAAGGCCGAAGGTCGCCGCCCGCGCATCTTTGTCGCCAAGATGGGACAGGACGGACACGATCGCGGCGCCAAGGTCATCGCCACCGCCTTCGCTGACATCGGCTTCGACGTCGACATGGGCCCGCTCTTCCAGACGCCCGCTGAGGCCGCGCGCTTCGCTCTTGAAAGCGATGTGCACGTCATCGGCGTATCGTCGCTGGCAGCCGGACACAAGACCCTGATCCCCGAGCTCATCGCCGAGCTGCGCCGTCAGGGACGCGAAGACATCCTGGTCGTGGCTGGCGGAGTCATCCCGCCCCAGGACTACGACTTCCTCTACCAGGCCGGCGTCTCGGGCATCTTTGGCCCCGGCACCGTGATCTCGCTCGCCGCGCAGAAGATCATCACGCTTCTCCGCGACAGCCTGGTCTCCGCCTAACCCTGAACCCTGCAAAGGCCGCGCCCAACCGCGCGGCCTTTGTGCGTGCTCTAATGGCATTGAAGAAGCAACGGGAGAGGGATGTTTTTCAAAACCTCAAAAAAGCCTAAGCCGGCCCCCGCTACCGACAGTGCCATGCACGAGGTGCCCGGCTGCGTCATCCCTGAGGCTCCCGCGCGCCGCATCCGCCGCCAGCCCATCTCGCCAAAAGAACTCGTTCACGGCATCCTGCACGGTGACCGCATCGTGCTGGCCCGCGCCATCACACTGATTGAAAGCGCCCGCCACGACGACCGCGCACTCGCCGAGGAGATCATCGAGGCCTGCCTGCCCCACGCCGGCGACTCCATCCGCGTCGGCATCACCGGCGTCCCCGGCGCAGGCAAAAGCTCGCTCATCGAAGCGCTCGGCCACATGCTCACCGAACGCCGCCAAAAGCTCGCCGTCCTCGCCGTCGATCCCTCCAGCACCCTGTCAGGAGGTTCGATTCTCGGCGACAAGACCCGCATGACCGAGCTCTCCCGCAGCGATCTCGCCTTCATCCGCCCCTCGCCCTCCCGCGGAACCCTGGGCGGGGTAGCGCAAAGAACCCGCGAGGTCATGATCCTCTGCGAGGCCGCCGGCTTCCGCAACGTACTCATCGAAACCGTCGGCGTCGGCCAGTCTGAGACCGCCGTCCGCAACATGGTGGACTTCTTCCTGCTCGTCGCCATCTCCGGCGCGGGCGACGAGCTTCAGGGCATCAAGCGCGGCGTCATGGAGATCGCCGACCTGGTCGCCGTCAACAAGGCCGACGGAGACAACCTCCAGCCCGCCGAGTTCGCCCGCTCCCAGATCACCAACGCCCTCCACTTCTTCCCCGCCTCGCCTTCGGGCTGGATCCCCAAGGCCCAGACCTGCTCGGCCTCAACAGGAGCGGGAGTTGCCGAGCTATGGGAGACCATCCTCGAGCACAGCAAACACACCCGCGCCAACGGCTGGCGCGACTTCGTCCGCCGTGAGCAGATGCGCACCGCCATGCGCAGCGCCATCGAAGAAGAACTCCGCAACCGCTTCGAGTCCACCCCCGGCATCCCCGAACGCATGAAAGAACTCGACCACTCCGTAGTCACCGGCAAAATCACCCCCTTCGCCGCCGCCCGCGAACTGCTCAACCTGTATTCGCTGAAGAAGTAGGGTGTAACAGAGCCCCTCCGCAAAGCAGCGAACTGTCAAGCTCTTCGAAGCGAGCCTCTCACAGTTGTCGTGGCGTAAATGGCTCAAATTTAGCTTGACCTGAATAAACAACTCTTTAGAATCATCATTTTGTGTGATGTGTGGCCAAGTACGTATAAAGTTGTATCCCAATACGGTATTGGTTGCCGATGATTTTGAGGGCATCGGTCATAATTAATACTGGCGTCTGAATACGATTTGCCGATAGAATTGTCATTCCTGCAACTTCGATAGTAGTGACGCGTCCAATGCAGAGGATCTCGAGATTTCCGAGTGTGTCACACTAAAAACTGAATCAAGAAGTGTTTATCTGGGGTTTGAAATGCCCATTCAGCAGCTTGCACCACCGACTTTGAATGAGATCAACCAGGAACTCGCTCAGTTCGAAGGGCGTTTCCATATCAGTACAGAGGAATTTCTTGCGTCTGAGCAGCATGGAGCCCAAATCGACGAGGATGACGCTGTGCAGTGGTTGTTCCTCGTAGAGCAGCGCCGTGTGCTGAGAGCAAATCCCTATCTTCGGTCTGAAACGGGAAAGTCCTTGAAAAATTGCTACAGCGTTTTGGATCGCCTCGCTGCCTAATATGCTCTTTCCCGATTACGCGGCATGGCTTCACAGGGGGTACGCCGCGTTTCAGGTAGACCCTGCCTGGATCGAAATCGGCCCGAATTACGGACCGACGGTGCCCCCTAATTCTCCGCCTTGGAATATGGATTGGGCAATCAAATTTCCCGATGGCTACTATGCCTATGTGTACGAACGGTGGCACGGATCCGGCGTTCGGGGTCTTAGTATGCCCCGCTGGGGGAGTCGGAAACATTTTTCCTTTCATTACGGACCCGCAAACACCTCACTTAAGCCCAACGGGATTCCTGAAAGGGACAAGATCAATTACCCCGCGATCATCAGGATTGACTGCGATAAGCGAGGCCCTCATCTCCACTTTCACAGCGAAGACGATCATATTTTGCAGCATCGTGTGCGCGGCATGATAATCCAGGATTCAGATCCATTCGACTTCATGAGGTCTGTTATCGAACATCGAAACACTGGTAGAGACTTCGATTCGATCCTGAAGTTTACGGTGACTCCATGACGGAACATTCGTTCAATTCGAGCACGGAATATTTCCTCGTAGAGGGAAAGGAGAATCTCCGTGATTGCGTTAGGATTGCTTTCGATGCGGCGGTCTTGCGCGGGATAGAAACGATCATAATGTTCACGGGAGTTGGTGAAGGGCCACTAATTGCTCTCGATGAGTTCCTAATTCGACCGGAGTATAGGGGCATCAAATTAATAGCCGTCACGTTTCCTTACGGGCAGCATTTTGGAGGCGGGGGCGAAAAGAAGCCCGTCGAAATTCCGAATGAGACAAAGAAAAGGATGGAGGACTGCCACGTTCCTCTCATCAGAGCTCATCTCCCGTTTAATCCGATATCCGCACAGTACAAAAACCATGGAATCTTAGGGCAAGATCTCACGCTGATTGGTAACGCTCTCAGTATTTTTGGCGGCAGCATGAGCTTATGTGTCCAAGCGGCGACAATGGCATGTGACGCTGGCCTGCTAAGTTTGGGGGATCATGTTATTTCTATGACATCCGACACAGCGGTCGTCGTGAGAACTGCCCCGACGGAACAGCTCTTGACGGACTTTATCGTCAGAGAAGTGCTTTGCAAGCCGTTGTATCTAACAGTAGGCAAATCAGAGGAGCCACCTCATCTGCTTCTTGAGTCCCCTAATGACTCTTCCCGCGAAAGCGACTTGCCAGCACGTCCTGAAATACTTCCTCCGGAAAGTCCGGTATGAGACATAGGGGAGAACTACCTGTTTGGTCGGTGTAGGTGAACCGAGAATTAAGGCCGTTCGCGCGAAGCGGGCGGCCTTTGATTTTGTTGCGCTGGATACTTGGTAGACGGGTTCACCCGTACCCTGATGGACTGGCGCATACAATCGCCGGGTCTCAGCACTTCCGCCTAAACCGCAATCACCTTCAGCCCCGAGGTATGCTCAAAGTGTCTGACATTGATCGTGGCCGGGCGTCCTCCGCTCCGGCATCCACCTACACCCCCCCCACCCGATCTGCCGGGTATCTCTTCCGATTCACCCCAAAGCCATCATTCCCCCCAACACCCCCACTGAGCTATCCGGGACATCGCACGACAAATCAGAATGCTAAAACTGACGTGAGTGCGGCGTCAGATGGATCGAACCTTTGCTGCGTAGCCGCTCCCCTGGTTAACAAGCCGGAACGCACGAGGTGTTCCGCGAACGTTCGAATCCCCTGGAGAAATCCCCACCATGAAAAAAACTGCACTGGCACTTTTGCTTGCTTTCACACTGGTTCCTGCGGCTTCGTTCGCGCAGTTCTCGATTCGCATCGGCCCGCCGCCGCGCCAGTCCGAGCGCAGAAGTCCGCGTCCGGAGCGGGGCTACGTATGGATCGGCGGCTACCAAAGCTATGACGGCGACCGCTACGTCTGGACCCCCGGCCGCTGGGAGCGTCCGCCGCAGCAGCGCCAGCGTTGGGTAGCGCCCAAGTGGGTTCATCGCGGCGACCACTGGGAGTTGCGGGAAGGTCACTGGCGCTAGAACACTTCTCACTCTGCAAAACAACGAAGCGAGCTCTCAGACTCGCTTCGTTGTTTTGCAGGTGGAGTCATAGCGGCCGGGTGGCAAGCGACAAACCTCGACCCGGCAATCACCCCGCATAAATCCCCCACCCGATTTGCCGGTTATCTCTGTCGATTCCCTGCATTGGACGTAACTGAGTGGGATATCTTCCGCGCGGAACCTTCCCCCTGGAGGCCGCGCCGGGTAGGGGCCGGTGCCTCAAAAGCTCCGTAAGTCATTGATTCTGGATAACCTGACGGTAAAATAATCCACGGCAGATACTTAGCGCTCCGAACCTGATCTAAGTTATTTATTATCAATAATTTTCCGTGAGAGATGTAGGGCTGGGGTCTTCAGCAGTAACTGAGCCCTGTGCCCCGGCTCTCAACACCCGCCACGGCAAAGACCGGACACTAGAGAATACCCAGCATATAAGTGTGACTGCTGTCACATGTGACCATTGTCACATCCGGCTCCTGATTTTTTTTGGCCACAATCAGACATTGTGATAATGATCACGTTCCCCTGCTTCTTCTGGTTGAATTGCTAGGAATTCAAAAGTGAGCGATATCACAGCTTCGATCCAGTAATTCCAATTCAACGTTTGATCTTGCTTACTCGACAGCGGCGTTGCGATTCCGCCTGTTGCAACCCAAGTGGCTTAAGTCCAGATCCTCTACGCAAAGGAAAATGATGCGCTACCTAATTCGGCTTATCTTTGCATGCGCTGTTGTATCGGTCCTGTCCGGACCCGCATCCGCGTCAGCGCAGGTTGACCGGTCTTTGGACGGAGACCAGCAGTGCACTCTCTGTCACAACGAAAGCTGGTCCAAACCCATCCTCACCATCTACCAGACCAAGCATGGTGTGAAGGGTGACAGCCGCACTCCGGGCTGCCAGACCTGCCACGGCGCCAGCGTGAATCACCAGAGCGATCCCGCGGGTAAAGCGCCCGACGTTGTGTTTGCCTCCAAGTCGAAGAAGCAGTCCTCGGTGGAGGCTCGCAATGCAGCCTGCCTGAGCTGTCACGAATCGAAGGTTCTGCCCCGCGAGCACTGGTCGGGCAGCACGCATGAGTCGCACGGTGTTGCCTGTACCGATTGCCACGAACTGCACTCGCCCAAGCAGCGGGTTCTAACCGCTCAGCAGCAGGAAGCAGTCTGCGCCAAATGCCATAAGGCGGAAGATGCCCAGATCCATCGCTTCTCGCGTCACCCGATCGCAGAAGGCAAGGTGACCTGCTCGAGCTGCCACAACGTCCACGGTTCGGTGGGTCCCAAGCTTCTGGTCAAGGAGTCGGTGAACGAGACCTGCTATACCTGCCACGCCGAAAAGCGCGGTCCGTTTCTTTGGGAGCACGCGCCGGTGAGCGACGACTGCACCAACTGCCACACCCCGCACGGATCGAATATCTCTCCGCTGCTGAAGGTGAAGGCTCCTATGCTCTGCCAGAACTGCCACAGCGGCGACCACGGCAAGAGCCTCTACAGCGGGGCTAACCTTCCAACCGGCAACGTGACCACCGTGAACGGACAACTGCCACTGGGCGCGCAGAGTCCGGCAGCGCAGGGCAACGCCCGCAGCTGTATGCTCTGCCACTCCACAATCCACGGCTCCAACCACCCGGCCGGCGCCAAGTTCGAACGATAACCGATCAATGGGGAGATTGAAATTGAATACTCACGCAAAAAGAACCAAGTGTGCGCCCCATGCGTTTGACTACGTTCGTGGCGCTGTTATCGGCTCAATGATTGTGCTGCTGCTGGCCGTTGCGGCAGGCCGCGCCTGCGCGCAGGCCACGGCCGCCAGCCAGACCAATCCTGAAAACAAGGTCGACTTCGGGGCCGGCGCGGTTAGCAATGGCTCTTACAAGTTTGGCGAGTACAACGGCCTCGAGAACTCCGGCCCGTTCGGCATCGGCAACGTGGATCTCACCGGAGGCGCAAAGTACGACAGCAACAACACCTGGCGCTGGCATCTGGAAGGTCGCAATCTCGGCCTTGAGAATCGCAGCATCCGGGCTGATTTCGGCAAGCAGGGCAAGTACCGCTTCTTTGTTGCCTATTCGGAGCTGCTCGCCAACCGCTCCGACACTTATGCGACGCCGTATCTCGGAGCTGGAACGGGCAACTTCACGCTGCCCACCAACTGGCTCTTTCCGTCGCTTGCCCAGCGTGGCGCCACTTCGCAGAACTTCCGCGTCTTTGACGCTACCGCGGCGGCAGGCAGCTATTACAACAGCTCGGGCGTGCTGACCGCTCCCACATCGGCGCAGTTAGCCGCCAACGCCGCTATCCTTGCAGCCGACGTTCCCGACTTCCAGAACGTCTCGCTGCACACCAAGCGCACCCGTGTGGATGCGGGCGTCAACCTCACACCGTCAACCGCCATCGATGTCCCGCTCGGAATCTCGTACGAGCACAAGTCCGGTCGGAAGGCTCTGGGCGCGGTCACCTCGCAGGTCGTGGAAAACAGCGTTACGCTGCCCATTCCCATCGACTTCGACACCACACAGGCAGACGCCGGGCTCAAAATCAGGTACAAGCGCCTGCTTCTCTCGTTTGGTTATTACGCTTCGATCTTCAAGGACAACGTATCGTCGGTGACCTGGCAGGACGTCGCCGATCCGACCAAGAGCGCCACCATGGCGACGGCTCCGAGCAACCAGTTCCACCAGTTCACGTTTGTCGGCTCTGAAAAGTTCCGCGACACGATGAAGCTGCTCGTCGCCGGCTCCTATGGCCGCAATACGCAGAACGATGCCTTTCTTGGGCCATCGACCGCCGCCAACGGCCAGCTCGCCTTCGGGCTTCCCGCCACGTCGCTCAAGGGTCTTGTTGTGAACAGCATGATTAGTGCAAAGTTCACCGCAAAGCCGGCAAAGAAGGCCAATCTGGTCGCCGCCTACAAGTACTTCAACCGCGACAACCAGACTCCCGTGAACACCTATCTTTTCCAGGACGTCAACGAATCCAAGAGCGGCACGTCTGCTTTCGCCGGTCTGAACGGCCTGCCTGCCACACTGGGCAGCAACACCAACATCTACCAGAATCGCTCTTACAGCCAGATGCTGAACCAGGCAGATGGATCGGTAGAGTACGAGTTCGCTAAAAAGCAGTGGATCGAGGCGACTTACCAGTGGCAGAAGGTCGACCGGAGCTGCAATGGCGCATGGATCGACTGCTCTGACGCGGCTCACACCAACGAGCACACCATTGGCGCGGACTGGCGCACCACCTCGGCCGGCAGCTTTACCGGACGCGTTGACTACGCGGCCTCATGGCGTCGCGGCGCGTATAACGAGAATGCGTTTCTGGCTCTTGTGCCGGCGGCCAACATGATTCCCGCCGGTGGCGCGACCATGAGCGCATTCGCCTACATGCAGCAGGCGGGCATCACCGGATTTGGTCCCGTGGCGGGTCTGCCTGGCACGGCACTCACCGGAAACGCGGCCATCTTCACACCCAACAACAACATCGTCCCGCAGGGTCTCTACGGCAGCCGTAACAACATCAACGAGCTGCCCGGCATGAGGCGCTACATGGAGTCCGATCGCAACACCCAGAAGGTATGGACCAATCTCGACTGGCAGGCCAGCGATAAGATCTCACTCCACGGCAACGGCCAGTACAAGCTGGACGACTACCTGCACTCGGTCTACGGCCTGATCAAAGATGCCTTCTGGGAGGCTTCGCTCGACGCCAGCTACACTGTCGGCGACAACTTCACGGTCGACGTCTTCTACACCTACGACAACCACCGCTACCTGGCCAAGGGCGACGCCTACGGCAGCAACAGCACCACGGCCTTCGTAGGCCAGGCTGCCAATACGGTCGTCACCGGCGGCTGCTTTGCAACCGTCGCTCTCAGGAATGCGAGCGGAAAGATCGATCCCTGTTTGAACTTTCAGAAGAACGATCGCGACAAGATCGATACGCTCGGCATGACGATCGGAAGAAAGAACCTTCTGGCAGGAAAGCTCGAGCTGGCCAGCCAGATCCTCTACACCCGCGCCCGCACCGATAACGCGGTCGCCGGAGGCAGCTACGTAAACAATCCGCTGGCTCTTGCCGCGCCTGCTCCTGCGCTGCCCAGCGGCACCGCGGCAACGTACTACATTGCCGCGCAAAACTACCCCACGGTCAGGGACGATCAGATCACCGTTACTCCCACTGCGCAGTACAGCATCGACAAGCGGTTCACGCTGAAAGCCTTCTACATGTTCCAGAGAATGATGTCGAGCGACTGGGGCAACCAGGGTATGCAGTACGGCACCGGGACCAACTACCTGCCCACAACCGAGAAGGCTCCCAACTACGCTGTAAACGCCGGAGGGCTTTCCATGGTTTGGGCGTTCTAGCCTGACGGCACGAAAGCGCAGCCAGTAACAAGCGGCCGATTCCGCCGGAATGCTCCTTCACGAAGCGTTCCGGCCTGAGTCGACCGCTTTTGTTTTTCGCGGGAGATGGGTAAGCCCGGGGTACTAGCTCTTGAGCGCTATCCGCAGGTGCAGCTCCTTGAGTTGCTGCTCGGTTACTCCAGTCGGAGCGTCCGCCATCAGGTCGATGGCCTTGGCGGTCTTGGGGAATGCGATCACCTCGCGCAAGTTCGCGGCGCCGGCCAGAAGCATCACGATGCGGTCCAGACCGAGCGCGATGCCGCCATGCGGGGGCGTGCCGTACTCAAGCGCGTCGAGGAAGAACCCGAAGCGCTGATGGGCCTCTTCGTCGCTGATGCCGAGCGAGGCGAAGATCTGCTTCTGCACGTCCTTGCGGTGAATGCGGATGGAGCCGGAACCGAGTTCGAGCCCGTTCATCGCCAGATCGTAGCAGTCGGCGCGGACGCTGGCCGGATCGCTGACCAGGTTCGCCATGTCGGCCTCGTAAGGCGCAGTGAAGGGATGGTGCGCAGGCATCCACTTGCCCGTAGCCACGTCAAACTCGAACATCGGGAAGTCGGTGAGCCAGATGGGACGGAAGGCCAACGATCCATCGATAGGATCTTTCGCGTCGCGGGTGTGCGCAGCCTCGACAACCTCTTCGGTAACCTTGAAAGCTCCGTGCCGATCGGCGTACTTCTTGGCCAGCTCGGAGCGGAAGTTGCCCGCGGCAGCGTAGACGTTGATCTCGCGTTCGGAGAGACGACCGGGGAACTTGGTGTCGCTGGCCTTGATGTGGTGAGCCGGATCGCCGGCGACGATGATGACAAAGTCCGCTTCCGCGGCTCCTGCAAGCTCACGTACCTTGACGGCCGACTCCGGAAAGCCCTTGGCGAGGCGCTTGAAGTCGTCGATGAACTTGGCGCCCTTCTTCAGGTCGAACATCGGATGGTTGTCTTCGCGCTCCTTGCGGCTCAGTTCGCCGACGTTGGGAATGCGGAAGGCCACGATGGGCAGCGCGGGATCGATCTGAAGCACGGCGAGATTCTCGTCGGTAAAGGCCGAGCGCACATCGACGAGCCCGGGCAAACGCAGGTCGGGCTTGTCGGTGCCGTACTGCTTTAGTGACTCGTCGTAGCTGATGCGCGGGAAGGGAACGGGGAGATCGACGCCGGCGGCGGCAAAGCCCGCGTGCATGAACTTCTCGACCACGTCGAAGACGTTCTCGCGGCGCGGGAATGACATTTCCAAATCGATCTGCGTGAACTCGAGCTGGCGATCGGCGCGAAGGTCCTCGTCGCGGAAGCAGCGCGCAACCTGAAAGTAGCGGTCGAAGCCGGAGATCATGAGGATCTGCTTGAAGATCTGCGGCGACTGGGGCAGCGCGTAGAACTCACCCGGATGCACGCGGCTGGGAACCAGGAAGTCGCGTGCGCCCTCGGGCGTGGACTTGCACAGAATCGGCGTCTCGATCTCAAGGAAGCCAAGCCCGCTGAGGCAGTCGCGGATGGCGAGCGTGATCTCGTGGCGCAGGCGGAAGTTGCGCTGCATTTCGGCACGGCGCAGATCGACGTAACGATACTTGAGGCGGACCTCTTCGTTCTGGATGGCTTCTTCTGACGGCGAGAACGGAGCCAGCTTGGTGTCGTTCAGCACGCGCAGCTCGGTGGCTTCGATCTCGATCTCGCCGGTCTCCATCTTGGGATTGATGGCGTCGTTATCGCGCAGGCGAACCTTGCCGACGGCGGCGACAACGTACTCGGGGCGAACCTGCTCGCCCTTCTCGTGGCCTTCTGGGCACAGCTCGGCGTCGAGCACGATCTGCGAGATTCCGGTGCGATCGCGAAGATCGAGAAAGATCAGGTTGCCGTGGTCGCGGCGGCGGTTGACCCAGCCCATGAGAACCACTTGCTTGCCGGCGTCAGAAGCGCGCAGCGTGCCGCAAAGATGCGTCCGTTCGAGATTGCCTAAAAAGTCGAGCACTACAGAGTTCCTTCTATTTGCCTGGTGCGCTGCCTTCGCGCCGGAACTGGCGGCAAAGAGTCGAGTACACAAGGCCCATGCTTATTGTTGGAGGAAGCGATCCAGCTCGGCGCGAGGGACCTTCGTCTGTGCGCCGGTCGAGAAATCCTTCACTGTAAGGATACCGGATTGGACTTCGTCCTCGCCCAGGATCACGATCTTGCGCGCCACCTTGTCCGCAGCTTCGAAGGACTTCTTGAGCCGGAAGCTGCCGTCGCCGAGCTCGACCGAGAGACCTGCGCGGCGCAGTTCGCGGGCCAGCTTGAGGGCAGCGGGGTTCACGGTTTCGCCAAGCGGAGCTATGTAGGCGTTTATCTTTTCCGCAATCGTCTCCGTTGTCTCCAGACCCTGAAGGGTCAGCACCAGCCGGTCGAGGCCAATGGCAAAGCCGATTCCGGGAGCCTTGGGCCCGCCTATGGCTTCGCTGAGGCCGTCGTATCGGCCGCCGCCAAGCAATGCATTCTGCGCGCCGAGACCGCCGTGCGTGAACTCGAAGGTCGTGCGCGTGTAGTAGTCGAGTCCGCGAACCAGCCGGGGATTCAGGTGGTAGGGAACGCCTGCCGCATCGAGCGCCGCGATCACGGCATCAAAGTGCTTTTTGGAGTCTTCGTCCAGATATTCGGCGATCTTGGGGAGCGTCTCGATGATGGCCTGGTCTTCGGGCACCTTGCAGTCGAGTACGCGCAGGGGATTCGTCACAGCTCGGCGCTGGCAGTCCGCGCAGAGCTGCGACGCCACCGGCTCAAGCGCGGCGCGAAGCGCATCGTTGTAGCGCGCCCGGTCGGCGGAGGAGCCGACGGAGTTGAGTTCGAGGGTCCAGCCGCTGATACCGAGCTCGTTTAGTAAGCTTGAGAGCATTTCGAGGACTTCCGCGTCGCGCAGCGGGCTCTCGCTGCCCGCCGACTGCGGCCCGATGGCCTCGGCGCCGATCTGCCAGAACTGCCGGTAACGGCCCTTCTGCGGCCGCTCGCGCCGGAACTGCGGGCCGATGTAATAGAGCTTCTGCAACTGGCCGGTTTCGCCCAGCTTGTGCTCGATGTAGGCGCGGACGACTCCGGCTGTATTCTCGGGCCTCAGGGTGAGCGACTGCGGCTTCTCGCTTGCGGCGCGCGCGCGGTCCTCCCAGGTGTACATCTCTTTCGAGACGATATCGGTCTCCTCGCCCACGCCGCGGGCAAAGAGCAAGGTGTCCTCGAAGATGGGGGTGCGGATCTCGCCGAAGTTGTAGCGGGCAAAGACGGCCCGGGCGGTGGCCTCGATGCGGTTCCAGAGGGCAGTCTCGGGGGGCAACAGGTCGCGGGTGCCGCGTACAGCTTTTAGAGTTTGGCTCATAATGGTATCAATTGATGCTTCCTCTTTAGGATACAAGGTTTACGCTATGGTCTTTCACACAGTCACGATGATTGCCACTCTGGCCGACGGGGCAGCTCAGGCCACGATTCAAGTCCAATGCGCATTGCAACAGGCTACCGATCCGTGGTGGAGATGGCTCCTGCCGACCGTTGTCCAAACGGCAGTGAGCTTACTTTCCGTCGTTGCCGGCGTGGCAATCGCCGTCTGGTCGTTCAGGAGAAACCGCAAAACGGAGCACGAGCAGTGGATTCGTGACCAAAAAAGAAGCGATTGGAAGCAGCTGCTCAAGGCAGTTGCAGAGTTCGGAATGATTGTCCCTGCAGTCTCAAAGATCGAAGTGGATTACATTCAAGTTGCCGAAGGACTCATATCTGCAATTCAACGAGTCGAGGAAGCCTATGCTAATTGCCTCTTCTTGGAGGACTTTCTTAAAAACGAAAGGAATAGAGACCTCATCTTGGCATTTCTGCAACATTCAACGGATGTTGCCAGCAAGATTTTGTCTCCTGATCATCGAATACGGTTATCACGAACCGACCAGGATAAGCTCGACGTAAGCAATGAGCGATCAGATCTTTCCTTAGCGTTACGCAACGACTACGTTAATTTCATGCAAACTCTTCGCAGCGAAGCTCACCGAGATATTGGTACTGCGGAAGGGATTAGCGGCAACACGATTTAGCTTGCTGTGCCAGTTTGACTTCCGACAAAAGCGCGTATCCAAAGAGCAGAGTCTTAGGTGAGAGGCATTCTAACCTTGGCCCACGACTCAGTTTTTTCAACTACACTCTTCTCTTGATCGACGCGATTAGCGTGCTTCTCTTGATCGACGCGATTAGCGTGCTGTCGATCCGCGTCTGCCACCCTGGCCCATCGGCCTTGAAGTAGTCGATCACCTCTGGCGAGAGCCTCAGCGAGACCAGTTTCTTTGTCGGTGCCTTTTGCGGTCCGCGCTTGCCACGGCGAACCAGCTTTCCGCCGCGAATCAGATCGGCTCGCTCGAAAAACGCGCGTGTTGCCTCGGCATCGTTCGGGTCGTAGGGGCCGTCCCCAGGCTCGAAGGGGATCGGATCGCCTTCTTTGTACGCCAGCACCCGCGCCCAGTCTGTCTTACTCTGCGTCTTGTTCATAGCGTTTGCGCTCCTCGCGCGATGCGTGCCGGAACGAGATGATTCGCAATTCATTCGTCTCCTCGTTCTCTGTGTAGACCAGCGACAGCACTCGACCTCTGACTACCGCCAGTGCTACATCCATGAGTCGATACTCCTCCTCGCGGCTGGCATCGTAGGTGCACTTGCGGGGATTCTCGTAGACGAGGTAAGCATCGGCAAAATCCAGGCCGTGCTTGGTGAGGTTCGATCTGCGCTTTGCCTCATCCCAAGCGTACATGGTTTAATTGTAGCTACATTTAGACGCGCTGGCAAGAGGGGGCAATCGGCTGCTGTGATTCTCTAGAAACCTTATAGCCAGGGCTGGAGATATGATTGCGAGAAACGCGGGCTTGCAAGCCAAAGTACGAGTTCGGCGACTCCCGCAAGGCGAGTCTGTGAAAATGCGCTATTCTTAAAGAGCGCGCCCGTAGCTCAGCTGGATAGAGCGAACGCCTCCGGAGCGTTAGGTCGGGAGTTCGAATCTCTCCGGGCGCACCATTTCTCCTCTGTACTTCCCATTGTCTTCACGGCATATGCCTGCAGAGGTCGCTGCGGCGGATCTCCGGGCGCACCATTTCCCCCCTTCCGCAATGCCCCCGCGAACACGTCCGCGGCTATAATCGCCCCATGCCGTTTTTCGGCGATCCACGGCGGCGCAACACTTATCTGCTTACGGGCGGAGTGCTTGTAGTGTTTGTGCTGCTGGGCTCGCTACAGTGGTTCAACACTACCGGCCTGGACTTCCTGAATCCGCAGAGCTACGGCCAGACCATCATGCTTACGGCCCTTGAAGGGCTGCTGTTCCTGCTGCTGCTGCTATTGTTGCTGCTGCTCTTCCGCACCGTGTTCAAGGTCTATGTGACGCGGGGCGGTGGGGGGCTGGGCACGCGCCTGCGCTCGCGCATGGTCTTCGGAGCCATTCTGATCACGGTGACTCCTGCCGTGCTGATGTCTTTGTTCAGCTACTTTCTTATGAACCGCTCGCTGGAGCGGTGGTTTTCGCCGGACGCTTCGCAACTGCGCCAGGACTCAGACAGTATCGCCCGCCAGCTGGCCCAGTATGTGGCCGATAACGCCCGCGGCGAGGCGGTTTCGATTGTGGACTCCGGGGCTCTGGACCAGTCACCGGCACAGCTGGCGCGCGTTTTTGAAGTGCACAACATTACGCTGGCGCGGGGCTTTGCCATTGCCTACGACAAGCAGCACAACGTGATCGCCAACTTCATTGCGCCGCCGGAGACGTCTCAGGTTGCGCTGCGTCTTGCCACCGATCCGGAGAATCCCCGGATCGTGCCGTTGCCCGGACCGCTTTCAGCTGCGCTGTTACTGGCAGCACAACGCAGAGACGCGCAGACGCTGCGCATCGGCGGCGACGATTTTTCTATGGGCATTGCGCCCAGCGTATCCGGGCGGATGGTGGTTGTGGCCATGCCTTTGCCTCAGGGGCTGAACCGCGCCACCGAGCGCATCCGCACCGGCACGGCCGACTACTGGCAGCTATACCAGTCGCGCAAGCGGATTCGTACTCTGCTCTCGCTCATGCTGCTGCTGATTACGGTCTTTGTGCTGTTCACCAGCGTCTGGCTCGCGGTCTTTCTCTCCAAGCAGATCACCGTCCCGGTGGAGGCTCTGGCGAACGCCATGGACGATATCGCCGAGGGCAAGTATAGCCATCGCGTCGACATACAAACATCAGGTGAGATGGCCGATCTGGTGGGTGCTTTCAACAGCATGGCCGAGGACCTGGACGCCAGCCGGCAACTTGCGGATACCTCGCAGGCGCAACTGAAAGCGGCCAATCAGACGCTCGAAGAGCGCCGCCGCGAAGTAGAGACGATTCTTGAAACCATCCCCAGTGGCGTGCTTACGCTGGATGGCGTCGGCGTGGTGCTGCAATCGAATCACGCTTTTTCCGAACTGATCGGGCGCGGTGACGAGCCCTGTGCCGGAGAACGCGTCGAGTCGCTCTTCCCCGCCGAGTGCGCCGAAGAGATAGCGGCCGTGATCCGACGCGGCCAGCGGATGGGCGCATCCTCTTCCGAGGTTGAGTTTCCGGTGCGCGGACGCTTGCTGCATCTGGCCTTCACCGCGGTGCGTCTTGAACTCGCACACGGGCAGACCGGTACGGTGCTCGTCGTTGAAGACACATCGGAGCTGCTGCGCGCGCAGCGACAGCTTGCCTGGAAAGAAGTGGCCCAGCGCGTTGCCCACGAGATCAAGAATCCGCTCACGCCGATCGCGCTCTCGGCCGAGCGCATCGGCAGGCATCTCGACCGCGGACAGGCCGATTCGACGGGCGTCATCCGCAAGTGCAGCGAGGTAATTCTGGGCTGTGTGGGCACGCTGCGCACGCTAGTCGATCAGTTCTCGGCGCTGGCCCAGTTCCCGGCGACGCAGCCGCGGCCCTGCGATGTGAACGAGGTCGCCGAGCAGGCGCTCACCCTGTTTGCGGGCCGCCTGGAAGGTATTTCGGTGGAGCGCGATCTGGGAGCCGGACTGCCTCGAGTCATGGTCGATCCCGAGGCTATGCGGCGCGCTCTCGCCAACCTGATCGACAACGCCGCCGAGGCCATGCAGGGAAGTCTACTGCGTGTGCTGGCGGTGCACACGGCGGTGATCGAAGATGGCGGAGCGGTCGAGATCGTCGTCTCAGATACAGGCCACGGCATCACGGACCAGATCCGCGAGCGGCTCTTTTTACCCTTTTACTCCACCAAGCACCGCGGCACGGGACTGGGTCTGGCCATCGCCGCCAAGATCGTGCAGGAGCACGGCGGCACCATCCGCGCGGAATCGAACAGTCCCAAGGGCGCGCGGTTCGTGGTCCGTCTACCGGTGATCGAACAGGCCGCTATTTCCCCGCCGATTGGCGAAACAGAAGCAATGAAGGGGACTGCCGAATGAGCCACATCCTTGTGGTCGACGACGAAGAAGAGATCCGGAACTCGCTCGCCGAGATTCTTGGCGAAGAAGGCTACAGCGTTGCCACGGCCGCCAACGCCGCCGAAGCGGTGGCTATGGTGCGCGATGCTTCCTTCGATGTGGTTCTGCTCGATATCTGGCTGCCCGACCGCGACGGTCTCGATGTACTCGACGACATCCGCCAGATTCCCTCCGAGGCCCGGCCCGAGGTGGTGATCATCAGCGGTCACGGAACCATTGAAGCCGCCGTGCGTGCTACGAAACTTGGTGCATACGACTTTCTTGAAAAGCCGCTCTCGATCGACCGGACGTTGATCGTGCTCAAAAACGCCGTGGATGCTCGCCGGATGCGTGCCGAGAACGAGGAGTTCAAACGCCAGTTCAGCGCCAACGCCGTGCTGACCGGCGACAGCGTGCCGGCAAAAGCGCTTCGCCAGCAGATTCGGCTGATGGCGCCGACCAACGGCCGCGTGCTGATATACGGCGAGTCGGGCACCGGCAAGGAACTGATTGCGCGCGCCATCCACGCAGAAAGCCAGCGCCGCGACCGCGTCTTCGTTGAGCTGAACTGCGCGGCAATTCCCGAGGCACACATCGAGGCGGAGCTCTTCGGATCGCGCCACAGCGCACAGGGACTCGCGGATCAACGCGGCACTCTGGAGCGCGCCGACGGAGGCACGCTTTATCTGGACGAAGTGGGCGACATGAGCCTCAAGACCCAGGCCAAGGTGCTGAGCGCGCTCGACGACCAGATGTTCACGCCTGTGGGCGGAGCGCAGCCGCTACGCGTCGACGTGCGCCTGATTGCTTCCACCAACAAGGACCTCGAAGAAGAGATAGGCAAGGGCAACTTCCGCGAAGACCTCTTCTACCGTCTCAACGTGATTCCGTTTTTTGTGCCGCCGCTGCGCGACCGCAAGCAGGACATTCCACTGCTGGCACGCGAGTTTCTGGCCGACTTCGGACGCCAGTACGGCAGGCCGCGCATTGAGATTGGCGAAGAGGCGCTGGAGGCGCTGGAGGCCTATCACTGGCCCGGCAACGTCCGCGAGCTGCGCAATGTGATCGAGCGCGTGGTGATTCTCAATCCCCGCGCGCTGCGCATCGAGCGCAAGCATCTGCCGCCGTTTTCGCAGAAGAGCGGCTCACGAGGCACGGGCGACTTTGCCAGCCTGCAACAGGCCCGCGAGGCGTACGAGCGCGAGTACATCGTCAAGAAGATCGAGGAGGCGCACAACAATATCAGCCACGCGGCTGAGTTGCTGGGGCTGGAGCGCAGCCACCTCTATCGCAAGATGAAGGCATTGGGAATTGCTGCCCGCGAGGAGCGCTGAGAAGAATTACCTCGATTTGATGTTTGCGAAGTATTCGGCCACTTCCGGCCAGTTGTTTACGCGCAGGAAGTCTTCGACTCCGACGTTGTGCGGAGCAGTAAACAGCAGCCCCTGGCCCGCGAAGGCGCGCAGGTTTCTGGGCGCGTCGTCGATGAGATAGTCGGCGCGCAGAATAGACTTGCTGCCGCAGAAGACGTAATTGTCGGCCGGTATGAAGGTAAAGTGCCGTTGCAGCCAGCGAAACTTTGAGCCGAGCGAGTTTGGCACAGCCATGGCCTGCGTGGCGATAAAGATCTCAAATAGTCCGGAGAGATCGCGCAACACCTCCTGCGCCCCCGGCATCAGCTCAAGATCCTCGAAGAACTCCTCGGTGTTGAGAAGTGCGCCGAGCTTCTCCTTGTGCTCCGGCGGCGTGCCTCTCCAGATGCCTTTTCCGGCCAGATCTTCGGGCCTCAGCGATTCGCCGAAAGTCACGTTGTACCGGCGCAGAAGTTCGCCGAGCGTGTCAGACATGACTTCGTCCATATCGACGCAGATGCGCTGCATAGTTCCGATACTCCAGAGCTGTAACGGTAGGCAAACATGTTTACTGCGGCTACAAAGCAGCTAACAGCTAAAAACTAATAGCTGTTTTCTACTTCCGCTTCCAGCGCACGCCGTCTTTCGAGTCTTCGATAACGACGCCTTTGGCCGCTAGATCGTTGCGGATTTGGTCGGCGCGGGCAAAGTCGCGGGTCTTTTTAGCGGCGGTGCGTTCGGCTACCAGCGCGTCGATGGATTCATCGGTCAGCGACTGACTGGCGCGCAGCTCCGGCGCAACCTCGTCGAGACGTCCGGCTTCCTCGGCCCATACGAGAGCCTTCCTGGTCGGCTCGGCGTCGTCGTCTTTCAGAACATCGAAGACCGCATCGAAGTCGGAAAGCACGGCCAGAATTGCATCGCGATCGGCGGCAAGCATCTGGCCTTGATCGATAGCTGTGTTGCCGGCGCGGACGAGATCGAATATGGGTGCACGTGCCTCGGCGGTGTTCAGATCGTTAGCCAGCGCATTGAAGTACTCCTCGCGCGCTTTCTTCGCCGCTTCCTGCAAGGCAGGACTCTCGCCGGGCGCGAAACTTGTCTTCGTGAGCCGGTCGTGAAACGTGCGCAAGCGGTCGATGGCGCTGGTGGCTTCGGCTAGTCCGTCGAAGGTGAAGTTGAGCTGGTGCCTGTACGGAACCGAGATGAGCGCGAGGCGAATCGACGAGGCACGGTAGCCCTTCAGCAGCAGGTCGCGCAGCGTGAAGAAGTTGCCTTCGCTCTTTGACATCTTGCGCCCTTCGACCAGCAGGAAGCGCACGTGCATCCAGTGGCGCGCAAAGGGCTTGTGGTTGGCCGTCTCGCTCTGGGCAATTTCGTTCTCATGGTGCGGGAACATCAGGTCTTCGCCACCAGCGTGCAAGTCGAAGCTCTCGCCCAGATACTTGGCCGCCATAGCCGAGCATTCCAGATGCCAGCCGGGACGCCCGCGGCCGATCGCCGTATCCCATGCTGTTTCGCCGGGCTTGGCGGCCTTCCACAGTGCAAAGTCGCGGGCCGAGTCCTTCTCGTACTCGTCCACGTCCACTCGCGCGCCGTCTTCCATGCCGCTCAGGTCTTTCTTGCTAAGCTTGCCGTAGGAAGGGAATGCGGCGAGGCGGAAGTACCAGCTTCCGTCTTCGGTTTTGTACGCAGCGCCCGCGGCTGCGAGCTTTTGCACCAGCTCGATCATCTGGTCGATGTGCGCCGTGGCGTGGGGCACCACCTCGGGCCGCTGCACCTTGAGCGAATCGAGATCTTCAAAGAACGCAGCCTCGAATTTGGCTGTGTACTCGCCGATGGGGATTCCGGCGGCGGCGGCGTTGCGGATGATCTTGTCATCGACGTCTGTGATGTTCATGACGTGACGGACCGGCGTGCCGGTGAGCAGCAGAAACCGCCGCAGCACGTCGACTTCGAGGAACGTCCGGAAGTTGCCGATGTGGCCAAAGTCGTAGACCGTAGGCCCGCAGGCGTACATGCGCAGCGACTGGCCGTCAGCGGGCGCGAGCGGTTCGATTTGGCCGGAGAGCGTGTTGAAAAGGCGAAGCGTCATTCTGTGCGGTTCTATCTCAAGCCCCCAAAAAGTAAGGACATATTGATTTTATCAAGCGTGGATTGGCCTGAAGCTTAGAGGCCGGGTTCGCCGAGCTGCTTCCTAGCCAGCGCCAGCGCTTCCTCTGCCGTTGTGATCGTGCCTTCAAGCTGTGCGTCTTCAACAGCGGCCAGCACTTCGCGGAACTTCGGACCGGGCGTGTAGCCTGCCGAGATCAGTTCCCGGCCGGTGATGAGCGGCGTGGGGCGCATGGTTTCTTCCGGCATCGCCTCCAACTGCTGCTTCACAAACTCGTAAGTGTCGAGCTTGCCCATCGCCGCCATGCAGTCCATCCGGTTCAGGGCCAGATGTTCGTCGAAGTTCTCCTGGCGCAGAAACTTTTTGAGAGTGGACGCCTTCATCCTCTGCGCGTCCATGAAGCGCATGTGCTGCTCAACGAGCGAGAGCACACGGGCGGTCTCTTCGTTCGAGAAGCGGAAGCGGCGGCAGACTTCGGCGGCGATGGCCGCGCCTACCTCCACGTGGCCGTCGAAACGGATACGGTCCGTAGCGCGGCGGAAGGTGGCGGGTTTGCCCACGTCGTGCAGCAGCGCGCCCCAGGCCAGCGTTGGGCTGCTTCCCGGTTCAAGTTGATCGAGCAGAAGTAAAGTATGGGTCCAAACGTCGCCTTCGGGATGGAACTCGGGCGGCTGCTCGATACCCTTCATGCGCGCAATCTCAGGCAGCACCTCGGCGAGCAGGCCGGTTGAGTCCAATAACTCGAAGGCGCGGCGGGCTCGGCCCTCGGTGAGCATTTTGGTGAGTTCGTCGCGAACCCGCTCCCGGCTCACGGCGTGGATGCGCGAAGCGAGAGCGCGAATGGCGGCGAGGGTCCCGGGCTCGATCTCAAAGCCGAAGCGCGCGGCAAAGCGCACGGCACGCAACATGCGGAGGTGGTCTTCTTCAAAGCGCGTCTCGGCGCGGCCGATGGCGCGCACTACGCCCAATTCGAGATCGGCCAGACCGCCGACAAAGTCGCGAACCCCTTCGATGGGCGGAGAGGGCGAGCAGTATCCGGGAATCTCGATGAACGGGTCGAGCAAGAGGCCGTTGATGGTGAAGTCGCGGCGCTGCACGTCTTCCTCGGCGCTCAGCGAGTAGCGCACGGCATCGGGGTGGCGGCCGTCAGAGTAGGCGCCATCGGAGCGGAAGGTGGCGACCTCCGTTGTGAAGCGGTCGGGACGAGAATCTTCATCGCTGGAAGCAACAAGCACCACGCCGAAGTGCGCGCCCACGGCGAAGGTGCGCGGAAACATGTTGAGTACAACGTCGGGAGTGGCGCTTGTTGCCACGTCATAGTCGTGGGGTTCGCGGTCCAGCGCGAGATCGCGCACGCAACCGCCGGCCAGCCAGGCCTCAAAGCCTTTAGCGCGCAGATCGGCGACGATTTGGAGCGCGGCGTCGTACTTGGCTTTGGCGGACGGCATGGCTGCTTCTATTGTCGCGTTATTTCGCCGGATCGGCCAGCGAACTCCGCTAACCCCGCTAAACTTGAACTATGTCCCGCGGCCTCATTCTCGGCATCGAAAGCTCCTGCGACGAGACGGCTGCGGCCGTCGTCGAACGCGGTTCGCGCGCGTTGTCGTCGGCAGTGGCTTCGCAGATTCCCACCCACGCCAAGTACGGCGGCGTGGTGCCGGAGCTGGCCAGCCGCGAGCATCTGCGCTCGATCGTTCCTGTTGTCCGAGCGGCGCTTGCCGAAGCCGGTGTCACGCTGGCTGATCTCGACGCCATCGCCGTTACCAGCGGTCCGGGGTTGGCGGGCGCGCTGCTGGTGGGGATTATGTACGCCAAGGGCCTCGCTTTTTCTACTGGCCTGCCGTTGATCGCCGTCAATCACCTCGAAGGCCACATCCACGCGGTGCTGTTGCGCGAGCGCGAGGAGTATGGCCCGAGCGCCGACGAGCCGGCTCTTGCGCTGGTCGTTTCCGGTGGGCATACGCATCTCTATCTGGCCCGGCCTGCGAATGGTCTCTGGACCTACAAGCTCGTCGGGCGCACGCTGGACGACGCGGCCGGAGAGGCCTACGACAAGGTGGCAAAGCTGCTTGGCCTGGGCTATCCGGGCGGGCCGTGGATCGATACTTTGGCGCAATTTGGCAATCCGCTGGCCGTGCCGTTTACTTTTGCCCAGATCAAGACCAAGGCGCATCTGATCGGAAAGACGCCACGCACAAAAGCTGCGAAGACCGCGCCCATCGCCGCACTCGACCCGCACTTTCTGTTCTCGTTCTCAGGAATCAAGACGGCGGTGCTGCGCTACGTGGAACTGCACTCGATGCGCGAAGAGGCGGAGGCTCGCGCTGCGCGGGGAACTGCCGAGATGAAGCCTCCCGCGACGCGCGAGACGGCTCTCGATCTCTGCCCGCAGCGAACGCTCGACCTGATCGCGAGTTTTCAACATGCTGTAGTGGGCGATCTGCTTAAGAAGACCTTCGCCGCCGCCGAAACACTGGGCGCAACGCGCGTGCTTGTAACCGGCGGAGTTGCCGCCAACCGCGAACTGCGCGAGCGTTTCGCCGCCCAGGCAGCAAAGCGCTGCCAGCGGGTGGCCTTCCCGAGCCTCGCACTATCCACCGACAACGCGGCGATGGTTGCGGCTGCGGCGTGGCCTCGGTTCGAGGCCCGCGAGTTCGCGCCACCGGATCTGTCGGCGGACCCTTCGCTGGCGCTGTGAGTCGGCTATTTCTGTGACCGCGAAGATTTGTGCTTTCCCAGGTCTCAAACACGAGACCTGGGGCACCCAAATTCGTGGTTGGTTTACAGAAAAGCAACCGCAGGTCCTTCGACTTCGTTTCCGCAAAAGCGCGGCAAACTGCGCTCAGGATGGCAAGCCGGTTTTGAAATGAACTTTTGAGGCCGGAGGTTGGTTGACTGGCGAGTGAGTCAATGCGTCAAGGCGCCCGGGGCGCGCTAACATATGGTTATGCGTTCGTACCTTGCCGTCCAAGCTGCCGCCGTCCTGCTTTTGCTGAGCGGGTGTGGGTATCACACGCTGGGCGCGGCCACGCATCTGCCCGCCGATGTCAAAACGCTGTCGGTTCCGGTCTTCGCCAACAGGACAACCTTTAACGGAACGAATACGGCGATGACCGAGGCTGTGATCCGTGAGTTCGCGACGCGGACCCGGCTGCGGGTGACTCCGCGAGAGGACGACGGCGCGGACGCGGTGGTGCAGGGCACGATCGTGAACGAGGGCGTGAAGCCGCTGACCTTCAACTCGGCCACCGACCAGTCATCGAGCTTTGTTATCACGGTGGTGGTTTCGGTGACGGTGACGGCGCGGGACGGCCGCGTGCTCTACTCGAACCCGAACTACGTCTTCCGCGAGCAGTACCAGGCAACGACCAATTTGCCGCTGTTTGTCGAGGAGAATCCGGCGGCGGTTGAGCGGCTTTCGCGGAACTTCGCGAGGCAGCTGGTAGCGGACGTTCTCGAAGGATTCTGATTCCAGCCCGGTTTTCAAGAGGTTGCACCACTCCCGTAGCAGGCGGCATTGGCGGTATTCTGTACGCGGATGGCAAAAAAGCCTGAGCTCGGAGCAGTGCGCGCCCCGGAGACCTGCCGATGACCGGCGGTCGGGCAGGCGCGGGGTTTTCGGCGGCGGGACGATTTGCCGCCGAGATCGAGGCTGCTGCGGCGGGCAAGGGCGAGTTGCGGCCCGGCTACGTACTGGCCGGCGACGAGACCTTCCTAATCGATCGCTGCCGGGCGGTGGTGCTGCAAGCTTATGTTCCGGCTGATCTGCGCGACTTCTGCCTGTCGGAGATCGACCTAGCCGAGACCTCGATCTTCGAGGCGCTGGACCAGGCGCAGACCCCTTCGCTGATGTCGCCGTTTCAAGTGATCTTTATCCGCAGCGTCAAGCAGCTCTACACACGCGGAGCCAAGAAGGAAGAGTTTGCGGCGCTGGACCGCTACTTCCGCTCGCCCAACCCGCAGGCGCTGCTGATCTTCGTGGCGGACTTTCTGCGCATCCCCTCCGACATCCGTCGCATGGACATGGACGACAAGAACCGCTTCGAGCGGATCAAGGAGACGCTGGGCGAGCACTGCGCCGTGATTGAGCTGGCGCGCGTGACTGAGGAAGACGCCATGCGCTGGACGGTGGCGACGGCGCAGGACGCGAACGTGCGTGTGGAGCCCGAAGCGGCGCGCGAGCTGGTGGATGCGCTGGGCGCCGACATGATGCTGGTGGCATCGGAGCTTGAGAAGCTGTTGCTCTTCGCTCACGGCCGCGGCAAGATCACGCTGGGCGACGTGGAGACGATGGTGCTGGCCGCCAAACAGCGCTCGCTCTACGAGCTGACCGACGCCATCAGCGCGCGGGATCGGGCGCGAGCGCTGATGTTGCTTCAGGGCCTGCTGAACAGCTCCGACGCCGGCGAGGACGCGGCCATTGGCCACCTGTACATGCTGGCGCGTACCTTCCGGCAGATGCTGGTGATCCTTGAGAAGAACGTGCGCGACTCTCGGGCGATCTGGCAGGCGCTTTGGCAGGGCTTCAGGATGCCGCCGTTCGCGGCCGACGACCTGATCCGCCAGGCGCGGCGCTACAAGAGCCGCCGCGAGCTCACCCGCGCGCTAAGGCTGGTTGCTCGCGCGGACATGGAGCTGCGCTCTTCGCCGCCGGACAAGAAGCTGGTTTTGGAGCGGCTGGTCTACGATCTGGCCAGCGAACCGAAGCCTGCCCCACCGGCATGGGCCGCAACGCAACCATTGTTTGAAAACTAACGGCGGTGTCTCGCAAGTCGCACTTAGGAGCAACCGCAGGTCCTACGACTCCGTTTGCCGCAGTTCGCGGCAGACTACGCTCAGAATGACAAGCTGGTTTGGCTCGAAGCGCCGCGCTACTCGAGGATGACCTCGGGTTCGGACTTATTTCCGCGGGTGGTAAGGGTGGCGGCGGCCCCGATAATCAGCGCGCCGCCGAGCCAGGCGTAGGGTCCAAGGCTCTCGCCGAGCAGCATGACGCCGAGGATAGATCCCAGAGCCGGCTCGATGTTCAGAAAAACGCCCGCGCGCGAGGCGGGGACATGGTGGATGCCCCAGTTCCAGAGCAGCGTCGTGGCGGCGGTGCACAGTACGCCGCTTATGGCCAGCGCTATCCATGCGCGCGCGGAGACGTGCGCAAAGGGCAACGGCTCGACGGTGTGTCCGATGAGGGCCGGCGCGAAGTTCCAGAAGATGAGCATCAGGGTTCCGGCCAGGATTGTGTAGCCGCTCACAACAGGAGCGGAGTGCGTCTCAAGCAGTTTCTTGCTGAGGATGATCCAGGCCAGCGCCACGATCAGCGATGCGACAACCAGCATGTCTCCGGCGAGTGTTGGAGTCTCGTTGCCAGTAGTGGTGCGGCTTCCGCCCAGCACCACCAGACCCGCGCCGAAGGTTGAGGCGCAGAGGGCGACCCAGCCGATCCAGTCCAGGCGCTCGTTGGCGAAGATGGCGGCGGTGGCAGCCAGCAACACCGGCATGGCGCCCACCATCAGCGAGGCGTGGCTCACTGTGGTCATGGCCAGGCCGTGAAACTGGAGCAGAAACTGAATGGGAATCCCGAAGGCTGCCGTGGCCAGAAGGATCCACCACTCGCGGCGGTTGAGCTTGACCAGAGGGCGAATAATGACAGGCAAAATGCCGAGCGAGGCGAACAGGAACCGGTAGAGCACCATGTTCGGCACGCTCATCTCGTCGAGCGCAAGCCTGCCCCAGTAGAAACCCGTTCCCCAGAGCGTAGAAGCCAGCGCGCAGGCCCCATAGCCGAGCAGCGTCGTGCGCCTCGATCGAGCGGCGGCAGTTCGTGCGTCTGGGCTGGATTCAACCGGCATTCTGTCTCTACTCTTTCATACCGGGGGCAATGGAGTGCGCGAGTGCGCCAGGGCAAAACCGATCGGCGACAATAGAAAGGGATGAAGCTTGCGAGCCTCACAGTTCGAGCAACGATAAGCATGTGCCTCTGTCTGCTGGCGGTGGCATGCATGAGCTTGGGCTTCGAAGTGAAAGCCACGGGCCGCGGGGCCGCTCCCGCGACGAAGATTCAGGACCTCTCAGACCGGCTGCCCGCCAAACCGAGCGTCAAACCAGGCTGGACGATTCCCATTGAAGATCTGGGCTTCGCGCAGCCGGGCGCGAACTATCTGGGGCAGAGAAATGTGCTGGCCTCGCTGGATTTCGCAGGTGAAGACAGGGTTCTGTTCACCTTCAGGATTCCGGGTCTGATGCGGCGCGAAGCCGAGAGCGCGGGAGAAGATCAGCGGACGATACGCGCCGTTGTGCTGGACGTAAAGTCCGGCGCCGTGCTGGCACGAAGCGAGTGGACGGTGCACGACCGTGAGCGCTATCTGCTCGCCGGCGGCGATGCCCGGTTTCTGCTGCGCGATATGGATTCGATCTACGAACTGGATGCCAATCTCAACCGCAGGCCGCTGCTGCACTTTCCCGGGCCGGTGGAATGGATGGGCGTGAGTCCCGGCGGGGAACTGATCGTGACCGACTCGATCGAAGCGAAACAGAAGGCCGGCGACGAAGACACCGGCAGCGGACAGGACACGGTTCTGCGCATCCTGCACGGCGATACCGGCAAGGTGGAGCTGGTTGCTCGGGTGCGCACGGCCGTGCGGCCGGCAGTCGGGGCCTCGGGCACTTACGGCACTCTGCGCGGCAATGGCGAGCAGTGGGTCGTGGTGGAAAGCCAATTCGGCGGTGCAATGCGGCCCGTGGACGAGGTGACGTCGGCGTGCATGCCGCGGCTGGATCTGGTCTCGGAGAAGGTGGTGCTGGCGACCTCCTGTACCGGCAGCGGCGGATATACCCTGACCGCGCTGAACACAGGGGGAGGCACGCTGTGGAGCGCCGCGGAGACCGAACATGCAACCTGGCCGCAATTCGTTACTTCGCGCGGCGGGCTGCGCTTTGCGCGCGAGGCGCTCTATGTGTCGCAGCCGGTGAACTCCTTCGATCCGCTGACGAACAGCGACATCAAGGGCCAGTGGGTGCGAGTCTTCGACACGGCAACGGGAGCCGTGGCACTTGAGACGCCGGTTGCGCCGATTCTCGATGCCGGCGGCAACGTGGCGCTGTCGCCCTCCGGGCGCAGAGTAGCGGTGCTGAACGGCTCGGCAATTCAAATCTTCGAGCTTCCCGATGCGCCACCGCTTCCCGAATCGACAGCGGCGCGAAGCACACACTAGGCAGGATGGACTTGTACACCGCCGATAGAAGGGCCGGTGTGTAAACTGACCAACGGGAGAACATTTTTGGGTAAGGCCGCCATACATTACATAGCAGCGGGACGTACCGATCGCGGACGCAAGCGCTCAGGCAACGAGGACGCCTTTGCCGTCGGCGTCGATCTTGGCGTCTACGTTGTGTGCGACGGCATGGGCGGCGCGGCGGCGGGCGAGGTAGCAAGCTCCATGGCTGTGAAGGTTGTCATGCACCATATGGCCGGGAACCTTCACGAGACGCCGCTGGCCGAAGTGCTTGAGCGCGCGGTGAACGCGGCGGGCGAAGCGATCTTCCTGCATGCGCTGCACAATCCGCGATGCAGCGGGATGGGGACGACGCTGGTGAGCCTGGCCGTGGAGGGCGCTCGGGGCTGGGTGGTGAACGTTGGCGATAGCCGCGCCTACCGTCTGCGCGCAGGGCAGTTTGAGCAGATTACGCTCGACCACTCCCTGGTCGATGAGCAGGTTCGCCTTGGACGCATGAACGCAGCCGAGGCCCGCATCTCGCCGCTGCGCAATGTAATCACACGGGCGCTTGGCACACAGAGTTCGGTCACGGCAGACGTCTTCCCGCTTGAGATCGCAGCCGGAGACCTGTATCTGCTTTGCTCCGACGGCCTGAACCGCGAGCTCAGTGACGAGCGCATTGCGTCGATACTAGGCGAGCCGCTGCCGCTTGACGGACTGTGTAAGCAACTGATCGATGAAGCCAACAAGGCCGGCGGGCAGGACAACATCACCTGCGTGCTGGTACGCGCGAAAAGCTAGACGAACAATCGCTACTCCAGTTTCTGTTCCCCGGCGGGGACGAGGAGCTTTGCCGCGTCTGGGCCGGGCCGGCGCGGAGGGCGCTTTGCCTTTGAGATGGTCAGACGCGCCATCTGATCCACGACCCAGTTGAAGTTCTTCTCGCCCACAGTACGCGGATCGGTGTCGGGTACCGCGTTCATGAAGTCGATGGCGAACGGAATGCCGTTCTCAACCCCAAACTCGACCGAGTTGAAGTCGTAGCCGAGGGCGCGGCAGAGGGTGCGCGCGTCCCGTTCCATGCGGCGGAGCAGGCGGCGGGCGGCGAGTCCGCGCGGCATCCTGGCGTGGTAACGCTCCTCGTGGGGGCGGCGCGGGTCGTAGGCCATTACGCGAACCTTGCTCTGGCCGACCACGTAGCAGCGGAAGTAGTCGGTGTACTCAACCGCTTTTTGGTAGACCATGCACTCATCGCGGGAGTTGTCGTAGGCGCGGAAGAACTCCGCGCGACCGCGCACCTCGGTGACGTCGCGCCAGCCGCCGCCGTCGATGGGCTTGAGGTAGCCGTGCTCGCCGATGGCCTTGAATACCGCATCCCAGTCGAGAGGATACTCGAGGTTGCGCAGCGAGCGCTCCGAGGTGTCGTTTGGACGGTCTTTGTGGGGCAGCAGAACCGTGGGCGGAACCGCGACTCCGACGCTGAGGGCGACGGCGTAGTTGAAGAACTTGTCGTCGGCAGAGGCCCAGAAGGGGTTGTTGATGACCACGGTTCCTTGCAGTGCGGCGTGCTTGAGCAGGGCGCGATAGAAGGGAATGACGTGGGAGATGCGGTCTACTATGACCGCGTAGCGCGACGGCTGGTCGAGCGCGATCGAGCCGGTGAGGACGAACTCGGCCTCGATGTCTTCCGGATGGATGGAGTTGATGCGTTCCACGAGCGCGCCGGGAAAGCTGTTCTCCACCCCGAACAGCACGCCGATTCGCTTCATAGCCGATTCATCTCCCGCGCAGCGCGCATGTATTGCATCGAACAATGCTTGTAGCCAGTGTACGCGAGCATGAACCGTGCCGATATGTCGAAGCGCAATGCGCGCGGGGCGGAATTGGAGTATGCTCCTCTGTTGGGAAATTTCCTCATGCGCTTGCATGCGCGGGAGGTGGTTATGCGGTATCGGGCGTTGACGGTGGCACGGGAGTTCGGCAGCGGCGGCGGCAGGATAGCGGGCATCGTCGCCGGCTGGCTGGGCTGGAAGCTGCTCGACAGCGAGATTATTACGGCCATCGCCGACGCGGCGAGAGTCGACTCGCATGTGGTGAAGAGCTACGACGAGCGGGCGCAGAGCTGGCTCAAGCGGCTCAACGAGGAGGCGCTGCGCGGCGTCGCCATCGCCTCTGGCGAGGGCATCGGCGAAGGGGACATCTTTGACGGGGCGCGGATGGCGCAGATGACGCGCAAGATCGTCGAAGAGGCCTACTCGACAGGCGAGTGCGTCATTGTGGGCCGTGGCGGACAGTGCATTCTGGCCCACAAGCCCGATGTCTACCACGTCTTCGTCTATGCGCCGTTCCGGGCGCGGGTGGAGCGGCTGAAGGCGCGCATCAAGCCGGGCATCGACATCGTCGAGCGGACTCGTACGGTGGACGCCGAGCGGGCCAGGTACATGCAGCAGCAGTTCGGCAAGGACTGGGGCGACCACCGGCTCTACGACCTGATGATCCGCTCGGAGGCGGACGAGGAGGCCACGGCACGGCGAATCTACTTTGCGATGACGGGGGAGATTGCTCCGGCGGCCGGGTGAGCAGTTTGGGGGCGGGGCTTTTCTACCAGCCCATCATGCTCATGCGCGCCTGGATGATGGAGCTGTAGTTGTCCATGCGGCTGGGCTTGCGCTTGAGGGGTGAGGGCAGGATTGCCGCGAGGCGGGCGGACTGGTCGCGGCCGACGGTGCGGGCTGGGGTCTTGTACCAGAACTGGCAGGCGGCTTCCGCGCCGAAGACTCCGGGGCCCCACTCGACTTCATTCAGATAAAGCTCAAGTATTCTCTGCTTGCCGAGGATCAGCTCGGCCATGGGGACGAGTGTGAACTCGGCGCCCTTGCGCAGGTAGGAGCGGCTGGTGCCGAAGAAGAGGTTTTTGACGAGCTGTTGGGTGATGGTGGAGCCGCCGCGGATCTTACCGCCGTCCATGTCGTGCTCGGCGGCGAGCTGGATGGCGTGCCAGTCGAAGCCGTGGTGCTGGTAGAAGGCGCCGTCTTCCGCGGCGATGACCGCGTGCTGAAAGCTGGGCGAGATCTGATTGAGAGGAACGAACTGGAATCGTTTGCTGTAGGGCTTGCCGTGAAGAACTGCCTGCATGTGGCGCTGCACCTGAACGGCTGTGGTGGGCGGATCGATGAACCGGGCGGCGATGAGCATGAGGACCGCGAGCAGCCACAGCGATACGAGGGCCGCGGCGATGCCGAGGAGAGCTTTGCGCCAGGTGATGCTGCGGAGCCGGGCTTTGATGCGGACCAGATTCACTGATTTAAGGATAATGGGTGGGGTGGAGGGGCCGGGGGCACCCGTGGGATTCAAGATCTAGTTCTGGAGTCAACATTAAAGTGTCATGCCGTCCTTACAGGACGGCGGTGTTCTATGGGCAGCCTACCCCTGGTTTCACCCGGGGCTAATTTCATTCGCTCCCTCCGGGAGCGGGCGTGGTGGGTTGGGGGTTGCCCTTCCCCACCCTAGCCGCAAAAACAAAGGCGCGGCGAGGGTGGGGCACCGAATATTTCGGTGGCTAGTTATCGATCGAGAGAACGTCGTAGTAGTGGTTGATGGAGACTTTTTTGATGGCCGAGGGGAATTTGGGCAGCTGTATGGTCTGGTCCTTGGTGCTGTTGCCGTAGACCTCAAATGAGCCGAGGCGCTGCACCTTGCCGTCAGCGAACTCAAGGTAGATGGGTACGCGCATGCGGAAGCTGTCTGGCACACCGGACTGGACTAGCTTGATGTGCAGGGAGTTGCCTTTGTCGTTCGGAGTGACCTGTGACTCAAAGTGATAGGCAGGCAGGTCGGTTCCGTAGACGAACTGGCGGAAGAACCAGTCGAGGCGCTGATTGCTGTCGAGATCCATGGCGTCGTCCATGTGTTTTTCCATGACGGCCTTGAAGTCCTCGGTGGTGGCGGGCTTGAGGCGGTAGGTGGCGACGAAGTCCTGCATGGCGGCCTTGAAGCGCGCGTCCCCCTGCTGGGGAGACCACATCAACATGCGCAGCATGTGGAGGATGTAAGCGCCCTTGGGGTAGACGAGGTTTTGGTATACGCTCCAGCCGGTCTTGGGCGAGCTGAGGCGCGCGCCCATGGTGACGGGGCCTACTTCGATGGGCCGGAATCCGAACTGGTTCTTCTCGGTGATCAAACGCCGCTGCTCCTGCCAGTAGGTGAGGAAGTCGTCTGGCTTCGGGCGGGTTGCCTGTAGGTAGATGGAGGCCGAGGCGCCGGCGAAGCCCTCGCTCATCCACTGGTCGCGGTAGCTGGAGAAGCCTACGGTCTGTCCCCACCATTGGTGTGCGACCTCGTGCGGCGTGACCTCTTTCCAGTAGAGTGTGCCTTCGAAGCCGCCCATTCCGAGGAAGTGCTGCTGGGTGGTGTCGAGAAAGCCGCAGACGGGCAGATAGACGAGCATGGGCCAGCTTTGGCCGTAGTTGCAGGCCGACTGCTGGGTGAGTGCGATGTGGGAGAAGGGCAAGGGGCCGAAGTAGTCGGTGTAGAGTTGCGCGGCCACCTGGCCCTGTGCGAGTTCTGCCCCGAGCATGTTGGTGGAGTCGAGTGAGCCCAGGGAAGTTCCGGCCATGGACAAAGAACTGGAAAGAGTGCTCAGAAATCCGGGCTGCTGCTTATTGGCATAGGCGTCAAGCGTCAACTGCCCGGATGAGCCAGCCGGGATTTTGGCTTGCTTGGTGGCAAAGTCGCCGAAGCTGAAGCCCGCGACGGGCAGGGGCGAATCGGTCTTCCACTCGGTGAGGGTGAGCTTGCCATCGTTGTTCTCTTTGACCTTGGTGCCGGTGGCGATGATCTGAAGGCCCTTGGGCACGTGGAAGGTCATGTGGTAGTTGGCGTAGTCGCCGAGGCCGCGGTTGGAATTGGGATACCAGTTCTCACGGGCGACTGGGTAATAGTTGTCTCCGCCCTTGTTGAAGACGACGTCCTTGCCGGAGTAGGTGATCTTGATCTTTGTGGTTTCGCCTTTCTTGAGTGGCGCGGCGAGAATTACGCCGAAGTCGGGGTCCACGTCCTTGGCTTCCTGAACCCAGTCGAGCGGCTTGCCGTCGATGGTTGTAACCTGACTGACGCGCAGCGTGGGATAGAGGTTGAAGGGAATCACGGCGGCCTGGTCCTGCTCGGCACGGATTTCGACAGTGGCCGTCGAGGTGAGGAAGCCGTTCTTCTCGATGCCTACGTCGAGGTCCTGGTTGAGGATGCGGTAGGTTCCGTTGCGCTCGTTACCGGAGGGGACGCCGTTCTTTGCATACTCGGCGGCGCGGTGGAAGGCGAGGGGCATGGTCTCAGAGTTTTCTCGCGAGTCCCAGTTGAGCAGTGCCACCTCTTCCGGAGCGACCTCGCCGACGCCGTTGGGGTCGAGGATAAAGAAAAGATGAGCGTTCTTGCTGCCGTGCATCGCGGCCATGAAGTATCCGCCGGGGGCAGGGCTGAGCACATCCTCTAGCAGGCGCAGGTCGAGGTTTCCATAGAACGACTTTGAGTAGTAGGTCTCTCCATCGCCGCTGTTGGATAACTGAATCGAGTGGCGGCGCAGGAAGGTTTGCAGATCCTGGGCCGCCTTGACGAAGGAGTTGTCTGACTGGCCGTTCGCTGTGGAGGCTTTGTGTAGTTCAGCGGCCGTGGAGTCAGAAAAGCGCAGGACGGCCAGGTCAAAGTCTTCGTCGAAGGCCTCGACGTGGGTCTGGAGAGCGAGGTTGTGCCGCTCCTCGGCGGTGGGTGGAGCGATGTGGAGATGTCCTTCGCCATTGAATACCGCGCCGGTGATCTTGCCGTTGACCTCGCCGTAGAACACGATTCTGCCGCTGCGCAGGGAGAAGGTGGCGGCGTCGCGCTTGAGTTCGAAGTTGGAGATGGAGACGGATTGGCCCGAGGGAAGCAGATCGCGCAGTTGCCGGTATACGGTGCTGGTGTTTTCCGGTCCCTGAGCGGGGAGAAACATTGTAGCTGCAAGAACGACGGATACAAGCAGAAATAGACGGGCGCGGACGTGCAAACGCATCGAAGACCTCGTGACAGTAAGTCTGGTGTGTGACCACTATAGCCCAGAACCGAGCCGGAAGGAAAAGCGGACCGGGAAGAGTCACTCAGTTATCCCGTGACTAAGTAGTTATTTTGCCGGGTTACTTAGAGCCTGCTACCATCCGGATTAGTTTGGAGGAGGTTGAGGGATGCGAATGCACATCAGGATGCTGGTGATTGGTGCGGCGTCGGCGATGCCGCTGATGGCGTCAGGGCAGGTGGGAACGCTGCCGGCGGTCGATATCAAGGCGGCGGAGATTGCGGCCATGGCGGGACCGGAGCACAAGCAGGGGACGCTGCCGAATATTCGCGTGGTGGATGCGGGCGGGCACAACATCGCCGTAGGCGCGCTCTACCGGACGGCAGCCCAGCCGCAGCCGGTGGCGGTTCACTACAAGGTGAGCGAGATTTACTACGTGCTGAAGGGCTCGGCGACGCTGGTGACCGGCGGCAAGGTGTTGAACGCCAAGGTGAGGGCCGCCGACAGCGCGCAGGTGAAGGCGCAGGATGGGCCGGGCGAGTCAGGAACGGCGATCGAGGACGGAGTAAGCCAGGAGATCCACGAAGGGGATGTGGTGATAATCCCGGCTGGGACGCCGCACTGGTTCAGCAAGATCGACCAGGCGCTGGGGTACATGGTTATTCGCGTGGACCCGCAGCAGATTCTGGATCTGAAGTAGGGCGAGCAACTGGTACAGATTTGCAGGCTACCCAACTCACCGGCACTGCGAGTATTCGACTCCGTCGGCTACCACGATGACGCTGCCGTTGTTGTTGCGCTTGAGCTGGGTCTCGACGGGCTGCGGCACAGAGTCGCCGATGTAGAGGACACCGTTGGCGACCTTCCAGACGCCTGCGGCCTGGGAGTTGCGCTGGCTGGCCATGGAGCCTCCGTAGCCGCTCGATGAACCTTCAGCGCGGCCACCGGTGCTGAATGTGCCGTTTGAGCTGAAGACGTAGCGGGTGGAGTTGGAGTAGCCGGTGATCTTGTTGTAGGAGAAGGTACACCAGGCACTGGACAGCAGCAGTTGGGGAGTGATGCCGCCGGCGTTGCCGCCGTTCATGTTGCCGCCGGATGGCGCCGCACCGGCCGCACCGCATTGGAAGGTCTGGAGCACGCCGTTGATGAGCACGATCAGGATGTCACCCTTGAGCTGGTAGGGATAGCGATAGGTGCCGTCGATGCCGACCAGGGTGATGATCTTGCCGTCGCCTGCGTAGCGATAGGCAACGCCATTGACCTCAGTAGTGCCGTCCTTGCGCAGGTCGATGGTTGCGCTCTGGCTGACCCAGGTACCTACGAGGCCGTCGCACTGGGGCTTGGCTGACGCTCCGCCGGAGAAGGGGCCCTGTGCCGAAGCCGATGCAGCGGCGAGTGAAAGAACACAGGCAAACAAGAGTAGCCTTGCGAATCGCGTTTTCATGATGGGCCATGATAGCGCGTAGGTTGGGTGGTTGCGAAGTGCCGGTTGAGGGATGTGCTTTCCCACCCATCGCGCAAAGAACGCACGATGGATGGCGCACCCAGCACCTCCCGGCCCAGTTCGCGTTTGTACTACTTCGTCTTCGCGGCCGGGTCGTCGCCGACGATGCGCACGTTTGAGCCGAAGCGGCGGAAGCTGGTGAACTCGATCTGATTGCGTTCAAGCAGCCTCTTGCCCTGGCTGACGACGACCTCGGCGCTGACCGGAACCAGATAGTCGTGCTCGTTGATGGAGACGTAGTCGTAGTCGATGCGCACGGCGGCGCGGCGAATGGCGTAGTCTTTGGGCGCCTCGTCGGTGAGCATGGTGAAGCTGCGGACGCCGCGGGTGGCGCGGTCTACGTAGATGCGGCCGTAGTAGCCCACGTTGGCGTAGCCGGACGGGGAGTGCAGCGAGAAGGTGGAGTTTGCCTTCTCGATACGATACTCGAAGACCTCGACCGGTTTTCCGGCGAGCATGGCCGACTCCTTCCATATGATCTCGGCATTTGCGGCCGGCTTGAAGATGCCGCCGAGGGCTTCTCCGAACTCGCCGGCGGAGTTCATGCCGTTGCCTTTGGTCTGAGCGGCGTTCCTGGTGCTTCCGTACACTTCGCTGCCGAGGACGGTTCGGCTTTCCTCATGATCGACGTAGGTGAGTATCTCGACGATGGAGTCGGTGTGCTTCCACTTGCCGTCTCCGCTCGCGTCCTGGGAGCGCGAGGTGACCTGCTGGCAGATGAGGTTGGGCAGCGAGGCTGCGTAGTCGAGTGCGTACTTTCGTGCGTCGGCGAGGACCTGGGTGATCTGCACGGGTGTCAGGCTGGCAACGGAGTTGTCCGCGGACTTGAGGTTGGTGGGATCGTCGAGCACCGGAACGCTTACAGGGTCAGAGTCGGCGGGGTCTCCGGCCATGTTGAAGAAGACGAAAGAGGAGGCGGAACGTTCGCCCTGGGTGATGGTGGCGCGCAACTCGTATCCGCCCGCCGGGGCGTTACGGATGGAGAAGCTGTTGACGATGGGATGAAACTCGGAGTCCGTCTGGAGGTTCGACTCGAGAATGGCACCGGTGAGAGGCGTTCCGCCGCGAAGCACCTCGAGTTTGACGCTTGCGGGATCTTTCGATGCGGGGTCGGTGTGGGCGAGGTAGTAGACCGATATCTTCTGCGTTCCGGCGGGCAGCTCGTTGTTGAGGTTGGGCAGCACGCGGTTGTCGCCGAAGGAGAGCGGAGTGGAACCGGCATCGGAGGCGGACGCGGGCTCAATGGCGCGGACCAGAACGAGTTGGCTCAACTCGGGTACGCCGGCGGCGGGTGCGATGGTAAAGGGCTCGCGGATCACTCCGGCCTTGCCGCTGATGGAGTCGAGGACCGCTGCTTCAAGCGTGTATTCGCCGGGAGGCGCTGAGAAGGGACGCTCGAGGGAGAACGTCTGCGGCTTTGCCGTGGCTCCGTTGGATGAGGACCAGCGCGCCGGAATGTCTTCGCTGAAGCGCTCGATGACTATACCGGTGCTGTCTTTGATGCTGGCGAGGATGGCGAGGTGGGCTGAGACGAGATGGGTGGAGTTGTCTTCGCTGGTCTCGATGGAGGCGATGGGAACCTCGACAGCTGCGAGGCTCAGGTCGCCCTCCTCCTGATGGCCGATGTGGATGGCGGCGGCGCGGAAGTTGATGTCTGTCGGAATCTGGGGCCGGCTGAGCAGCGCCATGAGGGGCACTTCAAAGGGCTGGGGCGGTTGCGTGAAGCCGGCGTTGCGGGGCAGGGCGAGATATCCGGAGCGGGCGCGAACCGTGAGGCCGGTACGGATGAGCTTGACGTCGGTTGCGTGAAAGCTGCCGTCGAGCGTGCCGGCAGGCGGCGCATAGGCGGCTTCGTAGAAGGAGGAGAGATCGCGCACCAGTTGCTTTGCCGGTCCGGCGAGATTTTCGGCCGCGTTGAGGGCATCTCCGCCGGTGCCTTTGGCCAGCCCATCCAGAGCATCGTGCACGGCGTTTTGGCCGGACTGCTGTGCGGTGATCTGGCGCATCTCAGAGGCGCCGCCATACATGGCGGCGCGTGAGGTTTGATAGCTGCTGGTAGTGACTCCGGATGCGCTGGTGCTGGGCGCGCGCTGGACGTCGTCGGAGCCAAGGCTCATGGCCGCGTAGCCGTTCATGATGGCGGCCAACTGGTGGGCGGCGCTGAGGTCGCTGACCCGCACGATGTAAATGCTGACGCCGGCGCGGTTGGCCGCGCCAAGAATCGACTGGAGCGCGGCTTTTGAGGAACTGTCGCTGAGCTGGCTGCCCTGCGAACCGCTGGAAATGGTGAAGTAGACAACCGCCTTGCGGCCAGGCAGCGACTGCATGGACTCAACCAGCGCAAGCAGAGAAGCGAGCGATGCGGGCAGGTGCTGGCTGGTGACGATGCGGCTGGAGCTGTCTACCGCCGAGGTGAGCGAACGGGCGAGAGCGCGCTCCGCGGCGCTGACCGCTGCGCCGCCCGGAACCTGGCCGGTCTTGGCGACCGCGACGAGCTGGGCTTCAGCGGCCGGAGGCTCGGCCTTCACGCCATAATTGCCGATTTGAACGGCAGCGGAGATCGCCTGCGCGATGGCCTTGCGGTCTGCGGTGTAGGGTTGCTGCGCCTCAAGGCGCCCCCATGCGTCGAGAACCGCGAACTGAAAGCCGGCCTCAGGAAAGGGCTTGAGGAGGCTCCGTGCCGCGTCCTGCATGCCTTTGGAAAGCTCCTGTGCCGATGTGGAGGAAGCATCCATAGCTTCGGTCTTGGCAGCGGGCTGTTTACTGTCAATGCCGGGCCGGTCGAAGAGCAACGCGACCAGCGTAGGATCCGTGCGGCTGCCGGAGATGAACCTAAGGCTGGTGAGCTTAACCGGTACGCCGTTGTCGGTGACGGCGATCTGATCGGGCTGGAGATCGACGACGGGGCGATTGTGCTTGTCCTCGACGACGAGTTCGAGGAGCACCTCGTCGGCGGGCAGTTGCAGGGTCGAGGTGGGTTGCGGCTCCGGTACGGCCTGGGAATGAAGGATTGCGGGTATGGCTGCAAGCAACAGCAGAGACGCCGACACCGCGGCACAGGACCGGAGGTATGACTTCATAATTTTCAGCCTTTATATGTGGCCCGGAGTGGTTGGATATGTCTTTAAGACGGACTGGCGAGGCAGATTGTTTACAAGCAGCAGTGCGGCGGGCGGGCAGGTTTTACGATAGAGAAGATGACTCACAGCATGGCAGAGACGGTTCACCACGTGGCCGAGGGGCATGTGCGGTCCGCGGATGGAACGCGCATCGGGTATCTGAGGGCCGGAGAGGGTCCGGCGGTCGTGTTTGTTCACGGCAGCATTTCGACGCACACCGACTGGATGCGTGTGGCGCGGCTGCTTGCCGGCAAGTTTACCTGCTACTCGATGGACCGGCGGGGCAGAGGGCGCAGCGGGCACGGAGAAGGCCCTTACTCGATGGAGCGGGAGTGCGAGGACATCGAGGCGGTGCTGGAGGCAGCCGGAGAAGGCGCCGCACTGGTGGGGCACTCCTTTGGAGCTATCGGCGCGCTCGACGTGGCGATGTGCACACCGGTGCGCAAGCTTGTGCTCTATGAGCCGCCGCTACCGTTTGGTGGGCCGATCGCCGGCGAAAAACACGCGGCCTATGCGGCGGCCATCGCGCGGGGAGACATAGATGGAGCTCTGGAACTCGGTCTTGAAAACTTCAGCCGGATTCCGCCGGACGAGATTGCGGCGATGCGGGCATCACGGGGCTGGGAGCGTCTGCGCACGCTTGCGCCGGGCTGGGTGCGAGAACTTAAGGTGATGGACGGGCTGAGCGGAGACGTGGAGCGCTATCGCGCGCTCGGTTGCCCCACCATGATGCTGGTGGGCAGCGAGAGTCCGGAGCATCCGCTGAAAGATGCATCGAGGGCGCTGGCCGGGGTGCTGAGCAGCGCGCGGGTTGAGGTTCTGGAGGGCGAAGGCCACGTGGCGATGCGAACCGCTCCGGAGCTGCTGGCAAAGTTGATAGGGGATTTCCTGGCGGTCTGATACGTCGCTCTCTGTCCGCCGTATCCAATTTCGCAATCTAGCAGTGTGCGGCCGACAGCGCGGTCGAGGGCTGCTTACTTGCCGCCAAGTGTGATGGTTTCGAGTCCATGTCCGTGCGGTCCGGTCTCGCGCTGGCGGAGCAGGAACGAGAAGGCCACGCCGAGGAAGCCGAGGATCGAGAAGATCCACATCCCGGCGCGATAGCCGTTGGGATTCGCCGCGCTGGCGTGGCCCATATCGTTCACGCCGCCGATCACCAGGTTGAAGCCGGCCAGTCCAATGTTCTGGATTACCGTCATCAGTCCGTATGCTGTGCCGAGCTTCTTCTGGTCCACGATGTAGGCAACGGAGGGCCACATCACGGCCGGCACCAGGCTGAAGGCCACGCCCATCATCGCCATGGGTACAAAAAGCGACATATGCGAGTAGGCCATCATCAGGTAGACGGGAATGAGCAGCACGGAGCCGAGAGTCATGAGCAGGGCGCGGCGACCGATCTTGTCGCTGAGCCAGCCGAAGAGCGGCGTGCCGAACATGGTGGACATGGTGAGGATTGAGAGCATAAAGCCCGCCTGCTCAAGCGATGCCCCGTGCGCATACTGGAAGTACTTCACGGCGAAGGTCTCAAAGGGGAATATGGCCGAGTAGAAGACCACGCAGAGGCCCACGACGTACCAGAACGAGACTCCGAAGTTGAACAGATCCTTGAAGACGACCTTGTCGGAGGAGGCCGGCGCGAGCTCGTATTTCTTTTCGGCATAGACCTCCATGACCCAATAGATGACCGCGCCGATGACACAGAAGGCGGCAAAGCCCACGCTGATCAGCAGCGGCTTGCGCCAGCTGGAGTAGGCGAAGCCCGCCCAGGAGGGAGAGCGCTGGGCGAGCAGCGTGCCGGCGCGGGCGATCATGAGGTTGATGCCGAAGGCGAAGCTCAGTTCCTTGCCCCGGAACCACTTTGCAATGGCTGTGGTGACGGCTACGATCAGCGATTCGGCGCCCATGCCGAAGACGAGCCGCCCGGCGGCCATCAGTGGCAGCCAGCCTTGGAGAACGGTGATGACCGCTCCTACCAGGCAGGTCGTACCGAAGAGCAGAATCGCCTTGCGCGCGCCCAGGCGGTCCACGATGATGCCGCCGATGAGCACCATGACCACATTGGGCACAGAATAGATGGCCTGCAGCAGGCCGATGTTGGCGTCGGTGAATCCGAGCTGCCGCGTCAGCAGGTCGGCCAACGGTTCCACGCAGTCGTACACGTAGTAGTTGCCGAACATGGCCAGACTGACAAAGATCAGCACCGCCCAGCGGAAGAGGGTGGAGGGCGGACGGCGGAGGGCTTCGGTCATCATTCAGGTTGCTCCATCGGCTTCAACTCGCGCGTACCGCGAGTCGGGCGGCAGGGTCCATTGAGGCAATCGGGGGCCGGAGAAGGTTCGCGGGCTTGTTCCGCGAGTTTTGCCGGGAATCCTCATGCTATCGTGCGACCCGATGAAGAAGCCAGACGATGGCGAGTTACTTTGCTGTTGCGGAACGCGGGCGCTTGCCGGACCTGCCCACCCACGCGGCCAGCGCCACTCCGCCGAGTACGAACAACATGGGGAAGCACTCGAGCGTGTAGCGGGCCTCGGGGGCCTGCACGGTTAACAAAAGCAGGCTGCGCAGGATCATGTAGGCGATGAGCGGCCACGCAAACTTTGGCCGCAGAAGCAGCCCCGCCACGGCCAGCAGCAGATAGAGCAGGTTCAGAGCGGCGAGAGCCCAGGAGACAGCCGTCTGCTGTGGATGCCGCGACCACGCCCACCAGTCGAGTTCAACAGGGAGGTTCTCGTTGCGGGGCCTGAGCCACATGTCTGCCAGGCGGCCGAGAGGCAGCCAGATCCGCGTGCGCCAGGGGTGGGCGGCGAGGCGTTCGTCTGCCAGTTTGCCGAAGCGCGCGTCGATGTTGGCGGTGATCCTTTTCCCGCCGGCGTTGTAGTCCCGGGCCAGCGCCGCGGTCTCCTGATATTGCGCTTCGGAGTCGAAGGCGCGCGCCGGCAGGGTGGAGACGTCGAAGGTCTCGCCGGGAATCTGCCAGTAGACCTCGAAGGTGGAGACGAAGTCCAGACACCAGCTCTTCATCCAGCGCTCCCAGCCGAGATTAGGCTTATCGTCGGGATCGATGGCAAGCCGGGGGGCAAGCGGCTGAATTACGTGGAAGACCTGCCAGTTACGCCAGCCCCAGGCCGCGAAGGGGGCCAGGGCCAGCAGGACGCAGACGGCGATCATCCTTGCCGAGGCGAGCAGGTTTGGGCGCTTTCGCAGGGCGAGCAGCATTACGGGCGCAAAGGCGATGGCGGCCAGCGCGCCGTCGGGGCGCAGGAGCGTACAAAATGTCACGGCGAAGGTGAAGATGAGGGCCGGAGGCCATCCCGGCCGCTGCCAGAACCACGCCATGGCAAACATAGCCAGCGCCAGCGAAAAGAGCGTGAGGGTCTCGGTCATGGGCCGCAGCGCATAGGAGGCCGTGAAGGGGCAGAGCGCGGAGAGCCAGAGGGTTGCAGCAAAGGCGCGTCGGCCGAGGGCCGAATCGGCTGTGCGGAGTCCGGTGGCCATGGTGCGGGCAAAAGCAGCAAGGAGCAGGCATCCGGCCAGCTCGATAGCGATCTGAACGCAGACTGGGGCGAAGTAGTTCTCCATGCCGAAGAGCTTGAAACAAGCAACGAGGTAGAAGGGGTAGCCGGGCAGGCGAATCAGCGTGGGGCCAACGATTCCGCTGGCCTTCAGGAGGTCGTAATGGCCGTGGAGGAGTAGGTTTTTTGCGATGCCTCCGTAGACCAGCGGGTCTCCGTAGACCTCAAACCAGTGGAGGAGCATCCAGGCGCGGAGAGCGGCTCCGGCGGCGAGCGCCAGGCCGGCGTGGAGCAGCAGTTGTCGGGTCAGGGGCCCGGCTGCGGATGTGGATTGACTCTCCCGATTGGGTTCCATACGATTTCCATGTATAGAGTAGCCCGACCGAGAGGGTCTTTCCCCCGATAAGAAGACCCAATTCGCGCGGAATGCCTTTCAAACCGCTCAGCCTGCTTTCGGTTCCTGACCAAAAGGCATAAGCGGCCCTATAGGATTGATAGCAGGGCTAGTGCATTCAGATTCCGGTCTTGCCCGGGATTCGGATGCTGGAAGCCGCGGAAACCGGGAGTTCATGGTGAACGAGCAGATCTTTTTTGACCCGCAACGCAAGCGCTGGAAACGTCTGCGGCGCATCTTTGACATCTGCGCCGTCGCGGTAACGCTGGTCGTGGCGGTTTTTATCTTTAACGTCTTTTTGAGCCGCCCTCTTCCCCAACTCTTGCTGCCCGAGCCTAGCCACAACTACAAGGCGGTTCCAGACCGCAATATCTCCCAGCGAAATGCGAAGGGCGCGCGCCCGGCGCGTCGAAGCACCCAGCGCCGGCCTTCTGAGATTCCCCTCAACTCCGGCGAGGGTCTGCGAGCGGCCTACTATTCGCAGAGCGATGCCGGCAGTATTTCTTCGCTCAAGGAACATATCCAGCAGATCGACATCCTCTTTCCGGACTGGCTGCATGTAAGCGCGCAGAGCGGCGAGCTGATGGCGATGAGCAGCGACAATCTGAGCGAGTATCCGGTCGTGGAGGATTCGGGAGTTCGCGACCCGGATATTCTGAACAAGGTCAAGAACGTAGTGCAGCACGCACACGTGGATACAGAGATCTATCCTCAGGCGGGCAACTACAACCCGCACACGCTGAGCTGGGACAAGGGCGTGGGTGCGGTGTTCAAGGACGCCACCAAGCGTGCCTTACTGCACGAACAGTTGATGCGGCTGGTCGAAGCCTATCCGGTCTATCAGGGTCTTTCACTCGATTTCGAGAACCTGCCCGCGGATGCGACGCCGTCGTATCTGGTATTTGTTCACGATCTGTACGCGGAGATGCACGCGCGCAACCTGCGCCTGTATGTAAGCGTGTCTCCCGACGACAGCGATGCGGTGTACCGCTCGATCGCGGCCAATGCCGACGGCGTGGTGCTGCTGAACTACGACCAGCACGAGATAGAAAGCGACCCCGGACCGGCGGCGGCGCAGAGCTGGTTTGTGGCCAATCTGCAACGCATGATGAGCCTGGTTCCCAGGGAGAAGATCATCTGCGCAATCGGCAACTACGGGTACGACTGGACTCTCAGCATCCCCAATCCAAAGAGCCGCCGGAAGGAGCAGCCTGTAGTCGTCATGACCGACCTGCTATCGGTATCCGACGCCTGGCAGAAGGCCTCTGACGCCGACGCCGATCTTGACCTGGACTACGACACTCTCAATCCCCACTTCGAATATGTGGACCAGGACAAGAACCAGCGCCACGTGGTCTGGTTTCTGGATGCGGTGACGGTGCTCAATGAGATGCGGGTCGCCCGAGAGATGGGCTTGCAGACTTTCGCGCTGTGGCGGCTGGGTTCCGAGGACCGGTCGGTGTGGAATATCTGGGACCGACCGACTGCGGCTGAGTCGCTCGGACAGCTTGCGACGGTACTGCCCGGACACAACGTCGATACCGAGGGTACAGGCGATATCCTGCGCATCACCAGCCTTCCCAAACAGGGCAAACGCCGGGTTGAAGTGGATTCCGATGAGCCCGATCCGCGCAAGAAGCTCATCGTCGACGAGCACATGGAGGAGTACCCGCTCGCCTACAACGCCCAGCTGTACGGCTACCACGCCAACGAAGTGGCGCTGTCGTTCGACGACGGACCCGATCCCCGGTGGACGCCGCAGATTCTCGACATCCTGAAGGAGAAGGGCGCGAAGGCGGCCTTCATGCTTATCGGCCAGGACGCATCGCAGAACGTCAGGCTGATGCAGCGCATCGCGCGCGAGGGTCACGAGATAGGCAACCACACGTACACACACCCGGACATCAGCGAAATCTCGCCGCGGCAGCTGAATCTTGAAATCAAGATCACCGACGAGCTCTTCGCGAGCAAGCTTGGCCTCCACGCGCGCTATTTCCGTCCCCCCTACGACATCGACGAGGAGCCGGATACAGACGACGAAGCTGCTCCTGTCGCGGTGGTGCAACAGCTGGGGCTCATGGTGATCGGCAGCAAGATCGACACCGACGACTGGATGGATCATCCTCGCAGGACGCCCGAGGAGATCTCCGATTCGGTGATGGCGCAGCTGGAGACGATGAAGACCAAGCCCCAGTACCGCGGCTCCATCATCCTGTTGCACGACGGCGGCGGAGATCGTGCGGCTACCGTAGCCGCGTTGCCGCTTCTCATCGACACGCTGCGCGCGCAAGGCTACAGCATTGTTCCGGTCTCGTCCCTGATGGGCAAGACTCCCGCCGAAGTGATGCCGCCGCTTAGTTTCTGGCAGCGGGTGCGCACGATTCCCGACTCGATAGCCTTCTCTGCGCTGGATGTTATTGCCACCGGAATTGTGCTGATTTTCTTCATCGGCGACGTTCTGATGAGCGCCCGGCTGGTGCTGGTCGGGCTGTTTGCCATCGTGGACCGGCTGCGCAAACCCTACCGCCAGACATCGGCATCCTACAATCCCCGTGTGGCCGTGCTCATTCCGGCCTATAACGAGGAGAAGGTCATCGTCCGCACCATCCGGTCGGTGCTCAACTCCGACTACAAGAACCTGCATGTGGTGGTCATCGACGACGGATCGAGCGACAAGACCGCCGAGGTGGCAACGGCCGCTTATACGCAGGAGATCGCGTCCGGTCTGGTGCAGGTGCTCATTAAACCCAACGGCGGCAAGGCCGCGGCGCTCAACCACGCCATCGAGCGTATCGAGGAAGAGATCTACGTCGGCATCGATGCCGATACGGTCATTGCGCCCGATGCCATCTCAAAGCTAGTGCCGCACTTCGAGGACAAGCGGATCGGCGCCATCGCGGGCAACGCCAAGGTGGGCAATCGCGTCAATCTATGGACCCGCTGGCAGGCTCTGGAGTACATCACCAGCCAGAACTTCGAGCGTCGGGCCATGGACCTGTTCCACATCGTCACCGTGGTTCCGGGAGCGATTGGCGCGTGGCGGACCGCCGAGGTGCGCGCTGTGGGCGGCTATCCGCTCAACACCGTTGCCGAAGACGCCGACCTGACCATGAACCTGCTCGAGCACGGACTCAGAGTGGACTACGAGGACCGCGCCCTGGCCTTTACCGAAGCCCCGGTCGACATGCAGGGCCTCATGCGTCAGCGCTTCCGCTGGTCGTTCGGCATCTTGCAGGCGGTCTTCAAGCATCGTGCGGCCTTTACGCGCAACCGCGCCATGGGCCTGTTCGCGCTGCCCAACATCCTCATCTTCCAGATGCTGCTGCCGCTGGTGTCGCCCTTCATCGACCTGATGTTTGTGGCCGGTGTGGTCAACTACGGCATCGACCGGTACTATCACCCCGAGGCCGCCTCGGCGACGAGCTTTGAGAAGCTGGTCGTTTACTTCCTGGGATTCCTGGTGATCGACTTCGTGACTTCGTCGGTGGCCTTCAGCCTGGAGCGCCGCCACCCGGCCAACAAGGGCGACGGATGGCTGCTCTTCCACATCTGGCTGCAACGCTTCGCCTACCGGCAGGTGTTCTCGATCGTGCTGTTCAAGACCGTCAAGCGCGCCATCGACGGCAAGCCCTTCAACTGGGACAAGCTGGAGCGCACGGCCAAGATGAGCAAGGGGACCGAAGCCATGATGGAGTCGGGCAGCTAAGGACAGGGCTAAAAAACGGCCGGCAGAGAGTTTGCGTCTCTGCCGGCCGTTTTGTTTTTGAAACTCGAAACCAGTTACTGAACTACCTTCCATGGATCGATCGAGAGCCGGACTCCGGGAGGCGCATAGCCGACCTGGCCGTTTTTGGGATCGTAGGTCAGGTTCAGCGCGTTCTGTTTGGCGCCATTGATCAGGATGGCCACCAGCAGCACATCGCCGTAGATGCGATGGGAGGCGATTTTGTGGGAGTGTATCTCGCCCTGCCACTCGGCGTCGGGACTCTTGGGGTCCCAGCCTTCCTTGAAGCGCTCGAAGGAGTTTGCGCCGTGTGAGGGATGCTGCTTCCAGTCCTTGTCATTGATCCAGACCGCATACGCGGCTTCGAGATCGTTCTTCTCGATGTTGGTCAAGAACCGATTGATCTTAATCCGCCCGAAGAGGTGGGCGTTCCAGCGCCAGGGCCAGTCGATGGGCTGGCCGGCCACAATCCACCAGACGATGAACAGCAGAACCAGACCGCCGGCAACAGAAAAACCAATAGTCCGCTTGCGCCGGTCGCGGGCCTCGTCAAATACAGGAGCATCGAGCAAAGTCATAATCTTATCCTCGAACCGGAGGCAAACTGCCGCATCGGCGGCGTTCGCGCTCCATACATATTAGACACCATGGCACGAGAAGTTTCCCCGGCGGACCGCCCGGGGAGCGGCTCTCCCCCGCTCTTGGTATACTTCTTCACAGCCGCCGTGCACCAGTCCAGACACAGCAGGCTTTCTCCCAAGGGCGGGAGTAGTTCAGTGGTAGAACGTCAGCTTCCCAAGCTGAATGTCGCCGGTTCGATCCCGGTCTCCCGCTCCAGTTCCCCGGTTCCGTGTTGCAGCAATCTCCGCCCGACTCCGACCAATTGCACCCCTCATACGTCTAGAATGTGAACGATGGCCGCCGGAGGAGTCCGGCGGGACGCTATCCCCACGATTCGTTCGCTCAATACACGCATTTTCCGTTTGAGGAGGAGATCAATGAAGTTCAGGTTCCTTTGTACTCTGGCGCTCACTGCCGGAACACTTGCCGCCGTACATGCGCAGACCGCGTCCGCCGCCAACCCCTTCACCACCGAGGCCCAGCAGGCCTGGAATCGCACCTACCACAACGTCGTGGCCGCGGCTGCCGCCATGCCCGAGGACAAGTACGGCTACAAACCCACGCCTGAGAGCATGAGCTTCCGCGACATCGTTGCCCACATCGCCGACTCCGCCATGGGCTCTTGCTCCAGCCTGAGCGGCCCTCGCCGCAACGCCGGCGCCGCGAAGATGACCACCAAGGCCGAGCTGGCCGGCGCGCTCAGTTCCGCGCAGGCCGAGTGCGAGAAGGCCTATACTCCAGACGACTCGACTATGGGCAAGTCAATTGGCGCGGGTCCCATGGGCGGGCGCAGCCGCCTTACCACGCTTTGGGGCAATACCGTGCACATTGAGCATGAGTACGCGCAGATGGCCGTTCATCTTCGCATCAACGGCGTAGTGCCGCCTTCAACGGCCGAGCGCGCACCGATGCCCGCACCCCCCGCGGCGAAGTAAGAAACGGGCCCCACCCTGGCGGCAAGTACAAAGACGCCGCGAGGGTGGGGCACCGGAGACTATTGTTTGCTTATGAAGGCCGGAGCGTGCGCTCCGGCCTTTGCTCGTTCAGCCCTAGTCGGACTCCCGAATCTTCATCACCATGCACAGCACGGTCTTCTCGCCAGAGACAAGAAACTGGTGCGGCGTGCCGGCGGGAACGTGGATCACGTCGTGCTGGCGCAGCTCATTCACCTTTCCGCCTTCTATGGAGTCGCCGCGAATCTCACCGGGCTTGACCTCGCGGGCGTTTACGATCGTGCCTCCAGTGACGAGAGTTACCCCGCCGGAGAGCACCAGGAACAGGTCGGCGAACTCCTTGTGGACTTCGGGCTGGCCGCTGCGGCTGCGGAAGGAGAGCATCGCCTTGTGGCGTGGAAACTCCTTGAGCGTCTCGCCGGCCTCGCCTTTGCCGGCCTGCGCCAACTTGCGAAGATAGACTCCGCGCTCGAGCAGCACCGGAGGGGTCCAGTGGTCGGCGGCTCCCGGCTCGTCCTTCTTCTTGGGTTCGGGTTTTGGCTCCGGCTCGTTGCCGATCACGGTGCGCAGAATCTCGGCGGACACTCTATCAAGTTCCATATTTCTCCTTATTTTTGGACAAATGTGTTAGCGATACGGGCAGCCCGCCGAAAGACCTGGAGCAGCATGGGCCGGGTGAGCTTGCCGGTGTTGGTGTTCTGGAGCGAGGGGTGATAGCAGGCGATGACCGTGAGTCCGCCGGGAAGCACGAACTCCGCCCCGTGCGCGAAGACGTACTTTGAGCGGGGCAGAGAGCCAGCCTTGCCGGTGCGGACGAAGTGGGCGAGCAGGCCGTCGAATGCGATGCGGCCGAGGCAGACCACGACACGGAGGTTGGTGAGCAGATCGATCTCGCGGTCGAGAAACGGCGCGCAGTTGCGGAGTTCCTCGGGCGTGGGCTTGTTGCCGGGCGGAGCGCAGCGGCCCACCGAATTGATCCACATGTCGGTGAGCTTCATGCCGTCTGTACGGGAGCTTGCCGTGGGCTGCGAGGCAAATCCGGCCTGGTACAGCGCGGGAAAGAGGAAGTCGCCAGAGCCATCGCCGGTGAACGGCCGACCGGTGCGGTTGGAGCCGTGCGCTCCGGGCGCGAGGCCAACAACCAGCACGCGGGCGGCTGTATCACCAAAAGACGGAACCGGCTTGCCCCAGTACTCCCAATCGGCCCAGGCACGCTTGCGCTTGCGTGCGGTCTCAGTGCAGTGAGCGCGCAGGCGAGGGCAGAGATCGCAGGCCACGATCTCTGCATTCAACCGATCGAGATATTTAGCGCCTCGGGGCATGAAGTATCTTCCGATGCTACTTCTTGCGCGCGTCCAGTTCGCGATTCAGCCGCTCCGCATAGATTCCGCAGGGCACGCTGCGTAGCGCGGCCTTTTCCGCTATGCCGTCGTTTGCCAGTTGCAGATACTTGCGGCCCGCGGCATCGTACTTGGGCCACTTGGGCAGGCCGGGTCCGTTGGGATCGCCGGTCTTGGCAAAGTTTGTCCAGTACTGCTGCATCTGGGCGGAAACCTTTACGAGAGCCGGATCGCTGGCCTGATCGCGCAGGTAGCCGAAGACGAAATCGAGCTCGGCGGAGTGATAGGGCGCGTGCTTCTCGTTGCCGGCATCGAACTCGTACTCGTAAGTGGGCGCAACGGTGCTGTGCCAGCCCGACATGATAGTGGCGTTGCAGCGCTGCGAGAGGTCGGTGCCAAGCTGAATCTCAACCGGGCCGTAGGGCGGGTAGGTGGAGACATCGCTACCGGCTCCGCTGAATCCGTAGCTCTTGAGTGCGCGGGCAAGGAGGTCGGGGTACTTGCCCCAGAAGTGCTCGACGGTGGACTTCACTGCAGCCAGCCGTTGCTCGGGCGTGTCATTGGGCTCGCCGATGTGCTGGCTTACGTTGTCGCGGCCGTTGCTGCCAAAGATCATGGGTAGCGCCGGCTCCTTGCCGGAGCGATAGACCTCGGCGGTGTATTCCGGGATCGCATAGCCGTCCATGCCCACGTCGAGCGACAGGCCCTGCTTTTCGAGGGCTGCCGCAAATTGCTTTTGAACTGCGATGATCTGCGCTGCCGGAATAGTGCGGAGGAATGCGATCTGCCTGGTCGCGGGGGCTTTGAGCACCTCGGCCAGAACCGCTCCGGCCTGCTCAACCTGCGCGGGCGTCTCAAGGCGGCGGTCGCTGGACATGGGCGAGCCGCTTTCAGCGATGCCCTTTTGGACCAGGCCCTTGCTGAGCGGAGAGGCCTCGACGATGGTTGAGTCGCGGCTGCCCGCCGACTGGCCGAAGAGGGTCACGTTGCCGGGGTCGCCGCCGAATCCGGCGATGTTGTCGTGCACCCACTGGAGCGCGGCGATCTGGTCGAGAATGCCGTATCCGCCCGAGGCGTGATGGGGCGACTCGGCGGTAAGCTCCGAGTGGCCGATGAAGCCGAAGATGCCGAGCCTATAGTTGATGGTGACCACCACCACCCCGTGGCTGGCCAGCGAAGCGCCGTCAAAGGGCGGCTCGATGCCGCCAGCGCCCAGAGCCGATCCGCCGGTGTTTCCGCCGCCGTGCATCCAGACCATCACGGCGTGTTTGGACTTGGCCGGCCACTCCGGAGCCCAGATGTTGAGGTAGAGGCAGTCCTCGCTTGCGAGCGTAGCGGAGTTCTTGTTCCAGCCGGTGTCGAGCTGCATGCAGGGGGCGCCGAAGTTCAGAGCTGGGCGAACGCCGGTCCATGCTTTCACGGGCTGTGGCTCACGCCAGCGCAGGTCGCCTACCGGCGGCTGGGCAAAGGGAACTCCCTTGAACACCGCGCTGCCCGGCGTTGGTTGCACTCCCTGAATGGAGCCGCTGGCGAGCTTCACGACTGGACCGGATGCGGACTGTGCCGCCGATACCAGCGAGAAAGACAGAAGCGCGGCCACGAGAGCCGCGGCCAGAATGATGCTTGGCGAGAAACGATTCATGGTAATGAGCACCTCAAGGCTGGAGATTGCCTGGTGGCAGCTATTCTATTTGACCCTGGTGAGAGTGCGAAAGAAGCCACTTGCCGCTCGCTTCTCAAGGTGCTGCCTGCCTCGCCGGTGTCATAATGAATCTGTTTCTCCCCGACCCGGAGCAGGCATGGTGAACAAGGCACCCAATCCGGAGTTTCTGCGCCGCGCCATTGCGCTGGCCACTGAGAACGTGACCTCGGGCAGGGGCGGTCCGTTCGGGGCGGTGGTGGTGCGCGACGGCGAGATTGTGGGCGAGGGCGCAAACCACGTGACCTGCTCGAACGACCCTACGGCGCACGCCGAAGTGGTTGCTATCCGCGCCGCTGCCCAGAAGCTGGGGACGTTTCTGCTGGCCGGTTGCGAGCTCTATACGAGTTGCGAGCCGTGCCCGATGTGCCTGGCCGCTGCCTACTGGGCGCGGGTGGATGCGATCTACTACGGGGCCAATGCCGCCGACGCCGCACGTGCCGGGTTCGACGACGCCTACCTTTATGGAGAGATCCGCAAGAGCCAGCCGGAGCGGGCGCTGCCCGCGACGCAGATGCTGAAGGACGAGGCATGGACGAGCTTCGAGGCGTGGATCGGGTCGGCGGACAAGGTCAAGTACTAGGGGGCGGCAGGACCCGGCACCTCGATTTATACCATATTGTGGTAAAATTAAGTCCAGTAGTTCTTTTCCGAATATGTAAGATTATGAAAAATAATGACTTTTCTTTTTGCGCCCACAAGTGCATGAAAATAAACGGATTAATTTTTAAGTGCATCAAACGAAAGCGGTTATGCGGGATGGTGCCTGCGGAGCTTGGAGTCTGGGTTTACGGTTGAGTTCAGTGTAGCGGGAGTGTGGGTAATTATCGGCAAGGCAGGGACAAAGGGACAAAGGGACCGAGGGACAAGGGACAGATAGTTTAGTGGCAGGGATGAGCCGGGGACTCGCTACCAAATCTCCAGGCGGAAGTCTACAAACTCGCGGATCATTTCAAAGTCCGCGCGGTTTGACGTAATCAACTTTGCACTAGCCGACCGCGCGGCGAGCGCAATCAGCACGTCGAAGTGCAGGTCGCGCAGCTTGATTGCCTCGTAGCCCCGGCGCTTGCGGATTGCGCCCAGAATCCGTCCGGAGTCGATCCAGTCCGCTCCGCTTGGCGTGAGCAGCGGGCTGCTGAGTTCGAAGATTGCTAGAACGTGGCGTTCCGCTTCGGTTCTCACCCCGCGCCAGAGTTCGGCCAGCACAACGGCGGAGTAGCGCACCTCGCACCCGAGCGATGCGATGCGCCCGGCGTGGCAGTTTGTCCGCAGATGATCGACCAGCACCGAGCTGTCGAAGACGGCCAGATCACTCATCGTAGCCTTCGAACTTGAGTTTGCCGCCGTACTTCTTCATTGTGTCTTTGAACTCCTGGAGCTTGACGATCTCCTCAAGCGCCAGGTGGACGGCCTCGGTGCGGGTCTTGACGCCCAGCGCGCGGGCGGCCTTGTCGGCCAGCTTCTTGTCCAGCCGGATCGATGTCAACGCGGTACCCATCTCACACCTCGATATATATATTCTGCCACTGAAATATATACACGTCAACGGGGTGGGGGTGGACTCTGGAAGTCCGGTGGACGAGGATTTCAAAGTTGAGTTATACTGATTTTGTACGGACATCTTCCGTACGTTTATGTGGAGGTAGTATGGCGACCGGAGTTTCACCTGTCCGCGAGGAAACAGCGTCCAGAGCGCGCGATCGGATCGATGTGCGGCTTCGTCCGGAGCAGAAGGCGGAGATCGAGAGGGCGGCGCACATCAAGGGGCTCACGGTGACCGACTTCATCGTGCAGAACGCAGTTGCCGACGCGCGGCGGGCGATCCGCGAGTATGAGACGTGGACCCTGGAGCGGCCCGATGCGGAGATCTTTGCCGCGGCGCTGGTTGAACCGGCAGCGATTGGGGCTGAACTCGCCGGGGCGGCGAAGCGGTACAGGGAGCGGTTTTTGGCCGAGCAGGAATCGAAAGACCTATCCCTCAGGGGCTAAAGCCCCGTCGATTTCACGCCTGGGATGGCACGGCTGAAGCCGTGCCCTTTCAAAGCATGACTTATTCAGAAGCTCCGGAAACATTGAGGCTGAATCGGTGATCCAGGATCAGACTCTCGCATACAATTTCGAGCCGCTTTCGGAGTGGCACGACCGGGCGGCTTTTTTCTGCGGGAACGATGCGCTCGACGCATACTTTCGCGGCGACCCCATCCGGCAGGACGTGAGCAGGCGGGTCACCAACGCCTTCGTTCTCACGCCCGACGGCAGATCGGTCGCCGGGTTCTATACTTTGTCGCCCATCTCGATTTTGAGCGTGGAATTGCCGGCGAGTCTGGCGAAGAAGCTCCCTCGGCGGCCCATCGGCGCAACGCTCATCGGTCGCATGGGCAGGGATGTGCGGCTCAAGGGCAAGGGTATCGGCGAGATGCTGCTGATGGACGCGCTTTACAAGGCGTGGAAGGCGTCGAAGCTGGTGTCGAGCTGGGCGGTGGTGGTCGATGCCAAAGAGGGGGCGCGGGATTTTTATATCAAGTACGAGTTCACGCCGCTGGCGTCGCAGCCAGATAGGATGTTTTTGTTGATGAAGAAGGTGGATTTGTTGTTTGGGTGAGGTTGGGCTTCGAGAAATGCACGATGCGTGGGGATACGAGGGGAGAGCGGCACCGTCGGGCTGCTGCCGTAGGCAGCGGATGAAAATAGCCCCGGGTGAAACCCGGGGTGAGCGTGCCCACAACATGTCGCCGTCCTGTAGGGACGGCATGAAACTATTCTCAACTGGAGGCTATTTCCCATGTCGCATACCTACTGCTCATCCTTGTTCCATTGCGTCTTTTCAACCAAAGATCGGCAGGAGATGATTGTGCCGGAACTCGAAGAGCGGCTTTGGGCGTACATCGGCGGCATTGCGCGGGAGAACGGGATGACGTCGCTCGCGGTGGGCGGAACGCGTGACCATGTGCACATTCTGTTGTCATTGTCTTCGACGACGGCCATATCGGGGGCGATGCAGAAGATCAAAGGCGGATCGTCGTTGTGGTTGCACGAGAGTTGTGGATTGACGGGGTTTGAGTGGCAAAAGGGGTATGGGGCATTCACCATTGGCGTTTCGCAGGTGGATGCGACGGTGAAGTATATCGCCGGCCAGGCGGAGCACCATCGGAAGCGGGATTTTCAGGCGGAGTTTTTGGCGATCTTGAAACAGCATGGGATCGAATACGACCCGCGATATGTTTGGGGATGAGTCATGCCGTCCCTACAGGACGGCGGCTTTTGGGGCGGCACGTACCCCGGGTTTCACCCGGGGCTATTATCAATCGCTCCCTCCGGGAGCGGGCGCATGGGCGGATTGGGTTCATGGGTTCCCACCCTTCGGTAGAAAGGAGCGTAGGATGAGGCACCCGGCCCAATAATCCATACCGACATTTCTACGATAGGTACTAAGAGTCGATGGCATCCGGGAAGATAGCTTTTGCGATCATAATAATGACAGTGAGCAGTGCCCATCCAGCCATATACCACCAAGCAAGGTGGAAGGGGCTCATTTTCAGAATTCCTGGAATAATAAAGCTTCCCACTATCTGCCACCCTGCGATGATCCTTGCGTTTCGGTCGTAGCTGCTTGGAACCATGGTCCGGTTGTACCGACGTGGGTAGAGTAGCACCATTGTGAATACGATCCGATTCGCCCATAAAAAAACTGTTGCTGCGATCGCCATTAGAGGCCTCTCGGTTTGTCCTTTAAGGAACTTCGGCGATCATGCACCTGCGCAGAGGTTCCCTAGCGTATGGCAAAAGTATTGCTGTTCGGTGATCCCCGCTGTTTAGAGTGGACCACTAATACAATCCTATTCCGATGCGGTTGCTGGCTGAATCTCGTGGTTCCAGGCCAAGCAAAGCTAACATGGGTCAATCACAGCTGTGACTGGTGCGTAAGGAACTACAAAAGGTGCACCACTTGCTTACTGCCGCGCCGTCACACTCCCGCCCATCTCCGCCTGCGATCCTGCTGCCAAAACTTCGGGTGAGACGGTGGGCAGGGGGCCTTCTAACGCTATCGCCAGAACCTCGTCCATTGTGTCTACGAAGTAGAGCTTCATGGACTTCTTGATGTTGTCGGGGAGTTCGGCCAGGTCCTTCTCGTTGGCGCGGGGGAGGATGACTTCGAAGATGCCGGCTCTCAGGGCGGCGAGGAGTTTTTCCTTGAGCCCGCCGATGGGCAGGACCTTGCCGCGGAGGGTGATTTCGCCGGTCATGGCGATGTCGCGGCGGACGGGGATTTTGGCAAGAGCGCTGGCGAGAGCGGTGGCGATGGTGACGCCGGCCGAGGGGCCGTCCTTGGGGACTGCGCCTTCGGGGACGTGGAGGTGGATGTCGACGTTGCGGTAGAACTCGCGGGTCAATCCCATGGCTTGCGCGCGGCTGCGGATGTAAGCCAGAGCGGCTTGCGCCGACTCCTGCATGACGTCGCCGAGCTGGCCGGTGATGGTGAGCTTGCCTTTGCCGTCGAGAACCTGCACTTCAGTGGACAGGATGCTGCCGCCGACTTCGGTCCAGGCGAGACCGGTGACGAGGCCGACTTCACTCTTCTCGTTGGCTTCTGAGTCGCGGAACTTGGCCACGCCGAGGAAATCGTTGACGTTGGTCTCGGTGATCTCTTCCTTGTGCTTTGCGCCCCTCTTGACGACCTTGCGGGCGACCTTGCGGCAGATGTTGCCGATCTCGCGTTCGAGGTTGCGGACGCCGGCTTCGCGGGTGTAGTGGCGGATGATGGCGAGGATGGCATCGTCTTTGAAGACGATGTTCTTCTCGCTGAGGCCGGTCTGCTCACGCTGCTTTTTGACCAGATACTGGCGGGCGATCTCGAGCTTCTCCTGCTCGGTGTAGCCCTGAAGGCGTAGGACTTCCATGCGGTCCTGGAGCGCGGCGGGCACGGTGTGCAGGACGTTGGCCGTAGCGACGAAGAGGACCTGCGAGAGGTCGTAGTCCACGTCGAGATAGTGATCCTGGAAGGTGGTGTTCTGCTCGGGGTCGAGAACTTCAAGCAGGGCCGAGGCCGGGTCGCCGCGGAAGTCGGATGAGATCTTGTCGACCTCGTCGAGGAGGAAGACCGGGTTGCGGGTTCCGGCGCGCTTCATGTGCTGGATGATCTGCCCCGGCATTGCGCCGATGTAGGTGCGGCGGTGGCCGCGAATCTCAGCCTCGTCGCGGACACCGCCGAGCGAGAGGCGAACGAATTTGCGGCCCGTGGCTTTGGCGATCGACATGCCGAGCGAGGTCTTGCCGACGCCGGGAGGTCCGACGAAGCAGAGGATGGAGCCCTTGGGGTTCTTGACCAATTGGCGGACTGCGAGAAATTCAAGGATGCGCTCTTTGATTTTTTCCAGACCGTAGTGGTCGGTGTTGAGGACCTTTTCGGCGAAGTCGATGGAGCGGGTCTCTTTGGATCTTTTCTTCCACGGCACGGCGAGGAGCCAGTCAATATAGTTGCGGCTGACGGTGGACTCGGCGGACATGGGCGGCATGGCTTCGAGTTTCTTTAGCTCGGCGATGGCCTTGTCGAGAACTTCCTTGGGCATGCCGGCGGTTTCGATCTTCTTGCGCAGCTCGTCGAACTCGCTCTTTTCGCCGCGGCCCAGCTCCTTCTGGATGGCCTTGATCTTCTCGTTGAGGTAGTACTCTTTCTGGGCCTTCTCCATCTGGCGCTTTACGCGGGACTGGATGTTGCGGTCGAGGTCGAGTTTCTCAATTTCTATATCCAAAACGTCGGCGATGCGGGCCAGACGCGCGGCGGGGTCGAAGATGGCCAGCAGTTCCTGCTTCTCTTCGATGCCGAGCTGGAGGTTGGCGGCGATGGTATCGGAGAGCTTGCCGGGCTCTTCCATGCGCACGGTGGCGATGATGGTCTCGTAGTTGAGCGACTGCTGGAGCTTGACGTAGTTCTCAAAGAGGCCGGTGACGCGCTGCATGAGCTGCTCGACGGCCGGGCTCATTTCGAAGTCTTTTTTGCCGGTGCGTATGGTGGCGACGAAGAAGCCATCTTTGTCGGTGACTTCAGTGGACTTGGCGCGCTCGATGCCTTCGACGAGTACCTTGATGTTGCCGTCGGGCATCTTGACGCTCTGGACGATATTGCAAATCGACCCGACCTGAAAGATGTCCTTTGGCTGGGGCTCGTCGATGGAGGCGTCGTGCTGGGTGGCGAGGAAGATCTTGCGGTCGCCGTTGAGTGCCTCTTCGAGGGCGCGCACACTCGACTCCCGGCCGACCACGAACGGGGTCATCATATAGGGAAAGATGACCATGTCCCGGATGGGCATCATGGGCATCTTGCGCGGCTCGGTTTTTTCGCGGGGAACAGTCATTCGGGGCACCTGTAACGGGCTTAGCTAGCCGGCAGCGGGGCCAGCGTGAATCACCCAGTCTCCCCGTGATTGTACAGCGGGACGGTTTGCCGCGCGGAGATCATGGAAACAGGCCGCAGGTTGCGAAGACGCGGTTGTGCGACATTCAGTCCCGCTGGGGGAGCAAATCAAACTTGCTGGTATCTGATCGAATCAACCCAAGTCAATATTAGTTGATACGGATTGGTGGTAACCCTTGCTTTTTGAAGGGGGTGCGGAATTGTAACGAAATGTAAAGAATGCGAGGGTGTGCTCATTTTTCTATTGCACATTGTTGCATGGATTTAATATTATGTCATTCGCAATCCATTTAGCGTCTGGGGATGTACCCTCATTTCCGGCAAGGGCACCCCGGAGGTTGACGGCAGTATTTTGCGGTTTCATTCAATAGATTCATCGCGCGCGAGCCAGCACTTTTGCGCCCATGGTCGTGATACTCGAAGTTCGCCCGGTTCGCAAGACAGCAAGTAAGAGCCGGGGAAGTAGGCGCATGCCAGCTAAGAGTGGCATGTGCAAGTAGTTACAAATGCAACCCTTTAGGAGATCCAAGTGAAGAAACACATTCTTCAGGCCAGTTCTATATCAGCCATCATTCTTGCGCTGATCGCCGTACTGTTCGCGGCCGCACCTGACGCGAAGGCGCAGAGTTCTTTCGGCGCCCTCGTGGGAACGGTGACCGACTCGTCGGGCGCCGTAGTTCCCGGCGCAACGGTTACGCTAACCAACATCGGCACCAACGAAAAGAAAGTCATCCAGACGGACGCAGCCGGCAACTATCGTTTACTCAATCTGATGCCGACGCAGTACAAGGTGGAGATCGAAAAGACGAGCTACAAGCGGGTTGTGCAGTCTCCGGTAGTAGTTCAGGTCGATAACACGGGGCGCCTCGATGTGACCCTTCAGGTTGGCGCGGCGAGCGAGACGGTCGAAGTGACGACACAGGCTCCGCTGCTTCAGACCGAATCGGGCAGCCTCGGCGCACAGGTTGAAGGCAAGACCGTGCAGGAGATGCCGCTCAACGGCCGCAACGTGACGAACCTTGTCGCGCTGGTCCCCGGCGTAGTGCCTCAGGGCGCGTCGATGGGCAACACCACCATGAACCAGGGCACGCACACCAACAACGCCGGCTGGGGCAACTTCCAGATCGGCGGCGCCATCACGGGTTACGGCACCATGTACCTCGACGGCGCACCGCTCAACGGCATGTACGGCAACTTCGTCGGCTATGTACCGACCCAGGACTTCATCCAGGAATTCAAGGTCGGCACCAACGCAGTCAGTGCGGAATACGGGCGCTTCGGCGGTGGCGTTGTCGAGCTGACAACCAAGAGCGGCACCAACAAGTTCCACGGCACCGCTTATGAGTACCTGCGCAACACGGTTCTCAATGCCAACATCTATTACCCGGCCGGAACAGGCGCCAAGGCCAAATGGATCCAGAATCAATACGGTTTTGCGGTCGGCGGCCCGGTCCTCCGGGACAAGGCCTTCTTCTTCTTCTCAATGGAGAAGTTTGCTTCGCGCACGGCCGGATTCAGGAACGCCAACAACGTGCCTGACTCGAAGATGATGTCGGACACCGATCCCAGTGTGTATGGGAATTTGACGACAAGCGCAGTCCTTCCTTCCTCGCAGGCCAGCTGCCTCACTTACTCAGATCCTTCAACAGGCGGCGACGGCCGGACGCATATCAGCCCGAGTTGCGTGGACCCGGTCTCGAAGATCATCAAGAATTACTTCGCTCCCCCGACGGATGCGACCAAAATCCTGGGCACCCCAGGCCTCACCGGGACAAACTACTCCACGTTCTTCCCTCTCGGTGATAACAACACTCAGTACAATGGCCGCGGAGATATTAACCTCTCGGATAAACAGCGGATCTTTATGCGGTACAGCTATCTGACGACAAGCGACATGTCGGCAGATACGATGCATTCAAACGCCGGCTTCAAGACGGGCGGCGCGATCAGCATCTATCCAACGCATCAGGCCATCCTCGGCGATACCATCACCATCAATTCGACCACCATCGCCGATGTTCGCGTGTCCTGGTTGAGGCAGTACTTCAACGATTTGCCCCCAAGCGCCGGCTCGAATCTTAATAAGGTTGGAACGGCAGGGGCTAGCCTGGGCACGAACTGGGCCGCCATCAGCACGGAACAGAACATTCAGCAGTTGCCGGACCTTTATATCAAGGGGTCCCTGAATCTCTTCCAATTCGGCGGAATGGGAATCTCGCAGGAGCGCTGGTCGAACACCTATGCGCTTAGCGGCAGCCTCATCAAAATCCTGGGCAGCCATACCGTCAAGATGGGCGGCGAAGCGCGCCTGTACGACTATAATGCTCTGCCGCAGTTCTTCCCGGGCTACCTGAACATCGACAACACGAACTACGCCAAGAACGAGTGGGCCAACTTCCTGCTCGGCGATCTCAACAACTTCCAATTCCAAAAAGCCAAGCGCACCATGGCGTTCAACTGGTATCAGGGATATTTCGTCAACGACACCTGGAACGCGACGCGCAAACTGACTGTCAATGCCGGCCTGCGCTGGGAACTTCCGGGCGCCTATGCCGAGAAGCATGACAATGCAGTCGTAGCTCTGCCTGACGTCGACCAAGTCGTCAACGGCGTAAATGCACACGGCATTCTCGCGTTTGTGAACAGCAGCCAATATTCCAGCCGCTACAACGAACCGAAGAAGCACGACCTCTTCTCGCCGCGTCTTGGTTTTGCCTACCGCCTGACCGACAATACGGTAATTCGTTCCGGCTATGCGCTCACCTATCTCGCATCGAACCTCTCGCTGGGCATGGAACCGACCTACAGCCCCACCAACCTGGTCAACACCTTCAACTTCAATACCACCAATACGGCCAACTACTACACGGTCAGCAACCCCCTCGGCACTGGCACTGCTGGCGCCGTTACCATCAACCAGTCCGTTGCCCGCACCAACACCAGCTTCATGAACCTGTATGCGAACACCACTCCCTCGCTCCAGTCGGTGTTCGCGGTCGTTCCGACCAGCAAATACTCGTACATGCAGCAGTGGAACTTCACTATCGGGCAGCAGTTCAAATGGCAGCAGTCCATCGAAGCCGGCTATGTTGGCGCGATTGGCACTCATCTGCCTTCCGTCGGCCAGGCGGGATGGGGCCTCAATCAGCTGGACAGCATCAATGCCGCGAAGCTGGGGGCAGGCACCATAACCGCTGCGCAGGCGCAGGCCGCACGGCCTCACCCCGCGTATAAGGACTACAAAGATGCCAATCCACTGATCGGCACCATGACCTACCACGGCCTGCAGGCAAAGTATACAAAGCGCCTCGGGACCGGTATCCTCTCGAGCGGTTACACCTGGTCGAAGTCAATTGGCGACACCGATACCCTTTCACCCTTCCTGGATGGAACAACGATCGGTGTAATCCAGAATTACAACAACATCAGGGAAGAGCGTTCGCTGCTGAGCTTCAGCATTGCCCAGCGCTGGGTCACCAGCTACGTTCTTGACCTGCCTTTCGGCAAGGGCAAGAAGTGGGCAAACAGCCTGAACGGAGTTGCCGATCGGCTCGTTGCTGGCTGGTCTGTCAACGGAATCACCACCTTCCAGACCGGTCGGCCTCTGGCCCTCACTCAGAACGCCAACTCGCTCGCAACCAACTACGGCGCAGGCACAATTCGGCCTAACGTTACGGCCGGCTGTGCCAAGTCTACCTCCGGCGCGGCACAAGCGCGCCTTGGCACCGGAACACTCGCAAAGTGGTTCGATACCTCCTGCTACAGCGCGGTCAGCGCCTACGCGATGGGCAACGAGTCCCGAGTCGAGCCCAAACTCACCGGCCCTGGCATCGCCAACTGGGACTTCACTGCGCAGAAGACCACCGCGATTACTGAAAAGACGAACATTCAGTTCCGCGTGGAGTTCTTCAACGTGTTCAACCGCCGCCAGTTCGCCAATCCCGGCATGAACATCAGCAGCGGCGCGTCGTCGTTTGGCGTAATCACCACGCAGCAGAACAACCCCCGTCAGATTCAGGCCGCACTTCGCTTCAACTTCTAGCCTGATTCGATAACAAACCGGCGGGCAGGGTGCTAATGCATCCTGCCCGCTGTCATTTTGGGTGCGGCGACTTGTTTCATGGAGTAATAATTTTTGTTGACCTCGACAAAAGGCACATCTCGGGGCATTCTATTAGCAAGGGGATTCAGTATGGCGGAGCCTCAGGACGTTCACAACGAACAGGTGCAGAAGACGCAGGCCGATTCCGAGACGGCCGAGCGGTTCATCGAAGAGAAGCACATCGGCGAACGCATCCGGCGGCTGCGGCTGAAGAAGTCCATGGGACTGGTGGAGCTGGGCAGGCACACGGGGCTTTCTGCCAGCTTTTTGTCGCAGCTCGAGACGGGCCGCGTGGTTCCCACGCTGCGCAATCTGGCGCGCGTAGCGATGGTGTTTTCGAAGGACCTTTCGTACTTCTTCGACTCCGAACCTGCGCCGGTGTTTCGCATCCATCGCCAGTCCGAGCGTGTGCGCATGCCGCAGACCGGCGTGGAGCCGCCCACTTACTACTTCGAGAGCCTGGGCTATCTGGTTGCCGACCGTCACATGGACCCGTACTTTGCCGAGTTTGTTCCGCTGGACGAGGGGATTGAGCCCAAGGCGCACATTCACCCCGGCTACGAGTTTCTCTACCTTTTGCAGGGCGAGTTGATGCTGCGCCACGGGGCTCAGGATTCGGTTCTTGAGGCCGGCGATGCGGTTTACTTCGATGCGGGCACGCCGCACTCCTACCGCTGCGCCGGGCTACGTCCGGCGGGCGCGATTATTGTGACCATGCATCAGCCGCCGCAGGCGCAACAGCCTTTGCGGACCGCTCCACAAGCCGGCTCACGGCCTGCTGCTGCGCCGCAGGGGCGCGAGAGCGAAGGCAAGAATACAAGTTCGTTCTGATGCCGTGAGCAAGGCGGGGTTTTGCCGACTTGATGCCAGTGTGGCGATCTGAAGTTCGTTGAAGAACAATCGCAGGTTCTTCGACTGCGATTGGCGCAAAATATGCGCCAATCTTCGCTCAGGATGACAACTTGGTCAGAGGAGCAGGGTTCCGGCCGCGGCCTTTTTCACCAGCGTGCTTCCCAGCGCGATCGCAGTGGTGATGTTGTCGATCACCGCGCTGATGTTGCCCAGTTCCAGGGTTGCGCGGACGACCAGTAGGTTTGCGGCCTTGAGCTGCTTGTCGAGTGCGGCCACTACGGGATCGTCGTCGGAGAGCATTTTGTTTAGTGCGGTCTGATAGTTCTGCTGAGCGGTTGCATACTGCACGCCCAGGGCATCGCGCTCGTCCTGGTTCCTGCAGCCGGCCAGCAGCACACTGTACTGCGCGTCGAGCGAGAGGTAGGTCGCCTGCACATCTTCAAGAACATTCTCCATAACAATCTCCGCTAGAAGGAAACGATGAGCGCGACCCACTTCTCAACGTTTTGCACGGTGATGGGCGGGGCGCGAAAGTCCATGGGCTTGTCGAGCGCGACGAGGTGAATGCGACGGGCCATCTCGTCGAGGGACTTCTGCATATCGGCGGTGGCGCGGGAGTAGGAGTCTTCGAGCGCCTGCCTGCGCTGAGCGATCTGGCGGGAGGCCGCCGGGGCGAGATCCTTGTTGAGGGTACGGGCCTGTTCGGAGAGGGCAAGGCCGAAGGGGTCGAGCGCGGTTTTGAGTAGCGGTGTCTCATCGACCACGCCTTTATCGACCAGCCCCTGGGCGGCGTTGGCTGCGATCTGGGTGTAGACGGTGTGGATGGAGTTCCAGGCCGGCGTCTCTTTTTCAAAGAGTTTTGCGAGTCCGGCGGCGGCATCGTCGATGGCACGGGCTGCTTCGCGCTCCTTGCCCTGCTGTACGGCTGAGACTAGTAGCGAGAGGGCTGCCTTAAGCTCGTTCTGCTCGCCCGCCGACTCCTTGCGTGAGGCCAGCGCATCGATCTGGGTCTGGAGCTTAAGGGCCGAAGCGGAGACGTCGGACGACGCCGTGGAGCCGGTGAGTTTGCCGAAGATCGCCGCCAGCGTGGAGAAGTCCGCGGCTAGCTGCGCGCGCCGGGCGATCTCGTCTCGGTTGCTCTTCATTAACTCGCGGTTAGCTTCAGTGTAGGGCTTGGAGAAGACGGCTTCATTGAGGGAGTAGAGCTGATCGGTTTGAGCGAGGATTGTGCCGAGAGCCGAGTAGTAGTCGGAGAGGCATTTAGCGGTGGCCGACATCTGCGCGGCGGCGGCTAGAGCGTCCTGCTGGGTCTTGCAGCCTGCCGAGAGCAGCCCGAGACAGGCTGCAACGGCGCATATGAGAATTCGCGGCCAACTGCGTAACGCGGAGTGCGGCCTCAGCGATCGAGCCATCGGGTTGCTCCAGTCTCAGCGCTTGCTCACAAAGGTGGGGAGCCTGCGGAAGTTGGAGCAATCGTAGCCGTGGTTTGGCTGCGTGTCAATCGAGGACGCGTTGCGCGGGGCAATACGCGTAACGAGGAAAAGCCGGGGGAGACCCCGGCTCTTCGCATCTGAAATCTGGAGACCGCCTGCCTGGGGCAGGAGGAAGCTACGCCGCCTTGGTGACCTTGCCGCTCTTGATGCAGCTGGTGCAGACGCGGATGCGCTTGGCAGCGCCGTTGATCATCGCCTTGACGCCCTGAAGATTAGGGTTCCAGCGCCGGCGGCTGACGTTGTGCGCGTGGGAGATGTTGTTACCGAACTGCGGGCCCTTGCCGCAAATGTCGCATACCTGTGCCATGGTTCTACTCCGAAGTGTCTTGATTCTCAGTGGCTTTGGGGCGCTCGAAGAAACAAATCGTAAAAGGGGGCGCCCAGAGACACAACCCCGCCCGCGGCCTGCCGAAAGTCCAGTATATAGGAAGAAGCCCGGCAGGCCAAGGGCGGGGGCGCCGGTATCTGGGCTGTGTGGCATATGTGCCGCACTCAAGGTGCGTTCAAAGAGTGGGAAGTTTGAGAGAATGCCTGAATTCAGGGATTTTTTGGTGACTTATATCACACGTTTGAGTGTCTGCTCCGTCGGCATAATGGACAGGTGCCTGGAGGACGGGGCTGGCGAGGAGACCCAAAGAGAATGATTCCGGACGCGTGCGGCGAGGAGATGGCCTGCAACGAAGCCGAGAGATGCCTGAGCTGCAACCGGCCGGCGTGCGCGGTTGCGTGTCCGGTGGGGGTAAAGATTCGCGAGGTGATCGGCTTGCTTCGCCGGGGCGAACTTCCGGGCGCGGCCCGCAAGCTGCGCGAGGACAACGCACTGCCCGCCGTTACGGCGCGCCTCTGCCCGCAGAAAACGCTGTGCGAGGGCGGTTGCATCCTGGGCCGGAGGGGCGAGCCGGTGGCGATCGGCAACATCGAGCGGTTCATTGCCGACTACGAAGGCGAGACGGGGGAGCCGGGGCTGCCGGAGATCGCCGAGAAGACGGGCAAGAGCGTGGCGATTGTGGGCAGCGGCCCGGCTGGGCTTGCTGCGGCGGGCGACCTGATCCAGAAGGGCCACCGGGTGCGGGTCTTTGAAGAGAAAAACGAGATCGGCGGCGTGCTGGCGTACGGCATTGCGGAGGCGCTGTTGCCCCGGGAGATTGTGAAGGGTGAGGTTGAGAACCTGCGGCGTATGGGCGTCGAGTTTGAGACCGATTCTGTTATTGGAAAGAGCGCCGGTGTCGACGAGTTGATGGGCGGTGAGGGCTGCGACGCGGTGTATGTGGTGGTAGACAAGCACGACATTTTTGTTGCAGACGCGGAGACCATGCGGACGGGGATAAAAGGGGTATTTGCTGGCGGCGAAATCGCGAGAGACGCGGCCACAGTGATTCTGGCGATGGGCGCGGGAAGAAAAGCCGCGCAGGGAATCGACGAGTATCTGCGCACAGGAAAGTGGAACGAGCCGGCAAGTTAGTTGAGGGCCAAAAAAGAATGGGCGGCAAGGTTTGCACCTTGCCGCCGCCCTGTCCCTGGGTTTTCTGTTAAGTGCTTCAGTTCTGACGAAACTTTTACTGCAAGAGCTTGGTGACTTGCTGCTGCATCTGGTTAGCCTGGGCTAATGCGGCGATGCCGGTCTGGGTGAGGATCTCGTACTTTGACATGTTGGCCGTGGCCGAGGCGTAGTCGGTAGCCTGAATGGCGTTCTGTGCCGAGATCACGTTCTCCTGCTGCGTGCTCATGACCTGGCTGATGGAGTTCAGGGTGTTGATCTGTGCTCCGATGTAGCCGTCGAGGGATGCGACGCAGCTGATGGCCTCATTGATGAGGATGAGCGCCGCCTGAGCGTTGGAGTGAGTGGCGAGACTGGTGCCACTCAGGTCAGTGCCTGCCGAGTCGGTGTAGCTGACGGTGGCGATGCCGCCGAGGCCGGTGGGATCGGCTGTGAATCCCGAGGCGGCGCCGGCCGTCTGACCGGTAGCGGAGTCGGCGATGGCGGTACCGGCGGCTGAGTTTGCGACGCCGATCGAGTAGTAGGTGCCCGCCGTCCATGTGGGAACGCTTGCCGGCGTGGTGGTGTCGCCGAGTCCGGATGCGGTGACTGCCGCTGTGCTGCTGGCCGAGGTAAAGGTGGTGCTCTTGGTGCCGGCGTTGTATGTGGCGGTGATGCCGTAGCCTGTGGCGTTGATGGTGTTGGCCAGGTTGGCAAGCGTGTCGGTCGATCCCGCAGATCCCAGTGTGATGGTGTGAGTCACGCCGGAGGTATCGGTCACGGACAGCGTACCGGAGAGCGCATCTGTGGCGGCGCCTGTGGAGGCGATGGAGCCGATGAGGCCGGGCGTGTTGCCGCTTCCGATTCCTGCGCCGGTACCCGAGAGGATGATGCCAGTGTCGTTCGCCGTGCCTGCCGCAATCGCCTGCGCGCCTGCCTGGGACGCCGTGCCGAAGCTGGCCGTGACGCCCAGATGGGCGTTGTTGATAGCGCTGATCATGCCGGCTACGTTGTCGGCGTATCCCGTGGCGCCGCCCACGCTGATGGTGGCGGTCTGCTGGGTGACGGCTCCGTTGGCGCCGGTAGACATGTAGTAGATGTTCAGTGTCGTCGTGGTGTTTGCGAAGGCATCGTTGACCGTGGCCAGATTTCCGTTCTTCGACATATCGATGAAGACGTTGCTCTGGCCGTTGTTGTAGGTCATGGCGCCGTTCTTGTCGCCGAGGTTGGTGACAGAGAGGCTGCGGATATTCAGTTCGTCGATCGAAGCGCCGGTTGCCGACGAGTCGCCCGCGTAGATAGCGACCGCGGAGCCGCCGAAGACCTGCCTCTGGTTGTAGGTCGTCGTCGAACCGATGTTGTTCACTTCGGCGAGGATCGTCTGGTACTCCTGATTGGCCGCGGCGGACTGGGTCGTGTTCAGGGTGCCGTTCGAGGCCTCGGTGGCCAGGGTAATGGCGCGGTTGAGCAGAGAAGTGACCTGCGCCAGAGCTCCGTCGGCCACTTGAAGCAGGCCCACGCCCTCGGTGGCGTTGGTCTTGGACTGGCTGAGAGCGGCCGAGTTGGCGGCCAGTCCGTTGACGAGCGAGAGACCCGCTGCATCGTCGGCTCCGGAGTTGATCCGCGACCCGGAGGACAACTGCTGCAAAACCCCCTGAAGACTTGCATTGGTTCTGTTCAGGTTGTTCTGCGCGTAGATTGCGGAAAGATTATTCAAAACACCAAGGGCCATTGTGGTAACTCCTTCTCCGATGCGCGTGCGCCAAGCGGGCGACTTTAGCGCATTGCCCGTGCTCATCCGGCTCGGGGGCGCTGATTGCATCCACCCGTTTCATCGGAAAGGGCCGGAATAACTTTAGTCATAATTTTCAGCGGCTTCTGGCGGGGTATCTGTAGCGGCAAAAGTCAGAGTGTCTGCCGGAGAGACAAACAGTGTTCGAAAGTGCTTCAGTTGCTGTCACATTCCTGAACAGAAAACTGTATTTGTTTCGAACAGTGGAGCCGCGAGCGGGCTGTGGAACAAAAAAGCGGCGTGGGGATGACCCCATGCCGCCGCTCTGAAAAATGAATCAATGGAGGAGGTAAAGCTATTGATCGAACCCAGCGCCGGGTCCGCCCGGAGGCGGCAGCGCGTTCGGTGAACCGGGAGCTCCGGGGGGCGGAGGTGCGCCCTGGCCGTTGCGAGGCATGCGCTGTTGCCGCATCGGTGCGGGAGCCGGCGCGGGAGCGGGAGGTGTAGCCAGGTCCGCGCGAATCTCCTTGAGCAGCTTCCACTGATCGGGCGTGAGCTTCAAGCGGATGTCGAGAAGGAAGCGGGCGTTGGCGCGTTCCAGATCGCCGCGCGCCGCGACCACCTTGTCGATCTGGGCCAGGATGAGCTTGGCGTCGGGCTGATCGGCGGCCATGAGGGGCTGCATGGCAAGCTCGGCTTTCTTCAGGTTCGCCTGCAAGTCGATGAGTTTGGCGCGGTGATCGTAGAGGATCAGGTCCATGGCTTTGCGCTGATCGTCGGTGAGTTTGAGCTGCTCGATCATGCGCTGGTTGTTCCACCAGCGGCCCGCGTTAACCTGCGCGCCGAGCGCCTGCTCGACTGGGGGACGCTGCGGTGCGAATGCCTGGACGCGGGTCATGCGCGGTGCCTGTGCCACAGACAGCGCAGAACCAAGGAAGACGGCGATCAAACCAAACAAGGGAAGCCCGGCAAAGATCTTTTTCATATGAGACGCTCCTTTAAGCAATTCAATAACGTTCCGAATCCTTTTCCGGCCGGCACACAAGTTGAAAGCCGGCAAAATTCCAAGCGTGGCCCGAGAAGATCATCCCTAATGGATTTCGCCTTCATCCATAAGCTGTGCCAGCGGTTCCATGGCGCTGGGCGCAATGCGGGAGACATCCTTGTCGATCGATGCCATCAGCTCTTCGTCCGAGACGGAGGCGCCTGGCTGGACGAGCGGGGCCGCTGGCGTCTTCGCGGCAGTTGTCTTTAGAGACGTTTCCGGCTGCGAACTTGTAGCGGGAGCGATCACCGTCTGTGCCTCACCCGGCTGGTGACGATGTTCGATCAGGAACACGGAGAGGGCTCCGGCCGCGACGATGCAGCCGAGCGCGCCGATCGTGGCTATCCGCCAGACTGTCCGGACTGTCGCGGGGTGTACGATCCGCGGCCTGCCGTACTCGGCATCGCTCCAGGCGTGAACGCTTTGGCGAAAGTGACCAAGCGCCTGCCTGAGCTCAACCTCTTCCGCCTCGATCGCCTTGTTCGATTCGATAGTCATACTCTGCTCCCTACCCCGGCGCGGACTTTGGCAAGTGCCCGCGAGAGGTGCGCTTTGACGGTGCCTTCGTTCAGACCTGTCGCCAGCGCGATCTCGCTCAGTTCCAAATCCTCAACGTAGCGGAGGAGAAATACGGTCCGCTGCCGTCCGCTGAGGGTTTCTACAATCTTCCAAACCTTCTTTACCTGCTCTCGTGCCAGCAACTGCTGTTCGGCACTTCGTTCGCCGCTGGGGAGCCACTCGCTGGCCTCGTCCAGATCGACCGAATTGGCTTGCGTCGAGCGCCAGAAGCGCAGACGCCGGCTTCGCCAGTGGTCTTTCTCGAGGTTGATGGCGATGCGTATCAACCAGGTCATTGCGGTCGAGTCGCCGCGGAACTGGCCCCAGTGGAGGTGCGCTTTCAGGAAGCAATCCTGGGTAAGCGTCTCGGCGAGGTCCACGTCGCGCGTGGATGCCAGCAGGAAGCGGAAGATCTGGGGTCGGTGCGCCGCGACCAAGCGCGCAAACTCATCTGCCGCGACAGTATGGGCGGCTTGCTCGCTTATCGGCCTGGTTACCGCTCCTGCTGCCATCACCTTGGTAGACGCCCCGCGCGCGATAGAGTTTACATCGACATCCTTCCAATACTTAGCCGGAATGGGTGTACCTGGTCCAGCACTTTCCTGATTCGGCAGTGTCGCGGGAGAAAGAGGGGCAGCGCCCGCAGGTCAGGTTTGGAGCCTACTGCTTACGGCTGATACCATAAGTAGACGCGTTTGCCCGCCTGGCGGGCGCCTGCGAAGACATTCGATTTGAAGAGGTTACTGTGGCAGATACGAAGAAGATTGAAGACCGCGACGAGCGGAAGAAGGTAAAGCGCACGGCCCGCAAGAAGGCGGCTCCGAAGGCCAAGCAGACCGAGCCCCGCGGCTCGAAGAAGAAGAAAGTAAAGAAGATGGTCCGCGGCGTGAGCAAGCGGTAAGCAGACAGCCTCTAGCTTCTAGCTACTAGCCTCTAGACACTTCCTCTAAGTGCCGGCATCCTTGCCGGTACTCGGGGAGAGCTGGAAGCTGGAGGCTGGAAGCTAGAGGTTTTTCTATTTTGTCTACTTTGCCCCCACTCTTGCGTCGATGAGGAGAGTTCCGCTGGCCAGTCAACTGTTTGCCCGCAAGTCGATCGACAAGCTGATCCGGGACTCGGAAGTGCCGGAGACGGCGCTGCACAAGGGCCTGGGACCGTGGTCGTTGACGGCGCTCGGCATCGGTGCGGTGATCGGCTCGGGCATCTTTACGGTGATCGGTACGGCGATGGCCGGCCAGCACTTCGACGCCCCGTCGATTGCGAACACTCCACTGCTGCACTATCTGATTCTGCATACAGCGATGGCGGGAAGGCCGGGAGCTGGTCCGGCGCTGGCGCTCTCGCTGGTGCTGGTGGCCATGGTGTGCGCGTTTACGGGCCTGTGCTACGCGGAACTGTCTTCGATGATTCCGATCGCCGGGTCGGCTTATACGTATACCTACGCGACGATGGGTGAGCTGGTGGCGTGGATCATCGGCTGGGATCTGATTCTCGAATACGCCTTCAGCAACATGAGCGTGAGCGTGGGCTTTGCCGCGCACATTGTGGACCTGATGGATTGGTTCGGGATTCATCTGCCGCTGAAGTGGATCTCGCCGGCCTACCTGCCGACTGGTTTGCAGGATATGGCGGGCAACAACCTGTACGATCCGGGCTGGCACTTCGGGTTCAACATTCCAGCGTTCCTGATCGTGATGATTCTGACGGCGATTCTGGTGCGCGGCATTCGCGAGTCGGCGCGGACGAACAACATTCTGGTGCTGGTGAAGATGGCGGCGATCCTGGTGTTTATCGCCGCGGCGGCCAGCTACATCAAGCCCCACTACTGGCACCCGTTCATGCCCAACGGCTGGTCGGGCGTGCTTGCCGGCGGGTCGATCATCTTCTTTACCTACATTGGATTTGACTCGGTTTCGACGGCGGCTGAGGAGTGCCGGAACCCGCGGCGAGATGTGCCGATCGGCATTCTGGCCACGCTGGTGGCCTGCACGGTTCTTTATGGTGGTGTGGCGATTGTGCTGAGCGGGATTGTGCCGTGGCAGAGCGTGATGGGCGACGCCGCGCCGGTGGTGAACGCGCTGAAGCGGATCAACATCTCGACCGGCGGAAGCTGGGTGCTGCACACGACGCGGTTGGTGGTGCTGCTGGGCGCGCTGATGGGCATGATCAGCTCGATTCTGGTGTTTCAGCTTGGTCAGGCGCGGGTCTGGTACGCGATGTCGCGCGACGGACTGCTGCCGAAGATCTTCAGCCGCATCCATGCGCAGTTCCGTACGCCGGCGTTTTCGACCTGGGTGGCGGGGTTTGTTGTCGGCATTCCGGCCGGGATGCTGGACATCGGTACGGTGGCGAATTTGTCGAACATCGGTACGCTGTTCGCGTTTGTGCTGGTCTCGATCGCGGTGATGATTCTGCGCTACCGTGAGCCGAATCGGCACCGCGGTTTCCGCGCGCCGCTGGGTCCGGTGTTTCCGATTCTGAGCATCTTCTTCTGCATCCTGCTGATGATGGGGCTAGAGGTGATGACGTGGATCGCGTTCTTCATCTGGCTGGTGATCGGGCTGGTGATCTACTTCCTCTACAGCCGTCACCGGAGCGAGTTTGCGCCGGGGCGGGCCGGGTAGTTCTGATATAAGTGCATGAAAACAGGTCAGTTATATTGAATTACGGAACAAGCATGTAAGTGTATGAAAACAAAGACATTTCCTTTTTGGCTATGTAAGAGCATGAGAATAAAGAATTTATGCGCTGCCTGTTTTTGCGTTGTAATACCTGCGGATTGCCCCTGATTACAGGATAGAGACGTTTGGGAAATGATCGGCAAAGCGCACGATAGATTTCTCAGTAGCGCGGATCGCTGAGAGTAGAAAATCCCTAGAGCCACGGACAGCGTAGTCGTAGAACTGGCCATTCGGCTCTTGGCTTGCTGGGCTCAGGTTCCCAACCCTTGAGGGCGTAGGCGGTATTGACCATCTCCTCGACGGCATCGATCCGCTCGTGTGCCGGGCGGCTCTGCCAATAACGGTACTCGTCGGCCTTCATCTCGTCCAGGCTCGAGTATTTGCGGAGGGTCTTGTCCATAGCTTTATTAGATACTCATTCAAAGGGCATTTCAAGCCGCATTGTGCGCATTCACGATCCTTCTCCGGTTATGATTTGACTCACGATGAAAATGCCAATTTGTGCTGCGATCCTTTTGATGGCTGCTCAGCCGTTGGCGTGGGCCAAGGACGATGGTACCGCTCGGAAGTTGCTGGATGAAGTGCTGCGGCAGATGCAGGTATTTCGGACGGCGCCAGCGCCGTTTGTGCTGGAGGTCGAGTTTACGGCACAGACTACGACACAGGTGCGGGGCCATGTGAAGGTCCGATGGGAGTCGAAGGATCGCTCGTGGACCTGGGTCGATTTTGGAGATTTTCAGCAGGTCAGGGTCCACAGTGGGGGCGAGGAGTACGAGGCCCGCAACATTAACTTCAGGCCGATCCGCGTGAGCCAGGTATTTGGCCAGTTGCATCTGAACGAGGACCCCGCTGCGATGAAGGCGCAGAAGGAGAAGAAGCGCACAGAGAAAGGCAGCCAGCTCGATTGCGTTCAGGTGCAGAAGCTGGATTGGGGGAAGCAAGTTAACGAGCTGTGCGTGGATGCCTCGACTCGGGATCTGGTCAGCATATCGTGGAAGGACGATGAGAACATATCGTACGTGCAGCGTTATTCGGGCTATGCCGAGTCAGAGGGAAGGCGCTACCCCACCCGGATGGAAATGGCCGTGGGTAACGTGACGCTGCTCTCCGTCACGATCAAGAATTTTAAGAGCGCGCCGTTCGATGCGGCTCTGCTTAAGCCTCCCAAGGGGCCGATCGAGCGGCGTCGTTGCGACGGACAGAAGCCCCCGGTTCTTATTGAAAAAACCGAGATCAATGTTCCGAACCAGAGTGGCCGGCCTGCATCGAATACGCTGGCAATGGTGGCGCTTACCGTGCAGACGGATGGCACGGAGGGGGATGCGAACCTGCTGGAAATGGGCAACAAGGTATTGGATGACACCGTTGTAGCAACGGTAAAGAATTGGAAGTTCAAGCCGGCGATGTGCGGGGATGAGCCTGTGATCGCAGACCTCACCGTCGAGGTAGCGTTCAAGATAATTCCTTAGAGTGACGGGTTGAGAATCGATCTATCCCCGGTCCCCGAAAGCGAGGGACCGGGGGCACCCAGTTTCAGTGGCCTGTTGAGATGTGGCTGGTTGAGAGTCGATCGCTCCCAGGTCTGAAAATCCAGACCTGGGGCACCCAGTTTGGTGGTGGGAAGCTAGACTCGAAGTAATGACCGAGATCTCCGAATTCATCGAATGGCTGCCCAAGGCAGAGCTGCATCTGCATCTTGAGGGCACCGTTTTGCCGGCTACGCTCGTCGAGCTGAGTGCGCGGCACGATGCTGTGCCCTTGACGCTGGCCGAAGCCGAGGCGCTGTACCGGTTTACGGATTTCACCGGGTTCATGCTGGCCTTCAAGGCGGTGAGTGCGCGGCTGACCGAGCCTGAGGACTACGAGCTGGCGGCGTGGCGGATGGCCCAGCGGCTGGTTGAGCAGGGCGTGGTTCATGCCGAGGTGTTTGTTTCGGTTGGCGTGATTTATCACTGGCACTCCGTGCTTTCAGGTTTTGGACCGGTTTTTGTGGCTATTGAGCGGGCTCGGGAGCGGGCGGCCAAGGAACTGGGGCTTTCGATCTACTGGATCTTCGATGCGGTGAGGCACTTCCCGGTGGAGGAGGCGGCCCAGGTCTTTCGCGAGGCTGCAGAGCTGAGGAAGAACCATCCTTCGGTGGTGGGGATTGGCCTCGGCGGGGATGAGCGGCGGTGCGGGTCGTTGCCGTTCAAGGAGCTTTACGCCGAAGCTGCGCAGGCTGGGTTAAGGCTGACGAATCATGCCGGGGAGACTACGGGGCCGGAGGCGATCTGGGAGGCTCTTGGGATCGGGACGGAGCGGATCGGGCATGGGTTGAGTGTTTTAGAGGACCCGAAACTCGTCCAGGAATTGAAAGACCGGCAGATCGCTATCGAGATGAATCCTACGTCGAATGTGCGGACCGGGGTTTGCGGGTCGTTTGGGGCGCATCCGTTGCGGCGGGCGATGGAGGCGGGCCTGATGGTGACGCTGAACTCCGACGATCCCGCGTTCTTCAGGTCGGATGTGGCGAACGAGTATCTGCTGGCGCATCGGGAGCTGGGTCTGGGGCGTGAAGAACTGCGGGAGTTGGCGGCGAACTCGATCCGGGCGAGCTTTCTTCCCGAAGAGGAAAAGCAGCACTGGCTTTCCCACATTGCAAAAAGTTAGTGATGATCGTCGGGGTACCTCGTGTCGCAGGCCACAAACAGCGGTATTGTAGGTGCGGTATCATGACTTCAACAGGAGGAGTCCCCCACATGTCCACGGATGTCCAAGCGCTTGCAAATGCAGCAGAAGCAACAGAAGAGAAGAACGGCGCGGGCGCGCTGAAGATCATTGGATGGTTTTCAGTGGGTATCGCGGTGGCAGCGATCGGCGTGATCGTTGGTAATGAGCTGCGCAGCCGGTACAAGTTCAAGCAGCGGACCCCGTATGACTTCTACGCGAACGCGGGCGAGAGCCAGGCGAGCGAGTACGGCGTGGGAATCTAAGCGCGCCGCTAAGAGTTTCGGTTTCAATGAGATGCCGCCCACGGGCGGCGTCTTTGTTTTTGGGGGGCGGGAGTTTGCGGGGGTCGGTAGACCCCCGCTACAGCCGGTCGGGAGACCGGCGGTACAGAGTTGCGGGGGCTAGTTTAGAGGCTCGCGGCGGTAGAGTTCGGCGGTGTGGCGGATGGCGGTGGCGGCGGCCATGGCAAGCATGATGGCGGAGGCGATTGTGCCGCCCACGTCGAATAGCAGGAAGCGGTGGCCGAGGAGTGTGCGCCAGGGATTGTGCAGGACGGCGAGATTGCCGATGACGAGCAGGATGCGGATCTCGGTGGGTCCGAAGAGGCCCTGGGAGAGCTGGAAGCGGCCGAGGGTGTAGGTGGCGAGGAAGCTCTCTGCCGAGAGCAGAAGAAACGCGACGAGCATGGCGATGGCGACGGGCCAGTGGAGCAGGCCGGAGAATCCGAGGCTGGTCATGAGGGCGGTTGCGCCGAAGATGTCTACGATGTGATCGACGTAGAAGCCGTAGCGGGGCCGCTCCTGATGGCGGACGCGGGCGATGGTGCCGTCGAGCGAGTCGCCGAGCCAGTTGAGGATGAGACAGAGGATGGCGGCGAAGAGGGCGCTTGAGTCGAAGCGGACGAGGGCGTAGGAGATGCCGCAGGCGATCTGAGAGCCGAAGCCGAGCAGAGTGAGGCCGTCGGATGTGACCCAGCGGGGGGCGCGGCGGGCAAGCCAGATGAGGGCGCGCTTTTCAAGGGCGGCGGTGAGGGAGCGGTTGATTCGGCTGGCTGGGGCGAAGGTCTCAGGAGAGATTGTGGCGGAGATCATGGTGGCTCCTTTCGACGAGTGGGGAGTTGGAGCGGCAGGTTTAGGGTCGTGGTTTCCCAGGTCTGAAAGTCCAGACCTGGGGCACCCAGTTTTGTGGTTGGGCTGAGAGTGGCGGATATAGAGTCGCGCTCTCCCAGGTGCCCAAATGCTAGGCACCTGGGGCAGCCGGAGTTTGTGGTTAGTAGAGAGTGGCGGGTTAAGGGTTGATCTTTCCCAGTTCGTCACATATTAGGAGGCAATTTGAGGGCGTTGCGGGTGGCGGTGAGGGTGAACTCGAGGGAGTCGCGGGGGACGCTTTCGACGAACGGGCCGATGGCCCAGCCCAGGCCGGTGGGGATGGAGCGGGAGAGGGTGACGGATTCGATCTGGATGTAGAGGCCGCCGTCGCGCTCTTCGGCAGACCAGTAGGTGTTGAGACGCCAGAGGAAGCCGTGGGACTCGGCGGGGGTGAGGGCGCGCTCGCGGGCTGTGCCGGGGGAATCAATCTCGGCGATATGCGTGGAGTGCGAGACGGTTGCGATGCGGCGGGGACCGGGTTGGGAGAAGGTGACGTTGTAATCGGTGTCCATAACGACGGTGAGGACGTGCTTCTGGGCGACGCGCATGGCGATCTGGTAGCGGTCGGCGTTGCGGGAGAGGATGCGGGCGGAGAGGACCTGCGGCGAGTAGATGCGGGGATAGGCGTCGTAGGCGCGCATAAGGCGGTCGAATGCGGCGGCGGTTGCGCCGGGGACGAAGGCGGTTCCGCGCCAGTGGTGGAGCATGGCGGCGGGCAGAGAGGCGGAGGCGGGCGCGAGGGTTTCAATGAGCGGCTGGCCGGAGCGGAGCGACTGCGTGTCGGCGGGTAGGGCGAGGTAGTTGGCGGAGTTGTGCTGGACGGCGAGACGGGCTTCGATAGTGGAGACGTAGGCATCAAAGCCGGCGGTTGCGGCGGCGGTGGGTTCGGCGGCTCGCAATGGGAGGACGGCGGCGAGGGCGAGGAGGACTGCGGCGGCGGCGATCGGAATGGTGGAGCGGATCATGGGTTGCATCGTGCCTGAAGAGACGGCGGAAATGCAATGCCGGTTTGCTCACCGGCGGCCTAATTGAATGTCACGGTGCAGGTGGTTGCTGCGGCTGGGGTTAGGGGATTATGTAATGCCTGCCGATGGGCTACACTGGACGCAAATCGAATGATGAAGACAAACCAGAGCCGGGCGTATCGCTTCGGGGCCTTTGAAGCCAATGGGGCAACGGGGGAGCTGCGTCGGCAGGGACTCAGGGTTCGGCTGCACGACCAGCCGTTTGCGCTGCTGATGCTGTTGGTGGAGCGGGCGGGCGAGCTGGTAACGCGGGAAGAGATTGCGGCGCGGCTTTGGCCGGAGGGGACCTTTGTTGATTTTGAGCGGGGCGTGAACTCGGCCATCAACCGGCTACGTGTAGCCCTGGGCGATACGGCGGCGAGTCCGCGGTATGTGGAGACGCTGGCGCGGAAGGGTTACCGGTTTGTGGCTCCAGTGGAGCGGCTGGGCGTGGACGAGGCGGCAGAGTTGCCGGGGGATGGGGGCTTCGGGGCGAAGATTCTGGCCCGGCCCGAGGACCTGCCCGCCGCGCCGAGGGGGCTGGTTCAGGTGCTGTATCTGCTGTTGCAGGCGATGTACCTGTCGTTTTATATCGGCGCGCTGGGGAATCTGGCAGAGATTGAGGGGCTGCTCCGGGGGCTGCGGTTTGCGGGGGCCTTGTTCGATGTGGTGGTGGTGACGGCGGCCATTTTGATTGCGGTGCGGGCGTTTACGCTGTGCGCCGCGTTGTTCCATGCGCCGGGATTCAAGGGGCGGTTTTTGAGGTTGTGGCCGTGGCTGCTGGCGGCGGATGTGCTTTGGGCGCTGGCGCCGTTTCTGCTGCTGAACCACATGAGCGTGGGGCTGGCGATGGCATCGATGGCGGTTCTGGTGTACTCGCCGTTTGCGCAGCGGTCGCTGGTGCTGATGGGGGCGGGGGGCGGAAAGGCTCGCGGCTGAAGCCGCGCTTTTTGGGTTTGGATTCAGGGGCCTGAAGGCCCCTGCTCCTTCCCAGTGTCTGATTGAGGTTCGATCTTTCCCAGGTCTCAAAGGCGAGACCTGTGGTACCCATCTTTGTGGTTGGTTGAGAGTGGCGGGTTGAGGGTTGTTCTTTCCCCGGTCCCTCCGCCCCGCCACGGCGGGCAGGCGCGGCGAACTAGGGACCGGGGGCACCAGCTGGGAATACCGGCCAATGGAAAAGGCCTGCGCGGGTGCGCAGGCCTTCGCATTTGTGGAGATGTTTTTAGACCGGGTCAGGGCATGTGCGCCGGGTAGAGCGCGGCGACAGAGCTACTTCTGCTCGGTGGTCTGGGCTGGCGGCGGGGGCGGCGTGTTGGTCGCCTGCTGCTGGGGCGGCGCGGGCGCCGGATCGGTGATGCCACGGATACCTTCGCGGAAGCCCTTAAGGCCTTCGCCCAGGCCCTTGCCCAGCTCCGGCAGGCGCTTGGCCCCGAAGAGAAGAAATGCCACGACGGCCAGCACGATCAGATGCCACGGCTGTAACAGATCACCCATAACTATTCCTCCGCGCCCGGGATCGCCGCGCGCAATTCCATCGTTACTATTGTCGCACAGGAGTGGAGGCGGCGAGGGCTCTCAGTTGACGCCGGCGGGCTTGCCGAGACGGCCGGTGACCATGGCGACGAATCCGGGGAGGTCTTCTTCTTCGCCGAGAGTGAGGCGCCGGTAGACCTTGACGAGAGGGAAGAGGCGGGAGCCGCGGACTTCGATAGTGGGAACGGAGATGGGACCGTTGTCCAGCGGCGCGCCGGGCAGATCGCCGGGATAGTTTGTCATCTCCCACGCGCCGGCGTAACGGCGGCGGAGGAGCTCGCCGAGATAGCTGCCCCAGAGACGGACCTGGAATTCGACGTCGGCGTCGGGGGTTTCGCCGAGCATGACGAGGATCTCGTCGAGGGCTTCGGCGGATTCGATCGAGAAATCGAGCTTGCGAGTGAACTCCTTGCGGGCTACCTCGACGGCGGCGTGGGCATAGCCCTCCATCATCGATTCCAGGTCGGAAAAGATGGTGGACTCGAGGCGCTTGCGAATTCCGGCCGACGGACTCATCTCTTACAGGTTAAATGGCTGGACCGTGAGGTTTCGACCCCGGCGGCGGCCGTGGCGACGGGAGGCGGGAGTGTGTCAGACTTAAAAGAAGAGGCCGGAGGTTCCCCGCGCGATGAAGCGGCTTACGATATTGGTTGCATTGCTGCTGCTTTTGCCCACGATGGGCCGGGCGGCGGCGGACATCTATCCCGATGCCGGTCAGGCAAAGACAGACATCGCGCAGGCGATTCGGCAGGCCGCGGCCGGGCACAAGCGCGTGCTGGTGGACTTTGGCGGCAACTGGTGCGGCGACTGCAAGGTGCTGGATATTTATTTTCACGACGCACGCAACATGCCGCTGCTAGAGAAGAACTTTGTGCTGGTGCATGTGAACATCGGTCGGATGGATGCGAACCTGGATATCGCCGAGAAGTACGGAGTGCCGATCAAGAAGGGCGTTCCGGCGCTGGCGGTTCTGGATAGCGCGGGCCGTGTGCTCTACAGCCAGAAGCAGGGCGAGTTTGAGGCGATGCGGACGATGCAGTCGTCGTCGGTGACCGAGTTTTTGACCGAGTGGCGGCCGAAGCAGGCGGGCTGCTCGAAGGTGATGATCGACTGCTGAGGCGCGGGATTGAGGGTCGATCTTTCCCGGGTCTCAAAATCGAGACCTGGGGCACCCAGTGTTGTGGTTGGTTGAGAGATGCTGGTTGAGGCTCGATCTTCCCCGGTCCCCAAGTGCGAGGGACCTGGGGCACCCAGCACACATACTAGTGAAATAAGGAGAAGTGAATGCTCTTCGATTTAGAGAAGGCTTCGGGGGCTGTTGCCTACAAACTGCTGACCGGGCTGGTTGCGCCGCGTCCGATCGCACTGATTACCAGCATGGACGCGGAGGGAAGGCTCAACGCCGCGCCGTTCAGCGCGTTCAATTACCTGTGCACCGATCCGGCGATTGTTGGGGTGGGCATCAGCAACAGGCCGGAGGCCGCTGGAGTTCTGAAGGATACGGGACTCAACATTCTGGCCACGCGGGAGTTTGTGGTGAACGTGGTGACGGAAGACATCGCCGACAAGATGAATATCTGCGCCACGGAGTTTCCCCACGAGGAGAGCGAGTTGGAGGCAGCGGGGTTTACGACGGCGGCTTCGGCGGTGGTGAAGACTCCGCGGCTGGCCGAGGCCCATGCGGCGCTCGAGTGCAGGCTGTATCAGGTGATCGATATGCCGCGCTCGAAGATCGTGCTGGGGCAGGTGGTGAGCGTGTATGTGGAGGACCGGTTCGTCGATCCCAAGGGGCCGTATGTGAAGGCCGAGGAGCTGCACGCGATGGGAAGGATGAACGGGCTGGGGAATTACGCGCGGACGCGGGACGCGTATGTGACGATTAATCGATTTAAATATGAGGATTGGAAGAGGGGGCGGGAGTAATGGAGCGGGGGGGGCTGCTGGATGGAAGGCAACTTACGAGTTGCTGTCACGAGACTCGCGGGCGAGATCGTATGCCGAAGGTCTCAGAAACCGCACTGAACAGCGGGTGTCTCATGTTGCGCGCCATCACTGGTTCGATCCATACAAGCACTCACACGATAGCTTTGCCCATCGTATAGCCAAGTGGAGACCAACTGCCGAATGCCCTGATAATTCGTCAGAATTATATCGCGGAAACCGTGGTGTCGTGTGTCTTTGAGGTTCCAGTCGCCGGCCACGGAATTAAGGATTAGAACGTCTGCGGAACCGTGCTGCAAGAGCACGAGGAATGGACAATTGGAATGGACTCCGCAGTCCTTAGCCGAAATAGCTATGATGGCCGGAGTCCCTGTTTTGGCTAGAGATTCCTTGTAGGCGCGGAATGAGTTGAGAAGGTCAGGTCTGTCGTCTCCAGTCGCACTCTGTAACGCAGGGAGAAGCCTGGCCTGCTCGCTTTTCGTCAGTCCTGTAGATGCGCGCACATGCGCATCAGGGCTGACTGTAAGAACTTGAGCTACAGCAAACAGTCCAGACATGGCCAGCGCGGCTATCGTGAAGCGTCGCATCATTATTCAGCAAACAACCTTAACACAATACAACACACGGAACGCGATAGCGTGAACCCCATGCTTCGAGGAACCGATTCCAGTGGCACGGACGCAGAGAAGCAACCGCAGATCCTTCGACTCGTCTGCCTGGCGGCAGACTCGCTCAGGATGACAGCGCGTTGTTTTGCATTGATAGGAGTGGGAGGGTCAAGGGGGAAGAACACTAGCCCGGCGATGGCATGTGTTTGGTCATCTTGTAGGTGTGCTGGATGCGGTGGATCACCGTGACGGTAGAGAGCACCGCCAGTACCCAGAGGGCAGGCTGCATGGCTCCCCAGCGGTTGCCGAGCGCGCCGAGGATGACCAGGACGATACGCTCGGGCCGCTCCATGAAGCCGACGTTGCACTTTTCGATGAGCGACTCGGCGCGGGCGCGTGTGTAACTAACCATGAGCGACGTGACCATGACGAAGGCCGTGAGCACCACGTAACGGAAGCGGTTGATGCGGCCGTAGTAGACCAGCAGTCCGAAGAAGAGGACGACGTCGGAGTAGCGGTCGATGACCGAGTCAAAAAAGGAACCGAAGACGGTGACGCGGTTGGTGGAACGGGCGACGCGTCCGTCGACCATGTCGAAGATGCCTGCGCCAAAGATGACGACTCCGGCCCAGAAGAACATGGTGTCTGCGTTTTCTGCGTTGGCGTGGCCGAAGAGGAAGGCTGCGCCGATGTTGATGACGAGGCCGATGAAGGTGAGTACGTTGGGCGAGATGCGGGAGAGGGAGAGACCGCGCACGATCTTGTTGAGCAGCCATCCGCAGGTTCGTCCGAATGCGCTTGTCCAGGTCATTTGAGCCTCTAGCTCCTAGCTTCCAGCTCCCAGCCCATTATCTGCCAGGCGTGAATTTTGCGCCATCCCCGAAAAAACTAGAAGCTAGTCTTTCCGGACTACTTTGCCTCTGCGGCATCTTCCTTTTCGGCGGCGGCTTCGTCGTGGATGGTGGTGAGCTTGAGAATTTCGAGCTCGCGCTTGCCGTTGGGAGTAACGATAGTGGCTACGTCGCCGACCCTTTTGCCGACCAGGCCGCGGCCGATGGGCGAGGTGGTGGAGATGAGGCCCTTGGTGACATCGGACTCCTCGCTGGTGACGAGGCGGTAGACGATCTCCTCGTCCTTGGTGGAGTCGAAGACGACGATGGTGGATCCGAAGGCGACCTTGTCGCGGGGGATGTTGGCCAGATTGACGAGCGAGAGCTCGGCCATGCGCTTCTTGAGCTGGCCCAGCCGCGCGTTGACGAACTGCTGGCGCTGCTTGGCCATGTGGTACTCGGCGTTCTCAGAGAGGTCGCCAAGGGCGCGCGCCTTCTTGATCTCGGCGGGCAGCTCGGTGGTGAGCTCGTGCTCCATCTGCTTGATCTCTGCGAGGAGCTTCACTTTGATGTGTTCGGGCATTCGATCCTGCATCCCGGGCGGCTTGCGCCGGGGTCAAAATATTGTCTCTAAAGGGAATTATACGCGGGTGGCGGGGAGAGCAGTCGCGTGGGGGAGTGTGCGCCGGACGGGTGATTTTGGGCTGCCGGGCGGGGGATCGGGGCCGCGGGCGCTTTGACAGGGCATGTCAGGCTTGATAGCCTAATAAACGGCGCACTCCGGCGCTCCAGCCGTAATGAGTCAACTAAAGAAAGCGTCCCCGTCGTCTAGCCCGGCCTAGGACACCGCCCTTTCACGGCGATAACACGGGTTCAAATCCCGTCGGGGACGCCAAATAGAATCAATAACTTAAAGCGCTTTCTTTTCCTCGACAATTCAATGTGACGGTCCCGGGGCGAGGGTTTCTCGCTTCAGGGAGAGGTGTGCGTGGCAGTCGGACAGTTTGGCTGCTGACGGATCGAAAGATTTGAGCCCTCAGCCGCAGTCGTTTGCGGGCATTTTCTCGTGAGCGGCAGGCGGATTTATATTTCTGGGGCGGGGACTTCGATGCGGTTGCGCGGGGTGAACCGGAGATTCGAGCAGCAGCCATGAAACAGGAGAGGGAAGAGTGAGACAGACGATTGCTGGAGTGAGCGGTGTGGCGGCGGTGCTGAGCCTTTGTCTGGCGGCGGGCGGGCAGAGTCCGGCGGTGAGGATTCCGGCTGCGAGCGGACCGGCGCGGGATTTTTCAACGCTGCAGATCATGGAGCAGGTGGTGATACCGAACGTCGTTGGCCGGCTGGATCACTTTACGGTCGATGTGCCGCGCAGGCGCGTGATTTTGTCGGGGCTGGGCAACAACTCGGTGGAGGTTGTGGATACCTTTGCGGGGCGGGCGATCAAGAGCATCGGCGGCGTAGTGCAGCCGCAGGGCGTGCTGTACCTGGCCGACCTGGACAAGCTGTTTGTGGCGGGCGCGGGCGACGGTAAGGTGCACGTCTTCGACGGAACGACCTATGCGAAGCGCAGCGAGATCGAGATCGGCGAGTCACCGGACAATCTGCGCCTTGATCCGGTGACGAAGATGGTGGTGGTGGGCTTTGGCGAGGAGGATGGCGGGCTGGCGACGATCGACCCGGTGCGCGAGGTGCGCGTTGGCGAGGTGATCAGGACGGGCGGTCATCCGGAGTCGTTCCAGTTTGAGGCGTCGAGCGGGCGGGTGTTTGTGAATGTTCCCGATGCGGGGGACGTGGTGGAGGCGATCGACCGGAAGACGGGCGCAATCCAAAAGTGGCCGCTGAAGGGACTGCAAGCCAACTACCCGATGGCGCTGAACGAGCAGGACCACCGGATCTATACCGTGACGCGGAAGACGCCGATGATGGTGGTGCTGGACACGACTACAGGGAAAGAAGTGGCGCGGATGCGCGTGGCGGGCGAGTGCGACGACATCTTCTACGACGCCATGCGCAGGCGCATCTACGTGATTGGAGCCGAAGGGTTCGTCACCGTGGTGCAGGTGAAGGATCCCGATCACTATGAAGTGATCGAGAATGTGCCGACGGCTATCGGCGTGCGCACGGGAACCTTCTATGTGAAGCGCGACAAGTTAGTCGTGGGCGTGCCTGCCAAGGGGAACGAACCGGCGCAGATGTGGACGTTTGAGGCGGAAGACTGATTTGTCGCGGAAGCTAGTACAGTGAGCGCGAAGATTCGTGCTTTCCCAGGTCTCAAAATCGAGACCTGGGCACCCGGCTCCTTCCGGGTGGCTGGTTGAGTTTGATCTTTCCCAGGTGCCCAAAGGCGAGGCACCTGGGGCACCCAGGAGTTGTGGTGTGTTAAGAAGGGGCGGGTTGGGGGCTGGTTCTCCCCGGTCCCCAAATGCGAGGGGCCGGGGGCACCCGCAGTCCTGTTGCCGGGTTCGCTAACCGGGCGGCGGTTGCAAGGGAACGCCCGCGTAGCGCAGGCCGTCGAGGAGCCGTTCGAAGCGGCATAGCGGCCCGAATTTGAAGGTGTAGGCTTTGCCTGCGCGGGTTGCGATCCTGACCGCCGACCAGATGCCGCGTGGGGCCAGCGATTCGGCTGAAGCGATCTCAGCGAATGAGCAGATGCTTGCGCCGCTCAGGTGTCGGATGCGCATCTGGCCCTGTTCGACGAAGATGGCGGTCGCGGCCGAACGCGCGCTCCAGAACAGGATGAGGACGCCGATGAGCGCCATAGCCCAGAGGAAGAGGGTCAGTCCGAAGTCGCCGGCGAGGGCCTCGCCGATGGAATCGGAGGCGTAGAGCGGCAGGGCGAAGAAGAAGCCGGCGATGACAACTCCGAGAAAATCGAGGACGACCATGCAGATTGTGTCGTAGGCGATCATCCATGCCGAGCGTTTGGCCCAGGGCAGGATGGCGTAGATGACAAGTCCGCCGAGCGAGTAGAGCCAGGCCATGGAGCGACGCGGATAGATGAGCGGTTCGGGAGCGTGGGAGCCGCGCGGGTCAGTCTCATAGCGGAATTCCAGGTAGCGCTCGGAGCCGGAGACGGTTACGGGCAGGTACATCGAGATCCATTGCGAGCGGGCGAATATATCGGCCATGGAGCCGCGCAGGGAGGCAAGCGATGGATCGTCGATGCTCATCCAGCGGCCGTCGGCGGGAAGGCTTTGGAATTGCGTGGCCCACCGGGAATCGGTGCTGGCCAGAAGCCGGTTCCGGGTGCTGTCTGCGATGAACTGCCGCAGGGAGGTCGATTCCTGGGAGCGGTCGATGAGCGGGCGTTCGTCCTCCTCAAGCAATCGCGCGCGCGGTGCGGGCGAGTACTCTTTGGCGTAGTCTTGCTCGAAGTCTGCGCGCTGGACGTGGACGAGGATGCGCTGGCTGTCGAGAGTGAGCCAGACCGCAGCGCAGATGCCGCCGAGCAGCGCGGCGCGGCGCAACAACTCGAAGATGGCGACGGGCGGCCGTCCGCTCTGGGGCAGCTCGCGTGACGTGGGCAACTCGGCCTTGCGCCCGGTGTAATACTCCGCGGTTTGAAGGGCGATGTCGAAGTTGTCGGGGTTGCAGTAGAGGCGAATGACGACGCGCCAACTGTTGCGGATGCTGAGTACGCGCTGCTCGGGGTAGGCCTTGACGCGGCGGATGGTCTGCCATGAGAGCCACCCCTTCTCTTCGGAGGCGGCCAGCAGTCCCGCGCCCACTACGCCGGGCTTTCCGGCAAGGACGCCGACCAGCATGGCGACGCGATTGGCTCTTCGGCCACGGGTGCTCTTCGACTCCCATACCAGCCCTCGCGAAGAGAGGGCATAGGCCATGGGCCAGCGGTTGGTGAAGAATACGAGCGAGATCATGGCGAAGAGAAAGGCCATGCCGCCGAGGATCAGAGCGATCACCGCGGTCATCTGGCCGATATGCTCCAGGCCTGAGGAGGCCGCGAAGATGATGAGCAGAATCAGGTAGAAGATGCCGCCGGTGATGAGAATAACTTTGGCGAAGTCGTAGAGGAAGAAGCGGCTGGTGAGCAGCGGCATCTCAGTCTGCCAGGTGAGGGCCTGCTCTTGCGGCGGTGGTTGCGTGCTCATGCGAATCTCCTGGCGCGGCGGTAGCGCGGTGGAGAGCTGAGGCGATGCGACTTGTTTCTCAGCCTGCCACCCGGGAGAGGGTTGCCACGGCATCCGAAGTGTACACAATTCTCAGCGAGGCGTAGAGATATTTTCGCGGTGCGTAGCTTATGGGGATTGCATCTGGCGCAGTTGCCCGTCTTTGAGGGTGAGGATGCGGCGGGCGATGCCGTGCACCTCTGCTGGCTCGTGCGTTACCCAGACACAGGCGGCGTTGGCGGCTTTGAGCTCGGCGGCGATCCACTGCGCGATGCCGTCGCGGAGCGCGTGTTCGAGATGGGTGAGCGGCTCGTCGAGCAGGACAATCTCGCGGGCCGGGGCGAGGGCGCGGGCGAGAGCTGCTCGTCTTGCTTCGCCGCCCGAAACCTCAGAAGGACGGCGGCTGGCGAGGGCTTCGATGCCGGCGCGGCGGAGACACTCGAGGGCGCGGATTTTGCCGGAGTTCAACGCGAAGGCGAGGTTGTCGCAGAGGCTCATGTGCGGCCACAGGGCCGAGTCCTGAAACTGAAATCCGATTGAGCGGGCGTGGGGCGGGAGCTGCCAGCCCGGTCGGCTGACTTCTGTTCCGCGCAGGAGGATGGAGCCGGAGTCGAGGGGTTCGAGGCCGGCGATGAGACGCAGCAGCGTGGTTTTTCCGGTGCCGGAAGGGCCAACGATGGCGATGCACTCGCCTTGCTCGACCGAGAGATTGACCCGGTCGAGCACGAGGGTTCCGCCGATGGATTTCGAGACCTCTTTGAGTTCGATCATGCGCGCCTCTTCCAGAGTAGAGCAGCGGCGAGGAGGACGATTGCGGCTGTCGCCATGAGGCAGAAAGCGAGAGCGGAGACCGCGGCCGATGCGCCGTAGTGGAGGTAGTTGTAGATTCTGAGGGCGATGGTGCCGCGACCCGGGGGCGTGACCAGAAGGCTTGCGCCCAGTTCGGCGAGCGAGAGCACGAAGACGGCCATTCCGCCGGCGAGCAGGGCGGGCGCGAGCAACGGCAGTTCGACGCGCGCAAAGGCTCGGGCTGGAGAGGCGTAGACGCGGGAGGCCTCAAGCAGAGCCGGGTCCATGCGGCTGCGCCATGCGGCGAGGGCGAGCACGGTGAGCGGCGCAAAGCGGGCCAGAGCGGCCAGCACCAGCATCCAGAAGGTGCCGTAGATGGGCAGAGGCAGGTCGCGGTTCCAGATCCAGATGAGCGCGGCTCCGATCAGTGCCGAGGGCATGGCGAGGGGAGTGCAGACCATCCACCAGAGGGTGCGAGGATGCGCGATGAGGGCGCGGGAGAGAACCACGGCGGGCAGGCAGGCGATGATTGCGGCGAGTGCGGCCACTCCGGCGCTGGTGGCAAGGTCGGGTGCACCGGCTGCGATGGCTTGAAGCCAGAGGGATGGCTGGTCAAAGTGCTGGGCCAGTGCAGCGCTGAGAGCGAGGGCCGGGAGCAGTACGAATACAGCGGAGGCGAACAGGAGCAGCGCTGTGATTCCTCCGGTTTGCAATGGCGGAAGAGGAGCGGCGCTGCGGCTGGGGCGTTGCGCGGCCTTCTGCCAGAAGCGGGCCAGAGGGACGAGCGGCAGCAGGCCGAGGATCATGAGCGGCAGGGCGGAGATGAGGGTCTGGCCGGCGTTGTGGCTGGCGCTGAACTCTTCGAATAGCTCCATGGCGTAGGTGGAGCGGGAGAAGAGCGAGGGGACGGAGTGGTCGGCGAGGGTGAGCAGCAGCGCGAGGCTGGCCGCGGCCATGATGGCGGGACGCAGGAGGGGCAGCAGAATGCGGACGAGCAGGCGGAGGTCGGTTGCACAGATGCGCGCGGCTTCGATGCCGCGGGGATCGAGATCGTCGAGCGCGAACAGGACGATGCCGAAGCAGAAGGGCAGCATGGCGAGGGCTTGCACCCAGATTGCGGAGAGCCAGCCAGTGAGCTCTCCCGCGCCGTGACCGGGCAGCGCGGCCGAGACGGGGAGCCAGGCGAGCGCGTGCAGGTAGGGCGGGATGGCGGCGGTGAGCAGCGCGGCCATTCGCGCGGCGCGAGCCAGAGTTTGACTGCGCCGCCAGCAGTAGAGAGCGGCGGCGGTTCCGATGAGGGTGGCAAGGGAGGCGACGGCGGCTGAGTAGCCAAGAGTTTCAAGCAGCAGGAAGAGACGGCGCGAGCCGGGCAGCCATGCGGCATCCATTCTGGAAAAGGGCAGCGAGAGGGCGGCAGCGAGGAGCGCTGCCACCGGCGCCCAGCAGATGAGCAGAAAGAGCGCGAAAGAGAGGATGGTTGCCAGTCGGCCCCAGCGATTCATGTGCGGCTACCTGTTGAAGATCGCGGTGAGGTCGAGGCGGGAGCGCTCGAGTTCGGCGGCGATCTGGGGCAGGCCGACCTGCATGGTTTTGACGGTGCGGCCTTGCAGGCAGGGGCTGACGGCGCCGCCGGGGCGGGCCGAGACCTGGAAGAAGCCGCTGTCGATGAGCATCTTTTCGGTTTCGGGAGCGAGCAGGAAGTCGATGAGGGCGTCGGCTTCGCGGGGGTGCGGAGAGCCGGCGAGTTTGGCGACTGTTCCGGGGACGAGCAGGGTGCCGGGGCCATCCTGATCGGGGAGAACGAGCTGGACGGGAGCGCCGCTGGCGATGGCTTCGCAGGAGTCGTCGGAGTCAGCAAAGCCGGCGACAGCGCTGCCCTGCGCGACCAGATCGCGGACGACCGAGTTGCCGTCAACGACGCGGACGCCGCGCTTGCTGAGGTCGCGATAGAAGTCGTGGGCCTTCTGCTCGCCGAGGGTGGCGTAGAGGGCGGCGGCCTGCGCGGCCGAGGTGCCGAAGAGGGGCAGAGCAATGGCAAGGTCGCCGCCGTGCCAGCGTGGCGAGAGGAAGTCTTCAATGCGGCTGGGGCGGTTGGCTGGCTGAAGTTTGGCTGTGTTTACGAGGATGGCGCGGAACCTGCCGCCGCTGGCGAACCACATTCCCTGCGGGTCGCGCATGAGAGCGGGAAGGGATGCGGCCGAGGCGGGGGAGGAGGGGGCAAGAAGCCCTTCGGCCTGGAGGCGCAGGGTCTGTACGAATTCGCCGTTCCAGAAGAGGTCGGCCTGGGGGCGGGAGCGCTCGGCGACGATGCGGTTGGCGAGGCCGGTGGTCTTGGCAGCTTCAACATCGTAGACGGCGCGCACGGCGATTCCGGTCTGCTGTTCGAAGCGCTTCAGGACCGGTTCGGCATGGATTTGATCGACCGAGACGTAGACGACGACTTCGCGGGGTGGGGCGGATTGGCGGCATCCGGAGACGAGCAGTAAAACCAGGCAAACGAAGAGGAGACAGGGGCGCATACGACCTCGCGAAAGGTGCTTTTCTTGTTGTGACAAAGAGTATATGATTAGTCGCCAATCAGTCATAGGCTTGCCGTTCGACTTTTATTTTCGGAGTCTCTTCCATGGGCGTTTTCTGCGGTCAATGTGGAAATGCGTTGAACGAGGGCGCCGCTCATTGCGGCTATTGCGGCGCAGCGGCCCGCCCGGCCGCGGCTCCAGCGCCGGCGGTATCGATGCTGGCCGGCTCTGGCACTCCTACCGGGCTTATCGCCAGCGCTCCGGTTTCGAGCCGGGCCGCGCGGCCTGACAGCGGCATGGGCCAGTACGACGACTTGCAGAAGAAGCTGCTGGCACGCGGCGACGCCATTGCACAGTCGTTTGGCGGCGAGCAGACGGGAGCAATGAAACACATCGTCTGGCTGATCCGCTCCACCTGCCTGGACCGGCGCGTGGCGAGAGCCGCAGCGGAAGAATCGGGCGGGACCGGCGCGGCTATCGCGCTGCTGATTGTGATCTCTCTGCCGACGATTCTCTTTGGGGCCATGACGACGGTGATGCGGGCGAGCTTCTTGCCCGCGGTGGGGATTCTTGCGGTTGTAACCCTGCTGACGTGGGCGATTACGTTTATCGCGCTTTCGATGGTGTCGACCAAACTTGTCGAGGTGAAGCTGCCGGTCTCGGTGCTGATCCGGGTGCTGACCTATCCGCAGACGGTGACTATTCTTGGTGCGATTCCTCTGCTGGGCAGGCTGATCGGCCCGGTGGCGCGGATCTGGTCGATCGTTGCCTCTGCCGAGGCGATACGCGAAGTGACTGGCGCCAAGGCAGAGAAGGCGATTCTATTCACGGCCTTCGGCGCGCTGGTGTATGCCTGCGCGTGGATGGCGCTTTCAGTTGTAGCCGCCAGATTGGCGATGAGATTTTAGTGCGGTGATGGTGATTCCGAGATGACATTTGAGGAAGCAGGACAACATTACGCCGTCCTTCGCCAGCAGCGCGATGCGGGGCAACTGCCGGATGCGCAGTTTCGCGCCGCGGTAGCACAACTGGTGGTCGCCGATAGCAGCGGAAATTACTGGCAGCTCGACGCCGATACGGCGCAGTGGACGCCCTACGGCGCGCAGGCTGTTGCGCCCGTGCAGGCCGCGGCACCCAAGCAGCGGCGCGGCTTCAATCAAAGCACCTGGGATGTGATCTCTGTGGTGGGCAACGCGGTGCTTTCGGCGGGCTGGTATCTGTACTCGGGCATGGCCGAGACCCGGCCCGACTACTGGACGTGCGGCGCGATGCTGGTGCTGCCGATCAGCTTTATCGTCTTCCGCAAGCCGCTGGACGTGTTTCTGCGTTCGATTCAGCCCATCCGGTCGAAGATACCGTCGATGGTGCTGGCCGGCTGCTGCGTGGCGGTTCCCTATCTGATCTCGAACTACCTGTACGCGGGCGGCCTGAGCCAGTTTCCGTTCATGTTCTGCTCTTACGTGCTGAGTACGCTGGCCTCATTCGTACTGATGCGGCAACCATCGAGCGGGGCGGTCCGGCAACAGGCGGAGGTGGCGCGATGAAGAACGCACTCCGGCAACTCGGCCTACGCCTTCGCCGCAGGCATATCTTTCACTGGGCCTATCTGGTTCAGGTGGCGGTGCTGCATCTTGGATTTCTGGTGCTGGTGCCGAGCGCGCTGGCCGACGATTGCGCCACCGACCCCACGCGCGCGGAAGACTGCCTGCGCACGCCGGGATTCGCGGAGAATCTGGGCACCGGCGTGGCCGTGCTGGGTGTGATCCTGGTGAACGGCGTGGCGATTCAAACCATCATCTTGAAGCAGCGCGACCCGGACGATGAAAGCAAGGATCCGCCGGTTACATTCAACCTGAATGTCCGTACGCAGGAGTCGCGCAACACAATCAAGCCCGACGGCAAGGACAGTCTCTGGGTCTACGCCAACGTCACCTGTTCGGACCCGAAGGTGGATTGCTCGGGGATGACCGCGGCCATCTCCTTTACGCCCGGCGGCGCCAACGGCAACTGGATTCAGTTTGCGCAGCAGGATTTCCAGGAAGGGTGCAAGGCGGTCCAGCTTCTAGCCGCGAATCCGACTCCGACCGTGCCCGTACCCGCGCCGTCTGCCGACCTGACCATCTCCGCGCCGGTTCCCGATGGAATGCTGAGGGCCACGCTACCGTTGCAACTGCCGGTGCAGCTTGCCGAGTGGGAGGTACTGATCAAGCCTGACGGCGTGACGGAGATCATGCCGGATACAAAGCAGAGCCTTACAATCTACGCGCGCATCAAGTTCGATGAGACGGCGTTCCCCGATGCGGCAACATTGAAGCAGGTGCAGGACGAGACCAAGGCCTCGATCAAGATGAACTCCAGCACCGATTGGGTGAAGCTCGACGAGCCGCTTCAGGATACCGGCGATCACATGGCTTCATGGGTCATCGCGTCGAATCCGAGCGGCAACGTGGGTGGGACGCAAGGGCCTGAAGCGTGCATCATTACCATCAACGGTTCGTTCCAGGGCACGCCGCTGGCGACGAATACCGTAACTATCAAGCTGACGGCGCGGCCCGAGATCGACGCTAAACCCGACTCTGTCCAGTTGCTGGCCGGATCGGGTGGATCGGACGACGTTACGGTCTGGCTCACCAACCCCGGACCGGGAGCGTGGAACTTTGAGCCGAAAGTCATCGAAGGGCCGACGGGCCTAGTGAGTTTCAGCAAAACCGACATCAATCCAACAGCCATCAAGCTGACCATTACCGAGTGCGCCGGGGCGCTGCAATCGGGCGCCAGCAATGTCTACTGCACGATCTCGGTTTTTGCTACCTGCGATGTTCTGCCCGATCCTTTGCAGCGCTACATCAAGGTTGCCGTCTGTCAGGAGGGCCTGGTTATCGTAGGCGGGTCAGCAGAAGACGGCGTGATCCATGTGCGCGCCGATGGCAAGCAGCAGAAGACCCGGATGAGGATGTGCGCCTACGTCTACAACGCCGAGAAGAAAGCCCTCGAAGCCGATCTCAAGGCCGCGCAGTCGATTCAGATCGAGATCGACGAAGAGCCCAAGTCGATGGGCGACAACGTGGCCAAGGCCTGCGTGGTGCATTACGATCCGGATGGCGCGCCTTCGGCGGGCGATGCCGATGCCAGATTCCTGTGGTGGGCGGAAAAAGAGATCCCGGGCGAAGACCGCATGCTGGTGAGGTACAAGGCCTCGGTGCCGGGCCTGAACCCGGATAAATTCTCAAAGCAGTTGCCAGTGACGATCGAGGCCATGACGCTGGAAGAGGAGTCGGCGGCCAAGGAAATCGAGATCGAGCGCTGCCGCCAGGTGATCAGCAAGTACATCCCCACAGGCAAGCAGCAGCAGTTCTATGCCCTGCTGGACAAGCGCCAGGGAACCCTTGGCCCCAAGGGCCTTGCCGCCCTGCGCCGCAAGATATGGAGCATTGCAGTCAACCTCATCCTGGCCGAGGGCGCCGAGGGGTATAAAGATGAGGCCGAGTGGGCCGACCGCATCGTTGTTGTTCTCGAATGGGCGCAGTGGGCCGGCGACATCGCATTCAACGCGGCAGCAGCGGCGCTTTGCGGTCCTGTCGGGCAGGTGGCCGCGCCCTTCATCAAGGACGCGCTGGTCGACGCCATCAACTGCTACCAGAATGGCGAGGACTTTGAGACCTGGGCTACGGCACGGCTGTGGGGCGTCTGGGGCGCGGTCGAAGGCCAGGCGCTGGACATCGACCGGCTGACCAAACTGACAGGCGGCAGCAAATACAAGGCCTGGGCGATCTTTATCGGCTACACCTTCGGAAAAAAGCTCTACAACGGAGTGGATGTGGTGACGGCCGCCAAGGAGACGGCGCAAGAGATCGGGATGCAGCAGTTCAACGGCTGGCTGGGCGAGAAGGCCAAGGCTTCGTACCAGAAGCACGGCCTGGGCGGCCACATGCCGCCCCCCGAGGGCGGTCCCGGGCATCCGGACGAAGGCACTTCGGCTCACCCGGATGAAGGCGAGGGCAGTACCAAACCACACGGGGACGAGCCCGGCACGAAACCGGCACAGGGCGATGAGCATAGCTCCGGTGCCAAGAAGGCCGATGAGCCGACCAGCAAGCCCGACGAATCGCACACGAAGAAACCCGGCGATGAGCCCGGCGCCAAGAAGCCCGATGGCGACGAGCCGGGGACCAAGAAACCCGATGGTGATGAGCCGGGCAAGAAGCCTGACGGCGACGAACCGGGCAAGGGCGACGATGACGGTGCCTGCTCCGATGACGACAAGCCGTCGCGCGACGATGCCTGGAAAGAAGGTAGAGAAAAAGGCAAGGAGGCTATCAACGACTTCGAGAACGCGATGGAGGGAGACAATCCCGAAACCAAGCGCCAGGCGGCGTTGAGGTTCCTGCGCGACAAGAACGCGATGATGGAGCTGAACCACACCGAGGGCGCCAACGGGACACGGAAGCAGTTGAAGGAAGAGCTCAACAATCTGTACAAGGATACCGATGCCGGGACCAAGATCGACCTGGCCAACGAGTATGGTGTGCCGGACGACGAGATTCGTACCTTCAACGCATCCAACCCCAAGAAGCCCAGTGACAAGGTAACGGTCAGCTACGATCGCGACGTTACGTATCAGCGCCGCTGCAAGGAGGGCGAGATCATTCGCGATCCCCAGAGCGGCGAGTTCCGCAAGGCGACCAGAGACGACTGGGTGGATATTCCCGCTTCGGTTACGGATAAGCACTACTCACGCAACTTCTACGAGGCTTCGACGGGCAAGCAGGGCGCGTCTGACTCCGAGGTGCAGAATTACGCACACACTCACGATCAGACCTGCACGGACCGGCTGTCGGCCGATGCCTATGGCAACCGGCAGAAGGATCTTGAGACAGCGCTCAAGCATCCGGGACGTGAATTCAGCGACCCCGAGCAGATTGGCCAATGCATGGCGCACAAGGGCAACGAGTGGTATGAGAAGGCGCACCAGGTAGAGAGTACTCATCCCGACGAGGCCGAGGGCTACCGCGCCGAAGGCATGCGCCAGACCAGCAAGCAGTATGACAATCAGGTCAAAGCCCGCGTCGAAGCGCTGCGTGCCCAGGGCGTGGAGGTGAAGACCAATCCGAAACTGGAAAGCGCCATGGGCGAGATGAAGAAGGTGGAACGCGGCGAGCAGTCGCCGGTCCAGGCCGAGGCCAATATCAGGAAACTCGGCTTCGAATCGCCTGAACAGGTAGGTTACGAATCCGGCAAGTACCTGGAGAGCCTGCAGAAGCTGCGGCCGAAAATTCCGAAAGGATAGTGCTCGACCATGAGCGAATGGGTGTTCATTGAACTGCCATCCAATACGATTGCGGACCTGTCCGCGCCGGAGCTGCCTTATCCGATCCGTCGCGAGAAGATGGCGCTCTACGACGAGTTGAAGCAGGAGGGTTTGCCTCTGTTGCTCATCGCCGAAGAGCTGGATCGCTATCTTGAAGAGCAGCCCGGCCGAGTGGAACGCTACCGGCGCGAGGCGGCGCATCTGTTCTTCTGCGCGGGCGTCGAGTGCGTGATGGACAAGTGCGCGGAGGAGTCCGTGCACTACTTCAAGCTGGCGGTGTGGCTCGATCCGGCGCAACTGCCGGCGCGGGTCAATTTGGGGATGTCACTGCACCTTCTTAGCTGCGGCGAAGAAGCGATCGCCCAATATCGCGAGGTGATGCGGCGCGGCACGGTCTGGGACTGGTGGCAGGCCTGGATGCTGTGTGCCGAAGAACTGATGGCGATGGGACGTCCCGAAGAGGCCATGCCTCTGCTGATTGAGGTCAAAGCGACCGTGCCGGACAGCCATCGGTTCTGGGAACTGCTGTCTGAGTGCGAGCAGAAACTGAATCCCGCCTGCCCGCACTGCGGCGCGCGGCTGAAGGCTAAGACGCGCTTCTGCGGCGAGTGCGGCGGCAAACTGGGTTGAGGGCTTACTTCATCTTCCAGATGCGGGGGATGAGGTAAACCAGCGAGATGCCGACCAGTCCGCGACCGGCATGGGCTTGTACGGCCTTGGCGTTGCCCACGAGCGAGCTCAACTGCATCAGCACCGGCCAGGAGAGCCAGAGCAGGCACCCAAGCACGAGGCAGATGGCAACAGAGCGGCCGATCTTTGGCACCAGCGGAACCAGCACGGTCGGCAACAAAGAGGGTATAAGAAAGCCCGCCAGCAAGGTGTGATTTGCGGAATACTGCGGCCAGCCCTGCACCAGGCCGATGGCCATGCCGGGGATGACCGGCGCAAGTCCCTCCCAGATGGCCGGCGCGGCCTTTTTGGCGGGCACGGTCATGGTGGCCTGCGGCATGGCGTAGGCGGGCGCGGGCTGGGGCATCTGCGGGCGCGGTATGGCGTAACCGGGCGTGGGCTGCGGCATGACAGGCTGAATGGGCTGATACACGGGTCGCTGAATGGGTTGCGATACGGCAGGCTGAGCCTGCGCCTGCTGCTGCGGCCAGACCCACTGCGAGCCGTTCCACGTCATCCATTGAGCGGAGTCGGGGTCGATCTGCCACCAGGCGCCTGCGCCGTCCAGCACGCGAAGCTGCGCCACCATCTGCTGATATTGCGCCAGGGGCATCTGCCCGGCGCGGTACTGCGCCTGCAACTGCGCGAACTGCGTTCCGGCTTCTTCGAAGGTCATTGTGCCCAGCCTCCCCTAAGTTCGGGTGCGTCCTTGTTGATCATGGTAACGCCATCTTCGGTTCCCATCCAGAGTGTGCCGTCGGGAGTTTCGACGATGCGTTTGACCTCCCATCCGGTCATGCCCACGTCGGGGGTAAGTGCGCGCCAGCCCGGGCCGCTCTGGTAGGCGAGGCCGTTGGTTTCGCTGCCGATCCAGAAGCGTCCGCCGCTGTCCTGGTAGATGGTGCGGACGCGGTCTGAAGTGAGGCCGTCCTTCTTGCCCAGGCAGCTCCACTGCTCATCCTTCAGGCGGCATGCGCCGCCGCGCTGTCCGAAGCCGGTGGCGAACCAGAGCGCTCCATCGCGAGCCTCAAAGATGGTTGAGACCGAGGTGTGCGCCAGGCCGGGGTTGTGGGTATACGTTTGCCAAACGCCCTGCGGCGAGAGGCTCGCAAGCCCGCCGTTGGTGGGACTCTCCGAGGCGATCCACAGCGCGCCGGTGTGGTCTTCAAACATGGAGAAGACGTTCTGGAGGCCGAGCGTGGCCGAGTCACGCACCATCTTGAAGCCGCCCGTATCGAGCCGCGCCAGACCGTTATCACCGCTGGCCCAGATCTCGCCGCTGCGGCGTTCGAGGATTGCTTCTACGGCTCCGAGCGGCGTATCGATGTGCGACCAGTGGCCGCCGCTGAGCTTATCGATGCCGTTGCCGTGGCCGACCCAGATTGTGCCCTGGCTGTCTTTGATGATGGATCGCACGCGGTCTACGGACGGGGCATTTTTCGGCAGCGACAGCAGCGCCCGGTTCTTCCAGTCGATGAGGCTGAGGCCGTCGCGCCCGCCGGTCCATAGATCCGCGCCATCTACCAGGAGCGCGGCCGTCTCGTGCGGAGGACGGAAGCGCTTCCAGCCCTCATGCGGAATGCGCCGGCGAAAGCTCTCTACGAGCGAGTTGGCGTTCATGCCGAGCACGATGAGCAGCGCCGCCGCGACCGTAAATTGTACGGCGGGCTTGATGCGCTTCCAGCGGCGTTTGAGATTCTCTGCGCGTGTGCTCACGGGTTGCTCCGGCGACGGGCATCGCGCCTGTTCACGGAACGCCGCCACAATTGCCAGTACAACAATAATGCCTCAGAGCGCCGCGGTCATCCTGTTTTTGGATCGAGTGCGGCGCCGGCTGAATCAATCCATGCTGCGGATTCAATCGCGTGCCGGAATAGCAAAGGGGCGCGTACTTGCGTACGCGCCCCTTTGGTGAAGTCGAACTTAGCCGAACCGGCTAGTCGGTGGCCTCGCAGGGTTCCAGCGCGACTTTGGAAGAGGTCTTCCAGAAGACCAGCACTGCCACAAAGACGATGCCGCTGAGAATGGCGGAGATGAGCCAGCCGAGTTCACGGGCTTCGCCGCCGGACAGGGCAGCGTTGGTGGCTGCACCGGACATGCTGTTAATCAGGGAGTTGGCGTGCCCGCCGAGATCCACGGTCTTGCTCTCTGCCAGGAAGTCGCCGATGGCGGTTCCGGTGGTGCGGCACAGGGCTACCGTAACCCAGTAGAACGCCATGATGCTGGTGATGCGCTTCCAGACCAGAGCCAGCAGGATGACCTGAAGGGTAAACAGAATCAGCGAGGCGATACCCTGGCCCCACCAGTCCGAGCAGACATCGCCGAACACTGTTCCGAAGACGCCGCAACCGAGCATCGCAAACCAGTAGGGGGCGTTGGTGGAGGGCAGTGCGCCCAGGGATTTGTCGCCCCGGCTCAGCGCGCTGTGAGTGAAGTATCCGAAGATAGCGATGAACGCGAGCCAGCCCAGGGAGAGCCAGGGCTCGGGGAGATGCGCGCCCCTGCGGCCGGCCATGTAATCGGCGATGTTGGTGGCGCCGGTGCGGATGATGATGATGACCAGCCAGTAGTAGACCTGGTGGCGCAGGTTATCAAAGCGCTCGACAGCAAAGACGATCGCAGTCAACGCCGCAAGCAGCCAGAGCCCGCCCAGGAGGCCCATTCCGCTCTTGTGGGCGTAGAAGTCGCCCATGTTGGTGCCAAAGACGCTGGCCAGCGTGATCGCCGTCCAGTAGCGCAGATTAATCCGCGGAGTATGCGTAACCTTCATGATCTCGATCTCTCCCGTTCAGGAATAAGTGTACCGGCTACCAGCCGATTGCAGCTTGCGGCTTTCGCCGTGCCGACTGCCAGTTCGAGGCGCGCAAGATGTCAACGTGATCGGACAAAAACTGCTCGGTTTGCCGACTCGCTGCCGTACTGCGCCACAGTCGTAATCTCCACGCGATTGCGACACAGGTTTACCGCGCCGCATAGATGTCACGCAAGGATGTACTGCTTAATTATGAATATGCCCATGGCTCGCTTAAGGGAAGCTTAAGGTCAAATCAATAGGCTTCTATTCGAAGCTGAAATATTGTGACCTGTCTGCTTTGCGCCGATACGCTCAGGCGCATCGGGCGGCAGTAACTCTCGATTGCGCAAGGGGAAAGGCTGTTTTGGCATGAAGAAACCTTTCGTTATAGCGGTCTGTCTATCCGCTTTGCTGGCCGTGGTTGCGCCCTCCACATGGGCACAGACTAACTGGCAGGTTCAGAACACCTTGCACGTTGGCGCGGAAGGCGGCTGGGACTACGCCACCGTCGATGCGGCCAGCCACCGCATCTTCGTCACCCGCTCCACTCACACCCAGGCCATCGACGAGCAGACCGGCAAGGTCCTCGGCGACATTCCCGGCCAGACCCGCTCCCATGGCGTGGCCCTCGTGCCCAAACTGGGCCGCGGCTTTATCACCGATGGCGGGGGCAAGGGCGCCATCGTGGTCTTCAACCTCAAGACCTACGCCATTCTCGGCACCATCTCCGCGATGCCCGACGCAGACGGAATTATCTACGACGCAAAGCAGAAGAAGGTGCTTGTATCGGCCGGCGACTCGAACGCTCTGCTCACCTTCAGCCCCGACATCGACCCGGTAAACGGCAAGCTCGATCCGCCGATAGCTCTCGGGGGCAAACCGGAGTTTCTCGCTGCCGACGGAAAGGGGAAAGTCTACGTCAATATCGTCGACAAAGGCGTTGTTGCCGTGGTCGATCTCGCCACACGCAGCGTCGTCAACCGCTGGCCGGTGACTCCCGGCGGAGGCCCCGTTGGCATGTCCTTCGATCCGTCCAAGCACCGCCTCTTCATCGGTTGCCGCATGCCACAGAAGCTGGTTGTCATGAACTCCAACACCGGCGCAATCGAGGCGTCCCTGGATATCGGCGCGGGAGTGGACGCGACTCGCTTTATCGCCGGCCAGGCCTTTGCCAGCACCGGCGACGGCGCTCTTTCCGTGGCCGCTATCAAAAATGGTGTATGGTCTATCGTCCAGACAGTCAAGACGCCGAACGGCGCTAAGACCATGGACTTCGATGCAAACACGCACATCGTCTATCTACCCACCGCGGAAATGGAAACGGGCGCCAACGGGCGTATGCAGCCCAAGCCCGGCACGTTCATGATCGTAGTGGTTGGCCGGCAGTAAGCGATAACTAGCCGCCGGAGCCCAGGTTCTGGCGGCACCCGATTCGCAGTCACAGCGCGAATCGCTGAACAATAAAGGTAGTTCGAGCATGGGTGTATCTTCCAGATCGTATATCTGCTGTTCTCTTGCACTGCTCCTTGCCGGAGCATCCGCCGTGCATGGTCAGGCTGCGCCGGACCCACAGGCCGCTCCGCCGGTGACGATCACGCTCGACGAGGCGATTGCGCGAGCGCAGAAGAGCGAGGCCAACTACGCGGCGGCTGTGGCAGCTGGGCGCTCGGCGGCGCAGGACCGCAACATAGCCTTCTCCAATCTGCTGCCCAGCGTGGTGTATCAGAATCAGGGCATCTACACGCAGCCGCAGAAACCGTACAGCAAGGCCGCGTCCACGGAGCCGACGCAGATCTACATTGCGAACAACGGCATCCGCGAGTACCTGAGCCAGGGCGTGGTGAGCGAGACGATCGGGCTGGCCGGCGTGGCAGAGTTGCGCCGCACGCAGGCTGTGGCCGCGCAGGCGGCGGCTCAGCGGGAGATCGCGCGCCGCGGACTGGTTGCAGCGGTTGTGTCGCTCTTCTACGGATCCTTGGCGGCCGATAACAAGCTGACGGTGGCCGAGCGCGCCCGCCAGGAGGCGGAAGCGTTTCTGACACTCACCCGGGAGCGCGAAGAGGCTCGTGAGTCTTCGCACGCCGATGTGGTGAAGGCGCAGATCGAGCAGCAGACACGCAGTCGCGAACGGGGCGATGCCCGTGTAATGGCTGAGAAGGCGCGGCTGGAGATGGGCGTACTGCTGTTCCCCGATCCGCGTACGGCTTATACGCTGAGCGCGCCGGAGGCGGTTGCGCCGCTGGCCTCGCGCGAGGACATCAACGCCGCCGCGGCAAAGAACAATCCCGACCTGAAGAGCGCGATGTCGGCACTGGCGGCGAGCAACGCGGAAGTGCTTGCGGCGCGGGCCGCATATCTTCCCGACATCGGCCTCAACTATTCGTACGGTATCGATGCCGCACAGTTTGCCAAGTATGCGCCCGACGGGACGAAGAATCTGGGCTACTCGGCCAGTGTGACGGTGAACATTCCGGTGTGGGACTGGTTCAGCACGCAGCGCCGGGTAAAGCAGAGCGAGTACCGGCGGCAGGCGACGCAGGTGGCCTTGACGGCAACGCAGCGGCAGCTGATTGCGCGGCTTGACGAGGCCTACTCCGAGGCCGAGACATCGCGCGATCAACTGGCCTCGCTCGACCTGAGCGTGACGGATGCGGCCGAGAGTCTGCGGCTGATGAGGATGGCCTACGCGGGCGGCGAGGCTACGGTGCTTGAAGTGGTAGATGCACAAAGCACCTATGTGACGGAGCAGAATTCGCGGGAAGACGGTCGCGTCCGCTATCAGGCGGCGCTGGCCAGCCTGCAGACTTTGACTGGAACGATGTAAAAGCAGGGAACAGGGATTCGAAAACGAATCGCGACGGGATGAACGAGATCATGAGAACAGAGTGGAAGATGAATTCGATGACGGTGCGAGTGCTGGCCTTTGCCGCGCTTGCGCTACCTTTGGTTTTCGCCGGGTGCAAGAAGGAAGCAGAGCCCGAAGCGGAGGTGGCGGTAGAGGCCGCGCAGCCAGAGCACGGCGCGATCTCAGAGAAGTTCATCGCCGATGCGGTGCTTGCGCCGATCGCGCAGGCAGCCATCCAGCCCAAGATCACCGCGCCGGTGAAGAAGTTTTATGTGGAGCGGGGAGCGCGGGTGAAGGAAGGCCAGCTGCTGGCGGTGCTTGAGAATGCCGACCTTGCGGCCGCTGCCCAGGACAACCAGGGCGCATACGAGGCCGCGCAGGCCACGTTCTCAACGACGACAAAGGCTCAGGTCGGTGAAGACCAGCTCAAGACCGAGTCGGACTTCTCGCAGGCAAAAGCCAATCTCGATCTTGCCGAGAGCATAGTGGAAGGCCGCAAGAAGCTGTTTGCCGAAGGCGCCATTCCGGGACGCGATCTGGATACCGCGCAGGTTGCGCTGGTGCAGGCACAGGCCGCGTATGACGCGTCGATGAAGCATCGGGAGTCGATGCGCAACGTGACGCATGAAGCAGCGCTGAAGCTGGCCGCCGGCGATCTGAAGTCCGCCGAGGGCAAGTACAAGGGCGCGCAGGCCATGGTGAGCTACACGGAGATACGCAGCCCCATCAACGGCTTTGTGACCGACCGTCCGAACTTTGCCGGCGAGACCGCCGCCGCCGGAGCTCCGCTGATTACCGTGATGGACACGACGACGCTGCTGGCCAAGACGCACATCGCCGAGGCGCAGGCGCAGCAACTGAAGATCGGCGGCGAGGCCGAGGTGCGCTATCCCGGCATGGAAGAACCGGTTTCAGCAAAGGTAGCGATGATCAGCCCGGCACTGGATGCGGGCAGCACCACGGTTGAAGTGTGGTTGAAGATCGACAACCGGGGCGGCAAGTTGAAGGCCGGAACTCCGGTCAAGGTCGCCATTACCGGCCGCACCATTGAGAACGCGCTGAAGATTCCAGTCCCGGCCGTGCTGACCAACGACGAAGGCGTGAAGTACGTGATGATCGTCGGCAAGGACTCCAAGGCTGAGAAGAAGAAGGTGACGCTTGGCGTCAGCGACGGCGAGGACATCCAGGTACTAGGCGGCCTGACCGGCGCCGAGCAGGTGATCGCGACCGGATCGTACGGCATCGACACCGGCACCAAGGTGAAGATCGGCAAAGCCGAAGAAGACGACGATGACGCAGGCGGCAAGGATGCCGCCGCCGACACGGGCGCAAAGGGCGGAGACGAAAAGTAATGTCCAGCCAGGCGAGTAACTACGAAAGCGGAGCGCCGGCCAACGGGCAGAAGTCATTCTGGCTGGCGCACACCACGCGCACCATCTTCTTCTTTGCCACCGCGTTGACGGTGGCGGGAATCTACCTTGCCTTCAAGGTGCCGATCTCGGTATTTCCTGAGACGGACTTCCCGCGCGTGATCATCGCCGTGGACAACGGCGTAATGCCCGTCGAGCAGATGGAAGTGACCATCACGCGGCCTATCGAAGACGCGGTGAACTCCGTGCCGGGCTTGCAGACGGTGCGCTCTACCACCAGCCGCGGCTCGGCAGAGGTGAGCCTGTTCTTCAACTGGGACGTGGACATGGTGACGGAGCTGCAACTGGTGGATGCGGCGCTGACCACCGTCCGGCAGTCACTGCCGGCCACGGCCAGCATCACCACCAAGCGGTTGACCTTCGCCAGCTTCCCGATCATGGGATATAGTCTGACCTCCGACACGATTCCCCTGACGCGGCTTTGGGAGATTGCGACCTATACGCTCAAGCCTCCGCTCAACCGCGTAGCGGGCGTGAGCCAGGTAATCGTGCAGGGCGGGCAGGTGCCGGAGTTTCACGTTGTTCCCAACCTAGCGCTCATGCAGACCGCAGGCGTTACGGTGCCGGATATTGCCGCGGCCATCGAAGCGTCGAACATCATCGAATCGCCGGGCCTCTATGAGGCAAATCATCAACTCGTTCTGGGCCTTGTGGGCGCGCAGGTACACAATATCGGCGAGGTGCGAAACCTTGTTGTGAAGACCACCGCGGCCGGAGCGCCGGTGCGCGTGGGCGACGTGGCGACCGTGGAAGACGGCACCGAGCCGGTCTACACAACCGTTACCTCGAACGGCAAAAACGCCGTGCTGTTCAGCATTCTGCGCCAGCCCACATCGAACACCGTGGCCGTGGCCGATGCGGTCAACAAGCAGATCGACGAGCTGCGCAAGAAGCTTCCCGCGGGAATCAAGCTCGATGTCTTCTACGACCAGTCGCAGCTTGTGCGCGACTCGATCTCGAGCGTGCGCGACGCCATTCTGATCGGGCTCGTCCTGGCCTGCATCATCCTGTTCCTCTTCCTGCGTGACTGGACCAGCTCGCTGATCGCCGGCCTGGTTATTCCGGTCACCATCTGTGTCACCTTCGTCATTCTCTGGTTGATGGGTGAGAGCTTCAATCTGATGACGCTGGGCGGACTGGCCGCGGCCATCGGCCTGGTGATCGACGACGCCATCGTGGTGGTCGAAAACATCGTGATGCACCGCGACAACGGCGACAACCGCTCCGACGCCGTGCGCAAAGCTCTGAGCGAGCTTACTGTCCCGCTCCTTGGCTCCACGATTACGCCGGTGGTTGTGTTTCTGCCGCTGGTCGCGGTTAGCGGCGTCACGGGCCTGTTCTTCCGCGCCCTGGCCGTCACCATGACCGCCTCTCTGCTCACCTCGCTGGCGCTGGCTCTTACCTGGACACCGGGCCTCAGCTACGTGATGCTGCGCAAGGAACGCAACGAGCAGGCTCACGAGCACCACGCGGGCAGACTGCTGGCCCGCGTACTCGTCATCCATCGCCAAATTCTGGACTGGGTGCTGGCCAAGCCTCTCTGGACCGGCGGAATCTGCCTGCTGCTGGTTATCGGCACCTGGGCCGGATACCGGTCGCTTGGCTCCGACCTGCTGCCCATGATGGACGAGGGCGGATTCATCCTCGACTACATTATGCCGGCGGGCAGTTCGCTGGCCGAGACCAACCGCGTTCTCGATCACGTTGAGCACATTCTGCACGCCATGCCGGAAGTGGAAAGCACCTCACGGCGCACCGGCCTGCAACTCGGCTACGCAGCCGTGACCGAGGCCAACACAGGCGACTTCACCGTGAAGCTCAAAGCCAAGCGCAGCCGCTCGGTGTGGGACGTGATGGAAGAAGTGCGCGACGAGATCACCACGAAGGAGCCTGAACTCGACATCGAACTCTTCCAGATCCTTCAGGACGACATCAACGATCTGTCGAACGCTCCCGAGCCCATCCAGATCAAGATCTACTCGAACGATGAAAAGCTGCTGACAGAGCTTGGACCGCGTGTTGGTGACGCGATCAAGACGATCAGCGGCGTGGTCGATGTCGAGGACGGCATCGAGAACACTATCAGCGGGCCGGCTACCAGCTTCCAGGTCATCCCGTCGCTCGCCTCGCGGCTGGGCTTCACGCCGCAGGAGGTGTCTCAGGACGCCACGTCGATACTCGGGGGCATTCCCATCTCCGCGCCGCTGATTTCGAACGGCCACCAGTACACCATCCGCATTCGTCTCGACAAGGAGTCGCGCGCCTCGCTCGACGCTATCCGCAACACTGTATTCAACAGCGCAACGGGGCACACCGCCTCTCTCGGTTCGCTTGCCGAGGTGACGCAGTTGCCGCCACAGAACGAGATCCGGCGCGAAAATCTGCAACGCATGGTCGTGGTTACCGCCAACCTGGAAGGCTCCGATCTGGGCACCGCGATCGCACACGTGAAGGAGATGGTGACCGGCCTTCACCTGCCATCCTCTGTCCGGGTCGAGTACGGCGGAGCCTACGAGGAGCAGCAGAAGTCGTTCCACGATCTGCTTCAGGTGCTGCTGCTCGCTCTCGCTCTGGTCTTCGGCGTACTGCTGGCCGAGTTCCGCAACTTCGAGGCGCCGATCGCGATTCTCGCATCGTCGGTGCTCTCTATCTCCGGCGTGATTCTGGCGCTGCTGGTTACGCGCACCACCTTTAACGTGGCCTCGTTCATGGGGCTCATTATGGTGATCGGCATCGTGGCCAAGAACGGGATTCTGCTGCTCGACGCCGACGAACGATACCGCGCCGAGGGTCTTTCGGCTCGCGATGCCATGTTACACGCGGCCCAGCGCCGCCTGCGTCCCATCGTCATGACCGCTCTGGCCGCAGTCAGCGGCATGCTGCCGCTGGCCTTCGCCATCGGCGCCGGATCGCAGATGCTTCAACCGCTGGCCATTGCCGTGATCGGCGGGCTTTGCATCAGTATGGTGCTCAGCCTGGTGATCACGCCGCTGGTCTACTACCTGCTCACGCGCAACCGTCACGCTCACCTCTCCCATACTGTCTGACGCAGCAACGTGCACAGCCCGGGGGCCTTCCAGCGAAGGCCCCGGGTAGGCCGCCGCCGCCGGCCCTGCGATACTCAGAAGAAATAAGGGCGGAAACCATGCGGGTGCTCGTAGTTGAAGACGAAGAACGGCTGGCGCAGAACATAGCAACCATTCTGCGCGACAACGCGCTGTGCGCTGTGGACACGGCGCCGGATGGCGAAGAGGGCCTGTTTCAAGCCACATCGGCGCCATACGACCTCATCGTTCTCGATCTCATGCTGCCCAAACTCAACGGCCTCGAGGTCATCAAGAGGCTGCGCGGCCAGGGGCGCAATACGCCCGTACTTATCCTCACGGCCCGCGACGAAAAAGAGATCGTCGTCAAGCTTTTGAACGCCGGTGCCGACGACTACCTGACCAAGCCGTTCGATCTGGGCGAATTTGTCGCTCGCGCCAAGGCTCTGCTGCGCCGCGGCAAGGGCGAGCACTCCCCGGTTGTAAGGATTGGGCCACTTGAGGTGAACAACGTAACTCGCGGGGTGGAGGTGAATGGAACAAGCATCGTGCTCACCGCCATGGAGTACCGCGTACTCGAATACCTTGCCCTGCGGCGCGGCGCGCTGGTATCAAAGGAAGAGCTTCTCGAGCATCTTTACGACTACAACTGGGAGAAGTTCGGCAACGTGATCGAAGTCTATGTCTCCGGCCTGCGCCGCAAGATCGAGGGTCTGGCCGGGCAGCGGCTCATCCACACCGTGCGCGGGCTGGGCTACTCGCTGCGCAGCGAAGAAGAAGCCGGCAGCACAACTCTGGGGTAGAAACACTACGACTATCAAACAGGAAAGCCGATGAAGAGTTTCTCGCTCAACAAGCGTCTGATTACAGCTATCGTCGCCTCGCAACTGCTGCTGGCGGCGGCGCTGATGCTTGTCGGCACCTCTTTCTCTCGTCATTACGTGGCCCGCGCCTTCGACGTCTATCTCGAGGGACGCGCGCAGAGCATCGCCGCCACGGTCTACTACTCCGACGACGGCAAGGCCAGCCTGCTCTTCAACGAGGCCAAAGTTCTTCCCCCCTCGAACTCCGCGCACCCGGAGATATTCGACGTCTCCAGCCCTTACACCAGCTTCGACCGCCACTCAGCGGGGTATGAATCGCGCTATCTCAGCCGCCGGAAGGCCGGTGAGAGCTACTTCAACTTCCGTGTTCATGGCGAGATGTACCGCGGCATTATTCTTTCGAACGTGGGCGTGCAGGACACCGAAGAGGGCGTACCGTATCCGCCGCCAACGCTCACCGTTATCTACGCGGCCTCCACCGCCGACATCGACCGCCAGACCATCTGGCTGGGGGCCAGCATCGCGGTTATCAGTGTTCTGATTCTTGTCCCGACGCTGCTGCTGGCGCTCTGGATCATGCGCCGGGCGCTGGCTCCTCTCCACGACCTGGCCACTGCCGCCTCAGCCATCTCCGTGCACAGTTGGAACTTCGCGCCCTCAGAGGAGGCAAGGTCCACACACGAACTTCGGCCGCTGATCGGCGCCATCACAACGGTTCTGGCAGGGCTGGAGTCGGCGTTTATGCGGCAGCGGGAGTTTCTGGGCAATGCGGCACACGAGCTGAAGACCTCACTGGCGATTCTGAAGTCGACGCTTCAGACGCTGCTTGCCCGTCCACGGGAGCAGGGCGAATACGAGAGCGGCCTGGCGGTGATGAATCGCGACTGCGAGCGGCTGGAACGGCTGCTGAACCGGATGCTTCAGACAGCAAGGACCGAGCAGCGGATCGCAGGCGACCGGCTGAGACAGCCCGACCCGGTCGATGTTGCTTCGAGCTGCGAGAGCGCGATCGCGCAACTGGCACAGTTTGCCGCGGTGCGCGGGGTGCCGGTGGAGTTTGAAGCAGAAGGCACGGCCGAGATCCCTGCCGAGATTGCCGATCTGGAACTGATCTGGCTGAACCTGCTGGAGAACGCGATTCAGTACAGCCCGCGGGGCGCGACGGTCACGATGAAGCTTGAAGCTCGGGAGGATGCGGTATTGGTCTCGGTGATCGACCACGGCAGCGGCATCGAGCCGGCGCATCTGCCGTATATCTTCGACCGCTTCTACCGGGCTGACTCATCTCGCGCGCGGTCCACGGGAGGCTTCGGGCTGGGTTTGGCGATTGCGCGCTCCACGGTCGATTACTACGGCGGCAGCATCCGGGCCGAGAGCGAAGTGCAGCGGGGAACGACGATCACGGTCGAGTTTCCTCGCAGTGCCGCTGAATCGGAGTGATCCGCGCGTAACGGCAGCAGTAACGGGAATGAAAAAGGCGCATCCGAATGTATGCCGTGGCCGCGGTTCATTGCAGCGGGCCAATATTCGGATGCGCCTGGTCGTTTCCGAGTGAGCGCGGCCAGCTTTGAGATTACTTGCTGACCAGATTCACCTTGATGAGTCCTGTGTTAACAGTTGTCTTGCCGTTCGCTGTTGTTTTGGCTTCGAGCGTGATGGTGTGCATTCCGACGGCCGCTCCGCGGAAGCTTACCAGCGCGCAACCGTTGAAGAACATCGACAGATTGACCGCGATGAGCAGATACAGGAAGTACTTTGTCACGCGCCGGATATGCCTTCTCTTGAAGAAGAGCAGGAACCCGCCCAGGAGAGCCGGCAGCACGAACAGACCTGCGCTAAGGATCGGCTGAGTTGGGAAGAGCTGTGGCGCGGGCATGGCGCCGCCCGAAGTGGCCGAAGCCGTGATGAGGAGCGAGGTCGATGCGGTGTGGCCGTCGATGCCGTCACCCGTGAGGGTATTGCCGGGATTGAAAGCGCATGAGATTTCGGCAGGCAGACCGCTGCAATCAAAGGTCACCGATCCGCCGAAAGCTCCGACGTTGGTCATGGTGAGAGTGACGGTTCCCGACGTGCCCGCCACCAGCGTCAACGGGCTGGGCGTGGCGGAGATTGTGTAGTTCGGGTCTGTGATCGCGATGACGGGATGGACATCTAGGTTCACATAGGCGTGGGCCGTAGTGTAGTTCGTGCCGTCATTCGGGGCGAAGAAGGCTTCGAGAACGAATTGTCCCGCGCTGGCGAACGTTGTTGTCGCAGGCGGATTGTATGTGAATGTGCCGGGCACGCTTGCTGAAGCATTAGCCACAGTGCCGTCCAGCACATAGCCAGCGCTCACCGGGGCAGGCTGCGCCCAGGTGATAACCGGAATGGCCTGCGAGATGGCGTCGCTCACCGTGCCGACCTGGGTCGCGTAGTTGCCGCTGCCGTCGGTGAAGCTCCATGCGTCCGCTGCATAGTTGCCGGCATTGGTGTGAGTGGTGGCGGCGAGTGTAAAGCCGCCGGGCGCGAGCACAGCACCGAGCAAGCCCGTAGCCGATCCGGTCGCCGTATGCGGATTGCCGTCATACGTTACCGAGTAGGGCGTGACCGTAACGACTGGTACGAACTGGGCAATGGTATCGCTCACCGTACCGCTCTGGGTTGCGTAGTTTCCGCTGGCATCGATGAAGCTCCATGCATCCGCAACAAAGGTGCCTGCGTTCGTATGCGAGGGAAGCGTAAAGCCCGCGGGTGCGAGAGGAACGCCGCCCAGGCCCGTTGCGCTGGCGGAGGGTGCGTGCGGGTTGCCGTCGTAGGTCACGGAGTAAGGCGTTACCGTCACCGAGGGCGTTGCCTGGTTGATGGTCAGCGCGGCGGTGTTCGAAGCCGAGTTGTAGTTGGCGTCGGATGCGATCGCGGCGGTGATTGTATGCGGGCCGGCATTGAGGCCGACGGTTGTGTAGTCCTCAGTGCATGTGAGAGGCGAGGATGCGCCGGAGCAGGTGGCGGGTATGGCCAAGCCTGCGTCAATCGACATGGTGACAGCACCAGATGGCGGCGCCGCGCCGGAGTAGGCGACCGAAGCGGAGATCGTGGTCGGCGTATCTCCGTAAGTAATCGTCGCCGGGCTCACCGTGACTACCGGCGTTGCCTGATTGATGGTGAGTGTGCCGGTGTTCGAGGCGGCGATGTAGTTTGTATCGGCTGCAATCAAGGCCGTGATCGAGTGGCCTCCAGCGCTCAGAGCGCCGGTCGCGTAGCTGACGGTGCAGCTCAACGGCGAGGAAGCGCCGATGCAGCTTGCGGTCAGGGCCGATCCACTGTCAACCTGGATGGTTACTGCGCCGGACGGAGCGCTGGGGCCGGTGTAAGCCACCGGGGCGGTCAGCGTCGTGGGCGTAACGCCGTACGTGCTCGAAGCGGGGTTAACCGATACGGAAGGTGCTGCCTGATTGATCGTAAGTGTGCCGGTGTTGGAGGCCGCGGAGTAGTTCGAATCCGCTGCCAGTGAAGCGTGGATGGTGTGCGCGCCGGCGGTCAGACTGCCGGTTGTGTAGCTGGCCGTGCAGCTCAGCGGCGAGGATGCTCCGAGGCAGCTGGCGATCAACGTCGCCCCGCTGTCAACCTGGAGCGTTACCGCACCTGAGGGAGTGCTGACGCCGGTGTAGGCGACTGAGGCCGACAGTGTGGTCGGTGTATCTCCGTAGGTGATCGACGCCGGGCTCACGGTTACCGCGGGCGCGGCCTTGTTCACGGAGAGCGCGGCGGTGTTCGACGCCGCCAGGTAGTTTGAGTCGGAGGCCAGCGACACCGTGATGGTGTGCGCTCCTCCGGTGAGCGATCTGGTGTTGTAACTGGCCGAGCAGTTGCGCTGGAGAACGCCGTTTGTGCAGGTTGCCGTGAGCGTCGCGCCGCCATCCACCTGGATGGTGACTGCTCCGGTGGGCGCCACGACACCCGCGAAACCGGTGTAGGCGATCGTGGCAGACAACGTGGTTGGCGAATCTCCGTAGGTGATTGCCGACGGAGTTACAGTGATCGTCGGAGTTTGCTTGTTGACCACCAGGGTCTGCGTTACCTGCGGAGCGACATCCCACTGGGTGAGGTTGCCGGGCTGGTCTGCCGCAACAACGACGGTTCCCGCGCCGGTGATGGTGAGAACATTGCCGAGCACCGATGCCGGGCCGGAGAGAACGGAATAAGCCACCGTAAGTCCGGAGCTGGCCGTGCCGGTGAGCGTGATGGGATCGACGCCGTAGGTAACGGGGCTGGCCAGGGTGAAGGTGATGTTCTGCGGATGGAGCCTTGCCAGGCCGTTCAGCGAGATGGACTGCTGGGCGTAAGCCGGAGCGGGGGCGTTGAGCGTGTCGTCTGTGACCACGAGCGAGCCCGAGATGTGTCCAGCGATGAGCGGCTCAAAGCTGACGGAGAGCTGGCAGTTTGCGGCTGAGGCCAGGGTGCCCGGAGCACCGGCGCCGGAGCTAACGACCGGGCAGTCGGTAGGAGCGCCCGAGTCCAGCGCGAAGTGCGCGGAGATGCTTGGGTTGTTGCCGGATGCGGGAACCGGGAGGCTGAGCAGCGAGTTGCCCGCGTTCCAGAGAGTCTCGGTCTGCGGACTGTCGACGCTGGTGTCGAACACGTAAGTGGTCGCGAAACTGAGGGCCGGGCCGTGGGTCTGATCGACCTTGCGGACGACGTTGTTCGACGAGTCGGCGATGTAGAGGTCGCCGGCCGGGTTCAGCGTTGCGCCGAGTGGATGCAGCTTTGCGCTGGTGGCCAGTCCGCTGTTTCCGGAGTAGCCTGCCGATCCAGTGCCGGCGATGGTGTAGATGTTTCCGCCGGGCAGGAACTTGCGAACGATGTACTTGCCGGCGTCGGTCACGTAGAGATAGCCGGATGCGTCGATGGTGAGGTCGGTGGGATTGGTGAGGATCGCGCCAGTTGCCGGGATGCCGTCGGCGGTGGATCCGCCCGAGGTGGTGCCGGCCACGGTGGTGATCACGCCGCTCACCGATACCTCGCGAACCAGGCCGTTGCCGGTGTCGCTGAAGTAGAAGTTGCCCGCGCTGTCAAATACGATGTTGCCTCTCGGCCCGGAGATCTTGGCGCCTGTAGCCAGCCCGCCGTCGCCGCTAAAGCCTGCCGTACCGGTTCCGGCCACAGTGGTGATAAGACCTGAGGCCGCGTCCACCTTGCGGATGCGGTTCCTGCCCGTCTCCGCGATGTAGAGGTTTCCGGCCTCATCCAATCCCATGCCCTGGGGCGAATTCAGCTCAGCGTCGCGAGCGGAAACGCCTTCCGCCGTGCTTGCACCGCCGCCGGCGACTCTGGAGAAGACGTCGTTCAGGTTTACCTGCTCGATGCGGTTGTCGTTGGCGTCATCGATGAAGACTGTGCCGTTGGATGCGATGAGCAGCTGGTTGGGCAGGCTCACGGGCGAGGAGGCGTACCCGAGCACCGTGGTGATGGATCCGTCGGCGTAGACGCGGCGGATGCGGCTGGTATCCGTGTCGGCCACGTAGTAGTTGCCGGCGGCGTCGAATGCGACATCCTGCGGGCCGGAGAGCTCAGCCTGCGCGGCGGGGTTGCCGTCGCCGATGGTGCCCGCGCTGCCGTTGCCGCTATCGGTGGTGATGGTTCCGGGGGTATAAACGGCTTCAGGAGCGACTCCAATGCCGCTGAGGCCGAAGTAGTAAGTGCCGGAGCTGGCCACGACCTTGAGCGGAACCTGGCGCATGCCTGGGTAAGCCGGAGCGAACCTGACCGGCACCACACAGATGGATTCGTCGTGGACGGTGGTTGCGCCATCGACCGTGCATCCGGTGATGGAACCGACGGTGAACTCAGGCGCGTGTCCCTGCTGAGCCACGGCTGTGATGCTGGCGATGGTCTGGTCTCCGTTGACCTGGAGCAGAACATTGCGCGAGGTGCTGGTGGCCGTTACCAGCGTATTCAGATACGACGAATTGTTGTTGTAGCCGCTTACCTTGCGGATGACGTTGCTGCATGTGTCGGCCACAAAGATGTCGCCGCCCAGTCCGAGCGCGATGCGGTAGGGATTGAAGAGCTTTGCGTCGGTGGGCAGTCCGCCGTCGCCAGAGTAGCCGCCGCTGTACCAGACCCCGGTGCCGAAGCCGTTGCCGACGATGGTTGTAATCACGCCGGTGACGGCATCGATGCGGCGGATGCGGTTGTTCAGCGTGTCGGTGACAAGGATGTTGCCCAGTCCATCTACCTGAACGTCGATGGGATCGTTGAGGTTGGCAAAGACGGCCTGCTGGTAGTCGCCGTTAAATGCAGTCGCGCCCGTGCCAGCAATGGTGGTGATGATGCCCGTGATGGCGTTGACCTTGCGGATGCGGTTGTCGGTGGTGTCGGCGATGTACAGGTTGCCGGACGGGTCGAAAGCCACGCCGTAAACCATTGCGAGTCCGGCGCTCGTTGCCAGTCCGCCGTCACCGCCGTTGGTCGCAAAGCCTCCCGGCGCCGTGGCCGCATTGGTTCCGTTGCCGGCAACGGTGGAGATGCTGCCGGAGATTGCATCGACGCGCCGCACGCGGAAGTTAGCACTGTCGGCGATATAGAGATTCCCCGCGGCATCGAAGGCCATGCCGAAGGGGCCGTTCAGCTTTGCGCTGGTTGCAGGTCCGCCGTCGCCAGAGAATCCCGCAGTGCCGGTGCCGGCGATGGTGCTGATATTCCCGGTGATGGCATCGACGCGGCGAATGCGATTGTTGCCGGCATCGGCGATCAGCAGATTTCCGTGGGAGTCAAACAGAATGTACCGCGGCTGATACAACTCGGCTGCCGTTGCGGGTCCGCCGTCGCCGGAGTATCCGCCCGTGCCGTTGCCGGCGATGGTGGTGATGACGCCGGTGTGGGCATCGACTCTGCGGATCACATGGTTGCGCGTATCCGCGATGTAGATGTTCCCGCCCTTGTCGATGGCAACGTCATTGGGCAGGTTCAACTCCGCGCTGGTGGCCTGTCCGCCGTTGCCGGTGTAGCCGCCGTGGGGGTTCGAGTCAACGTACGGATTGAATCCGTTTCCGGCAACCGTGTTGATCACCGGCTTCATCACGATCGATCCCGGAGTCGAGGTGATGCCGTTGCCGTGCAGCTCGATCGACTGCGGACTGTTCGAGGCGTTGTCGTTCACCACCAGGTACGCGGTGATGGAGTTGGTATAGGGCGGCGTGAAGGTGATCCAGATCTGGCAGGCCGAGTTTGCGGCGAGCGTCGATCCGCAGTTGGAGGTGTAACTGAACGCCGAACTGATGATCCCGGTGATGGCGATGCTGTTGATCGTCATCGGGCCGTTGCTGTAGTTGTCCAGGTTTACCTGCTGCGAGTTGCTCGGCACGTTGACCTGCTGATTGACGAAGTTCAGCGAGGAGGGCGCGAGGAAGGCGTTGATGGCGGTGCCGGTGCCTGTGAGCGGGATCGACTGAGGGCTGCCCGAGGCGTCGTCGGTGACGCTCAGCGTGGCCGAGTAGCTGCCTGTAGACGACGGCGTGAAGGTGATGCCCATGGAGCAGCTGGTGTTGGCGGCAAGCGTTGCTCCGCAGGTCTGGCTGGCGAAGGTGAAGGCGCTTGCATTGGCTCCGCCGATGGCGATCGACGAGATGTGCAGAGTCGCCGCGCCGTTGTTGGTCAGATTCACATTCCAGGGTGAGCTGGTGGAGTGCACGGTCTGGTTGCCGAAGGTCAGGCTCGACGGAGTAATCAGCGCCGAGGGGCTGGCTGCACTGGCGCTTCCGGTGAGCGGAATCGAGCGCGGGCTGCCGGAGCCGTTGTCGGTCACGACCAGGCTGGCCGTAAAGCTGCCGGCCGAGGGGGCCGTGAATTTGATCTCGATCGTGCAGCTGGAGTTGGCTGCCAGCGTAGCGCCGCAAGTGGTTGTCTTGCTGAATGCCGAGGCGTTGGCCCCGGTGATGGCGATGCTGGAAATAGTGATGGGGCCGTTGCTGGAGTTGGTATACGAAACCACTTGCCCGCTGGTGGCAACTCCGATGGTCGCGTTGGGGAAGTTAAGCGAGGAGGGCGCGAGGTTGGCAACGAGCGCTGTGCCGGTGCCGGTTAGAGGAATCGACTGCGGGCTTCCGGACGCGTTGTCGGTGACGCTGAGAGTTGCCGAATAACTGGTTGCCGCCGCCGGAGAGAAGGTGATGCCCATGGTGCAGTGCGTGTTGGGCAACAGCGTCGCGCCGCAGTTCTGCGTGGCGATGGTGAAGGCCGTTGGGTTGGCTCCGCCGATGGCGATCGAGGAGATATGCAGCACGCCGGTGCCGTTATTGGTCAGCGTCTCCGTCCATTCCGTGCTGGTTGTCCCCACCGACTGGTTGCCGAAGGTCAGGCTCGATGGAGTAAGCAGAGCGGCTGGACTGGTGGATGGCGATGTTCCGTTGAGCGGAATCGACTGCGGGCTGCTGGCGGCGTTGTCGGTGGCCACCAGGTTGGCCGTGAAGCTACCGGACGAGGGAGGCGTGAATGTAACCAGAATCGTGCAGTTGGAGTTGGCGGCCAGTGTTACTCCGCAGTTATTGGTCTGGCTGAAGGCCGAGGCATTGGTCCCGGTGATGGCAATGCTGGAAATGGTGATGGGGCCGTTGCTGGAGTTGGTGAGATTGACCGTCTGCGCGGTGCTGGTTACGCCCGTTGCCTGATCGACAAAGTTGAGCGACGAGGGCGCGAGGAAGGCGTTGAGCGCGGTGCCCGTACCGGTGAGCGGAATCGAGTGGGGACTGCCCGATGCGTCATCCATGACGTTGAGCGTTGCCGAATAGCTTGTTGCCGCCACAGGCGAGAAGGTGATGCCCATGGTGCAGTTATTGCCTGCCGCGAGTGTTGTACCGCAGTTCTGGGTGGCGATGGTGAAAGCCGTTGGGTTGGCTCCGCCGATGTTGATCGACGAGATATGCAGGGTGCCGTTGCCGTTGTTCGTCAGCGTTACAGTCCAGGGCGAGCTGGTGGTGCCTACGGACTGGTTGCCGAAGGTCAGGCTCGATGGCGTAAGCAGGGCGGAGGGAGTGGCCGCAAACACACTTTGCGCGGGAACGAACAGGGCCGCCAGAGCGGCGAGAAACAAGGATGCCTTCATGCCACGGAGCAGCATTAACGCCCGCCTGCTGAGCCGATGCGCGATCGATGCTGCGTCGCGGCGGATCACGGAAAGTGTCGACGGAGTTGCTTCTGTGTGGAAATGGGGAGTGTGCGACATCTGAGTTCCTCCTGGGGTCCCGTACAGCGTGGAGTGGAACGTCAAGCCCGAACGATCGCTCGTTGCCCCTGGATGTCTTACGGGGACTAGCGGACGCTTTGGGGAGGCGGCTATCTGAATTAAGAAAATAAGAGAAGTTGGTAACCTGTCAGGTTGCCGAAGATAGCACTACCATTTCCCCTTGGCGCTATGCAGGGGTCAGACCGAATAGCTCCTTCGCCTTGCCTTGCATGGCCAAAGCACCGGAATCGTGCGCGGCCAGTATCGACCATGATACTGAATTTCAAGACAATAGCAACTAATTAGTTATTGAAAATACTGGTTATTCATGCTAATTGCGAGCGGTAAAATCAGCCCTCGAATCAGGTGATCAGAGATAGGTTCCTTTTACTTAGGTTAGTAATCTAAAGTTGTGCGCGAAGGTAATATAAAAGTACCCAAACTATCGAAGATCTGGTGAAGCTGTACTTTATTTCATCGCCAACAGCGGGGTGGATCGCTCGGGATTATCTGGCCTCCCTGACGACCTATCGAGATAGAAATGCCGATTGACTCCAGCCGGCTGCCGTCATCAATCAACCGCGCCGGCATCCTGCCCCTCCATATAGAATGGCTTCGGACCTGGATGTATGGCTGTGTGAGTGAAAATGTGCCGTGGCCAGTCCCCCCCCAAGGAGAAGCGATCTCTATGAGAAGGCCTATTGCAATCCTGGTGGTTCTGGCCGCAACTTGCCTGAGCCTTGCTGCCGCCGCGCAGAACCCCACCGCCAGCATTTCGAACGGCCAGATCAAGGCGACCGTCTACCTGCCCGATGCCGAGAAGGGCTACTACAAGGGGACGCGTTTTGACTGGTCGGGACAGGTGGCGAGCCTGGTTTACAAAGGCCACAACCTGATCGGGAAGTGGTACACAAAGACCGATCCCAACGTGCTCGATCTCGAATTTCGCGGCGACGATATCGTCACCGGCCCCACCACCACGATGGTGGGCGTGCCGGAGGAGTTCGCATCGCTGCCTGCGCGCTCGGCCTTCGGCTGGGAGGACGCTAAAGTAGGCGGCACCTTTGTGAAGATCGGCGTGGGCGTGCTGCGCAAACCCGACGAGAAGAAGTACGACCACTTCCGGCTCTACGAGATCGTGAACCGGGGCAAGTGGACGGTGAAGCGCACGGCCTCTTCGGTCACGTTCACACAGACGGTCAACGATCCCGGCTCGGGTTTCGGATACGTGTACACGAAGAAGGTCTCGTTGGTGCCGGGCAAGGCGCAGATGACGATCGAGCACACGCTGCGCAACACCGGCACGAAGACGATCAACGGCATGACCTACGACCACAACTTCCAGCGCTGGGACGACCAGACGCCGGGGCCGGACTACTCGATGATGTTCGCATACGAGCCCAGGACCACGGACTCGCTCGACGGCGTGCCGCTTGCGTTCCTCGGCAAGACGATCAACTTTACGCGGCCGCTCGCAGGCAAGGATTCGCTGCGCGTGTCGACCATCGGCTTCGGGCCCGATGCCAGGGATTACGACTTCCGGTTTGAGAACAAGAAGCTCGGAATCGGCTGGCACGCTGTGGGTGACAAGCCGCTGCTGCAAGCGGTGGTGTGGAGCATTCGGTCGGCCTTTGCCATTGAGCCCTTTATCAGCTACAGCATCGAGCCGGGCAAGGACTTCAGTTGGAAGCTGAGCTACGACGCCTACACGTTACCGGCGGCTAGATAAGTACCTGCAATACAGGACCGGCCGTTCAGGGTATGCCTGAACGGCCGGTGTTCTTTGGGGTCGATGGGATCAGCCCGGGCTGCGTTGTCAGGAGGCCGACTCGGCCTCTTCTTCGACGGATGGTCCTGACTTGACATCGGGGTCGATGGAGCGGCGCCATGCCGCCATAGCCCGCCAGATGGCGAGCGAGATACCGGTCCACACCAGGAAGACGCCGCCCAGCGTAGCCAGCAGCGCAATCGTCTCGCCGAGCCAGCCGAACTGCTCGCCGGTGTGCAGGAAGCGCGCCCACATGCGCAGCTTCTGGCCCAGGCTGGTATTGGCATTGCCGCGGGCGGGCTGGAGGCTGCCGGTCTCGCGGTTCACAACCAGTTGCGTGTTGGATACCTGACCGCCGCTGGAAGATGTGTTGACCGTGAAGCTGACCGTCTTCTGCTGTGCCGAAGGGATATCGATGCTGATCGTCTTCCAGTCGGGATCCTGTGCTTTGGCTACGCCGACCAGCTCATCGAGGCTCTTGAAGGTGGGAGCGGGAGGAGGAGCGGGCTCGCCCTGCGCCTGCTGGCGCGCGGGTCCGCGCTGGCCATCGGGAGCGCCCTGGCTCTGGCCGCCGCGCTGTCCGCGCTGACCTTCGCCCTGTGCCGAGGCCTGCTGGCGATCTTGACCAGCCTGTCCTCCGCGCTGCTCGCCTCCTCGCGCAGATCCCTGCTCACGCTGCTGTCCACCAGGGCCTCCGGGACCACCGGGTCCGCCCGGCGGACCGCCACGAACCGGCACCGGGCTTCCGGTGAGCGTATAGAGAAGGTTCGATGCCCATGGGTAAGAGATGACGACGCCAGTTAACACAACGAAGAAGAGCGGGATGAGGCACCAGATGCCGATTACATGGTGCCAGTTCCACTCACGGGCCCTGCCTTTGAGTCCGCCGCGGAACAGCGCCCGGGCTTTCACCGCTTTTGCCTTCCAGATATTCGGCAGCCACAGATACAGACCAGAGCATACGAGGAGCAGGAAGATGAGGTTTCCGGCATCGGCCACTCCGCGGCCGATTGCATTCTGCATTCCGAGGCCGAGGGAGCGGTGCCACTGCGTCATGAGGGCGAAGAACTGGCGCGCGCCTTCCGAGGGCTGGCCGATCACATCGCCAGACGAGGGGCTCACGTAGACAGTGCGCTGGCGGCCGTAACGCGCTTCATAGGCATCGGAGGGATCGCTGTGAAGGACGAGTTGCGAGGGACCCTGGGTGCCGTTGTTCAGCCCGGCGACAATCGATTCGATCGATGCGGGGATGGCTCCAGCGGGCTGGCTTTCGGCGGCGGGCCGGCTTGCCCAATCGATGATCTGGTTTTCGTAAGCCAGCACAACGCCGGTTACCGACATGATGAAAATGGCGACTGCCGCCAGGCATCCGGCGATCAGATGGAGCCAGAAAAACACACTACGTACAGCTTTCAAGGAGAGATCCTCCTGCTTTCATTTCAATAGAATCGGATATACCGGAATAGGTATTAGACGGATCATACAGGCGGAGGTTGCCTGTACCGCGCGATTTTCGGCGGTTTTTTTGTGCAGGAATTATGTTATGGGGAGGATAGATGCGCGGCTTGTAGCCGGCCGCTACTGGCAGGCCACGAGCTGCCGGTACTTGAGGAAGAGGTTCATCCGCCAGCGCAGGATCATGCCGAAGGCGAGGATGAAGAATAGTCCGCCGGTCTGCTCGATCGATAGATACGCATCGAAGTATTCACGGGCGAAGTAGCGGATGGCAGCCAGAGCGACAACCACGGCGAAGAACGCGCCGGAGCGCTTCATCATGATGGTGTCTCCGCGGCGCTCAAGGGTGGAGGTGGCCAGCAGGGGCCAGGCGAGCGCAATAGCTCCGACGAGGAATGCGGCCAGCGCCCAGGTGCCGGGGATGCGGAAGGCGGGCACAAAGAACATGCAGAAGCCGGTGGCCATGCCCATGGGGGGAATGAGTAGCTTTCGTGCGGTAACGGCGGTGCGGCCCTCGCGCACGCGCCACATGAGTACGCCTGCCAGACCGGCAACCGAGGCGAGCGCCATGAAAGCAACGGGGATGTGCAAGAGTAGACCTCCGTGGGGGAGCCGGCTTGGCAGATCGGCGCAAACCGTACTTCTATTAGGATACAAAATTCCGGTATAGGATGCTAAAAGTCTGCCCGCTACCGCCTGCCGGGAGCCAGTGGAAAGCTACCAGGCATAGAACGCGACGACCTGCGGCGGTCCGCCATTTCCTTTGATGATGCTGGACTTGACCACGATCTGGAAGTTGGTGCTGGAGCGCACAGCGGCAGGAAGCAGGGGAGCATAGTCGGGATAGGTTAGCAGTGCCGCCGCGGCCTCTGTACCGCGCTGGCCAAGGCCGCCAATAATCACGACCCAGTTTCCGGTCTCCGGGTCGAAGAACCTTGTAATGAGCGCATAATCGGCATCCGCTTCAACGGTCTCGGGCAAGGCGTAGGCCCAGTTTCGCTGGGTAGGATCCTTGGCATCGGCGATCCAGCGAAGTCCGGAGTAGGGATCGATTCCGGGGCTGAAACGCAGATTCTTGATCAGGGCCAGGGTCCATGGGTTGTCGAACAGTCCAATTAGTACGGCCGGGCGGCCGCGGAGATCCTGGAGGGTGAGGCTCGACGCAGGCTCAAGAGAGGTGGTTGAGCCTTGCTCGACCAGCCAGCGAGTGACTTGACTAGCGACCTTCGCGTCCATGTACGGTATGGTTCGAGGCGAATGGGGCTGGTAGGTTGTGGTGGGCAGCTCGCGCTTTGCGAGCATCGCGGCAATCGTCTGGAGCTTTACCGCATCGTTCGCCCCCCCCGACCACTGGAGTGCCGGATCGTCAGCGATGCAGGTGAGGGGAGCCTCTTTGGATTCGAGGAGCGGCTTCCAGAACAGGTATTGGGAAGAGCGGAAGCTCGATCGCGCTACAAAGAAAGCGGCGGCGAGAACCAGTAGAGCTACGACACTCCAGATCAACCACGTGCGTTGGAGTGAAAATGTCAGCACTGTACTGACGGCTCCGGCATGAGCCGTGCTGTGGCTCACAGTTAGATGGTGTTCCGCGCCCGGCTCCGGATGAGCCTGAAACGGCGGGGCAGGCTGCTCCGGCTGTTCAAAATGGAATTCGAGCAGGTAAGAGCCGGGAACCAGGTGAATTCGGACGCCTTGCCGGGGAGAGTTCTCCTGGTAGTACTGGGCGAGTCGCTTGCGAATCTCGTTGGCCGTCATGCGGACGATGGGATCGGAGTTGCTGTCGTAGTCCGGGTCGCGGCCGAAGACCTCAATGCCGAGTGTGCGCTCTTTGACGCCGTTATGCCCGCCATCGAGAGTGAGTTCGACCATGCGCCGCATCAAAGCTACACAGCGGTGGCTCTTGCGGAAGGTGGGATCGGCGAGAACGCGATCCGTCTCAGCAAGCACAGCCTCGCGCTGTGTCTTGCTCCACTGGATCGAGTGCACAGCTTCGCCGTTTAGCACATCATCTCCGCGCTGCATCTTGTATCACGCCTGCAATAGTCGTTGTTCTGATTTGGATACAAGTATAACCCTGAAGTGGGCTGGACAAACGGAGAGTCTGTGTCCGGAATGGCCGTACGATACGACAGTTCTGGCGAGCTCAAAATGGGCGCGTAAGTCTTTGCGCTGCCACAAGATGAATTGACGATACGGTACGGGACGTGACCTTTCGGCATAGAAGGGATAGGTTTGTCGCACTATTCACGGGAGAGCCCTGAGCGGACGCAGACCGCAAACCCACCGAAGCCGGCTAAAAGCCACGGGCAGAGGCGGAGCGTGCATCTGTTTGGGGTTAGCGAATGCGTGGGAGCGCGAAGCGGCGAAAAACATATGTGGCGCAGATCCATTCAAGCCGGCATTTATCGATTCGGAATGGTTTCGCCAGGCGCTCTCGATTCGAAGTATCAGCAGTTCAACCATGGGAGGCAAGCAATGAAGAGAAGCAAAAAGAACTCCGCGGGCCTGCGCTGGTGTCTGACGGCAGCCATTACGATTCTGGCGCTGCTGGCAGTACCGGTCGCACGCCTTCAGGCGCAAAGCTTCTACGGCAGCATCGTGGGAACCGTGACCGATACAAGCGGCGCGGCAGTCCCGGGCGCGACAGTCACGGTCACCAACACCGGCACCAACGAAGTTCGTACGATGAAGTCGGATGCAACCGGCGGTTTCAACTTTGTGAACCTGGTGCCGGCGTCTTACAAGCTGGATATTCAGGCCGCGAACTTCAAGCGCTTTGTGCGCAACCCGATCGAGGTGCAGGTCGGCTCGGTTCCGCGTATCGACGCTGCCCTGGAGATTGGAGCGGCCACCGAGACCGTGGAAGTAACCACGCAGACTCCGCTGCTTCAGACTGAGTCGGGCCAGATGGGCCAGCAGGTCGAGGGCAAGACGGTACAGGAGATGCCTCTGAACGGCCGTAACGTGATGAACCTGATCGCGCTGACGGCCGGCGTGGTGCCACAGGGCGCCTCGTTGAACTCGACGGCAGCCAACCAGAACTCCGGCAACACCAACAGCCAGGGCTGGGGCAACTATCAGATCGGCGGCGGCATGGCCAACCAGAGCGCCGCATATGTCGATGGCGTGGCCATCAACGTTCTGGGCAACACCATGGCGCTGGTGCCCACGCAGGACGCCATCCAGGAGTTCAGCGTGGCCTCGAACTCGGTGAGCGCGGACTTTGGACGCTTCTCCGGCGGCGTGGTCAACATGACCACCAAGAGCGGCTCCAACAGCTTCCACGGCACCGCCTACGAGTATCACCGCAACACCGACTTCAACGCCAACGACTGGTTTAACAAGAAGTCTCAGAAGACCGCAGGCACGCCCAACACACCGCTGAAGTTCCTTGAGAACCAGTTTGGCGCCGGCGCCTCCGGCCCGATCTGGAAGAACAAGGCCTTCTTCATGGGCACCTGGGAACAGGCCATCATCCGCTTTGCCCAGTACTCTTCGGTGAACGTACCGACCACGGACATGGTGGCGGGCAAGATCCCCTACCAGGCGGCCAAGGCTGGTGTCACCACCAACGTCACAGATGGAACCAACCAGATCGTGAATGTGTACGATCCTAAGACTGCGCTTTACGATGCATCGAATAATCCCATCCCTAACTCGAGCTGTATTAAACAGAGCGCGAGCGGCAACTACTGGGATACGAGCACTTGCACGATCAACTCGGCCGCCAAGCAGATGGTTCAGTATTTTCCGCCGATCACTGCCACCGGCTACTCCTATAACGGCGCCGGCAAGCCCTATGGCACCTATGGCGTGACAAACAACTACAACTACATCGTCAATGTGCCGGTGGGCAACGATCAGAAGCAGTACAACGCACGCGTGGACGTGAACCTGAGCTCCAAGCAGCGCCTCTTTGGCCGCTACACGTACTGGCATCTGGGCGACATCTCCTGGATGCAGTTCCCGACGGTGACCAAGTACATCAGCGGCAACGGCTCCACCGTAAATACAACGAATATGGTGGTGTTGGGCGATACGTACACGATCAATCCGACCACGATTCTGGATGTGCGCGTGAGCTGGCTCCGTCAGCACTACGACACTACCAGGCCGCAGACCAACGTGGATGAATCGGCCTTCTTCCCGGGTGCTTCGTTTATCACGCAGGAGCAGGCGCACCTTCCTCCGCAATTCGGATTCAACGGCCAGCGTAGTTTCAGCTACGGCTGGTTTCGCGGCCCGTTCAACCAGACCGCTTTGTCCAACTACCAGTTGAGCGCCAACCTGACCAAGATCTCCGGCAAGCACAGCGTGAAGATCGGCACTGAGTTCCGCATGATGGAAGCCGATAACACCGGCAACCTTGCCACCGGCAGCGGCAACTACAACTTTACCGGCACCTCAGGCAAGGTGAATTTCACCGGCGACGAATGGGCGGACTTCCTGCTGGGCTATGCATCGAACGCCAGCCTCAGCACGGTCAGCTCAGTGGCGGCTTTCAACTACTACAGGGCCTTCTACGTGCAGGATAGCTGGACGTACAACAGCAAGCTGACGTTGAACATCGGCTTGCGCTACGAGATGCCGGGCAGCATCGGCGAAAAGCACGACAAGCTGCTTGAACTGCTGCCCGATGCCGTCGATCCTTATACCGGTATCCGTGGCACGCTGGGTCTGGTCAGTTCGTCGCTCTATGGACCCCGCACGATTCAGAAGCCGCAGATCAGCCTGGTAGCGCCGCGTTTGGGCTTTGCCTACCGCGCCATGAGCAACCTGGTCATCCGCGGCGGCTATGGAGTGACGTATCTGCCTCCCGATATGTACGCGGGCGGCAACGCGGCTCCGGCGAGCTCCTCGGTCAACAGCGCTACGTCGTCGCTTGCTAACGATACCTTGAGCCTTTCGCCGATGAGCGCAAATTTTGTTACGATGGCCAACCCCTTCCCGACCGGCCTGCTGTTGCCGACCGGCCGCACCGATCCGAGCTTCATGACCAAGCGCCTGTGGACCTCGGCGATTACCGGCGCAAAGCCGACCTCAGCGTACCCGTATAACCAGCAGTGGAACCTGAGTATCAGCCGCCAGATGAAGGGCGACTGGATGATCGATGTGGGCTATGCCGGAGCCAAAGGCTCTCACCTGCCGGCTATCGCCGGCGGCATGAACCAACTGCCGCGCCAGTATTGGTCGCAGGGCAGCGCCCTCACGGCATCGGCCAATAACAAGACCCTGACCACGCCCATGGGCGGATACTCGAAGTCGGTTTCGCTTGGTCAGAGCCTCAGGCCCTATCCGTACTACAGCAACTTCTTCGATGCCAACCCCTACTGGGGCGCCGTCATCTACCATGCCCTTCAGGTCAAGGTTGAGAAGCGCTTCCGTTCGGGCGGCGTGCTCATGAGCAGCTATACCTGGGCCAAGATGATCGGCGACACCGATTCGATGAACACCAACCTGGAGCCGAAGGCCTCGAGTTCCTCCAGTGGCACCGGCTACGGCAATATCCAGGACATGGACAATCACAAGGCTGAGCGTTCTGTACTGAGCTTCAACGTTCCCAGCCGCCTTGTGGTCAGCTATGTGTTGCCCCTGCCCTTCGGCAAAGGACAGAAGTATCTGAACAATGTTAGCGGCGTTATGGAACGCGTTGTAAGTGGATGGGCCTTCAACGGCATCACCAGCTTCCAGTCGGGCTTTGCACTGGCCGTGGCCGAGAATACCGGCAACAACCTTGGCGGCAGTGGCAGCAACTACGGCACTCTGGGCGCGGGTCCGCTGCGCTCGGATTCTGTGCCAGGATGCACAAAGACCATCTCTGGCTCCACGCGCGCGCGCGTCAACGGCTGGTTCAATACCGCCTGCTTCGTAGCGCCGGGCACTGCTGCCGGCACGGTAGGCTGGGCGTTGGGCAACGAGCCTCGCGTCGACAACCAGATTCGCTCCCAAGGCGTCGACAACTGGGACTTCTCGCTGCTGAAGTCGACGCGGATCTGGGAGACGACCAGTCTCGAATTCCGCGGCGAGTTCTTCAACGTCTTCAACCGTACGCAGTTCGCGCCTCCGATCATGACTCGCGGAGCTTCGAACTTCGGAACGATTCAGTCGCAGATCAACGCGCCTCGTCTCGTGCAGCTCAGCCTGCGGTTGAAGTTCTAACCGTTCGTTTTGCAGCGATAGAGGCAGTCCACTCACTCATCTCTCCCGGGCGTCGTGCCAGGCGCGGTTGCCCGGGAGAGATTTCAGCGGGGCGGCGATGTTCGGCGCCCCCTCTTTTTCCAGGTAGAAACGCCAATCGTCGCTCAGGAACTTTTGCCGCCCGGGTGCCGTCAATGGAATAAGTTCCCAGTGAAATGCGAGAGGATCAACATGGATTCCTGTGCAGCATGGTGTGAACCGGGCGCTTTCCGCTCAGGGTTTCGCGGAACGATCGTGCGGCTGGCCGGACTCGCTCTGGCTTTTATTGTTCTGGCCGCTCAGGGCTTCTGCCAGCAGGGCAAGGCAATCGCCTCCTGTCTCCAGATACAAATGAACGGGCAGCGAGATGGAAGCCAATAGCTACGTCTGCGCAAAATAAGGATTTCAATAACGCCGGGAACAACAGAAACAGGGAGCTATCACCCATGAGCACAACCAAATCGAGAAGAGATTTCTTAAGAAACGTCACCCTGGGCACGGGCGGGGTTGCAGCAGCAAGCGTGCTGGCTGCGACTCCTGCGGCCGTCGCCGCGCAGGGCAACAGCGGCCGTGTCACGAAGGAACTTCCCATTCCCGACACCTATGAGTCCGACCGGCCCAAGCAGACCGAGTACAGCGTGGACGTGCTGGTGATCGGTGGCGGATACGCCGGCGTCAACGCCGCTTACACGGCCAAGAAGGCCGGCAAAAACGTGATGCTGGTCGACAAGGGCCGGCCGGGCTACTCCGGTCAGTCGCCCTGGCCGGGCACCTTCAACTTCTTCGATCCTGAACTGGGCGACGATGCGCAGCTGGTCCGCGAGTCGATCCGCTACGGCTCGGAGTACATCGGCAACCTCGACTGGATCGACATCTGGATCAAAGAGTCCAGGGCCATGTACGACCGCATCAAGAGCTGGGGCTGCCTCGATATGTATCCGCGCATGGTCGAGACCAAGTACATGGAGACGCGCGACTACTACGGCTACCGCGACAACGTGGTCAAGGACCACGAGCGGCGGCCGAAGTTTGTCGAGATGCTCGACAAGAACCAGATCCCCTGGCTCCAGCATGTGATGGTCAACCACGTCATCGTGCAGGACGGCAAGTGCGTGGGCGCCATCGGCTTCCAGTTCACCACTGGAGCGGTTATCACCGTCCATGCCAAGTCCGTAGTCATGGCCATGGGCAACGGCTGCATCATTCCCACCGGCCACCCCATCGGCGACAACACATTTGACGGCGAGTACATCGCCTACAACCTGGGCCTGCCCATCGCCGGCAAGGAGTACGAGGACTTCCACACGCACCAGTCCTTTGCTCCGGGCAACAACTGGATCGGCTCCGACGCCCGGTACTTCGATCCCAACTTTCTGTGTGGCGGCAACACGACCCTTGAAGGCGTAAAGCGCTCCAAGCAGAACTGCGATACCAACCTGGTCAAGAAGCCCACCAGCCCCGACGGCCTCGGCTATATCGACTCGGAGAAGATCTCGCACCAGGTGCCGGCGCGCAGCGGTTCGGGAGCCACGAACTACGGCAAGAACCCGAAGGAAGTCCGCATGGGCAAGGTGATTACGCCGTATGTCGAGTTCGACGCGCCGGGCGCGGCTGTTGCCATGTGCATGCACCTGGCCAGCGGCGTCTACTGCGGCAAAGACGACGCGGAAGGCAACACCGGCATCCCCGGCCTCTATGTGGCCGGCGACGGCATCCACTGGACCGGCCCCGGCGGCGGCGCCTATCCGATGGGCAACGGCTTCACCTCGTGCTTCGTTTCGATTGAAGGCGACCACGCGGGCAAGGCCGCTTCGGCTTACGCAGGCAAGGTTTCTTTGACAAAGATATCCGAAGCCAACATCGCCAAGGCCAAGGACGAGATCGAGCAGCCGTTGAAGCTCGACAAGGGCTTCAGCCCCACCTGGGCTCGCGACGTGCTTCAGGGCACCATGGCTCCGTACTGGGTGATCAAGAACAAGTCAGAGGCCGCGCTGAAGGCTGCTTTGACCCACGTGGAGTACATGCGCGATAACGTTGCGCCCAAGCTGCTGGCCCGCAACGGCCACGGCCTGCGCCTCTGCCACGAGGTCAAGCACAAGATCAACGCCTGCGAACTCAAGCTCCGCGCCTGCCTGGCCCGGACCGAGAGCCGCGGCTCGCACTTCCGCGAAGATTACCCGAAGCGCAACGACCAGGAGTTCTTAAAGATCATCCTGCAAAAGAAGGGCGCTGATGGCAAGCCGGTGATGAGTTCCGAGCCGGTGAAGAAGGAATGGACAGCAGCCGGTGTGCCCGCCGACTTGAAACTGTAACGCCCTCAAGCTCTGAAAGGATCTGTAGACATGGCTATTGAGAGATACGATCTGAACGCCTGCATCGGCTGCAGAAACTGTATCAACATCTGCCCGATGGATGTATATCGCTTCGATGAGAAGGAGAACAAGTCCATCATCGCCTACCCTGAGAACTGCCAGGCCTGCGGCATGTGCTACTACGCCTGCCTTGGCCAGGCGTTGCAGCTCTCGCTGCACAGCCACATGTTCCCGATTGTGCCGATGAGCGCCACGCACGGCATCGACACGAACTACTTCCTGAACGCATCGCCGAACCTGACCAACGTGGAAGAACGGCTGGGCAAGTACGGCGAGTATGCCGCGGAGCCGCATAAGCCGTCTACGATGCGTGTGGGTGTACAACCGGCGCCCGCCGGAATCTCGCCGGGTCAGCAGGGTCCTCCTCCCGGACCGTGACCGTTAGCTTCACGCCCCCTCCGCATCTCCTATGCGGAGGGGGTTTTCACTTGCGGAGAACAACGAGGGAAGCCCGGCCCGTGGGAGCTGTCTAGAGGATTTTGTTCAGCAGCCAGTCGATAGCCGCGGACTCGTCTTCGATCTCGATGCGGAGCTTGGCCGTATGGAGGGGCAGAGCGAGTGTGGCGGCCAGTGGCCCCAGGCGGACGAGGTCCTTCTCGGTAGTAATAAGGGCGGCGGCTCGTATGTTGAGGGCGGCGTCGCGCAGGCAGTCCAGGTCGTGCGTGTCGTAGCGGTGGTGGTCGCGGAAGGCGACGCGGCTGGCCACGTTGAGTCCTGCGCTGGAGAGGCCCTCGAAGAACTGCCCGGGCCGGGCGATGCCGCAAAAGGCGACGACGCGGCCGACGATGGCGGGCACGTCCATGGTGCGGCGGAGATGCCAGATGGGGCCATTCCAACCGAGAGATTTGAGTCGGGCTTCGAGGCTGGGTTCGGGTATGGCAATTACGCTTGCGCGGCTGAGAGCGCTCAGCGGTTCGCGAAGATTTCCGGCGGGAAGCAGGCGGTCGTTCAAATCGCTGGCGGTGACGAGCAGAATGTCCACGTCGCGGTGGAGTCGGCGGTGCTGGAAGCCGTCGTCGAGGATGTGGATTTGTTTGGGGTCTGATTGCGCGGCCAGCAAACCAGCCCGGTAGCGTTCGGCGGCGACGTAAACGGGAACGCTGGCGTCGCGGGCGATCAGCAGCGGCTCGTCGCCGTAGAGGTCCGCAGTGCCGTTGGGGTCCACCGAAAGCGGAAGCGCGGATCGCCTGCCGTAGCCGCGGGAAAGCACATTGACCTTCATGCCCCGGCGGGTGAGTGCCTGGGCCAGAGCGATAGTAAGCGGAGTCTTGCCGGAGCCGCCTGTAGAAAGGTTGCCGATGGAGATGACGGGCCGGTTGAGCCGCTGGGGCGGAGTGCGGCGGAGTTGCCACTCGCGGATTGCGAGCCCCAGCCTGTAGAGCGGCACGAGCGGCAGCAGCAGGCGGCGCATTGGGGCAGAGTCGCTCATGATTGCCGCTCTCGGGTAACGATCGCTCGCAGGGCTTCGACGCATCGCGCCGTAGCGCCGGATTGTTCGCTGAAGACCTGCTTTGCGCGCGCACCCATAGCTTCTGCGGTGGAGCGATCAACCAGCAGTTCGATGAGTGTGGCGGCGAGGGAGTCTTTTTCCGCGATGCAGAGAGCGTTGTGGGCGAGGAGCTCTTCGACGATGGCGCGGAAGTTCTCGTAGCTCGGGCCCATCACGATGGGGATGGCGAACTGCGCTGGCTCCAGCGGGTTGTGTCCGCCTGCGGGGATGAGACTGCCGCCGACGAAGGCCACCGAGGCGAGCGAATAAATGCTGGCCAATTCGCCGATGGTGTCGAGCAGGACGATGTGGCCGGGGAGGATCACCGGCGAGTCAGCCGTCCACTCTGACCGCCTGGTCCAGTTCAGACCTGAGCGGCCGAGGAGCGCGGCAACTGCGGCAAAGCGCTCCGGATGCCGTGGGGCGAGGACGAGAACGAGGTTCGGATCGGCAGCGAGAAGCTTGGGCCAGGCTTCGAGGAGGGCCGACTCTTCACCTTCGAGCGTGGAGCCGGCAACGACGAAGCGAAGGCCTGAGCCGGCGGCGCGGAGCATGAGGGTGGCTTCTGCCTCCTGCACGGCGCGAACGTCGAACTTGAGGTTGCCCGCCACGGATACGCTTGCCGAGTTGCAGCCGATGGCGCGGAGCCGATCGGCGTCAACCGAACTCTGGGCGAGGACTGCGGTGAGCCGGCTGAGGAACGGCGACCAGAGGCGGCGCAGTTTCCAGTAGCGGGGCCAGGAGCGGTCGGAGATGCGGGCGTTGACCACGGCTACGGGGATTCCGCGCCGGAAGCAGCCGGTGAGCAGGTTGGGCCAGAATTCGGTTTCGGCCAGAATGAATAGTCTGGGCCGGAGAGCGTTGAGCCAGGCGTTTACCGCCCAGGGCAGGTCGAGCGGGCAGTAGAAGACGCGCTCGGCGCCGAAGCGGTCGCGGGCCAGCTCCTGGCCGGTGCGGGTTGTGGTGGAGATGAAGATTTCGAGATCCGGCAGGGCGCGTTCAAGCTCGGCGATGAGGCGGCTGACGGCCAGCACCTCGCCCACCGACACCGCATGCACCCAAAGCGCTTCGCGCCTTTGCGTATTGGACAGGGTTCTAAGGCGCTTTGGCAGCCACCCCAGCCGTTCAAGAAGCCCCACGCGGTACTTGCGCGTAGTCGCCATCTTCCACAGCCACAAGGGCGAGGCCAGGATGAGGCCCACGAGCAGCGCCAGATTGTAGAGAGCAAGAACCATGCGTGACGGAATCCACCATTCCCATGTCTAACCAAAAGTGCGGAAGGTTGACCTTAAAATGATACAGTCGGGTGCGATGCGAATTCCTGCTTTTATCTCGTTGCTGATGCTTGGTCTGGCGCTGCCGGCGCTTGCCGCCGACCACACGCCGCCACCTGTGACTCCCGCCACGGGCTTTCCAGCGGTCGAGGTCCACGACCAGGAGAAGGTGGCGATCGCGGTCGAGCCCTATGAGACCAAAGAGAAGCAGTCGATCTTCCGTATCGAATATGCGAAGTACGGCGTAATTCCGATTCGGTTGATCGTGACCAACCTTGGCGACAAGCCCATCTCGCTGCGCGATGCGCGGATTTTGTTTGAGACGGCCGAGGGCGAGAGGATTCAGGCGGCGCTGCCCGAGGACGTGGAGCGAATGATGAATCCGCGCACAAAGCCCACGTCGATTCCCCTGCCCGGTCCGCTGCCGGGGATCAAGCTCAAGCCAAAGAACAAGAACGCTGAGGTTGAGCAGGACTTCGATACCTTTGAGTACGGGGCTTTGGCTGTGGAGGCGCATACTACGCGGGCCGGCTTCCTGTTCTACGTGGTGCCGGGTGCGAGTCCCCTGCGCGGCGCCGATATGTACATCAACAAGCTGCGCAGCGCCGATGGCGAACAGTTGTTCCCGTTTCAGATTCCGTTCGATAAATACCTGAAGGCGAAGGCGGGGAACTGAGCCAGCCTGGACCGTTCTTTACTCGTAGTAGGTAGCGGTGGTGGTGTCGGTCTCCCAGATGGTGCAGTCCTTTACGCGGACGCGCCCTTGCGTCATCTCGGCCAGCTGCTTGTTGGTCTCGTCGTAAAAATACTTCGACAGGTTCTCGGCCGAGGGATTGATCACCGTGAATGGCTCGATGTCGTTCAGCATGAAGTGGTCGAGGCGCTCGATGACCGGGCGCATGACCTGCTTGAGCAGCTTGAAGTCGAGCAGCAAACCGGTGTCGTCGAGCGAGGCGCCGGCCAGGGTGACGCGGACCTTGTAGTTGTGGCCGTGCGGGTTCTCGCACTTGCCTACGTAGTTGCGCAGGTAGTGGCCAGAGCTGAAGTCGGATTCTACGGTTACTTCATACATTTTCGGGGACTCAATTCGGGGGCGGAAGGGTCCGCTCTGCTTCTATTTTAGCGGTTTGAGCGGGGAGCCGGGGCGAGGTGCGCAGGCGGTAACTATTCCACGTCGGATCTCAAAAATGGCAGCCGCGCGCCGTGGCGGATGTGCAGCACGTCTACCTGCCGCGGCCTCATACGAATCCGGAAGAGGATCAGGTAGACATGAGGCTTTTTCCTGTGAAGCAACTGCCGGATTCCGCCGGGACTTCGAATGACAGGCGCTCTCTCCGGGAGTTCTTCGAGGCTCAGGATGGCTTGCCTGAGGCCGACATACCACTTTCTGGCGGCCAGGGATTCGACGGCATCGATCTCAGCGTAGAGAGCGGTGAGATCGCGCTCGGCGCGGCTCGTGATGTTAACGCTGAATGCCATGGGCAGCTTCAAACTCTGTGAAGAACTGACGCGCAGGGCGAAGGCGTGCCTTTGTGGCGTCTTCGATTCCCTGGCGAATGCCTTCCTGCGCATCGGCGCGAGCGGCTGTGTCGAGGAGATGCTGATAGCTCTCAGAATCCTGAATGACAGCTGCGGCCCGGCCGTTGACCGTAAGCACTATGGGACGCTTGCTCTTCTTGAGCTGCTTCACAAAGCCGGCGGGGTTGCGGCGGAAGGCGGTCATGGATTGAATGTCGGTGGTGATGTTCATCGCGGCCTCAGTAAGCACCGAATTAGGTGCTGCTTCAGGATAGCGGAGGCTCCCTCGCTGTGCAAAGGCGAGTTGCTTTGAGGAAGGGGCTAACCGCAGATATCTTTGCTTTCAATCACCACCACGCCGGCCTTGCCGAACTCGGCTTCCATGCGCGCCACCGAGCCCGAGAGGTCGATGGCGCGGCAGGCGTCGCGGACGACGATGGCATCCAGGCCGAGCTGCCGCGCGTCGAGTGCCGAGTAGGCGATGCAGTAGTCGTAGGCCAGTCCGGCGAGGAAGACGCGTCCGAGGCCGCGTTCGCGCAGGTAGCTGGCCAGGCCCGTGGGCGTCTTGCGGTAGTTCTCAAAAAAGGCGGAGTAGGAGTCGATCTCCCGCTCGTAGCCCTTGTGCTGGATCAGCTCAGCCTGAGGCAAGTGGAGTGCCGGATGGAACTCGGCTCCCTTTGTGCCCTGCACGCAGTGGACCGGCCAAAGTGTCTGCTCGCCGTAGCTCAACTGGATCGATTCGAAGGGCTGCTTGCCGGGGTGGTTGGCAGCAAACGAAGTGTGGTTGGCGGGGTGCCAGTCCTGGGTAAGCACAATGTGTTCGAAGAATGGCGCGATGCGGTGGATGGGCTCAATGACCTGGTCGCCCTCGGCAACCGCCAGCGCGCCGCCGGGGCAAAAGTCGTTCTGTACGTCGACTACCAGCAGGACGTCGTGGGGCAAGATCCGCATAGTTGAATTATTTCAAAGCTTGCGCGGGAGCGTGGCCTCAGGCCTTGCGGTTGCGCGCTTTTGAGGAGCCGTTGTCAGGGAATCCCATGGCCAGACGGCGGGCGCGAAGGTCGCCGGCCTTTGCGGCCGGAATGTGCCGCAGCGGACGGCCTGAGGCTTTGGCGATAGCCAGAACCTGGAGGTAGCTCTCAAGCACCTCAACCTGCCACTCGGCCCAGGTGACCGTCTCGCCCCAGCAGATGACGCCGTGGTTGCCGAGGATGATGGCGTTGTGCTGTGCGGCGTAGGGCTTGATGGTGCGCGCGAACTCAAGCGTGCCGGGTGACTCGTAAGGGGCCATGGCCACGCGGCCGATGAGCATCTCGTACTCGGGCAGCAACAGGCCATCGGGTTCAACGCCGGTGATGGCGTGCGCCGTGGTGTAAGGCGGATGGCAGTGGACTGCGGCTTTGGCCTGCGGCACGTCTTTGTAAATTTCCAGATGCAGCAGCATCTCGCTGGTTGCGGGCCGGGTGCCGGCCAGCTGGTTGCCGTCGAGATCGACCATGCAGATGTCGGCAGGCGTAAGGTCGTACTTGCTCACCAGCGTTGGTGTGCAGAGGACGGCATTGGGCCCGATGCGGTGAGAGATGTTGCCGCCGTTGCCATCGACAAAGGCGCGCAGCCACAGCTTGCGGCCCGCGTGGCAGATCTCTTCTTTGACGCGCCGTGCCTCGGGGGAGTTGTAGAGGCGCAGTACGGCGGACGCGCGGTCGGCGGCAGGCGCGGGACCGGCGGAACGCCGGGCGCGAGACGAAGCAGAATTAGGCAAAGGCTTGGTTACAGGCACTGAGGACATTTTAGAGGAGTTTGCCCGACCGGTAAATAGAATCGGCGGCGAAGCCGTCGCCGGGAAGCCGGCGGGCAAGAACTTTCAGACGCCTGGCGAAACACACAGGCGAATGGAAATGAGTATGAGCCGCCCTCGATCCGGCTGAATGGGTTCAACTTACCGGCCCGGAGTCACAGGAGCGCAACGCGCAGGCCGTCCCCGGCGGGTCATACAAGTCGAACACCATCTTCCCCGGCTTCAGCCATCAGGAGTGCGGGGCGTGACACTTATCGCAAAGATAGAGCGAGCCGATCCGGTTGGTCTCATGAGCGGCCTGATATTCGCGCCTGGTGAGGTTGGCAACAATCTGCTGCGGCGTGTCGGTAAAGACGTTGCCGAAGTTCACCGGCGAGTCGAACATGTCGCTGCAGCAGATACGCACCGTGCCGTCGTTGAGGACGACAAGGTCGGTCCAAAGATAGGCACAGGGCATGGGATAACGGTCGGAGCGATAAAGGAGCTTTTCAGACAAGACGAACTGCTCCTCAAGCTTTCTTCCGTTGAGGCTCTGATAGGGCGAACGGGAAAACTCCGAGCAGATACCCTTGACGGCACTTTCGATTTCGTCGCACTTGCGGTCGTAATCGGCATCCAGCGGACGATGCGCCAGAATGGCCAGGCGGTTGAGCGGCGAGGGATTCTCCTGAAGGATCTGCCACAGGGCGGCAATGTCTTTCAGAATCTTCTCGACGCTGGCCGACTTGACGCCGACCATCAGTGCGTACTCGGCCGGATCGACGGAGTCCAGCGAAACCTGCCAGGAGCGCAGTCCGTTTTGAACCAGTTTTCTCGCCGTATCGACATCGAAAAGGCCCATGTTGGAAGTCGTGACCATTCGCATGGAGGGCATGACCTGGGCGCCGATCGCAACCATCTCCACAAACCCGCTGAAAGAGAGAACCTCTCCGGCGCCGGTAAACTCCACGCTTTCAAACGGGCCATATGTGGAGTTCCAGTTCGTCAGAAAGAGACGGAACTTCTCAAGATCCACGGGCCGCTTGGCGCGCTCCATCTCCGGGTAAATGCACTTGGGACACCTGTAATTGCAGGCGGAGATAGGCTCAAAGATCAGCCGTCGCGGCGAGTTCACGGCGCGGAATCTGCGCAGATCGCGGATGGAGATCAGCCGCCTTACCGCGTTGTTTTTTCGTGCCGCCTTTTTGATTGAGCCGAGAAAACTCATAGGTGTCTCTTCTCCAGGTAACCGGAAATGTGCTCGGAAGTGCAGCCCTTCAAGGGCATTGTATTACGGAATCGATATAAGTTGCTTCAGTACGATCGATACATTGCCCCGGTAAGTGTCCGATAGGAAGCACGGGAAATGCTTAGCCCGCGAAAAAGGCTTCTACGTCCGTGATGGTTTGCGTCACGCGATATGGCGGCAGACTCTGGATGAAGGTGCGTCCGTAGCGCCGATTCGTTATGCGGGCCCAAGCGAAGTTAGGCCGGCCACCGGCCGCAGGCGGGGCTTCCGCGGGCTGTGCTTGAAACGCGAATGCGCCACAAAGAAGCGGGACGCCCGGAGGCGTCCCGCTGAAGCAGGGCAAGGCTCATTTTCGCCTTGCCTTCAGGTTGAGAGGTTAGAAGTTGAACCGCAGGCTGGCCTGCATCTGGCGAGGATTGTTCTGCTGGTCGTTGATGGTGCCAAAACCGGGGCTGGAAACGTCGCCATTCGGAAGGTTCCACTGGCGGCGGTTGAAGAGGTTATAGAACTCCATGCGGAATTCGAGGTTGGTCTTTTCCGTGATTCTGGTTGTCTTCTGAGCGGTGAAATCCCAGTTGGCGATTCCCGAGCCTACCAGGTTGGAATCGACACGGGGCTCGTTGCCGAGGGCATAAGGGCCGGGATGGGGGTTGGAGGGATTCGCATCGGGGGCCAGGAAGCAGGCTGTATTGAACCACCCGTTCATACGCTTCTGCTGGCTTCCGCCGATCCCCTTCAGCTTATCGCAGTCGGCGATATAGTCGGGGCGGAGCTGGCCGGCGTTGAGGCCGTGGCCGTGGGAGCCTGCCAGGGCGTCGCCATTGCCATCGGTCAGCAGCAGGTGCTGCCCCGACTGGAGTGTTGTGATGCCGTTGATTCCCCAGCCGCCGATGACTCGATCGACGATGCCGTTCTCGTTGTTAAAGTACTTCTTTCCCTTGCCCACGGGCAGATCGAGCACGAAGCTGGAAACCCAGCGGTTCTTGATGCTGTAGCTCAGAATCGAATGTTCGCCCTTGATGTTGTTGTAGTCCTGAGGCATGCCGTCGGCGCCGCTGTCGAGCCAGGACATGGTGGTGTCGGAGTCGCCGAGCGACTTGGAGAAGGTATAGCCGCTGGTAATGGCTGCGCCGGCGGCAAAGCGCTTCTCATAGCGAATCTGCAACGAGTTGTAGTTGATGGTCCCGTTGTAGGCGTTGGAGTTGGAAACGCTGTGGTAGTTGGGATACGGCATGTTCTGATAGACGCAATCGTCGTTCGGGCAGTTCTTGATGACCGCGATTTGCGCCCATGTGGGCTGATCGATACCCCAGCTGCCGCCGGCCGGAAGCAGGTGAATGGCGAGCGCGCCGGCATAGCCGACCTCGACGGATTGCTGGCCCTTGAACTGACGGCCCACGGCGAGGTTCCACTGCTCCATGTAGGACATTGTGTTGGTCGGAACCGGTCCGGAGATGTCTTGGCCGGAGTAGCCGTCATCCGCCTGTCCGGTTACATGTCCTGACTGGAACCAGCCAGCGAAATTATTGACATACTTGCGCCCGACCGGCTGGAAGATCTGCTGCGCGTTTGCGCCCGATCCAAACGGATTCGAGGTCGTATAGTAGACGGCGCTCGGATTGAGAACGGGATTCTGGCTCTGCTGGGGGTTATTGGCGCTGGTATTCGCCGAGTTGACAATACTGTTGCCGGGAAGCACCGTGCCCAGATCCGGAGCCAGGTAGGTGAGCGAATAACCGCCGCGCACAACCAGATCGCTCTTCACGCGATAGGCAAAGCCAACGCGGGGCGAGAGCAGAGCATGAAGAGCCGGTTCGGTGGTTCTATCTTTCCACAGGTTGGAGTTGGTAAGCGCCAGTGTGCCTCTTATGCCCGACGAAGAGATGTAATCGGGAAGGAGCACGGTGGAGTTGTTCTTCCGCTCCGCGACGGCTCCGGGCAGCTCCCAGCGAACGCCGGCGCTCAGAGTCAGTTTGCGGTTTACGGTCCAGGTATCGGATCCGTAGTAGCCCTGATACCAGTTGAACGCGCCCGAGCTGGCCGAGGTGCTGATGTTGACCGAGTCGGGCAGGCCCAGCAGGAAGTTGGCCCATTCGTCCGTGGTGTAGTCGGAGCCGAAGTTGAGTCCGCCGTCGGGCGTCCACACTCCACCGCTGGTCTGGTCCATGAACCGGATCTCGCCGCCGAACTTGATGGTGTGGCTTCCCCGGATCTTGGTGATGTTGGCGCTGAAGGACGTCGAATCGCTCCAGCCCCAGCTCCAGCCGCCCATGGCACGGAAGGTGTACAGTCCGTCTCTGCCGCCCGGCCCAAACGGACCGATCTGAGGCTTGGGTAGATGGACCTGGCTGGCTGCCGCGCTTACCGGCGCCCAGCCGGCGCCCAGCGAGCTGATAAACGTCTTGGTGGCGGGATCGCCAGCGCTCTGCTGCATATTGTCGTTGTAGTTCCTCAGGAAGGAGAGGCGGAAGTCGGCGATGGTGGTGGGGTTGATGGTCACGGTGTCGCCAAGCACGCCCTGATGCGTGAAGTAGTTGCTGCCGGCGTTGGCGGTCTTGTAGCCGTGGGCGCTGAGCACTTCATCCGCCGGAATATCCTTCGAACTCATGTGGGAATAGCGGCCGAAGATGTGCTGCTTGGCGCCCAGGTTCACATCGCCGCGCGCGTTGTACTGGCTCGTATCGACGCCGACAACGTAGGCCACGTTGTAGTTGGGCGCCTGGCCGGTGATGGGGTTCCCGTTGTAGAACTGGATGGGGTTGGTGGCCGACTTCGCCTGGTTTACGTCCGGGTAGAACTCCTTGAATAGCTTGGAGTCCGGATCGATGCAGGAGGGCTTGAAGTGCGTTCTTCCGTTGGTGTAACCGGTAATGCAGCTTCCCTTCGTCCAGTTGGAGATCGTCTTGTTTGGATCGCTTGAGGCTGCGGTCAGATCCCATGGAACGCTGGGGTCGGTGTCGCTCATCATGCCCGCATCGGGAATGTTGAACGCATCGCTCAGGCCAGACCGGACCTTGAATCCCTCATAGTTGAACATGAAGAAGGCTTTGTTCTTGATCGCCGGACCGCTGACCAGCCCGCCATATTGGTTCTGGTTCAGCTTCTGGCGCGTCTTGGAGCCGGATGCGGCGTTGGAGGCGTTCCAGCCGTAGGTATTGGTGTCAAGAACCGTGTTTCTGAAGAACTCGTAGGCGGTGCCGTGCCAGGCATTGCTGCCGCTCTTGGTGCTCATCTCCACTACCCCGCCGCCAAAGCGACCGAACTCGGGGCTGATCGCGGAGGTGGACACCTTGAACTCCTGGACCGCGTCCTGCACGGGAACAAAGCCGACGGTGTTGCCGCCCAGCGAGTTGTTCGGCGCGCCATCTACAAACACCACGCCGTGGCCGGCGATGGAGCCCCCAATCTGGTAGTTGCCCCAGCCGCTGTTGTTGGTGTGGTCGCCCTGATTCAATCCCACGCCGCCAGAGGTGGACCCCTGCGGCACCACGCCGGGAACCAGCGCGATCAGAGCCATGGTGTTGCGGCCGTTGAGCGGCATCGCCTGAACTGTCTTGCCTTCTACCTGCGAGCCCAGGGTTCCCGACTCCGTTTGCAGCAACGGCGCCTGAGTGTTGACTTCAACCGTCTCTGTGGCGGAACCCACCTGGAGCGCGACGTTCACGCGGAAGGCGCTTCCGACCTGCACCTCCACGCGATCGCTCACAAAGCGCTTGAAGTTGGTTGCCTGCACTTGCACTTTATATACTGCGGGCTGTAGATTGACGACCTGGTAGTCGCCGGCAGCACTCGACTTGACGGTTCGTGTCTCGTTGGTCCCGGTGTTGGTCACCGTAATGGTTGCACCCGGCACCACGGCGCCGGAAGCGTCGGTCACAGTGCCTACGATAGATCCAAAGCTCTGCGCCTCGGACCGCGAAGACGACAGGATCGCCATAAGGCTAACCAGCGCCAGTGTGGATAGAAAACCCGCAATACTGCGGGTAGTAATTCTGCTTGCCATGCTGTCCTCCCAAAGGCCTCATCCATGCCGGGCGCGGCAACGCACATCACTCCTCTCCAAGAACCGGGAGCGTACGCGTCGCGCCAGACTGAATTGCCAAACTGGCAGCCAATCTAAGCCTGTATGCACAATTTCTCCAGTTAAAGACCGTCTTTAACTGGAGACTGGTACAGCATCGCACCTCTAAATTATTCAACTAATTAGCTTTAAGCTAAGTACTCCCCTGCCATTTTCGCAACCGCGACCGCAATCCGCCGCAGTTTCCTTCTTCGGGAATCTTCCTCGAAAATGCGGGCAGGCACTGGGCTTAAGGTTCCATTCATGTTTCAAACGGTTGTTCCCGATATACTTTTGCTACTGTGCTTCCAGATCAAAAGATCATCCGTTATCCCGATCTGACCGCCCTGCATTTGGAGGCGGTCGAAGCAACAGTGCGTTCTATCATTGAGAGCGATCAGTTCCGAAAGAGCAAACGCTATCCGGCGTTTCTGGAATTCATCGTTCGCAATTCGCTTACCGGCAACTTCGAAGTACTGAAAGAGCGCATCCTGGGCGCCGAGATCTTCGGCCGCGAGCCGGATTGGGATGCCGGAAACGATTCGATCGTTCGCAACGCCGCCGTCGAAGTGCGCAAGCGGATGCACATGTACTTCAGTGACTATCCGGAAGAGCCGGTTCGCATCGATCTGCGGCCAGGCAGCTACATCGCTGAGTTTTACTTCATTGCACCGGGAGCAACGCCCCCTCCTTTCCAGCCCAGCGACCTTTACTTTGAGACGACGTCGACTGTCGCCTACCGGCCGCGTGCTTCCAGGTTACGAAAGGCGTGGGTCTGGCTTTGGAATCCCTGGTGGAGGGCCGCCTTGACCGCGCTTCTGATCCTTGTAGGGACGAGCGCGGGAATATGGCGCTACGCCCAGAATGAAGCGGGCGAGCATGCTCTCTGGGAGCCGGTACTGCATAACAACCAACCGGCGATTATTATTGCTGGCAACACGTTTCTTACTACGATTCCCCCCCGCCAGCTTCCGGAGACCAACAGCAGCCAGCCGCCGGGCGCATCGGGATCCCCTTCGCAGGACACCTCCGATTGGAAGCTCAACGATCCGGCCTGGGTATCGAGAATCTGTACCGCCTTCTTTATATTCAAGAAAGGCGACTGTAATATCCTCTCGGCGTCAACAATGACCATGGCGGAGCTTCGTAACAAGGCTCTAGTGCTGATCGGGGGCCCCAACAACCCCTTGACCGATCAGTTTCTTGAGCCTCTCCGTTACCAGTTCCGCACGACTCCATGGGTCGACACCCTGCCCCATCAGGAGCGAGTGATTGTGGATCAATGGAACCCGCAGTCGATTTCCACCTGGAGAGTCGCACACGATCCTCCGTCCCATGATCCAAGTGACTATGCGATTGTCGCCAGGTTTTACAGCAATCTAAGCGCGAGTCCGGTCCTCATCATCGGCGGTCTCCGTCCCGAGGGCACAGAGGGCGCAGGAGAGTTCATTACTACCGAAGAGGGGTTTCAGCAAGTCGCTACCCTGGCCCCGAAAGGGTGGAAAGGGATCAACTTCGAAGCTGTGCTGCGTACCGAATCTGCTCCCGAAAATGCCGGCCACGTGAAGATACTCGCAACGTACTTCTGGTAGCCGCGACTCAAATCATCTGGAACTGCTGAAGTTCAGTCTGGAACAATTCACTCCACCCAAATCATCGCCCAAAGAACGCCTCCACATCCGTAATCGTCTGCGTCACCCGATATGGCGGCAGACTCTGGATGAAGGTGCGTCCGTATCGCTGGGTCCGGATGCGTGGGTCGAGGAGGACCAGAACGCCGCGATCTTCCAGCGAGCGGATCAGCCGGCCGAAGCCCTGCTTGAGCGTCAGAACGGCTTCGGGGACCTGGTAGTCGAAGAAGGGTTTGCCGCCGGCTTCCTCTATCGATTTCATACGGGCCTGAACGATGGGGTCGGTGGGCACGGCAAAGGGCAGGCGGTCGATGATGACGCAGCTCAGCGCCTCGCCCTGCACATCGACGCCCTGCCAGAAGCTTGAGGTGCCGAAGAGAACGGCGTTGGGAGTATTGCGGAACTCTTCGAGCAGCGCCTTGCGCGGAGCGGTGCCGTGGAGCAGAAGGGGGAAGTCGAGGACCGGCAGCAGAAGCTCGTAGAGGGTGCGCATCTGAGCGTAGCTGGTGAAGAGGCAGAAGGCGCGGCCCCGCGACAGTTCGAGCACGCGGCGGATGGAGCGGGCGGCGGCCTCGGGGAAGTCTGCCGAGCGCGGGTCGGGCATGTCGGGGGGCAGGTATAAGAGGGCCTGCTCGCCGTAGCGGAAGTGGCTGGGAACGACGAGCTCGCGAGCTTCCCCGAGGCCAAGCCGGCGGCGAATGTGTTCGAAGCCGCCCTGCACGGTGAGCGTGGCCGAGGTGAGCACAACCGTGGGAATCTGCTCGAATACCCGCTCGTGAAGCAGCTCGGAGACGTCGATGGGCGTGGCCTGAAGGTAGGTGATTCTGGCGCTGCGTGCGGCTGCCCTTCGGCTGGAGGCAGTGGGGCCGTCGCCGCGGCGCTCGAGCCAGTAGACCATGTTGCTGGCGTTCGATTCGAGCACGAACTCAAGCTCGGTGCGCAGCCGCGCGGCGCGCCCCTTGAGGGCCGGCGCCTCATCCACTCCTGTAAGCCGGTCCAGCTCGGCTTCGAGCTGGCGCAGCGTGGTCTTCACGCCGAGATATAAATCTCCCGAAACTTCTAAAAAACCCTCGCGGTCCTGGAAGGGCTGGCGGCCGTCGCCCACGGGTAGCGCGGACCAGAGCAGCCGGGCGCGGTCGCGCAACTGCTGGGTGAGCGGCACAATGTTGACGGCGCTCTGCTGGGCGCGCAGCAAAGTCTCGGTGTCGCGGGCCAGCTCCTCGAAGCGCAGGTTTGAGACCGAGAGGCCGAAGTAGCTTGAGGCTACCTCTTCAAGCTCGTGGGCCTCGTCGAAGATGACCGCGGCGGCCTCGGGCAGGATTCCTGCGTCGGGCGCGGCGGCGGCCATCTGGCGCACGGCCGCATCGGCAAAGAACAGATGGTGGTTGACGATGATGACGTCGCTCTCGGCGGCGCGGCGGCGCATCTCGGTGATGAAACACCGTTGATAATCCGGGCACTGGGAGCCGATGCAGGCGTCGGACCGCGCGTCGAGCTTTTGCCACAGCGAGCTGGTCTCGGGCAGGTCGCCCAGCTCGGCGCGGTCGCCGGTCTCGGTCTGCTTCTCCCACTCGGCGATCTGCTTATACTCGTCGATCTCTTCCAAACCCGAAAGAATCGGCTGGTCGCGCAGCGTCACCAGCTTGTGGCGGCAGAGGTAGTTGGCGCGGCCCTTCATATAGCAGACACGCAGATCGCCGAGCAGAGTTTCGAGGAAGGGAATGTCGCGGAAGAAGAGCTGATCCTGTAGAGCCTTGGTGCCGGTGGAGACGATGACGCGCTGGCCAGTACGCAGCGCGGGCAGCAGATAGGCCAGGGTCTTCCCGGTTCCGGTGCCGGCTTCGACTATGAGGTGCCTGCGCTCGGTGAACGCCTTCTCGACGGCCTTGGCCATCTCAAGCTGTCCGGGCCGGTACTCGTAGGGGAGCGGAGAACGGGCCAGGATGCCGCCGGGCGAGAAGAACTCGTGGAGGCTGGGCAGTGCGCGGGATGAAGGTTCAGAGAAGGGCATCGCAGGCGAGAAGGCTAAGGCGTTCCCTTCATTCTATGGGTGAGCGGGGAGGGACTGCGCTGAGTTTAGAGGATGCCAGTGTTTGGGGTGTCTTCGGGGTGACTAGTGTGGGCGGCGCTGGTCCACTGATCGATCAGCTCAATCTCTTCCGGGCTGAGGCTGGCGGGGCCGTCATTGCCGGCTGCGCGGCGGCGACGGGCAGGGCTGCGGGCATCTACAGGCGGCTGGTTCGAGAAGATTCCGTAGAAGTCGGCGCTGCCAATGGCTGGAATTTCACCCTGTATGTGCATGGGTTTACTCCTCCAGGGGCTCGGGGGCAGGTTTTGGGCCATCGGGAGCGGCTGCAAATGAGAGAAAGCTAATTCCGGGGGCGGGCGAAACCGGACGGTAAACTTAAAGATAGGGCGGTGCGGCTAGGGGCCGTCTGCCGGGGAGAACATTTGCCTACGTATCGCAGATCTGTAGTACCGGTAAAGCCGGGAGCGGCCCAGTTGCCGCTGGTTGCCATTGTGGGGCGGCCGAACGTGGGCAAGTCCACGCTCTTTAATCGACTCACTCGGAGCCGCCGCTCGATCGTGGGCGACGAGCCCGGAATCACGCGCGACCGCATCTACGGCGAGTATGAATGGGCGGGCCGCAACTTCCGGCTTGTGGACACGGGCGGAATTGTGCCCGACGATCCCGAGCTGATTCCCCATGAGATCTACAACCAGGCCAAGGTGGCACTCGAAGAGGCCGACGCGCTGATCCTTGTGGTGGATGCGCGGACCGAGCTGGCGAGTCCCGACTACGATCTGGTGCGGCTGTTGCAGCGCGGGTCGAAGCCCGTCTTTCTGGCCGTGAACAAGGTCGAGGGCGAGGCGATGGCGGCCGAGGCGGAGAACTTCCGCCGGCTGGGCCTGAAAGAGGTTTACCCGATCAGCTCCGAACACGCGCTGGGCATCGGCGATCTGCTTGACGCGGTATCGGCGGCTATTCCTGAGAGTGAGAGTGTTGCGGAGGAGGCCGAGGTCGAGCCGTTTGAAGACGAATCCGAAGACGCGGTGAAGATGCGTTCCCACGGCGAGTTCGAGATGCATGAGACCTCGATTGCGATCATCGGCAAGCCGAACGTGGGCAAATCGACGCTGCTCAATGCGTTGACCGGAACGACGCGGGCCATTGTTTCGCCGATTGCGGGAACGACGCGCGACGCGGTCGATGAACTGGTGGAGTTTGAAGGCTCGCAGTTGCGGTTCGTCGACACGGCCGGCATCCGCCGCAAGGGCAAGACCCACATGATGGCCGAAAAGCTGAGCGTCGTCATGGCGCGGCGGCATCTTGAAGCGGCCGACGTGGCGCTGTTGGTAATCGACGCCACCGAGGGCGTGACGGCGGCTGATGCCACCATTGGCGGCTACGCGCACGAGAGCGGACGCAGCGTAATTGTCGTCGTGAACAAGTGGGACGCGGTCACATCGGGCAGGACCGACGGCAAGCCATGGGCGGATCGCGAGATCTTCGAGCGCCAGCTCAGAAATGTGCTCAAGTACTTGAGCTACGCGACGGTGGTGTTTCTCTCGGCGAAAGACGCCAAGCCCGGCGACCATGCCATGATGCGGCTGCTGCACGAGGTGATTACGGTGGCTGCGGAGCGGCGCAAGCGCGTAACAACGGGGCAGATGAACCGCTTCGTCGAAAAGATCGACTTCCAGCGCGCGCCGGTGCCGATGTCGAAGCGCATTCGCATCTTCTATATGACGCAGGCCGCGGTGGCTCCTCCGACGTTTGTGCTGTTCACGGACCGCGACATCAAGCTGCACTTTGCCTTCGAGCGCTTCCTTGAGAATCAGATTCGCGAGGCCTTCGGCTTCAAGGGGACACCGATCTGGTTCAAGGTGAAGGCGCGAAACGAGAAGAAAAAGGGGAGTTAGTAAACAGAAAAGCTAACGTAAGAAGAAAGATGGCCGGGGAGCGATGTAACGCTCCCCGGCCATCACGTTTTGGTGTTCATACTAATCGCCGAGCTGGACGACGAAGCCACCCATGATGGTGCGCGAGGGCATGGGAACTCCGGCGATCTCCTGGTAGCCGGTGTTGCTCAGGTTCGTCATGCGGATATAGGGGCGCAGCCGGCCCGCGTTGCGGCCGGCGCTCAGGTTCCACACCGGATAGGGCGTGGACTGGTAACGATTGGCGACCTGGAGATGGTTTTCGACAGTGATGGAGCGGGGAAGCCGCACGGTCCACTGAGCCTGAGAGTTATTGACCGGGTAATTCGACACGTACTGAGATTGGAGGCCGTGGAGCGCGCCCTGTCCTCCCGCGAGTCCGGTCCACGCAAGGCGGATCGACTGGCTCCGAGTTGGGTTCCACTGGAGCGAGGTCTCGGCGCCCGCGAAGTGCAGGCCGTTGATGTTGGCCGCGCACCAGACGTTGGCGGCAGTGCAGGAGGCGGGAAGCCACGGATTGGGTAGCGTTGCCGCTTTCAGATAGTCGATGGTCGCGTGCTGGCGGGAATAAAACCAGGTTGCCGAAAAGGTGAGCTTGCGCGTGGCGTAGGTGACGCCGCCGCTGCCGTTCCACGCCGACTCGGGCTTGAGCGCCGGGTTGCCCTTGGTGGCAGGGCTTGCGTAGTAGAGGTCGGTATATGTGGGAATGCGGAAGCCGTAGCCGATTGCGCCCTGGAGCCGCCAGTTGGATGCGAGACGGAAGCCCGCGGCAAGCTGCGGGCTGAAGACGGCGCGGCCGCCGGAGAAGATCTCTTCGCGCGCGCCGACTGAGAGCGAGAAGCGCCGTGCTGCGGGGCGGAGGTCGAGATCGATGTAGCCCGCGCCCTGGTTGCGGGCGTGCAGCCCAAGATTATTCGAGTGGATGCGGTCGCCGTCGGCCTCAAGGCCAAACAAGAGCGCCGAAGTCTTCGCGATGGTCTGGGTCCGCCGCAGCGAGGCCTGCCAGGAACTGTCGATGTGGTTGTTCTCGTAGAGCGCGGGGTTGGTGCGCACGAGGATGAACTCGTCGGTGTGGCGACGATAACCGAAGGCGGCACTGGTGTTTCCGCCGAAGTCCTGACGAATGCCGGTAAAGAAGCTCTTGGTCCGCTCCCAGGAGGGGTAGTTGCCATAGAATCCGGCCGCGCCGAAGGAGCGATCGGAAGTGGCAAAGAGCAGGTCGGTAATGCCGAGGCGCGAGGAGCGCCAAAACTCCGCCGAGCCGTTCATGTTGCGGTAGTCGCGGTCGGCGATGAAGCCGAGCGAGAAGTTGCGATCGGCGGTGATGCGCGCGGACCAGTTCTTGCGGACCAGCGAGCCGAGCAGCGACTCTTCGTTTGCCTGGTAGCTCCCTTCGCCCAGTCGCAGGCGAAGGGAGCTATGCTGGGGAGCCGCGGTCAGCAGATCGATGACGCCGGAGAGAGCGTCGATTCCGTGGAGAGTTGAGCCGGCGCCGGGCAGAATCTGGATCTGGTCCATTGCTTCCATCGGAATGGGCAGATCGAGGTTGTGGTGCGCGGTCTGAGCGTCGTTGATGCGGAAGCCGTTGACGAGCACGAGCGTCTGGGCGAAGGAGCCGCCCTGAATGACGGCGTCGGCTTGTCCGCCGCCCGCGCCGCGCTGCTGAATAAAGACCGAAGGGTTCTGGCGGATCACGTCCTGCGGAGACTCGGCGGTGAGTTGGAGAGGTTCGAGCGGAATGACGTCAACCGGGCGCGTGGATTCGGCCAGCGGGACAGGCGTTGCGGTTCCTATAACAACCAGGGTGACGGTCTCGGCCTTGATGGGCGCGGGGGAAGCCGCGGACTGAGCGGATACTGGAAGAGCGGCGGCGATGATGGCCGCGAAGATGGCTGTAGTCTTGAGCACTTGTTCTAATCATTAAGGAAAACAGAGTGCGATACAAGGATAGTTTTGTATTGATTTAGATAGTTTACGTGCTAAATTATTTAGCTATGAGCATGCGAATTGAAGCATTCCTGAAAGAAAGCCCGATGTTTGCCGTCTCACGGGCGGCGCGGCGGTTCGAGGGCCTGGCCGCAAAGGTTTTGGAGGCCGACCGGCTGAACTTCCTCGAAGGGCTGGTGCTGGCCTCGCTCTACTTCGAGCAATCGCGCGAGGCAAAGCCCTCGCAGCTGGCTGAGACCTTCGGGACAACTCGCGGCAACATGAGCCATTGCATCTCGTCGCTTGAGGGCAAGGGGCTGCTGGAGCGCAAGATCGATCCCGAAGATGCGCGCGGGTTTCTGCTGGCCTTGAAGCCGGCGGGGAAGAAGGCGGCCGTGCGAGTGATCGGCGAGTTCGACGAGTTGCAGCGGGAGTTCGAGAAGGAGATCGGCAAGAGCGCGCTGGCCGAGATGCTGAAGTCGCTCAGGAAGCTTGAGAAGCGGACCGGGAAGTAGATGGTGCAGGTGTTTCCCGGGTCTCAGAATCGAGACCCGGGGCACCCTGATGCATGGTGGATTCCAGATTTGCTACTTCTTGGTGTAGTACTTCTCGAAGAAGTTGAACTTCTCCTTGCTGCCGGCCACGGGGATGGGCGCGTTCTTGTCGCCGATCTCCATCGTCATGCCGGGAGCTTCTGTTGTGGTGGGCCAGTGAGCCAGGCCCGCGCCGTTGGGGTTGCCGGTCTTGATGAAGTTGACCCAGTAGCTCGACACGGTGTCGGCGACCTTGCGGTCGGCGTCGGTGATATTGCGGCCGGTGGTCATGTTGAGCGAGTTCAGCACATACGGCACCTCAGAGGTGTGGAATGCGCCGTACTTGTCGGCATCCGGGCCGGACAGGGCGTGATCCCAGAAGTAGGTGTATACGGGTGTCTTGGCGGTCTTGTTGCGCCACAGGGACCACTCGTAGGTGTTCATGCGGTTGTAGTCCCAGGTAGCTTCGGTGTACGCGGTCTTGGCTTCGTCGTCGGAGCCGGCGGGGTAGAGCGCGAGGAAGGCAGCGGTCAGGTCGCCGTAGCGCTTCTGGGCTTGTTCCTTGAAGGCGGCGGCGGTGATGCTGGGATGCGGTTCGGGGCCGGAGTTGTCGTTCTTGTTGAGTCCGGCGAGGCGGGGAACATCGTTCTGCTTGCCCTGCTCGTAGGTGTCGGCGACCGAGGCCGTGAGGACGTAGTTATCGACAACGTTTCCAAAGCGGAAGGTGGGCGCCTTGCCGTCGGGTCCGGCGGGCAGTGGATCGAGAATCTCCATCCAGCTCAGCTTGCGCAGGTCGGCTAGTGAGTTCGCTCCCTTGGCCTTGGCGAAGGCGACACCCTGCTGTTCGGCCTGAGCCAGGGTTATCGGCGCGAAGTTGTTGCCGGAGGCGATGGTGACGCCGCTTTCGTTGATTGCGCCGCGGAAGAGACCTTTGGCGAGAGGGCTGGCGGTGAGGTTCGTGACTTGTCCGGAGCCGGCCGACTGGCCGCCGATGGTTACCTTATCGGGATCGCCGCCAAACTGAGCGATGTTCGCCTTGATCCACTGGAGCGCAGCGACGACGTCAAGGATGGCGTAGTTGCCGGAGGCGTGGTAGGGCGCCTCTGCCGAGAGTTCCGGATGCACGAAACTGGCAAAGATGCCGAGCCGGTAATTGGGCGTTACAACGATGACGCCCTTCTTAGCCAGACCCTCGCCGTCGTAGACAGGAACGGCGCTCGAGCCCTCAACGCCGCCGCCGCCGTAGATGTACATATATACGGGCAGCTTTTCGCCGCTGGTTTTGGCCGGGGTATAGACGTTGAGGTAGAGGCAGTCTTCGCCGATGTCGTTGTGGGCCATGAACTCGTAGGTCCAGGGCTTGCGCTCGTAGACGAGCTTCTGGATGCAGGAGTTGCCGAACTTGTCGGCCTTGCGGACGCCTTGCCACGGAACGACCGGCTGCGGCGCGCGCCAGCGCAGGTTGCCGACAGGCGGCGCGGCGAAGGGAATGCCTTTGAAGTCGGTGATGGACTTGTCAGTTCCGGCTACACCCTGGATCGTGCCGCCGGCGACTTTGACCGGGCCAGTAATTCCCTTGGGCGCCGTCTGTGCAAAAACAGTTGCGGCGATGGCGACCAGCGCCGCGGGCAGAATTGCGTGCTTCCAATTCATATCTTTGGTCCTCTCATTTCAAACAGGTACATAAGCGATGCGACTTTTTGTGTCGTGAGGATTTTACCCGAATTGGCTGTATGTGGATGGCAGCCGATTGCAGGCAGAAGAAGGCCTCAGGCTATTTGTTGTTGGTGGTGTCGATGGCGGCGTAGACCAGGCGCTTGTACTCGCGGCTGACCTCGACTCCACGGCGCTTCTGGATCATGTAAACGGTGATGAGCTTTTCCTTCGGGTCGACGAAGAAGATCGACGAGGCCGCGCCTTCCCAGTAGTACTCGCCAGCCGAGCCGACCGAAGCGGTTTTGGCCGGTCCGCGATTCACAGCCACGGTAAGCCCAAAGCCGTAGCCCGGCACCACCGGACCGCCGTAGATGGGCAGCTCGCCCAGCAGATCGGAGCTCATCAATTCAATAGACTTGGGGCTGAGAATGCGCGCGCCTTCGAGCGTGCCGCCATTCAGCAGCATCTGGGCAAAGCGGGCGTAGTCCATGGTGGTTGAGGCCAGGCCGCCGGCTCCGGAGAGGAAGATGGGCTTCTGCTTGTAGCCCTCCTGGGCGTCGTCGGTGGCCTTGACGATCTTGCCGTCCGGGCCTGCGTCGTAGAGGGTCGCAATCCGGCTCCACTTGTCTTTGGGAACCCAGAATCCGGTGTCGACCATGTGCAGCGGCTTGAAGACGGCCTCGTCGAGATACACGTCGAGCGGCTTGCCTGACCAGATTTCGATGAGCCGGCCGATCACGTCGGGGCCGGGGCTGTAGTCGAAGCCGGTACCGGGCTGATGCACGAGCGGCGCGCCGGCCAGCAGCTTGATTCCGTCTTCCAGCGTGTGGTTCTTGATATTGAGCTTGGTAAAAATCGATTCGCCGCTTTCGTCCTTGGGCCCGGCGTTGTTCATACCGCTGGTGTGGCGGAAGAGATCGAGCACCGTGATCTGCCGGTCGGCCGGGACCAGGGAGTAGATGCGCTTACCGCTCGCGTCTTTAGTGTCGATGGCCACCTTCATGGTTTTGAATTCGGGAATGTACTTTGACACCGGGTCAAGCATCGAGAACTTGCCCTGCTCGTAGAGGGTGAGCGCGGCCACAGTGATGATGGGCTTGGTCATCGAGTAGATGCGGAAGATGGCGTCCTTCTGCATCGGTTTGCCGGACGCCTGGTCCATGGCGCCAAAGGTGTCGCTGTAGACGATTTTGCCATTGCGGGCGATGAGAATGGTGCCGCCGGCCAGCTTGCCGTCCTTCACGTACTTTTCCTGAAGCGGTTTGAGCTGCGCGATTCGCTTGGCAGACATGCCCTGCTCGGCAGGAGTGCTTTGTGGGAGCGACTGCGCGTTCAGTGCGAACGCGCCCGAAGCCAGCAGTAGAAGCGCCAGGAACTTGTTGGAAGCATTCTTCATAGAAGTTTCCTCCGAAGGTTAGGGTGTTTCGATTCGCCGGATCTGCTCAGGGGAAGTAGACCGGAGAACTGGTTGCGGAAGGCCTGCGTGAAGATCCGGCAGGCCTTCCGATGTATGCCTCCATGTGCCGCGCGATCTACCGCGCGACAGGAACCGGAGCCGCAGGCGCTGCGGGGGCGGCGCGTTTGGGTGCGTGCGCGCGCAGGAACTCGACCTGCGCGGTGTTCATCTTTTCGATCGAGATGGTGTCGCCAAAGACCACGCGGTGCTCATCGTTCGGATCGTAGCGCGGAACCTTGACGGCAGCAGTCGTGGGATTGCCGGTGCGGGCAAAGGTGATGAGCGTGTCCTGCATCTTCTCAGAGAGTTCCTTGTCCCACGCGCTCCAGTCCCGGTTAGTGTTCACTACCCAGGTGCCGAGCCAGTAGGCGATGTCGCTGCCGTGGGCGGGGCCGTCGCCGAATGCGCCGAAGGCAGGGCCGGTCTTGTTGGCGGGTGGCACGTGCGCCCACTGGGCCAGATAGACGACCTGCTTTCCGTAGAGAGCCTGGTCGCGGGCCCAGTCGCGGTTGCTGATGCCAAAGCCGGTGTCGCCGGAGACGATGAGCGCGACCTTGCGTGCTTCCTCGTCGTTGGCGGCCGGGAAGAGCTTGAAGAACTCGTCGGCGGCGTCGCCAAAGACGGTGGGAACGAGCTTGTGCAGATCGGCGAGTGTCTTTACGCCGTCGTAGATCTGCATGGCGCTGCCCAGATCGGACTGCGTGGAAGAGGTGTAGAGCGGCACGTCGTTCTGCTTGCCGGCGACGAAGATCTCGTGGGGCGCGGTGGGCAGGAACCAGCCATCGACGAAGGGGCGAGTCTGGATGCCGCCGCCGGGGCCGGCCTGTGCTCCGGGAGTCGATGTGAGAGCGGCGAATACCTGATCCGTAGGGACCGCGCGCATGGCGGCCAGGTCTTTGGCATTCAACATCTGCTGAACCTTGATGCCGGTGGCTTCGCCTTCGGCGAGGGTGCGAGGCACCTGGCCGCCGGGGGCGAGATCCGCGCCGCTCCAGGCGCTGATCTTGGTGAACAGGCCCTTGGCCAGCGGGCTGGCCTGGAGCTGATAGACGGACTCAGAGCCGGCCGACTGGCCGATCAGGGTGATGTTGGCCGGGTCGCCACCGAAGGCCGCTATGTTGCGCTGTACCCACTTGAGGCCTGCCACCTGATCGAGCGAGCCCCAGTCGCCGGAGGCGTTGTGGCCGGTCTCTTTTGTCAGCTCCGGATGGGCAAAGTAGCCGAAGACGCCGACGCGGTAGGCGAGGTTGACGGTTACAACGCCCTTGGCGGCCAAGTGCATGGTCGAGTAGCCGGGCATATTGGCCGAGCCGCCGGTAAATCCGCCGCCGTAGATCCAGACGATGACGGGCAGCTTGGCGCCAGCCTTTGCCGTGGCAGGGGTCCAGACGTTGAGGTAGAGGCAGTCTTCGGAGTACTGCTCAGAGAATGCGCCCGGGGTGCGGTTGGCGGGGGCGCGCTGAGCGCAGCCGGGCTTGGGAGTGACGGCGTCGTAAACGCTGGCCCAGGCTTTAGCGGGCATGGGCTCGTGCCAGCGCAGATCGCCCACGGGCGGCGCTGCGAAGGGGATGCCGATGTAGGCGTGGACGCCGTTGTCGAGGACCGAGCCGGCGACCTTGCCGGTGTCGATGGTGACGGGAGCGGTTTTGGTTTGGGCGATAACTGTGGCGGCAAGGGCGGCAAAGAGCAGGCCGCGGGCGATGAGAGCGAGCGCTTTCATGGGAGCTCCTCTGCGCGACGGGGTTGGGGTGCCGATCTAAGCGCAGGTTCTAAAGAGATAGACGGACAGCGGCACTTGGGAGACGCACATGGCGGGCCGATCCGCCGGTCAAAATTGACTCGGCTGGCGTCATGCTATTGGATGGTAGATGTGCCCAACCTGCCGCCTCTCCCGATCGATGCGCTGATTCCGGACGTACTTGCTGCTCTTGAGCGGACGCCGAATCTCCTCATCGAGGCTGAGCCCGGCGCCGGCAAGACCACGCGCATTCCTCCGGCGCTGATGCGGATTGTGGCTGGCGACGTGCTTGTTTTGGAGCCGCGGCGCATCGCCGCTCGGCTGGCGGCACGGCGCGTGGCCTGGGAACTCGGCGAAGATGTTGGACGCACGGTCGGTTATCAGGTGCGATTTGAGCGGGTGGCTGGCCCCCAGACACGGCTGCACTTTTTGACCGAAGGCGTGCTCACGCGCCGCATGCTCTCCGATCCTGAGTTGCGCGGTGTCGGCGCCGTGGTTCTGGACGAGTTCCACGAACGGCATCTGGAAACTGACCTGGCTCTGGCTCTGCTGAAGCGCCTGCAACAAAAGCGACCGGAGCTGCGTATTGTCGTGATGTCGGCAACACTTGAGGCCGCTCCCGTCGCGCAGTTTCTCGGCGGCTGTCCGGTGCTGAGCTCGGCGGGAAGGCTCTTCGATCTCGCCATTGAGTACACGCCTTACTCGCCTGCGCCGCTGCACGATCAGGTGAGCGATGCATTGGAGCGCGTGCTGCGCGAGGAGCAGGCCGGAGAGGTTCTTGTCTTTCTTCCCGGCGCGGCAGAGATTCGCCGTGCTGCCCGCGCCTGCGAACCGATCGCGCGAAAGTTCAACCGGCTCGTCCTGCCTTTGCACGGTGATCTACCCCCATCCGAGCAGGATCGCGCCGTGTCGCCGTCTGTGCAGCCCAGGGTCATTCTGTCTACGAATGTTGCCGAGAGCTCGATCACTATTGAAGGTGTTCGCACCGTCATCGACAGCGGACTGGCCCGCGAGGCTTCGTACTCCTCATGGACAGGACTGCCTACGCTGCACGTCGGCCGCGTCAGCAAGGCCTCTGCCCGCCAGCGCGCGGGGCGCGCTGCTCGTACCGGTCCGGGGCGTGTGTTGCGTTTGTATTCGCAGGCGGATTTTCAGGGGCGCGCTGACTTTCAGGCGCCGGAGATTCTACGCAGCGATCTCGCTCAGTTGTGCCTTGCCTTGCGTGCCATGGGGATCGACGATCCCAGACAGATCGAGTGGCTCGACCCGCCTCCCGATGCGGCAGTCGAGAGCGTCGAGCGGCTTCTGGACCTTCTCCTGGCCCACGGCGAAGACGCGCGCGGGCTGATGCGCATTCCCCTTCATCCGCGTCTGTCGCGCATGATTGGCGAGGCCATGGAGCGCGGTGCGGGCCGTGCGGCGTGCGTTACAGCGGCGCTGTTGAGCGCTGGCGAGCGCACTGAGCGCAGCGACGTACTTGAGGCTATCGACAAGCCGATTGGCGATGCGGCACGGCAGCAGCTTCGGCACCTGCTCGGAATCGTCAAGCCCTCGCGCTCCGACACGAACGACGACGACGCGCTGTTGCAAGCGCTGTTGATGGGCTTTCCGGATCGTGTTGCGCTGCGAAAGACCGGAAACCAGGTGATGCTGGCCAATAGCACGGCCGCTGAGATCGTGGGCCAGCCGCCCCAGTATTCGCTGATGCTGGCCCTCGACGTGGAACATCGCACGGAGAAGCCGCTGCCCCAGGTTCGCCTTGTCGCTCGCGTGGAGCCGGAGTGGCTCCTCGATCACTTTCCGGAACAGGTGCGCGAAGAGAGGTCATTGACCTGGAATCGGCAGACCGAGCGCGTCGACGAGGTGAGCCAACTGCTTTACGGCGCTCTGGTTCTCGAGCAATCCACGGGCGCGCCGATCGACAAAGACGCAGCGGGCCGCATGTTAGCCGACAAAGCTATCGAAGCAGGCATCGGGCGATTTGCAGATGAGGCCGCGCTTGACGATCTTCTCGGCCGCGTCGAGTTCGCCGGCATCGATGCGCCGCCGGTCCCAGAGCTCTTCAGAGAGTTCTGCCAGACCTGTCGCAGCTTTGCTGAGCTCAAAAGTGCAGGCGAACGTTTCATCGCGTGGCTTGAGCAGAGGCTCGATGCGCGCCGGTTGAGCGAGAACGCTCCTCGAACACTGCGCCTCAAAGGCGGCCGCCAGGTAAAGATCCACTACGAGTGCGGCAAGACTCCGTGGATCGCCTCTCGGCTTCAGGACTTCTTTGGTATGGACGAGTCTCCGCGCCTGGGCCCGAAGCGCACGCCGGTAGTGCTGCAACTGCTCGCGCCGAATCAGCGGCCGGTGCAAACCACCACCGATCTTGCCGGATTCTGGGCGCGGCTCTACCCGCAGGTCCGCCGCGAACTGATGCGCCGCTATCCACGACACGCCTGGCCGGAAGATCATCGCGGCCAGACATCGTAGCCCGCAAACAAACCACTGCCCGGGCAAAGGAACGCTGCCCGGAACCATGACCAGAATTGAATTAGAAAATTGGAGTAAGCCTAAATTTATATATGGCTTAACGGGAGATAAGAGCTATATGAAAGACCGTTGGTGCCGAAGAAGGGACTCGAACCCCCACACCCTTGCGAGTACGTGGACCTGAACCACGCGCGTCTGCCAATTCCGCCACTTCGGCACGGTTACAAGTTCAGCAATCTGCTGAACCGGCAGTAATTATGAGTCTCTCAAACGGGGCTGGTGGTGTCAAATTAGCCGGGCCGGAGCCAGAGGCTACGGCCCGCCAAACACTACCATCTGAACCGATTAATCGAGCGTCGCGTTGAGCACGATCTCGGTGTTGTTTGCAAACAGCTTTGAGATCGGGCAGCCTGCCTTGGCGTTGGCCGCGCAGGTGTCGAAGGTCTCCTTGGTCGCGCCCGGAACCTTGGCCTTGGTGGTCAGCACAATGCGCGTGATGGCAAAGCCCGCATCGGTCTTGGCCAGCGTTACGGCTGCTTCGGTGGCGATGCTCTCCGGCGTGAGGTTCGCCGCGCCCAACTGCGCGCCCAGCGCCATCGAGAAGCACCCGGCGTGCGCCGCCGCGATCATCTCCTCGGGAGTGGTGCCGGAGTTTGCGCCCTCAAACCGCGTCGCGAACGAGTAGTTGGCGTTGTTCAGTACGCCGGTTGCCGTCGAGATGGTGCCTTTGCCTTCTTTGAGCGATCCAGTCCAGACTGCGCTTGCCTTGCTTGCCATGTCGTGCTCCTTTGGGAATGTTTGGTTAGAAATTGTGTCGCGCTTATATGCGCCATCCGAATGGAACCGCCATCCGGGGCGGTCTGCTCAGACCGTGCTGCTTCTCTTGTTTGATGCGAACAAGGGTTCAGGGGTTGCACTTTCGAGAATACGCCGCTCCGCAGGCGGGGCAAACCGCGGCGGCTATATAATTCGTCCAACCCAATCAGGCAAACTCCGCCGTTGACGAAAGGCTCTCTATGCTTACTCGACTATTGAAGTTAAGCTTTGTTCCAGCCAGCACCGATCTGGCGCTGCTTGTGCTGCGCGTGTGCGCCGGTGTCAGCCTCTTTCTGCGCCACGGCTGGGAGAAAGCAACTGGATTTGACGGCGTGGTTGCGCGCGTTCCCGATTTTCTGCACATCGGCGTCGGCACCATGATCTTTCTGGCCGCGGTGGGCGATGTACTGTGCTCGCTGCTGGTGGCCGTGGGTCTGGCCACGCGCTGGGCTGCCGCGTACTCGTTTGCCGTGATCTTTGTGGCCTGGTCGATGCGCGAGCACTTCAACTACTTTGAGCACGGCCGCCAGCAGGGCGAGATGATGGTGCTCTATCTGATCGCGATGCTGACCGTCTTCCTGGCCGGGCCGGGCCGCTACAGCCTCGACTCGCTCTTCAAAGATAAGGATTAGTCAGGCTCGAACTCAAAGCCCCCGCCGGCCGGTTCCAGGGCCGGCGGTGACGGGCTTGCTTTACGATTGATCTGTGCAGACCATTCGAGTTGAAACCCCTTCGGCACGGTACGAAGTCCACACCGGCAGCGGACTCATCGAGTCCCTCGCGCCCCGCATCGAGAAGGTCATCAAGAAGCTGCCTCGCCGGGTCTTTGTCCTAACCTCGCCCCAGATCTGGGCGCTGTGGTCCCACGACTTTCTGCGCTCCTTCCCTGAAGAGCCCGTCGTCCTCTTTCTGCCCCCCGGCGAAGCGCACAAGACCCTGCGCAGCGCCGAATCCCTGCTTCGCCAGATGATCCGTGCCGGCGGCGACCGCGGGTCGCTTTTGATTGCCTTCGGTGGCGGCATCGTCGGCGACGTCGGAGGATTCGTCGCCTCCATCTTCATGCGCGGCATCTCCTGCGTTCAGGTGCCGACTACAATTCTTGCCCAGGTTGACTCAAGCGTGGGCGGCAAGACCGGAGTGAACCTGCCCGAGGGCAAGAACCTCGTCGGCGCATTCCATCACCCCCGCGCTGTCTTTGCGGATATAGGTGTGCTCGGCACGCTCTCAGACCGCGAACTGCGAGCCGGCCTTATGGAGAGCATCAAGTCCGGAATTATCCGCGACCGTGCCCTGGTGCGCTTTATGGAAGAGCAGGCCGACAAGGTTCTGGCCCGCGACCCCAAGGCTCTGGAGAAGGTGATAGCCGCATCCATTCGCATCAAGGCCGACGTGGTGAACAAGGACGAGCGCGAGAGCGGCCTGCGCATGATCCTCAACTTCGGCCACACTGTCGGCCACGCCTTCGAGCAGGCCACCGGCTACAAGGCTCTGTTGCACGGCGAGGCGGTCGGCTGGGGAATGGTGGCGGCGCTGGCTATCGCCCGCCTCCGCAAGACGATCACCGTGGCCCAGCAGCAGCGGTTGGAGCATCTCATCTACCGCTACGGCCCGCTGACGGCGCTTGCTGTCCGCCCGGCCAAGGTGCTTGCCGCAACGGTCGGCGACAAGAAGAACGTGGGCGGCGTGCGCCGGTTCGTGCTGCCGCTGGGCATCGGCGACGCCGGAATCGTCGAAGATGTGACCGTTGCCGAGATTCAGCTTGCCATCGATTACGTCCTCGAGCGGGCCCAAGCCTGACAGTTATCGGACACAGCCGAACCCGGTTCGATACTCGTTTTATGGCCGGTCTGCGCCTACACTGAAATGGCTCTGGACGTCCGCGCTTCTTTTCATGCGCAGGATCGCCACATTACTAATCGCTCTCGCCGTTGCGGCCTCCTCGTTGGCAGGCCAGCCGCGGACCTCTACCCATACAAGCACTTCTGTCAAAGTCCGCAAGCCGGCAGCGAAGCCGTCCGTCGCGAAGGCCAAAAGAGCCTCTCGCGCCTCCTCAACCGCGCCGCTGCGTGGGTCGGCCGCGATCCTCAAACGCCAGGACAAGCGTCTGGAAGAGGAAAAGCTGGAGCCGATCGAAGACAACCGCGATCTCGCAGCCCGCGTCAAGAATGGACTGCTTGTTCCCGTGCCGGTCTCGAAAGCCCTGACCGTAGACTCCGAACTGGCGAAGAGCCGCCGCTACACTCGCCCGTGGACCGCGCAGTACCTTACCGCGCTGGCCCGCGATCACGAGGCCGCCTTTCAAACACCGCTTGAGGTCAGTTCTGCCGTGCGCACCGTCGCTTACCAGAAGCTGCTCAAGCGCACCAACTCGAACGCCGCGCCCGCCGAGGGCGCTCTCTTCAGCCCCCACGTCATGGGTTCGACGGTCGACATCTCCAAAGGCGATCTGACCCGCGCTGAGATTCTCTGGATGCGCCGCCGTCTCCGCGCCGACTCCACCGCCGGCAAGATCGACGTCGAAGAGGAGTTCCGCCAGGCCTGCTTCCACATCACCGTCTACAAGCCAAAGACGCCTGCCGCGTCCACGCTGGCTCAGACACCAAAGCCCAGCACGCAGTTGACTGCGAGCTTGTCGAAGAAGAGCATCACCCAGCCCGCGAAAACGCAGCGAGCAGCCAACCAGCCCGAGATGCAGTTGATCTACTAGTCCCTTAGCCCACTATCCCCTTAGTCACTGTCTCACCCCTGTTCCCGCTCACGTCCACCGCGCTACAATCTGCCCAAACGGAATCCCTGCCCTTTTGCGCGTGCAAACCGGCAGTTCAAGGAAGGCAAGCCCATGAATGAAGTCGATTCCATAGCCGCCGCTCCCGTTGGCCTGAGCCAGATCGAGCGCGTCACCGGCATCTTCTCCACGCCCACGCGCACCTTTGAGGACATTCGCGACCGGAGCCGCAGCTGGTGGCTGCCCTTCGTCATTCTGGCCATCTTCAGCTATCTGTTCTTCGCCGCCGTCAATAATCGGATCGGCATGGAGCAGGTGGTGCGCAACCAGATGCAGATGAACGCCAAGACCCAGGCGCAGCTGGCCAACGCCAGCCCGGAGCAGCTCGCCAAGTCGGTCGGCATCTCTGTCGCCATCACCAAAGGCGCCTTTCTCGCCGGACCCGTACTTGGGCTCGTCTCGGCTGCCATCATCGGCGCAGTCCTGCTCGGAAGCATCAACTTCGCCTTTGGTGGACGCGCCAAGTTCTCCAGCATCTTCGCGGTCCTCTACTACTCGTGGCTCCCCAGCGCCATTCAGGTTCTGCTCGGCATAGCCGTGCTCTGGTTTCAGCCGCCGGAGCAGTTCAACATCAAAAACTTTGCGCCCACCAACCCGGCCGCGCTCTTTCTCGATCCCGCTTCATCGAGCCCGGCGCTCTATGCTCTCTGCAACAGCTTCGACATCATCGGCATCTGGTCGATGGTGCTGATCTCGATCGGTCTGGCGACAGTGGCAGGCGTCAAGCGTAGCACCGGCTACACGGTTGTCTTTGGCTGGTGGGTCATCGTGGTGATCTTCAAGGTCGGCTTTGCAGCCGCCTTCGGTTGAGACACATAATTCAGGGGGGGCCTTCGGGCGCCCTCTACCTGCAACCGTCCATTGTTGTTGTGAAGGGGCACGGCTCTTCGGCCTGCTCTGAAGCACCGATCAAGGCCTACTCAATCTGTCTCTGGCCCTGAGCCCTAATCCCCAGTCCCTGCTTTCCGGAGATCCCATGCCCGCCCAGCGCCCCACCCGCATCCATCTCTATCTCGTCGTCTGGCTCTTCGTCCTCAGCGCCATCTCGTTCGTCGATCGCACCAACATCTCCATCGCCGGCCTCCAGCTAAGCCAGGAGTTCAACCTCGGCAACCAGAAGCTCGGCTGGCTGGCCTCGGCCTTTCTCCTCGGTTACGCAAGCTTCCAGATTCCCGCCGGAGCACTCGCCGTTCGTTTCGGCCCCCGCCGCGTGATCTCCTTCGGGGTCGCCGTCTGGGCCGTCTGCAACGTGCTCACCGCGCTGCTGCCCTCGGGATTCTCGAAAGCCATCGTCCTGCTCATCGCCGTGCGCTGCGCACTGGGCCTTGCTGAAGCCGTCATCTACCCCTCGGCCAATCAGTTCGTCGCCCGCTGGGTTCCGCAAAAGGAGCGCGGCTTCGTCAACGGCCTCATCTTCGCCGGCGTCGGCGCGGGCTCGGGCTTCGCTCCGCCGCTCTTCACCTGGATCATCCTCACCCACGGCTGGCGCGCGGCCTTCTGGTTCGACGCCGCTCTCGGCGTACTCGGCGGCCTCGTCTGGTGGATCATCTCCCGCGACCGCCCCCAGGATCACCCCGCCGTAAACGAGGCCGAACGCCGCGCCATCGAAGAAGGTCTCAGCGCCTACGCCACCAACACCGCATCCGCCGCCCACGTCGAAGAGGAAAAGATCGCCTGGCGCGCCCTCTTCTCGCGCCGCGACCTGCCCGCGCTCATGCTCGCCTACTTCTCGTTTGGCTATACGGCCTGGATCTTCTTCAGTTGGTTTTACATCTACATGGCCCAGGCCCGCGGCCTGAACTTGAAGACCAGCGCCCAGTTCTCCATGATGCCCTTCTTCTGCATGACGGTCTTCTGTCTCGGCGGCGGATCGGTCTCCGACCTCTTGACGCGCAAGGTGGGCCTGCGCGCCGGCCGCTGCTGGCTGGCCTTCGTCGCCATGCTCATCACTTCGTTGTTTCTGGTGCTCGGCTCGCACGTCTCCCAGCCCTTCGCCGCCGCCGTGCTGCTGGCGCTCGGCGCAGGCTGCCTCTACTTCGCGCAGAGCTCCTTCTGGTCTGTCTCAACCGACTTGGCCGGCCACAACTCCGGAGTCTTTTCGGCAACAGTCAACATGAGCGGCCAGATCGGCGGCGCGCTCACCGCCTCGCTCACGCCTTGGCTCGCCTTGCACTTTGACTGGAAGATGGCCTTCAACGTCGCCGCCGCGCTGGTCCTGCTCGGCGCGCTCTCGTGGCTCCTGGTACGCCCCGAACGGCCTATCGAGGTGTGAGGAACCTCCGATCAACGACATGCATTGGCCGAAACTTCCCAATAGGTAACGATGCGACCGCTGAATAGGCCCCGGAGGGGCCAGCGAATTTAGCCCAGGACAAGTTCGCCTCAGCGAACGCAGTCCTGGGTTAGCTGTGAAAATATGACCTCAGCCTCGGAGGGGCGATGCGAAACAGTCAACCCAGCCGTTAGTTCCGAATTGGCGACAATTCCACATTGATATGCTTGAAAAGCAATCTAGAAGTGAGGAGTACGTCTTATGAGGTTTGGCCGTCTTGCTCTTGTAATCGTGGCTTTCGGCACTCTCTCTGCTTTGGCGATTAAGGGATGTGAGTACTTCCCAGAGTCATCCTTTCAACTTGCAGATGATTCGAGACTGCCTAGATGGAGTACACTTCCCCCTGGACTTACACGCACTGACGTATCAGTCACATTGAACCTCTACTCTGTACCATGGCCTTACGCGAATTTTATCTTAAGAGACAGGAAAGGGAAAAAGCTGGGAGAGGTAAACGGCAGAACGAATCATCCTTCATATCTTCCCTTGTATGATGAGATTATCGCTGTCAACGGCCTATCTGAAATAATCGCTCTGAAACCATACAGTGAAAATGAAAACATGGGACAAAATGGGATTTCCGTTGTTGCGCTGTTCTATGTCATTGATGACACTTGTGCAAGGAAAGAAGGTTTGGAGGGTGGGTTGCCCATGTGCGCAAAGAACGAAAAGAACCCCAAAGGGCTAAACTCCGAGGGTTGCCCATGTCTAATCGATCCAGAAAATCGGGCGGCTGCCTCAGGTGGACATCGATAGACTTGCGCGTCCCAGTTGTTTTGGCCATTCTGGATGATTGACCGCCTATCCGGAAGTTTCAGCAGCCAATTACCCGCAGTCGCGGTCTTTGCAATCAGTTCGAGACCACCTTTCTGAACCCTTCTCACGAAATCCGCCTACTTGTAATCTGTCCCCAGCGCCTTATTAATCGCCGCCAGAATCTCCCCCGACCCCGGCCCCACGCGCTGCTTCCAGTCTTCAATCACCGGGCCCGCGTTCTCAAGCAGCTTCTTCACTTCATCCGGCGAGGGATTCACGACCTTCGATCCGAAGTCTGTCTCAGCTTTTTTCAGCAGCCCGTTCACATACGCCTGCCGCCCCTGCCACTGCCTCTTCTCAAGCTGGTTGGCCGCGCTCTCAACTTCCTGCTGTAACTCCGGCGTCAGCGCATTCCAGTCGTCCAGGTTCACCACCAGCGCCATGTAGACGCTGCCCAGCGGCCAGTTCGAAACGTACTTGAGCTTCTGCGCCCAGCCCCAGTTCACATAGGCCGGCAGCGCGCCCTGCGCTCCATCGAGCTTGCCGTCGATCAGGCTCTGCTGCACCATGTGCACGTTGGCAATCGCCACCGGCTGCACTCCGGCTCGCGTATACAAATCGATCACGCTCGGTCCGAAGTGCCGAAAGCGCTTGTCCCTCAAACTCGCCACCGTATCGGCCGGCTGCGCCGTAAACAGCGTCTGCGGCAGGTAGTAGCCAAAGGCCAGCAGCTTCACGCCGAACTGCTTCTGCCAGATCTCGTCGAACTCGGGCTTGAGTGCGGCAAGAATCTCAGGCAGCCGGTCGTTGGGCACGATGGGCAGAGAAGGGAAGTTCATCAGCGCCATCTCCGGCTTGTAGTGCACGCCCATGAAGCCGAGATTCAGCTTGTGCGCCTTCACCGCATCGAGCACCCCGGTATCGGGAGCCGTGTCGCTCACGTACGCAAGCTCAATGCGCCCCTTCGTCGCATCCTTCACCAGCTTCGAAAAGTTGCGATGCTCCGAGGCCCACGCACTCTCCTGCGTGTCGTCGGCCTGCCCCTGAAAGGTCCACGCAATCTTTTTAGGTAAGGGTTGTTGTTTGTTGGACTGTCCCACGGCAAGACCCGCCGCCAAAAACACAACAGCCGCAAACGTAACAGGTCGCATTGCTATCATCGCGCTGAACCTCGTTCGGCGCGCACATTGCGTCAGGCGCCGTTCGATAGCCAGTGTAACGCAACGAAGATTATGGCTCAGTGCTGCCCGGAGCCGCGCCTCACGCTCCCGCGGTCTCGAATGCTTCCCTGGGTTCGCCGGCCTGTGCCCGCGCCCGCGCCTTCTCGCGCTTCTTCGCGGCGTTCAACATCCGCCGCACCGTAAGCGCCAGTCCCGTCCAGCACAAAAACATGCCGCCGATCGCAGCCAGCGCCGCGATGCCTTGCCCGAACAGACCGAACTGCTGACCCGTATGCAGGCCGCGCGCAAACAGGCGCAGCTTGGTGCCGGCATTCGCCTCGGTGTAGCCCTCGGCCTTTACAACCGCTCCGCTCTGCCGGTCCAGCTCCATGCGCATGTTGTACTTGTTCAGTTCAGGGTGCAGATAGTTGCCGGGATTCGCCGATATGCGCACAGTCTTCTCTTCAGCCTGCGGCATGTCGATGTTGATCGACTGCCACTCCGGCATCTGCCGCTCGGCCACCGCCACCAGTTCATCCAGGCGCTTTGCTCCTGCCGGATGCAGCAGCTCTGCCATACCGCCTGCCGCAATCGTGCGCGGTGGAGGCGGCATCATGCGCGCGCCAGGGCCCATCTCGCCTTCCGGGCGCTCGGTGCCCGTCACTTTGTAGAACAGATTGTTTGCCCACATGTAGCTGAAGAAGACGCCCGTAAAAGAGATCAGGAACAGCGGGACCAGACACCACACGCCGATCACGTGATGCCAGTTCCACTCCATGTTTCGTCCCTTGAGGCCGGGCTTAAACAGCGTGCGCATCCTCAGGTTGGCCGCATTCCATACTCGCGGCAGCCACAGATATGCGCCTGAAACGACGATGAAGACAAACAGAAAGTTCGCGCAGTCGGTAATGGCGCGGCCCACTGGATCGTCGCGCTGCATTCCGAGCGCGTGATGCACGTTGCCCGCAATTTCAAAGAATGTATTGACCCAGCTATTCCTGCTGGCAATCGCCTCGGCCGTATAAGGATTCAGATATACAGAGTCGCCCAGACCGAAGCTTGCCTGCGCTGGCCGGTTTGCGTCGCGGTTGATCTCGATACGCTCGGGCACCGCATTACGGCTCTTCGCAGCGGCTGCAACCAGCGCCTCCACCGATGCAGGCACTGCGCCCGCTGGCTGAACCACCGACGGCGAAGTGAGCAGCACGCGGGTCTGCTGCTCAAAGGCGCGCACTGCGCCAGTCAGCGCCAGAAGAAAGATCACCACCCCGGCCGTAAAACCGGCACACAAGTGCATCCAGAACAATATCGTTCTAAAAAATTTCAAGTTATCGACCTCTATTAAGCTACCGACCTTGATCTTTAGACGCACCCACCGCGACAAGTTGTTTCAGAATCGGTGCGCTGAACACCGTTTCGAACCACAGTGCAAGACGGTGTTGAAACAGGTCTTCGCGCAACACGCGCGTTCGCTTGCTGTATCCGCTTGCAGCGTCGAGAGCTACCTCGCTGATAAACTAACCAGGCATGATTCTCCCGTTTGTCCGCGAAATTTTTGCGGAGCTGGAGCATTCGCCAGCCTTTGAGCGCGTTCGCAGGCACCTCAGCCTTGCTGCGGGTCGCAGGCGTGTATCCGGACTCACATCGACCGCCCGCGCGCTCTATCTGCCGCTCATGGTGCGCGCCGCCCGCCAGCCGGTCATCGCCATCGTTGCGGACAACAAGGCCGCCGAGGCCCTCGAACCAATCGTCAAAGCCGCATGTGAGCTTACCGGGGTCATCGACCCCGCGCGCGTCGTTCGCTTTCCGGCCCACGACGTGCTGCCGTTTGAAAATCTCTCTCCGCACCCCGATGTGCAGGAGCAGCGCGCCGCAGCTCTCTACAAGATCGCCACCGGCCAGGTCGATCTGGTCATCGCGCCTGTCGAAGCGGCGGCTCTGCGCCTCTTCGATCGCGACTACTACTCGGCCCTCGCCGTCACGCTCAAGCGCGGTGACGAGATCGACATTGAGACCCTCACCGCGCATCTCGGCAGCGTCGGCTATACGCAGACCGACCTCGTTGAGATGCCCGGCCAGTTCACCCGCCGCGGAGGCATCCTCGACGTCTACTCGCCAGAGGTTGAGCGGCCCATTCGCGTCGAGTTCTTCGGCGACGAGATCGAAACCATCCGCCGCTTCGATCCCGAGACGCAGCGTTCTCAGTCGGGCCTCGACGAAGCGGAGCTGCTGCCGCTCACTGAGGCTCCGGTCACCGAACGCCTGCTTGCCGCCGTCAACGCGCGGCTCAGCCGCGAGCGCATCGAATCCGAAGACCGCGACCTGGCTGAAGCCGTCGCCGCGGCCGGAGGAGTGAGTGTCTTCCCCGGCTGGGAGTTCTTCACGCCCGTAGCGGGCGCACAGAAGTCTCTGCTCTCGCTGCTGCCCCGCTCGGTCCTCTTCGTCATTGAGCCGGCCATGGTCTCAAACCAGATCGACCGCTGGTGGAACAAGGTAGAGCAGCGCCACGACCGCTCCGGCATCGGTTCGCTCGTCCGCCCCGAGGACATCTATCTGCGCCCCGAAGTTCTCTCCGCCGAGCTTCAGTCGCACTTCGGTCTCGATATCGACCAGCTCGGCGTCATCGATGTCATCGACGAAGACTCGACCCTCGGCGAGATCGAGATCCCCACCCGGCCCACTCTCCGCTTTCACGGTTCCATCCCCGCATTCACCGAGCAGCTTCGTACGCTCATGCAGTCCGACTTCCGCACCGTTCTCGCCGCGCCCAACCAGGGCGAGGTCGAACGGCTTGCCACCGTGCTGCGCGAGTATCAGATCCCTTACCGCTTCGGCAGCCGCGTCGTGCACACCGGCGAGACCATGCTCGAAGAGGCCAGCTATCTGGCCAGCGACCTGCACGTTCCAACTATCGTCCGCACTCCGCTTGCAACCGGCGTCAGCTTCGCCGAGTCGAATCTCATCGTCTTTGGCGCAAACGATTTCTCCGACGACGTCGATGTTGCCGCCCGCCCCGTACCGCGCAAGTCCAAGACCTCCGCCTTCGTATCCGACTTCCGCGACCTCGCCGTCGGAGATTACGTCGTCCACGTCGATCACGGCATCGCCCGCTACAACGGCCTCAGAGAGATCGTTCAGGACACGCTCACCGTCGAGTTCATGATCCTCGAATTCGCCGATGAAGCCCGGCTCTACATCCCGCTCACGCGACTCGACCTGATTCAGAAGTACCGCTCCACCGACACCGGCCCCGCGCCCGTGCTCAACAAGCTCGGCTCGCAGCAGTGGACAAAGACCAAAGCCCGCGTGCGCAAGGCCATGCAGGACATGGCCGGCGAACTGCTCGTGCTCTACGCTCAGCGCCACTCCGCGCAGGGAACCGCCTTCGCGCCCGACAACGAGTTCCAGCGCGAGTTCGAAGACGCCTTCGACTACAACGAGACCGACGACCAGCTCACCGCCGTCGCTGCCATCAAGCTGGACATGGAGTCCACCACGCCCATGGATCGCCTGCTCTGCGGCGACGTGGGCTACGGCAAGACCGAAGTCGCCATGCGCGCCGCCTTCAAGGCCGTGCAGGACGGCAAGCAGGTCGCCGTGCTCACGCCCACCACCATCCTCAGCTTCCAGCACTTTGAAACCTTCAAGCGCCGCTTCTCGCAGTTCCCCATCAACGTCGAGATGATCTCTCGCTTCCGCACAAAAAAAGAACAGGACGCAATCGTCGAGAAGGTTTCGACCGGCAAGATCGACATCCTCATCGGCACCCACCGCCTGCTCTCGAAAGACATCAAGTTTCAGGATCTCGGCCTGCTCGTCGTTGACGAGGAGCAGCGCTTCGGCGTGCGCCACAAGGAGCGGCTCAAGCAGATGCGCAAGGAAATCGACGTGCTCGCCATGAGCGCCACGCCCATCCCGCGCACGCTGCACATGTCGCTCGTCGGCCTGCGCGATATGTCCATCATCGAGACGCCGCCCAAAGATCGCATGGCCATTCAGACCGTCGTGGCCAAGTTCGACGAGAAGATCATCCGTTCTGCCATCGAACTCGAACTCGAACGCGGCGGCCAAATCTACTTCGTCCACAATCGCGTCGAATCCATCTACGAGATCGCCTCGCGCATTCAGGAACTCATCCCCTCGGCGCGCGTCGTCGTCGCCCACGGCCAGATGGGCGAGAGCGAGCTTGAAAAAGTGATGCTGGCCTTCATGAGCCACGAGTTCGATGTGCTGGTGGCGACCACCATCATCGAAAACGGCCTCGATATTCCCCTCGCCAACACCATCCTCATCAACCGCGCCGACCGGCATGGATTGAGCGAGCTCTACCAGTTGCGCGGCCGCGTCGGCCGATCAAATCGAAGAGCCTACGCTTATCTGCTCATCCCGCCGGAAAAGGAACTCACCGATATCGCCCGCCGCCGCCTCGCCGCGCTCAAGGAGTTCTCCGATCTCGGCGCGGGCTTCAAGATCGCCGCGCTCGATCTCGAACTCCGCGGCGCGGGCAACATGCTCGGCGGCGAGCAGAGCGGCCACATTGAGGCCGTCGGCTTTGAGCTTTACACATCGATGCTTGAAGCCGCCGTAAAAGAACTCAAAGGCGAGGCCAGCGAAGAGCGCCCTGCCGTCCAGCTCAATCTCGGAATTGCACTGCGCATCGACGAGAGCTACGTGCCGGAAGAAAACCAGCGCCTGCGCCTCTACAAGAAGATCGCGGCCACATCGAGCGAAGCCGCCGTCAACGAGATTCGCTCCGAGATGCAGGACCGCTACGGCCCGCTGCCCGACCCCACCGTATATCTGCTCGAAGCCTCAGAGCTGCGCCTCGAGTGCGAACGGATCGGCGTATCGCAGGTAGACCGCAAGCGCAACGAGCTGCATCTGCGCTTTACCGAAACCGCCGCCATCGATCCGCAGCAACTCATGCGCCTGGTTGCCCGCAACGCCAAGCGCGGCGCGCAGTTCAGTCCTCAAGGTGTCCTCAAGTTCCCGCTCGCCTCCACCAAGCCCGACGAGGTGCTGCTTGAAATCCGCGAACTGCTCAGCCAGCTCGCCCCCACACCTCAGCCCTAACCCTTTCGAGGGGGGCAAACTCCCCCTCAAGCGGCAATGCTCAACCCTTCTGGCGCGAGTATGCTTGATGCTGAAAAGCAATCCATCCAGCGCGGCCCGTGCCGCAAGAGGGTTCAACACATGAACAAGAAAGTACGCAAGGCAGTCTTCCCGGCCGGGGGCCTCGGCACCCGCTTTCTTCCCGCCACCAAGGTCATCCCCAAGGAGATGCTGGCGCTGGTCGATAAGCCCATCATCCAGTATGGCGTTGAAGAGGCGCTGGCCTCGGGCATCGAGCACATCATCTTCGTCACCGGGCGCGGCAAAGGCGCCATGGAAGACCACTTCGACTACAGCTTTGAGCTCGACCATACCCTGGAGCGCCGCGGCAAGAACGAGATCCTCGAAGTCTCTCGCGGCATTGCCTCCATGGCCCGCATCAGCTACGTGCGCCAGAAGGAGCCCCTCGGCCTCGGCCACGCTGTGCTGTGTGCAAAAGAGTTGGTAGGCGACGAGCCCTTCGCCGTCATCCTGCCCGACGACGTCATCGACGCCAATCCGCCGTGCCTCAAGCAGATGATCAAGGTCTTCAACGAGAAGCAGGGCTCCATCATCGCCACCATGGCCGTCGATGGACCCGCCATCAGCGCCTACGGCTGCCTGGCCGGCTCGGTTGACAAGAAGAACCCCCGCATCTACAACTGCACCGGCATGGTCGAGAAGCCCAAGCTTGAAAAAGCGCCTTCCAACCAGGCCATCATCGGCCGCTACATTCTTACGCCGCGCGTCTTCGATCTGCTTGAGAAGACCACGCCCGGCGCTGGCGGAGAGATTCAGCTCACCGACGGCATCCTCGCGCTCCTCAAAAAGGAGAAGGTCTACGGATACAACTTCAAGGGCAAGCGCTTCGACGCCGGCGACAAGTTCGGCATGTTGCAGGCCACCGTCGAGTTCGCTCTCAAACGCCCCGAGTTCGGCGAAAAGTTCCGCGAGTACCTCAAAGGGCTGGGAATATAGAGCGGAGTTAGCGTTGTTAGCGGAGCTAGTTTCAGCAATACAGACGGGTGCCCCAGGTGCCTCGCATTTGGGCACCTGGGAAAGCAAGAACTCATCTTTTAGAACAGATAGGTAAGTAGGTTGCGCAAATAACAGCGGCGATGGACAAAGTCCATCGCCGCTGTTATTTGCTGACTTGCTAAAACAACCCTGACTGCCGCCCCGGCATCGCAATCCCGAAATGCTCATACGCCAGCCGTGTCGCCACTCTCCCCCGCGGCGTGCGATCCAGAAATCCAATCTGAATCAAAAACGGCTCGTAGACCTCTTCGAGCGCGTCCACTTCCTCGGCCAGCGTCGCGGCCAGCGTGCTCAACCCCACCGGCCCGCCATCGTACTTCTGAATAATCGCCAGCAGCAGCCGCCGGTCGATCTCGTCGAACCCGTGCGCGTCCACTTCAAGCATCTCCAGCGCAGCATTCGCCGTCGCCCGGTCAATCGAGCCCGTTCCGCGCACCTGCGCGTAGTCCCGCACCCGGCGCAACAATCGGTTTGCAATGCGCGGTGTTCCCCGCGAGCGCAGCGCAATCTCCGCCGCGCCATCGGCATCGATCGGCACCTGCATCACCTCGGCCGAGCGCTCCACAATCACGCGCAAATCTTCCTCGGTATAAAACTCGAGGCGCAGCAATATCCCGAACCGCGACCGCAGCGGCGAGCTCAGCAACCCCGGCCGCGTCGTCGCGCCGATAAACGTAAACGGGCGAATCTCCATCACGTGCGTCCGCGCCGCCGGACCCTGCCCGATAATAATGTCGATCTGGTAGTCCTCAAGCGCCGTGTACAGCTTCTCTTCAAGCACCGGCTGCAGCCGGTGAATCTCATCGAGAAACAGCACCTGCCGCTCGCGCAGATTGGTCAGGATCGCCGTCAGATCGCCCTGAATCTGTAGCGCCGGCCCTGAGGTCTGCTGAAAGCCCACGTCCAACTCGTTGGCAATAATCGTAGCCAGCGTAGTCTTGCCGAGGCCGGGAGGCCCCGAAAGCAGCACGTGATCCAGAGCCTCGCCGCGGCTCTTCGCCGCCTCAAGCGCGATGGCAAGCTGCTCCTTCACTTTGGCCTGCCCAATGAACTCGCCCAGCCGCTTGGGCCTGAGCTTCAGCTCAAACCCCAGCTCTTCGTCGGCCTTCGCCGCGCTCACCAGCCGTTCCGGATCGTTCTTCTGGCCTCTGATCATGGTTAATGAGAAGTGTAGCGGCTAGCTGTGGCACAGAGCAAAAACTCGGTGCCCCACCCTCGCCGCGTCTCTGTTTTTGCGGCTAGGGTGGGAAAGCTCAACTCTCAACCCGCCACTCTTAACCACCCACTGAAACCGGCTGCCCCAGGCCGGGGTCCCCACAAACAGGTCTTCGTTTGTGGGGTGGAGATGCCTCGCATTTCAGGCACCTGGGAAATCTCAACTGCAAACGCGCGCAATCACCCCAGAGGGGTGAATCGAAAGTAGCCCGGGGTGAAGCCGGAACGCTCTCGCGTTCCGGCGCAACCCCGGGTAACGGTCAAAATGTATCGACCGCGTCCCGTAGGGCCGCGTTGAAACGTCTACATCCAGACAACTACCCCACTCAAAACTACCCCACTCAAAACCGAAAAATCCGCCAAGCCGAGAAGAAGCTGTGCCCCGTGTATCGCGCTTTTGCGATGAGCGGGCGGGATTAGCTTCGTACTCTCCCACTCAAAACGCAAGAAGCACGTATTGAGTCGGGCACGGACTTGTCATGTGAGCATGATGCGTGAACAACTTGGGCGGGCCACGCGCCCAAAGCTGAAATGATCTCTGTGCTACTCTTCTAGCCAACCCTGTCTGCGTTCACTTCCTTTCCAGCCTTAGCTGGTTGGAATGGGGGCTTGGAGTACAGCCATGAAGTACCTTCTGCTCTACGTCCAGTACGGTCAATTACTGCTTGTCACTTGGGCTGCCGTGGCGCTGGTATGTGGTGTCTTCTACCTTTTCCGCGTGAGTTGGATCGGGAAAAACATAGAAGCTCGCATAATCGAAGATAGAAGACGGGAAATCGAGAACTCACCGATCCCCGGAGAAGTCAGACGGCAGCACAAGCGAATCGATCTGATAATGGAAAATGCCTCAGTCTTTTTATTGTTTGGCGTATTTCTTTGGATGTTCAGGACAGTGAATTCTCCTAGCGGAGAGCTTTACATGGACTTGCGGAGGGTTCAGATGGGTGATTCATTTCCGTGGGAGAACATCATCAGCTTCTTGGTTGAGGCGTTCCTCTTCACGGCCGCTTGGGCGTTGACGCTTGGGCTCATTCCGTACGTGATCTATCACGGCCGTCGCTGGCTGGTGAGCATCCATAGGAATGCGCGGCAGCAATCGTGAATGGGGGATTCACAGCGGGTGGCCCATCCAACCGTTTTTGAAGCGGTTCCACCACCAATATGGCTGGCGGGTGGCCCATCTAACCGTTTTTCGAAGCCGGTTCCATCACCAATGGGGGTGGCCCGTCCTAACTTGTTAGGGCGGGAGGCGATGGAATCCGCGTGTCAATCCCCCAACTTCGCAACCCGCTGAAAGCCAGCCATTTCGGCCCCGCCCCCCGATGCCGAAAATTACCCCATTCCGTACTACTCTGTTCCTGTGGTCAAAATATCCATCCCGCAGCCGGCCCAGCCAGTCGGCAAGGGAATTACCAACTCCTTTCTTTTCAATACCTGGATACCTCATCCCCATGAAAAGAAAGACTTTAACTGTGAGTATCCGCGCCTAAGTTGCTGAAAACAAAGATCAAACAGACTTTTGGTAGGGGAGGGGGGACCCTGGTGTGGGGAGTACATGCCGGGTGCGGAGCAGGGCAGTGCGGGGCACAAGCGTCCCCAAAAAACACCAAATTACATCGGTAAAAACCGCATCTGCATGCACTACGCACCATTTATTTATGGATCTATACAAATGAAACCAAACAGCTTAACGTCAAAAATCGCGCCTACCCCCCCCCCCCCCAGGGGAGCCGTCCCGCAAGGAGGCCGCAACCACCTAACAACCTAACGACTTAACAACCTAACAACCTAAACCGGCGTCTTCACCTCCGGCCAATACCGGAAGCCGCGTAACTTGGCCTGCCCTTTGCCGCACGCATACAGTGCCGGCCTCACGTCGAGGAACCCGCCCAGCACGTTGTGGTGCATCCCCGAGACCTCTGCCGACGCCTCCGCCCGCACCCACTCCTTGCCCGGAAACTTGAACCAGAAGTCGATCTCCTGCCGGTCGTTCACAATCCGCAGCATGGCGCGCGTGGCCTTCTTCACGCCCGGGTCGCGGTTCGAACCGTTCGGCAGCTTCATCATGATCCCGTCCGGCCCCAAGTGAATCCCCGTGTAGTGCTCGGGATTGTAAAACAGCAGCAGCCCCGCCTCGCACCCCGGCTCCACCTCGACATCAACCTCGACCGTGTAAGAGTGGCCGCCCACCGGAGTAGTCAACGCCGCCGAGTCCGCCACCGAACTCCCCCGCGCTTGAAGCACCAGCGCCCCGTCGCCGGTCTTGAAGCGATCCCGGTCGTACTCCCGCCAGAACGCCCACTGCAAACCCAACTCCGGCGCTTTGAAATCATCCGAAGGATCGAAGAACGGCTCCTGCACGGCCCCTGCAACCGGCATCGGCAAAGCCCCATCGGCCTTGGCGCCGGCGGGAATCCGCCACCATCCATCCGCGGTCCACTCCACAGGCAGCAGCAGCAACTGCCTTCCCAGCGCCCGATACTCCTTCTCATACGAATGCACGGTCAGGTACCACTTGCCATCCGGCGTATCCACCAATCGCCCGTGCCCCATCGACATCCACCGTTCGTCTCTCGACTCGGTGTGCACCACCGGGTTGTACGGCGAGTACTCCCACGGACCCTCGGCGTGGCGGCTGCGCGCCGAAACCACCGAGTGGCTAGTCGCAGGCCCGCCCGTTCCGCCCTCGGCCACGTTCATATAGAACCAGCCGTTGTGCTCAATCACCTTCGGCCCTTCGAGGCACGTACACTCCATCCGGATCGACTTCGGCATCGGCCACGGAGCGAAGACCGTCTTCGGGGGTGATATTACTGAGAGCCCATCCGCCGACAACTCCGCCACTCGCCCGGCAGACATGTGTAGAAACCGCCTTCCGTTCTCCGCGATGTGCGCGGGGTCGATAGCCTTGATCCCAAGATCGATCGGCTCGCTCCACGGGCCTTCAGGCCTCGCCGCGTGAACCACCTTCAACTGCCCACCGGCCGGAAAGTAGATGTAGAAGTGCCCCTGATACTCGGCCAGATACGGCGCCCAAACAATGCCGTGATATCCCATCAGCCCCGCGCTGATCGGACGCCAGTTGATCAGGTCCCGCGAGTGATAGACCACCAGCCCCGGCGCGTAATCGAAGCTCGAGTGCGTCAGATAGAAGTCGTCGCCTACGCGGATCGGGCTCCCGTCCGGGTGGTCTCCGCCCAGAATCGGGTTGCGATAGAAACCAGCGCTCTGCGCAGCAAGGAAAGGAGCGCGCGCAGCCACTGCAACAGCGGCAGCACTCAATGCGAATTCACGACGGGTAAGCATAGTGGGGCCAGTATAGTGGTCTGACCACTGAAATTGCAAAGGTAAGTTGCCGACTCATGGACTGCCCGCTCCGGTTACGCAAATCCCGCCCCACCGCCCATGTAGACTGATTTGTACCGTACGTCCCTCATGAGCCATCGCTTCGGCATCATCCGCCGCTTCCGATTCAACCGCCCGCAGAAGATCGCCGCTGGCCTGCTGGCCATCTTCCTCGTCCAGGGGCTTTGGCTCATCGCCCGCATGCCCCTCGGCAGGAAGGATTACTTCAACGCCGATCTCGGACGCGAGACCTGGGTAGGCACCTCACCCCTCTCATACATCGACAAATCATTCGGGGGTATCAACTACGGCTACCTGCCCGCTCGCCTAGTCGGACTTCCGTTCACGCTCGCCGTTGCCGCCGAGCGCGCGCTCGACCACTTCCGCACGCCCGAGGACCGCCTCTTTCAGCAAGGAGCCGAGACAAGCGCCTACGATCTCCGCAACCGGCTTCCTCTTCGCTTCCTCCTCCGCCTGCCCTTCCTCGGCGCCGGTTGCATGCTTGGCGGCTGCCTCTGGTGGGTCACGCGCCGCCTCTACGGAAACCTCGGCGGATACACTGCACTCGCCCTCTACTGCTTCAGCCCCGTCCCCCTGTTCTACACCGCCATGCCCGGCCCGGAGATCCTCGCCGCCCTCGGCGTCTACGGCGGCATCTACACCGCCATTGGTGTGGCTCACGCCATGCAGGGACCGCGCCGCAAGTGGCGTCCGCGCATCGTGCTGCTTTCGGTCATTCTCGCCGTGGTCGCCGCGTCGCATCTCGCCGCGTTCTTTGTCGCCGTGCTTGCGGGTCTTGCCTTCATGCTCTGGCTGGCCGAGCGTAACCGCCGGCTCGCTGCTCCCATTCTGCTCATCTCGGCCCTTGGCGCTCTTGTACTGGTCTTTGCCGACTACGGATTCTCGCCCAGGGCATTCAGCGGGCTATTCCACCCCAACTATATTTTTTTCTGGTTCTCCCTGGCCCCGGCGCGATCCTACTTCGCCGCGCTGCCTATGGCTGGTATCACCCTTGCCTTCGCCGCCGCGCTCATCCTCTACGCCGCCTCCCGTCGCTCCCGCTACTTCGGCAACACAGCTCCATTGCTTTGCGCTCTGGTTTGCATGGTGCTGGTCACTTCCGCCCCCGGCGTGCTCCAGATCTGCGCCATCCCCTTCCTTTTCACCTTCATCGGCGGAGTCTTTGCCGACGCCTACGAGTCCGCCCGCCCCCGTCTCGCCTTCGCTGCCGCCGGAGCGCTGGTGGCTTTGCAGGTGGCTCTCTCCCTGCTCAACCTGGCCGGGCTGGTTTAGCCGCATCTCCGCAAAGGGGTCTTTAGGCAGGCGCATTCCGTCCTAAGAAACGGATATCCATCATTTTTAGGAGAAATACTATGCGTATTGCGGGTCCGGCGCGCGCACTCTTGCTTGTTCTTGCCCTTACATCTCTACCGGTCTTCGGCGCGGATTTTAAAGCCGGAGCCGGCAAAAGCGAGATTCAAACCACACCCGAGATGCTGCCCCTTGAGAACTACACCTCGGTTCACGATCAGGCGTCCGTACGCGTTCTCATCATGGACGACGGCGCACACCGCTTCGCCATCGCGGTCGTCGAAACACCCTCGATCGGCGAAGGCCCCATCTCTGTCATCAAGGCAGCTCTGACCAAGATCGCCTCTGTACCTGCCGAAAACGCTATCGTCTTCGCCACCCACTCCACCTCGGCCCCCCACATCTCAGCCGGACAGGCCCCGCGCCCCGCTAATGCGGCTCCAGCGGGCAGCGGTCCTCAGGGTGCCGGTCCCGGTGGACCTCCCCAGGCTGGCGGCGCGGCACGACCGGCTGGTGGCCCCGGTGGTCCTGGAGCCCCCGGTGGCCCTCAGGCAGGCGGCCCGGGTGGCCCCGGCGGCATGTCCAGCGGTCCCGGCGCGGCCCTCTATGGCAAGGCCTATGAAGCAGCCGTCGATGCGGCCGTCAAGCAGGCGGTTGCCGCAATGCAGCCGGCCAAGGTTGGATATGGACTCGGCGCGACCAGCATCGCCGTCAACCGCGACATCCCCACGCCCAAGGGCTGGGCGCAGGGCAGCAACTCCGCCGGATACACGGACCGCTCGCTCGGCGTCATCCGTATTGATGCCGCCAACGGCAACCCCGTAGCCGTGCTCTACAACGGGCCCGTGCGCTCGGTCGTCATGGACCAGTCCAAGGACAACTCGACCGGCGGCAAGGCTCTGTCGGCAGATCTGTCCGGAGCGGCCGCACGTTACATCGAGCAGTGGTATGGCTCGGGCGCGGTGGCCTTCCTGCTCATGGGCGCGTCGGTCGATCAGCAGCCAGTCCTCCAGGCAACCCGCAGCGTCGTCAACCGCGACGGCTCGGTCTCGATCGTCGACCTCAAGGAGGCGGGCTTCACGTTGCTTGACATGCTTGGCGAGCGCCTCGGCGCGGACGTGATCCAGACCGCAGAGGCCGTCAAGCCAGCCACTCAGCCCACCATCTCCATTCTGCGCAAGACCCTCAAGGTTCCCTCGCAGGGCCGGTCGGGAAGCAATGCGCAGGCCAACGGACCGACGCTCTCCTACAGCTACACGTCTGGTCCGGATGTCGATTTCCCGGTGCTTGTCATGCGCATCGGCGACGTGGCTCTGGCCGGCATGTGGCCTGAGCTGGCTTCGGTCATCGGCGCGGAGATCAAGGCCCACTCGCCCTACGCCAATACGATGGTTGTGACGATGGCCGACGGCGGAGCCAAGTACATGGTCGACGACCAGAGTTACGATCGCTTCACCGGCGAAGCCCGCGGATCAGGCTACGCGCGCGGCGCATCGGCCGCGGTCATCAAGAGCATCGACAACCTGCTCGGTGAGATGAAACAGTCGTCGGCAGGCAAATAGGCAAATAAACAGAAGCAACATCTTCCGGGCAGACCTTTCGGGGGCTGCCCGGTTTGTTTTTTTGGAAGCCCCTGAGGGAGGGGGGGAGGGGGTAGGGGGCTGTTTTTGGGTCTAAGCTATTTGATTTCATAATTATAGACTCGAAAATACAGTGTCCGTTGTGCATGCAATTCGTGACGTAGCCGATGCAAAACTGTGTTTTTTGGGGACCTGATGCAGCGGGGAGCCCCTGTCCGTACCGCATTTCGAATCTTGCGCGACTCTTAAGGACCAGTATGCGCGTTTCGTGGAATTAACCGGCAACTTGGGAGGTGGGGAAGGCTGAAAATCGAGACCTGTTTGCTGCACGTGGGAATGGACTACGCCGCATACCGCAGGACTTCCACCTCGGCATTGCGCTTGACGGCCTCTTCGGCCTGCTTACAGATTCGTTCGGTGACAATTGCGGAGAGATAGTATTCACCGCAGTTCGGGCATACGTCCGCGGGAACATCTTTGAAAACGACCACCGTGCTGTTTCGTTCGAGCGTCACGGTCGCCGAGCCGGGCTCGGGATGTCCTGTCTTGCAGAGAACGCACGTCATGTTTGTCTCCATACTCATCTCCGGGTCTTGAAGCCGGACCCCCACAGCATAGGATCCGGACGGTACACCGTCACCAAATAGCATGAGCTCGTCGCCGGATCGCGTGCAACCACGGCATGAACGGGTTGCTGCTCCGCGAATCCCAGCAGCAGCACGCTGGGATATGGCTTGTCTTCAGGATAGCTGGCGATGACCTCTCCCGACAGCAGCAGTTCAGAGATCGTTTCAGCCGAAATGCCCCGCTGAAACAATCTCTCCACCGCATGACGGGAAAAGTAGACCTGACTACACTCCATACCGTGTGCCTGCCTCTATTTGAAGTCCATAGTAGCAAACGTAGTGCTCACCCGGTTCATAAAGGCGAGGAGTCCGGTTCAACCTCGCATAAGTATATGAAAAAAATCCATTTATATCGCGCGCAAAAATATTGAGCACAAAATGCGCAAGATTGTCAAAATAAAAGGTTTACCTGTTTTTATTATGTAAGTGCAGAATATAAAGGGCTTACAGGCTGCCCCGTTTTGCGGCCTCTGTCGAGGGAGAATCGGTGCACTTTCAGGATACGCGTGGGCAGGAATTAATCGGCAACGGGGTGGTGAACCGGAAGTTGCTGGGAATGATCGTTGCGCGTTTCGTGGAATTAACCGGCAAGGCGGGGAGGGGATTGTTTCGGGGGGGCGTGAGGGTTGTGGTCTCCCACCCATCGCGGTCGCCGCGCCTGCCCGCCGTGGCGGGGCGACTGCGATGGATGGGGTATGAACGGTGGTGGTGGGCTGGACTTGAAAACGGTTGGCTGGGGCACCAGCCTGAATTCTACAGATCAGCCGGGTATATGATTGGGACATTCCTCTAATTCACCACAGGCAACTATGGATTCGTCAGGAGATTGTCGATGCTGGAAAATATTTGGGCCTCGAATTATTTGAAGGGGATATTCGGAACCACTGATGAAGGATTCGACAAACTCGAAGAGTCAATATCGGCCTCTGATATTCAGAAGATAGACAATCCAATAATCGAGCTTAGTTTCCTCAGACAAGGAAATTCGGCTGTTCGGGGGTTCAATTTGGCAGTCGCCTTGCTCGCTATGTGTGACAAGGAGGCGCCGGTTACTCTTGTCGCCGAGCTAATTGAGGCCGTAGAAGAATTCAAGCAGACTCTCTCCAACGCCGAGGAATCGCTTCCAGAGGCGAAAATCGCGGCAGAAGCTGAACCTGACAATGGAGAAAGACTCGCAAAGCTCGGCTTTCTGCTGAATGCTCTGGACAAGCACAGAGACGCGTTGACAGCCTTCACTCAAGCGCTTGAGTACCCTGACACTCTAAGTATCGAACTCCACCGTGATTGCTTAAACAATATCGGGTGGGCGCATTACCTGCTCGGAGAATATGAGGAAGCGCTCGCCTGGTTTGAGCACGCTTGTTATCTAAAGGGGCCTGCGGACGATGATGAAAATAAATCATCCCAGCCATATCCGCTAGCGCTTGAAAATATTCTATTGGCACTTAGCAAGCTAGGACGCTTGACGGATGCGACCAGCAGGCTTACGGAATACCTCGAGAGGTTCGGGCGCTTGCCCAGGTATGAGTCAGCGCAGCTCGAAACATTGGGTTTGCAGCCCGACATTGTTTACATTCGTTCGTGCACTCAAGTCATCGCTTGAGACAGGCAATCGTCGCAGGCCAATTAGACGGTCTCGCCGAACAAATTAGGGCAAACCGGCGGCCTTGTCCGCCGGCTTCTTTTTTGTCCACAAATCGCGCGTCGCACCAAGGATCGTGAATGTTGCGATAAACCCGTCCTGTTTGTCGGTCAGAGAATCACCAATCACGCACAGAGCAACTGTCGGATAGCGTTTCATGTTCCGGTATTTGCTCTTAGCGCTTTGCCGGGAGGAGCTTCCCATCTTTAGTTCTCGGCGCGTTTCAAAAGCTTTGTGAAGAACCTTCTCGATCTCCTTGAAGTCGGTCACGGCTTTATCCACAGGAATTACATACATACCAATGACATAGTGCGAATGATCTCGCTTGGGTTGAGACGCGCTCCGCTTAGTGAGAACTCCGGGATGGTACTTCATGTAGTCTCTGAAGATTCTGCTAACTCCGTTCCGACCATGGAGAAAATGAAGAAGGCCCGCCGCACTCTTTCCCCGCTTTACCTTTTTGGCTTCGAGGTAGAAAGTGAATGCCTTCGATTTTTCGCAGGGAATATTTATCCACAGGTCGCACCGGCCAGAATTCCCCGCCTTGTTTGCGGCATCGTTCTGTTTCTGGCCCGGCTTCGCGACGCGCGCTTCTTCCAAAGCGATGGATCCCGGAGAATTGCGAATGATAGATGCTGCAAGTGTGCTGATGATCGCACGTTCGGTATTCTGCCATGGTATCTCAGGGTTTCCAAATAGGGGACTTGTAGTTTCGATGTATGTGCATAGATATTCTGACCAGTGTAAGCAAATGGTCTCCAACTGCTTTTGAATTCGCTTCGATCTTGCGAAATGGGGGCCATGCGGACCATCAGGCGGGATTGTCGACTTGAAGATGTGCGGCTTAATTCTCATTTTGAAGCAGCTCCTTTCAGGTACAGTTTCCTTCTTCCTATTGATTCTCAAACTGAAAGTCGGCCATGACACGCCAGATGTCATGGAGAGCGTTAATGTACCGATTCGAAGTATGTTTAGCGCGAGCGAATCGTGAAGCCTCGTTCTTGAAGTTCGACCAAGTCTGTTCCGTCGCCAATTGGGAAATTATCAATGCCCATTCAGCTTTTGGGATGATGACGCGAAATTTGTAATCAGTTCCTTTGTCGCTTAGAATCTGCGCGGCAGCTATATGGGTATCTGAGAAGCGTTCGCGCAAGTTCTCCAAGTGCTCGCGGGAACGGGCGCGGATCATTACGGTATTTTCATCAATTTCGCCGTCCTTGCCGTTTGCACACGCAATCGAGAAAAACCCGTAGCGAGTAAAGACCCACATCGCATCTACCTCCCGCTTTTTTGATATATGGATTTATATCATAGAAAGTATCGGTGCGAGGATTAGCCAAAGCGAGTAGCTATGCCGGCTAACATACTTAAACAGGTAGTTGGCCACGATCCCAGTGACCTGGGCGAATCACAAGTGACGGTGCCTCCGGTCCCTCATCTTTGGGGCCTGGGATACACACACCATCAAACCTGGCCCGCCCTTCTCCATCAACCGCAAATCCACCCCGCCCGCTCATCGCACAGAATCGTGAAACACGGGGCTCAGCTTCTTTGCGTAGGACCGGGGCACCGGCCCGCAGGGGCTAAACAGGCTGCGGAAAAACTCCTAATACAAAGCGAAAGCCTTGAAAAGCATCCCTCAGCGGCTAAAGCCGCGTTGATTTTGTGGCGTTTACGGCACGGATAAATCCGTGCCCTTTCAAAACCGCATCACAAATTGATTTTTTCCGCAGCCTGTTAAGTCGTGCCCGGATACAAAGCCTGTTGTTGAATCCCGCACGAATCCTTCAACCCCGGCACGGCCTCTCGCCTGACGATAGAAGACAAGGCCCGGGCCTAAAGGCCCCACTTGGACGCGCCTGATTCAGGGGCCTGAAGGCCCCTGCTCCCTCCGTTGGCCCCTGCTTCCTCCGAAGATGCGAGAGCTGGGTGTCAGTTCTGAAATTCAGGGAATAGAAAATAAGGCCCGGGCCTGAAGGCCCCGCTTGGACGCGCCTGATTCAGGGGCCTGAAGGCCCCTGCTCCCTCCGTTGGCCCCTGCTTCCTCCGTTGGCCCCTGCTCCCTCCGTTGGCCCCTGCTTCCTGCGAATCACGGAAACGGGAATATTAGAATGAACTCCAGGAGGGCATATCGTGTCTTTGCTGCCCAAAAAAAGCACTATTTTTGAGCTCTTCATGACTCAGGGAACGGTGATCAAAAAGGCCTCGGATTTGTTTGCGGAGTTTGCGAACCGGTTCAGCGATATTGAAGCGTACAGCGCCCGCGCGAAAGCCATTGAGCGGGAAGGGGACGCCGTCGTCCGCAAGCTTACCTACGAGCTGGCGGAGACGTTCAACACGCCGCTCGATAGGGAAGACATTCATCCGCTGATGCTGGAGCTGGACAAGATTGTGAACCTGATCAACCGGGCCGTGCAGGATACGTATCTTTACGGCATCACGGAAAAGCCGCCGATCATGGACGCGTTTGTCTCGCTCATTCAGGGAGCCGCGGATGAGCTGGAGGGGCTGCTCTCGGTCTTTGAGCGGCGCAAGTACGTGGCCGAGCTGGCGCATGCTGTCGAAAAGATTCGCGGCATCGAACATGAGGCCGACGTTCTGTATAAAGACAGCGTTCACACGCTGTTTACCAGCAATCGGGAGCGGCTTAACGATCTGTTCCCGAACGATGCCGACTCCGTGATCACGCTGAAGGTTCTGGCCATGACGCGCTGCATCAATAATCTCGAGAAGATCGTCGACGCCTTCCAGGTGGCGGCGAACCGGATCGAGGGCATTGCCATCAAGTGGAGCTAGAGCGTGAGCCATCAGGTATTGCTAGTCGGTATCATTGTGGCCGTTGCGCTGGGCTTTGACTTTACAAACGGCATGCATGACAGCGCGAACTCCGTGGCAACCATCGTTGCCACGCGGGTGCTTTCGCCGATTCAGGCGGTCGTCTGGGCCGCGTTCTGGAACGTGGCCGCATTTTTGATCTTCGGGACGGCGGTGGCGAAGACGATCGGCAGCGGCATGATAAACATCCATGCCGTGACCCCGTTTGTGGTGCTTGCCGGGCTGCTGGGCGCAATTGCGTGGAATATCATCACGCTCGTGCTCGGAATCCCGACCAGTTCTTCTCATGCCATCATCGGCGCGTACGCGGGGGCGGCGGTGGCCAAGGCGGGCTTCGGCGTTCTGCTTCCCGGAGGATGGTCGAAGACGCTTGTGTTCATCGTTCTTGCGCCGCTCATCGGGTTCGTTTTGGGCGGGCTGATGCTGGCCTTCTCCACCTGGATGATTGAGTGGAGCAAAGCGCCGCCATCGCGCGTGAACCCGTGGCTGAAGCGCGTGCGACTGCTTTCTGCCGCAGCTTACAGCCTGGGGCACGGCGGCAACGACGCGCAAAAAACCATGGGCATCATCGCCGGCCTGCTTTTTTCCGCAAAGCTCATTCCCACCTTCAGCATTCCGTTGTGGGTCGCGCTTTCGGCCTACGGCGCGATGGGGTTGGGAACGCTCTTCGGTGGATGGCGGATTATGAAGACCATGGGCACCGGCATTGCGAAACTTCGCTCGCTGGACGGTTTCAGCGCCGAATTTGCGAGCGCGTCGAGCATCTTTCTTTCGACCTTTCTCGGCATCCCGGTCAGCACCACGCACGTGATTACCGGCGCCATCTCCGGCACGCGGGCGGTGAGCCGCGTTTCGGCCGTGCGCTGGAGCAAGACCTTCAGCATCGCCTGGGCCTGGGTGTTCACCATTCCCGGCGCAGCGCTGATTGCGTGGACGATTTATAGCGTTGCGGCGCTCTTCGGAATGCACGCGTAAACGAAAGCCGGCGGCGAAGGGGGAGGCATGCGCCTCCCCCTTTGCTTTTTGCGGAAACTGGCCACGATGGCCCCCTATCCATCGGGCGCATGTACAACAAAATAAACGGCCTGCGGAGGGAGTATCGCCGCAAGCGGCAGAAAACAAAGACTTTGTTTTGTATGTACCCCTATATCAATACTTTGCAGCTGGTTTTGCGCGTCCTTGCTGCCCGGACCACGGACGCAGGGGAGCCGATTGCGCGACTCTTGAGGACCAGTATGCGCGTTTGGTGGAATTAATCGGCAAGGGGGGGGAGAAAAATAGCGGAGTTAGCGGTGCTGGCGGGGTTAGCGGGCGGGGCGGGGATTTGGGGTGGATGCTTCCCCGGTCCCCGAAGGCGAGGGACCGGGGGCACCCGAGTTGTGGTTTTGGAAGGTGAATCGAGACCGTGGGCACCCGTCAATCAGAGTGACAAGTGGTTCGAGTCGGGCTAAACTCAACCCGATGAATCCTAAAATTGAATCGCCTGAGGAAATCGGCGACGACTTCTTTCATACGCTCGGCGACAAACTGCCGGATAGCATCGACCCCAAGGATCCGACATTTCGGCAGGCATACAAGGATGTCATGGGCCGTCGCATCAGTGAGGTCGAACGCCTGGCCAGAGCAGTCCCAAAGTTTGTCTCCGGTCAAAGGAGACCCCACCGTTTGGGGATTCTACGCACTCGTCGATTATTCTCCCGCGCGAGCTTAGCGTTCGCTGCATCCTCGCTGGTCTTGTATTGGGCATCTTGGTTCATCTCCTCGGCTATAGCAGGCTCTATCGCGGTGCTCTCCGGTCTCGGGTTGGCGGTTTGCCTGTTGGGAGAAGTCCTCTATGGTTCCGGCGTTGATGTGCAAACTCAATACATGGGGTCAGCTGGTCCGTTTCGGGAGTATTCATTCGAGCCCTCAATTCAGGATCCCGTTTCACTTTTCTCGCTTCTTGCAAACGCGATTGCTTGCGTCGTACTCGGATACGCTGCTATTTACCTCTCGCTGACAACCATCCATCTACTTGCATTTTCGAAGGACTTGGAACTTGCGTCTTCGGTCTATTTCTCCCTGGTCACTTTCGCAACGGTGGGTTATGGCGACTTCTACCCAGATAGCATGTCAACAAAATTGCTTGTATGCACTGAGATTGTTGTCGCGCTATTTGTCCTCGCCGTGGTTCTAGCGACTTCAACATCTTGGATACTGAGTCGCCGTCAGGAACTCTCGTCCGAGCGGAAGATAAACGAGGCTGATCGGATGCAGCGGACGGAGAATGCGATAAAGGTAGCGGGAATTGGTTTGTATCAGGACGATACTCAACTGCTCGAAGAAATCCAAACAAGAATGGAGGAATTGCGGATGGGAAGGTAGGGCAGGTGGCCCGTCCCGTTCCTTCACACTTCATGGTTGCATGACGCGTCTGTGCCCCATTCAAAACGCGGTCGTCCCGCCACGGCGGGCAGGCGCGGCGACCGTTTTGAGTGGGAGAGCACGAACCCAATTCCTCCCGCTCATCGCGATATGACCGCGATGAACGGGGCACAGCTTCGTTGCAGATGATCGGGGCGCGGTCCGCAGGGGCTAAAGCCCAGTGGAAGTTGAGGCATGGTTCGGCACGACAGAAGTCGTGCCCTGATAGAAAGCCCCTGCTTCTTTCGTGTGGCTGGTTGAGAGTCGATCTATCCCAGGTGCCCAAATGCGAGGCACCTGGGGCAGCCGGCCTTGGAACCGGGGATAACAAATACCCTCAAACCTGGCTTGTCCCCAGCCTTTGCTCGAACTCCGCCCGCCACGTCTCGAACGCTTCAAGCGCACGGTCGCACTGCATCTTGTGGCGGAGCTTTTTGTCGCGGAGTTTTTTGCGGGTCTCTTCTTCGAGCGGTTCGAGGAGATCGAAGGTCATGTTGGCGGGCTGATAGTTTTTGGCTTCGGCGCGGGTCATGTAGTTGACGAGCGAGCCGAGGGCCGAGGTGCGGGGGACCGGCTCCGGCTCCACTCCCCGCGCTAGCGATGCCGCATAGAGGCCAGCCAGCATCCCCGTTGCAATCGACTCCGTGTAGCCCTCGATGCCGGCGAGCTGGCCGGCGAAGAGGATTGAGTGGGGCGGGAAAGACAACCGCAGGTCCTTCGACTCCGTCTGGAACGCTTCGCGATCCAGACTCCGCTCAGGATGACAAACTTTATTACCTTGCTCAGGATGACAAACTGTCGTGATTTGCTCAGGATGACAGATGCTGGGTATAAGGCGCAGTAAGTTGTCGAGAAGCGCGGGCGCGCAGATATACGTGTTGCGATGAATCTGGCCGAAGCGCAGAAACTTCGCATTCTCGAGACCGGGAATCAGACGCAAGACCCGTGCTTGCTCGCCCCACTTCAGGTGATTTTGAAAGCCCACCAGGTTGTAGCTATCGGAGCGCAGATTCTCCTTGCGCAGTTGCACCACAGCCCAGGGGGTCTTGCCGGTGCGCGGATTGCGCAGCCCCACCGGCTTCATCGGTCCGTAGCGCAGAGTATCCTTGCCCCGCCGGGCCAGCACCTCGATAGGCAGACAGCCTTCGAAGTACCGGGGCCCCCGAGCGCCCGCTTCTGGCGCTTGGGGTGGGAAGTACTCGGCCTTCTCCCACTCCTTTGCTTCGGCGGCTTCGGCCCCGATCAGCGCGTCGTAGAAGCGGTCGTACTCCTCGCGATCCATGGGGCAGTTGATGTAGTCGGGGGTGCCCTTGTCCCACCGCGCGGCCATGTAGACGCGCTCCATGTCGATCGAGTCGGTCTCGACGATCGGCGAAATGGAATCGTAAAACGCTAAATGTTCCGCGCCCGTCAGCCGCTCGATCTCACGGCTCAAAGCATCGGAGGTCAGCGGCCCGCTGGCCACGATAGCCAGCCCATCTCCCTCAAGCGAAGTCACTTCTTCGCGAATCACCCGAATCTTCGGCTCGGCCTCGATAGCCGCCGTCACCCGCCGCGAAAACTCGACGCGATCGACAGCCAGGGCATGGCCCGCCGGAACCGCCGTCTCGTCAGCGAATTTGATGAGCGCCGAACCCAGCCGCCGCATCTCCTGCTTGAGCAGCCAGGGAGCGGTGTTCTCGCTCTCGCTCTTGAGTGAGTTTGAACAGACCAGCTCGCCGAAATCCGTAGTCTTGTGCGCCGGTGTTGAACGCGTCTCGGTCCGCATCTCGTAGAGATCGACCTCGCAGCCCATCCGCGCCGCCGTCAGCGCTGCTTCCGAGCCAGCCAGTCCTCCGCCAATGATGCGTATCCTCAAAACCGAACCCCGTCTCTCTCTCTCAACCAACCACAAATCTGGGTGCCCCGGGTCTCGATTTTGAGACCCGGGAAAGCATAACCCTCAAGCGACCGCCAGCCGGTTCAGCGCATCGCCGCTCAGCCGCACATTCCGCCACTCGTCAAGAAACTCGCCGCCCATGGCCCGGTAAAAATCGATGGCCGGGGTGTTCCAGTCCAGAACCTCCCACTGCATCCGCTCGCAGCCGTGTTCGACGGCGAATTTCGCCGTCTCCACAAGCAACGCCTTGCCGATCCCCCGGCCCCGGTGCTCGGGTTCCACGTAAATATCTTCGAGGTACACGCCGGGTTTGCCCTTCCAGGTCGAGTAATTGAAGAAAAACAGCGAAAACCCGGCCGGAACCCCATCGTGGCCGGCGATCAGGCAGTGGTAGATGGGCTGGGGGCCAAATCCGTCGCGCAGCAGCCCCTCCTCGGTGGCGGTTACCTCGTGGGGTGCGCGCTCATAGTGCGCCAGCCCCTTGATAAAGGCCAGAATCTGCGGAACATCGGCCGGCGTCGCGGCCCGGATCGTAGTAGACATATATTCATTTTAGGGTGTGATACGCGCCACACGACAGCTTCATCCTGACCCGGTACGATATCAATTAGACTGGCGTATGCCGCCGGCCCGGTTGGGCTGTGCGTTTCTGCTTGTCGTGTAGGCTGGAGACGATTTAACTTGAGTCTTGTACCAGTCTCCAGGCCCCGTGTCAGGTATTGAGGCGCCCCAGCACGCACGGGGCGGGGCATGTCCGCCGCGGAAGCCCAATTGATTTTGCCGGAGCGAGAGTTTCCGGCTGAACCCGGGTTTTTACTAACCGGATGCAGATTGCGCTGAAGGGACGAAGTCGCACCCCAGCGCAGGAAGAATGTTTTTCTGAGCCTGCGGATGGCAGCATCCGGGCTCAAAGGAGAAAACGATGAAACGCACCCTCGTTCTTATGGCAGGCCTTCTGGCTCTCGCCGCTCTGCCTGTTATGGCGCAGGCTCCCGCCGCCGTCGCCACCGGCAAGGTTCACGGCCAGGTCCTCAACCCCACGGGCCAGCCCCAGAGTTCCGGCACGGTAAGCCTGTCGACCGATGGCACGTCGTCCAAGCTCGATATGCCCGTCGGCGCCGAAGGCGTCTTCTCCGGCGAGTTCGCCGTGGGAACCTACTACCTCATCTATCGCAACGTCGATACACCCAAGGACCAGATGGTCGACTCCGTCAAGGGCGTCAAGCTCGTTGCCGGGCAGGATCTGCTTCAGAACATCGACATGTCCCGCCAGGAGTTCATCGACAAGATGGCTCCCGAGCAGCGCAAGCAGCTTGAGGAACTGAAGAAGACCAACGCCGCGGCGCTTCAGGCTAACGCCGTGATCGCCCACCTGAACGCCGACCTCAAGACCGTCAACACCGACAAGCACGAGATCGACATCGCCGCCCAGACCGCCGCCCAGCAGCTCGGCGCAGGCGCCTCCAAGGCCAACATCGACGCCAAGACCCTCGAGATCAAGACCGCCAAGTACACCGACATCGAGAGCCTGATGACCACGGACACGAACGCCAAGGGCGACGAGCCGCTGCTCTGGAACAACCTTGCCTACGCGCAGTTCGGTCTCAAGAAGAACGACGACGCCATCGCCACCTACAAGAAGGCCCTCGATATCGAGAGCGCCTCCAAGAAGCCTCGCGGCGAAGTCATTGGACAGGCCCAGGCCGGCCTCGGCGAGGTCTATGCCCGCACCGGCAAGTCCGACGAAGCCCAGGCCGCTTATGACGAAGCCGCCAAGGCCGATCCCGCCCGCGGCGGCACCTACCTCAAGAACGAAGCCATTATCTACTACCAGCTGGGCAACACCGCTGCCCAGGCCACGGTTGCGGATAAGGCCATCGCCATCACCCCGAACGACGCAATCCTCTACTACCTCAAGGGCAACGCGCTGGTTGGCAACGCCACCATCGACCCCAAGACCTCGCAGATGGTTCTGCCTCCGGACTGCATCGCCGCTTACCAGAAGTACCTCGAACTGGCCCCCACCGGCCCGTTCGCCGCCGACGTAAACGGCATCCTCGCTTCGGCCGGACAGAAGGTCACCACTACCTACAAGGCCCCCACCAAGAAGTAGCTTTGTGTTAGCTTTACCTGCAAAAAGGCGTCCTCTTCGGAGGACGCCTTTTGTGTATTGGCTCGCGTGCTCTGGCTCATCGGGCGCGTGCCGTTCATCTTCTACAATCGAATCTATGGGTTCCACTCTGCTTAGCTTCGACGAAGCCTCTGCGATTGTACGCATGCACGCCGAAGCTCTCCTGCGCGATGCCGCGCCCCGCACTGAGCGCGTTTCGCTCCACCAGGCTCAAGGCCGCATCCTCGCCCAGCCCCTCGTCGCCGACCGCGACCAACCCTCCTTTCCTCGCTCCACCCGCGATGGATTTGCCGTCCGCGCTGCCGAGGCCTCCCTCAATCAGCCTCTGCGTATAGCTGGATCAACCCGCGCAGGCGACCCACCCTCCGGCCCGCTGCCCCCCAACTCTGCCTGGGAGATCATGACCGGAGCCGCTGTTCCCGAAGGCGCAGACGCCGTCGTCATGATCGAGCACGTCGAGGTCGCTAACGGCACAGTCCGCCTGCTTGCTCCGCGCACGATTGCATCTGGAGACAACTACGTTCCCACGGGAGCAGAGGCCCATGCCGGAGACACGATCCTCGCTCCCGGCGTTGCACTCACCGCGGCCAGTATCGCTCTCGCCGCCTTCTCCGGCTATCCGGAACTCGATGTGTACACGCGGCCCCGCGTGGCGATTCTGTGTACCGGCGATGAGATCGTCCCCGTTGATCAGTCGCCCGCGCCCGGCCAGATTCGCAACTCGAACGGCCCCATGCTGGCCGCGCTTGTTGCGCAGGCTGGCGGCGACCCCTGGCTGCTGCCCACCGTTGCCGACACGGAAGAGGCCCTTAACGCCGCCATCGCCCAGGCACTTGAGGCAGATCTTGTACTCGCCACGGGCGGAGTCTCGGCAGGCAAGTACGATCTGGTCGAGCCTGCGCTCGAACGCGCCGGCTTCCGCTTCCACTTCACCGGCGTCCGCATCCAGCCCGGCAAGCCGACGGTATTTGCCACGCTCCAAAGCAAGAACGGAACGAAGTGCTTTTGGGGTTTGCCCGGCAATCCCATATCCTCTGCCGCCACATTTCTGCTCTTCGCCGCGCCGGTCCTCTCCGCGCTGGCCGGACGCACCGACATTGGCCCGCGCTTCGCAACCGCTCGGCTGGGCAAGCGCGCCAAACACGATCCTGCGCTTACACGCTTTATGCCCGCCCACTGCACCTTCGGCGCGGCCAACCAGTGGCCCACGGTCGAACGCCTGTTCTGGCAGGGCTCCGGCGATCTTGCCACCTTCGCCCGCTCCAACTGCTTCCTCGTCCTGCCCGAAGAACAGGACGTCATCGAAGCCGGCACGGAAGTCCGCATTCTGCTTTTTTGAGGTGATCTGATGCCAAAGGCCGCTAACAAGCTATCGCACTACGACGCAGCCGGTAAGGCGCGCATGGTCGACGTCGGCAATAAGAAGCTCACGCGCCGCACCGCCACGGCCTCGGCCTTCGTCGAGTTGTCGGCCGCGGTCCTGGCCGCGCTGCCCTCGAACCCCAAGGGAGACCCGCTCGAAGTGGCGCGCATCGCAGGCATTCAGGGGGCCAAGCGCACCTCCGAACTCATTCCCATGTGCCACCCGCTGGCGCTCTCGCATGTAGACGTGCGCGCGGAGATAGCGAAGGGCGGCGTCAGTATCAGCGCCACCGCATCCACCACCGGCCCCACCGGCGTTGAGATGGAGGCGCTCACCGCAGCGGGCATTGCGGCTCTCACCGTCTACGACATGACCAAGGCTCTGGACAAGGGCATCGTCATCCGCGACCTGCGTCTGGAATCGAAGTCCGGCGGCAAGAGCGGCGACTACAAGCGCAAGCGGTCCTGAACTTCAGGGCGCGATCCGTTACAGCGCCTCTACCGCCTTGATCGCGGCAGCGATCTCCGCACTCAGAGGTTCGAGCTCGGAGTGGAATAGTCTCCGTTCCCGTGCCGGCAGTTGCTCCAGCAACTCGCCGTACTCCGCCGTTTCGCACCCGGCGCAGGCCGGGAAGCCAGCCACATCGGCCATTCTGCAACTCACTTTGGTCAACTCAGCCAGGTCCCACGCGCCATCGGTGCGGCGCGGTTCGTGATGGCCTGAGACGGCCGCCGCAAAGCTTGTAGGCAGCTTCCACTCCTTCACCAACTGCTTTCCCGTCTCGCAGTGGTCCTTGCCAAAGAGCGCGCGCTCGTCTTCGAGAAGTCCTACCGGCGCACCGCGATACGCGTTCAACATCTCCGCGTATTTCTTTGGTTGAATCACCGCCAGTGCGATCCGCCCCATGTCGTGCAGAATCCCCGCCGTGTACGCGATGTTCTTGTCTCCGATTCCATGCGCCCCGATTTGCTCGGCGATCAGCGCCGTGGCCAGATTGTGCCGCCAGAGGCCGCGCATCGCCGGCTCGCTCATCGTCTTGCCCAGATAGGCGCGTACGCCCACGGTGATGCACATTCCCTGAAGCGTGTTTGCTCCCAGCACCGTTACCGCCTGCAAGATGCTGCCCGACGGATAGCGCGGACAGTACAGCGCCGAGTTGGCCACCGTAAGCACCTCGGCGGCAAACGCCGGATCGGCAGAGATCAACTCGCACAGCTTTGGCAGCGCCACATTTTCAGAGTTCACCGCCTGCAAAACCTTCAGCGCCACCTGAGGAAAGGGCGGCAACCGCAGATGAGCCCATGGCATCGCCGTCTTGCGATTCACTGTTTCTGATGTCTGCATGGTGAAGAGACTCCCAACCACTTCATCGGCAGAGAGTCGATCGCGATTCGCCCTGTTGCGGTGCGTCAGGTAAGAGAATTCTTATTGCTGAGTCCAGATGGCGCCATCGGTACTCGCCCAGATGCGCTTCTGGTCATTTGCAAGTTCAAATGCAGCCGCAGCCGCCTTCCACTCGACGTGTACGGCGCGGCTCGTCCACTGCTGCTTCACAGCGTCCCAATGCTGCCCGCGATCCCGGCTCACAAAAACTTCTCCACCCGCATCGATCGCAACCGTCAACGCGCCGCTCGACGCCGAAGAGACGATCGTCTGTCCGCTGGGAAGTGTAGCTATCTGCCGCACTGCCGCTGGTGCCGCGGCCATCGCGCGCATCGCCGGGGCAGGCGCCGTACTTGCTCCCGCCATCTCCATCGGAGCAGCGGAGGCCGCCGCCATCTTCATGCGCGATTGAGTTGCGCGCGCTGACTGCGCTTCGGCTTGAGCCGCATCGCGCGCAGCAGAGGCCTGATCGAACGCCCGCACCTCCGCCATTTGGTATGAAGCCGCCTTGTCCGCTGTCTCAACCATTGGAGCGGGCGGCGGCGCAGCCGCTTCAACAGAGTTCACCTCCGACATCATTCCCGCGCTGGCGCTCTGATACACCACGGGCTCAGGCGCTTTTTTGACCTCGGCTAGCCTCGTGACCTGCGCCTGCTCCACTGGCGCAACTGCAACCAGACCTGGCGCGGGCACTCCAAGCTCCGCAGACGGCTTCACCGGAGCCTCGATCTGCGCCATCTGCAAGGCCGCATCCCGGTGACGCACGTAGACAAACACCGCCAGCACGGCCACCGCCGCCAGCGCCATCGCCGGAGCCCACGCCATCCGCCAGCCGAACCACGCCTTCCGCGCGGGAGCGACCGCAACCGGCATCTCCGCCGCCGCAGCCTCAGCGGCCAGAGCTACAACCTCACGGCAGCGCGCGCAAACCGCCAGATGCCCCAGCACCAGCTCCCGCTCAGCCGCGCCAAGCGCCTGCTCGGCAAAGCCGTTCAGAACCTCCGCCTCGGGATGCGCGTCGAATTGTGTTCTCTGGTTCATCCGCCTTCTCTATCCGCCTGCTCTATCTTGGAACGATTCAACCTGCGTTTGTTGCAGAAGTTTTTTCAAATTCACATCCAGATCTCTCGGATCGGTCTCCAGAGCCTCCCGCGCTCGCCTCGGGCTCAGCCCCTGCCGTTCGAGGTTTCGCACCACCTGCTTGCGAATCCCTTTCACCACCCGCTGCAACCGCCGGCTTACCGTTGCCTCATGCACGCCAAGCACCCGCGCCACCTCGGCCAGCGTCTGCCCATCGAGATAATACGACGCAAGCAGATACCGCTCCTCGGCCGCGCACTTCGCGATCGCATCTGCCACCGCCCGGCCCAGCGCGTCTGTATCTTCGGGCGGCGCAGGCGTATCCGTCTCTGCCGCAGGCGGATCCATGCCGTCCAGAGCCTCTTCGCGCCCGGTCCGCCGCCACTGGTCCACATGCCGCTGGGCCAGGATCGTCCGCAGCCAGCCCATCAGCGAGCCGCGTCCGCGATAGCTCTTGAGCGGACTCACCCGCTCTCCGTCCCGCTCATTCAGCCCGTATAGCTCGGCCCACAACAGGTCGGCCAGATCCGCTCCCCGCGAAGCGCTGCCGGTGATCGCAATCGCTGCCCGCCGCATCGGCTCACGATGCGCTGTCACAAACTGCTGCCATGCCTGCTCGTTGCCCCTCGCGCAACTCTGCGCCAGCACCAGATCGTCCAACCGCAGTCCCAGATAAAACTCTCTCTGCGCAGATTTTCCGGCCCGCTCGCCCGCAGCCAACCCGAAGTTCGCCCGCCGCCCTACAGCGCAAACAATCTCCTCGAACTCGCTCCGCTCCAGCCCCCAGGCGCGCGTCTCCGAGGTCCGCCAAAGCTCGCCGAGCAGCCCGGAATCCACCGCGCACGCCACCTCGGCGGCCACATCGGCCAGGTTCTCTCGCGCGGATTCGAGCGGCGTCACACCCACGCCCCAAAGATACTCGAAAAATACTCTGCAAGAAACCCTGCGCCCTCCGTTCACGGTGCAAAGGCCAAATCAAGGCCCCTCAAAAAGAAGATGTGGAGGAAAGCGATGAAACACCTCAACCGATTTGCAATTGCCGCGATGGCGGTAGTTCTCGCCGTATGGTTCTTCTCCTACAAGGGCGCGCCCAAGGCCGACCCGGCACTCGCCGACGCATCTATGACCGATCCCTCAGTCGTTGCCGCCGCGGAGACCACAGCGGAAACCGACGCGCCCAGCGAATTCAAATCCAGCCCCTACCGCATCCTCGCTCCGCTTGAGAGCGGCAACCTGCTCCTCTTCCCCGTCGTCCCCAACGGCGGCAAAAACCCCGCAGAGACACCTTTCCTCACCCTCGACGAGGGCCTCAAGAGCGGCGAGGTTGAGATTACTGAGGCCGGCCGCGCCCGCGGAATGGTCCGTCCCCGCGGCGAAGTTCGCATCCCCGAGTACGAGTTCGGCGATCAAGTCAACACCCTTGTCCTCATCAACCACTCCAAACGGCCGCTGCTGCTGCTGGCCGGCGAGATCGTCACCGGCGGCAAGCAGGATCGCATCGTCGCCGCCGACCGCATCGTGCCTCCCGGAGCCGACCCCGTCGATCTTTCTGTCTTCTGCATCGAGCACGGCCGCTGGACCGAGTCCTCGGCCACCTTCGGCGCATCGTCCAAGTCCGCCGCCCGAGGCCTTATGGTGCAGCCCAGCGTCCGCGAGCGCGCCATGGCCGCTGCCGATCAGCAGCAGGTGTGGAACTCCGTCGCGGGTGTCGTAGCTGCCATGGCACCGGCAGCGCCAGAGGCCGGCTCCACAACCAGCTACGCCAAGGTCATGCAGGCTGAGGCCGTCAGCGAGCGCGTCGATCAGGCCGCCGCGCCCATCGTCGGTGCGAGCGAGCAGGTGCTTGCCAAACTTCGCGCCACCCACGCCGTCGGAGTTGTCGTTGCCGTCCACGGCCAGATCGTCTGGGCCGATGTCTTTGCCAACACCGATCTGCTCGCCCGCTACTGGACCAAGCTCGTCCGCTCTTATGCGGCAGAGAGCCTCACCGCAGGCGACGACCGCGCCAAGCCAACAGTCGCCGACGCCGCGCGCTTTCTCAACGCGCCCATCACCGGCTCAGAGACCGCGCAGGGCGAGCCCGGCGTCTACCGCTATCACCAGTACCACGGCGCAAAGATCGAGACCTTCGTCCTTGAATCGCTGCTCCCCGGCGCGGCGTATGACGTGCATCTGAGCCGCATGAGACTGCGCGGCGGCAGTGCAGTGAAGCCCAGTCCGGAGCCCATCTTCCGCCGCCCCATCGTCGAGCCCATGCCCCCAACCAACCCCGGCCCCGACCGCCCATACATCATGTACTGAAAACACTCACGGTCTCCCCCATCCAAACTCACCACAGAAATGGGTGTCCCAGGTCTCGATTTTGAGACCTGGGAAAGCACAACCTAAACCAGCCCCTCTCAACCCACCACAAAAAATGGCTGCCCCGCATCAGGGGCAGCCATTATTCATCGTCCAAACGCGCCTGATCCGGCGCTCGGTTAGTTCAGCAACTGCGGCGCGATGGTGCCGTAAAGTTCATCCGAGGCGTTCTTGACCTGATCGACAATTACACGGAACTCCTTTGCGTCGGTAACGCGCAGTGACGAGTCGATGCGCACAGAAAGATCCCCGTCGTGGTCGTACTCGATCTTGACGCGGTCGTAGTTGTGAGTCTGCTCCAGGAGTGTGCGCATGAAATCAGTCGTTACGGGCAGCCGACGCTTTTCTACCGCCGTGACAAAGATAACCAGCAGCGCATCGTCGCCTTCGCCCAGGGCTACTATCACCTTGATAGCACCCATGTGCTCACCTTTGAAATCGACGGTCCAGACCGAGGGGGAACGGGTGGTCTTGAAGTCGTACTGGTCTGTCTGCAACAGGCTCACGACTTTGTTGATGTTGGTCGTTGTCTGGCTGTGAGCCGGCAGGCCGCCAAAAAACAGCGAAGTACAAAGAGCAAGAAAAATCACCAACCTGAGGGAACCGGAACGAAGCATCGCGGAGCCACCTTTCTCGCATTGCATTGAGGGTGAATTATAGCGCCCGGATAATGCTTCTGGAATAAAGAATGTATTGCCCGTCAGGCGGCCCTGGTCTCAACCCACCACAAATCTCGGCTGCCCCAGGTGCCTTGCATTTGGGCACCTGGGAAAGATCGACCCTCAAACAGCCCTTCTCAACAAGCCACGACCCCCCTCCGCGTTACGATTGTCTTTTGGGGGTACGATGGCGAAGGTTCTCGACGGAGCGGCGATTGCCGCGCAGATCAAGCAGGAAGTGGCCGAAGAGGTTCGTGCGCTCGCTTCACGCGGCATCCGTCCCGGTCTGGCCGCGGTGCTGGTCGGCAACGTGGCGGCATCCGAGATCTACGTCGGCAGCAAGGTCCGCGCCTGCGAAGAGCTGGGTATATCGAGCGACCTCATCACCCCGCCATCCGACGTCACCACGGCTCAGATGCTCGAACTGGTCGAGCAATTGAATCATCGCGACGACATCGACGGCATTCTCATCCAGTTGCCTCTTCCGCCACAAATCGACTCCAAAAATCTGCTGGATGCAATCCACCCAGCGAAAGATGTGGACGGCTTCCACCCCATCAACGCCGGCCGTCTCCAGGCAGGGCGCCCCGCTCTCGCCCCCTGCACCCCGGCGGGCGTGATCGAGATTCTGAAGCGCAGCCACATTCCCATCGCCGGAAAGCACGCCGTCGTCCTCGGCCGCAGCGACATCGTCGGCAAGCCCGCCGCTATGCTCCTGCTCCACGAGAATGCGACCGTCACCATCTGCCACTCGAAGACTGAAGACCTTGCTGAGCACACCCGCCGGGCCGACATCCTGGTCGCCGCCATCGGCCGCCCGGGCTTCGTCACTGCCGACATGGTCCGCCCCGGCGCTACGCTGATCGACGTCGGCATCAACCGCCTCACCACCCGCGAGGAGTTCGACCGCTTCTTTGCGGGCGACGCCAAGCGGGAAGCCACCTTCGCCAAGCGCGGCTCCACCCTCGTCGGCGACATCCACCCCAAAGCCTTTGAGATCTCCTCGGCCTACACGCCGGTCCCCGGCGGCGTCGGCCTGCTGACGATAGCGATGCTCATGGCCAACACCGTCCGTGCCGCCAAACTGCGTCGGGGAATCTGAACTTGCAGAGAATTACGCTACTCTGTTGCACACTGGAAAGTGAGGAGACCACCAAGACTGCTGGGAGAAAATGCCAGTGGGCCAAAGAATCTCTAACTCTTTTAGAATCTGTACTTATGGATTCTGTGATACGTAACTCTTTTTGTTTTTATGCACTTGCATTGTTCACAAGTGGAAACGACAGGGAATCTGGTCCATTGAAGAGTGTAATTCGTTTCGATTCATGCACTTAAGAATTAAATCTTTTATAATCAACACTTACGCGACGCAAAAAAGGAAAGTCGTTTTATTTTGATAATCTTATGTTGCCCGAAAAAGAAAGTGCTACTTCAGCCGCAAGCACTACGGAAACAGGCGAGACGCATCAAGAAAAATACAAATAAGTTATTTATATTCAATCACTTAAAAGTGTTTATATCCCTGATCCCTATTCCCTACCGCCTCGGCCACTCCTCCACCACCACGCCCAGGTCGTTCAGCTTGCGCATCACGGCCACCACGTTGCGCCGCACTGCCGGCCGAGCCTTGGCGGCGGCATCGGGAGACTCCTCGACTGCGATCACCCGCCCATACCTCCAGGCTTCTGCCGGGATGGCGGTGATGGCCTGGGCCAGGTCCTCGATCTTTACCTGGGACTGCTGGCCGCGGACTGTCTGAGACTTCGGGGACGCTGCCTGTCCGGCGTCGGCCTTTGCGATGCGCAGGGTTGCGAACTCTGGACCGACCGACAGGAAGGGATTGGCCCACTGCGACGCCTCGCGCACGCCGGCGAACATGCTCTTGGTGGGCAGGGGGATCTTCTCAAGCTCGTCCCGCTGGCTGTCCAGTTCGCTGGCCGTGGCCTGCGCCTTCTGCTCGGCGTTGACCGCGGCCTGCTCGATGCCCTTGACGGTGCCTTGTACCGCCTGTTCCTGCTTGCGGCACGCCGCAAGCAGAGGCAGAATCAGTGCAAGAGCGATAAGTCCTTTGGTTTTACCGGGAAAGATCACGAATCAAGGATAGCAGTACACTGGTCGCAGATAACAGCGGCCCGGGAGCGGCGCAGCCAGATTCCCGCGAAGGCCGACGGAGGTTCTCATGAAGGTCGTAGCGGTCTGTGGCAGCTACCGCAAGGGCGGCACCATCGAGCAGGCAGTCGATGCGGTTCTTGCAGGCGCGCGTGAGAAGGGTGCGGAGACAATGGTCTTCCACCTTCGCGAGCAGCGCATCGAGTTCTGCATCAACTGCCGGGGCTGCATGCAGACACAGGGCGAGGAGCGCGGACATTGTCTTCAGGAAGACGATCTGGAGCCGATGCTCAAAGAGCTCGACGCGGCCGATGCCATCGTGCTGGCTTCGCCTGTGAATTGCTACAACGTTACTGCGATCTTCCGCCGCTGGATGGAGCGGCTGGTGGGTCTGGCCTTCTGGCCGTGGGGGCAGAACGCTCCCAAGTCGCGCCGCCGCAAGGCCACACGCAGGGCCGTATTGATTGCCTCCTCGGCAGCGCCGGGAATCTTCATTCCCATAGCCACGGGCGCGGCAAGAGCGCTCCGGCTCACGGCCGCAATGCTGGGCGCAAAGCCGGTGGGCTCCATGTGGATGGGCCTGGTTGCGAACAAGCCCCACTACGTGCTCACCGAGCGGGAACTCGAGCGCGCCCGGCAGCTTGGCCACAAGCTGGCCGAGGGTTGAGTTGGATGAAGCCGCATCGCGCATGGCCGCGTCTGCGCCCTGGAACGCCACTAGCCCGGTGATATCATGAGATCGATACGAAGAGAATTTCGGAGATTATGTGGCGAAGTATCTGGTTACAGGCTCCGCCGGGTTTATCGGCCGTTCCATTGCCGCCGAACTGGTTGCCCGCGGGGATAGCGTTAGAGGTATCGATAGCTTCATTACAGGGAAACGGGCCAATTTAGTTGGACTCGAGCAGATGGAGTTCATCGAGGGCGACCTGACGGACCTGCCCACCTGCCAACAGGCCTGCCGGGGCGTCGAGGTTGTCTTTCATCAGGCGGCCCTTGCGTCGGTGCCGAACTCGGTGATCGATCCGATTGCAACCAATCTGCATAGCGTCACGGCCACGCTCAACCTGCTGGTTGCGGCACGCGATGCCGGCGTGCGGCGAGTGATCTTTGCCGGAACGTCTTCGGTATATGGCGAATCGCCGGAACTGCCCAAGCATGAAGGTCTGACGCCATCTCCGATCTCTCCCTACGCGGTAGCCAAGCTGGCCTGCGAGCAGTACATGAGGGTCTTTGAGCGCATGTATGGGCTGGAGACGGTGGTGCTGCGCTACTTCAATGTCTTTGGGCCATATCAGCAGGGAGATTCCCTGCGCTCTGGCGTTCTGGCGCTGTTCTGCCGCGAGATGCTGACCGGCGAGCAGCCCACGATCTACGGAGACGGCACGCAGAGCCGCGACTTTACCTATATCGACAACGTGGTTGAGGGCAACCTTCTGGCAGCATCGGCCCCGGCCGAGAAGGTGTCAGGTAAGGCGATCAACCTGGCCGCCGGCACGCGCATAGCTCTGAATGAGGCCTACGCGATGCTGCAGGAGTTGACCGGATACGCCGGCCCCGCGGCTTATACGGAGCCGCGCGCGGGAGATATCCGCGATTCGATGGCCGATATCCGCCTGGCTCGCGAGCTGATGGGCTACGAGCCGAAGGTCGGCTTCAGGGAAGGCCTGGGGAAGATGGTGGAGTGGTACCGGTCGGCTCTGGCCAGTCAGAGCGCGGCTTCGCTCAGCTAATCGGTTCGCCGCAGGAAGCACTCAGATGCGGCTAAGCCGGAAAAATCAGGTTACGAGGCTTTGGGTATCCGTTCATTGTCCCGTTTGACTCCAGGCGTCTGGGGCACAGGGCGGACAAGATTGGCTTCTGTGAGGAAACGATCAACCGCCGCATCGTCGTTGGGATCGTAAGGGCCGTCGTCTGGATCATTCGGGTCATAGGGGATTGGCGCGTCTTCCGCAATCTGCTTCTTGACCCATGCCCAATCAGTTCTGCTTGTTTGGCCGGAGATGGTCATAGACTCGCCTCTCCCTCCGCGAAGCTCTGCGGAACGAAATGATACGTATATTGTACCCGCGAACGGTGTAAACGAGGGCAAAAACTGTCCCACACGACTCAACCAGCGCTATATCTCGCCACCGCGGTTCCGCGCGGCCAGACACAGCGAACGTGATCTTGTTCGGATTCTCGAAGACAGAATCTGCGTCGTCGAAGTCGAGCCCATGCTTGCGCAGGTTCGCTTCGCGCTTGGCTTCGTCCCATTCGTACACAGCGAATCTTACTCCCTCATGGGTCTTGGATGGAGTATAGTGAATCGCTATGAACGTGTCTGTGATCGTCGAAGCAATCGCGGCAACAACTGCTGTGATTGTGGCTGCTTTAAGCTATCTCTTCACAAAGAGGAAAGAACGGGAAGCTGACTGGCGCAAATGGAAGTATGAACAGTACAAAGAATTCTTAGCTGCGCTGAGCGCAAATGTAGGGCCGCCGAACCCGGAGACTCATCGGGTTTTCCTGAAAGAATGCAATACGCTAGATCTGATTGGCTCACGTGGCGTTTTGGCATCGCTCCAATCGCTGATCGCCTCCATGAACTCCGATAACCCTCGCGAAGAGAATAATGCCCGGATTTCCAGGTTGATTTGGGAATTACGCAAAGATCTTCGGATCCCTGGAACCCCAGGAGCCGAGGACTTTTCTGCGCGACTCTGGTTTCACGAACAACGGGGTTCCAGACAGCGTGAGCATGGGTCTGCCAGCTAGCTCAGGAACATCGTCCGATAGAGCGTGTCGCGCTGGACAGGCTTGAAGCCGGCGTCGCGGATGAGGCGGCGCAGCTCTTCTTCCGTTGTGCAGTTCGAAGTGCCCGCGGCCTTCACCACGTTCTCTTCGAGCATCACCGAGCCCACGTCGTTGCCGCCGAAGTGCAGGCCCATCTGCAGCACCTTGAGCCCTTGCGTAACCCAGCTGGCTTGCACGTTCTCGATGTTCTCGAGATACAGGCGCGAGATGGCGAGGGTCTTCAAGTATTCGACCGATGTGGCCTCTTCCCATCCCTTGCCGCCGAGGGCGGTGTGTTTGGGCTGGAAGCTCCAGGGGATGAAGGCCGTGAAGCCGCCGGTCTCTTCCTGTAGTTTGCGGATCACTTCGAAGTGGTTGATGCGCTGGTCGAAGGTCTCGCCGACGCCGAACATCATGGTGGCGGTTGTTCTCATGCCAAGTTGATGCGCGGTGCGGTGGACGCTCAACCAATCTTCTGTCCGGCACTTGAGGCGGGCGATGCGGGCGCGCACGTCGTCATCGAGGATCTCGGCTCCGCCGCCGGGGATCGACTGCAACCCTGCATCGCGCAGACGGGCGATGGTGGTGCGCAGGTCGAGGTTTGAGTACTCGGCGATGGCGAGGATCTCAGAGGCCGACAGGCAGTGGAGCCATATCTGAGGGAAGCGCTGCTTGATGCCGGTGAAGAGCCGCTCGAACCAGTCGATCTTGAGGTCGGGATGGATGCCGCCCTGCATGAGTACGCCGGTGCCGCCCATCTCGATGGTCTCGGCGATCTTCTCGTAGATCGTGGCGAAGTCGAGGATGTAGCCTTCGGCGGCTTGCGGTCCTTTGAGCGGCCGGTAGAAGGCGCAGAAGGTGCAGTGCTCGGTGCAGTAGTTGGTGTAGTTGATGTTGCGATCGATGATGTAGGTGGCCACGCCCTCCGGATGGAGGCGGCGGCGGACGGCATCGGCCTCAAAGCCAAGGCCGAGGAGATCGGGGGAGAGGAAGTAGTCGAGCGCTTGCTGGCGCGAGATCGGCATAGCTTGATTTTACAGGGACTAGGGACTAGGGACGTAAAGACCTAAAGACCTAAAGACCTAAAGACCCTTCAGTCTTCTTCTTCGATGGCGGCGGCGATCTGACGGCGGAGTTCGTCGGGGAGGGCGGGCATTGCGCCGGACTGCGAGGCTACCCATCCGCCCCAGCGGTTGCCTGCTTCGTTGAGCCTGGCTAACGAGGCGCCGCGCAGCATGTAGTGGGTGAGCGCGGCGGTGAAAGCGTCTCCCGCGCCGATGGGGTCGGCCACGTTGACGGGATAGCCGGGGTGATCGTCCCACTCGTCGCGGGCCACGAGCATGCTGCCGTTCGCGCCGCGGGTGATGGCGATCAGCTTGAGTTCGGGGAACTCGTTGAGAAGGCGCTCGGCGCCGGGTCGCAGGTCTGCTTCGCTATCAATGGGGATACCGAGCAGTTCCAGCACCCGGGGCAGCTCGGCGTCGTTCATCTTGACCACAGTGGCCAGTTCGAGCGACTCCTCGATGACCTCTGCCGACAGGAAGGGCGGGCGCAGGTTCACGTCGAAGACGCGGACGCAGCTAGACGAAGACTCCGAGACGAGTTCCTGAATGGTCTGCCGCGATGCGCGGCTGCGCTGGGCGAGCGAGCCGAAGCAGATGGCGTCGGCTCGCTCGGCTCTCTGTACCCACTCGTCCGAGAGTTCGAAAAAGTCCCAGGCGGCGGGCTGGTGGATGGTGTAGCGAGGCTCATTGTTCTCGAATGCGACGGTCACGATGCCTGTCGGCCGTTCGTGATCGATCTGTAGCGAGCCGGTATCGACGGGCATCGGGTCGAGGTAGTCCAGGGCCTTGCGGCCCAGCTCGTCGCGGCCGATGCGGCTTAAGACGGCGGTGTGATCGCCGAGGCGGCCGGCCATGACGGCGAAGTTGGCCGGAGCGCCGCCGAGCAGCGCCACGCCTTTGGCGTTCGCGTGCTGGCCGGGGATGGGAACGTCAACCTCGACACCGCCCGCGTGCGGCCGGGGGAGGATATCCCACAGCAGTTCGCCGATTCCGAGGATCAGGTGCGCTTTGCTCAAGAGCCTGCTCCGACTTCAGAGTACAAAGAGGCTAGCAGTTCGCGGGCGCTGGGGCAAGGGAGGCCGGCACATCGCGCTACTTGAGGGTGCTGCCTTTCCATCGGTAGATGGCGCAGTCCTCGAAGGTGTGTGCGGCGTACTCTGCGCCGGGCTGGTTGTAGAGGATGCTGCGGTCGGCGGCGAGATCGAACTTCGATCGCTTGATGGGTCCGTAGAAGAGCCGGTGCCAGCCTGGCGTGATGCGCAGGAGGCGGTCCTGTTCGTTGTTGACGTAGAGCAGATCGAGCTGGCCCTCGCGGCCTTTGAGCGCGGTGCTCCAGCGCGCGAGGAGACGCTTCATTACGGGTTCGCCGAAGGGGTTGAAGAGGAAGACCACGCAGGGGCCGGCGGGGAGCGGGAACTCGACGGCGTCACAGCAGTACATGCGCATGGGAGCCTGGGCGCGGCCGGTGGCGCGCCACTGCGCCATGTTGTTGCGGCCGATCCGCGCCAGACTGGACTGGAACTCGACGCCGAGGACGGCGCGGAAGGGCATCTCCGCGGCCATGAGCATGGCGCGACCCATTCCCGCGCCGAGGTCGATGAAGGTGTACTCCTCAAGCGGAGCTACGCCGCGCGTGCGGCGCCAGCGCGCAATGAGCGAGTGGAAGACCGAAGGGGCGATGGCGTAGTAGGCGGTGGCGTGGCGCTGGTGGCGGTGGCCGGTGCCGAGATCGCGGGCCGCGACCAGGCCGCTGGTGCGGACGCCGTTCTCAAGGTCGAAGGGGTGGCTGATGAGGCCGGTCTTTACGGAGAGGCCGGTCAGGCGGCTGCGGGCTTTAGGCTTTGTTGCGCTCACTTGGGAACCATAGCACGAGGGCAGGCGGGTTGAGAGGTGATCTCTCCCAGATCTGAAAATCCAGACCTGGGGCACCCAATGTATGGGGTGGGTTGAGAGTGGTTGGGAACAGTTTGCCGAGTGCCGGTGTCTACAGGAGTGTGCAGGTTATGAAGGGGATGAACGGAGGGCCTTAGGGGCCGCGGCGCTGGAAGATGGCGCGCGGAGCCAAGAGGCGAAGTGCGCCGCTCCTCCCTGAAAGACCCGCGGGAGGCAGGCCATGTTTGAAGACTCCGTTTTCGCATCCGCTGGAAGAATCCGCAGCCGCAGCCGTGCAGGTCTGATTGCGGCATCGTTTGTTGAAACCACGGCCGTGGCAGCGCTGGTGATGGTTCCACTGCTCTACCCGCATATGCTTCCCCGGGTAGTGGGCGCGTTCCTGCTGGATGCGCCGGCGATTCAGGTGGAGGAGCCGAAGCCTCTCGTGCGCACCGAAGCAGTACGCATCACGCCGGCTGTTCTGGATATGGGCATCCACGCGCCGCGACAGATTCCCACGAATATCTATATTCCCGAAAGAGCCGAAACGCCGCTTGCGATCAACACGGCCGATTTCGCCGGGCCGTTGCCGCCCGCGAGCGATGCGTTTGGCACGGGCGAAGCGGCGAACGTCGTGCGCGGGCCGGAACAGCGGACCATTCGTGTTCCCAGTTCGATGGAAGAAGGGCTGCTGATTCACAAGACGCTGCCCGTCTATCCGGTGATCGCGCGGGAGACGCGGACACAGGGCACGGTGGTGCTGGAGGCGACGATCTCGCGCAGCGGCACGATTGAGAATCTGCGCGTCGATAGCGGGCCGCCGATGTTGCGGCAGGCCGCGCTGGATGCGGTGAGCAACTGGCGCTACAGGCCCTACCTGCTGAACGGTGCGCCGATTGAGGTGGAGACGACGGTGAACGTAGTCTTCCGGCTGGACTGAGCGGGGGATTGCGTCTGCGGCGCGTCGGGGCTGGTTTGAGGGGAGTTCCCCGGTCTCCAAAGGCGAGGGCCCCTTCGGCTGCGCTCAGGGCAGGCTCGGGGCACCCATGTTTGTGGTGGGTTGAGAGTTCCCTCTATTTGTGGATGAGCGAATTCAACAAACCGCTTAGCCCGGATTTGGTATCGCCGCTCTTGATGCCGTTGAGCAGGGAGTTGGCATTTTGTTTGAGCAGCGCTCCGGCATGGACGTGAATGGAGGGGTTGGAAGCGTTGCCGGTGACGGTGATGGGTACGGTGAGGCCTGCGGCTGAACTCAGGAGGCTTGCGCCGATGCTGGCCGGGTCGGCTGCGGCGAGTTTGGCGGTTACCTCGAAGTTGAGATCGTTGGCGGCCGATACCGTGCCGCCTCCGGTGGCGGTGCCGAGGTTGGGGACATCGAGCAAGAGATTGTCGAACTTGGTTAACTGCGCGGTGTTAACGATATCGGAGCGCAGCAGCTTAATTGCGGTGCCGCCGCCGGGCGAGGAGCCGAGAGGCTTCATGAGTCCCTGGATCTTTGTGGCCAGATCGAAGCCGACCAACTCGGTGTTGTCGATCTCGATGGGTCCGGTGATGCGCGGCGAATCGGCCGGGCCGGTGATATCGAGATTGGCGGAGAGGGTGCCGCCGTGGAGCGACGATCCGGTGGGGAGCGTGACTCCAGCCGAGGGGAGCAGGTCAACGAGCGCATCGACCGGCAGGCTGGGCGCGGCGAGATGCAGATTGAGCACGACGCCCGCATCGTTCATCTGGAATGCGCCTTTCAGATGCGCGGCGAGCGGTCCAGTGTGGATGGCGATGTCTCGAACCTTGCCGGACTCCGCGCCGAGATCCTCTGAGATGGAGAGATCGAGGTTGACGGGTTGCGTGGCCGGTTTGCCATTGGCCGCGAGCCTGAGGCGCGAGGCTTTCACTTTGCCGTTTACCGTGAGGGTCTTGCCGTCGGAGGCGGCCTGCCCGTCGATGTCCGCAACCATCGCAACACCGGAGCCGGGCTCGATGAGGTTTGCGGCGACAGGGTCGAGGTTCTTTGCGGAGAAGGAGGCCTGAATCGGCGTCCTGGCTACGTCAGGCTGGGCGACTGGGCCCGCCGTTCCGGTAAGCTTCAGCGTGCCTCCGGCGGGCAGGTTGGCGGTGAGCGTGAAGGGCATGGGGGTCGAGAGCGACAGATGCTCCACGACCAGATCGACGTGGTTGTAGACGACAGGATTGCCTTTGGACGAGAGCGGCGCGACGGTCAGGCTGCCGTTCTTGATCTCGAAGCGATCGACGCTCAGGTCAGTGGGTGTAGTGGATTCGGAAGTCTTGCTTGCGCCGCCCAGGGTTGAATAGTTCCACGCACCCTGCTTGCCGGGAATGAGGCGGATAGAGGGCGAGTCGGCGGTGAAGCCCGCGATGTGCAGTTGGCGATGAAGCAGGAGTTCGCGCATGTTGACCGCGATGTGCAGGGATCGGGCGGAAAAGAAGGGCGAGCCGCCAAATGCGGGATCGTCGGCGATGGTGACGTTGTCGGCCACCAGGCTGCCGGAGAGGAGCGACAGGCCGAGATGGCTCATGGTGACCGGTCTGCCGAGCGCGGCGGTGAGTTGGGCTTCGACTTTGGGCCGGAAGGAGTCTGCATTGAAGAAGACCGGCACCAGGGCGATTGCGGCGAGGAGCACCACGACAATGGCGGCGAGCACGACGATCCAGCGCTTGCCCGATTTGTTTTGGGGTTGTTGCCATTCCTGACTAGTCATGACGGAGATCCTCCACGCTGCGAGCTGGAAGGCGCTCCACTGGGGAGCGGGAGCACCCGACGAGAATTGTATGCCGGAAAAGGGCGGCAGCGCCGCCCATTTAGGAAGAAATCGGTTAGAACGATGCGTTGTGGGCGCTACTCGAGGCCGACGGCGCAGATGAGTCCGAGCACAAGTCCTGCCAGCGGACAGATGAGCAGATACCCGGTGGAGGCACTGAGCCCGTAGGCCAGCGACATTGCGGGCGGCGAATTGAGTACGACCGCGAAGACCGTATGGCTCTGAAATGGAGATCCGATAACATCGGGCGACATCTTCCACAGGATCATGCCGCTGGCGAAGAGCGCGCTCACCATGGCGCTCCAGATGCCGGAGACGATGCCTACGCCGAAGTGGCCGGCGGCTTTGGAGCCGAGGATGCACGACGCAGTCCAGAGGATGGCGGAGCCCACCAGGATTCCAATGTGCATGAGCACATGGGTACGGTCAGGGAGCGAGGGCAGCGTGATGTGCGCGATGAGCAGCAGGCCCGCGACTGCGCCCAGGATGGAGCTGATGCGGACGGCTTTAGCAAAACCCTCACTGCGAATACCGCCGGCCCAGAACATTACCAGCGTATAGACCGCCAGGCAAACGATCGGGTCGTAGGTAGAGGCCACCTGACTGTCAACGTTGAGAAGGGAACTCAAGGGGCTCAGACGCTGACCGAGGATGACAAGGTTCACCACGCAAAGCGCCAGCAGGCAAAAACGCACGATCAAAGCTGAGAACCGGTTCACGGTATTATGACACTCCTATTTTGACTTGCATGAGCCGGATAGAGAACGGGCATTACAAGTGTAAATCCAGGCCGCCGGTGCGTCCTTGCAGTGGCCGGATAATGCAGGGACGCACACGGACTTTTTGCTACACGGCAGCATGAGCGTTAGCGACGTCGCTGTCTGGCTGGAGCGCCGCCTCCGGCTCGGGCTCGGCGATGTAAGCCAGCTCCCAGGTTGAGCGGTCCTTCATGAGGCGCGAGACCAGGGCGGTGTGCATGGCGTGTCCGGCTCGTTCAGCAACTACGCGGCCCTGAATGCGTCGTCCGGCCAGGGCCAGGTCGCCGATGAGGTCGAGCACTTTGTGGCGCACATACTCGTCGGGCAGGCGCAGAGGGCCGTTGAGCGGGCCTTCGGGGCCGAGGATGATGGCGTTCTCAGAACTTGCGCCGCGGATCAGACCCATGTCGCGGAGCTTCTGCTCGTCGGCCAGATAACCGAAGGTGCGGGCCGGGGCGATGGTGGCGCCGTAGGTTTCGGTTGCCAGATCGATGCATACCTCCTGCGGGCCGATGGGCGCAGGGAAGTGGATGGCGTAGCTGACCTGGTAGCCGGTGCCGGGATAGACACCGATAAACTTGTCGCCCTCGCGGACCTCGACGGGGGAGAGGATGCGGATGACCTCGCGGCGGCGGCGCTGCGGTTTGATGCCGGCGGACTGAAAAGCCTCGACGTAAGGCAGAGCACTGCCGTCGAGGATGGGCAGTTCGAGGTTGTCGACCTCGCCGATGACGTTGTCTACGCCCATTCCGATGAGAGCCGAGAGCAAATGTTCGGTGGTGGAGATGAGCACGCCCTGACGCATGAGGCTGGTGGCGTAGCTGACCTTGGCGACGTTGCGGACCGTGGCGGCGATCTCGAAGTTGTCGAGGTCGGTGCGGCGGAAGACGATGCCGGATCCGGCCGGGGCGGGCAGCAGGCGCATGTTGACCGGAGCGCCGGAGTGCAGGCCGACGCCGGAGAACTCAACCGGCGCGGCGATCGTTTGCTCAAACTGCACAGGTTGGGCCAAAACGCTCCTCGTTCCCAGGGGAGGGAAATCCCCAACAGATTAGCCGATAAGAGGGGAGGCGGTCTGTGGCAAATTTGCCACACTGTAGGCACGAAAGGGCGCGTGGGGGATTTACGGTACAGGCTGAAATCTGCTGGCCGGATAGTGCAGTCCGCTTCCCGCTTGATACACTCCCGAAGGAAACGCACGATGGAGAATGGACCCCGATGAGACTTGCAGTTGTTCTTCTGTTTACGGCTTCGGTTGTATTTGGTCAGGCAGCGAGCAAGCCTGCCGCGCCCCCGGCAAACCATCCCGCCAAGGCTCCGGCGACAGCGGCGAAGGCTCCAGCGGCAACAGTGAAGGCTCCCGCGACAGTGGCGAAGGTTCCGGCTGCGGCAAAGCCGGTTCCCGACATGCCGGCTGTTCGCACATTTCCCAAGCCGCTGTTCACCGAGCGTTACATCGATATCAAGGTGGGGACGGGCGCGCTGGCTGAGCCGGGCAAGGTGTACTCGGTGCAGTATTCCGGCTACTTTGCGGGCACGGGCAAGAAGTTTGACTCGTCCTACGACCACAGGATGCCGGTGATGAAGGACGGCGCTCCGGCAGTGGATGCCGAAGGCAAGCCGGTACTGGGCGATCCCCAGCCTCTGACCTTCCCGCAGGGGGTGGGGCGGCTGATTCCGGGATTCGACCGGGGGATGGAGGGGATGCGCGTGGGCGGCAAGCGGCGGATCTTTATTCCCTGGGAGCTGGCCTATGGCGAGCTGGGTCGGCTTCCGGTGATTCCTCCCAAGGCCGATCTGGTATTTGATGTGGAGCTGGTGGGGGTGGCCGATATGCCAGCGATGCCCGCATCGCATCCGGCGATAGCGCCGGTAGGCACAGGCGCTACTCCGCCACCGGCTGCGCCGGCGGCTCAGCCGCAGGCGAAGTAGATCCAGTACTTATGACCGCATAGATTCGTACTTTCCCAGGTCCCAAAAGCGGGACCTGGGGCACCCAAATCCGTACAAAAATTAAGCTGTAAGAAACTTAAGCGACGGGCAGTTCAGGCGTGGCCGCAGTGTGGCGATCTGAAGTTCGTTGAAGAACAACCGCAGGTCCTTCGACTGCGATTGGCGCAGAATCCGCGCCAATCTTCGCTCAGGATGACAGATTGTTTTGACGCGGACTTCAGTTTCAGGACACTAGGCGGTCGGCAGCTCGGGCGTGGCCGCGATGAGTTGCCGTGTGTAGGCTTCGCTGGGGTTTGCGCAGAGGGCTTCTGCCTCGCCGGTTTCTACGAGGCGGCCGTTTTGCATGACCGCAATGCGTGAGCTGAGATAGCGGACCAGCGGCATCGAGTGAGAGATGAACAGGTAGGTGAGCCCATGCTCGCGCTGGAGACGGCGGAGCAGGTTGACGATCTGCGCGCCGACGCTGACGTCGAGGGCCGAGACCGGCTCGTCGAGGATGAGCAGCCGGGGACGGAGCGCGAGGGCTCTGGCGATGTTGATGCGCTGGCGCTGGCCTCCGGAGAACTGGTGGGGATGGCGGTCGAGTGCGGACTCGTCGAGACCGACCTGTTTGAGCAGATCGATGGCGCGGGCGCGGAGAGTTGCGTTCTTCCGACCCCACCCTAGCCGCAAAGACAACGGCGCGGCGAGTCTCCACCCCACAGACGAAGACCTGTCTGTGGGGACCCCGAGGGTGGGGCACCCTGAATCATAGCCATCAAGGCCGTGGATCACGAGCGGTTCGGTGACGATGTCGGCGACCTTCATGCGCGGGTTGAGGGCGGCATAGGGATCCTGAAAGACAGGCTGCATCTGGCGGCGCAGGCGGTGGAGCTGGGCGCGCGCGGCTCGGGCGATGTCGATGCCGTCGACGAGGACCGTGCCGCTGGTGGGCCGGGTGAGGCCGAGGATCATGCGGGCCACGGTGGTTTTGCCGGAGCCTGACTCGCCGACGAGGCCGAGAGTCTCTCCGGGCTCGATGGAGATCGAGACGCGGTCGACGACGGCGTGCTCGGTGGTGCGCAGGCCGGCGCGGCGGGGGTAGGTCTTCGAGACGCCGTCAAGGGAGACCAGGGGCATGGGGAGATTGTAGCGTTTGAGGGACTGAGGGACGGCGGTCACAGTGCTGAGAGCTGCATCGCGCTAACATTTCTTTGTGACTACTTCCGAAATATCTGCGGCTTCAGAATTTTCTCCTCTTTCGCATGAGGGGTTTTCGGCGCATGGCGAGCTCGAGGCGCTGCTCAAGAAAAGTGTTCGCGGCGAAGTGCGGTTCGACCTTGGCTCGCGCGCGCTTTATGCCAACGACTCTTCGAACTACCGTCAGCTGCCGGTGGGCGTGGTGTATCCGCGGGACGAGGCGGACGTGGAGGCGGCGATTGCAGCTTGCCGGGCCACGGGTGCAGCGATTCTGCCTCGCGGCGGGGGCACGAGCCTTGCCGGGCAGTGCGTGAATGTGGCGGTGGTCTTTGACTACTCGCACCACATGAAGGGGCTGCTGGGTCTTGAACCGGAGAAGAAGCAGGCCACGATTGAGCCGGGGATTGTGCTGGACCGATTGCGCGAGGCGGCGGAGGTGTATCAGCTGACCTACGCGCCCGATCCGGCGACTCATGCGCGGTGTACGCTGGGCGGGATTCTGGGCAACAACAGCTGCGGCGTACACGGGCTGATGGGCGGCAAGGCCGTTGACAACGTCGAGTCGATGGACGTGGTTCTTTATGACGGCACGAGAATGACGGTGGGGCCGACGACACCTGCGGAGCTGGACGCGATTATTCGCGCGGGCGGGCGGAAGGGCGAGATCTACGCGGGGCTCAAGAGCATCGGCGAGCGCTACGCAAAGCTGATCGAGGAGAAGTTTCCGCAGATTCCGCGGCGGGTGTCGGGGTACAACCTGGACGAGCTGCTGCCCGGGGGGAGCTTCAACGTGGCGCGGGCGCTGGTGGGCTCAGAGGGTACGTGCGTCAATATTTTGAGCGCGACGGTGAACCTGACCAAGAGTCCGCAGCACCGGCTGCTGGTGGTTCTGGGATTCGCGGATGCATTCGTGGCTGCGGACGCGGTTGTGCAGGCTCTGGAACACAAGCCGATTGGCCTCGAGGGTTTCGACGGGAAGCTGGTGGACTTTATGCGCCGCAAGGGGCTGCGGCTTCGCGACATCGAGAAGCTGCCTGAGGGCGCCGGCTTTCTGCTGGTGGAGATGGGGGCGGATTCGGCCGTTGAGGCGAGGGCAAAGGCCGAAGCGGTGGTGAGCGCGGCGAAGTCGTGGCCGGGTAGCCCGTCTGCGCACATCTGCACGCAAGAAGAAGCGGTTTCGGTGTGGCATGTTCGCGAGTCGTCACTGGGCGCGGTGGTGTTTGTGCCGGGAGAACCCAACCGATACGAGGGCTGGGATGACGCGGCGGTGCCGCCGGAGCGCGTGGGCGAATATCTGCGCGGCATCGACCGGCTGATGGCGGAGTACGGCTATAGTTCGCCGTTCTACGGACACTACGGGCAGGGTTGCATCCACATGCGCGTGAACTTCGACTTCAACACGGCCGAGGGCGTGCGGAAGTTCAGGGAGTTTCTGGATAGGGCGGCAGATCTGGTGGTGTCGTTCGGAGGGTCGCTCAGCGGCGAACATGGAGACGGGCAGGCGCGTGCTGCGCTGCTGCCGAAGATGTTTGGGCCGGAGCTGGTGGAGGCCTTCCGCGAGTTCAAGACGCTGTGGGACCCGGACAACCGGATGAATCCCGGCAAGCTGTCGGATGCGGTGCGCGTCTACGACCCGGTGGAGAACCTGCGGCACAAGCCGCACGAGCCGGGCGAGCAGCATCTGGAGCCGGAGACGCACTTTGTGTTTGCGCGGGATCATGGATCGTTTGAGAGCGCCTCCGAACGGTGTGTAGGTGTGGGTTCCTGCCGCAACGCCAAGGGCGGGGTGATGTGCCCGAGCTATCGCGGAACCGGCGAGGAGAAGTACTCGACGCGGGGCCGGGCACGGCTGCTGTGGGAGATGATGGCCGGATCGCTGCGCGAGGAGGGGTTTGAGAGCCACGCGGTGCTGGACGCGATCGATCTGTGCCTGAGCTGCAAGGCCTGCAAGACGGAGTGTCCGGTGCAGGTGGACATGACGCAGTACAAGGCTGAGTTTCTGGCTCAGCACTACAAGGGGCGAGTGCATCCGCTGCGGCACTATCTGTTCGGGTTTGCCGACAAGCTGGCCCGGCTGGGCGCGCTGACTCCGGCGATTGCAAACGCGATGTTGACGGGGCCGGTGACGGGGTCGCTGTTCAAGCGGTTCGCGGGGATTGCGGCGGAGAGAACGACACCGAAGCTGGCGGGGAAGAGTTATACGGCGCTGTGGGAGCGGAGTGCAGGTGTTGTGGCGCGGGAAGCGCAGGCGGCTGGGCAGAAAGTGCTTCTGTGGCCGGATACGTGGAACAACTACTACCATCCGGCGACTCTGAAGGCTGCCGAGAGTGTGCTGCGCGATGCGGGGTTCGCTGTGGAAGTGCCGCGAGGGCATATCTGCTGCGGGCGCGCGCTTTACGACTTCGGGTTTCTGGGGGCGGCGCGGGAGTATCTGGCCAATGTGCTTGAGAAGATGACGCCCCAGATCGATGCCGGGCTGCCGTTCATCTTTCTTGAGCCGAGCTGCGCGAGCGTCTTCAAGGACGAGCTGCCGGAGCTGTTTCCGAACGACGAGCGGGCGAAGAAGATGCAGGGGCTGGTGTGGCTGCTGGCCGACTGGCTGGCTGAGAAGGCACCGGGGTTTGCGGAAGGCCGGTTGAGCGGCATGCGTGTTCTGGTACACGGGCACTGCCACCACAAGGCGGTTTTTGGCGGGCCGGGAAGTGAGGTCGCGCTGTTGCGCAGGGCCGGGGCTGAAGTTGAGGCGATCGAGGCCGGCTGCTGCGGCATGGCGGGTCCGTTCGGGTTTGAGCGGGAGAAGTTCGAGGTTTCGAAGCGGATCGCGAGCCAGGATTTGCTGCCGGCTATTGAGCGGGCCGGCGCTGAGACGGTGATTGTGGCCGACGGATTCAGCTGCCGGGAGCAGATACGGCAGTTGGGGCAAAGGGAAGCGGTGCACTTTGCCGAGGCGCTGGCGCGGAGCTCGGAAGGCGGAAGTTAAGTGGACAGAGGTCCGGAGCCTTCAATTTCCGGCAAGATACAGCATTCAAAGTAGATTTGCTGTACACTGGAGTCGATTTCGCTGGCTTGGGCATTGCGGCGAAGAGGAGGATTGAGACATGGCAGACGAAAGCAAGATGAACGGTTTGGCATGGTTCCTGGCCGGAATCGGCGTGGGTGCGCTGGTCGGCATCCTGTATGCGCCCAAGAGCGGCCGCGAGACGCGCGAGGACCTCTCAACCGGGGCCCGCGAGGGCGCGGAGTTTCTAAAGGCAAAGAGCCGCGCGGCAGCCGAGAATGTGAGCGCATTTGTCGATAAGAGCAAGGAGCAGGTGAGCACGATTGTCGACAAGAGCAAGGATCAGGTAGGCGAGTACGTCGACAAGGGCCGTGAAGTAGTGGATCGCGGCCGGGCGCAGTGGGAAGAGTTTGTGGAGCGCGGCAAGAGCCTGGTATCGGATCAGACGATCCGGGTGAGCGCGGCTGTCGATGCTGGCCGTCAGGCTTATAAGACGACGACCGGAACGAACGGCAATCTGAGCCCCGAGACCCACGAGTACTAGTGCAATGACTGCGGAGATTCGTGCTTTCCCAGGTCTCAAAATCGAGACCTGGGGCACCCAGGTTTATGGGCACTATTACATAATCACGCGGTCACGGTACTAGAAGGTGCGGCACAGGCTGGTGCCCGGTCTCTAGTTTCCGGGCGCGAGTGCGCTTTGAGCGAGGTGTACGATGTCATTTTCCGACCCGCAGACCATCCAACTGGCGTTGTTTGGGGCAGTAGTGCTTGCCATCGTGCTACAGACGATCTTTCTGATCGCGGTTGTGGTGGTTGCCCGCGGGGCGGTTCGCTCGATACGCGAGGAACTGGAAGATTACCGGACGAGCATCATGCCGATCGTCGACAGGACGCGCGCGATCGTCGAGAATGTGGCTCCGAAGATCGAAGGCGCGGCCGCCGACCTGGCTGTGATCTTAAAGTCGCTGCGCGCGCAGACCGCCAACGTGCAGTTTGCTGCCGACGATATCATCGAGCGGACACGCGTCCAGGTAAGCCGCATCGACGGCATACTGAGCACGATTCTGGATCGCGTGGAAAAGGTGGGCGTCTACGTCTCCGATGTGGTTGCCAAGCCGATGCGTCAGCTCTCGGGCCTGCTTGCTTCAGTAAAGGCCACCGTGGAGACGCTGCGTGAGGCTGCTCCGGCAAGCGCCGCGGCGACGCCGAAGCAGGATTCTGTTTTTGAAGACGAGGATAGCTACGAGGCTCCTCGGCCCGCGCCCCCGTACCGGGGATAGAATCAGAAGCCGCATCCTGGCTGCGGTTCCAGTTCAAATCAGTAGATCCATCCGCCGCCGACGACCTCATCGCCATCGTAGAAGACCACCGACTGCCCCGGAGTGACGGCTCGCTGCGGCTCGTCGAATGTGGCGAGCACCTTGTTGTCTTCCACTGGCTCGATGGTGGCCCAGGCCGGCTCATGCCGGTGGCGGATCTTGGCGCGAACGCGCATGGGGCCGGCGAGCGAAGGGACAGATATCCAGTTCAGTTGCCGGGCGCGCAGGGTGCGTGTAGTGAGATCTGCGTCGTCTCCCACCGTAACTCGATGGCTGGCCGGGTCGATATGGATGACGTAGAGCGGGGAGGGTGACGGGACTCCCAGGCCTTTGCGCTGGCCGATGGTGAAGTTTTCGATGCCGTCGTGGTGGCTGAGGACTTTGCCGTCAGCGGATACCATTTCGCCCGCGGTGTCGGGGATGGGGCGGCCCTGCTCGGTGAGGTAGGCGGCGATGAACTGCTTGTAGTCGCCGTTGGGGATGAAGCATATCTCCTGGGAGTCGGGCTTTTCGGCGAGGCGGAGGCCATGGCGGCGTGCGGCCTCGCGAACCTCGGGCTTGGTCATGTGGCCGAGGGGAAAGAGGGTGTGGGCGAGCTGGTCCTGGGTGAGTCCGAAGAGGAAGTAGGTCTGGTCCTTGGCCAGATCGGCGGGACGCTTGAGGAGCCAGCGTCCGCGGACCGGGTCGAACTCGTTTACAGCGTAGTGGCCTGTTGCGATGGAGTCGGCGCCGATGGAGCGGGCGGTTTTGAGGAGCTGGTCGAACTTGAGGTGGTTGTTGCAGAGCGAGCAGGGGATGGGGGTCCGCCCGGCGAGGTACTCCTCGACGAAGGGTCGGACGACGTCCTGCTCAAAGCGATCTTCCTGGTTTACGACGTAATAAGGGATGCCAAGTTGCACGGCGACGCGGCGGGCGTCGTAGACATCGTCGAGCGAGCAGCAGCGTCCGGCCTTCGGCGTGTCGGGAATGCCGGGATGGCCGGCGAGGCGGTTCTGATTCCAGAGCTGCAAGGTGAGGCCGATTACGGTATCGCCGCGGTCGCGGGCAAGTATAGCCGCAACCGTCGAGGAGTCGACCCCTCCGGACATGGCGACGGCGATGGTGGATGGTTCGGCGATAACTGACTCCTGTGCTGTTTTCAAGCGGAGTTAGCGGTGCTGGCGGGGTTAGGCCGGCGCCAGGGACCGCAGTTTTTTTACGGCCTCGCTGATGATATCGAGCGCGCGATCCACGTCTTCATCCGTGGCGGTGCGCAGCAGGCTGAAACGGATGCTCGAGTTGGCGGCGTGCTTATCGAGGCCCATGGCCGAGAGCACATGGCTGGGCTCGACGGCGCCGGAGTGGCATGCCGAACCTCCGCTCACGGCAAGACCCTTGAGGTCGAGGGCGATCATTAGCGCTCCGCCATCGACTTCGTCGAATCGGATGTTTGTGGTGTTTGCCGTTCGGGGCGCGCCGGCTCCATTGACCGCGGCTCCGTCGATGGCGAGGAGGCCGGATTCCAGGCGGTTACGCAGACGGACAAGGCGTTGTTCAGTGCCGTCGGTGAGGCTGGCGAGGGCCAGTTCGGCGGCCTTGGCGAGTCCGACGACGGCGGGAACGTTTACCGTTCCGGCGCGCAGCCGGCGCTCGTGGCTGCCGCCCAGGATGAACGGCTCGATGGGTGTGCCTGGGCGGACGTACATGGCGCCCGCGCCCTTGGGGCCGTGAAACTTGTGGCCGCTGACGGTGAGCAGGTGGCAGCCGATGCGATTGACATCGAGGTGCACCTTGCCTGCGCCCTGTACGGCATCGGTATGGAAGTATGCGCCGGCTTCGGCCGCGATCCTGCCGATCTCTTCGACGGGCTGCAATACGCCAGTCTCGTTGTTGGCCAGCATCACGCTGATCAACCGGGTGCGGGGTGTGATCGCCGCGCGGACCGCCTCTGCTGAGATTGCACCTTTGGGCTGCGGATCAATATAGGTGACGTCCACACCGCGCGCGGCCAGCCTCTCGGCCGGCTGAAGGACGGCCCGGTGCTCGATGGAGGTGGTGATGAGGTGGTCGCCCGTGCGCATCATACCGAAGATGGCGGAGTTGTCGCCCTCGGTACCGCCGCCGGTGAAGATGACATCGGCCTCGCCGCAGGCGAACAGCGCCGCGACGGATTCTCTGGCCTGGTCTATGGCGGAGTGGGCCTGTTGGCCCTGCATGTGGATCGAGGAAGGGTTGCCGAACTGGTCGATCCAGTATGGGCGCATGGCCTGAAAGACCTCAGGTGCCAGAGGTGTCGTGGCATTGGCATCCATGTAAATATGGGCGGTCAATTTGGTTTCTCCCATTGCCATTCTATTCCCGAAGCGTGATGTGGGAGATGCGTATGGGTGTACGCGGGCGATGCAGTGTCTGGCGCCAAACGAAGCGCTTGCATTTTCGGGGGTGCGAACGCTCCGAGCCGGGGTCTCTCGCCGCAGGATGCCGGTAGACCGGAAAGAGCCGTTTGAGACGTTACCCTCGTTGAACTGAGCAAGCCGGGCGGCTAATGAAGATTATCTTCTGTCCGATGTACTTGTTTGAGGGCGGGTTCAGAAGCCCGTAGAAGGAGGCTTAGGGGTGCAGCCGGGTTCGGACGCCGAGGCGATACCGGAGATATTCGGTAGTACCTGAGTTTCGGACAGCGTGTATATCGTCTATTCAGATGGCGATACGCAAATTGAACGAACTTCCGAACGGTTTGCCGCATCTAAGAATGAGAAGCATGACATATAGAGATGCCAGTGGCCTAAGAGGACATGACAGTCTTGTCAGTTGTTTGGACAGATTCCTTGCGGAAGTGGTGTTGTTTGTTGATTATTCACACTCGACTGTTATAGTTTCTTTAGCGGTTTATTGAGAACATCCAAATTGGACCAGAATAGCCCGTTTAGCGGTTATTTGGGTTCCGGTCGATAAGCCGAGGTATGAAGGGCCGTCTACCTGCTTCAAGCGAGAAGGCAGTAGTTTTGCCTGTTCGTGTATCCTTGTTCTGAAAAAAGCCCCACCCAAGTGAGGACGGCGAAGCTTTACCCAAATTTGACGGTTATCCCCCATGACCCGATCTTCAAAACCCGCCAATCTCGAGCTGTTGAAGTCGGCCAACTGGCTGGCTGTGTACACGAGTCCGCGACACGAGAAGTCAGTGTCTCGGCACTTTGAGTACCGCGGCATCGAGAGTTTTCTTCCCCTTTACAAAGTAAATCGAAAGTGGAGCGATGGGTCGCGAGTGACAGTGGAGTTGCCGCTGTTTACGGGCTATCTATTTGTCAAAATCGCCCGCACGGATCGTTGCCGGGTTCTGGACGTACCGGGGGTTGTGGCGCTGGTGTCGGGTACTGGCGGAGAGCCTGCGGTGATCTCCGAGGTAACGATTGAGGCATTACGGCGTGGCGTGGCCGAGGGTGTAGCCGAGCCTCATCCCCTGCTGACAGTCGGGCAGCGGGTATTGATTTGTTCCGGACCGCTTACCGGCATGGAGGGGGTTCTGATTCGCAACAAGAACAGCCTCCGGGTGATTGTCACGGTCGAGCAACTGATGCGCAGTATCGCGGTCGAGGTTCCTGCGTCAATGGTCTCGCCTGTTGAGGCGGAGTTGCCGGTGAGGGACCGGGCATCCTATGCCGGACGAAATGAGCCGGCAATGAGGAGTTCTCTGAGGCAATAGTCTGTATGGGGCCCGTGTAGCCACGCTTGCATGTGAGGAAGTTTGCTCTATACGCAGAGTCATTCTGGCGCTGCGGCGTCACTTAATCAAATTGACAATGGACATATCAATGGCAGATTCGACACGCAGTTCTCATCTTGAAAAGTTCTTGCAGAAGGCCAGGGACCGGCAGCTGGTTGCTGGTGTTGTTGGCCTTGGATACGTAGGTCTCCCGCTGGCTCAACTGTTCACATCCAGGGGGATTCGCGTTCTCGGGCTGGATATCGACGCAGCCAAGATAAACAAGCTGATGAAGGGAGAAAGCTATATCCGGCATTTCCCGAACGCGGTGATTCAGGGAATGCGCCAGGGCGACCAGTTTACCGCCACCGCGGATTTCTCCCAGGTGTCGAAGGCGGATACGATCAGCATCTGTGTTCCGACGCCTCTCGACAATACACGTCAGCCCGATCTGACCGCGGTACGGGAGACGGCCAAGTCGCTTGTGCCGCATCTCCGCGCGGGCCAGCTTGTGATATTGGAGAGCACGACATATCCGGGCACGACTACCGAGGTGGTTGTACCCATTATCGAGCAGTCTGGCTTGAAGATCGGCGAGGAGTTGTTCGTCGGTTACTCGCCGGAGCGAGAGGATCCCGGCAATCCGGACTTTTCTGCCAGGACGATTCCAAAAGTGGTGGGCGCCAACGATCCGTCCTCGCGCCAAGCCTTGGAGTCGTTTTATAGCGGCGTATTCGACAGCATTGTTCCAGTCTCGTCCAGCGAAGCGGCTGAAATGGCGAAGATACTCGAGAACATCTACCGCTGTGTGAATATTGCCCTGGTCAACGAGCTTAAGATGCTGTGCCAGAGGATGGGCCTGAATATTTGGGAGGTGATCGACGCTGCCAAGACGAAGCCGTTCGGCTTCCAGGCGTTCTATCCGGGGCCCGGCCTGGGCGGGCACTGCATTCCGGTCGATCCCTTCTACCTGTCATGGAAAGCGCGTGAGTTCGACTTTACGACACGCTTTATCGAGTTGGCGGGTGAGGTAAATACCGACATGCCTTACGAGGTGGTGAATCGCCTTGCGGAGGGATTGTCGGACAGAAAGACGGCACTGAGGGGCGCAAAGATATTGGCCCTGGGTCTGGCTTACAAGAAGAACGTAGATGACTGCCGCGAGTCACCGGCCATCAAGATCCTGAAGATTCTGGCCGACCGCGGCGCCGAGATCTCATACTTCGATCCCTACGTCACGGGCTATGTCTCGCATCGTTATGGAGGTCTGCCCGGGCGCGAGGTAGGGGAATTGACCGCTGCCGAACTGGCTAACGCCGATGCCGCGCTGATCCTGACCGATCACGACTGCTTCGATTGCGATTTCATCGTCGAGCACTCCAAGATGGTACTGGACACAAGGAACGCGACCGGAAAGGTCAAAAATGGCCGCGAAAAGATAGTGCAGGGATGAGGCGCAGGTGAGGCCGCGCGCGAGGCTGTGGTAAGGCAGGAAACGAACTCGGCCGGATGCAGGGAGTTGCTTTGCGGCGAAATGCAGGAAAAGTCTATCCGGCTGGACGGAACAGCGCATTAAGGGTGCGCAGGCGTTACGATTCGGCGATGAATGGCAACAATCCAAACGCTTGCACGCGGTTGGGGTCTGGTCAGGCAGAACAGCGGCGGGATGGCTGGATATAATTTGAGTGCCGAAACGCAGCCCCGCAATAGGGGCTCTACCTGCTGGATACCTACTGTTGCCCGACCGGCAGGCTGTACAAAAGCGGCATGAAAGAGCTGACCGCTCGTCGCGACACAGAAAAACCTCCGAGTTGAGTTCCAAGATCAGATACATGCCGGCAAATAGGGCCATGCAACCTGTTTTTCATGTTGGCCGGGGTAGTCTCTCTGCAGTTCATCCAGAATCCACAGATGAGCCGCGCAACCAGGCAGGAGAAGATCGTGTCAATTCGCCCAGGGAATAGTCAAATTTACTGGAAGGTCCTACAGCAACGTGCGGTCGCGTATCTGTTGGATTGGGGTGCATTTGCGCTCTCAGGATACTTGGCATTTCAGCTGCGGTTTGATGGAAATGTTCCACCGATGTATCGCGCCTCAATGAAGGCAGCGATCCTTGTGTGGCTGCTTGTGCAAAGTGTTGCGTTTCTGGTTGTACGCCAGGAAAGAAGAAACTGGAGGCTTGTTTCTTCCCATGACGCAATCCGCATCATGACAACTCTGACAGCAGCATCGCTGGTTTCTGCCGGAGTGCTTGGTCAGTTCTTCGGAGCGCCGCGAGTGCCCCGGTCGGTATTGATTATTGACTGCATGCTCGCATGCTTTCTGACGATCGGAATGCGCTTCCTGGTTCGTGCAGTTATGACCGCGGAAAAACTGCGCCGGTCCCGGGGAGAGCGAACGCGCACGCTGATCTATGGCGCCGGCGCGGCGGGTTTGGCGCTGCTTTGGGAGTTGCGCCAGAATCAATCGCTGGGCTGTGAGGTGATCGGGTTCATCGACGACGATCTGTCGAAGGCGCACCTTGTGCTGCAGGGTAAGCCGATCTTTGGCCCGGGAGAATCGCTTGCTGCGGTGGTTGCCAAGTACGGGATCAGAAAGGTACTCATCGCCATTCCCTCTGCCTCCGGTCTGCAGATGGCGCGGATTCTGCGCTTTGCCCTGAATGCGGAAGTGGAGTACAAGACCGTTCCTGGTCTGGCGGAATTGATAGTCGGCGCGGATTTGGGTAAGCAAATCAGGCCGGTCGCGGTTGACGATCTTCTGGGCCGGCAACCGGTCAAGCTGGACCTGGAAGGAATTCGGGCCCAGATCAAAGGGAAAGTGATTCTGGTTACCGGCGCGGCCGGCTCGATTGGAAGCGAGCTTTGCCGGCAGATTACGCAGTTTGAGCCAGCGGCATTGGTGGGATTCGATATCGCAGAGACGCCGATGTTTCACATCGACCGCGAGTTGAGGAACAGCTGCGCCGATCTGAAGTTCTACCCCGAGATTGGCAACGTCACCCGCCAAGACGACCTGGAAAGGCTGCTGAAAATCTACAGGCCTTCGGTGGTATATCACGCGGCTGCGTACAAGCACGTGCCACTTATGGAAAGGCATGTTTTCTCGGCGGTCGAGAACAATATTTTTGGCACATGGAACGTAGCGATGACATCGGCAAAATATGGCGTAGAAGACTTTGTCATGATCTCGACAGACAAGGCTGTACGGCCCACAAGCATGATGGGCGCAACCAAGCGAGTCGCCGAATTATTGGCCGGGTCTCTCCATAATCAATTTGAGACACGCTTTGTTTCCGTGCGTTTCGGAAATGTACTGGGCAGTAACGGTAGCGTCGTTCCGATCTTTAGAGAGCAAATTGCCAAGGGTGGTCCTGTTACCGTCACGCATCCCGATATAACCCGATATTTCATGACCATCCCCGAAGCCTCCCAGCTGGTACTGCAGGCCTTCTCTTTAGGAAGGGGAGGGGAGATCTTCGTTCTCGATATGGGAGAGCCGGTTAAGATTACCGATCTCGCCAGAGATATGATCATCCTCTCGGGCCTGCGTCCGGATATCGATATCCAGATACAATATTCCGGGCTGCGGCCGGGTGAAAAACTGTATGAGGAGCTTACTGCCTATAATGAGACTCTTGTGATGACCGCGCACGAGAAGATCCGAAGTTATAGCTGCGTCGGAGGAATTGGGTTCAGCGGATCATTGGCTCTGATTGATGCGCTTAAGAATATAGTGGAGAGCCGCGATACGGCCCGTCTTATGGCTGAGTTGAAGAGAATAATCCCTGAGTATCAGCCAAGAAGAGAATTGCTGCAGATGATGGACGCCAAAGGCGAATCGCCGGACGGGTGCGAAGAATATGCCGTACAAGTGCCTGACGCAAAGCATCAGGGCTAGCTGAGCAGTCGAGAAAAGCGCGAAGTAAGTGCTCAAAGCATCACGGGTGTTCGCTAAGTCGATCAAAGTCAATTACTGCGCTGCTGCAACTGCAACTCAAAAAGATGGAACGGATACAGAATCCGGATTGCAAAGATTCAAAAGAGCCTAGCGAACAGTCTCAGTTGCATCCCGAAAACCGTGAGGGGGACTGCTAGCCAATGAATATGGAATTTGATATGAGCTCGCGAGCCGCGCGGACAGATCACCGGCCTATATGCGTCACTTAGCCCGGGTCAAGCCCACATTCTGCCACCTGGGCCACCGAACAGAAATGTGGAGCATGAGCGCAGGCCGATTGCTGGACAACCTAGACATTTCGACGAAGAGAATAGCATCCGTGTAGTCAACAAACTATTTCTGATATTTAATGTCAGAAAGTTCAACAAAATGCAGTAGCTCGGTCCGGATCAGAAGTTGAAACGGGCAAGCCTGCAAACACAATTGAAGGAAGCACCTTGAGAAACAGCGAAACCCCACTCCTTAGAACAGAGCAATCAGCAGGGTCGGAGCTGGCTGGTATCAGTCATGCTGCACCGAGCGATCATGTACTGCGAAACCTCATGCGCGTACTGGTTCGTCGTCGATTCTGGATCATCTCTTCAGTATTGCTTTGCCTGGTTGCGGCCTTCATCATTACTTCGATGACACCGCGTGTGTATGAGGCTACAGCGACGATTGAGCTAAACAAGAGCAGCGGCGGTTCACTCGACCTGAGCCTACAGGATGCACTGGGTCAGCAGTTGTCGTCCGGAGGAGACTTTCAGACCGATCTCCAGACAGAGACAGCGATTCTTCAGGGTGACTCGCTGGCGCTTGACGTGATTGAGCGGCTGAATCTTGCATCTCAAGCCCCGTTCACCGCTAGGCCCGGTGCCGATCCTCAGGCTTCGGTGCCTCTCGATCAATCGCCCGTCAGGCGAACGGTATTGCTGCGAATCTTCAGGAGCCATCTGAGCGTGCAACCCACGCGAGGTACACGTCTCATCAGGGTGACATTTGAAAGTCAGGATGCTCCACAGGCAGCGACGATAGCCAACGCTATCATCGACAGCTACAAGGGTCAGTATCTTCAGTCCCACTACAACGCAACTGCGGAAGCATCTAACTGGCTCACCAAGCAGCTGTCCGAACTCAAGTCGAATGTAGAGGAATCGGAGAAGAGGCTTACAGATTTCGAAAGAGAGTCCGGAATACTTAGTCTTCAAGCCTCTGGCGGCGACAGTTCCTCCGGCGGCGGAGAGATCCACAGCGTCGTGATTCAAAAGCTCGATGCGCTCAACACGGAATTGACCAATGCGGAATCAAACCGCATTGAGAAAGAGGCGATCTACCGCATTGTCAGCGGCGGTGAGGGAGATGTGATTGTTGGCCTCGCTCAGGATCCGATGGCGCTGCAAAGCAAATCTCTAGTACTGACCGAAGGCGGCGGGCTGTCCAATCTGCTGCAACTTCGACAACAGGAGAATCAGCTCAAGATCGCGCTCGCCCAAGCGGCAACAAACTTAGGGCAGAATAACCGCCATCTCAAGGACATGGAGACCCAGCTCCATGCAATAGATGCAGAGATCTCGAACGAAATACAGGAGATCACGAAGCGCGCACAGGGCGATTTTCAACTTGCAAAGCGAACCGAGGATCTGGTTCGAAAGCAATTCGATCAGCAACAGGCTGAAGCCGCGAAGCTGAATGAAAAGGCAGTGCAATTCGCTGTACTTAGCCAAGAGGCTATGTCTCGGAAGCGCCTTTACGAGGATCTCTACACTAAGTTGCAAGAGGCGAATGTATCGGCAGGAATCCAGGCGACAAATATTACAGTGGTGGATCCAGCGCGGACGCAGTCGGTGCCAATACGTCCGGTGCGCACTTTCAATATGGGCCTGGGCCTGTTGATAGGCCTGGTGCTTGGCATTGCTTTGGCATTTGCCGCCGATAGCATGGACCGAACGGTAGTTACACCGCTTGAAGTGGAAGAAATTACTTCGATACCGGTGATCGGAATCATTCCCAATTTCGGTGCCACGGGGAAGGGGTATGGATACGGTACAACTTATGGTGCTTATGGCGCCTATGGCGCTTCGCCTGAAAAAGAAAAGCACAAGGTGGAAGAAAGCGAAGAGGGAGGAACCTATAAAGTCTGGATTCTGGAACATCCCGAATCGGTGGCTGCTGAAGCGTTCCGATCCTTGCGCACTTCGATCATGCTTGCAGGGCATAGCGGTGGCTCACAGATTGTTCTCGTAACCAGTTGCATGCCCGGAGAGGGCAAGTCAACAATGTGCGCGAACCTGGCCGTTTCCTTTGCGCAGCACGGTAAAAGAGTGATCATCGTAGAGGCCGATCTGCGTCGCCCGACGATGCAGCATGTACTGGGTGTGTCGAATGAAATTGGATTGAGCAATGTGCTGGCCGGTGCGATATCACTCGACGACGCAATTGCGCGCGGAATCTACGTACCCACTCTCGATGTGCTGGCTGCCGGGCCTAAGCCTCCCCTGCCCTCGGAGATGCTGGGCTCCAGCGGGTTCGAGCAGTTGCTGGAGAGGTTGCGTGGGTCTTACGACGTGATCTTTGTTGATAGCCCGCCGGCGCTGCTGCTGACCGACGCAATCACAATTGCGCAGAAGGCGGACGCAGCCATATGGGTGTCGCTCGCGGGCGTAGTAACTCGTCCGCAGTTGGCACGAGCCGCACAGGTGATCGAAAGAAACTCCATTCCAATAATCGGCTTTGTACTGAATCGCGTAAGCCGAATTCTCGATCCTGAAGGCTATGGATACGGATATGGCTATGGATACGGTTATGGCTATGGGAAGGCTTACAAGCACTATGGCTCCTACTACGGTGAGGAGAAATCCAATGAAGACTAACTTGATTTATGTTTCCTTTGCGACTGCGCTGGCTCTGCTGGCCTCAGGGGTCCCGGCCAGCGGGCAAATCGAACTACAGCAAAGACTGCAAAACGAGGTAAGAACGAATCGGTCGCAGGCGGATTCGGGGACCCATACGGTTACTACCGTACCCGCCGATTTCGATAAGCTGAGGATTGCTCCGGGCTTTCTGCTCGCATTGAATGTGCTTGACGATGCCGACTACTCCGGTACGTATCGCGTCGATGAGAGGGGCGAAATCCAATTACCATTTATTGGATCGCTTCATGTCGCGGGGGCCTCTGCCGCTGAAGCCAGTTCTGCGATCAGGCAGAAACTGCTCGACAATAAGATACTGAACAATCCTCAGGTTATGCTCTCGATCGCTGAATACACGGCTCCCGAAGTAACTATTCTGGGTGAAGTTGGTTCAGCCGGAAAGTATCCACTCCTGGCGCCGCGGAAACTGGTCGATGTACTGGCACTTGCCGGCGGGCCCACCGATCTGGCTGGCGACATGGTGCAGATAACGAGTGCCACGCCCGGCAATCCGCCAGTGCAGATTCACTATTCACGATCCACGGACCCGAAAGACGTTCAAAGCGTGCTGGTGCATCCCGGGGACACGATTCTGGTCAAGCGCGCGGGAATCGTTTACGTGCTGGGCGGCGTAAATCGCGCCGGCGGATTCGTGATGCAGGACGAGGGAAAACTTACCATGCTGCAGGCGGTCTCGCTGGCAATGGGTACTGCCAATACGGCATCGACCAGGAATGTGTATCTTCTGCGCCGCAACGATGACGGTACAGTCGTACACATTGCGCTGCCATACAAGAAGATCGTTCAAGGAAAGAGCACCGATGTTGCACTACGCCCCTCGGATGTTCTCTTTATACCCACCAGCATATGGAAGCTAACGTTGAACGGATCACAGGCGATCCTGTCGGCGGCCGCTTCCGCTACAGTCTATCGCGGCATGTAAGGATTTCTGGCCATAGGCGAGATAGCTGCGGCTGTGAAAGTGAGCCGCGGCTGAGTACGAAGTTTCGCTGGTCCACTCGGAAGACTAAAAAACCACTCTCCGCTATTTTCGGGAAGAGGAGTTCTGATTCCGGGCGGAGCTGCATGGTTCTTCTCATCCAGAGCGCAGCCGCCTGAATGAGATGACGAGCAGCGGCGACGAAAGTCTATCCAGACCCCAACATTTAACCGGTGCGAATGCAAGGAAGTGGAATGCTGCCAGTATCAGGTGGTTCCGAAGCAAATCAGGCTAAGCCTACACCCACGGAAGGGAACGGACGCTGGCCGTTCTATGAGCGGGATGAGCGGGATGCAGCAGACCGTGTACTTGAAAGCGGCGCGGTCAATTATTGGACGGGCAGTGAAGGAAGGGAGTTCGAGAGGGAGTATGCGGCTTATCTCGGACGCCGCCATTCAGTTGCGTTAGCAAACGGAACTCTGGCACTTGAGTTAGCGCTACGCGTACTGGGCATTGGCCCCGGAGACGAAGTCGTCACCACTCCGCGTACGTTTATCGCATCGGCCAGTTGTGCCGTGTCTCTCGGTGCGCGGCCTGTCTTCGCCGATGTTGATCCCGATAGCCAGAACATCACCGCGGAATCGATCCGCGCAGTTCTGACGCCGGCCACCAAGGCGATTATTGTTGTTCATCTTGCCGGGTGGCCCTGCGAGATGGATGCGATCACCGCCCTGGCCAAAGAGCACGGCCTGAAGGTGATCGAGGATTGCGCGCAGGCGCACGGGGCAACGTATAAAGGACGTCCGGTCGGATCGATCGGAGATATTGGCGCTTTCTCCTTCTGTCAGGACAAGATCATCACCACGGCCGGCGAGGGGGGCCTGATCGCGCTCAACTCGGACGAGCAGTTCGAGGCCGCCTGGGCCTACAAGGATCATGGCAAGAGCTACGACGCCGTCTATCGGCGCGAGCACCAGCCGGGATTTCGCTGGCTGCATGAGTCGTTCGGCAGCAACTGGCGGCTTACCGAAATTCAGTCGGCAATTGGGCGGATTCAGCTGGGCAAGCTCGATGGCTGGGTTGAGGCCAGACGCAGGAACGCCGAGGCTCTGATCTCGCATCTGAGTGCATTTTCCTGTATGCGCGTTCCAGTGCCTGCCGCGCATATCCGGCATTCGTACTATCGGCTGTATGCTTTTGTGCGGCCTGAAAAACTGCGCTCGGGATGGAGCCGTGACCGAATTCAGACGGAGCTGACGGCGCTTGGAGTGCGGTGCAACGTGGGCAGTTGTGGCGAAGTGTATCTTGAGAAGGCGTTCCCGGAGAACTGGAGGCCGGAGCCGCGCCTGCCTGTTGCCGCCGAGCTGTCCGAGACCAGCATTACGTTCCTTGTTCACCCGACATTGAGCAGGAATGAAATTGCTTCCACACGTGAAGCGATCGACGCTGTATTGCAATCGGCCAGCCAATAGGAGCCGGCAAAGAGATCGAAGACAAACATTTCATGGAATCGATATCGCAACTCTGGCAGACGCCGATGAGGCTCTGGCGGAAAATTTGGCGGTCTGAGCAGTCGACACTGAGAAGCGTGACGCTGCTGCTCAGCGGTTCCGCGCTGTCGCAGGCGCTGCCGATCCTGGTCTCGCCGATCGTTACACGTCTCTATTCCCCTGCCGACTTTGGCGTATTCGCTATTTTTTCAACGGTACTCGGCCTGATAGGGCCTATCGCGAATTTGCGTTATGACTTGTCGATCGTAATGCCGGACGACGAGACCAAAGCAGTGGAATTAGCTGCGATTGGAATCTATGTAGCGGCATTATTAAGTTTGTTCCTGCAAGCGGTGGAGCCTGCTGCCGCCAGCCTACTGGTTACGCACTTCGGATATAGTTCCGCAGCCCGACTGCTGCTGCTGGTCCCGATCGGAGTGTTTCTGACCGGCTGTTACCAGGTGCTGAGCATGCTGGCCTTACGCCATAGAGCGTACGGCGTAGTCGCTAGCACGAGGATGCAGCAGGGCATCGGGTCCTCCGCTGCACAATTGGCCGCAGGCTTTTTAAAGATAGGTCCGGCCGGGCTGGCGATCAGCACCATCATCAGCCAATCGGCGGGCATCTTCTCGTTACTGCGCAAGGTGAAGCAGGTTAAGATCCTGCGCGGAATGCTGCTGGCACCGCGAAGGCTATTGGGTACTGCGCGTGAGTATGCCGCATATCCTCTGTGGTCCTCGCAGTCTAGCCTTCTTACGGCTGTTTCCTCATCGCTCCCGGCGGGCATGATCGCGCTGGTGCTGGGCACTACTTCAGCGGGCTACTTTATGCTGTCGCAGCGCATAATGGGGATTCCTTTGAGCCTGCTTGGGAACGCTGTGGCTCAGGTGTATCTTGCCGAGGCATCGCGCTGGGCCAGAAGCTCCAGCAATCTGCTGAAGCAGCGATTCTGGACGACCGCAAAATGGCTGTTCCTCATCGGTGTTGTGGTCATTGTCCCTGTCGCCATACTTGCTCAGCCTCTGGTGCCGATTCTGTTCGGAGCCCGCTGGAAGCCCGCAGCCCAGTATTTCGGAATTATGGCGCCGCTCTTTCTAGCTCAGTTCACCAATAGTCCACTCTCGCAGACACTTGCAATTCTCGGTAAACTGCGTCTGCAACTTGCACTGGACATTATGCGACTGGTTGCAATGGCGATTGTGTTTACATGGTTTGCGGTTGGTCACCCCGATCCGCTTCGCGCTATTGGCGTTTATTCATTAGTTATGACTCTTTGCTATTGCGCCTACTTCACAACTTATGGAGTATGCGTGGGCAAGAATGCCCTTCAGGTCGAGTAGAGGCTAAACAGAATGTGGCGAGTTCCCAAGAGATTTCTTGTTCCGCTGGTGCCCGCTCTGCGCGGAATTGGATCGCTGTTCTACGATTCACGCTATCTGCGAGGCCGTCATTTTGATGAGACGAGCATTGGCTGGCGCTGGCTTCTGCGCGGAATCCTGTTTCAGAAGATACTAGGCTTCAATCGGCATATTCCCTGGCCGGTAAGCCCGTTCATGATCGTCTCCCCTCCAGCCGAAAACATCGCGTTCGATCCCGACGATCTGAACAATTTCCAAACAGTAGGATGTTACTTCCAGTGTTATGGCGGAAGAATATCAATCGGCCGAGGGACATATATCGCGCCCAACGTCGGCCTGATAACCACCAATCACGATCCACTGGACCCTGACCTGCATCTTCCCCCCGCGGACATTCGGATCGGCGAGAAATGCTGGATCGGAATGAATGCGGTGATTCTGCCTGGAGTAGAGTTGGGACCGCACACGGTAGTGGGAGCTGGGGCCGTGGTGAACAGAAGCTTTCCTGAAGGCTATTGCGTTGTTGGCGGCGTACCGGCGAAGTTGATCAAGAACTTAAGGTCCGGGGAAGACGCGAGCAGCCGGAGTGCAGATGCTTGCCAGGCACCGGTAAAGTGCTCTTAACGCAACGATCGCGTCTGACATCGAGATCGGTACAAGGAAGATAGATGAAGTTCGTTTCGGTAATAGGAGCAAGACCGCAGTTTGTAAAAGCAGCCATGGTTTCTCATGCCTTGCGCTCCTGTGCGGGCCACCAGGAAGTTGTTGTGCATACCGGACAGCACTACGATGCCGGCATGTCGGATGTGTTCTTCAGCGAACTGGAGATGCCGGAACCCGGCTATAACCTGCGGATTGGATCGGGCTCGCATGGTTTGCAGACCGGTCGCATGCTGGAGGGCATCGAAGAGGTGCTGTTGCGCGAACGGCCCGAGTGCGTGCTGGTTTACGGCGATACGAACTCAACCATCGCTGGCGCGCTGGCCGCAACCAAGCTGCACATCCCGGTGGCACACGTCGAAGCCGGACTGCGCTCGTTCAATCGCGCTATGCCGGAAGAGATCAACCGCATTCTTACCGATCATGCCTCTGACTTGCTGCTTGTGCCTACCGAACTGGCGATAAGGAACCTGGTGAGCGAGGGAGTTTCGGCGGAGAAGATATCTCTGGTTGGCGATGTGATGTTCGACGCAGCACTCTATTTTGCAGCCAAAGCGATGCGGCAGAGCCAGATTCTGAGCCGCCTGGGAGTTGAGCCAGGGCGGTATGTGCTGGCGACGGTTCATCGCGCTGAGAATACCGACAGCCCGGAACGCTTACAGGCAATCATCGCCGGGTTGGTACGTGCCAGCCAGGAGATCCCCGTAATCGTTCCTCTGCATCCGCGCACACGCAAGATATTGAACCTCGGCGTGCAGGAGAACAGCGGCGGAGTTATCTTCATCGATCCGGTCGGATACCTGGATATGGTGAACCTGGAAAAGCACGCGGCCGCGATCGCCACGGATTCCGGCGGCATTCAAAAGGAAGCATTCTTCTTCCGAGTGCCCTGCCTTACCTTACGGACCGAAACCGAATGGATTGAGTTGGTCGATCTAGGGTGGAACCGGCTCGTTACCGCGTTTCACGCCGAAACCATTGCCGCGGAGCTGCTCGAAGCAATTGGGCGGAAGGGCCGCGAAGGTTCACCCTACGGAAGTGGCCAGGCGGCTAAGTTGATATGCGAAGCTGTATTTTCGCTGGCGCGGTAACTCCTCGCGGTTGTAGCGCTCGGCCGTTGCATGCGATGCGCCCTGCAGCGAGCCATCACGGAAAACTCAGAATTGAAGGACGAGGAAATTGGCTACAGAGAAGAGTCTTGCCGAGATAGCGCCCGGGGAAAAGCGAATCCTCTTTCTCACGCAGTTTGATTTTCTGAAGACGGGCAATCAGAGTTTTCTCAATACGGTCAGAGGGTACGTCGAAGGCGGATTTAGAGTTGTGGTTCTGACGGGCAGACCCCGCGGCGACACCATTCACCTTGATCCATCGGAACTGCCGGACGACATCAGAGATCATGTGGAGATACACTTCTTCACGCCGCTGCTGCGAATCCTTGCGAAGGCGGTCTCGGGCCTGCTCGGCCTGTTTAGAAAACGTGAAGCATCGTCCGGGCAGGCGGCCGGAAATGCCGCGGTTGCCGCAAGCCCATCGCTGAACTTCGGAGTTGAGAGTCGATTTGGAAATCTGATGGAGGCCGCGAGCCTCATCTCGTTTCTAAGCGGCGGATTCATCAAGGCTGTGTGGCTAGCCCTGACCCGGCGGGTCGATGCCGTCTATGGCTACGAGATCTACGGTGCGTCGCTAGCAGGTGTTGTAAGCGCAGTAACCAGAAGACGGCCGTTGGTGACGAGATTTCAGGGTACGGTCCTGCATCCCTACCTGGCAGCTGGCGACTCGGTTTGGCGATTTCCAGCGCATGCTACTGCCATGACGATCGTTCGGCCCGATCTGCTGATGATGGCCAACGACGGAACACTTGGGTACGAAGTTTGTAAGATGCTGAAGTGCGATCTCGATCGCGTTCGCTTTTGGATGAACGGCGTATCGCACGATGTCTTTCCGATTCCAGGATTCGCTCCCCAGATGTGGCGGGAAGAGAACCAGATCCCGGCCGACGCCTTTCTGATGATTGTGACCAGCCGCGTCATAGGCTGGAAACGTCTGGATCGGGCTCTGGATCTGATGGCTGCAATCAAAGAGCTGGATCCGAACCGCAGATGGTTGCTGACAATCATCGGCGATGGCGAGGCCCGGCTGGGCCTGATCGAGCAGGCGCGACAGCGCGGACTCAATGAAGATGTTCGCTTCCTGGGCTGGATGCCCCATGGATCGATCAATAAGTACCTGAATGGGTGCGATTGTCTGCTCTCGCTGAACAACGTGTCGAATCTTGGAAACCCGATCATTGAGGCGCTGCACATCGGCAAGATTGTAGGCACGCTGAAGGACGGATCGACCGAAGGCGTTCTGGAGCCGGACAGTAATGCAATAGTAGTAGATCCCGCCGGCTTTCCCGGTAATTTGGCCAAGGCCTTGGTCAGGTTGCGCGACGATGAACCCTGGCGTCGACAGATGCAGGAGAATATCGCAAAGGGAAGAGACGTCATGTCCTGGTCGGCGCGAATGGGCATGGAGGTCGGCGAAGTTAAGAAATTATTGAGGCGAAAATAACGCGCCGTTGTTCATGCATGTTGGCAGAGCAGGAGCAGACGCTGAGCATGTGTTGCTTGTCAACATGCTGAAACAGCTGAAATGATTTCCCCGCAAGTCACTTATAACACCCGATTTAACTGGTTGCCCAGGTACCGAAGCATGGCTGGCAATCGTAAAGTCTCAGATAAGCCATAGACTAAGTACCGGAGCCGGATATGATGCAAGCGAGTGGAGACAGCGAGCGGCAAGCAGCCGTCGAGTCTCCGTTGAAGATTCTGATGGTTACATCTCACCCCGACGCTCCAGTTGTCGCCTGGATGGCTGCTAAGGGACTGTGGGAACGCGGTCATAAGGTTGAGTTGCTGGTACCGGCCGAGGGGAGACTGTCCGCCGCCGCCAATGACATACAAATGCCGGTGCACATTATAAACATCCGCAGCTCTCTGGTTACAGGATCGTACTTGGGCAAGCGAATTCTGGATATCAAAGCAATCTGGAAGTTGCGCAAGTTACTCAAGAGAAAAAAGTATGATGTGATGCACCTGAATCTGATGCGCGCGCGGATCCTGGGCCGGCTGGCCGCGGCAGGGTTGCGCGGCGTAGCGGTGGTATCTACGGTTCATGGACCTGATTTGGAGACCTGGCCGATGATAGCCATGGAAAGGGCTAGCAACTGGGTCGATACACTGATGACTACGGTCTCAGACGATGTCTCCGATTACGTGGCCGAGCGTCGGATTCCGAGGCGAAAGCTGGTGACGGTCTACAACGGACTCGATATAGCACGCTTCGATGCCGCCCAGAGCACTGGACAGATCACGAGAGAGCAGATAGGGCTTCCTCGGCAAGGGCTAGTAGTTGCCATGTTTGCCTATATGTACCCGGGCGTCAAAGGGCACGAGACCTTTCTTGAGGCGGCCCGCATTGTCTCCCAGCAGATCGGCTATAACTTCCTGCTGGTAGGCGGCAGTTTCTTTGGCGAAGACGACTGGTACAAACGTAAGCTTGAGCAAACAGTGCAAGAGTCTGGAATAGCCGACCGAGTGACCTTCCTTGGTAACCGTAACGACGTACCGCAACTATTGAGATTGGTTGACGTCGTGGTGCTCCCAACATATGTTCGCGAAGGGTTTGGGATGGTATTGCTTGAAGCGATGGCGGCGCGGCGGCCTGTTATAGGTTCGGCGATCGGCGGAATCCCGGAGCTTATAAGGGATGACGTAAATGGCTATCTGGTAGAGCCAAGAAATGCACAGTCTTTAGCACAGGCGATTCTCCGGCTTGGCTCCGACCCCGGACTCCGAGAAGTACTGGGGCAGCAAGGTCGACGGAGAGCAGAACAAGAGTTTTCCTCAGCACTTATGGTGAGTCGCTACGAAGCGGCGTTTCGGAAGGCGGCAACCCAATCATGAAGAACGAAATTGCTGTATTGACTAAACAAACGGGGCAGTTATCGCCGCAAACGGCACTAATATTAACCGCAATTGGAGTGGTAATTACTATAGGTGTGTCGGTTGGGCTGCCGGGAATACTGACAATTCCAGTCCTCGCCATTCTGGTGGGCTCAGCCTGGGCGGCACGGCCTATTGTGGCTTGCGGCATTGTACTTTTTTCTAGCACGTGCCTGCCAAAATCGATCTCGGGAATCAGCTTGGGGTCGATGACTTTTGGGTGGGGCGCCGGCGACGTAATGCTTCTGCTGCTATCGCTCATCGTCCTCTTGGGAGCACTCCGGATGTCCTTCCAGCTCCCCTTACTCGGCGGATGGAGAGCGATGGATCAGGCTGTAGTGCTGTTTGTCTTAGCCAATGTGATAGCCGCATTAGTGGCAATACTATTAGCGCCGGACAAAGCAGTCTTCACTTTGGGAGCTTTAGCGAAAGGCTCCGAACCGATGTTGTTTTACATTCTCTTGCGAGTAGCCCTGCGAGATGAAGCGGACGCAGCCGCCAGCCGAGCTGTCTTTGTTGCCACGATTGCAGGAGTAGTTGCAATATCGGCTCTGGAGAACTTTTTCCCGCAGGCATATCTTGCGATGTTCCGGACGATCACGACTAACAGTTCTCAGGACGTTAGCGACTGGATGGGCACTTTCGGCTGGCGAATCAGCGGGCCGTTCGGAAATCCAAATTCACTGGCGGAGTTCACGATCATCTCAACGATGTTTCTGGCAGGAGAGGTTGCGCACGCCAAACTGGTGAATAAGATAGTTATGATCGTCTTGATTGCAGCTGGGATCGGTGCGCTGATTCTCACCCTGTCGCGGGAAGCTTATCTCGGCGCTATTCTTGCGTTTGCCTGGTACGTACGGAAGACAGGACTGGCGAAACAAAGGCGCTGGGCGGCAATCATGGTCTTGCTGGGAGTTATCCTAACATCATGGCTTCTCTGGGACTCGATCTACAATAGAATCTATCTCTATAGCTTCGGCGGGTCACAAGTGGACACTGGGTATCTGGCTGAGACAGGTTCAGCAAGCGCCAGAATCGAGCAGTGGAAGGCTGGCGCCCAAGCGCTAATTCCATACGGGATATTCGGAGTTGGATTGGAGCGCAGCCCGGATCTAATCGAAAAATACCTGCCCGCGGGAAGCTCGGATTATGGTGGCACTCACCAGACTTTTCTCCGCGCAACCTTGGAAGGCGGTCTCATCATGCTGTGTACGATGTGCTACATGTTGTTGAACATTTGGCGGAAAGGTAAATCGCTTGGCGGTTATCGAGGGATCGCGTTGGAAGGAATGTTGCTGGGACTTATCCTCACGGGCCTGTTTGGAGACACCTTTCAAAACAGCACAGTACTTTCTGCGCTGTTTTTCATACTGCCCTCTCTGCCAATGTCGGCTGAGGCAGGAGTGAAGCAGCCGCTTCGTCGAGTACTTGTGCGCCGTGCAGCCATCTCCTAATCGTGTGCTATTGACGTAAACTTAGCTACAAGTTAGGAAGTAGATTCGTGATGCGGATTTGTATCTTTGGAGATGCGGAAACACCCCATGTGCAGAGATGGTGTTCTGCGCTAGTGGAAGAAGGGCATAAGGTTCTTCTTCTCACACTTCACGTCAGGGAGTGCGGCGGTGCGCGAGTCGAGAGCTTGCCAGGGGTGGGACTTGGGAAACTCGGATATTTTCTGGCTCTGCGCAAGGCCCGAAAACTAGTTGTGGGGTTTAACCCGGATATAGTGCATGGACATTACCTCACAGGGTACGGAGGTTTGGCCGCTCGCTCAGCGGGAGACGTACCGCTAGTGCTCTCAGCCTGGGGATCGGACGTGCTAAAGACCCTGTCTGCCACCGGACCAAGGACTGCGCTGATTCGCCGATTTGTAACCCCCGGTCTACGCAAGGCTGCCAGCGTCACAATCGAAACAACGGCTCTGATGGATCCGCTGATCCGCCTCGGAGTGCCGCGCGTGAAGATCGATGTGATTCCATGGGGCGTCGATACCGAGCTATTTTCGCCAGAGACAGGAGCGATGTCGATGCCCATCGATCTTCGCTCGGGACACGGGCCCGTGTTACTGGCAATCCGATCCGTCAAGGAAACCTACAACACTCTGGCCTTTTTGGGCGCTATAGCAAGGCTTCGTGAACGCCATCCGGAATTAACGGCAATCATTCTGGCGGGCTTTCGTGACAGCACATACTATGAGCGAGTTATAGCGAAAATTCGCACCGAGCGTCTTGGAGACAATGTCATTGTGGTCGACAAACTGCTGTCTGCAGTGGAGCTTGCGTCAATTGTTGTCCGCTCAGACGCTGTCGTATCCATACCGGCACACGACAGCCTATCGGTCTCGGTGCTAGAAGCCGCAGCGGCTGGACGACCGCTGGTACTGAGCCACATTCCAGCAAACCTTGTTCTATGCGAGTCTGGCGTTCGTGCTCAGTTCGTTGGTCACTCTGAAGAGGCTATCGCAGCCGGCATCCTGGTCGCAATCGGCGAAACGGCCCGCCACGAGGCGCTGGAAAATGTGAAGGTTGTACGCGAGAAATATTCATGGGGCCATTCAGTTGTGCACATGACAGCACTTTACGAGCGTGTGTTGAGAGATAGTAAGCCCGCAGCTACTAGTACTTTGAGCTAAGTGAATTCACCAAATGAAAATTCTCGCGAAAATAATCAATCTGATACGTGTACAAGGATGGGTTGAACTGCTGCGTACTGGGGGAGACCGTCTCTTCTTCAAGTGCTACAACGAATTGTTCCTCCGTCTGTCGGGGGTATGCGTTGGGCGAGGCATTAAATACGAAGGGCTTCTGCGAGTCTATGGTGGGAAGCGTGTGCGCATCGGCGACTATGCCCAATTCGGCTCAGGCGTGATTGTAGAAGCAGCACAGGGTGCCACGGTCGAGATCGGTGCACGTACATACATAGGCAGATACGGTACCGTCATTGCCAAGAAGAAGGTTGTAATAGGCTGCGATTGCCTAATAGCCCCGTTCGGCTACATTATTGACGCGGATCACGGACGTCAACCGGACATTCCGATGTGCAAGCAAGACATGGTTAAATGCCCTATTCGGATTGGGAATAACGTATGGCTTGGAGTTGGTGTGGCTGTGCTAAAAGGCGTTGTAATAGGTGATGGGGCAATTGTTGGTGCGCGCTCAGTTGTTACTCGCTCGCTAGAGGCCGCCTCGGTATCAGCCGGTTCACCTGCGCGGCCAATTGCGTAGAAGTAGCCACAAGAAATGCTTAGGTATGTGGGTAGTAACAAGACTAGTTTCACATAATGCGATTGCAAAGCTATGCCAATCACAGCAGATCGTGCTAGAGGGAAAATCGTGGCTGAACAGAAACCCACAATAAACTGGCTAAATAATTGCAGAATTGCGGCCGCGTTTGCTGTCGTAGTACTGCATGTATCAGCTATCGTAGTTCTGAATCGTGACTTCGGTACGTCTGCTTGGTGGGCTGGAAACATATTTGAAGTTCTTGTACGATGGTCGGTTCCCGTTTTCGTGATGATAAGTGGTGCATTGCTGCTTGCCCCTGGCAAGGCCGAGTCGATAGCAGTCTTTTATAAGCATCGCATCGCTCGAATATTGATTCCGCTACTATTCTGGTCTCTATTCTATCTCGCGTGGGCTCAGTATATGGGGACAATGAATAGAGAGCCTCTCTCTAAGATCCAGCTGGCAAGGCTACTGGTGGGCGGTCATCCGGCTTCTCACATGTGGTACATTTTCATGATCGCAGTTCTATATCTATTTATACCATTCCTGCGGAAAATAATCAGAGATAGCTCTCGTGCAGAGTTGCGGGTTCTGCTCGTTATTGGCTTTGCATTCTCCATACTCAATTCAGTCAGCGGGGAGTCCGGCATCGGCTCCTCAAAGCTGTTTGTTAACTGGTTTATTGTTTATATTCCATACCTTCTGCTTGGCTATTTGATATCAACAAGCAAACGCCAATACTCGATCGTGAAGCTATGTGTCACCCTTGTAGGTATCGCGGCATTCTCCGCGGTCGGATGTGCTGTAGTGGGAAAAAAGTTCGGCCCATCGGCCGGAATGTATTTTTATAACTATTTAAGCTTAACCGTTATCATGACGTCTGCAATCCTGTTCATACTTGCGAGGCGCTGGGAATCGCCGATAGGAGGCCTGAAGACACAGCAAGCGCTCGCATCGGCAACACTTGGGATATATCTAATGCACATGGTATTTATCGACCTCTTTAGAATTCTCAAGATGGGGCCGCTTGCGTTTAACCCGGCAATATCGATCCCCTGCGAAGCAGTGGTCGTATTTGGAGCGGCAGCTGCCATAACGCTGATGATCGGGAAGATTCCATACATTAGACGCATTGTTTGACTATTGAAGCAACATTGCTAGTTTAGTGAATTGTCATTCCGTGCTGTCGTGTTCATAGAATTCAAGTGAACTACACGTATAAATACGTAAGCAGCCAAGAAATGCTTGCAGTAGGAAACTGGGTATCGGGCGGCGAAATGTCGGATACTTAACAGCTGTCAGCTCCATAAGAAAGTGACAGCAGGAAGAAGACAATGTCAAATAGCGAGCAAAGTTCGTCGGTTCAAGTAGCTGTAGTTGGAAGCGGTTACTGGGGCAAGAATCTAGTGCGTAACTTCGAGGCTCTAGGTGCACTGCGTTGGGTTTGTGAAAGCCGACCAGAATCACGCACAGAAATCGAGAAAAAGTACCCAGCTGTTCAGCTAACGTCATCCTTTGAAACCATTATCAAAGACGAGGCGATTCGTGGTGTCGTGCTTGCCACACCGGCTGCGACGCACTATACATTGGCGAGAGAAGCGCTTTTGGCGGGAAAGGACGTATTTGTTGAAAAGCCGCTTGCTCTGAGCGTTTCTGAAGGCGTCGAGCTGGTAAAGATTGCCAACCAAGCAGGTCGCATCCTCATGGTTGGTCACATTCTCCAATACCACCCAGCCATCAAGAAGCTGCGTGAGCTTATTGGTAATGGAACACTGGGCCGAATTGATTATGTGTATTCGAATCGGCTCAATATGGGAAAAATTCGCGTCGAGGAGAATATCTTGTGGAGCTTTGCTCCACACGACGTGAGTGTGCTGTTAGGCCTCATGGGAGAGGATCCCAAGGCGGTCTCCTGTGAGGCAGGAGCGTACCTAAGCCATGATATTGCAGATGTCACAGTAAGTCAGTTCCGTTTTCCAAATGGCGCGCGCGCGCATATCTTTGTCAGTTGGCTACACCCGTTCAAGGAGCAGCGGCTAGTTGTTGTCGGCTCTGAGCAGATGGCTGTTTTTGACGATACTGCTGCTGAAAAGCTGATTCTTTACCCTCATCGCGTTGAATGGAAAGATCGCATACCGAGTGCGATCAAGGCTGATGGAGTACCGGTGGATGTGAGTTCCGACGAGCCGCTCAAGAGTGAGTGTATGGAGTTCCTAGACTGCATTCAGACACGACGTCGTCCGTTAACCGACGGGGAGGAAGGCCTTAGGGTTCTTCGCATACTAGCGGCTTGTCAAGAATCCATGGTTACTCAGAAGACGGTATTCCTTGACCAATTCCAAGTGCAAAGCGAGCGGCCCTTCTTCGTTCATCCTAGCGCAGTTGTTGATGAGCCCTGCCAAATCGGCGAAGGCACCAAAATCTGGCACTACACACATGTCCTGGCTGGAGCGCGCATCGGCAAGAAGTGTATCCTCGGGCAGAACTGCCAGATTGCAGATGGCGTAATTATCGGAGACAACGTAAAAATCCAGAATAACGTCTCGGTTTACGCGGGAACTGAAATCAGCGATGATGTATTTCTGGGTCCATCCTGTGTATTGACCAACGTGACCAACCCACGGTCGCAGATCAACCGTCATTCACTATATGAAAAGACACGAATCCTTCGCGGCGCTACGGTAGGCGCTAACGCAACCATCGTATGTGGAATTGATCTAGGACGATATTGTTTTATCGGCGCTGGATCCGTAGTGGTCAGCAACGTGCCTGACTACGCTCTTCTGGTTGGCAATCCCGCACGACAGATTGGCTGGATGAGCCGCCACGGTCACCGCCTCAGTAAATCCGGGTGCGACGACGTAATGGTATGTCCAGAGAGCGGATATCGATACAAAGAGGTTGAACCGAATATCCTACGCTGTCTCGACCTGGACGAAGAGCTTCCCTTGCCGGCGGAGCTGGCCAAAGGGAGCAAGAGTTATGACGAATTCAAAACTAAGTTGACTTCACAAGGCAAATGACCATGAAAATCCCGTTGCTCGACCTGAAAACTCAATACGCTGCACTGAAGGAAGATATTCTGGCGGCAGTGAACGATGTCTTGGATTCCCAAGTCTGCATACTTGGGCCCAAGGTTGCCAAGTTAGAAGAAGAAGTGGCTCAGCTTTCGGGCTGTCGCTTCGGCGTAGGCGTATCGAGTGGAACCGATGCTCTCCTAGCGACGCTGATGGCTCTCAACATAGGTACAGGGGACGAGGTAATTACTACTCCGTTTACCTTCTTCGCCACCGCCGGGTGTGTTTCGCGCGTAGGAGCAAAGCCCGTATTCGTTGATATCGATAGGCGCACATACAATATCGATCCTGCCAAGATCGAGGCAGCTGTCACGCCACGCACCAAAGCTATCATCCCTGTGCACCTCTACGGCCAGATGTGTGAGATGGATTCGATAATGGAGATTGCCCGCAGGCACAATCTCTTCGTAATAGAGGATGCAGCCCAGGCCATCTCATCTGCATATAAGGGGAAGAAGGCTGGCAGCTTCGGCAACCTTGGCTGCTTCAGTTTCTTTCCGAGCAAGAATCTTGGCGCTGCTGGAGATGGCGGCATGATAGTTACAGACGATGAGGCACTTTATGAGCGGCTGCTGACGACTCGTTCACATGGGGCAAAGCCGAAGTACTTTCACAAATTTGTTGGAGGGAACTTCCGACTTGACCCACTTCAGGCCGCAATTCTACTGGTAAAGCTGCCATACCTTAACGCGTGGTCGGCTGCTCGCAGACGAAATGCTGCACTGTACAATGAACTCCTGGCAGGCGCGCCAATTGTCACTCCCTGGATACACGCAGATGCCGTGAGTATCTACAACCAGTACGTAATCCGTACGGAAGGCAGGGACGAGTTGATTGCCCATCTGAAGGCCGCCGACATTGGAACAGAGATCTATTACCCGCAACCGCTGCACTTGCAAGAGTGCTTTAAAGATCTTGGCTATCGTGAAGGTGACTTTCTGGAATCTGAAAGCGCGGCAAAGGAAGTGCTCGCCCTTCCGATCTATCCCGAATTGAGTGAAGCTCAGATCAGGTATGTTGGCGAGAAAATACTAGAGTTGTACTAAGACATTAGCCCGCCCGCGTCTTCGTATTACAACAATCGTAATTGGCATAAACGAAATGTACGGAATTGGCAGTTCGTGTAACCAATTATAAGTCTGATAAGAGCTGTATGTTGAGTTGAAAGATTGCATATGCTTAGTAAACTCGCGCTTCTCTTCTACTATGGAATAACAAGCAGAATCCGGACGTCGGACAATTCGGACACAATTGGCGTACGGCTGAACAGAATTCTCGTGAAGCGGATCTTCATGTACTGTGGAAGACAAGTCATCGTAAAGCCGCGTGCGCGTTTTGGCCGAGGATCTCAGGTGTCGATTGGCGATAACTCCATGATCGGGGAGGACTGCATCATAGGGAGCACTGCCGAAGTAGTGATTGGACATGGAGTATTAATGGGACCACAAGTGATTATCTACACACAGAACCATGGAATGGCGCTCGGCATTCCGATGCGCTTGCAGCCGGCTTGCCCCGCACCAGTACATATAGGCGATCACTGCTGTCCGGTTAAAAGTCGAATAGATTCAGTTGGTTGGCGGTAGTTAGTAGGTCGGCTTGGGAGTGAATCTGCTGAAGTGCGCGTAAAATCGGGGTTTTCTCAAACAGAGTAAGACTGAGAATCTGTAGAAGTTG
>CAIMKZ010000105.1 GCA_903842065.1 uncultured Acidobacteriaceae bacterium | reverse complement strand
GCGCGACTTCAACCTTCAGGATGACTCCCGCGATCTCTGCACGAACTTCCATCTTTCCTCCTGTTGAATTGCTCTTGAGTGAATAAGACTACATCTGAATGAGACCATGCTTACGCCAGGGACGGGTCTCGGGCAACTTGCTTCTCAGCCGGTTGAGACGTTCAATGAGTACGGGCCGGGTCTGGCGGGGATCGATCACTTCCTCAAAGGTCATGACCGCGCCGGAGCTTAACGGCTCTTTCATCGTGTAGCCGCCGAAGTCGAACCGGACCGACGGCCACGCTACCACCGAATCCATGCTCATGCCACGGCCGCCCATCACCAGGCGGGTTGCGCCCAGAACTCTCCTGACATATACCACGACCTTGGGCACTGTGGCCTCGCAAATCGCAAACACCGGCTTGGCCGCATGACGTTCCACACCGTCTGGTCCCGGCTGGCCAGCGGGTGCGGCAAAGCCTGGACTGTCGACCAGAAACACCAGTGGCACGTTGAAGCAATCGCAGGTGCGGATGAAGTGCGCTGCCTTGTCGCAGGCGTTGGCGTCGAGGCGTCCGTCATCGACTATTGAGTTGTTGGCGACGATGCCGACCGGCTTGCCGTCGAGGCGGGCAAAGCCCGTGATCAGATTTCGCGCCCACAGCGGGGCGATCTCAAAGAACTCGCCGCCATCGACGACGAGCGCGATCAGCCGGTGCATGTCCAGAGGTTGATCGCGATCTTCCGGAACCACTGAGAGTAGTTCCTCCTCGGTGCGGTTCGAATTGTCCTTGACCTCTGCGACGGGCGGTTTCTGAGTCCAGTTCGAGGGAAGGAAGCCGAGCAACTCGCGGGTCTTTGCAATCGCTTCTTCGTCGCTGTCGACGAGCAGATCGGCCGACCCGGTCACCGTGGCATGAAGCTCCGCGCCGCCGATCTCGTCCTGAGTGACCACGGCCGAAGTTACGGATTTGAGCAGTGCCGGCGAGGCCACAGACATAAACGACAGCTCTTTGCGGAAGATGAGAAAGTCGCTCATCATCGGGCAGTACGCGGTCCCGGCGTAGCAGGGACCGAGCATGAGTCCAATCTGCGGAATCACGCCCGAGGCCATGGGCGGGCAAAACATGTCGATGTTGCCCTCGCCGCAGTCTTCCACGCGAATCGGAACGCGATAGCCAAACTTGCCGAAGCGGTCCTGGATGCGGCGGCCGGTCGAGTCGATTATGGTGACGTAGGGATGGCCCTCCTTGCGGGCCTGCTCCATCACCTTGACCACCTTCATCATCTGCATTGAGCCCTGCGAGCCGCCCGCCACCGTGAAGTCGTAGCTCGATGCATAAACGGTACGCCCGTCGACTTGTCCGTATCCGGTTACGACAGCGTCGCGTGGCAGTTCGCGCTTGTCGATATCGAAGCCCGTCTTGAAGGGCTGAGCGAGCAGATCGAGCTCGCGGAAGGTGCCCGGATCGAAGAGCAGCTGCATCCGCTCCCAGGCCGTCAGCTTGCCAGCCGCGTGCTGCTTGTCGACTGCCGCCTTGCCGCCGCTGCCTGAGAGCCGCTGCGCCATCGCGTCATACTCGCTGAGTAGTTCCTTCATATCTCGTCTCCGTTACAGGCGGATGTTGCCGTGTTTGCGCGGCGGCAAGGTGCGCTTTTTACTCTTGAGCATCTTCAACGCACGGATCAAAAATGGCCGAGTGTCGCGCGGGTCGATAAAGTCCTGTGGCTGCTGCTGTTCAGCCAGACGCATGCGCTGGTTGATGTCGGCCTTGCGCTTCAGGCGTTGCTCCTCGCGCTTGGTATCGTCGCTGATCGCTGCAAGTTCGCTCTTGTAAAGAATGGCGACTGCGCCATCGGCGCCCATCACTCCGCGCGCCAGTACCGGCCAGCTCACAAACAAGTCCCCGCCCAGCCCGGTTGCGGGCATGGCCAGTCCGCCGCCGCCATAGAGCTTGCGAATTGACACCGTAATCTGCGGCACCGTCGCCTGCGAGTTCGCATAAATTACTTTAGATCCGTGGCGGATCAGGCCTCTTGTCTCTTCGCTCACCGAGGGCAGAAAGCCCGGACAGTCGGCCAGCCACACCAGCGGAATATTAAAACTGTCGCAAAATCGGACAAACCGCGCCATCTTGTCCGCCGCGTCCAGCGTCATGCAGCCCGCTTTGTTGCGCGGGTTGTTGGCGATGATGCCTGCCGTTTGGCCGCCCAGACGGCATAGGCCCGTGATCAGGTTTGTTGCCCAGTACTTCTTGATCTCGAACCACTGTCCCTTGTCGACGATCAGCGAGATCACTTCCAGCATGTCGAAGGAGGCCGACTCGCTCACCGGCACCAGATCCATCAACATCTCTTCGCGCCGGTTCGGGTCGTCGCCGGTGTCCAGATGAGGCGGTTGGGCCTGGTTATCCTGCGGAAGATAGCCGAGCAACTCACGGCACTTCGCAAGACATTCCGCGTCGTTGTCGGCCAGCACATCGCAACTGCCGGTGGTGCGTGCGTGGATGCGCGCCTCGCCCACAGCTTCCGCTTTGACGCCCTCTGCCGGGGTCGCGATGCACATGTAGCTCGTTCCGCGAACCATGAAGACGTAGTCGGCCATCTGCGCCGAGATCGCAATGGCGCCTACGCAGGGTCCCATGATCAGCATGATCTGCGGAATCACGCCCGAAGCGTTGGCCTGGATCTGGCAGATGGACTCTATTGAGTAGAAGTGCGGATACTCAACCAGGTCGGCGCTGCGTTCACCAATCGAATCGACGATGCCGACGATCGGAACCCGCATCTGCAAGGCTTTTTCGAGCAGCGAAGTGATCTTCTTAGCATGAATCACTCCAACACTGCCGCCCAGAACCGCGCCATCCTGCGACCAGACAAATATGGGCCGTCCATCCACTTCGGCATAACCGCCAATCACGCCATCGGTCGCGAGGCCTCCGGCCGCAGGGTCCAGCTCGCTCTCGGCAGAGGTAAGCAGCAGATCCAGCTCCTGAAATGTGCCCGGATCAACAAGCTTCTCAACCCGCTCCCGCGCCGACAACTTCTCCGGCAGACCAGAAGGTCCTGCAACTGCCATGGCCTGTACCTTGGCGGCGATGCGTTCGTTCAGCTTTTCCTGCATGGCGCTCATGAGTGATAAGTCTCCAGCTCCTCGATACTAATTTGCGAGAGCATGAATCTGGGTGCGTTGCGCAAAGGGCCTCAGATCAGGCCTAATTGGGACCCACACACTGCGGGCATTCCTGGTTCACGGGTGGGCGAAAAGCCACCTTTGTAACGAAATCGCGAAGCAGGATGCGCCATACATACCACTCGTGGCCACCATGAACAAAGTCCGGAGTGACAGGAGCGCCGATGCTGGCAAGTGTAGTGAACATGAAGGGCGTATACGGACTGCCGCGCTCCTCCCATCCTGCGCCGACGAAGATGCCTTTGACCTGCTTGATCGCTGCAATTTGCTGAGCCGTGAGTCCTGAAGCAAGCGGAACCAGGAAGCTCGGTCCCCGGCTGAGCGAACCGTAAAAGGCAAAGTCGCCAGTATGGTTGAGCAGCAGCGAGTTAGCGATGCCGGAGCCCTGGGACAGGCCAGCCACAGCGCGATCGGAAGCCGACTTCGATACGTTGTAATGGGACTCGACGAACGGGATGATGGTATCGATCAGATTCTTGTTGTATGGCTCCTGATCGTAGGAGCGATCCGGGCGCTTGCCGGGCAATGCATCGCCGCTCGGCATGATGACTACGAGGGGACTGATTTGTCCGGTAGCGATCAGGTTGTCGAGGATGTTGCCGGCCACTCCCTGCGTGCTCCAGGCCATCTCATTCTCACCAGCGCCGTGTGCCAGGTAGAGAGTGGGATAAGGAGCAGACCGCTGTGGGTCGTAGCCCGGCGGAGTGTAGACGGCTAGGTAGTTTTCGCCCTTGGGGTCGAGCGAGATGGGGGAATGGTAGCTGACGACGGCCAGCTTTCCATGTGCGGTAGGACTGGGGGCCTGCCAGGAGTAGTCGATGGTTCCGAAGGCCGGGTCAGAGGGCACATAAACCTGGCTGTTGGTTTGCTTCGACCCAATCGTGGCCTCGCCAGTTTGATTCCAAGGAAGGTTTCCGGGATCTGAAACAGCTTTGCAGCCTGCCTGCGTGGGGCCGGCGCAGTTGACATAGAAGCTGTAGTTGAACCAGCCGGACGGTAGTGGTGTGGTGTATGTCCACACTCCGCCGGGTCCCTTGGTCATGTCGGTGACAGGGAAGTTGGCGCCGTTGTTGTTCGGACTCTGGATGGGGAAGAATCCTGGCTTCCAGTCTTTGGGCAGCAAGGCAGGCGTGACGATGGTGTTGGTGAACGTGCTGCTCGGCGCCAGCTTGGTTGGATCCGCGAAGTACCACTCACCTTTGATTTGGACCCGCGTCGCCGTTGCGTCTTTATAGCGAAACGTGACTTCGTATCCAGTAGGGGCTGTCCCGGTGTGTTTCACCATCGGAGTGGATAGAGATTTCTGGGCGTTCGAGGCCGGCGGTTTGGGCTGCGCTGCCGCAGTTGTCACGGCCGATGCTGTGCCCAGCAAGAGTAGTGCAGAAAACAGATGTACGCATTTCATCTCAATCACTCCTTGATCCGCTGTGCAGGTGGTCTTCGAGCGCAGGACACAGTGCCTGCGCCTCGAAGAGCTGCCTGAATCGAGAACTCAGTAAGTTCGCAAAGCTATCCGAGAGACACAAACTCAGGCTGGAGCGGTCTCGGATTTGTTGACAACTTCTACGATTGGGCGTGCCTTCAACAGGCCGGCCAACGCGAGCAAGGTACAGCATGCCGCGACGATCCACATGGGGCCAAAGCCAAAGTGTTGGCTGACCAGTCCCATCAGCATGGCGCCACCGGCAACGCCCACGTCCAACCCCAGCCAATAGGTGCTGGACGCGAGACCGCGCTGCTCTGGGCGGACACAGTCGATGAGCAGAGCCATGCTGGTGGGCATGGCAGAGCCGTAGCCGATTCCGTAGAGCGCGGCTGTGCACAGGAAGAAGAGGGAACTGTGAGCCCAGGGCAGCAGAACCAAGCCTAAGACCATGAGCAGAATGCCGGGGATGAGAACGCTGGCGCGACCGTGGCGATCAGCCACATAGCCGCTGAATGTTCTGGAGATCAGAACGCCGATGGCCTGGACAGTGAAGAAGACGCCAGGATTGGGCAGACCGCGGGGCAGTGCGAAGAGCGCGACAAACGTCTGAACGGTTCCGAGTCCCAAGCCGATGCATAGAATGATCCAGGCTACCGGCAGTGCATCTTTGGCCACCAGGCCGTTGCGCAGAGTCCATGGCTGCCGTTTGATTGTCTTAAGCGGCTGCTTCTCCCGCAGGAAGAACGCCATCATTACGGCAAAGAAGGCCAGGCCCGCCGTAATCTGGAAGAGATGCGTGAAGTTGTACTTCTTAAGCACCATAAAGCCGACGGCGGGTCCGACGATCTGGCCGAGAGCGCTGGTTGCGGAGAACAGCCCCATGCCTTCTGCTCGCCGTTTGGGTGGAGCGATGTCCGCTACATAAGTGGTGGATGCTGTGTTGTATCCGCTCGAGCCGATTCCATGGAAGGCGCGCCCCAGCATCATGAACGGGATCGAAGCACCCACCAGGTAAGCCACACTGGCCAGCGTATGAAAAGACAAGCCGAGCAGAATAATGGGGCGGCGGCGATAGGTGTCGGTGAGCCAGCCCATCAAAGGGCGAAAGACCAGTGCTGTGATTCCCATGACACTGGCCACCATACCGACCGTTGCCTTGTTCCCGCCGAGTTGAATGATGTAAAGCGGCAGCGTGGCAACCAGCATCTGCAGGCAGATGAAATCCGCAAAGTTGGCCGTTGTCATCAAGCCAAAGTCCCGTGTAAAGAGCTGGCCCTTGCCTCCCGCAGCAACGACTGCATCCGGGGAGTTGCTTTCGGACTCTTTCGGTATATGCATAATGCCTGGCGGCATTCCCCTCTCATGCGGCTTGAAATGACCTAATAAACAATCTTCTCTTCAATCAACTGATCCAGTTCCTGTTGAGAGAGTCCGAGCAGATCCTGAAACACATAGCTATTATGCTCCCCGAGCAAAGGCGCGGCTCGTGTGATCTCCGGCTGGGTCTCAGACATCTTCCAGGGCGGCGCGATCGTCTTGCGGGTGCCGAGCACGGGATGTTCAATCTCGATAACTCCTCCTCGCGCCACGATGTGCGGATCGGAGAAGAGGTCCTTGGCCTTGAACGAGGGCATGGCTGCAACTCCATGCTTCTGAAGCCGCTCCATCAGCGCATAATGGCCAAAGTTAATGGTCCACTCCTGAATCAGCTGGTCGAGCCGCGTCTGGTTCTGCCAGCGTCCGTATGCCGTCGAGAAGACCGGCTCCTTTGTCCAGTCCGGACTTCCCATGGCCTTGGCAAGGCCTTCCCACTCCTCGTCGTTGGCGACGGCAATGCTGATCCACCGGTCGTTGCCCTTGCAGCGGTAGCAGTTGTGGGGCGCCATGATGGCATCGTGGTTTCCGTCACGCGAAGGGGACCGATGATTCATGGAATAGTCCATCATCTGATCCCCAACCTGGGCATTGAGCTGTTCGGAAGACGACAGGTCGATATACTGCCCCTTGCCTGTTTGCTCACGGAGATTCAGCGCCATCAAGATGGCAAATGCACCGGCGGTACCGGCGCGGGAGTCGCAGCTGCTGGTCAGCGTGTTGGGCTCCGCGTCCGCGTATCCGGTCAGATGGGCCTGGCCGCCAAAGCAGGAGAAGCAGGGGGCGTAAGCTGTGTAACGGCTGTAGGGACCGGTGCCGCCATATCCCGACAAGGAGAGCATGATGATGTCCGGCTTTACTTTGACCAGATCCTTGTAGCCCAACCCGAGTTTGTCCATAACGCCGGGGCGCATGTTCTCGAGGACTATGTCGCTGACGCTGACAAGCCTGCGCGCCAGCTCGCTTCCTTTGGCGGTGCTCAGGTCGAGACTGACGCTGAGTTTGTTGAGATTGATTTCGAAGAAGTTGGACGAGGATTCGTAGTCGGAGCTGGCGCCGGCTCCATGCTGCACGCGCTGCTCGTCGGGCCGCTTGCGGGTCTCGATCTTGATAACCTCAGCCCCGAACTCGGCGAGGAGCATGGATCCATAAGGGCCGGCCAGGACGTGGCCGAAATCAACGACTCTGATGCCCTTCAATGCAGACTGATTCATGTTGGTCACTCGCTCCTAAATTACCCCTGCCTGCTTGAGCTTCACCAGGGATTCCTTGCTGTATTCGAGACGACTGCAGAAAACTTCCTGATTGTGCTGGCCGAGGAGAGGGGCAGGCCGCCTGGGTTGCTGAGGCATGTCAGAAAAACGATAAGGCAGGCCCGGATACTTGAGATTGCCGGCTACAGGATGATCGATCTCTACGAGATACTTTCTCGCCGCAATTTGCGGTGAATCGAAGAACTGCTCGGCCGTATACGCCGGGGCGCAGGCGCTCTTGTAATATTGAACTTTTTCAAAGACCTCCTGCGCTGTGTATTGGCTCGCCCATTCACACAAACGCTCGCGAAGTTCCCCGTAGTGAGCGGAGCGCCCGGCCTGCGTGTTGAATGGCTTTTGCGTGCCCCATTCCGGAGAGCCCATCGCCTGGAAGAGGCCTTGCCACTGCTTTTCAGAGGAGAGAATCAGGATGACGTAATTGCCGTCTTTGCACTGAACCAGCGATTCAAGGAGGCGGCCCATGCCGGTACGGTTGGGGCTCTTGCCGGTGTCGATAAAGCGCCTTAGCTGCGACCTCTCGAGGTGCATCATCGACTGTTGTTTCGAGACGTCGATGTGCTGTCCGGTACCACCCCGCCTGAGCCAGAACAAAGCGGACATGGTTGCCACGGCAGCGCTCATGCCGCCGTCGTATTCGCCGGCAAAGCCGGGCCCCCGCACGGGTTCTCGATCGAAGTTGGTCGAGTTCATGGGGAGCATGTATCCCGCGCCGCTGGAATGGTACAGATTCAGATGGTAGGACTTGAAGTCGCTGTAAGGGCCATCCTGCCCGAAGGGCGAGATGGAAGTCATGATCAACGATGGATTGATCGCTTTCAGCGACGGGTAATCCAATCCGCACTTCTTCATCTCGTCCGGCGGCCTGTCTTCTATCAGTACATCCGCGTCGGCGACCAGCCGTTTGAAGATTGCCTGGCCGTCCGCGGTGTGAATGTCGAGAGTGATCCCGAGTTTGCCGGAGTTGAGATACAGATACAATCCGGAAGTCTCAGGATCGGGGTCATCGTGCAGGAATGGGCCTCTGCGTCTTGCTTCATCGCCCGAACCCGGCTGCTCAATCTTGATGACCTCTGCTCCGAAATCCGCGAGCAAGCGTGCGCAATAGGGTCCTGCGGCAAAGCTGCAGAGCTCAATCACCTTTAGCTTTAAGAGTGAGTTATCCGTCATAAACTCCCCGGTTTATTTCAATCCTCGACTCATCTCAACAGTTGGGGCGCGCCCTCACTGTTTAAGTGTTGGCGTTGATTTCATAGACGAATTTGGTGCGCGAAGGCAGCAGCACTGTGGCCTTGCAGGTCTGGTGGATCTCCTCCGCCTGGTTTTCGCACTGGAGTTCCAGATCGACGAGGAACTGCCCGTTCTCGGCGAATTTTCTAACCACCTTGCCTGTAACCGTGGTGGTATCGCCCATCCACGCGGGACGGCGGGTCTGGCAGCTCTGCATCTTGAGGAAGCCGTCGTCGCCCATCCAGTTTTGGATCGCCTTCTGCATCATGGACTCGAACTGGGCATGATGGCCGTATGCGCCCATCTTCATGCCCGTGGCGTGTCCGGCGGCGTCGAGCAGATGCGCTTCGCCGCGCCAGCGCGGTGCGTTGGTCTCCGGGTCCACCCAACCGTGGATGGCGACGTTGCCTTTGAGCTGGTCCCAGTTGACGTTGAACGCCGACTGCTGACCCATGGCGCCAAAGAACACATGCGAATCCAGAATCGTCAGTGGACCGGCGACGACCGGAAATATCTCATCACCTTCAACAACGTCTTCCCAGAAACGGGGAGTTGCGCCGCGACGGTTCTTGTCCTCGTCCTCATAGGCCTGATGGATGCGGTCCAGCTCCTCTTCGGTGTAACGCTGGCGAGGGCGATTGGTGAAGGCCTTCTCTGTCTCCTGCCGGTTTTCGGCGACGATATGCATGCGGGTGCGGTCGCGGGTGGCGACCAGTTCATTGTTCTGGTTGAGGAACGAGGTGCGGAACGGGGCTTGGAATAGGCGGTATGGGACCTCGCGGTGAGGCTTTTTCTCGTTCACGCCCAGGTCGGTGCCAAAGACGTGGAACTTGTCGCCTGGGCGGACGTGCTTGAACCATGTCCAGGTGTTGCCGCCGGCGATGCTGCGGCCAAAGCCCGGAGCGACGGTGCCTTTTCCAGCGCCGGCTTCGCCGATGCAGATCAGGACCCCATTGGGGGCGATGATGCTTCCATAGCGTGTGAACTTGGCGTACTCATCCCAGCGAAACAATGGGTTCTTGTCGCCGACGCCATCGCAGAAATGACGAATCAGATCTTTGGTGATCTCTTCGTTGAACAGGAAGTAGTGCTCGTTGGGCCCTTTTTTCGAGGGCGGGGAGTACGGACTCCTGGTATTGCCCACCTGCTCGGGGTAGTTGATCTGGCCCTTCAGGGCGTTACGCGCCTCCGCCCACTCGTCCACCTGCTGGTTGAACGCGTCGCTTAGCAACGGATTCCACTTTTCCTTTCCCATTTCCTGCTCCTTCAAAATCTGATGGCCAAGGCAGTTTTCGTCATGCACCAAGCCTGGCAACAAAATCAATCGTCATTTGGCTGAGGCCAGCACTGGAACTAGAACTGATTCCTCTGCCGGGCTGCTGTCAAACTCCCTATGTGCAGCGGTCGTGGTCTGCGGATCCTTTAATTACTGCCTCTTGGAGGCGGCAGTGGAAGCAGCTACTGCTGGAATTCGAGGACGTCTACCCATCGAAATAGCCCTCCCAACGGTTGTCCGGCCGGCGGCCTCGAAGTTTTCGAAAGAACGCGCTTATGGATGTTGAAGAATCGCCAGACTTTGCGCGGATCATTCATCACCAGTAATAGAACATAATGGCTCCAAGGGACGGCGTCTACGTCTGGTCATGTATAGTCTTAATTCTGAGTCGCGATGTCCCGCTAAGTGTAATCTAATCATATAGTTTAGTTGCTGGTGATTGCTTCCGGTTCACAGATCGTCCCCCAGTTCCCAAAGATCGTACTTGGAGACCTCGAACAGGGTTCAACGGACAGCCTGCCTGAGCACTGCATTTGATTGGAAGGGAAGATGTTCAAGCGAATAGTATTCTGCAGGCATGCCGAGTTCTGTGTAGCGCGAAACTGCGGGTATGGAAAAGTGCTGGATCCTCGCCGCATCGAAGATTGCGCTCTGCCCGAGGGTTGTAGAACTCTCGGCAAGTGCAACTGCGCGCAGGATGAGATTCAGCGGCAGAAAGACGATCTTTATCAATAGATGGACGCTCTTAGGGGTAGAAGCGGAGGGGGGCCTGGATAAATTATTGATATAAATAGACATATTCCTTTGATGGGGTGTGCGATTAAGACTATACGTGACCAGACGTAGACGCGGCTATTAGAGGCCATTATGGTCTAAACCGTTGCAGTATGAACAGTCCACTGCCGGGGCAGCTCTCCGGAGTTCGGGCGTTTTCAGGCTGAAAGCAAGATCTTGGAATGATCAATATCACCGGCGAAAACTATGGCAGGCGATGGCTGGAATCGGCGAAGATCTTTGGGATAGCTCCAAAGTCAACTGCGGGACTCGAGGATATTGCAAAGGCCGGAATTGGAAGGTCCCAGAGTGTGGCTAGTTCGGGGGGGCGCAGAAGAGCCAGGTATCACAGCTCCAGCGAATTTGACGGGATGCTACTACCACTTTGATCCGTTTGCGCAGGCTGAGCCTGAAGCACATTTCACGACACTTCCTGGAGGAAGTTGTTGCCAAACTGGATGGGTTCTATTCATGTGCAGTTAGCCGAGGGCGCGAGCAGCAGGTGTGCGAAGCAGGCTCCGCAGCAGGCCGACAAGAGGAGCGACGCCAGGAAGGCGCCGCAACCAAGGGCGACTCTTACACCGACTCAAGGAAGTGTGTTTCTTGATGCTTGACTCGATTAGCAATGAAGCCAGGCCGGTGACGCCCGGCAAGTCCTATTACGGCTGGGTGGTTCTTGCCATATGTACTGTACTTGTGACCCTGGCCTACGGTCTGTCTCTCAGCTATAGCGTCTTTTTCAAACCTCTGGCAGGTCAGTTCCACTGGGACAGGACCACAACATCTTTCGTCTATTCCATCTCATGGTTGATCCGGGGATTGGTTGCGATAGCAGTTGGCTGGGCCTCCGACCGTTTTGGGGCGAAGGCAATACTGATTATTTGCGGGGTTGTAACCTGTATTGGATTTGTTGCGTCCAGCCAGGTTCACACGCCATGGCAGTTCTTTTTTACCTATGCGATAGTGCTGGCGATCGGCCTGAGTGGGTCCTTTGGGATTGGGACAAGCCTGGTAGCGAAATGGTTTGACAAGAAAAGCGCACTGCCCTTTGGTATTTTATCGATGAGCTCGGGGCTGGGATTATTAGTTGTAGTGCCCATAGCGGCACGTTTGCTCGTGTCATATACGCTGCCAGTCACGTTTATCATCTGCGGAGTAGCAGGGGGATTAATAACGGTCTCCGGCGCTCTGTTGCTGCGTCCGGCGCCCAAACGTGTCCTCCGGACTGATATAGTGTCGAGTCCGGGCTCAGTGTTAGCCAGCAAACCGGCAAATGAGGCCAAGGATGTCACCTTGCGTGAGGCGCTTCGTTATCCAGAACTGTATTGGCTGATGTGCATATTCTTTGTCTTTGTCTTCACTACTCAAATTGTTCAGCTCAATCTGGTGAACTACGCCACCGATCTCGGAGTCACGCCATTGAAGGCTGCAACATTTACCAGCATCCTCGCAATTGTCAGCATTGCGGGCCGGCTGCTTACTGGATTGATTGGGGACAGGATCAATACCCTTAACTTGATGCTGATTGCGCTTGCAGTCACCCTTGTCTCATTTGCAATCCTGATCTTTTCTACCTCGCTGGTGTCACTCTATTTCTTTGCTGTTGTATTTGGTATTGCCTACGGCGCGGAGGTCCCGCTAACGCCCATGATGGCCAAGAAGTACTTCGGGACCAAGGCCATGGCGACTCTTGTGGGCGTATTTCAACTAGCCGGTGGGATAGGTGGCTTTGTCGGACCGCTAGTGGCCGGCAGGATCTTCGATGTGACGCGCAGCTATTACTGGGTCTTCATCATCGGAGCTATTGTTGTGGTGCTCTGCGCAGTACCTGTGCTCATCCTGAAGAAGGGAAGTTCGGATGCAGTCCTGGTATCGAAAGCCATTCCAGCCGGTAGTGGAGAGTAAGGAAGGGCCATTGTAGTCCTGATACCTCTCCTGGCGATTCTGAATCTTCCGGGAGGGGCGCGGACAGGTTCAAAGCGCTGCATCTAAAAACTGAGGAATAGGCTCTATGTTTCGCAGATGGATTATTTCTGTTGTGATGATGATTATGCTGTCGCTTGCCGTTGGCAGCGCTGTTGTGGCTAGCCAGACAGCGCAAACACAGAATCCGGCAATAGGAATCAAAGCCAAGAAACCGGTGCTAGGCGCAGCGTGCAGGGGTTGTCCCTGGGGAGCGATGGCGGAGATCGTAAGACAGGCGATGCTGCCGTATGGATACGAAGTGCAGATCTGCAACAACTGCGCATTGCCGGAGGCTCCGCGAATTGTATCTGCGGCCAAGATGCCGCCGCCATGGAAGCCCAGTACCAATCCCAATAACCCTGATTACCTTACGCCCAAGCCGCCCAATGCGCCTGTGGACTTTGGTACAGCTGCCAGCCTGCGCGTCTGGCAGGCCTACCAGGGCATCGACGATTATGCCGGAGAGCCTCCGCATAAGAATCTGCGCCTGATTGCCAACCTTGAAAATCCTAACTACCTTGCGGTGGCCGTAAAGGCAGACTCCGGAATCACGGACCTGAGCCAGATCATGCAGAAGCACATGGCGGTTCGGATCATCTCCCAATCCAGTCCGGAGATCAAAGAGACACTGGCTTACTACGGGCTGACGGAAGAGGCGGTGAAAGCAGCGGGCGGCTCCTTCCTCAGAGGCACGTCGGAGGACCTGAAGAATGCCGATGTCATTATTCACAACGCTGCTTTGGGCAATGCTCCGGAGTACAACATCTGGCTTGAAGCAAGCCAGAAATACGATCTGCGCTTTCTAGAATTGCCCTCCGATTTGCTGGACAAGCTGGCCAAAGACAACGAAATCGATCGTGGCACGATTCCGCTTTGGTTGTATCGCGGAGTGGATAGACCTATAGCCACGGTGGTGCAGACCGGTAACGCGATTTATTGCCGTGCCGATGCGCCGGACGATTTTGTCTATGCAGTAGCCAAGGCACTGGATGAACAGCAGGAAGTATTCCAGTGGAGCCACTTGAATTTCTACTACAACATACACAATGTCTGGAAAGACCGCGGGTTGCCGCTGCATCCTGGCGCTGCGAAGTACTACCGCGAACGCGGCTACATGAAATAGGGCGCGGCTTTATCGGTCAACATCGCGAATCAAGAGGTGGTCATGCGTATTTCAATACGTCGTGCAATTCTTATGGGTTCAGTCTTCTGTCTGGCATTGCTTTCGATCAAATCGGTGCTGGCGGCCGAGGACAATACACTGCGGGTGGGCGTGGCCAAGGTCGACATTACACCAGCTAACCTGACGCATCTGAATCCAATGGGCTACGGGACCCAGACCGACGTTCACGATCCCATCTTTGCCCGAGTTCTGGTCATTGATAACGGCCACGATTCAGTAGCGATCGTGTCGCTTGACCTGATCGAAACAGGGGACACGCTGGAAGTGCGGGGACGGATCGAGAAAGAACTAGGGATTCCGGTCAATCACATCGTAATCACCACCAGCCACGCTCACAGCGCGCCAAGGCTAGGCAAACCAACTCCGGGTTCGCTTGATAAGCTCGGCAGCCCCGAATTTGATATCTATACGGACGTCGTGAACAACAAGATAGTCGCTGCACTCAAACAGGCCAAAGCCTCGATGCAGCCGGCTCGTCTGGGACTGGGAACCGGGAGCGTAGATGTCAACGTGAATCGCGAACAGTACACGCCACAGGGATGGAAGGAGGGCTACAACCCGACCGGTCCATCGGACAAGACCGTGTGGGTGCTCAAGTTCGAGACGACATCCGGCACACCGATAGCCGTGCTGTTCAACTATGCGGTGCACTCCGTGGTGACGATGAGAGAGGATCGTCTGGGTGGAGACCTCGCTGGCGCGGCTGAGGATTATGTCGAGCGGCATTTCGGTGATAAAGTAGTCGCGCTTTGGACGCTTGGATCCGCCGGCGATCAGGTGCCGAGGTTCACTGGTAGCCAGAGCCGGCCTGCGCCGGCAGGTAGTGTGCCCGCGCCGGTCAAGGGCCAGGGCCCATCTTCATATGACGCGATGACTGCTCAGGGCTTGATGATCGGGGCGGAAGTGGTGCGGGTTGCCAACCAGGTCCAGCTGAACATTTCAGCGGCGAAGATTGGTGCGGATGAACGCGTCATTTCATGTCCCTTGCGGGAGGGCATCGATAAGCTGTCGACCTTTCATCCGACTCCAACCGGTTCTGTGCCTATTCGCCTGGGCGTGATAGTGATTGGCGATATCGCATTTGCCACGGTGTCGGGCGAGGTGGCGACTACCATCTACTGGCGCCTCAGAAAGGCGTCGCCGCTCACCAAAACAATTCTGGTAACGCTGACCAACGACCGTACCGGGTACTTTGTCGATGATGCGGCCTATGCCACATCCAACTTCGAAGTTCTGGCTTCACCTGCAGCGCGGGGCTGTGCGGAAGACGGCATCGTGAACGGATTGGTCGACATGATCAACAAGTATCGTTGAATATGGCGGCAAGGCAGCGGTCATGAGCAAGGGCGCGAGGTGAGCACGAATGAAGAGACATGGATGTAGCCCAGGGAGCAGAAGAGGGAAGTCAGGAATGAAGCGGTCCTTCGGCATCATTGCGTTCATCGTGCTGGCATTTTCTTTTCTTCACTCGGAGGTAAACGCGCAGCAGAAGAGTGTAGTGCCGCTTCCGCCCGATCTGGCCGGCCTGCCAACCATCTGGGCGGAGCCATGGCTTTCGATCGACGCCGACCACTTGCCTTCTCTTGAGGGAGGGTCATTTGACCGGCAAGGAAACCTTTACGTTACCCACAGCCTTCCGCCACGCACGCTGCTCAAGGTTGACGCGCAAAAACACGTAACCACGATCTTCGATGCAAAAGACGTCGATCCGAATATGGGGCTCAACGGCACGGCGATCCACAAGGACGGCAGGATCTTCGTGTGCACCACCACCGGAGAGCTTCTGTCCATGAATCCGGACGGCAGCAACGTCAACATAGTGAAACTGGCCTACAAGGGCAAAATCCTTGTGCAGAACGATCTGCTCTTTGATGCCAAAGGCAACCTCTTCGTCACCGATTTTGTGGGGAATATGGGGGACCCAAGTGGCGGCGTTTACTATGTCTCGGCTGACGGGAAGTCGGTTCAGCCGGTATTAACGCATCTGATGTCACCGAATGGCGTCAGCCTGTCGCCTGATGGCAAGACGCTGTGGATCGCCGAGACCGCGGGCAACGCACTCATCCGCGCCGACCTTCTGGATGACGGAGTGACTTTAAAGGGAAACCAGTTCGTCTCCTATGTCTACCATGAGACGGGCTGGAACGGAATGGATTCGAACCGGGTCGATGCCGATGGCAATGTGTACCAGGCGATGCACGGTCAGGGCAGAATTCTCGTCTTCAACAAACTTGGGATTCCCATTGCCAATATTCTTGTACGCGGAAGAGATGAAGGAAGATTCCTCAACACGAATAACCTCGCGTTCAAACCGGGAACGAAGGAAGGCTACATCATGGCTGGGGGAGTCGGAGGAGCCATAATCTTCAAGTTTGAAATGTTGGCGCCAGCGCTTCCGCTCTTTTCCCACCAGTAACGCAGCGGCCGGCTGATTAGGTGCAGCGCATTTAACGATAGAGCCTGTGCGCACTTCGCCTGGACTTCAGGAAAAAGAACTGCTGGTAATTCTGGCTGATATTTGGTGCTGGTATAGCAGTTGCAGCGCATATCCGGACACAGCAAGAGCTCAAGTCCTCGTATAGCGAGAGTGGCGGGAAAGAGTGGGAGTCGAACCCACCAGAGACGTCTAACGCCTCTCAACGGATTTGAAGTCCGGGCGCCCCACCGGGGTGCGATTCTCTCCCGCAAGCATGAGCCAAGTTTGCAGATTATTGCCAGTATATCGAGATAGTCATCCTAACCGCCACCGAAGGCCTGGCTAGCCTTACGGAGTAGCTGATGCTCATTTCCAATCCGGCGTGTAAATCGTATTCGGTCAAAGTACTCGAGGACTTCTATTGCTAATGCCCGGCCAATTCCCGCACGATCTCGCAATGCCGCACCGGTGATCATGCCTCGGTTGGACGCTCCTATTTCCTCGGTAAACTGAGCGAGGCTGTGCAATCCGGCCGGCAGGAAGAAGCGATTAGCCGATACCCTGACCAGCAGGCCCAAGCCAGTCATGTGATGCAGAAGCGACTCTGCTTTTCTGGGGTCTACGCCAAGCGCTTTGGCGAGATCATGCAGCGGTGGCGGACGCAAGACAGCCGCATTCAGCAGGGTCTCCGCCTTCTTCCATAGAGAGGAATCCTCGGGGCTCAGTTGAGCCGCGTGCGTCTTCAGGCGAACCCCGGAAGCCTCGCGCACAATGGCCGTGTCTTTTATCAGTTCGGCCGCCAGTGCCACTGCTACTTCCTTAGGCAGGCGAAGTTTGGCTTCCGATAAGACCTGATTCTCACTGGGGAGCACGGAAGCGGAGCGGCGATGCAACGACCTGAGTGCATCGATAAATGTTGTTTTCAGCTGATTCCAGTTATCGCTGGAGAATCCGATTGTGCCTGCGGAGGTCTGCACAGACCTGGTGGGGAAACTCTTGAAGGTCTGTGCAGCTTCCGATGCTGTCAGATTACGGTTCTGCGCAAACCGGGTGAGATTCAGACCGCGCGGAGCTGCGCGCAACAAAGTAGAGTAGGCGGCAGCGGTGTCCTGCGTGTTCATTGCCGAAAGGTAGGCTAATCTTGCCGGTTTGGCGCGCCCACGGAGTGGCGGAAAGATATCCACGACTCTTCCGCCGCCGATTGTTCTTTGAGCGGACTGGTCCCGAATGATTATGCCGTCTCCGCCAAGCGCGCCAATCGGACGATCGAGCACAACCTGCACAAAGGCCTCTGTCCCGGGAGCGATGCCGGCTCCTTCGAGAATCGCGACCCGGCCCGTGACGTCTGCCGCGCCCAAGTGGACGTGGACCGAGGTCCAATGGGCCAACGGCTGGAGTTCGCTATTGAGAACCCTGATCCGTGCATCGAACTTTTGAACGGCTTCCGGAACGTCGCCGGTGACGATCCAGTCGCCGCGCTCGATCAAGCCATGCTTGAGGCTGGTCCCGGCAAGGTTGATTGCGCATCTCTGGCCAGCTTGCCCGGTTGGGGACGCAGTGTTTTGTGCATGAATTGTGCGGGCACGGAGCGTGAGCGCAGGGCGCAGTATTCGCACTGAGTCACCAGTCGCAACAGATCCTGCGACGGCTGTACCGGTAACTATCATCCCAGCGCCCGAGATGGTAAAGCAGCGGTCAATGGCCAGGCGGAAGTTCCCCGTGGGCTTTTGGGGACGCCAATTCCGTGCTTCGCTGAGCAAATGCGCTCGCAGCGCCTCTACCCCCTCGCCGGTTATCGCACTGACTGGGAAGACGGGGAAGCGCGCTAGGGAAGTGGAAGAGAACAAAGTTGCGATCTCGGCTTGAACATCCGGAATTCGCGATGCCAATACTCGATCAATCTTGGTAAGAGCAACAGCGCCATGTGAAATCCCGAGCAGGTCGAGGATGGCCAGGTGCTCCCGTGTTTGCGGCATGGGGCCATCGTCGGCGGCAACTATAAACAGAACGAAGTCGATTCCTGTTACGCCAGCAAGCATGTTGTGAACGAACCGTTCGTGACCGGGTACATCCACGAAACCAACGGTCTCACTGGGCGCGATCGGCAGAAAAGCAAAGCCGAGATCGATCGTCATGCCTCTCTTCTTCTCTTCGGGCAACCGATCGGCATCGACACCGGTGAGAGCTTTTACAAGCAGCGTCTTGCCGTGATCGACATGTCCTGCCGTGGCAATGATCATTTTGTTCGTACACCTAGGAGGTTGAATGCGGGTAGCTGGCCTGCGAACTCCGTCTCGTCTTCAAGGCAACGGAGATCAAAGATGAGGGCGCCATCCTGTATGCGGCCAATCACGGGAACGGGCAGCTCGCGGAATGCGCATGCTATTCGCTCCAATACTGTGCCGGAGCCTTGCTTTTTGGAAATCGGCCGAATCGACAGACCAGCGCTAGGAATCTTGCGAGTGGGCAATGCACCGCTTCCAACCTGACTTTCGCAAAAGACTGAATCTACAGCGGCGACGCCTTCAAGCTTAGAGGCGAGCGGACCCCTCAGCAGATCCGCGAGTGCTTGGACGTCTTCCACGCGGCGAGTCAGTAGCCGCAACACTGGAAGGCGATGGTGAAGGCTCTCGGGATTCGAGTAAAGCTGCAAGACGGCGGAAAGCGCCGCAATGGTCATCTTATCGACACGAAGCGCGCGCTTGAGCGGATTACGCTTGATCGCATTAATGAGGACTGCGCGCCCCACGATGATTCCGGACTGTGGCCCGCCGAGAAGTTTATCTCCGCTGAAGGTAACCAGATCGGCCCCGTTCGCTATGGATTCGGCCGGAGTGGGTTCGTACGGCAGCCCGAACTTCTGAAGATCGATCAAAGTGCCGCTGCCGAGGTCCACAACGAAGGGCACTCCGCGTTCGTGGCACAGACTGGCCAGAGAAGCCTCGGGCACTTCGGCGGTGAAACCTACAATCGAGTAATTGCTGGTATGAATCTTCATGACCAGCCCAGTTTTTGGGCCGATGGCGTCCTCGTAGTCGCTCAAGTGGGTTCGATTCGTTGTTCCAACCTCGCGCAGCCGGCAGCCGGATCGCGCCATGATCTCGGGCATCCGAAACGAGCCGCCGATTTCGACCAATTCGCCGCGGGAGGCGGGTACTTCCTTGCGATTTGCCAGGCTATTGAGGACCAATAACACCGCTGCCGCGTTGTTATTCACTACTGTGGCTGCCTCTGCTCCGGTGAGGCGGCACAAGTCATTTTCGAGATGTGTGTCGCGTTCTCCGCGCCGGCCATCGAGCAGATTAAATTCCAGATTTGTTGGCTCGCGGGCGGCTAACAGGATAGCTTGAATAGCTTCCTCCGGTAGCGTGGCTCGTCCGAGATTTGTATGAAGCACTGTGCCCGTCAGATTAAAGACACGACGGAGAGATGGCTGCGCGCCTTCGTGCAATTGTTGGCCGGCAGCAAGAATCAAAACGATGTCACCGGGAATTACGGTGGAGTCATCTGTGCGCAGCTCATGTCGCAAGCTTGCCAATACGGAGCGGATAGCGGAAGTAACCGCTGATCTGCCAAACTCAGCAATCAAGCCTGCCGTCTCGTCGTGGCGGAGCAAGCGTTCGACAGAGGGAAGCGACGACAACGATGAAGCGCCAGAATCAGGAATCAACGGCTCTCCTTGGTTCGGATATTTGCCAGAACTTAGCGGGCTGGGTGCAATTTTATACCTACTCAGTGCTGTACATCTCATCAGATCGATGTCTTTAGCGCGGCGCGTGTCGCAACGTAGCGGCGCCATTCGTATACCGACAGGCACGAACAGCCAGAGGGTGGAAGCCAGCGGTCCAGACAAGCAGCCAAGCGCGGTACAATCCACGTGAAGGAAAGTTGAAAATGGAGATCGCAATTTGAAATTTCTATTCATCTTCAATGACTCTCCCTACGGAAACCAGCGAACGCACAACGGCTTGCGGTTGGCAGTCGCCTTTTCGCGCAAAGCCGAGACGAACGTATTCCTCCTGGGGGATGGGGTAACCTGCGGTCTGGCTAGGCTCACACCAGCTCACGCCGACTACAACCCACAAGAGATGCTGCGGGCGATTTCGGCCACTGGAGCGGATGTTGCAGCTTGTGGTAGCTGCATGGATGCGCGCGGACTGGGTACGGATTCGCTCATTCCTGAAGTTCGCCGCAGCACCCTCGATGAACTGGTGACGTGGGCAGAGGAAGCCGATAAGGCCATCAGCTTCTGAATGCGGAATTTTCAGACGGACTAAATTTGAGATTCGGAACAAATCACAGAGTGACGTGACTATCAATGCAGGGGATTGACTATTCGTCTGTCTTCAAGCACTATCCAAGACGAACAAGTACGCTGCACGGCCAGTTCCGACCATTTGCTGGTTGATCACGAAGTAGAGCTTCTAAAATAGACAGGTCAAGTGGGACATGCGATGCGCGTGCGTTTCCGCATGCTCACCAGGCAAAGGGAATCAGGATTGAGAGATGATGCGCAAGAGCGATAAAGAGAGTGCAATCCCGACTCCTGAGAGTACTTTTGCATATGTTGGCAGTTGGGACCGATACAAGGTTCCGCCCGGGAATGGATTTGGCATCTGCAGATACGATGCCAAGACTGGTGAATTGAGGCTGCTCAAATCAGTATTCCCGGAAATTGCGGTTGGCGCTGCCTGCATAAACCCCAAGCGCGATGTCCTTTATTGTACGGATGAATGCTCGACGCTTCCGGGAAAATATATAGGCGGCGGGGGACAGGTATATGCGTTTGCGATTGATCGAGTGACCGGTGATCTGACAGAGATCAACCATCGGCCGAGTTATGGATCGCTGCCCAGCATGATTGCGGTTAACGCCTCCGGGGAGTATTTGGTCGCTACTCACCATACCGACAGGGTGCCGATTACCAGGGTGGTGAAGGACTCCTCCGGGAAGTACGAGATTGTGCTTGAATATGATGACGCCACTACCGTACTTTTTCCGCTCGGAGAGGACGGATCGATCGGCGCACCATGCGATGTTTATAAGCACGCCGGAGACGGCGGCCCTCTTCCCAGGCAGACCCATCCCCAGCTTCACTCTGTCTTCATGTCGCCATCGGGCAAGCTGTTTGCGGTTTGCGATAAAGGCAACGACGAGGTTGTTTTCTTCAGGATCAACCGGCGGACAGAAAAGCTGGAAGCGTGTGGCAAAGGTTTCAAACTTATACCGGGCAGTTCTCCTCGGTACAGCGTTTTTCACCCTATCCGTCCATACTTCTTCCTGAACTATGAGATGAAGGCGGTGGTCAGTTCATTTCAGTACGATGATGACGGCAAACTGGAGCCAATCTGTACCGTCAATGCTCTGCCAGAGGATAGTGAAGACAATTTGGCTATGAAGCAGTCCGACATCAAGATTCATCCTTCAGGCAGGTATCTCTACAGCATGATTCGCGGCATCAGCGCTGTTTCGGTTTTCGAGATCGATGAGGAAACAGGCGAGCTTCGAAGGACTCAGACGATTGCGGTCGATGGCACTGGTCCTAGAGGGTGTACGATCTCACCGGATGGGCGGTTTATGCTCATCGCGGCGCTGGATAGCAGAGAAGTCCTGGTTTGGACGATTGGCGCGGATGGAACGCTATCTCCGACCGGAATGAGAATCAGCCAGCCGAATCCTTGTGTAGTGACCTTCTGTTAGCGCGCAACCCCCGATACGCTTTGACTGACTGCAGGAGAATCAAAGAATGGACGCTGTCGACAAACACGTAGAACCCCGCCTGACATCTCTGTCTCACGGTGGTGGTTGTGGCTGCAAGATCGCCCCCGGGGTATTGTCGGAGATACTCAATCGAACTGCATCCATGCCCGTCCCAAAAGAACTGCTGGTCGGAACAGAGACTGCCGACGATGCAGCGGTGTACCAGCTCAACGACGAGCAGGCTTTGATCGCTACCACTGATTTCTTTATGCCCATAGTTGACGACCCGTTCGATTTTGGCCGCATCGCCGCCACTAACGCGATTAGCGACGTGTACGCGATGGGTGGACGGCCGATTCTGGCCCTGGCGCTTGTGGGCATGCCAATCAAAGTACTATCCACGCAGACGATAGGACGCATTCTCGAAGGTGGTGCATCGGCTTGCCGGGCGGCGGGAATCCCCATCGCGGGTGGGCACACGATCGACTCTGTCGAAGCCATATACGGCCTGGTGGCGCTGGGCCTCGTGCACCCCAGACACGTGAAGCGCAACGCGGACGCCCGGCCCGGCGATCTGCTGGTGTTAGGAAAGCCTGTGGGTGTGGGGGTAATGTCCGCCGCTCTTAAGAAGGGTGAACTTAGCAACGACGGCTATGCGCAGATGATTGACGTTACCACCCAGCTGAACACACCGGGGCCGGACCTTGCCGGCATGGATGGAGTACACGCCTTGACCGATGTAACCGGCTTCGGCTTGGCCGGCCACGCACTAGAAATTGCTCGGGGCGCTCATTGCGATGTTCAGCTCGACTGGTCGGCCGTGCCGCTTTTGGCCGGCGTGCGCGCGCTGGCGGCAAGGGGGCTAATCACCGGCGCCTCGGGCCGCAATTGGTCTTCGTACGGTTCTGAAGTTACGTTGCCGTCTGGCTTTGCCACTGAAGACCAAGCGCTCTTAACCGACCCACAGACCAGCGGCGGACTACTGGTATCGTGCGCGCCGTCTTGCTTGGATAATGTGCTGGCTGTCTTCCGCCACCATGGTTTCGCGCAAGCTGCTGAGGTCGGGGCAATTGCGGCGACCAGCGCCGCACCACGCCTATTAGTGAACTGAAGAGCAGGGTTCATGGCGGTATCTAGCTGGACGCGAGGCCGCATCGTGCAGGTCTTGGTGCCTTTTGCGAACTGAAAGCGATGAAAACTAGGCAGCACCGTTTGATCTGTTCCGTTTGCTGCTGATGCCAATTCCAATGTGATCCGTTCGATTGAACATCCCCCCAAAAACGCTAATACATATTTTGTTTCTACTCGCTCTTGCTGCAAAAGCCCGCGACATTCCTGGCTTGGATCGGCGGGGTTCCATTCATCACTGAGAGATTCACCGCGCGAGTAGTACCGAACTGCCCTGAACTGGTCATTCTGTACCGGGGCGAGCCGCCAATATGCCGCCTATAGTGCATCCTTCTGCAATTTCAATTCGCATTTGGAAGAGCCCTTAGCCGGGAGGTATGATCTTCGCCTTTCGAAGTATGATCTTGTGGATTTTCGCAGGGTACAATCTGCGCAACCGATTGATTATGGGAATCTTACAAAAGTCAGACGGTGCCGAGATAAGACTATACCTGACCAGACGTAGACGGATTCGATTTGCTGTCAGTATCGTTCGTCACAATTGCCGAATAGGGGGTCCACGGTTCGGCTGTGCCTCAGTGTTTGAGCGCTTCTGCGTTCCAACACGTTGAGAGTGCTGACAATGCGAATGGATCAGAGGAGATCAACTATGGGAGACAGGATGCAAAAGCCACGTTTTTCAGCAGTTCCAGTGATCATACTGGGCCTGCTGGCGGTGATGTTTAGCCCACTATTTGCCCATGGGCAAACGTTCTTCGGATCTATTGTTGGTACGGTCACAGACCCGTCTGGGGCAGTCGTTCCAGGAGCCTCAATCGCTCTCGCGAATCCCGCTACAGGCGATAAGCGCACTACGACAGCTGACGCGAGCGGCAATTATCGCTTCTTGAACCTTGTTCCAGGCCGGTACAGCGAAGAAGTCGACATGCAGGGATTCAAACACCTCATTCGCCAGCCCATTGTGGTTGAAGTCGATTCAACGGTGCGCATTGATCTGGTGATGGCCATCGGCGCGGCGAACGAACAAGTGATTGTGTCCGCTGAAACACCCCTGCTGCAGGCCAACAACACGTCGCTCGGCCAGGTGATCGCGCCTGCCACTGTCCAGGAGATGCCTTTGAATGGCAGAAACGTGATCGGCCTGATCTCGCTGGTGCCTGGTGTAGTGCCTCAAGGGGGTACGTCCGGAGCAGCTGGCGGCAACGGCGGAACCGGCTTTACAAACTATACCGGCTGGAACAACTTCCAGATTGGCGGTGGACTGTCAGGTCAGTCGGCATCGTTTTATGACGGCTCGCCCATCAACGGACTGGGCGGAAACGTGGTCGTCCTTGTGATGGCGCAGGACGCGGTGGACGAATTCCGTGTGGCCACAAATGCCCCCAGTGCCGAGTACGGGCGCTTCGGCGGTGGCGTGGTCAGCTATACCACGAAATCCGGGACCAATGACCTGCACGGTTCGGGTTACGAGTATTTCCGCAACAAGGCGCTGAATGCATCTTCCTACTTTCAGAAACTGACAAACCAGGTGAAGCCGGCTTACAACCAGCATCAGTATGGCGGATCCCTCGGCGGCCACATCCTTAGAGACAAAGTGCTGTTCTTTGGCAACTACGAGCAGTACAAGATCGTATCCGGTCAGACGGTTACGACCAACGTCCCGACCGATGCCGAGCGCGCGGGCGACTTTTCTGCGGACCCCACCATTTATGATCCGCTCACGACCGTAACGACTGGCGGCGTTACCACGCGCCAGTCCTTTGCTCAGGTGTATGGCGGCGGCAACGGCAACAAGATCCCAGTCATCCGCTGGGATACAGCAGCCAACAATATTGCCAATGTCATGAAGTACTATCCGTCTCCGAATGCCTCTTTGTCTGGCGCAAACTACGCCGCCACCAGAACGCCCGGAACGGTTAGCAAGCAGGGCACGCTGAGGATCGACTCGAATATCAGCGATAAACAGCATTTCTTTGCTCGCTACACGGGCTGGTACCTGGCGGATATTCCCCTGAACACCTTTGGCAACGGCACCGGCGCTGCCGGAGACCTCCAAAGGACTGACAACGGAGTCCTGGGAGACACCTACAGCCTTTCCGCGAACACCACGCTGGATGTGCGGGCATCGCTGGTACGTGCATATGCGTCGGACAATAATCCGCACCTCGGTCAAGACCTCGCCGCATACAGCCCGGCTTGGGCCACGCTGACTAACCAGGTTGCATTTCGCGTAATGCTGCGGCCTCAGGTAAGCGGTCTGTTTGGATTTACCGGAATGCCCAACGTCAGCAAGCAGTACCGCGACTTGATCGCCATCGAGCCGACCTTGAGCACAATCCGTGGCAAGCACACCCTGAAAGTGGGCGCCGATATCCGGATGATGGACTTCAACTACAACTACTCGACTCAGGCCATTGGCGACTTCGCCTTCGACAAGAGCTACACGTCGGCGAACGGTACTACAACAGGGACAGGCGGCATGCCATTCGCCTCCTTCCTGCTGGGAGCGGTGACAAGCTCGACGACTACTGTGGTGCAGGCGGTGGCGCAAAAAGCCAACTATCAGGGCTACTATTTCAACGATACCTGGCAACTGACACGGAACCTGACTGTCAATGCCGGTATTCGCTGGGAGGTGCCGGGAGCCTGGACGGAGCGGCATGATCGTGCGACCATACTTCAGCCCGACGCGGCAAACTCGCTGGGAACGGTAGCAGGAATCTCATCCCCGTTGAAGGGCGCTCTGGCGCTCGTCAACTCCTCCGCATGGGCTCCGCGAAGCACCGATACAAACCGCAAAACGCTCTTTGCGCCGCGTATCGGTGTCTCCTATAACCCGCTGAAGAACACGGTTGTTCATGCTGGATTCGGCATCACCTACCTTCCGTTCGATGTCTACTACGGCGCCTCGATGCCGTTTACCTCGCCGGTTAACAGCGCGACAAATAACATGGTCACATCTGTGAACGGGGCCGGCTTGATCCCGACAAACACCCTGAGCAGTCCATATCCCCAGGGTGGTGTTGTAGGAGCTGTTCAGCAATCGCTGATTCTGCCGGCTGGCCGCAGCGCAAGCTACCTGACCTCACTGAACGGCATGAACATTTCAGGTAATGTTCCAAACCTCCGCTACCCCTATCAAATGCAGTGGAACTTCAGCATTCAGCAGCAGTTCTTGCGGGGCTCGGTTGTGGAAGTAGCATATGCCGGCTCGCGCGGGCTGTTCCTGCCTCAAGGCACAACCGCAAGAAATGGCGGGACAAATAACATTAACCAGCTAGCGGACCAATACGATATTTGCGGCACGGACTCTACGCAGCCGCAATGCGGCGGTAAACTCCTTACCGCGTCGGTTACTAACCCATTGGCTGGACTGGTAAACACGCAGTCGAGTCTGAACAAATCCACTACAACAGCAGGTCAGTTGCTGAGGCCCTTCCCGGAATTCTCCAATGTGACACAAACCAATGCTCAGGGTGATAACGTCTACCACGCTTTGCAACTCTCGTTCCGCAAGCGGTTTGGTGCTGCCGGTATTCTGAGCAGCAACTATACTTGGGCCAAGAATATCGGCACCGCATCCGGCGGCACGCTGATCGACTCGGTAGGCGGTCTCCAGGATTTCACGAACGCGAGAGGCGACCGGTCGGTGCTGAACTTCGATATTCGGCAACGCTTTGTCACTAGCTTCGTCTTGAACCTGCCCTTCGGCCATGGGCAAAGATTCCTCAACAATTTACCTCGCGTAGCAGGAGGCTTTGTCTCCGGTTGGGCGGCCAACGGCTTGGTGACACTCCAGAGCGGAACTGCAATTTCGCTTTCCACGTCAGGCAATACACTCTCCAAATCGTATGGCGCTGGTGCAATTCGCCCCAATGTGGTTGCAGGTTGCAATCCGAAGATCAACATGCCGTCTCAATTGAAGCTTGGCATGTGGTTCAACACCGCGTGCTTTACGGCTCCCAGCAATTACGGCTTCGGAAATGCACCCAGAGTCGATGGCTCGATCCGTGCCGCTGGTATCGCGAACTACGACCTTTCCATCAACAAGTCAACCTCTTTGACAGAAAAACTCAAACTGGATCTTCGCGCCGAGTTCTTCAACCTGTTCAATCGTGTTCAGTTTGGCGCTCCGGCCGGAAATATAGGTACTGCCTCCACGTTTGGCACAGTATCTTCTGCCGCCAACCAGCCGCGCCAGTTGCAGCTTTCAGGGCGCCTCGTATTCTAGGGCAGTTAGACAAAGCACCGTTACCAATCAGTACAGTACCGCGACCGTGTAAACGGTCGCGGTACAGCAAGCACTTTAATCGAGGCTGAGCCTGCGTGAAGCAGACAATCATGCATATCACGTGAGTAGAGTGCCTGCGCCGCATTGGCGCAATGCACTCAAGCTGTCGTGGCACTGAAGCCTGTTCGTACCAGAACGACCCTGAAAGGGGCACACTCAGGCAAGTTAGTCTTTAGTGGGGGACAATACGTGAGGCCTCAATTCGATTCATTTTGTGCCAGACTTCTGGCCCGCGCATCCATTGCGGTGGTCGTTGTGACCCTGGGCGCATGCCCGCTTATGGCGGCAATGAACGAGCCTGTCAGTACCGATGCCGGACAACTCCTGGGAGTGCAGGGCAAGGACCCCTCCATCTCGGTCTACAAAGGCATTCCTTTCGCTGCCACGCCAGTAGGCGAGCTGCGCTGGAAAGCGCCGCAGCCCGTTACTCCATGGAAAGGCGTCCGTAAGGCCGACCAATTCGGAGCCATGTGCCCGCAATCGTCGCGGGGACCGGGCGCAGGCTTCGGCAATTCAGTACCGATCAGCGAAGATTGTCTCTACCTGAATGTCTGGTCGGGAGCCGCATCCACCACTGAGAAGCGTCCGGTTCTCGTCTGGTTCTTTGGCGGCGGTTTCACCGGGGGATCGGGCTCGTCCCCGAGCTATGACGGCGAGGGACTGGCGCGAAAGGGCTTGATCGTGGTGACGATGAACTTCCGTCTTGGAATCATCGGTTATCTTGCCTCGCCGGAGCTGAGTAAGGAGTCTACTCACAACGTCTCGGGCAACTACGGAATGCTTGACACGATCGCGTGTCTCCAATGGGTGCAGAAAAACATTGCCGCGTTTGGCGGCGATCCAGGTCGCGTAACGATCGACGGCCAGTCGTCCGGCGCCGAAGCGGTATTTTTATTGACCGGGTCTCCTCTGGCCAAAGGCCTCTTTCAGCGAGCCGTCTCTGAGAGCGGGGCTCGCTCTCCGTACGATCCCGATCTTCCCGGACATCCAGTGTATTGGCAGTCGGTGAAGGAAGCTGAAAACGCAGGCGTAAAATTCAGCGAAGCTCAGGGTGTTCACTCGCTCAAGGAATTGCGCGCCATACCGTGGGATCAGTTGAAAGAGAGTAGTGTTCCGCTGAGCCAGTTCCGCCCATACTTCGACGGCTGGGTCTTCCCACAAAGATTCAGCGAGACCATGGCCAGAGGCCTGCAAAGCGATGTCCCGTTTATGGTGGGCTTTAACCATGACGAACTGCTGGGCCCGGCAGAGCATCTGTCCGCGCCCACGCTGGATGCTTTTCAGACCGCCATGCGCAAGAAATATGGGGCCATGGCCGAGGAGTTTCTCAAGCTCTATCCCGCCACATCGGATCATGAGGCGGTTTTGGCGCACAGCGAGGCAAATCGCGACGCGCTGCGACTTTCCAGCTTCCTCCTTGCCACGGACTGGAAGAAGGCCGCGCGCAGTCCCGTCTTCACCTATTTCTGGACGCACGCGCCTCCGGGGCCGGAGCACGATACCAGAGGCGTCTACCACGGTTCGGAGATCAATTACCTGTTCAACAATCTCTATTCCAGGGATCTGCCCTGGACCGATGTAGACCGAAAGATCGCCGACACTATGTCTTCCTATCTGGTCAACTTTGCCACCACAGGAAACCCGAATGGAAAGGGCTTGCCTGTCTGGGCGCCGTTTGATGCCAAGGTGCCTGTGACGATGGAACTCGGTGATCACTTCGCGCCGATCCCAGTGGCTGACAAGGCCAAGTTTGACTTCATGAAGCGATTCTTTATGACGCAGGAAGCTCAGTAAAGCTCAATGCGCCGCACGGTCCGGCCGGATACGATTTGATGTTCGGTCGGACCGTGACAACGAACTCGATATGCAAGAAAGGAGTCCTATGGAACAGCGAACCATCACGATACTTGACCCCGTATCGTTGCCCAAGACGAAAAGTCTGACCTTCAATTCTCGCCTTAAGAGCGTTGCGGGGATGACTGTGGCCATGATCGACAACACCAAGCCGAACTTTTCGATCTTCTGCGATCGAGTCGAGGAGCTTCTGGTCAGCCAGTACGGCGCAAAGGTCGTTCGATACCGCAAGCCCGGCCGAACCGCTCCGCTTGCGCAGAACATCATCGACGAAATCAAGATGAACTGTAATTTCGCCATCACCGGATTAGGTGATTGAGGGAGCTGCACGTCGTGGAGTCTCCACGACACAGTCGATCTCGAAAAGCACGGAATTCCGTCACTCATTGTGACAACCACCTCTTTCAGCGGCCTGGCTAAAATGGAGGCCAAAGCAATGGGATTGCCGGGCGTGCAGGTCTGTGCGGTGCCCCATCCGCTGGGCGCGGGGCTCCCTGCGGAACAGGTGAAGATTAAGGCCGAAAACGCAATGGAGATGCTCGTCAAGTTGATGACGGGCCAGGCATGATCGGTTGCTGTCCCGGGCTATGCCCGGGGCAGGCTTGCGAATGACGATTATAGAGAAGGAGATCGATTGAATACGGATGCTTTGAAATCATCCAGAATCGTCCTCAATGATTCACTTGAGGAGATCGAAGACGAGCTTTACAAGAAAGGCTGCACCGACGGTCTTCCTGTTATTCCGCCCACGGAAGAGCGCGTGGCGCGCATGATCGAGCATAACAATCTCGATCCGCAGCAAGTCATTGCTACTAAGGTCCCTCCGCAAAATGGCATAGCGACTGTCGAGAAGATCGCGATCAATGCGGTGATGGCAGGCTGCCGGCCCGAGCATCTCCCCGTTGTGATCGCCGCGGTCGAAGCCATGACCGCCGAGGGATTCGATTTGTTCGGCGTGCAGGCGACCACGCACCCCTGCGCAATGGTTGCGATCGTGAACGGCCCCATCGCGAAGACTCTCGACATTAACTCCGGCTCAGGTGCTATGGGACCGTGCTGGAGAGCCAACGCCACCATCGGTCGCGCTATCAGACTGATCATGCTCAACCTCGGCGGCGCGTTTCCGGGAAAGGTCGACAAGTCAACCCAAGGAACTCCGGCAAAATTCTCGTTCTGCTTTGCGGAGAACGAGGAGCAGAGCCCATGGATGCCTTTCCACGTCGAACGTGGATTCAAGCCCACCGACAGCACCGTAACAGTCCTCGGCCTCGAAGGTCCGCAAGATATCAATGGGCAGGATGCCACCAAGGCTGCCAGCTTCCTGAGGATCCTGGCCAGCAGCATCACGTCCGCGGGAACCTCAAACTTCAGATTTGTCACGGGCTCGGATCTTGTTATTTGTCTGGGACCAGAGCATGCCACAATCCTTGGCAGAGAGGGCGTCAGCAAAGACGATGTCCGAGACTATCTCTTTGAGCATGCAAGAGTGCCCTTGAACTTGATCTCTGAAGAGCACTTGATCGCCCGCAAGAAGGCTCCGGCGCAGCACGGAGAGTTTGATGGCGTCTCGCCCATCCCGGTGGTGTTGAACAAAGAGAATCTTCTTATTTTCGTCGTTGGGGGAGCCGGGCTGCACTCAAGCTGGATGCCCTCTTGGGGCGGGCCGAAGCATAGGGCTGTTACCAGGTTGATCCGGGTGTGATATCCGCGATCATGAAGTATTGATGTCGGTCAGAACCAGTTTCGTGGCGAATGCATCGGAGATACGGCCCTCTGCATAAACGACGCAGAGGGCCGTTTGTTGTCTACTCGTCCGCTATCATCGTAAAACGCTGGACGGTTGATAGTGACGCCATGCCAGCCTTTGCCGTAGAGGTGAAATATGGCGAGTGTCACAGCCCACTTCGCCGCAGGCACGGTTCAGGTCTTTGCCATGGTGTTCCAGTCCGATGAACTCAGCTGACCGAGCAGGTGGAGGAGGTCTATGGCGTGGCCGGTGTGGGGGAGAGGTCGGTTCTGGTCGACGAGCCGCGCGCGGATGAGGATCCGAGAAGTTGCGAAATATGCATGAATGCTGGCGATATCATAATTCTATGCCCTGTACGAGTTTGCTAGACAGGCTTTTAATGAGCATCATTAAGCCGCGAAGACACCTGCATGTGGTAGCTGGAGTGACAGCGTTTATGAGACCACTCGATCAAAGTTCGCGCATCATTATGTCCTCATAGGGTACTAAAAAGTAAAACAGCGCCGATCTCGATAACCAATATCGAACAGTCGTGTTCATGCAAAGAAATTGGACTCTCTCGTGAGGCATGAAGCATATTTACACGGTAGTGATAACGTGTCATTCAATCGCCTCATATCAACTGCATATATGGCGAGCAGTGCACAGCAGTTGTTCGTGCGGCGTGATTTCTCCCATACGAAATCGTGTGCCTATCGGCCATTGTCGGAAAGATTGCAGCAAAGCGTAATCGTGGGCTGAGTATGGCATGGTTGGCCACTACGTTTGTGAGGTGATGTGAACGTTAACGACAGAAGGAGCAAGATGGCAGCTCCGCGGTATAACTACTCACCTCGTTCATTTGAACCCATCGGGATGGCCCGCAATACCAATTGATCAAAGAGAAATGTCTAAGGGAGGACAGTATGCAAAGGCTATTTAAGCCAGCGGGTCTGGCGATCGCGCTGGGGATCCTGGCTGTGATATTCAGTTCGCTGACATCGTCACTGAACGCCCAAAGTTCCTACGGCGGCATCGTGGGAACCGTGACCGACACCTCGGGCGCCGCCGTTGCCCAGGCGAAGCTTACGTTGACCAACATCGGAACGAACGACAAAAAGATCGTCCAATCTGACGCGACCGGAGGCTATCGTTTCGTCAATCTGGCGCCCTCCAACTACAAGTTGGAAGTGTCAGCAGCCGGGTTCAAGGGATTCTCACGCTCGCCCATCCCGGTGCAAGTCGATAGCACCGTTCGCATCGATACGCCGCTCGAAGTTGGCGCCGTAACCGAGACCGTGGAAGTAACAACGCAAGCGCCTCTGCTACAGACTGACTCAGGCACCCTGGGATCCGTGGTTGAAGGCAAACAGGTGCAGGAGATGCCGCTCAATGGCCGCAACGTCATGTCCCTGGTCTCCCTGGTGCCCGGCGTTGTACCGCAGGGTGGTACCCAAGGATCCGCGGGTCTGAACGCCGGCACTCGTACTTCCCAAGGCTGGGGCAACTTCCAGATCGGTGGAGGCTTGGCCGGGCACAGTGCGATGTATATCGATGGCACACCGCTCAATGTTCTTGGCAACACTCTTGTTCTCGTGCCCACGCAGGATACGGTTCAGGAGTTCAAGGTTGCCACCAACGTGGCAAGTCCGGAGTTTGGCCGGTTTGCAGGCGGTGTGGTTGAAATCACCACAAAGAGCGGCACCAACCAGTTCCATGGTTCGATCTACGAGTACCAGCGCAACACCGTCTTCAACGCCAACAACTTCTTTAATAAGAAGACCCAGCTAACCGCGAGCAAGCCGAACAAGCCTGCCTCGTGGAATCAAAACCAATATGGCGTCTTTGCCAGTGGCCCGATCAAGAAGGATAGAGCGTTCTTCACGGGTTCCTGGGAGTCCTTCAGCGCACGCAACAGCAACGTGTTCAGCGTCAAGATCCCCTCTTACAACATGACGCAGGGCATCTTCAAAAACAAGACGGTCAAGGATCCGACCAACAACTGCGCAATTGTGTACTACAACGCAACCGGTGGCGTGACGAATGTGACCGGAACAAGTAACGGAGCCGTAGCTCAATCGAATGTTCCGAGTTCGTGTTTTGACACCACGGGAGTGATCCTGACTGGCTACTTCCAGCCCCCGGATCAGACGAACCCCGATGCGACAGCTTATGGGTTCAGCGCACCCATTGGCACCAACGCAACTCAGTACAACGGGCGGGTCGACTACAAGCTCAGCGATAAACAGAACATCTTCGCGCGCTATACCTACTGGACGCTGGAAGATCTGCCCGTAAAGAACTTCGCCACCCCGCCGATCGATTCGTCCAAAGCCTACAACCGTACCTTGACGCATCAGGCAGTGCTGGGAGATACCTTCACCATTAACCCAACAACGATTCTGGATGTTCGCGTATCCTACCTCAGGTCGAACTACCAGAACAAACCGCCCAGTTTGGGGATGAATCCATCGAAATTGGGTGCAGGATGGGTCGCCCTCAATAATCAGTCGAGCTTCAAGATGCTGCCGAGAATGGCCTTCACGGGCACCGACGGATTATCTGTTGCCGGCACTTCCATCCTCTCCTCCGATTGGGAGGATCAATATTCCATGGCCGCCAGCGTGCTGAAGATCTTTGGCAAACACACCGTCAAGGTAGGCGGCGAAATTCGGTTGGAACAAAGATACGCCTTCGCCGGGCCGAACGATCTGGGTGGCAACTTCACCTTCAACGCTGCTACTACAGGTGATGAGTTTGCAGGCCTGCTGATGGGCATCTACCAGTCAGCATCGATCACAGTGGTTCGGCAAACCGGCAGCTACAACATACCGCAAGGCTACTATGTGAGCGACGCCTGGCAGCCAACGCGCAGCCTGACCATTAACCTCGGCTTGCGCTGGGAACTGCCCGGTGGGCTGATGGAAAAGCATAACCAGAACACAGTGCTGCTGCCCAACGTTGCAAATGCGACGACCGGCTTGACAGTGGCAGCGGTGAATTCTGCTCTGTATGCCCCCAGGTCTTCTATGCCAGTAAAGAAGACCCTGCTTGCGCCGCGCGTGAGTTTTGCGTATCGTCTCGGTCCCAGCACGGTTATCAGTGGTGGATACGGCGTCACATACCTGCCTCCTGACCTGATCGCCGGCGCGCTTGCTACCGGTGTCCCGACGAATGCAGCCAATACCTCCATTACCACTCCCCAGTACCATGGCATGCAGAATCCCTTCGGCGTGCTGACAGGGGGGACGCTCGTTCAACCGCAGGTTTTGACTCCCACGTCGGCAAATTTTATGGGTTCATTCCAGAACCAGTCAATCACCAGCAACGTGCCAACCACCAACTACCCTTATGCACAGCAATGGAACCTCAGCGTAAGCCGCCAGTTGAAAGGTGACTGGATGGCAGAAGTGGGCTACGTTGGAGCAAAGAGCACTCACATGCTTTCGCTCGGGTCGCCTTCGATCAATCAACTTAAGGACAACGGCAACTACGCGACGCTACAGGCCATGTTGACTGGTGGCTCAACTCAGGCGCAGATCATCGCTGCAGGCCAGCCTCTGCGCCCCTATCCATTCTTCAAGAATGTCCTGAACAGCTCCTCCTACACCAGAAGCACCTCGTACAATTCGTTGCAGGCTAAGACTCAAAAGCGCTTCCACAACGGTGCCATGGTCATGGCTGTGTACACCTGGTCGAAGACCATGGGTGATACGGACACGAATGGCGGTGGTGAGGCAAACGCCGGACAAAACGTCAACGGCAGCAACGGTGTCTTTCAGGATTTCTATAACTCGAAGGGCGACCGCTCGGTCATTGGCTACGATGCGCCGCATCGCGTCGTGATCAACTATGTGATGCCCCTCCCGTTTGGCAAGGGCCAGAAGTTCGCCTCCAACGTGAGCGGAGTTGTCGACAAACTGATCTCCGGCTGGGCTTTCAACGGCATTACAACCTTCCAGTCCGGCTACCCGATGGGTCTCTTCCAGTCCGCCGGAAACTACCTGAGCCTGCAATTCGGCGCAGGCACGATCCGTCCCAACGTGGTTGCCGGTTGCAATAGGCATGTCTCGGCCTCGCGCTGGGACAAATATGTGAACAACAACTGGTTCAACGCTGCCTGCTATACAACTCCGGGACAGTTTGCCTTCGGCAACGCGCCTCGTAACGATGACGGACTGCGCTTCCAGGGCATCGACAACTTCGACTTCTCGATTCTGAAATCGACGAAGATCATGGAGCGGTTCGATCTGCAGTTCCGGGCGGAGTACTTCAACCTCTTCAACCACACACAGTTTGCGCCTCCAGGATTAGGCATTGGCGGAAACTACTTCAACCAATCCATCGCTCAAGCGAACCAGCCCAGGTTGGGTCAGATGAGCCTGCGGTTGAACTTCTAATCGTAAGGTGAATTGGGGCAAGGCGCTACGCGTCTTGCCCCAAACTCTAGAGGCCGTCATGATCGGCGGAAGTTGCGACTCCTATCGAATAGCACCTCCGCAAGAGTTTTCCCTTCATCCGTACCGCGGCCATGCCAACGGCGGAATCGCTTTTCTCTTCCAAATTTCCTCCTATGCAACAACAGTCTTTGACGTCTTCCGTTCTGTCCTTAACAACGGGCGCGAGAAAACTCCATTGCAAATGAATCGCTGGTGGGGATGCGGAAGTTTCGATTGCCTGATCTCGCCGCTCAGAATTCCGGTGCCTACAACAGAGGCTGTAAGGAGTACAAACCAATGGCTCTTCATTCCAGACTGATCTTGAGTGGATGCGTGGCAACATTGCTGTTCGTTGCAGGGACTGCCTCAACTTCGTCAGCCCAGCAAGCTCCGGCCAGTACGGCCACTTCGGGGCTCGCGGCGCTGGCCGCCATTGCTCCTGTCGTTGACTGCACGAGCCTCTCATCTGCGGATATTAGCGGGCCTGTGGGAGCGCCCACACACATTGACTCGGCAACTGCAGTGCCGGACGGGAAACCAGCACCCTACTGTGAAGTGAAGGGCCATGTAGACGCAAAGATCAACTTTGTTGTTCGTCTGCCACTGGCCAAGTGGACACAGAGATTTATGGAGACAGGCTGTGGTGGGTTATGTGGCTGGGTAAACGTGCGTACACCCAGCAATGCCGACGGCTGTATTCCCGCAACCAACGGCGAACTGGTTCTGGCAAGCTCCGATATGGGCCATGGGGGCAATTCGGCGGCATCACCAGAGAACGGAACCTGGGGAGCCACGGACTATCAAGCTCGCATCGACTTTGCCTATCGCGGCGTGCACGTCACGGCACTTGCGGCAAAAGCGCTCATCGTAAAGTACTACGGGCAGGCGCCTAAGTACTCCTACTTCGATGGCTGCTCGGATGGCGGCCGCGAGGCACTGATGGAGATGCAACGCTTCCCAAAAGACTTCAACGGAATTATCTCCGGCGACGCGGCCTTGAACTTTACCACGCAGAACACCTATTTTCAGGCGTGGGGTCGGCGCACCAATACGGGCGCGGATGGCAAGGCAATATTTACCGAGGACAAAGTACCCCTTCTGCACAAGGCGGTTCTGGACCAATGCGATGCCGCGGATAGCGTGAAGGATGGTCTTATCAGCGATCCCCTGGCCTGTCACTTCGACCCCGTGGTTATCCAATGCAAGCCAGATCAGGATCCAGCTACCTGCCTGACGCCTGAGCAGGTCAGGGTCGTACGCGATTTGTATATGGGCGCTCATGACAGCGCAGGGAAGAGGCTGATCGTCGGCGGCGGGCTTCCCGGATCGGAAGTGAATTGGGTGGGCAGGTACGCACCCGCCGCAGGTAAAAGTTTGCCCATCCATGGCATGGCCAACAACGTCTTCAAGTATCTGGCCCACTGGAAGAACCCGCCGGAAAGCACTACCGTCCTGGAAATGGGGTATGACCGCGCCGGCTTTGAGTCGACCACCGAACTGCATGCTCTTTACGACGCCACGGACCCCGATGTGTCGGAATTCGTGGCCAATGGCGGCAAACTGATTCAGTTCCATGGCCTGACCGATCCGGGCATGCCGCCATGGCAGACCATCCTCTACTACACCGAGATGCAGAAGGTAATGGGCAAATCGACCGTAGACAAATTCGCGCGCTTGTATCTCTTCCCCGGCGGCAATCACTGCTCTGGCGGAGAGGGCCCGTTCCGTGTGGATTTCGTCAGCGCGCTCATGGCCTGGGTAGAGAAATCTCAGGCGCCGTATAAGCTGATTGCATCACATCTCCCCAGCGATAGCATCGCGCGGGGTTCTGACCAGGGAGCCAAGGAAGTTCAAGCGGAAACGCCGGATCGCACACGGCCAGTATTTCCGTATCCGTTGACTGCGAAATACATCGGCACCGGAAGTACAGACGAGGCGAAGAACTTTGTTGAAGGTCAGCCAAGTCTTGCTCCTGAAAGTCTGGCTGACTGGTACGGTTCGTCGTTCTACACTCCGCACTATGAATTGTGGTGTACCGGAAACGGTGCGACCATGGACTGCAAGAAAACGCAATAGCGATGGAGAATTGAAATCGGTAGCGACGCAGGTTGGCACGCGTGACCTGTCATGCGTGCCATTCCTGTCAAGCAGTTAGTAAAGACGGGGACCGCGTACTCGCTGAAACATGCCACAAAAGTACATCATGGAAATGGTATATCTGCAAGAGAGGGGAATTAAAATATGAAATGCTCCGGATATCTCCGCTTGATCTTAGGCTTTCTTGTTGTGATGGGAATGTTAGGCGGCATCGCTTTTGGTGCAGAACAGGGCACCCTGCGGGTTGGCGTCGTGAAAGTTGACATGACGCCGGATGTCCCCGGAGGCGTGACCACCTTTTGGGAAACAAAGTACACCGCGATTCACGACAGGATCTACGCGCGCGCGATTGTTGTGGGCAATGACACAACCACTGCCGCCATTATCACGTTGGACGCTGTAGAGATTACCGATGCTACGGAACTGACGGCGCGCATTTCCAGGGAGACGGGCATTCCAACTTCCAACATCATCATCACCGCTACTCACAATCACAGCGCACCGCTGTTTAGTCTTGCAAACGCGAGCGGATCGCGCCATGCCGGCCCAGCCGCGACCGCATGGATCAACAAAGTGCAAGACGATCTGATAAAAGCGCTGAAGCAGGCCAAAGCCAACATGCAGCCGGCGCGCGTTGCGGTAGGAACAGGAACCGTCGACATCAATATGAACCGCGATCAGCTTATGCCGGACGGCAGGTACGGCATCGGTTGGAATCCAGATGGGCCCTCCGACAAAACTGTTTGGGTGGTCAAGTTCGAATCTCTCACCGGGGAACCGATTGCGATCCTGATAAACTACGCCGTTCATAACACCATTGTGAATCTGAGAGGGTCGATCGTGACCGCGGAGCTGGCCGGAGCTACTTCGCGCTTTGTCGAGCAGAAATATAACGACAAAGTTGTCGCGGTTTGGACCATGGGCGCGGCTGGCGATCAAAACCCCATCTCCACGCCCCACAAGCCAGATGATGAAATGAACTTCGAAAACGTAAATGTTCTCGGTGAGATCCTGGGTGCCGAGGTGGTCAGAGTTGCCGACAGAGTGAAGGCGCCATCTGTGCAGCAGAGAATATGGGGAATGGAAAAGATCGTCACCTGTCCAGGGCAGAGCGCTACGGGCAAGGCGCAGGACGGAGCGAATAGAAAACTCGTGGATGCTGATCCTGTCAGTTTCAGGCTGAGCCTGCTGATGATCGATCGGATCGCCATCACCTCGGTATCGGCCGAAGTGGTCACGAATATCTATCAGCACCTGCGCAAAGAGTCGCCCTTCACAAACACCATGATGATTACCATTGCCAATGGAAGAATCGGATACATCCCCCAGGACAGCTCGTATGACAATCCGACCTTCGAAGTCTTCAGCTCTCCGCTGAAGAAGGGATGTGGGGAGTCCACCATCGTGAATGGGCTGGTGGATATGATGCGGCAGTATTAATTGTCTGAGGTCCCCAGCCACAAACGAATGCGGCTATCGCCTTGTATAGGCGATAGCCGCATTCGTTTGTGCTTGCCGCCGGAGGTATCTGCCTCGCGAACAGAAAGCTAGAGCAGTTGGATATATCGCCCCGCCGCCATGGCAGCGGTGATTCCATCCCCGACGGCTGTTCCCATCTGCATCATGGAAAACTCTCTCACATCGCCGGCCGCGAAGAGTCCTGGAATCGAGGTCTCCATGTTCGGGCTTACGGGAACCTGCCCGGTCGGCGTAAGCGTGAGGACGTTCTTCAAGAAGCCGGTGTTGGGCACCATACCGATGCGAACACAGATCCCGTCGACGGCAAGCTCGCTCTTTACGCCGGTGTTCAAATCCTGAATCTCGATGGCCTTGACCTCTCCGTCTCCGATGATTCGTTCGATCTTGGTGGAGTACTTGATGTCGATGTTGGGGCTGGCAATGGCTCGGTCCAGCAGAACCTTCGAGACCTTGCCCTTGGCCATGAACTCAATGACGGTTATCTTACTGCCAAGCTTTTCAAGAAACAGTGCTTCGGTGATGCCTGAATCGCCGCCTCCTGCAATTGCGACAGGCCGTTCCGCATAGCCTGGGCCATCGCATGTAGCGCAATAGAAGACGCCTGATCCTGTCAGCTCCTCTTCGCCCGGAACATTTAGCTTGCGCGGGCACGCGCCGGAGGCAACAATGACGCTTTTTGCAGTGCGGCTCTGATCTTCGCAGTGAACCGTAATGCTGCCGGCAGAAACCTTGAGGCCAGTCACCTCCCCGATTTCGATTTCGGTGCCGAAGTTCATTGCTTGCTCGATCATGGCGGCGCCAAGCTCCGGCCCGTCCACGCCCGCGGCAAAGCCGGGGTAGTTTTCAATCAGTTGCCGGTTCATTGACTCGCCGCCCATGGATTCTCTTTCCAGAACGAGCGTTTTGAGTCCTGCGCGGCTCGAATACAAGGCTGCTGACAATCCTGCACAGCCGGAGCCGATGATAATCACGTCATAGTCTGTTGGCATCTTCTTCACTCCGAATCATTATTGGAATTTCTGCTGCATTTGCAGCCCGGATGTATTTAGGAAGGGAACTGGCTCCTGCCCTTCATAATTTCTGGATTACGAAAGTAGTTGTTGAACATCGCCGTGCACGAATCCTGGTCCGCTAAGTTCGGCTAGCCAGTCGAGGTCCTTCTCCAACTCTGCAGCGTCGCGTTCGCGAGCCCAGAATACCGGGCCGCCCTCCCACTTGGGGAAGCCGTAAGCGTTAACCAGCACAACGTCGATATCGCTCGGCCGCTCGGCTACGTTCTCCTTGAGCAGTAGCGCGGCTTCATTGGCCATCGTGAGCATCACTCGCCGGGTTATCTCCTCTGCGCCTAACGCACGCGCAACGATGCCTTTAGCCGTCCTTGCCCTGGCAATCACTTCATCTACTGCTGGATCAACCTGCCGCCGCGAGCCTGCCTGCGCATATGAGTAATAGCCTGCGCCTGTCTTTTGCCCCAGGCGGCCTGCCTCGCAGAGCATGTCGGGAATCTGAACGTAACGTGCCGCCGGATCGCGAGTGGCGGCCAGGCTCTGGCGCATGCGCCAGGCGATATCGAGCCCGGACATATCAGCCACAGCAAACGGACCCATGGCAAAACCGAAGGATTCCAAAGCCGCATCGACCTCGAGCGGAGTCGCACCTTCTTCGAGCATGAACTCGCATTGGCGGCGGTAGGCGGAATAGATGCGGTTTCCGATGAAGCCGAACGCATTGGCAGAGACCACTGAAGTCTTGCGCAGACGCTTTGCCAGTTGCAGGCACGTGGCCAGCACACTCGGTGCAGTGGCCGAGCCGCGAACGATCTCGAGCAAGCGCATGACGTTGGCTGGGCTGAAGAAGTGAAGACCCACCACATCCTGTGGACGCGAAGTGGCGGCAGCGATCGCATCGAGGTCGATATAGGAAGTGTTTGACGCAAGGATAGCGCCGGGACGAGCCACTTGGTCTAGGCGAGAGAACACATCCTTCTTGATCTTGAGGTCCTCGAAGACTGCCTCTATAACAAGGTCGGCTTCGGAGATGATCGACCAGTCAAGACCGGACTTCAGCCGCGTTTCCCGTTCGGCGGCCTGCGCGGCGTCGAGCTTGCCCGCCTTGACGCGGCTGCCGTAGTAGCCGTGAATGTGCTCGATTCCTTTGCCAAGAGCTGCGTCTTCCTGATCAACCAGCGTAACGTCGTATCCGGAGTCGAGCGCGGCGATTGCAATACCTGCGCCCATTGTGCCTGCGCCGATGACTGCAATCCGTTTGACAGGCTGCACCTCGGCCTTATCAAAGGCAGGATGTTTGGCAGCTTCGCGCTCCGCAAAGAACTGATGACGCAGAGCACGTGCTTCGCGGGAAACACGCAAAGACTGGAACGACGCACGCTCCTGCGCTAGCCCCTCATCCATGGGGAGTGTCTTTGCCGCAATTACTGCATCGATGGCAGCACGAACTGCCGGTCGGTTTTTCCCCGCGCGTAGTGTGGTTTCTGCAGCCTTTGCAATCGACGCTTCATCGCACGCAGGCACGGCAATGTCGCGAACTCTGCGCTTCTGGCCCTGCATGGATCTTGCCCACGAAATGGCTTCGCTGCGCAGGTCTGCTGTCACCACATTGTCGACTATGCCAAGCGACAGCGCCTGAGCGACCGGCACCCGCTCCCCGCCGCCAATCATCGCTATGGCTTTCGGAATTCCGGTTAGTCGCGGCAGCCGCTGCGTGCCGCCTGCTCCCGGAATGATTCCGAGTGTCACCTCGGGCAGGCCCACGACTGTGCCTGAATGCGCTATTCGCGCATCACATGCCAGGGCCAGCTCGAAGCCGCCGCCAAGCGCTGCGCCGTGCAGCGCGGCCACTACGGGCTTTTGGCAGGCTTCAATGGCCGCGAACACCTCCGGCCACTGCGGGTCGGCGATGGGCTGGCCGAACTCGCGCAGATCGGAGCCGGAGATAAAAGTCGTACCCGCGCCAATAATTACTACAGCGCATACATCGGGAGATGCCTTTGCTTGTTCGATAGCCGCCAACAATCCAGACCGTACTTCGTGCGATCCAGCATTGATCGGCGGGTTGTCGATAATGGCAACGGCTACATCCTCCTCGAACACGACTCGGACAACTGTACTCGTATTGATTTGTTCTTGTTTCATCACGCGGCCCCCTTGCGCGCCGCACTCTTCTGTAAAAAGGCAGTGACAGATTCGCGATGCTGCGTACTTGTATAGCAAATCCCCTGGGCTTGACTTCCCTGGGCGAAGACTTGCTCTGCCGATAGCTCGAAACTCTGGTTGAGGATGGTCTTGCCTAACGCAATAGCGGTCCTGGAACCCTGGCTCAGCTCGACAGCCCACGTGTGCGCGTCGGCCATGAGTGTTTCCGGAGTGCTGAGACGATCGGCGATTCCCATACTTAAGGCCTCGTCTGCATTCACCCTGCGGCCGCTGAATATCAGATCCTTTGCTTTTGAGAGGCCGACCCGCCGCGGCAAAAAGTACATCCCGCCCCCATCCGGAATCAGGCCGCGGTCGATGTACGACCAGACAAAACTCGCTTCACTGCTGGCGATGACAAAATCGCAGGCAAGAGCTGTGTCTGCGCCCAAACCGGCGGCAGTGCCGTTGACGGCTGCAATTGTGGGGATGGGCAGGGTGTGAAGCAGAGACTGAGCGTAATGCACGCGCTGCTGGCGGGTCCAGCCACTAAAGCCAACTTCGCCAGCCGACTTTTCCAGGCGCTTCTCCATGGCGGCGACATCTCCGCCGGCGCAGAAGCCCTTGCCGTTTCCGGTCAGGACCAGCGCGCGGATGTTACGGTCCGCTTGGATACCTTCGAGCGCGGAGATGAATTGCGATCGCAATTTGTCGTTCATCGCATTGCGCTTTTCGGGACGATTCAGGCAGAGTGTTGCGATCCCGGACTGGATTCGCAATTCGATCAAGTCAGCGCCCATTTGCGTTCACCTTCAAGTTCAATTCGCTTCAGCTTGTGATATTGGATGAATTTGCAGAGCATTCGAGACTCCGAACACGCAAACGAGTGAAGTGGCCGGAATTCGGCTGCTTCATTCCGTAGCAATTACAGATTTAAATGGCGCCACATGGTCGCGTCTACGTCTGGTCATGTATAGTCTTAATCTTGCTTGTCCACCTCATTTAAATATATGCAAATAATAAACTTATGTCGAATAATCTAAAGTTAATGATAAGATCATCCAGCGCTTCGTCCTGCGATTCGAAAGATCGTACTTTGATCGGCGGCCGATAAGGAGTATTTCGATAGACAGGATCGCAGCCTGCCCGCGTGCCCTCACTGTTCAATAGCACCTTAATCCAATAGCTTCTTCAGTAAGCCCCAAATCGTTCCGCACGGAAAGCCTGCGCGTGATTGGCAAGCTCTCCTGCGTCAGGCTCGGCTCTGAGTGAAGACGAACCTGGCAAGTAGCTCTGATCCTTCGCCTACCAGGTATGAGTGGAAACAATCTGGGGAGGTCCGGCAGTTCCGTTCATCACAGAGGTTTTCAGAACTATCTGCACGTTCGCATTCGAATTGACAATGGAGGGAAGTGTTCTCTCATGCGAGCGATTGGTTATCAAATCGGACGCCGCGTGCAGGCCGTGGAGCGCCAGACTGCTTACCGCCACGATCCAGTTTTCTGTATCACGATCCCAATAACGCGAGATCAAAGCATAATCGACGAATGAGTCGCTATATCTCGACCTGGCTTTGATCTTCCAATCGTGGCTCGAAGGGTTATGCGTATCTTCGATCCACTTTTCCTGGGTGACTGGGTCAAAGTGGATTCTGTAGCGGAGACGTGAAAGCAGTGTGAGCGACCAGGGATTGTTGAAGCCCCCAATCAGGACTGCCGGCCCCTGGCGAAACATGCGGAGCGTGATGATGGAGGCGCGGTGTAGAAGGATCTTCCGGCCATGGATTCCCAACCAGTTTGCAATTCGAATAGCCGTGCTTGCATCCAAAAACGGAGCGGTTGGTATTGAGTTCGGCGAGGCAGAAGCCAGGGTGTTTTTCCCAGGCGTGGTAGTAACTGCGATGGCCTGCGCGCGGTCCTCTGCACTTGTGCCCATTGGGAATGGGGTATCAGCCAAACACACAACCAGCGGATGATCAAATTGAAGCAGCGGTTTCCAGAACAGATACTGCCTGGAGCGGCCACGAATGGTAAAGATAGAAGCTGCGCCTGCCGCAATTGCTAGAATGACGATTCCGATCCACAGGAATGGCTGATCGAATTGGAGCAGCGGCTTCCAGGGCAGATGCTGCCCCGAGGGTGCAGAAACGTAGTAATAGAAAGCACTGCCGGCAGCAATCGCCAGTATTCCGATTCCGATCCACAAAAGCCAATTGCGCTCAAGAGGAAGCCGGGCGAATGTGCTCGTCGCTTCTAACTCCTGAGATTCGGTTGGGACTACAACAAAAGGATCTGAAGATTCCTTCGGCGTCTCCGCCTCTTCGGCTTCAAAACTATCTGAACCGGCGAAATGGAATTCGGGGAAATAAGTGCCGCGATCAAGGTGGATCTTGACGTTATGGGCAGGGCGGTGTGCACCGTAATAATACTGCGCCAACCGCTTGCGAATTTCATTCGCGGTCATGCGCACAATCGGGTCGGCCTGCGAATCGTAGCTTGGTCCGCGCCCGAAGACTTCGATCCCGAGCGTGCGTTCTTTGAATTCGTTTCGCTCGCCGTGCAGGGCGCAATTGACCAGGTGCGTGAAGAGCATGACGCATCGCTTGCTGCGATTGAAGCCTGAATCGGAGAGGATCCGATTCATCTCTTCAAGGACTTCTTCACGCTGAGCAGGACTTAACTCTGCTGGACTGCTCATATGTCGACTCCGTCCTCCACTCGCAACCCATCGCTCGATGTTCGTCTTGTAATAGCGAATTTACTTTTCTAGATTGATTTTACGCCTCGAAGTACGATCTGGACGAACTAGAGGACGATCTGCCTGTCGGGCATCGACACCGAATGTCTATCTGATTGACGATAAGCGACTTGCGTTGCCCGTTCGATGCTGAATAAGACTATACGTGACCGGACGTATACGCGACTCCATGGAGCTACTAAAATCTGTAGCGGTTACAAACTAATCCCAGGAGGTATCCTGATGCGTTTCCGTCCTTTCCTTCTAGCCGCCGGGATGGTTGCTTGCGGCGCGAGCATTTTTTCGGATGCGGCTCAGTCTGGCCCCACGGTTACCGTGTCGGGTGGACAGATACGCGGGCAGGTCCTGGCCAGCGGCGCAGTCTTCAAGGGTGTGCCCTATGCTGCCCCACCGGTCGGAGATCTACGCTGGCGCGAGCCGGCTCCAGTGGTGACATGGAAGGGTGTGCGCAATGCCGGCGCGTTCGGCGCTTCCTGCGTTCAGGAGATGCGTGACTGGAACCGCCAGGAGGCTACCGGCAGCAACGAAGACTGCCTGTATCTGAATGTCTGGACGTCAGAATGGCCGTCCCGATCCAAGAAGCCTGTGATGTTCTGGATCTTTGGGGGCGGCAACACCGGCGGCGGCTCAAATGTGGACTATTTTGACGGCGCGTCTCTCAGCCGCAAGGGCGTGGTCGTTGTCACCATCAACTACCGTCTGGGAATCTTTGGATTCTTCGCCCATCCCGGACTTACGGCTGAATCGGCTCATCACTCCTCGGGAAACTACGGCTTGCTCGATCAGCTGGCGGCGCTGAAGTGGGTGCACGAGAACATTGCGAGATTCGGCGGCGATCCGAATAACGTGACCGTGTTCGGGCAATCGGCGGGTGGCGGAGATACGGCGTATATGGTTACTTCACCGCTTTCGATGGGTTTGGTCCATCGCCTGATCCAGGAGAGCAGCTCCGCCGGAGTGCGCTCGTTCCCGACGCTGAAGGAAGCCGAGCAGACAGGCGAGCAGCTGGCCGCGAAGATGCAGGCGCCAGCCGGAGCGGAGACCATCAAGTTCCTGAGGGCGATGCCGGCAGCGCAACTCCAGAAAGCTTCCGTTGCGGCGGCGAATGAGATGGGGAGATTGAATCTGGGACTGGCGATCGTCGATGGCTGGTACATGCCTGTGAATGCAAGGCAGGCATTCGCGAGCGGCAAAGCTAATCCCATTCCGATGATGATCGGTAATAACGCTCAGGAGATGGCCGGACCCAAACCAGAGGCGCTGCGTAAGGCGGTTGCCGAGGCCTTCGGAATCAATGCCGACAAGGCGCTAGCCTTCTACGGCCTCGACGTCCCCGGCGATGGCAACGCCGACCCGAAGTACGGCTCGGTGTCGCTGCAGTTTCAGACGGAGGGGAATCTTCCCGAGCGTTGCGGCGCCGTGCAGGAAGCGATATGGCATTCGACCGCGAAGAATCCGGTTTATGAGTATCAGTTCGATCACGCCATTCCCGGACAGCCTGCGCCGCATCATTCCGCCGAGTTGCCGTACGTGTTTGGCAATCTGCTGCCGGTGACGCAGAATAACCTGGGCGGGCCATACGGAGAAGCGGATCGGAGGATCTCAAATGAGATGCAGACCTACTGGACGAACTTCGCAAAGACGGGTAATCCAAATGGCGCGGGCATGCCCAACTGGCCGAAGTTCGATCCAGCAGAGCGCGCCTACATCGAATTCACCGACAACGGGCCGGTCGCGAAGGCCGGGTTGCGCAGGCAGATATGCGACCTCTTCATTGAGAACCTGAAGCATCAGATGGATACGACCGGGCGCTGATCGCAAGTGCTGAAGATTCGTTCAGCCAACATGAAACAGGCGGCAGTATCCTCAAGTTGCAGGATCATCGAGTCAGTCGCCTCTCCGAAGTTGAAGCAGGAGCAATTATGACAAAGAAGCGCACCTTAGCCCTGATCGTCGCACTTGCATGCTTGAGCGCACAATTGGCCGTTGCTGGCGATTCGGGCACACTGCGCGTCGGTGCGGCCAAGGTCGATATCACTCCGAAGGATCTCACTAAACTGGAGCCGATTACGCTCGGGGGGGGAGATTTTGACGGAGTTCATGACCCGATCTTCGCGCGGGCGCTGGTGTTGGACAGCGGCTCCGGTCCGGTTGCGATCGTCGCCATTGAAGCGGTTCATCTCATGGACATGATGCCGCTGCGCCAGCGCATTCAGAGCGAGTTGGGAATCGCGGCGGACCACATCGTGATCACGGCCAGCCATGACCACAGTGCACCTCGCCTGGGCGGCGGAGGCCCGTTCTTTAAAGCAGTCTCGCCGGAGCAGGATGCCTATATGGCGGCGACCAACGACAAGATCGTCGACGCACTCAAGCGCGCGAAATCGTCGATGCAGCCTGCCCGCATGGGCCTCGGTACCGGAAGCGCGGATGTGAACGTGAACCGCGATATGTACCTGCCACCGCGGGGCTGGGGCGCGGGATACAATCCGGCCGGCAAATCCGACAAGACGGTTTCGGTCGTCAAGTTCGAAACCCTTACCGGCGAGCCGATAGCAATCCTGTTCAACTATGCAGTGCATTCCATCGTGACCCTCAACACGATTGCCGTAAGCGGCGATCTGGCAGAAGCTGCGGCGCATCTTATCGAGCAGCGTTACAACGACAAGGTGGTGGCGCTGTTCACAATCGGCGCGGCCGGTGATCAGAATCCCAAGTTCAGTGGCACCATACCGGGCCCGGCAGGAGGCACGTCAACACCCGTCCGGCCACCGGCCGCTGCGATAGCTCCCGGGACCACGCCGCAAACCGGCAAACCGCCAGCCGCACCCGATCGCACTCAAATCCGCCAACTAGCCTACCAGGCGATGGATGCAGAGGGCTTCATACTGGGCTCGGAGGTACTCCGAGTCACGAATCAGATTCAGGCGCGGACCACCGCGCCGCGCATCGTTGCCGCCGAGAGCCAGTTTCTGTGTCCTGCCAAGCCGGAAAAGATGTCGGATGTCTACACCTATCAGGACTTCAAGGACGGTGTGCCCATCCGTGTCGGAGTCATTCTTGTCGATCACATCGCTTTTACCTGGGTATCGGGCGAGGTAGTAACCAACATCTACTGGCATCTGAAATCTGTCTCGCCGCTGGCCAATACGATGATGATTACTCTAGCCAACGGCCGCGCGGGCTATCTGGTCGATGACGCAACCTACGACACGCCGAACTTCGAGGTCAACACGACGCCGGTTCTCAGAGGGTGCGCCGAGAATGGCATCGTCAACGGCCTGATGGACCTGATCAAGAAGGGACTCTAATCTGCACGCTGCAGAACGGTGCCTATTTCAACAAGCTCGTAGTGCAGTATCAGAAGCGCCCCACTCTGGATCAGTGCGCGGAAGGATGCTTTCCGGGCGGGGCGATGCGGTCTACTTTTGCTCGAGAAGCCCGCGGTTCTTCAGGATGCGCCTGACCTTCTTCGGTGAGACGCACAGTACGTCGGCGACGCGCGCGATCTTGCGATCCTGCTTCTCCCATACCTTGGGGATCACCAGCTCCGCGAACTCTTCGGTGATCTGCTGGAAGCTCTTTTCTCCGGTTTCGCCCTCCGACCATGCTCGCAGCGTGCCATCGATGCCTGTTGCGCGCAGAATATTTGCCTTGAGCAAGGCGAGTTGCTTGGACAGGTGATCGAGATCGTCTTTGCCGAGCAGTTCGCCGGCGAGCGCTGCAAACTGCTTGGCCTTCTCCCAGTCTGAAAAGAAGTCGCTGGCGGCGATGAAACCGCGCACTACATAAGCGCCGGCGAGGATACGAATGTTATCTGTTCTCTTGGCCAGAACGATCGCCTCTTCGGCGTGGCTTTGCGCATTGAAAGCACAGGTTGTAATTTCTTGCGGATTGCCAAGCTGCTCTTCGGCGCGTTCGTTCTGAATGGTGGCCTGCAAGATGCGGGCACGGGCCAGCAGTACATCGTCCCTCTTCTGCTCGCCCAGGCTGTACGCTCGGGCTGCGTCTGCCTCTGCCTGGTCGATGTTGCCAATGTCGAGATGCAGATAGCCGCTGTTTACAAGCACCGAGCCGGTTCCCGGCTGGTGCTTCAGCCTCGCGTAGATTTCGCTGGCGTGTTCCAGCAAGGCCAGAGCCTCGTGACACACTTCCCGAAAGCGGGCGTGATCGGCTGCTCGGGCGGGGCCGGAGTTCTGACGCCGCTTGAGGTCGAGAGCGATCAGCCGCTTGACGTATGCGGCATTCACCAGCGCGCGGCCCACATTCACCCGGCTGGGAAAGCGCGAGCAGTAGATTGTGATGGCGCGTTCAAAGTGCCAAAGCGCCTTGGGATAGTCACCCAGCCGGCGCACGAAACGCCCCCGGGCCAATTCAATATCGCCGAGATTGAGTGCGTCGTCGGTAGTCCCGAGCACCTCTTCGGCCTCGTCAAGAAGACGGAAGTTGTCTTTGCGATGCCCTTTTCCGAAGAGCATGCGACATTCCTGAATCTTGCAAGTGGCGATAAAAGTGGGGAGGTTCAATTCAGCCGCCAGGCTCTTTGCTGCCTGAATGTGAAAGAGGCCGGCGTCGTATTCAAGCCGGACCCGGTGGGCGCGGGACTTCCAATAATGCGCAACCATGATGAGCTGAGGAGGGAGAATACCCTCTTCAACCTGAAGGATGAAAGCAAAGATAGACACGGTAGAAGCCATGTCGAGGCTGAAAAACGCATGCTGGCCCTCCGCGAATCGCAACCGTACGTAGCTTTCCAAGGGCAATTGCTTGCGTCCAACTTTGGAGAAGCCAGCCATCAAACGATCGAAGAAAGCGTAGTCGCGATAGCCCAAGCTCACCCATTGACCTACGTCAAGGAGGAACTCAGTGGCAAGTGGGTCCGACGCTTTGAGACTGTCCCACTGGCGGAATTTGTCGAGGAGCGCGAAGCCTGCCGCGATGTCGCGGTGCACGAGCGCTTCTTTGAGCCGATCAAGAAATTTGACCGTAAGAGCCATAGCTGAGAAAGCCCCCGAACGACTGAGATGGCCCAGTCACTTCAATGATAAATGGATGCCGTACATAGAAATCGAAAATCTGCGGCCGATCAACTATTTAGCCGCCGGAACTCGCCGTGAGCGCTGTGCGCGAAACATTTGAATGAAATTGCGAAGCGCCTGCTGCTGATTATCTTTGCGCCAAACCAGTTCCATGCTGCGAATAATCTTCAGGTCACCCACTGGCACAATCTTAACGTTGCGCGGCTTTCGCCATTTGGCCTGTGCGGAAAGAAAGGTGCATCCCAGGCCTGCGGCTACAAAGCTAAGGTTCGTTGAATCGGTAGAACCGCCCTCCACCATGCGAGGCGAAAGACCGCTCTTCTCGCATGCCTGCATCAATATGTCATAGAAAGCGGGATTCAGTTTGCGGGTGAACCAATAGAAGGTCTCGTCGGCAAGTTCGGCCAGACGGCTGGGCGGATGCTTCGCCCAGGGCGAACTTTCATGCACGGCCAGCCAAACCGGGTCTTTCAGAATCACAAGACCGTCAAGGGTATCGTCTTCATTCGGCCGGTCAAACAGAAAGCCCGCGGAGATGTGTCCATCGCGCAGAGCCGCAAGTTGCTCAGGGGATGGCATCACGGAAACGCTCAGCGCCACTTCGGAATTGCGCAGGCGGAAGCAGCGGATTGGATCGATCAATGTCTCATGCCAGCTAAAAGACTCGACCAGACCGATCTTGAGAGCGCCGACTTTACCCGCCTGTGCCTGCGAAGCTCTAAATAACGCTTCTTGCAGACCGTCCATCAGCCGCTGAACGTCGGCCAAAAACACTTCACCCGGATATGTGAGACGGACTCCGCGCCGGGAGCGCTCAAAGAGCGTAACGTTCATCTCTGCTTCGAGGGCGTGAATCTGGCGGGTGAGCGCCGGTTGTGCCATGTGCAGACGCTCGGCGGCCCGGGCAATGCCTTCCGATTCAGCACAGGCGATAAAGTAGCGCAGATGGCGGAGCTCCATATATACCCCACAGGTATAGAACAATCGCAATTATAGTATTTGACGGTATAGGCAGCAACCTCCAACATAGAACTTGAATCTCAAAGAATGAAGACACTTTCTAAAGCAGGTGGCTGTTTTGGCGATTATTAAGCCCAATGTAGTGGAACGGCTGGCGGCCTTAGAACTGCGGATCATTCTGGCCTGTATGGCTCCGTTCTTCCGAGTAGCGGCGCGCAGATCTGAGTCGATGCGCAAGATGCTGGCCCAGATGGATTTCACCATCGAGATTCGGCTGGTCGACAAATCGATCGCACGCTGGTTCGCCTTTCAGGGAGGCGTCATTCGCACCGGATCGGACATGGCTGAGAAGCCAGACGCAACACTGCTAATCGATAGTGCGCGCGACGCGGTCAAGCTCTTTGTTCCATGGCGTAGTTACATGGACATGATCCATCTGATGAAGAACTTCCGTACCGATTTCGAGGGCGACGACCGCTACGTAACGCATTTCATGGACATCGCCGGCGAGGCGCAGTTCGCTTTCTCGAAGTTCGGCATCTCTCGAAAAGACGGTTGCACGCGTTACGTAAACAACACCAACGGCGGCGCAGTAAACGTGGACGTGAAAGACGGCAAGATCGTCCGCATCTCGAATCTGGAGCTAACCGATGAGGACGCACCAGCCTGGACGATTGAGGCGCGAGGGAAGAAGTTTACCCCGCCGCGACGCACCTCAGTGGCCTCCTTTACGCAGGCGTTGAAATCGACGATCTATTCCAAGGACCGGCTTCTTTACCCGATGAAGCGCGTCGATTTCGATCCCAATGGCGAGCGCAATCCGCAGTACCGGGGGGTCTCTGGTTACGAACGCATCAGCTGGGATGAAGCGCTGGACCTTGTGGCCGGAGAGATCAAGCGCGTCAAGCGCGAGCACGGTCCCGGGGCCATCCTGAACAGCACCGGCTCGCATCACACCTGGGGCAACCTGGGCTACTATCTTTCGGCGCGCAACCGCTTCTTCAACATCATCGGCACTACCTACGCGGCGCACAACCCGGACAGCTGGGAGGGTTGGTATTGGGGTGCCATGCATCACTGGGGCAACTCCGTGCGTCTGGGCATGCCGGATGGATACGGCACAGTAGAAGACTGCCTGAAGCACTGCGAGATGATCGTCTTCTGGTCGAGCGATCCGGAGGCGACGCATGGCGTGTACTCGGCGCAGGAAGGCACGATTCGCCGGCAGTGGGCCAAGGAACTCGGCATCAAGTTTGTGCATATCGATCCTTTCTACAACCACACGGCGCAGTTCATGGGCGGCAAGTGGCTGGCTCCCCGGCCCGATACAGGCAACGCGCTGGCGCTGGCGATCGCCTACGTGTGGATGACAGAGGGCACCTACGACAAGTGGTTTGTTGCAAACCGCACCACGGGCTTTGAAGAGTGGCAGGATTACGTGCTCGGCAAAGAGGACGGCGTGCCCAAGACGCCTGAATGGCAGGAGGGTGAGTCAGCGATTCCAGCGCGCGATGTGAGATCGCTGGCCCGCGAATGGGCCAAGCGCAAGACCTATCTTGCGCCCGGCGGACGCGCCGGCTTCGGCGGAGCCTGCCGCAACGCAACCGGCATCGAGTGGGCGCGGTCGATGGTCTATCTGGCCGCGATGCAGGGCATCGGCAAGCCGGGAGTCAACATCGGCAACCTTGAGATCGGTTCGCCTCTGGATACACGTTTCTACTTTCCGGGTTATGCCGAGGGCGGTCTCTCCGGCGATCTGCATGGCACCGGCGAGGCGCAGCATCTTTACCAGCGCATGCCGCATGTAGTAACCATGAACACCGTGCAGCAGACCGTGCCGCGGCTGCGCATCCCCGAGGCGATCATGAACGGCGAGGCGGCGGGCCATGTAATGGACGGCCGCACCATCGAAGCGCAGTTCAAGGAAGCGCACTTTCCTGCGCCGGGCTACTCGAAGATCAAAATGTACTACAAGTACGGCGGTTCGCATCTGTCGACAATGGTCGATTCGAACCGCTTTGCGCGCATGTATCAGCACGAAGGCCTGGAGTTCGTTGTCAACCAGTCGATCTGGTTTGAGGGCGAGGCCAAGTTTGCCGACGTTATTCTGCCGGCGTGCACCAACTTCGAGCGCTGGGACATTGGGGAGACCTGCAGCGCCTCTGGCTACAGCACGCACTCGTTCCTGTCGAACAACTACCGCGTGATCACCTTGCAGCACAAGTGCATTGAGCCGCTGGGCGAGTCGAAGTCGGACTTTGAGATCTTCAAGCAGCTGGCTTCGCGGCTGGGCATGGGCGCCTACTTCAGTGAGGGAACCACGGAACTCGGATGGTGCAAGCGGCTCTTCGACTCCACCGACCTCAAGCAGCACATCAGTTGGAAACAGATTTTGAAGAAGGGCTACTTTGTTGTGCCGGCTCCACCCGTGGAGAAGCGCGATCCGGTGAGCTGGCGCTGGTTTTATGATGGCCGGCCGAAGGATCTGCCTGAGGTTGCGCCGCTGCCCTCGGACTATGCCGGCAAGTGGCGCGAGGGATTGCAGACGCAATCAGGAAAGATCGAGTTCGTGTCGAGCTCGCTCGTGCGTTTTGCTCCCGACGATCCGGAGCGGCCCACGATGTCAAGGTACATTCCCTCGTGGGAGGGCCATCGCTCGGAGGCGTATAAGCGCTTCCCGCTTCAGTTGATCAGCCCGCACGCGCGCCACACCTTCCACACCATGACGGACGGCAAGGACTCCTATGTGAACGATATCGCCGATCACCGTGTGCTGATCGACGGCTGGTACTACTGGATCGTACGCATCCATCCTGAAGACGCGGCTAAGCGCGATATCCGCAACAACGATCTGGTGGAGATGCACAACGACCGCGGCTCGGTGATATTGGCTGCGCAAGTTACCGAGCGCATTGCGCAGGGAACGGTGCACTCCTACGAGTCGTCGGCAAACTACTCGCCCATCGGAGAGCCGGGCCGCTCGCCTGATCGCGGAGGGTGCGTGAACGTGCTCACGCCCAGCCGGTCGATTATCAAGCGCTCGCACTCGATGGCCGCAAACTCCTGCCTGGTCGAGATCCGCAGATGGCAAGAGGAGATCAAGGCATGAAGAAGTGGAACCTGATCGTCGACGTGGCCAACTGCAGCAACTGCAACAACTGTGCCATGGCCGTAAAGGATGAGTACGAGGGAAACGTGTTTCCCGGCTACAGCCTGCCGCAGCCTCGTCACGGACATCACTGGGTCAACATTCTCAGCAGGGAACGCGGTTCCGGATCGCTGATGGATGCGGCCTACCTGCCCACCACCTGCAATCAGTGCGACGATGCGCCCTGTGTTGCGGCGGCTACGAACGGCGCGCTTTACAAGCGGCCCGACGGCATCGTAATGATCGATCCGGCGCGCTCCAAAGGACAGAAGCAACTGGTCGATGCATGTCCTTATGGGCACATCTGGTGGAACGAAGAGTTGAGTGTTCCGCAGAAGTACTCGTTCGACGCACACCTTCTCGACAAGGGCTGGAAGGAGCCGCGTATCTCACAGGTCTGTGCTTCGGGCTGTCTGTCAGTCGTCAAGTGCGAAGACGAAGAGATGCTGGCCAAGGCAAAGGCGGAGCAGCTTGAAGGGCTAAGGCCTGAACTTGGAACCAAACCTCGGGTCTGGTACAAGAACCTTTACCGCTTCACAAAAGAGCACATCGCGAGTAGTGTGGCGACGGTGATCGGTGGCCTTGAAGAAGCTTGTGTTGAGGCTGAAGTGAAGCTGGTGAGGCAGGGAAGCGTAGTCGCAGAACAGGCGACCAACTGCTTTGGCGACTTCAAGTTCGACGGCCTTGAACCGGATTCCGGTGAGTATGCGGTGCGCATCAAGTGGCGGACGATCGAAAAAGAATTCCCGCTCGTCCTCCAGAAGAGCGTCAATCTTGGTGTTCTTCGTTTTGAATCTTGAATGAGTGGAGCCTCCTGATTCGTCTGGTTTGGAATACGACCAGGCGGATCAGGAGGCTCAGTGTTTTTTATGTTGGTTCGATTCTAAAAAGGCTTCAGCAACTCCCAGGGCGAAGATTCCGTAGCGGTAGGCACGGGCACTTCGATTAAAGCCGGAGCGTTTTCACTCAAGGCCTTCTCCAGAGCGGCCTCCAGTTTTTCCGGGGTATCCGTTCTGTACGCCGCCATTCCGTAGCTCTTGGCCAACGCAATGAAATCGGGATTTTTCAGCTTCGAGCCAATGACCCTTCCATCGAAGAGCCGTTGCTGGTCCCTCATCACGTTGCCGTAGGACTCGTTGTTGAACACAACTGTGACCAGGTTGATTCCGTATTGCACGGCGGTCGCCAGCTCCTGTAATCCGAATTGAAAGCCGCCATCTCCAGTGATGGAGACGACCGCCTTATCGGGATTGCCGACTTTCACGCCGAGCGCGGTGGGGAAGCCGAACCCGAGATTGCCCTGGGGACCGCAAGTGACAAAGGTTCGCGGCGAATAGATCGGGAAGCCGAACAGGGAGGTGAATCCGACCTGGCATATCTCTTCGACGAAGAATCCATCGCGCGGCAGGACCTTGCGAATTGCCTCGAGGTATTGAATCTGAGGCCGGACGGTCTGGGCTTGCTGCCAGGTTCTTTGCTTGACGGATTCAAACTCGTCGCGGCGTGAAGGCGCTTGCGGGCAATCTCGCTGCAAATAGGTGAGTAAATCCCGTGCGGCTTCCTTGGCATCGCCCACGATAGATACGTCTGGCCTCAGCCGGACTGACTGCTCGGGATCGATATCGATCTTCACGACCTTCAAATCGCAGGCGCCCTTGGGACGGCCCCATTCGAACCAGGTAAGCTGCAGCCGCGATCCGATGCCGATCAGTACGTCGGTTTCAGCCCAGCGCTTTGCGCCGGCTGCGCAGTTGAATCCCAGGTAGTGTTCGTCGCTGACGATGCCCCGCCCGCCGCGATAGGAGACCACTGGCGCCTGCAACATCTCAGCCAGCGCCTGAATCTCTTCGGCCGCGTGGATTGCGCCGCCGCCCACCATAATCATGGGATTCTTTGCACCCTTGATGAGTTTGGCGGCGTTTCGGATTGCCTCAGGATCGGTTGGAATGGCAGCGTACTTGCCGGTGGGCTGTATGAGTTCTACCGGTGCTTGGGCAAGATAGATATCCCCCGGCATCTCCAGCGACACTGGCCGTGGCCGACCGCTGGTGGCCTGCTGAAAGGCTTCTGCGACTAACCTGGGCGCCTCGGCGGGGTGGTTGATCCGGGCTGCCCACTTGGTGAGCGTGCGCAGAGTCGCCAACTGATCGGGCAACTCATGCAGGTGGCCTTTGCCGGAACCGATGAAATGGGCGGGCACCTGGCCCGTGATGCAGACTATTGGAACGCTGGCTCCGTAAGCAGTGCAGATGGCGGCCGTGGAATTCAGCACCCCGGGGCCAGGCACGACACAGTAAACGCCGACCTTGCCGGTGGATTTGGCGTATCCATACGCCATATAGGCGGTCGCTTGTTCGTGTCGTGGGGTGAAAAGCTTCACCCGGTCGCCTACGGTGCTCAAAGCATCGAAGAACGCATATGTCTGCACTCCTGGAAGTCCGAAAATTGTATCCACTCCATGCAGAAGCAGTGACTCAACGATCGCCTTACCGCCATTCATTTGATTCAAGATACTCTTCTCCTAAACAGTCTTGTGTAGCCGGACAGATGTGCCTCGAGCTGCTGAAGTCTAAGTCAGGGTGTAGACCGACTTGACTTCGAGATATGCGCCAAGCCCTTCCGAACCGTGCTCGCGTCCCCAGCCAGACTCCTTGTAGCCGCCGTGCGGCATGGAGTAGTCGAACATGCCATGCGAATTGATGCCGACTCCGCCGGCACGCAGCCTTCGCGCCACACTATGCGCCCGGCGCACATCGCTTGTCCAGACGCTGGCGGCCAGCCCATAGCGGGTGTCATTGGCCCAGCGAATCACTTCTTCCGGATCCTCAAACGGAACGGCTGCAAGAACCGGCCCAAAGATCTCTTCCTGCACGATCCGCATCGAGTTGTTCGCGTTGCCAAGCACCGTAGGCGTGACAAAGAAACCGCTATCGCCGTAGCGCTTGCCGCCGGTCACCAGTTCCGCACCCTCCGACAAACCACTCTCGATGAGCCCCAGAACGTGCTTTTGCTGCTTGGCGGAGATCACCGGCCCCATATCGGTCTCCGGGTTAATGCCTTCGCCCAGCTTGAGCTTTGCCGCCAGAGCCGCAACCCCGTTCACAACCGTGTCGTAGGCCTTCTTCTGTACGTAGATGCGCGAACCGGCAACGCAAACCTGGCCGGCATTGGAAAAGATCAACTGAGAGACGCCGGCGATAGCCAGATCAAGATCCGCATCGTCGAAGACGATCACCGGAGACTTACCGCCAAGTTCGAGCGAGAGCTTCTTCATGTTTCCCGTGGCGGCGTGCACGATATCGCGCCCAACCTCTGTGGAGCCGGTGAAGGAGACCTTGTCGACATCGGGATGCGCAGCCAGCGCGGCGCCGGTTCCAGCGCCCATGACGATGTTGACCACTCCGGAAGGCACGCCCGCCTCAACCATCAGTTCGCCCAAGCGCAGTGCTGTCAGCGGAGTCTCCGAGGCAGGCTTTACAACGCAGGAGCAGCCGGCAGAGAGTGCCGGAGCCAGCTTCCACGCAGCCATCATAATCGGTGCGTTCCAGGGCAGGATCAGCGCGGCTACGCCAACCGGTTCAAGAATCGTGTAGGCATGAAACTTTGCCGGACCGGCAGAGATATGGTTGGCGCGGCCAAAGATTTTATCGGCACATCCGGCGAAGTAGCGGAAGGCTCGCGCCGACTGTGCGACGTGAAAGTGTCTTGCTTCGCGGAACAGCATGCCGCTGTCCAGACTTTCAATCTCCGCCAGTTCGTCGATGTTCGCTTCGATCAGGTCGGCGATGCGCCAGAGGATGCGGCCGCGGGTCTCGGCATCGAGGCCTCGCCAGAGTTCCTTCTCGAATGCATTGCGGGCAGCGGAAACGGCACGGTCGGCGTCCTGTGGGTTGCCCTCGGCAACGCGTGTCAGCACACCACCGGTCGCCGGGTTGATAACCTCGCGCGTCGCTCCAGTAGCCGCCGGCACCCATGCGCCGTCAATCAACATAGGATGCGGCTGCTCGAGGAATTTGGCCACGCGGGGAGAAATGGGAGTCGTGCTGCGCGCTGTGCTCATTTCAATTTCCTTTCCAGTTTGAGGGGAGCTGCGTCGTGAGGGTGAATCACTCACAAGGTTTGATTCATTTGCACACTGTCAGGTTGCATAACCTGAGGTAGTTATCACCATTCCAGTATCCATCTTCTGATACTCGTTTTGTCTGCCCATCGATCTCAGGGGCCATTTACATTTCTGCCTATTCGGCATCCGCAAAAGAGTAAAGCCGCGCGGGATTGGTGACCAGCAGGCGGCGCTGCAACTCAGGATCGGGCGCGTAGCGCGGGATCAGATCCACCATCTGCTCGGTCGTAACGGGGTAGGGAACATACGGGTTTGGGAAGTCGGTTCCCCAGATGCATCTGCCGGGAGCGACGGAAAGTATTGCCTGCGCAATTGGAATCGATTCTTCGTAGGGCGGCTGCGCGTTGCGGTTGCCGCCGGCAACTTTGATCCAGCAGTTGGGCTTGCGCGCTAGTTCCAGCAGGCATTCGACGGCCGGCTGATCGACGCCGAGTGAGGCGTTTACGCCTCCCAAGTGGTCGATCACGAAGGGGAGTGTAAGAGCGTTGAATTCCTTTGCGTGGCTCAGCAGATCGCCACCCGGCACGTTATGCTTCACCAGCAACACCAGGTGCCAGCCGAGCGGTTCGATCAGATCCACAACCCTGTGGAAGGTCTCCGCATCCGGGGCGCCGCCCGTGACAGCGAGATAGCTGAAGCGCGCTCCCCGGAACCCCTGCGCATGAAACTCCAGTACCTGTTCCCTGGTGTAAGTCCCGTCGATAACAGCCACGCCGCGGCGATTGATAGGATCGGCCGCAATGGCATCCCGGGCTGAGGCGTATTCGGAGGGCTGACCATTGGCCTGAACCACCACCACTCTGTCGATTCCCAGACGCCGAAGCATGGCGGCCATCGCGTCTTTAGGCGAGTCGGCTGGCTGGTAGGGTCCATCCGGTGGATAGTGCGTCATTCCCGAAGGGCCGAAGACATGACAATGCGTGTCGCACGATCCTTTTGGGAAATGGAATGTAGCGGCCTTCATTGCTTCCATCTCGCGAACTGACATCGTGCTCCTATGCCGAAGGCCGGGACCCAATTGAGAAATGGAACGCCGGACAGGCGCTCATTTCGAGTGCCTGCCCAATTTCATGCCTGTTACGCGCCCGGATTGGCGCCACTCTCCTGTAACTTCTTCACCGCGTCGTAGGTTGGAACGGGGCTGGAAAGAACGAAGTTATAGCCTGCGGCCATGACTTTCTCGACATTGCCAGAGTTGACATTGGGGTGTCCGACGCGCACGCCGTGCTTCTTGCAAGAGGCCACAATGTGGTCGATTGCATCCTTGACTACGGGATGCTCGGTTTGCCGTGGATAGCCTAGCGCCTGGCTCAGGTCTCCCTCGCCGATTAAAATGCAACCGATGCCCGGAACCTTGAGAATCTCTTCCAGGTTGTTGACTCCGTGCACGCTCTCGATCATCAGGATGACGACAATTTCGCCTTTCGGGTCGAGCGGCCACACGTCGGCCTTGGCGTAATACTCCGGCAGGGTCAATCCCCAGTAGCGGCAGGCTGAAAAGGGCCCGTCGCCGCGCAAGCCGGCGGGCTCGTAGTTCTCGGCGTCGCTTTTGCGGGCGTAGCGGCACGATGCGATGGCGTTATAGGCTTGCTCAGCGTTGCCGATGTGAGGAAAACCGACGCCATAGACGCCGCGATCGAGCGCCTGTTTGGCAAACGACTGGGTCATCTCCCCACCGTTAGCCGGAATCCGCACCATGGGCGTGACGGCGGGCGCCAGCGAGCCCGAGGAAACAATCTGCCGGCGGTTGAGCATGAATTGCAGCGAGTCCTCGAGCGCCTGCATGTCCCACGGGTTGTGCTCCATCTCAAACAGCACACCGTCGTAAGGAGCGGTGCTGAATGAGGTCGCGGTTTGGCGGTCGGTGTGCGCGAACGACGCTATAGCTGTGCGTCCCTCTTCCCAGGCCCGGATTATGTTATTCAAACGACCTATATCGGCCATAGAGACATCCTTCATTGAAAGTGAAATAGGCAACAAGTGAAATGGAAGCCGCGGCGTTTTCCTGCGTCCGGGCACACAGATGTTGGAGTTGAAGAAACAACTGCCAGGAACAACTTCAACTCTATCAATTCAGCGCTTTCGATAAATTTCAAGCGAGATGGGCCGGACCGGATCGGCCACTAGGTCAAAGCGGATCAGTTGAGTGCTGTTTCCGGCTGTGAACACATTACCCGGACGATACTTGACTGTATACTCACATTGATTTGAAGTCGTGTTTCCCTTGTACGGGGAAGACTTCTTAAGGGTGATGAAGGGTACTGTTGGTTGCTGCCGTCAAGAGCTGTTTTTGCACTGTCCAGCCATTCGTTTGCACTCCCTGATGTGTTTCCCCGTATCCGTATCGAACGGCAGATATATAGCGTTCGAAAGATGTTGTTGGGCTTATTGAGCAATCAGGATTAACGAAATCCAGGAGGAAGCCGTTTTGGCCAACCGAGTTCGCCTTTCGCTAACAGTCGGAGAAGCACCCCATACCTCAAAGATTCGCAATGGTGCGATCCCCATCGAAGGTGTCGATGTCGAGCTCATCAACGTTGAGCCGATGATTGCCGCCTTCCGGCGCATGGTGCGCAACGTGGAGTTCGACATCTGCGCCCTGGCGCCTGTCACCTACGTCATCGCGCGCGCGTACGGATATCCCTTCAAGGCACTGCCCATCTTTGTTCAACGCGGCTTCCACCACGGCGGCCTGCAAGTCCGCCCCGATGCCGGCATCAAGGTCCCGAAGGATCTGGAAGGCAAGAAGGTTGGCGTGCGCGCCTACTCTGTTACCTCGGGAGCATGGACCCGCGCGGTCCTGATCAGCGAATACGGGCTCGATCCCTCGAAGGTTACCTGGGTGGTCGACGACGAGGAGCATGTGACCAAGCTCGTTCTGCCTCCCAACGTGATCCGCACCCCCGAGGGGAAGACTCTCAACGGGATGATGGCGGATGGCGAGATTCAGGCCGGTATCGCAGGACTGGCAGGCATCGGCCGCGTGGGCTCACCCACGGGCGGATGGAAGCCGGTCGAGACCAACTATCCCGACCTGTTCGCGAACCCCGCCGAGCTTGAGGCCGAATGGTTCAAGCGCACGGGCATTTACCCGTGCCACGACATCATCGTGGTCAAGGATTCGGTTCTGGCAGAGAATCCCTGGGTGGCCAAGTCCATCTACAATGCCTTCGAGCAGGCCAAGAACGAGTTTGTTGCCACGCTGGACTCGCCCGGCTTGGAAGGTCCCGCCAAGAAGTATGCGGGGATGCGCAAGATCGTCGGCGCCGATCCGCTGCCCTACGGCATCGAAGCGAACCTGCCCACCATCAAGGCCCTGGAAGAAACCGCTTTCAAGCAGGGCTTCACGCCAAAGCGGATGTCGGTCGAGGATTTGTTCGTCGATCCCAGCAAACTGTAAGCAGATCAATAGGGAATCAGCAATGATCATCGATTGTCACGGTCATTTCACCACCGCGCCCAAACAGCTTCTCGAGTGGCGCGACAAGCAGCTTGCGCACGTAAACGATCCTGCCAGCCAGCCGAAGAAGTCGGATCTCGTCATCACCGATGACGAGATCCGCGCGGCTATCACCAACGGCCAGCTGAAGCTGATCAAAGAGCGCGGCGGCGACGTAACGCTTTTTTCGCCCATCGCGGGGCGGATGGCTCACCACCTCGGCACACCGCAGACCAGTGCTGTGTGGGCAGAGGTCTGCAACGATCTGATCGCCCGGGTCGTCGCGCTGTTCCCGGATAACTTTGTTGGCGTTTGCCAGCTTCCCCAGGCGCTCGGCGTATCTCCTGCCAACTGTGTTGGCGAGCTGCGCCGCTGCGTAGAGGAGCTGGGCTTCGTCGGCTGCAACCTTTCGCCAGATCCTTCGGGCGGCTACTGGAAGGAACTGCCGCTCAGCGACAAGTTCTGGTATCCGCTCTACGAAGAGATGGTGCGCCTCGACGTACCGGCGATGATTCACGTTTCGAGTTCGTGCAACCCGGCAGCGCATACCACCGGCGCACACTTCATCAACGGCGACACCACGGCGTTCATGCAGTTCCTGCTCAGCGATCTGTTCAAGGACTTTCCGACTCTGCGCTTTGTGATTCCTCACGGCGGCGGCGCTGTCCCCTATCACTGGGGCCGCTATCGCGGGCTTTCGCTCGAGCAGGCCAAGAAGCCTCTTGAGCCGATCCTGAACAACGTCTTCTTCGACACCTGCGTATATCACACACCCGGCGTCGAACTGCTGACCAGCGTGATTCCGGTCGACAATGTTCTGTTTGGCTCGGAGATGATCGGCGCGATTACCGGCCGCGATCCGAACACCGGCGAGTACTTCGACGACACAAAGAAGTATGTGGATGCCTGCCCGGCGCTGAGCGACGAGGGCCGCTACAAGATCTTCGAGGGCAACGTCCGCCGCGTCTATCCGCGCCTGGACAAGATACTGAAGGCACGCGGCAAATAATTCTGCGGCCATGGCCGCGTTGAAACGTTTTGAGGAGAAAGAATGCCAGTTATCGTAGACATCCATCCGCATATTGTTTCCGACGATGAGACGAAGTATCCTCCGGCGCCGCTTTTTGGCAAGCGCTCGGGGTGGTCGAAGGAACGCCCGTCGAATGTGGAGAACCTGATCGCCGCCATGGATCGGGCCGGCGTGGCGAAAGCTGCAATCGTTCAGGTTTCCACCTGCTATGGCTTCGACAACAACTACCTCGCCGACTCCGTGGTTAAGTTTCCAGGTCGCGTTACAGCCGTGGGTTCTGTCGATATGCTTGCGCCCGACGCGCCCAAGACGATCCAGAAGTGGCTCGATCGCGGCATCAGCGGGTTGCGCATGTTCCTCGGCGGCAGCACCAAGGCCTACGACACCAGCTCGCTAGACGACCCCCGCTCCTTCCCGGCATGGGAACTCTGCCAGGAGGCCGGTGTGCCGATCGTCGTGAACATCGATTCATCGGGCTTCTCGCAGACGGCGGGCCTTGCCAAGCGCTTTCCCAAGGTGAAGATCATCATCGATCACCTCGGCCACGCCGACACCAGCGACGGCGCACCCTACAAGAAGGCTTCCCCTCTCTTTGGCCTGGCCCCGTTTGAGAACATCTATCTCAAACTGACGCCGACGGTCGTTGACTACTCGCAGCGCGAGCTGGCAACGCCCGACACGTTTTTTCCGCGCCTGGTCGAGGTTTTCGGCGCACAGCGTCTGGCCTGGGGTTCGGATTACCCGGCTACGAAGGGCGAGCTGAGCGAGATCCTCGGCAGACTCAAGGATGCCATCAAGAGCCTCTCCACGGACGATCAGGCCTGGATCCTCGGCAAGACCGCTCAAACGCTCTATCCCAAGCTGGCCGACTGACACACGATTTGTTTGGCGCCACATTGCGCCACTTACTAACTAAGGAGTAAGTTATGTATCCTGTCGCACCTGAAGTTCTTACGCTGAAGACGAACCTTGCAGCGTCTCCTACATCGGTGGCATTGAAGGACGGCCGCGTCACCTCGAAGCTGGTTACGCTCGACCTCTGCGGGCCCAAGCAAGCCATGCAGGGCTTCAAGCCCATGCTGCGCGAGAACGCCTTCGATATCGGCGAACTGGCCATCATTACCTATTTGCAGGCCAAGATGTACAACAAGCCCTATGTGATGCTGCCTTTCGCGGTGAACGGCCAGGCCCATCACAATGCCATGGGATACAACAAGGAGTTCGACGTTCTTACCCCGAAGGACCTCGAGGGCAAGAAGGTGGGCGTCCGCAGCTACGCGCAGACCACCGGCCTGTGGTTCCGCGGCATTCTCACCCGCGAGCACGGAGTCGATCTGAGCAAGATTACCTGGCTCACCACCGGCGGCTCGCATCTGGCCGAATTCAAGGACCCGGCCAACTGCCAGGTCATTCCCCCCGACTCAAACCTTGGCGACATGCTCTTGAACGGCGAGATCGCTGCCGGCCTGCTGGGTAAGGATCTGCCCGCCGATCCGCGCATCGAGTTGATCATTCCCAACGCCAAGGAAGCCGCCGCAGCATGGGTCAAGCGCGAGGGCCTGATTCCCATCAATCACGTCTTCGTGGTACACAAGGACCTGTCGAAGCAGCGTCCCGACCTGGTTCGCGAGATCTACCGGATGCTGGTCGAGAGCCGCAATCTTGCGTCCGAGTCGGTGCTGGCCGGACTGCCTCCGTACGGTTTCAACGCCATTCGCAAGACCCTGGAGATGGCTATCGATATGGCTCTCGAACAGAAGCTCATCGATCGGCGCTTCACGCCCGAAGAACTCTTCGACGAAACCACGATCACGCTTTAATCTTCGTGCCGCGTCCGGGCTTCAACGTCCGGACGCGGAAATACTCACTACAAGTTCAGGAGTAAGCAATGTCGTCTGAACCGATTACGCTGAAAACTAATCTCGAGAATGGTCCGACCTCGGCGGCTCTCTATGACGGCCGCGTCTCCTCTGCTCTCGTCAAGCTGAACTTCTGCGGCCCCAAGCCGGCGTTCGATGGCTTCAAGCCCATGATTCGCGAGAATGCCTTCGACTGCGGCGAGCTTGCCATCGTTACTTACTTGCAGGCCAAGATCTACAACAAGCCCTATGTTATGCTCCCCTTCGCGATCAACGGCAGGGCGCAGCAGTCGGCCATTGGATGCAACGGGGAACTCGGTCAACTTACGCCGAAAGACCTTGAAGGTAAGAAGGTCGGCGTCCGTACTTACTCGCAGACCACTGGCCTATGGATTCGCGGCATTCTGAAGCACGACTACGGCGTCGATCTGAACAAGATCACCTGGCTCACCACCGACGTGTCGCATCTGGCCGAATTCAAGGACCCATCCAACTGCCAGTTACTGCCCGCAGGATCGGACCTCGGCAAGATGATGCTCGACGGCGAAGTAGCAGCCGCGATTCTGGGCAAAGAGCTGCCCAAGGATTCCCGAGTAACCACGTTCATTCCCAACGCCGACGCGGTTGGCGCCGAGTGGGTCAAGCGCAATGGATTTATTCCCATCAATCACGTCTTCGTCGTCCGGCAGGAACTCGCGAAGGAACGTCCCGACGTGGTCCGGGAGATCTACCGGATGATCGTCGAAAGCCGCAATCTGGCTCCCGCATCGGTGACGGCTGAGTTGCCGCCCTGCGGGTTCAGCGCAATTCGCAAGACCCTTGAGTGTGCGATCGACTGGGCATTTGAGCAGAAGCTCATTTCGCGACGTCTCGCCGTCGAGGAGCTGTTCGATGAAACCTCGGGCGCACTCTGAGGCCCGCAGATAGATAAAGGCGTGCTTCCCGGGGAGCGCAATTGCCGGCGCATATCGTCGCTCGGTTCCCTGAGGAGCGCAAACCTGTACGACTTGTTGATCATAGAGAGCGCAGAGACAGGAGCAGATGCAATGAAGGTACTACTCAATGGAGATGAAGCGGTTGCAGCGGCGGCATTCGACGCCGGAGTAACCCTGGGCACCGGATATCCCGGCACGCCTTCGACGGAGATCGTCGAGACGTTTGAAGATCTGGGCGGCAAGAGCCAGTGGGCGCCCAACGAGAAGGTTGCACTTGAGGTTGGCCTCGGCGTGGCATATGCAGGTGGACGCGCGATCGTCACCATGAAGCATGTGGGCATGAACGTGGCGGCCGATCCGCTACTTACAGGCGCATACACCGACGTGAACCGGGCCCTGATCGTGGTCTCGGCCGACGATCCCGGCATGGCCTCCAGCCAGAATGAGCAGGACAATCGCCGCTATGCGGTGGCCGCGGCAGTGCCGATGTTCGAGCCCTCTGACTCGCAGGAAGCCTACGACTTCACGCTTCTTGCCATCGAGGTCTCCGAGCGCTGGCACGTGCCGGTGATGCTGCGCATGACCACGCGCGTCTGCCACTCGAAGACTGCCGTCGAGCGTCGCGAGAATCCGCTGCCCGTCGAGCCTTTTGACTACACAAAGAACCCGCGCGTACGCGCCATGGTTCCCGCGTATGCGCGCATTCAGCACAAGAAACTGCGTGGGAAGCTGCGCGAGATTGCGAAGTGGTGCGAGGAGTCTGGCCCGATCACGCGCATCGAGGGTTCGAAGAAGCTCGGCATCATCACCTCAGGAATCTCGTATCAGCACGTGCGCGACGCCGCTCCTGAAGCCAGCGTCCTCAAACTGGGCCTGACCTACCCCCTGCCGATAGACTCGATCCGCAAGTTTGCCGCGAGCGTGGACCGCTGTCTCGTAGTGGAAGAGGGCGACCCCTACCTGGTCGAGCAGATTCGCAACGGCGGCATCCAGGTTGAAGACAAGCTTGAGAACTTCCGCTACGGCGAACTGAACATCGATCGCGTACGCCGCTTGATTGCGCTCGACGATTCTCCGGAGGCGGAGCAGGTTCCCGGAAAGCCGCCCGCTTTGTGCCCCGGCTGTCCGCATCGCACCGCATTCGAAGTGCTTCGCGACTTGAAGTGCATCGTGGCCAACGATATCGGCTGCTACGGGCTGGGAGTACTGCCGCCGTTTGAAGCCGTCGATCTGTCGGTTTGCATGGGCTCGGCGATTCCCGTGGGTCTTGGCATGCGCCACACGCTGCCCACCGAGCAGGCCAAGCGCGTGGTAAGCGTACTGGGCGACAGCACGTTCATGCACACCGGAATCAACGGTGTGATCGAGATGCTGTTCAACCCTCCGGCGACAGGGCATGTGGTGTTGATTCTCGACAATGGCATTACGGCCATGACCGGAATGCAGGAAAATCCCGGCACAGGCCGCAAGCTGGACCACTCCGGGACCAACAAGATCGTCTTCGAGAATGTGCTGCGCGCCATGGGCGTCAAGAATGTTCATGTGATCGATGCGGTAGCCAACAAGGCCGAGTTCACCAAATTGGTCGAGGACAGCATGGAGAAACCCGAGCTGACCGTAATCATCGCGCGCCGCGAGTGCCTGCTGGCTGTGCAATCAATCCGCGGATGGGAGAAGGCAAATGCAGAATCGTGTAACTAATATCGTTATTGCAGGGCTCGGAGGCCAAGGCGTACTCTCGGCAACCGACATTGTTGCCGACGTTGCCTTCGCAGCCGGACTCGAAGTGAAGAAGAGCGAAGTGCATGGCATGAGCCAGCGCGGCGGCTCGGTTTCAAGCGACGTGCGCTACGGCACGCAGGTGTTCAGCCCGATGGTGTCCAGGGGCGAGGCGGACTTCCTCGTAGTTACCGCCACCGACCAGGTGCCGGTCAATCAGGCCGCGCTGTCTCCCAACGGAGTGCTCATCGAAGAGTCGCAGATCGATGCCAGCAAGCTGACTACCAAGAAGGCCATCAACGTGGCGCTATTGGGAAAGCTGAGCCGTCATCTGGAGTTCACGCCCGAAGCGTGGCTTGAAGCGATTCGCCGCAACTTCCCAGAGAAGCTGTATGAAGGCAATGAGAAGGCCTTCTATCTGGGCAGGGGCGAAGGCGCATAAATAAACGAAAGCCGGTGCCCCGCGGGGATTCGTATGAGCGATCAGATCGGTAGCGTAACAGGTTACGGATCCCCAGCCCCGGCCGCAGGTATGCCGTCGGAGGCTCAAGCGCTCGCGCAACGCTTCGATCGCATTCCGGCGCTTCCGTCTCACACAAAGTGGGCTGCGGTGCTGAGCATCGGCGGCTTTCTCGATAGTTTCGATTCCATGATTCTCGCCTCAGGGCTTCCGGGGATCATTCCTTCCTTACACATCGGTTATGCAAGAGTCGGGCTAGTCATCAGTGCGGCCTTCTTCGGAATGTTGATAGGCGCGATTCTGTTTGGATGGCTGAGCGAACGATACGGCCGGCGCACGATCTATGGCATGGCGGTCATTCTGTTCGGCATCATGTCCGTCGTCTGCGCCTTTGCCTGGGACTTCAACAGTCTGTTCTGCATTCGAGTCATCCAGGGATTGGGGCTTGGTGGCGCAATACCGGTGGCCGCCACCATATCCGCGGAGTGCATGCCCACCAAATCGCGAGGCAAGGCGTTCGGCCTCTCTGTGGGCCTACTTTTCGTTTGCGGCTTTGTTGTCGCGCCGCTCGCCGGAGTTGCGTTCAATACGCTGCTGGGTCCGGCAGTCGCATGGCGGGTGATGTTTCTTGTCGGCGGTCTGGCGTTCCCTTACGGAATCGTTTCCTACTGGCTGCTGCCGGAGTCGCCGCGCTGGTGCGCCTCACACGGGCGTCTGCCGCAGGCTGAAGCGGTGCTGGACCAACTCGAAGCCCAGGCAAGGAAATTGGGCCGCGCGCTGCTGCCCGCCGCAGAACCCAGATTCTGGCTGCAAAAAGCCACCAGAATAGGTGAAGCCTTCGGCAGAGATTACTGGAGGCGGACGCTTCTCATCTGGGTGGCATTCTTCTCCACGTACTTCGTTACGTACGGGCTGGGCAACTGGCTGCCGACGCTTTATACGACGATCGGTGGTTTGCCGATCAATAAAGCGCTTAGTCTGACGGTGATTACCGGCGCTGTTCAGGTGGTTCTGGGCGTCGTGCTCGCACTTACCGTGGATCGCTTTGGTCGCGTCAAGTTGCTGAAGCTCGGTTTTTCGCTGTCGCTTCTCGGTATCGTTGCCGGTGCTCTTGCTCTCGGCGTCTTCCACGCTTCCAGTTGGCCCGTTCTGTTCCTCAGCTCCATTCCCCTTGTCGCCGGAAACAGCATCAACTCCGGGCTTGTCTACCTCTACGCTCCCGAGTTGTTCCCGACCCGGATGCGCACGCTGATCACTTCGACCGGCTCCGCGGCGGGACGAATCGGCAGCATAATCGCGCCGATCCTGTTCGGCGCGCTGCTCCAGGCCAATCTGGGATTGGTGAGCGTCTTTATCGCGCTTGGCGTTGTGAGCGTCTTCGGTCTGGTGATCGGCTCCTGCTTCGGCGTTGAGACCAAGCAGAAATCCCTTGAAGACATCGCGCACTAAGCGTACATCCAGCACAACTCTGATAGCCGCTGGCATTGACGACGAAAGCGGACAGCGCCAGAGTCGTTATCTGGTAGACGTCTCAGGGTACACACGGTCCTTCCATCCGCCTCCACGGCCTGCATAGTGACGCACAGCAGATGCCACGGTTGCGAAGAGATAGAACAATCCGATCGAGGGCAGTGCGATGCCCCAGAGCGGCGAGCGCCTGTAGCGGCGCAGCGTCGGCTGAAAAGCCAATGCCATCCCCAACCAGGCAAGCGCACCTAATGTACGCGGTAGCCCATGTGCCGCCAGAGCAAGCACTGGCGGAGCGCAGTAGACAAGCGCCATTCCCAGGATGCACCCGGCAAGCATCAACAACGAGTTGCGTAACTGGACAAAAGCGGTGCGGGCGATCATGTTCCAGACTTCGCGCCAATCAGCGTAGACGCGGAGAGATGCTGCGCGCGTTGAGTGACCCAGCCAGATGTGGCCTCCTGTGGACTTGATCTCGCGAGCCAGCGCACAGTCATCGATGAGCTGGCCGCGGATGCGCGATACGCCTTCGATGCGCGCGAGCGCAGCTCTTGAGACAAGCATGGTTCCCCCGGCCGCACCTGCCGTACGCCTGGATTGGTCTGCCGTCCACGCGAAGGGGTAGAGCATCTGGAAGAAGAAGACGAAAGCTGGGATGAGCGCGCGTTCCGCTGACGTCGCGCAGTGCAGGTGGACCATCTCCGATACCAGATCGAGCCCTTCGGCCTCGGCCTTCGCAACTAGCGACGAGATATGGCCAGGCTGGTGTTCTATATCCGCGTCGGTCAGCAGGATGTAATCGGCAGACCGCGCCTTCTCGTGACAAAGCCCTTGATGAACCGCCCAGAGCTTGCCGCTCCAGCCGGAAGCCAGGGGTTGGCCCGTGATATTAGTCAATCTTTCATCCGCGCAAAGAGCCGCTGCGATATCGCCGGTGCCGTCCGTACTGTTGTCATCGACCAGCAGGATTGCGAGCGGATCCGAATAGTCCTGCGAAAGAAGGGAAGCGATGCACGCGCGAATATTCTCGGCCTCATTGCGCGCAGGAACAATTACCGTCACTCCCGCATTTCCAGCGGGTGTACCGCCTGCGAGCACGGGTCCGGAGTGCCAGAAATGGCCGTGAAACCCAATCAGGTATATCCAGACGGCTAAGGCGAGGATCGATATGAGTATCAGCATGGAGTTAACAATACGAAAGCATCCGGCGCGGATAATGGGCGCCGCTTAGATTCGGCCGAACTTCGCAATCGCCTCGCGGATCGATTTCAACTTCTCGATCAACGGGAACGTCGAGTGTTCCGCGAAGTCCAGTTCCTGCGCCTTCTTGAGAACCGCTTCGGCCTGCGCTCGTGGAACTACGGCTACGCCGTCCTGGTCAGCTACAACGATGTCGTTCTGCTCAACGTGCACGCCGTCGCATGTGACTGGAATATTTGTTCCGACTACGCGGAAGTGATTGACGGTCGTTGACGGAACGACGCCGCGGCTGAAGATAGGGAACTGTATCCGCTGAATCTGGGGAAGATCGCGAATGCTGCCATCCACAACCGCGCCGGCAAAGCCGCGCACCTTCATCGTTGTCGCCATCAGTCCGCCGACGCCGGCGTAATCGAGTCCATCCTCAAGCACCATCACGTAGACCGAGCCCTCAGGCGAGGTGTCGATCAGGTCCAGCATCCCCTGCTGCGCCTTCGAGCCCTCGTTGTGCTCTTCCTTCTTGAGCATTACGGTGACCGCTGGCCCGGCGAATTTGGTGGCGAACAGCGGGCGCATGGAGTGCGACATGTATATCTTCTTGCCGTACAGTTGCTCCATGGCGTCAGCAACAGAAGCAACTTCGACTTGCTTGAAGCCTTCGATGAGCGCGTCGGATGCATGGGCGGGCTTTGCAATCCGCGGCGCGAAGAGAAGCACGCTGATTAGCGCTGCGAAGATCAAGGTAAAGGTAAACAGTCTCTTCATATGTTTCCTCTGTGAGTTATGCGACCGCAGACCCTAAGACAAAGAGCGCCCGAAAGCCGTCCGGACGCTCTTTCCATGTGTTGTGGATCGGGCGCGGAGGCTACTTGGTAACCGCGCTGTACGTGTAGGTGTAGCTCCAGGTGAAATCTTTGCCGGGATCGGCCTGGACAGCGACGAAAGGCTCAACGGCAAGAATGCTGCGAATTGACCAGACCATTGCGTTCACTACCGGCCGATTGCCAACGATGTGCACCGCCAGGTGCGCGGCAGAGTTTTTCACCGTGTAGTCGTAGTCCTTAGCGTCGGGGCCGTAGCCTTCAAGTCCAAATGTGCCGTGGTCGCCGTCCTTGAGCGCAACCAGGAAGGTTCCCGTTTTGCCGTCGATATGAACGATCTTCGGGTCGGTCGGGCGCGTTGGGTGAATATCGTAGGCTGCGGTAACCGAGTAGTCCGGTCCAACCCCAAGTCCGTCGATAGTGAGGAAGTTGTGGCTGTAGACGCGCGTCGAGAGCGGCAGCTTGCCGGTGTTCTTCAGCGAGTGCTCGATGACGAGCTGGCTCGTGTCGCCCACCAGCCGAATGGTCTTGGTGTAAATGTAGCCGTAGTCCTTGTCCGGACCGCCCAGTACTTGCGTGGCCGTGATCGAATTCGCGGTCTTCTTTACAGTCCACTTGCCGCCATCTACGATGTCGAAGTGCGAGCCGAAGAAGTACTTGTCGTCGTTGGTCTTGCGCAGGATGCCGACGCCGACCTTCAGAAACGTCTCGCCGGGTTTGGCCGTGTCGTAGCCAATCGGAGTCTGGAACTCCTCGGCAGGGCCTGTCATGGCGGTGTTGGGGCCGACGAAGATACCCGCTGGGCGGAAGGCGACGTCGCGTTCCGCCGGATCGACGCCAACAAACCAGGGCTTGTAGAGATGATGGCCGGCAAACTCAAGGTCGCCGATCCAGCCGCCCCAATCGAACCGTACACCCTTGTAGAACTGGTTTTCGCCGGGCAGAAAGACAGTGAGCTTTAGCTGCTTGTTGTGAATCTCAGCCTTGGGCGGTTGAGGCTGGGCGGAGAGCATGGCGGCTGCAAAGCAGATGACGAGGGTGGCAAGCTTCTTCATTGGCGGAGTCCTTCCGATTATTCCTGCGAGCAACTGAATCGTAGCAACGGCTCCGGGGAGCGTCAAGGACTAACGCCACCCATCTTGCGCGAGGTTGCTGCCAGCATGGTATCGTTTAGGCGACTGGAATCTAGCGCTGTGGTGCACGTCTTTCTCGCAGCGCATAAGCCACACCATCCAAAGGGGAATCCCATGAAAAGCCTCCTGCTTGCCCTGCTCTCTGCTTCCGTGATCGCCGCCGCACAGGCGCCCGTGACTGCTCCCTCTCCCGCCGCCGCGCCGGAGCGCGTGCAACTGGTCGGTCTGAACGAGAAAGAGGGCGTCTCGGTGGACCGCTTCCTCGGCCAGCCGAAGAACAGCCCCGTGCATCTCTCTCACGGCACGCTGCTGACCCACGAGATCCTGGGCGCGGGCGATCCGAACAATCCCGGGCCGCAGGGCAGGGTATTGGAGTACCGCAAGCTGCTGGCCACTGCCGACTTGCTTCCTGGCTCGCAGACCCCGCTTGAGACCTATCCCGACGCATACTTCTTCTACGTCAAGAGCGGGCAGGGAAGGCTCGACGACGGCAAGCAGTACTGGGACCTCCGCGCCGACATCGCCATTCTGGTTCCGCCGGGCGTCGCGCACAGGCTCATCAACACCTCGCAGGACGCTCCGCTGAAGCTGCTCATGCTCCAGTGGACCGCTGGACCGGATGCCAAGCACGAACTGATTGTCCGCGACTCTCGCCTGCTGTCCTGGTGCGAAGAGAACGCGCACTGGAACAACACCTCGCGCTGCATCTTCGGCGCTGCCGATGGTCTGCTTCAGGGCGAGCGCATCTACACGGTGATGCTGCAGCCGTGGGCCGTCTCGCAGCCGCATAGCCACACTCCGGGAACTGAGGAGGTGTGGACCAAGATCACGCCGGGTACGATTCCGATCCTGATCGGGAGCGACCTGCGCGAGATGGACCAGGACGAAGCCTATCTGGTTCCGCCGACCGGCAAGACCGACCACTCGAACATCAACGTGAGCAAGGACAAGGTTGAGTGGTGGCTCTACTTCGCCCGCGGCCCGCAGCGGCCCAATACGCCTCCTCGCCCGCAGACTATACCTTCGGCATTCGCCAGCAACCCGAACCTCTCCCGCGATACGCAGGCAGCTACGATAGCGGGCAGGCCGCTCAAGTAGCCGCTGAGTGCAGTACCTCGGGTGATAAGGTAGGCTCGTGAGCGATACCGCGAAGACAACGCCTGACTCGGGCGATGGCAATCTGTTGCTGCGCGCCTTTCCGTGGGTTGGCGCGCTGCTCTGGGCGGCTGGACTGATTGCCGGTCTGGCGCACTGGGATGAGCCGGGACGCGCGCTGCGCTTGGCCGGAGTGGTTCTGGTCGGCTTGGATGCGGCGCGAAGGCCCTCGCTCACCAAGTGGACGCTTTGGGGGATTCTGGCCGGCGTGGAACTGGGCGCTTGGGCGCCAGACATGGCGCTCAAGTCCCGCTTTCTGGCTGAGCTGTTCCTTCGTCTGGTCAGGATGGTTGTTGCGCCGCTGCTGTTCGCCACCATTGTCAACGGCATCGCCGGGCATAGCGCCATGCGCGCGGTGGGCCGCGTTGCGGTGAAGGCGATCCTCTTCTTTGAGGTTGCCACAACTGCCGGGCTGATTCTCGGCGTGATCGCAATGGACCTCGGCGGACCGGGTTGGGGTGTGCAGTTACCCGCATCCGCGGCGCCAACCGTCGCCGGCGTTGAGCAGGCGCAGAACTGGCAGCAGTTCCTGATCCGTCTCTTCCCTGAGAACATCGCCGCCGCCGTTGCGCAGAACCAGTTCCTTCAGGTCGCGGTGTTCTCAATCCTCTTCGGGCTGGCGCTGGGCGCGCTTGCCGACACAAAGAAGCGCCCGCTGGTAGAGCTGTGCCAGTCGCTGGCCGAAGTCATGTATCGGCTGACGCGCATGGTGATGATGCTCGCGCCAGTGGCCGCGGGCGCGGCCATCGCCGCCGCTGTAGGCGGAACCGGGCTTTCGGCCTTGCTGCCGCTGGTGCGGTTGTTCGCCACCTTCCTGGTTGCGATGGTGGTGATGATCGGCCTGGTGCTGATACCGATCCTGATGGCCTTCCGCATCCCGCTCAGGCGCTTCGTCAGCGCCATGGCCGAGCCTATTGCTGTCGGCTTCGCGACAGCCTCGTCTGAGGCGGCGATGCCCATGACGATGGAGAAGATGGAGGAGTTCGGTGCTTCTCGCTGGATCACCTCGTTCGTCGTGCCGCTAGGGTACAGCTTCAACCTCATCGGGTCGAGCATCTACCTTGCCATGGCTGCGATCTTCGCGGCGCAGGCCGGAGGAGTTCATCTTTCGCTTTCGCGCCAGATATTCCTGCTTGCCGTGCTTGTCCTGGCCAGCAAGGGAGTGGCTGGGGTGCCGCGCGCGGTGCCGCTGGTTCTGTTCGCCACGGCTTCGGCAATCAATATCCCCGTGGCTCCGATCGTCCTGCTGCTTGGCATCGACCCGCTGCTCGACATGTTCCGGACGGCGTTGAACGTGGCCGGCAACGGAATGGCCTGCGCCGTAGTGGCGTCGTGGGAGAAAGAGCTCCACGTGCCGGCGGAGTGAGCGTGTAGCTCAAACCGCCGTATGCACCTCAGAACGTCGCTATCGGGTTCGCCAGAGCACCTGTTCCGCCTTTGATGCGCGGCGGCGCGACTGTCAACAGGAAGGTATAGCGGTGGAGCTTCTGCGCTTCCTTCGCCACGTCCTCAAGGTTGCACTGGTCGGCCATGGGCATACCCATAGCAGTAATCGCCAGCACGTGAATGGGGAAGTCCACGCCTTCGACCGCAGAAGGAATTGCATCGTGTGCGGCGTCGCCGATCAGCACTGCCGCGTCGCGCTTGCGCAGCCAGACTATCGCCGAGGGGTCGAGTCCGGCTGAAGCACTGGAGATGTCCCAGGGGCCTTTGGCGTCGCGATAGGCCCAGCGGCCGGTGCGGATGGCAACAGCATCGCCCGCATGAATGTGAATGCCGGTCTTAGCCTCCCAGGCGTCGAGATCGGCGGCGGTGATGAAAGCGTTGGTCTCGAGATAGGGAAGTCCGCGCAGCCAGGGAATGTCGATGAGCACGCCGCGGGTCATTATGCCGTCGCGGTAGAGCGCGGTGTCGAGAACGCCGGCTCCGGAGGCGGTGATCTTCGCGACCGGGAAGCCGTTGTAGAGCTTGTCTCCGTAGTAGGTGTGCGAGAGGGCGTCGATGTGGCTGAAGGCGAATCCGTGGAAGTTCACCGTGTAGGTGTCCATGTTGAACTTGTCGTCGACGCCAAGGTTCATGGTGTCGCGGAATGGCTCGGGGTTGTCGACGGCCTTTTCGGGGTTCAGGTCTCGGGCCAGCGAGACGGAGACGCCCACGCGCACCTCCTTAGCGGCCTCGCGGCGCACGGCGGGCGTGATCAGGTTGAGGGTTCCCATCTGGTCGCTGTTGCCCCAGCGGCCCCAGTTCGAGACCTGCTTGAAGACCTCGTCGAACTGGGCTTTGGTCAGGTTCTGGCGCGGGGCTGGAGGTTTAGCGCTTTGCGCCGTAGTTGCCGGAGCCAGCGAGAGGATGCCGGCGGCAAAGGCTGCCGCCAGTAGGGGGAGTATGCGCTTCATCGTTCTACCTCTTTGGGGCCGGCTTCTTGTACTTGATGGCGGACGGGTCCCAGGTGGTGACCTGAAGTGCGAGCAGTCCGTCGCGGGTTTCAAAGGCCTCAGAGCCGCGGTAGGGCTGGGCGAAGAAGGGCGCCTCGGCCCGCCAGATCACGTTGACGGTGTTGCCCACCACGACGGTTCTCTCCGGGATCAGGATCATGCCACACTGGCCGCCCTTTGCGGGCAGCGCAAGGGCCTTTTGGAACATCTGCCCGATCGCCTCGCGGCCCTCGATGGTGGCTCCGTTCTTCGACATGAAGATCATGTCGTCGGAGTATTGGGCCATCATGCGGTTCCAGTTGCAGGAGTTGAGAGCGGCAAAGTGCTCGATGACGACCTGCTCCGGGGTAGGCAGGGGCTTTTGGGGTGGCAGTTTGAAGGTTTGTGCCGATGCATCAGTGGGTAGTAAGAACATGACTATGGCCAGGGCGATCAGGGCCCCGATGCCAAACGACGATTTACTCATTCAAAGCTCCTTGAGTCCGGGGAAGAGTGGACAGATCAGGATTCACTACGGTCCCCAAAGTAGTCAAACCGCCCGGTGCATTTCCTGGGAAGCCTGGCCGGCAGAGTGATAGATTCAAATACAGCGTTCCGAAGTAAATGCCATGGCTTCCAACTCTCTCACATTACGCGTTACGGACCACATCCTCGAGCACATTCGCAGGAACCGGCTCTCATCGGGCGATACGCTGCCCTCTGAGCTGAAGACCAGCACTGCACTCGAAGTCAGCCGTGGCGTGGTCCGCGAGGCCTTCCGTGCGCTCGAAGTGGCCGGGATTCTGGTGAAGGAGAACGGCCGGTCGCCTCGGGTGGGAACGCTGAACAGCGCCTTTCTGACCCACTTGATGGTTCATGCGCTTTCTACGCAGCAGGTCTCTTCCCGGCAGATTCTGGAGCTGCGCGCCGCTCTCGAAGTAACGGCTGCCGAACTGGCGGCTGCGCGGTGCACTCCGGCGGAGATCAAGCGGCTGCACGAAGCCGTGGAGGGAATGAGACATTCCGCCAACAGGACATCTTCGTTTGTCCGCCACGATCTTGAGTTCCATCGGGTGATCCATGGAGCCACCGGGAATCCGTTGATCGAGATCGTCTGCGGGGCGATGATCGAGTCGATCAAAGAGTCGATCCGGGCCGGACTCGAGAAGAGGCGCGGGCCGGAAGACGTGCTGAAGGCCGCCGAAAACCATGCTGTCATCGTCGATGCCATCGAGGCGGGCGATGCGGCCCGGGCCAGGGCTTGCATGCAGAAGCACTTCGACGAGACGCTGACGATCATGACAGCGGTTGACGCCGGATAGATTGAGCGCGGTAACCGGTCCCTTTGGGACGCTGTGTAGAGCGCTTAGAGACACCCGCCAGGCTTTGCACCCATTCCAGTGAAAACAGGCTATATCCCCCCCCACCGCATCTCGGGTCGTGGACCATTGGAATCAACGAGTTAGATTTTTTGTTTTGAGCTAACTATTCCAGAATCATCGACTTTCGTCGTCTTTTCTCATTCTAAATGACTTAGTGTCGATTTCGGGCTTTGCAGAGCTGTGCCGTGCGGGATTTTGGGGGAGTCGGATTGAGGCCTGTTCTTCTTCATTCAAGATCAGCATGCGCGTATGCGGGAAATACCGTGCAATGCGAAGCGTGCGGAAGCATTGCGTAAGAGTATGAAAATAAACTGGTTACCTTTTTCGTATTGTAAGTGCAGGAAATAAAGGACTTACGTGGATGGCGGTTGTAAGTTCCGGGAATAAAGGGGTTATGGGTAGTAAGTGGTGCGTGGTTCGTGGGACTTGGGACGTGGGACATCCCTGACACTGCCCGGCGCGATATGGGGAAAAGGCTGCTCATGGATTCCATGATGCGCTTTTTGGGGTAATAACCGGCAAGGTGGTGGATATTCTTTGGGTTGATGGTGGGTTTTGGTGGTGGGTTGAATGTGGCTGGTCGAAGGTTGTTCTCTCCCCGGTCCCTAAGTGCGAGGGACCGGGGGCACCCGGCCTTGTACGGGAGGATTGGGTCGGCGCGCGTCCCGATGGGACGCG
>CAIMKZ010000104.1 GCA_903842065.1 uncultured Acidobacteriaceae bacterium | reverse complement strand
GATCGCCTTACCGCTCTGATCGCCTTTTTGCTGTCCAAGAGACGGATCGTAGATGGCTGTGACCGCTTTGATCGAGTCGCTAAAGAACTGTGTAAGCTCGAGTGGGCCTTGCAGCGCCGTTTCGAACATATTCCGCGTCGGAGGCGGTAGAAGTTCCTGTTGCCCTGTCTCCGAAGTTGCCCACACCGGCGTGTATTCGAGCGTGGTCCACATCTCGGTATTGAGCGTGGCCCATTTGGCGTTGTCGAAACTGCCTTCCGGCCCTAGATAGGGCGCCCGCGGCATCAATCCTACAAGCTCAATGGCGCTCGTGGCCGCGTAGTTCAGCGCTCGCTGCGAATCGATCGCCCCCGAGATGAGCGAGAGCCGGTGAAGCTCGCCTTTGATGTAAACTTCCGGACCGACGACAGGAATCCACTTGTGCAGGCTTCCCAGCCAGTCCGTCTCGTCGAGAACCTCAAGCGCATCTACGGTGTAGATTCTGATCTTTCGGCGTAAGACATTGCGCGTCTGAGGTTTGCCGTCCTGATCGGCCTTCGGCTTTACACCTTTCGGAACTGTTTCGTCTGCAAACCTGGACACATTGTCGGTGTGGAGCGTCAGTTTGTCCGGTTCAAGCTCGACAGCCGAAAATTCTGCTACGAAGTATGGACCTTTGCCGTTTCCGGTCCATTCCCGAATCTCCGCGATTGACCCCGAGACTCCAAGCGCATCGGCGATCCAGCCCATCGCGTTCTGAATACCGGCCGGCTCGAGCACTTTTCGCCCTTTGCCAAACTTGGCGATGTAGGTGTCCTTGTCGAACATGCGCAGCCGCATCGCCCAACTGGCGTCTTGGCGATTCGCTTTTCTCGCAACTGGATCGAATAGAACGCTTTCCGGGTCTTCAACCGCATTGATAACGCAGCGCTGCGCCCAGGATCGATCATCGCAATACTCCGTGTCGAGCTCCAGCACTCCCCATCCTGAGGATGCTACGTACTTTCCGGCCGTCGCGTAGGCTGTCGCCGCCCCAGATCGGTACTCAACTTCGCGGATGAGCCCTTCCTGGATGTCTGCGGTGTCTTTATCCGCTCCGGTGTCCCCGACTGGGTGAACTTGGGGCCCTGGCGGATTGAGCCGGATGTCGCCTTCGATCTGATCGACGGCTGGTTTGCACTTGTTGACGGTGATGATCGGCCGCTGTTGTTGCCGACGCCTAGTTACCTCGTCATCTCTCCATTGGAGGTCCCCGCCGACATAGAAGCGCAGGCATTCCTGCTCATGGTCGCGTAGCTTGCGGTTGGCTGTCTTTGCAGCCTGCCAGCATCGGCGAACATAGGCGGGAAGCTCGCGCTTGGAGATCGCCACGTTAGTTCTTCAGCGGCATCCGCTTCCCAGGAAGTGGTAAGTCAAAGTCTACGGAGTCCGGCGGGAGAATGATCGTGCCTTCACCGTCGCGTTCTTCGATGGCAACGCCAATGTCGGATTTACATTGTTCTGAGAGATCGTCTGCGGCAACTCTATTCCTAAGATACGCTTGAGCACTGTCACCGTCAATGAATACATGGGATCGTCGCTTGTTAGGTTCCGCTCCGAATACGACCGTAAAGTTTTTGCGCTGGCCGATACAGATTCCACTGTCGGCCCTGAAGAGGAGGTCATAGTTTTGGCTCTTATAACTGATTAAAATGTGGGTCGGTGTCTGGTGTTCCAATGAAACCCCTTTCGTACTGCTCGATGGCGATTCGCTCGCGCATCTCTTTATCTATGCAATTCAAGCATTTCCGCACGTTGGCGGATACGATGCGTCCGCACCCGCCTTCGCACGGTTTTGATCCCGGGCGCTTCATTACCCGGTTACGGCCGCTGCCAGGCCCCAGCTTGCGCCGGTCGGCTGAGGACCGCCCACAGCGTAAATGTTGCCCGCGTTGGTCGTGTTCCAGCCGCTGGCGCCGACCATCCCAGTCGTTCCGGCGAGTACAATCCCGCCAGACGGCGATCCGCTGGCCGCGACCGCCATACCATGAGTCAGCGTCGTAGATCCACTCTGCACAACGTTCTCGAAGATGGTGTCGATGAAGTACTGGAATCGGTCCATCGAGCCCGCTACGGCCCGAAGGAAGAGACAAGCTGTCGCCGAACTCGTGTTCAATTGAACAATGCAGCGCTTGAAAATGTTGCGTGTGGCGCCGGAGGCGAACAGAATCACCGAATTGGAAGTTCCGGCCCCCAATTGCACCGTGTTCTGACCGATTGCGCAATCTTCGAAGACATTCTCGGCCCCACCTGTGATCGCCAGCGAATAGGCCCCGGAAATGTCATTGGTGGTGGCCCCCATGCCAGCAATCTGGCACCCAATGATGTGATTGCGCTGACCAGTGACGTTCATGCAGCCGATCGGGTTAGCGGACGCCACGCCCATGAAGAACTCGATACCACTGATCTTGCAGCCGTTCCCGGACAACCGGAAAAGCTCATTGCTCGTGGTCGACGCCGCGGCGAGAGCCACCCGGGACCGCTGCCCGAATGTCGGATTCGAATTGATACCGATCAAGTGGACGAGGTTTTTCGCCCAGATCAGTACGTCTGACTGGTAGTTAGTGGTTCCGCTGGCTGTATTGTTTTCTGCGCACAGAAGCACTACGTCGTTCTGATTCGCAACGGCGGCGTTCTGTGCAGCGGCGAGTGTCGCAAATGCTGTCGCGGGACTCAGACCATTATTGATGTCGCTGCCATTGATTGGCCGCACCCACCAAACGTTTCCTTGCGAAAGGATTCCTTGGGCTGCAATAAGCTGGTTAACCGCGTCTCGCGATGGATACGCGAATACGCCGCCTTCGGTTAAAAGAGAGGGACTGGGCATTGTTTCTCCTGTTTTATCAGATCTCAACCGCCTCAACAGGCTCGGTCACTTTGGATTCTATCACTTCCCGCGCACGTTTATCGCGTATGTTGCACGCTTCATCAGCGTCCCGTTTCCGGTGCGCCTGGCTCGCTCTTTCGCTTTCATGAGCGTTCCCAGGCTGATCTTTTTGTCCTGGGAAATTCCCAACTCCTCGTGGAGTGCGCCTCTCATTGATGGCCTAATGTCGTTCACTTAGTCCTCCTTCATGCGTGCGCCGACGCTTTTCTTCTTCATGTCCGCAGCGTGCTTCTTGGCCATCGCGCGGCCCTTTGCCGTTTCGTGTGGCCCATGCATTGCCCCCAAAGAATTCATGGTCGCGTACACTCGCGGATTCCCTTTGCCGTATTGGGCTTCGAGTTTTCGTTCTAAGAACGCGGGCACTTTATGTCCTCCATCCAATCCGGAGTCCCCCATCGCGGAGGCCG
>CAIMKZ010000103.1 GCA_903842065.1 uncultured Acidobacteriaceae bacterium | reverse complement strand
GATACACGAATACAACTGGCACAGACCTCATGCCGGGATTAACCACCACACCCCTATCAGTAGGGCAGGTCTCGATAGGAACAATCTGTTGACACTGCACAACTAGTCCCTCAGTCCCTGCCTTAATGCATTCCCGGATGCGACGCCTGATCCGCGATCGGAACAAGCTGCTCGTACATCCCGGCAGGCACATTCGTCTGCCAGTGATTCGTGGCCCGCGCAAACAGCACTACCGCCAGAAAAATTCCACACACCAGCGCCGCCATGGCCAGCGGCGTTACCGCTCGCCGGTAGCGGGGCTGCACCGCTTCGCGTCCGGGCGCCAGAGAGAACTGCAATGCGCCCTCGGTCTGGCACGATGCCACGCACTCCATGCAGGCCGTGCACTCAATGCTGCGTATCTGCACCAGCTTGTCCACCTTGAGCGAGGCAGGGCAGGCCTTCGCGCACTTGCCGCAGTCGATGCACGCCTCCACGTTGCGCCGAATCTTCAGCGGACTCACCAGCGATGCCAGGCCCATCAGCGCGCCGTAGGGGCACAGATAGCGGCACCACACGTTCTCCACCACCACGGTCAGCACGGTCAGCGCCGCAATCACAATTACCGATGTCTCACCCATGTGGCGGAAGAAGTTCAGCATCTTTACATCGACGATCAGCCCGTAAGGCGTGCCCATAAACTCGTTCAGGCTCGCCGCCGTCATCGACCCAATCAGAACCACAAACATCCCCAGCAGCACATACCGCAGTCCGCGCAGCGGAATGTCGAGCCAGCGAGGAACCCGGAGCCGCCGGCCGAAGATCTTCTGCCCCAGCTTGCCCAGGTACTCGCTCACTGTCCCCACCGGGCACAGCCACGAGCAGAAGGCCTTCTTCGCAATCGCGCTGATCGCCAGAAATGCAATCAACAGAAACAGCGCCGCCGGATGAATCGCCGGCACGTGGCCGGTAAACAGCAGCACCTTCAAATTCATCAGTCCGGCGATCGGCAGCCAGCCCTCGACGCCCGCCGGTCGCGGCACAGCCAGACCCTCTCCGCCGCGCTCGTAGAATCGCACCCATAGATAGAACTGCGCGCCCAGCCACACATTCAACGCGGCAAAGGCCAGTTGCACCGCAAGCCGCGTGCGCTGCGAGCGGTCCGGCGCAACGCGCCGCACAAAGGGTTTCTTGACTCGTGTCTGTGTGGTTGCCGTGACGGGTTGAGTGCTCATGGGGCCAGTGTCCTTCTGCTATCGAACAATAGACGCCGCCCCCGGCACAACCTATGACTTTTGTCACTCGCTCCCGGATCGGCTACTCCTCGTGGAATACAATCGCGTGGAATCGAAATATATCTGTTCCCTCGTCCTTCCATGCGTCGCGACTTAGCCCAGCCTTCACGCAGGTCTGCTCAACAAACTGTATCCGGTCCCATCCATACTCCTCTGCCACCTGCGGCAGCAGCAGCCCTTCGTATCCGCCGTTCTTCACCAGCAGCCCGTCGCGCCCCACAACGATCTCATCAACATCCAGCACGCGTCGCAGAGGCGACAGCACCGAGATCTCGTAGTCAATCTCGCCCAGCTCCTCGCGGCTCACCGGCTCGAACCGCGTGTCGCGCGTGGCCGCAAGTATCGCCGTATCGCGAACCGTCTCATAGAGCGGCTTGGCGGCCGATGTGTAGCCCACGCATCCACGCAGATGTCGCTTGCTGGTCAGGGTCACAAATGCCCCAGCCTCGCGGTTCAGCGCCACACTCTTCGGCGGCTCTGGCGCGTAGCGGTCGCGGCTCCCAACCATCTGCTCCACTGTCTTTCGCGCCAGCTTGAGCAGTTCAGCCTTCTCTTCGGAGCTCAGCGAGAATTCCTCTTCGGCCGCTTCGGCCTTCTCCGACTTCAGAAACACCGCCGCGCCGTAGCCCACCACACGCGCATGGTCACCCGTCACGTCCCCGGAGTTCGCGTAGCCCAGAACCTCGGCCCGGTTGGCGCCCATTCGCTCGGCATAAATCATCGCAGCCACAATCGCCGCGCCTCCGCATGCCTCCCAGACTCCGGCGCGCAGGTTGCGCAACAGGCTCAGATAATCCCACTCGCGGATAGCGTCCAGAGTCTTCAGGTCCATCCGCTTCGCTTCGTCGTAGCTGTGATAGTGCGAAAGGTCCGAGCTGGCCAGAACCAGCGTCTCCTTCGTGTCGTCTTTCAGCAGTTCGGCCAGCGCCACGCCCAGGGCCCGGCTGGCCTCGTACCCGTGTTCGCCCATCACAACCGGAACCATCTCAAAATCCTCCAGCACCGTCTTGAGCCACGGCAACTGTACCTCGATCGCATGCTCGGCTCCGTCCTTGCTCACGTCGTGCCCGTCGCCTGAGAGCTTAATCGCCGCGCTCGCCGCCGCCAGCCTCCGCGCAAACTCGCAATCCACCGCCACATCGCCCAGCGGAGTCTGGTAGCTGTCGCCGTCGTACACCGAACTCCCGCGAAACGCCACGCAGTGACTCGGAGAAATCACAACCACGCGCTTGTACTGCCGTCCCCTGAGCGCCGAGTACGCATACGCCGCCACCTCGCCCGAGTAGATGTAACCCGCGTGCGGAGCAACCGCAGCCAGTATCTTCCCCTCCACTTTCGCGCTCGCCACCGCCAGCATATGCCTTATGTCGTGCGAAAGCTTTTGCGGGTCCGCGGGATAAAACATTCCGGCCACCGCCGCCGCACGGGTCTTCGGACCCGAATCCGCTTGTATACCCTTGAACCAATCCATCATGGGATGCCTTCCTTTCGGCCAGCCCACCTCGGTTAGTTGTGCCACACTCCCGCAATCGCGCGCTTGCAGTTGGGGCAAGCGCCATCTGGCCCAATCCTCATCTGCGTCACCGTAAACCCGGTCCGCTCCACCAGCAGCTTTTTGCAACCCGGGCAGTAGGTGTCCTGCGCGCCGTGTCCGGGCACATTTCCCACGTACACGTAGCTCAGCCCCTCTGCATCCGCAATCTCTTTGGCCCGATCCAGAGTCGCCACCGGCGTCGGCGGCAGCTCTCGCAGTTCATACTCCGGATGAAATCGCGTAAAGTGCAGCGGCACGTCTTCGCCAAGATTCCCCTTGATCCACTTCGCCAGCCCGCGCAGTTCTTCCTCGCTGTCGTTCAGCGTCGGGATCACAAGATACACAATCTCGACCCACTTTCCCATTCCGCGAAGAGTGACAAGATTTTCCAGCACAGGCTTCAGCGCTCCGCCCGCAATCTCGCGATAGAACTTTTCCGTGAAGGCTTTCACGTCGATCTTCACCGCGTCCATCTGCCCGTAGACCTCAACCAGCGCCTCGCGCTGCACGTAGCCGTTCGACACAGCAATGTTTCCCAGCCCCGCCTCGCGCGCCACTTCCGCCGTGTCCATCATGAACTCGGCAAAGATCGCAGGCTCGTTGTAGGTATAGGCAATCGTGGGGCAGTCGAACTGCCGTGCCAGCCCCACCACATCCTCGGGCGGCATCCAGCTCGTCGCACCCTGCTCGGGCCTCGCCTGCGCAATGTCCCAGTTCTGGCAGTGTTTGCAGTGCAGATTGCATCCAACCGTGCCGATAGAAAACGCCTTCGTACCAGGCAGAAAGTGGAACAGCGGCTTCTTCTCGATCGCGTCCACATTCGCCGCGCTCACCCGCGAGTGCACCAGCGTATAGAGTGTTCCCTCGCGGTTCACCCGCACTCCGCACACGCCGCGCCTGCCCTCGGCCACAACGCAGCAGCGCGGACACAGCTCGCACCGCACGCTGCCGCCTTCGAGCCTGCTGTAGAAGCACGCCTCCTGTGCGGCGGTGCTCCAGACTTCGCTATCGGCCTCGCCCGCGTGGCGCTCATCGCCGGCGCTCACCAGAAACGGCCGATGCTGTTCCGTACCCTGCCTCATGGCTCAACTGGCGCGTGTGCGCGCTCTCCATCTGCCTCAGATAGTACTCCCGTTTCGATATCGACGCGGAAGACTTTCGCCGCCGCGTATCCCAACTATCTCCGCCCGCCGCGCAGCCACAGCACGGCAAAGGCAACCGCCACTGCCACCAGCGCCAGCAGACCCGCCGCAGCTCCCGCTCGCAGATAAACGTGATCGAAGACAACAACGCGCCCGGTTACATGGCTCCATCCTGCAATCGCAAACACCGCCAGACCCGCCGCCAGCAGAAAGGCAACCGCCCCAAGCGCAAGCGCCAGAAATATCGCCCCCACGCCAAGCAGTGAAAGCCCTCGCGCGCCCCGGCCTGCAATTGGTTGAGCCATCGCTGCCTCTCCTCGACTAGAATACTCATCGATGACATCACAGGCGAAGATCGATCTCTGGCAGGCGGAAAAGGTCGCCACTCAGGCAACCGTCACCGCGGCTCCCAACGGCATCCGCTACGCCGGATGGGGCGACACGCGCATCTCCGAGTCCGATCTCGAGCGCCTCGTCGCGGCAGTCCCCGCAACCCTCGCACCCGCGCTCGCCGAACGAGCCTACTACTTCGTTCCCCTCGCCATCGCAGACACCGGCGACACCCTCATCGCGCCCTCGTACAGCGTCGAACTGGGCGACCGCGCCGTCTGCCACCGCAACGCGAGCTTCGGTCCCATGTCGGCCGTCTTCCTCTCCACCCGCCTCGTCGACGACCGCTTCGGCCTCGCCTTCGAGTTCTTCATCAACGTCGGCCACAACTTCGTTGAGGCAGCCGGAGTCCCTGAGAGCTTCTCCGCCCTCGTCTGGTCGCAGGCCGAGGCCCAGGTCCGCGGCGAGACCAGCCAGGACGCATGGGAGACTCGCCGCCGCGCCCAGGATATTAACTCCACCCCGCGCACCATCGACGAGCGCGCCCGCAGCGCATTCTTCGAGTCCGCCTTCTCCGACGCCCTCGCCATCTATATGCTCTCGCTCGCCGTCGACTTCGACTACCACGACCTGCGCGAACGCGAGTACCCGCTGCTGGCCCCCAACGCCCTCGCCGAGCGCCTCCGCCACGTAGCCGCCCTCTTCCCGCCCAACCCCGGATACGAGTTTCAGGTCCTCTACCGCCGCAAGGGGTAGAGATCTCGCTATCGGTGCAATCGGGGCTGGTTGTCAGGACAATCGGGGCTTCAGCCCCTGAGAGAAGTACCCCTCAGCTCTCCATATACTCCCAATACGAGTCGGCCAGATCGGCCCCCAACTCGGCGGCCATGCGCCGGGCGGCGCGCTCCACCTCTTCGATCAGCCCATGCAGGTAGTCGCGCGACCGCGAGATCGCCACCACCCCCAGCGTGGCCGACTGCCACGTCACCCCCTCGTCCATCTCGGCCACTGAGATGTTGAAGGACTGTTTGAGCTGGTCTTTCATCGAACGCACCACCTGCCGCCGTTCCTTCAGCGACTGGGAATGTTCGATGCGGACTTCCAAAGTCAGTTGCGCAACCGCCATGGCGTCACCTGATGATTACGCACAGTTTAAGGCCGTTTCGCCCGGAATCAACCAGATTTTCAAAGGAATCTGCCCCCTGCCTTTATATTCCCTCGCCCATCTCCACATACGCCCGCCTCTGTTCGAGCTCGATGCGGTAGGCCTCGCGCTCGGTCGCTTCGGCGGCCAGAGGATTGATCCAGCGCTCGTGCGTGCCGAGCCGGCCTTCCATCTCCTCCACCCGGTCCGAAAGCGCAATCAGCGCATCCGAAAGCGGGTCCTTCACATCGTGCGGGTCGGTAATCAGCACCCGCTGCCCGTTGCGATAAACGATGTGCGCCGGCACCCCAACCACGGTCGAGTTCGGCGGCACGTCGCTCAGCACCACCGAGCCCGCGCCCACGCGCGAGTTCTCGCCCACCGTTACGTTGCCCAGCACGTTGGCGTTGTTGCCGATAAACACGCGGTCGCAGATCGTCGGATGCCGCTTGCCGTGCTGCTTGCCGGTGCCGCCCAGCGTCACGCCCTGGTACATGGTTACGTCGTCGCCCACGATGGCCGTCTCGCCGATCACTACGCCGGTCGCATGGTCGATAAACAGTCTCCGACCAATCGTAGCTCCGGGATGAATGTCCACTCCGGTCGTGAACCGGCAGATCTGCGAGAGCAGCCGCGCCGCCAGCCGAAGACGCCTCTTCCACATCCAGTGGGTGATGCGATGAATCCACACCGCCCACACTCCGGGATAGCACAGCACCACCTCGAGCCACGTCCGTGCGGCCGGGTCGCGCTCCATCACCGATGCGATGTCATCCTGAATGCGGGCAAGTATGTTCATTGCAGCCTTTCACTTCTTGCTGAGGGACTAGCCCCTTAGTCCCTAGTCCCTCAGTCCCTGCCTCTAAGCAATCGTCTCGGTCGCCAGCGCCAGCGCCTGCTGCCGTAGCGGCTCAAACAGCACGCTCGACAGGTACCGCTCTCCGAAGTCGGGCAGCACCACAACGATCAGCTTACCCGCGTTCTCAGGCCTTGCCGCCACCTTCAATGCAGCCGCGGCCGCCGCGCCGGAACTGATGCCCACAAACAGGCCCTCTTCCTTCGCCAGCCGCCGCGCTGTCTCCACAGCCTCATCGTTGCTTATCTGCACAATCTCGTCGATGATCCCCGTATCGAGCACAGTAGGCACAAACCCCGCGCCGATGCCCTGAATCTTGTGCGGACCAGGCTTGCCGCCCGAGAGCACCGGGCTGTCCGTCGGCTCCACGGCAATGGCCTTGAACCCGGGCTTCAGCGGCTTGATGTACTTCGAGATGCCGGTGATGGTTCCGCCCGTGCCGACGCCGGAAACCAGAAAGTCCACCGCGCCGTCCGTATCGTTCCAGATCTCCGGCCCGGTCGTCGCCAGGTGGATCGCCGGGTTGGCCGGGTTGTCGAACTGTTGCAGGATAAAGCCGTTCGGTGTCTTCGCCAGAATCTCGTTGGCCTTGGCGATTGCGCCCTTCATGCCGTTCGCCCCCGGCGTCAGCACAATCTCCGCGCCGTAGGCCAGCAGCGTCACGCGCCGCTCAAGGCTCATCGTCTCCGGCATGGTCAGGATGATCTTGTATCCCTTCACCGCGGCCACAAACGCCAGCGCAATGCCGGTGTTGCCGCTGGTGGGCTCAATCAGCACGGTCTCGCCCGGCGTGATCTTGCCCGCCTTCTCCGCGGCTTCGATCATGGCCAACCCGATGCGGTCCTTCACGCTCGAAGCTGGGTTCTGGCTCTCCAGCTTCACAACTACGGTTGCGGGCAGCCCCGCGGCCACACGGTTCAGCCGCACCAGCGGAGTGCGGCCAATCAGTTCGGAAACGTTCGCGGCAATGCGCGCCATAATGATCTCCTTGTTGCCGGGACCAACAGCCCGGACTGGCTACGAATGTGTGGGGGAAGCGGTGCAGCTAATGAGTGGGGAATGCGTGCGCGATCTTGGGCGCACTTCAGCATCGGAGCTTGCACCAGGACGGTGTTAGCGACATCGACGCATACCAATAGCCTAGAACGAAGCCGGGCAGCTTGGCAAGGGGCCCCGCCAGACCCTGAACCGCACAAGCAGGTGATCCAGGCTTTCAGACAGGCAAATTCACCACAACCATGAGCGGCCCAGGTCTCGATTTTGAGACCTGAGAGACCACTTACATCCACCCGCCGCCTCGCGTATCCTCCAGGTACAACGTTTCGAGAAGGAAGGCACCATGTTAAAGCGCATCTTCATCGCAATCATCGTCTCCGCGGCATGTCTTGTCGCTTCCTCCAACGCGGCTGCCCAGAGCGCATTGCGCGTCGGCGCGGCCAAGGTCGACGTCACCAGGTGGTCGAGCCTGCCGCCAGTAACGCCAAAGTACGAGCATCAACGAGTCAACGTAAGGGCCATCGTTATCGACAACGGCGCCACGCGGGCCGCGCTCATCAGCATTCCGGGCAGTAACTTCGATTGGCCGGCAATCTCAAAGCAGGTAGCTGCGGAGTTGAACTGTCCGGTGGATCACATCCTCGTCTCCGCGACCCACTCTCATAGCTACAACACCGCACGCATCGATCCCAAATCGGCCACTCCCGATCCGCTCACGCAGGCCGCGATCGAGGCCGTAAAGCAGGCCAAAACAAAGCTCCAGCCCGCGCGCATGGGCTTCGGAACCGGCAAAGCCTATCTCAACGTCAACCGCGACACCATCATGCCCGAAACCCGAAAGTGGGGCCAGTTCAGCAACCTTGACGCACCATCGGACAAGACCGTCTCCGTCATCAAGTTTGTATCGCCGTCTGGTGAGCTAATCGCCGCATACACCAGTTACGAGATGCACCCGATCAACGCCTACGCGGTCAACATCACCAGCGGCGACTTCCCCGAGGCCATGTCCCGCTACGTCGAAAAGGCCTTCGCCGAGAAAGCCATCGTGGTCTTTGGCCTCGGCTCTGCCGGAGACCAGAACCCGCTCTATCTCCGCCCCTCGACCAACGTAATGGCCAGCCGCGCCGGAGACAGCATCACCGGTTACGAGATGAACCGCGAGACGTCCGAAGGCCCCCTGCGCGTTACCGGGAGCGACAAAAAGCCCCTCATCACCAAGCCGGCCGATCCCCAGGTAGCAGACGACCTGCTCCGCTTCATCGAGAGCGAAGGCCAGATCCTCGGCGAAGAAGTCATTCGCGTCATGACCTGGACAAAGTTCACAACCACCGATGCGCGCATCGCCGGCTTCACCAAAAACGTCCTCTGCCCTGGACGCACCCGCACCAACGGCGACAAGATGGACCCCAACACCCGCGAAGGCATTGAAGGCGTCTACGTCGACGGGCCTCAGATTCATATCTCCGTCGGAGTGCTCGGCATCGGCTCCGTCGCCCTCGTCCCCATCGGCGAGGAGACCTACGACCTTATCGGGCAGGAAGCAAAAGCGGAATCTCCGCTGAAGAACACCGTCCTCATCACCCTCGCCAACGAGAGGTCCAACTCGGGCTATATCCCCGACGACTCCTCCTTCGGCCACCAGACCTTCCAGGCCCTCAACAGCAACCTGAAGCCCGGCTGCGCCGAGACCTCCATCGTCAACACCATCCGCGACCTCGAAACCCAATATCTCAACGCGCACTGAGTCACGGGTTTCAAAGCAGCAAGCCCATCAATACTCTGGGTTTCCCAGGTCTCGTCCGCCGCGGCGGATGAGACCTGGGAAACCACCTCAGGCTGTGCCTCGTTCCTCGCAGTCGCATCGCGATTAGCGGGAGGCCACCGGTCTTTGCTGGAAAATCCTGCATCTGTATGAAAATAAAGCGTTTTCCTTTTCTTGCTTGTTAAGTGCATGATAATAAACGAATTAGTTTCTATCTTGTTGATGGATAAGGGTTTTCATTCCATGATTTGAGCCCTGGCTGTAGGTTTTTCGCGCACAGAAAATGCATCTCATTGAAAACAAGCCATTTACGTGTTTTCCCAGTAAGTGCAGATTATAAAAGACTTGCGAGGTCTGTTGAGGTTGGTGCATGATTCCGGCCACCGTTGTATAGGTTCATCTTCAGAGTGCACCAAAACGGGGAAATTATCGGCAAGTGGTTGGGGATTGGGGTTCGTCGTCTTCCCGGTCACAAACTCGAGACTCGGCCGCCCGCCCTACTGCTTCGCCCGCTCGGCCTCTTCGAGAGCCCGATCCACCAGCGAACGCCACTTGCGATTCGAACCCCGCAGAACCCACGTCACCCCGAACGAGATCGTGTTCGAGTGCTGACGAAGGCTCCGGTTGTAGTAGCCCGACAGGGTCACATTGCCCCCGGCCGGAACCCCGAAGTACGTCGTCAGCCCGTTGTCCTCGCTGGCTCCTGTGCTTACAGTGGTTGCGCTGGGGGGCTGTGGCGGCGCGCCCGGCGAGTTCTGCGCATTTCTGGCGTAGATGGTCTGCGACCCGAAGGGCAGTTGCTCGTAGACCACCTGCTCGACAAACACCCGGCCCGCGACCCACCCATCGACGCCGGTCATAAAGTGGGCAAGTCCGCCGAGCGATCTCGAGTTGCGGTCAACGGCGTTGTTGAACAGATACGACGAGTTGCCCGCGCCTAGGTCGAGGAAGAATCCCGCCGGTCCCTTGAACTTCTCAAGGTGATTGGTAAAGTCGAAGGTCACCTGGCCCGTACCCAGGCCGGCCTTCACGTCGCCCGAGGGCAGCGACAGGGTTGCGGTAACCGTGTCTTCCACCTTGGCGGGCGCAAAGGAGGCATGAAGGCCGATGAGCGTGTCGCCCGCATCTGCGGCGTCCTCGACGATGGTCTGCTTCGTCGTGCCGCCCGATGTTGTCGTCACCGCGTAGCGGCGCTTGAAGTAGACGCTCGTGCTCACGTCCGCCGAGTAGCGCGAGTTGAAGGCCCAGCTGAGCGCCGGAGTGACAGCCGAGAACCAGCCGATCGAGGTGTTGTGAACGGCCGAGTAGTTGACGCCCGCATTGAACCCCTCGAAGATGGCGGCGACACCCGGCACACGCGGAACCGATTGCAAAGATGGCGACTGCTGCACGCCGTTTGCCGCGGGCGATGCGCTGGGCGTGGGCGAGGCGGTCATCGGCGCAGTTGCCTGCGTCTGCGCGCTCAGGCACGATGCGGCGACGAACATAGCTCCGGCGAACAGGCTCGTCTTGACGCCACTCTACGCCCCCCGCAACCATCTTAATGGGCGATACCGCGTTGACACCGCCCGCGCGCGCTCCCTACGATGAACAGAAAGGACGGCACCTGTGCAGAAGTTTCTCCTGGTCGCGCTCGGCGGCGCGCTCGGCTCCGTGGCCCGCTACTCGGTGGGCATGATCGTGGCCGGCCGCATGGGCTCCCGATTCCCCTGGGGAACGTTTGTCATCAACATCACGGCCTGTGTCATCATCGGCTTCTCAATGACCTGGCTGGGCAAGCGCACCGGCACCAGCGCGGCCTGGCGGTATCTCATCCCCATCGGTTTCGTCGGCGGCTACAGCACCTTCTCCACCTATGAGTGGGAGACGCTCTCCGCCCTTCGCTCCGGCGCGTTTTTGATCGCCGCGGCGTACTCCATCGGCAGTCTCGCCGCCGGCCTGGCCGCCACATGGTGCGGCGCGCTGCTGGCCGAGTTACTATGATTACCTCCTGAGGAGTCCGCCATGCTCAGCGCCGGAAAAGCCCTCAAAGTTTCCATCTACGTCTCCGACGGCGCAACCCGCCACGGCGTACCTGTCTCCTCCGCGATCCTCGACTTCCTCTTCTATCGCGGCGTCTCCGGAGCCACCTTGTTCAAAGGCGTGGCCGGCTTCGGCGCGGACCACCATATGCACTCCGCGTCGAGCGTCGAGATCTCCGACGGCCTGCCCATGGTCATCCAGTTCGTCGAAGCGCCTGAGAAGGTAGCGGCGCTGCTCGGCAAGCTCCAGGAGATGGCCGGCTCGGGCCTCGTCGAGGTGCAGGAGACCACCGTGGCCAAGCCTGCCCGCGAGTCGAAGGCCGCCCCCGCGCCCGGCCCCGAGCACCTGAAGATCGAGGGCAAGGCCAGGATGATGCGCGTCTACATAGGCGAGAGTGACCGCTGGCGCGACAAGCCGCTGCATCAGGCACTGATTGAAGCCATGCGCGCCAACGACATCGCCGGAGCCACCGTCTATCGCGGCATCCTCGGCTACGGAGCGCACCGCCGCGTCCACCGCGACAAGCCCATGCACCTGAGCCACGACAGCTCCATCATGCTGTCAGTCATCGACTCTGCCGAGAAGATCGAAGCTATCCTGCCGCTCGTCGAGCAGATGGTCGAGGAGGGCTTGGTCGTGCTCTCCGATGTGGATGTGATCAAGTACGCGCACAGGGCCGCACAGGCAGAATAGGGCTGCGCTGGTTACGCCTTAGTACAAGTGCATCGTTGTCTAGACAGGGAAGAGTTCGCCCGACACCACCGCGAAGCGCGTACGTCTGCGCGGCGGCGCCGGCGGTACCGGTCGGGCATCGGGATCGGTGAGCATCGCCGAGATGGCGAGAAGCTCCGCGCGTATCCGCTGCACGGCAATGGGCATACTCTTTGGGGCGGCCTCGGGGCCGGTCACCAGCGCGAGTCCGGTCTGAGCCGGCCTCTGCTTCTGCCCCAGTGCCTGGCGCGCACCGGCCAGCGTGAATCCCTGGCCGTGTACCAGTTCCTTGATCTCGAGCACCATCTCTACGTCGCGCCTGCGGTAGAGCCGCTGCCCGGTTCCGCTCTTGTTCGGCTTCAACTGCGGGAACTGCGACTCCCAGAAGCGCAGAACGTAGGCCTCGACGCCGCAGATCTTAGCCACGTCGCCGATCTTGAAGTACAGACGATCGGGGATCGTCGTAGCCGATTCTTGCTCGTGTTTGCGCTTCAGTGGCGATGGCATAGATTGACAGAGGGCGGCACACAGAGTCCGCGCCTGAGCAGAATCTAGCAGAAACAAAACCCCCGGCGCATAGTAAATACACGGCAGGATTCAAGTTAGGCACGGGGGCAGTTGACAAGCCCGCCCTCGGTCCGCTGCCTGTTTGAGGTCAGGGCTGCCTTTTGAGTACGGCCGAACCGCGCTGGTCCTCGAGGATCGCGCCCTCCAGCTTCTTGAAGTCCCCATAACGCGCCGCCGGAATCTCCACCATGCGCACCACGTACTCCCGCTCGTAGTGCAGCACGTTGCCCTGGGCCGTGGTCTTCGAGTGGTAGCTGGCAAAGTCCGTGTCCATGCTGACCGGATCGGGCAGCTCGTCTACTACGAATCCGGAAGGCAGCGTGATGTCGAAGGAGTCGTGCCAGCGTCCTGTCGCTTCCAGCGCGATGGGAACCGTGCGCGGCTTATCGTCGAGCTGCTGAGATACGTCACCCATAACCCGGGGCCGCACCAGCAGCAGTGGACCCGCCTTCTTGGCGTAGAGCGGCGCCGTCACCTTGAAGTCGAGGAGCAGCGGCTTTTCAAGATCGGGCGGCTCGTTGAACTCATAGGAGACCAGCGAGACGCCGGGCAGGTCCCGGCCCACCGCCTTCTCTAGCGACTCGCGTTGCTCCTTTGTGTCCGTATATTTCAGCATCCCCCGAACGTCTGCGCCTGCCGGTCCGGTGCTAGAGCTGTTCACGGCGCCGCTCAGCGCGCCATCGGCCGCCAGGGTAAAGGTGCCCTTGCGCTCGGCCCCGTTGGCCTCTGGCGGCAGCACAGGAATGGCGAGCGCCTGGCTTGCGTCGCCGGCCGCCAGCAGCCCGAAGCTGCCCTGCTCGTAGTCGGGCAGGTTGCCCACCGGAGTGCGTTCGTTGGTGGGATCGAAGATCAGGTAACGCCTGCCGTCCTTTGCTTCGGTCACGCCAAGGAGTCGCGGATCCTTGACCTCGGCAGGCACCTCGATGGCGGTGATCATGTGATCGCCGTAGAACGATGGCGCGCTCGGATCGACTACGCCCCGCCGGTCATCCACCGCCAGGTAGGTGGCCTTGATGCCGGCCACGCCCAGCATGGAGATCAGCAACGTCGTCTTGTCTTTGCAGTCGCCGTAGCGGTTGCGGAAGATGTCGCCTGCAAAGTGCGACTGCCAGCCACCGATGCCCCGTTCCACCACGAAGTAGCGGATGTTCTTCTGGATGTACTCGGTGATCCGCTTGAGTTTCGTGTAGAAGTCCGGAGCGCCGGCAGTCAACTGCTGGGCCATCGCGGTGATCTCAGGGGTAGGGTCGGCGCGATGCTCCTCTAGTTCGGAGTAGCCTTTGCCGAGCGCGCGCCACTGGTTGTCGATCCCCTCAACCCCCGCACTGCCCCAGTGCACGGATACTCTTCCCAGAAGTGCTACGCGGTTGGGCCTTGACTTTACGTCGCGCACGTCGAGGGCCTTCACATCGCGCAGCTCCCAGCGCACGTGGCCGGGCGAAGCCTCGACCGGCTTGACGGGAGAATATTGGTGCCAGGTATCGGCGTACTTCATCCCCGGCGGCAGATTCAGCTCCATCGCCTCGTAGACGAAGGGATCGGAACCCTGAATCCTCCAGTACTGCTCGTGCATGTAGGGGGCCAGCACCTCTTCGGTCTCGCAGATTACGACAGCGCCCACGTCGGCCGCCGGCGGATGCAGCAGGCGCGTCTTCTCGGTGAACTGAAGAATGGGGAGGTTCGATCCGCCCAGATCGGCAAAGTCCACGTCCCTGGCCTGGTACTGCTTTCCGTCGGCGCCGATGGTCCACGCCCGGAAGTAGTTGATCTTCTCGTCCACGTCGTAGCTGACCGAGCAACTAGAGCCACGGCCCTGCGGCTTGAGGATGCGGATCGCCTGGCGCTCCCGCTCCGTGGCGCGGCCCTGCGCATCGATCGTCTCCACGTACTCGTCGTAGAGAATGACGGTCGCGGCGTCGCCCACATAGTCCGGCGTCTTGGTTTTGGAGGCATCGAGCGCCCACTGCGGCACCGGGTCGTTCCCAAAGAGGGCGGCGCGGGCGGGCGGCGTGGCTCCGGCCAGAAGTGACGCCGCTACAACACAGACCAGCGGGACCCGCATTCTGCTACCTGCGATCATTGTCGAATCCTCGTGTTGCTATCCACTGCCGCTACTGCTGCGAGCTGCCGGTTGTGGCTCCGGATGCGCTTTGCGCCCCTGCTTTCAGCACCAGTTGCTGCTGGTCGCCCGTGGCGATCTTCTGATAGAACCCGCGCAGGTCCTGATACTCCTCAGGCTTTGCTTCGCTAAAGGCCCGCTCCAGTTGGCGCAGCACAATCATCTGCTCCGGCGTGGCCTTGGTCTTGACGATGTAGCGCGCCAGACCAGGCCAGGTCTGGGTTGCATCCGTGGGTGCGCCTTCGACCGTCATTCCGGCGGGAAGATCGTAGGTAATCTGCTCGACCGACTTTTCACCATAGTGCATATCGACCGCGGTTTCGCGCTTCTCCGCCTTCACAAACGGCGTACTGCCGCGGCTCTCGAAGAAGAAGCCTGGCAGTAAGAGCCGCTTACCCGTAGCCGCGCCCATCGAGCCTGAGACCTTCACTGCTGCCACCAGGTTTGTGTCCGGAGTATCCAGGCCCAGGAAGTGATCCACGTGCGCCTCGACGCCCTCGGGGACCACGCCGGCCAGAGCGCGATCGAACTGCTTCTTGAGCTCCGCGTCGTCGTTGCGCAGAGCCGTCTGCCGCCAGCGCAGTGCCTCCTGGCCCTTCATGACATCGCTCAGATCGCCTGAAACCTCTCCGCGCTCGCTCACCTTCAACTCGCCGGTCCAGGTGGTTGTGTTTAACGTATAGTTGGTCTCGGGAACCGAAAGGAATCCCGCGCCGTTGTTGGCCGCTTGCCGCATCCCAGCCGTCAGAGTGTGGTTCCAGCGGATAGTTTGGAACGGGCACATCTTCTCGCCCGGATCGGTCAGCACCTCCTGCCCTCCGGCCGAGACGATCACAAGCGTGTCATCGTACTGATCGGCATCCAGGTCCTGTACGTCAAAGACTCTGCGGGAGCGATCGGTAACTTTCATCGCGTACGCATTCAAGCCGGCGGCCCGCACCATGGCCAGGTAGAGCAGGGCGATTTCCTCGCTGTCGCCGCTCTTCTGCTTCCAGACATCCTCGGCTCGCTTTGACTCTTTGATGCCCAGTGTCTTCATCTCCGACTCGGTCTTTTTGCGCGTGTAGTCGGTGTTCTCCAGAGCCTGCACGGCGTCGTAGAGCTTCTTGGCCTTCAGGATTTCCTCATCGGTGGGCGACACGATCCCCGCTGCCGCCGCCTTGAGGACTCCGGAGACATCAGCGAAGTGATTCACTTCCTTCGACCAGATCTTGGCCTCATCGCTCCAGAACGACTCAACCGACTGCGCTGCCTTGTAGTAGAAGAGAACCTTGAATAGCAGGCTGTCACTCGGCGGCATCCAGTCCTCGTCGGGCGCGGCTGGTATATCGGTCAGGTCGATCGAGAAGCGCCCCTCCGCGTTCGGCGCCAGCTTGACCCCCGGAGGCAGCCGCGACGACCACGCCAGCGTGTCGAGCGTCTTGCCCGTACGCCGGTTTACGATCTGGCTGCTGGTGATATTTCCGATGCCGGTCATAAACCCCTTGAAGGGCGTGAACGCATAGCGCGACTGGTGCACAAAGTAGCGCCGCTGCACATCCCACTGCGGAGACGACACCGAGCCCTCCGGGTAGTTGATGTCGTAGCGGTACTCGAGAATGCTGCCCACTTCCACACTGGGCAATGTGAAGACCTTTTTCTTTACCTGGAAGTCGCCGGCCTTGACCATCGTCAGGTCTTCGGCCTTCACTTCAAGCGGAATCACCGTGCCGTCGGAGTGGATGGTGCGGCCCTTGATGGCATCGACCTTCAGGCTCCCGCCGTAGGGAACCTCGATCGTCGCCAGTTCCTTGCCCTTCTCGGTGAGCACCTTGATGCGTGCGTAGAAGGTTCTGGTGCCGAGGTTGTCGTTGGCGGTCTGTTCCAGATTCAGATACACCGCCGCGGCCCCCGGCGCTTTGGGGTCGGCGGTCATCTTCAGTTCATCGGGTGTGGGCGTTTGAAACGTAGTGGTCTGGGCGAAGCCTGCAACACAAGGCATGGCCGCGAGCAGCGCGGCCCGGCATAAAATGGCGGTGATTTTCATAGAGAGATATCCCTTTGGATTCTGGACTACACGCGGCCCGAGGAGACACAAAACCGTGCAGCAATAGATGCAACATTGCAATTGAATTTTTTTGTTGCACCATGATACTCCAGAAGGGATTTACGTCAAACTAAGCCGGGCAGGAGGCGTGCCTCAGCTCGGTAAACGCGCGGTCAGCATCTGCCCAACGAGCGCCAGGGGAAGGCCCACCACGTTGAAGTAGCAGCCCTCGATGCGCGGAATCCACTTGGCCGCACCGCCCTGGATGGCGTAGGCGCCGGCCTTGTCCATCGGCTCGCCGCCGGCCACGTAGGCCTCGATCTCCTCGTCGCTCAGGCTCAGGAAGCGCACCGCGGTCACTTCTGCTGCCGCCTCGGTTCCTTCCGCGGTGGCCAGCGCCACTCCGGTAATCACTCGGTGGGTGCGGCCTGAGAGCAGCCGCAGCATGCGCGCGGCGTCGGCCGCATCGGCGGGCTTGGCAAGGATTACGCCGTCCACCGTGACCGTGGTGTCGGCGCCGAGAACCACGAGCGGCTTGCTATCACTCTTGCCGGTCGTACTGGCGAGTTCCCTGTACACCGCCTCGGCCTTCTCCCGCGCCAGCCGGACGACATAGGCGATCGGCTCCTCGCCCGCGCGCGGATCCTCGTCGATGTGCGCGGGACGCACTTCGAACTCAAATCCTGCCTGTGTGAGCAGTTCGCGCCTTCGCGGCGATGCGGAAGCAAGCACCAGCATACTTAACGATTATGTCAGCCCGGATCGAAGAGCCACTCAGCCCCTATAAACTAATACTTGCCCCCCGGGGCGCCAAATCATGAGCTTTCACTTTGACTTTTCCGCCACTCAGATTCTCTGGACGCTGACCTTCGCGGCCCATCTGGTTCTGCTCGTCGTGGTGTTGGGCCGCGATCGCGCCCGCCGCTTCGCCTTCCTCTTCACCAGCATCGTGCTCTCGACGTTGATTCTGCTGGTTACCCGGCTTCTCTACGGCCGCATGGCGCCCATCGTTTCAAGCGCCGTATTTCTCATCCTCTCCACGCTTGCGGCGGTGATCGGGATACTGGTCGTAGTCGAGGTGGCCCGCCGCGCCTTTGCTGGAGCCGCACGGCGCACATGGCTCATCTGTACGATCCTCGCGCTGTTCCTCGCGACTGTCGTATTAGTTCTCTGGGGTCCGTGGCCGGCATGGAGCACCTTCAAGGACACCTCGCTGCTCGGCATCCTGCGCATGTTGCAGGTGGTCTCAGACAAAGGCTCGGTCCTTGTCTCGCTCCTGGGAATTGAGCTGGGCCTTCTGGTAGCTCTGTATGGCCGCCGCTTCGGCGCAGGATGGCAGACCCATCCCCAGCAGGTCATCATCGGCCTCTCTGCCGCGGGCCTCGCGCAGATCGCCTCCCGCGCGCTCTGGCAGTTCATCGCCACGCACGCGGTCATTCACAGCCAGACAGAGTACGAGCGCGCCATCGACCTGCGCGACCGCATCTTCCACGGGAACAGCACCGTGTATCTGTGCGTGCTGGTGTGGTGGATCGTCTGGCTCTGGCGCGACGAGCCGGGTACGGTTGTACCCGCCGAGGTTGCAGCGCAGGACGCTCCCGATGAGCCTGCTGCGGAACAGACAGAGTCTTCAGCCGAGTAGTTCGCACGCTGCCTGATATATTCAAGAGGAATGGCCACTTCATCGAGCAAAGCCGCGGCAGACAAGTCCTCGCAGCAGGGCTTCGTCTACCTGCCTCTCATCGCAGGATGGCTGGTCCCCGGAGCCGGACACTTTCTTATCGGTAAACGGGTGCGCGGCGCGCTGATCACGGCCTCGATCATCTGCATGTTTGCGCTGGGTCTGGCGATGCACGGCAAGATCTACACGAACGGTGGCGACATTCTCGACCTGCTTGGGCTGCTCGGCGATCTGGGCAACGGAGCGCTGTACTTGATAAGCCGCATTGCAGGCCTTGGCGCTGACCCGGTGCAGTTCACCACCGGCGACTACGGCTCCAAGTTCATTGTTGTAGCCGGCCTGCTCAACGTGATGTCTGCCGTTGACGCGCACAACCTGCGCACGGGGAGGAAGGCGTCCTGATGCATCCCTCCCACTTCACCGCCGTGCTTCTGTTCGCGATCTTCGCATCGACTATCTTCGGCATCACCATGCGCGAGACGCCGCGCCGCATGTTCCGCTACGGGCTCTACTGCTTTGCGCTGTTTGTGGGCTCGGCGATCGTGATCAGCTGGGTCATGTTCCTGATCGCGCGATAAAGAACCCGGACTTTCCCTCTACACCCAACTTCGCTGCCACACCGCCGCATCGAACCTGTGACCGCAGGTGTACCCCTCTTGCTCGTAAAGCAGGATCGCAGGCCGGTTCTCTTCGGTAACGGTGAGTGAGATCTCCGTCGCCCCCTGGCGCATGAAGCAGAAGGCGGCCACCGAGAGCAGCGTTCGCGCCAGTCCCCTGCCCCGCCACTCCGGATGCACGCAGATCTGCGTGATGTGGCCGCTGGGCGTACTTACGCGCGAGCCAAGCACCATTGCCACCGGCTCTCGACGAGCCCGGTCGAATATCAGATGGGAAACAGGAGCTGAAAACGCGCCACAGCCCGCGTAGCGCACAATGTTGCTCAAAAAGCGCGTCGATCCATGCACGGTGCGGTACTGGTCGTTAATGAGGCTGTCGGGATGCCCATGGTAGGTCTCGCAGATGAGCTTGGCGGCGGCTCCAATATCGTCTTCCTTCCACTGCCGCAGTTCAAGCCCCGCGGGCAGTTCGACTTTTGGCGCGGTCCACAGCCCCAGCAGCGAGCGCACCATGAAGAGCCGCCGGAACACTTCGAAGCCCGCATCGCGAAACTCTCTGGCGTGCATGCCTGAGGGATGAAGCAGCAGTTGCGACTCGATGCGCTCCAGTTGCGGCGAGTTGGTCAGCAGTTCGAGCAGGTGTCTGATCAGTCTGCCCTCGACGGCCCGTGCCGGCTCACCTCCCGGCCTCTCCGCCGCAAAAACACCGCCGACAACCGCCTTCGCTTCCTCATAGACGCCGAAGACGTAGCCCACCGGCTGGTCTGCCTCCCGAGCCACAAAGCCGGGCAGGGAGTGGTTGTCGAGGTACTGCATCAGCAGCCTGGCCGAGGCGCGATAATCCCAGTTCAGCCGTTCACGCCAAAGATCGCCCTCGGCCTCAAGCAACTGCCTGAGCGCAGTGGCCGAGTAGTGGCGCAGGTCGAGAACGTCGATAGATGTGCCGGCTGCCATTCGGTTCTTCTTGTCCAGACGCAAGGGACGGATACATGTTGCCGGAAACAACGCCTCCAGCCAACCGTTTAATATACTCTACCGTTTCCCGACAAGATACACTTCCAGTCCTTGCTCCGGCCAGCCGAAGAGCTCCTCGATTTGCCGTCCTTCGAGGTAGTGCGCAAGCGCCGCCTGCGAGTGCAGGTCTGCGCCGCCGCGCCCGGTCACCCGAACCACCAGCAGATGCTGATCGCTGGGAACGCCGTTCTGCTCGTAGTTGACCACTTCGTGATTGCGATAAAAGGCCAGACCGTACTCTACGTCGCGACGCACCCGGAAGACTGCCACGGTCTCGTCCTGCGCAGCCACCGACGCCAGCCTGTCGGCCAGCGGCCGCGCCGAGTAGGTGCGGTCGAGCATCTCAATGACCTTCTTCGTCGATTCAATCGCCGGCAAGCCGAACGCCGGACCCACACCGAAAAGGAACACGATCAGAACCGCCAGCACCGAGCAGGTGGCCATGCGCAGGCGCGCCACGCCGTAGACATTCGTCACGAGCAGGATCAGCAGCGCCGCGCCCAGAGCAGCGGCCAGAGCCGCCGTCAGCGCCATCGCCGGGGGCATCGCGGATCCATGCGCCACAAACCACGGCATCAGCATCACCACCAGAGTGATCAGGCCTACCACCATGGCGTGTCCCGCCATCGTCCACTGGTTGAGTCCGTTGGCGCGCCGCCGGAAGAGATAGTCGCCGGTAAGAATCGTCAGCGGCGGAATCGATGGAAGGATGTAGCCGGGCAGCTTCGACTTCGAAAGCGAGAAGAACAGGATCGGGATCAGCGCCCACAGAACCAGAAACTCAGGGAAGGCGTCTCCCGGCTTGCTCTCGCCGCACTTGCCGCACTTCGAGTGCCGCAGCCGCCACTCGCACACGCTCTTCTGAATGCCGTCTGCCAGCGCACGAACCGCCACCACCGTCCACGGCATCAGCGCCAGCAGCACCACCACCAGGTAGTACCAGAAGGGCTGCTCGTGCTGATAGCGATCGGTGGCGAATCGTTCCAGATTGTGTTCGAGGAAGAACTCTCGGAAGAAGGTCGGGTTCTGGTGCTGCACCGCAATGAACCACGGCAGCACGATGGCAAAGTAGAGCAGAATTCCCGGCCACCACAACGTACGCGGCACAATCCGCCACTCTTTGCGCAGCAGGGCAAACGCGCAGATAATCACCGCGGCCAGGAAAGGCGCAACCGGACCCTTGGCCAGCGTGGCCAGCGCGGTAAAAAAGTAGATGTCGTAGAGCCAGAACTTTGAGCCGGTTTCGTACCACGCATACCAGCCCAGCAGCCCTATCGCCAGCGGCGCCGCCATCTGCATGTCTGTCGAGGCCCCGCGCGCAAAGCCGATGATGCCGACGCTCGCCGCCGTGATCAGTGCGGCGTCGAGGTGCCCCCCGGGCCGGAATCGTCGCATGTGCAGGTAGATCAGCCCGATCATGATGAAGGCAAAGCTCACAGAGGGCAGGCGCGCGCTCCAGTCGTGCACGCCGAAGTCTTTAAACACAAACATCGCCCGCCAGTAATACAGGGCGGGCTTCTCCAGCCAGGGCTTCCCGTACAGGTACGGTGTAACGCAGGCGCTGAGCTTGCCCTTGATCGTGTCCGCGGTGTCGAAGCGCACCAGCATCTCATGCGCGATCTGCGCATATCGGGGCTCGTCGGCGCCCACCACGCCCAGACCCGCGCCGCCAAGAATCGGCGTTACGCCATAAAGCAGATAGAAGAGTGTAAAAGCAAGAAAGACGAATGCTTCGCGCGTGGTAGCCCAGGCGAGCAGCCGCATGGCGCGGCTCTTCGGTTCGACCGGGGAAGCGGGCACATTGCTTCGTTCCATTCCAGCAGTTCTCCAGCGTCCTCGGCCGTCGGCGCGTTCTTTTTACTCTTTTTGATTCGCCGACTTCGTTGGCCGGCGCCCGCGCTTGCCCGTCGGGGATTCCAGAACAGCCCCCGTGACAGGTCCAAGGCTATCAGATTTCCCCCGCCGTCGGCGCAGGCCTGCCTATACAGAAATACCTTCCCCGGGCGCGGGTAACAAACCAGAAGCCCCGCTGCATCGCGATCTAAACGCGATGCGCCGGAGACAAAGAACGTCCAGCAATCGGCCTCTTCAGGCGGATTCTGCCGGAGCCGAAGCGGCCGGCGCGGCAGCCCGCCGCTTGCCACCCTTCTTCCGGCCCAATAGCTCCTCGATGCGTGCCTGAAAGCGTCCCGAACGGTCGGCGACAAACAGCAGTTCCGGCACGTGCCGCACGCCCATCCGCTCCTTGATCGAGAAGCGAATAAATCCCTTGGCGGATTCCAGAGCGGCTACCGTGCGGTCCTCGGCCTCGGCGATGTCCTTCTCCGCATTGTCTACGGCCACGTAGACGCGCGCCGATTTGCCGCCCGGATTCAGCGCCACCTCGCTTACATAGCAAAAGGCAATGCGCGGATCGGACAGCTCGCCCTCGATCATTGCTCCGATCTCTTCCCGGAGCGTTTCTGCCACCCGGTCCTGATGATGTTTTCTGGCCCTAAACTCCGGCATGGCTTCCCTCCAACTGTCGAGATAGACCCCCTAGCATAGCAGAGTCCCGCTGTCGTAGCACCGCTCGCCCGCTCAGGCCTCAACGTACTTCAATACATGGCCTTGCAATTCCTTCTGGGCGGGATCGAGTGTATCCAGACCCTCGCTGCGCGCGGCGCTCAGCAGTTCTGCCGACGAAGACACAAACGTGATGGGCGTGCCATGAAACATCTGCCGCGAAACCAGCGCCGTTCCCAGTTGCAGGGCCGCCGGCCAGCGCAGCGCCGTCCGGTCCACAATCTGACGGGCCGACTCCAGCACTGCCGGATTCACCGGCTGCTGCACCATACGCGCCGCTTCAAGACGAAGCGCATCGAATGCCGCCAGGGCATCCGAACCCAGGATCGCCCCAGAGCGCTCCTGCCGGCGAAGCGCTGCATGCACCTCCAACGGTGTTACGGCGGAGATCAGTTTGCGATTGTCTTCCACCTTCTCCATCAGCTCAATCAGTGCAGCCGTTCCCGGCTCGCGCACAAACAGCTTGGCGAAGACAGTGGCATCGAGGAAGTAGAGGTTCACTCCTCCCCCCGTTCTTCATCGATGACTCCGGCCAGCTCCTCTCCATGCGCCTCCACCGGCTTGAAACGCGACGTTTCCTCGGGCATCCCGGCTTCGGCGCGGTTCAGGCGGATCGTCGTGGTCGGATACGCGGGAGTTTTGGGATTGGCGATCTTGCTGGTCATGACCAGGCCGCGCTGAATCGCCTCGGCCAGCACCAGCTGGCGGGAGTCGGGCTGGTGATTCCAGCGGTATGCCTTGCGCGGCAGAAAGCTGTCTCGAAACCACTTCAAAGCTATAAACGCGTGGCCTCCGCGCTCGGCCTCGGCCAGAGCCTCGCACAGCTCCTTCACGCGCGCATCCATATCCGCGGATCCCACTTCCTCGGGCTCCTCATCGCCGGCATGGCTTGCCGAGATGGTCGCGGCGCGCTGCGGCCTCGCCGGGCGCATCTCCTGATCCTCATCGTCAATCCTCTCGAAGTAGATCCGGATCTCATCTTCTTCCGGCGACCAGGAATCGGCCAGGGCATTGCGCCGCTTACTGCGTCCGTTTTCGCTGCACAGCTCCACGATCGCCTGATATCCCGCGGGAGCCAGAAACCGCAGTGCCCGCACCATTCCCGGATCCTGCGAAAATGCCAGCTCGCTCAGCGCCTCTTCGATAATCTCCTCGACCGCGGGAATCGACAGGCCTGCAACCTCGTTATTCACCGCAGTTGCTCGTGCACTTTTCATCTTGTCTCTCCATTAACTAATCGGCCTCACGGAACTTCCGTTTCGGCATTAAAGTCCCGGTCTGACCATTCCCAACCCGCCTGTATCCACTCGCCAGAAGTCTGACCCTTCCGGAACGGAACGTTCCCGGAAACAAACTGATCTCTGAATCACGGAATTTGAGCGGCATTCGCCAGGTCCGGCGGCTGATGGAGCACGGGGGGCGTGCTTCTAATCCGGCGAACCCGCATGACAGTACTTTGACGGTGGTCCTAACCGATGACTGTTCTCAAATATCCCCCGCCTAAGTGGTTCTGCGGGGGGGGATATCGCACCTTCCTTATTCGCTACCTATCTCTGGTGAAAGTATTTGTTACCCCAAAAACTATACGCAACAGTGTACTCGAAAAGTGGAACCGTCAAAGGCAAAAATGTTGTCTTTTGTGCCTATTATCTTATGGATAGATCCTGTGCAGCGTCCGCGCGAACGGAATCGTCTCCCGAACGTGATCCAGCCCACACACCCAGCTAACTACACGCTCGATTCCCATCCCGAAACCTGAATGTGGCACGCTCCCGTACCGGCGCAGATCGAGATACCACTCGAAGGCCTCACGCGGAAGCTTGTGGTGGTCTATCCTCTCACTCAGTAACTCGTAACTAGAGACACGCTGCGACCCGCCAATGACCTCGCCGTAGCCTTCCGGCGCCAGCACGTCCACGCACAGAGCGTAGCGCGGATCCTCAGGATCCGGCTCCATGTAGAACGCCTTCACATCGGCCGGATAACGATGCACCATCACCGGCCGGTCAAACTGCGAACTCAGCCATGTCTCGTCCGGCGAACCGAAGTCATTTCCATACTCAAAGGGATTCTCGAGCTTGCCGTCCTTATAGGCCTGGTTGAGCATCTCGACGGCTTCGTCGTATCTCAATCTTGGAAACGGCGCCTTCACCGGCTCAAGCTTAGTAATATCGCGTCCGATCGCCGCCAGCTCCGGCGCGCGATTCTTCAGTACCGATTGCACGATGTGCGCCAGGCAGTTCTCGGCCAGCTCCAGCAGCCCGTTCAGGTCCATGTAGGCCGCCTCAGGCTCCACCATCCAGAACTCGGTCAGGTGGCGGCGGGTCTTCGACTTCTCTGCCCGGAACGTGGGTCCAAAGCTATACACCTTGCCCAGGGCCAGCGCCGTAGCCTCGGCGTATAACTGGCCAGACTGCGTCAGAAACGCTTGGTCGCCGAAGTAGTCCACCGGAAACAAAGTCGAAGTGCCCTCGCAGGCCGCCGGCGTAAGAATCGGCGGATCGGTGCGGATGAAGCCGCCGGTATCAAAGAACTCCGCCGTCGCCCGCATGATCTCCGCGCGGATGCGCAGGATCGCTGACTGCCGCGGCGTACGAATCCACAGGTGCCGGTGCTCCATTAGAAAATCGACACCGTGCTCCTTGAGCGTGATGGGATAGGGCGCCGACTCCGGTACACGCTGCACCACTTCAATGTTTTCGACATCGAGCTCGTAGCCGCCGGGCGCGCGCTTGTCGGCACGCACCTTGCCGGTCACAATCACGCTCGACTCCTGCGTGAGCCCCTTGAGCGCCTCAAACACCTCGGCCGGCACACTCTTGACATGCGCCACGCCCTGAATGGTTCCGGTGCCGTCGCGGAAGATCGGGAACAGCAGCTTGCCGCTCTCGCGCGAGTTGTACAACCATCCGCGCAGAATGACGGACTGGCCCTCGTGCTTGCCGATCTCGGCAATGGTGGTTACAGCGGGCTGTGCTTTGGGAGTTTCTGTGGATTCGGGAGCAGTGGGAGCGGTCTCTTCAGGCATATCTGTAATCTCTCTCGTCCGGCGACGCAAGCGCGTCTTCGCTGTCGGACTTCCCATGATAACGCCTTGGCCCGCTTCCCAACAGGTGGGCCTGCGACCCAATCTCCAGTACCCATTCCGGCCAAATGAGAGGAAAATACATCCATGGACTCCCCTATCGACCCGCGCGACGCTATCGACCCGGAGCAGATAGACATGCTCGACCGCGCCTTTGCCGAGCAGCTCCTTGCCTGCCTCGACGCCTGCGCCCGGGGCCGCCACGGCCTCTTCGCAGAGCCGGTTGACGACGAGCATCCCTGGCCTGAAGCTGCCCGCCTGCGCGAGCTGGCCGTCGCGTTGCAAGCACTGCTCGCCCAGCAAGACGAACGCAACGCCCTTGCAGACGAGTATCTCGACCTTTGCACCATAGCCGGCGAAGCACATCCCGGCGAGCGCCGCCTCGCCCGCCAGTTCCTCGAGCGTATCGAGCACGGCGAGGTCGGCTCGCCCACCCAGAAAGATCTCCCGTGGTAACTCTGCACGCCTTCCTCGCCCTGCTGGCCGGGTATGCCGTCATGGCCGCCATCGTGGTCGCCGCTACCGCGTTGATCTCCCGCCTGCTGCCGGAGTGGTGCGGCCAGGGCACTCGCCCGGCCGCCGGATACCTCTTTGTCAACCTTGGCTACTCGTTTCTTGCCGCCGCCGCCGGAGGCTACATTACGGCCTGGATCGCGGCCCCGAGTCCTCTCGCCCATGCCCTGGTGCTGGCCGTGATCGTGCTGCTGCTCGGCGCTGTAAGCGCCTTCAGCGCCCGGGGAAGACAGCCGGTCACCTACCAGATTGCGCTCATCGTGCTCTCGCCCCTGGGCGTTCTGGCCGGAGCGCTGGTGCGGCTGCGGGTTCTGGGAGTTCTGTAGGGTCAGCCGCTATTGTCGCCAGAGTGGGAAACACAGTCATTATTCCCACCTTTTCTATTTAGTGGGAATTGACCTATAATTTCCCACCAGAGAGGATTGGTGTCACTATGGGAACCTTGCAGGCACGCGCTCAGATCGGCGAGAAAGGCCGCATCGTCATTCCCGCTGCCATGCGCAAAGCCTTGGGCATCGGCGAAGGCGACACGGTCGAGCTCGAATTTAAGGATCACGAGCTGCGCATCTCGACTCGGCGCGCCAGAATTCGACGCGCGCAGGAGAGTGTGCGCCACCTTGCGCCACCCGGAACTTTGGTTTCAGAAGAGCTGATCGCCGAGAGACGCGAGGAGGCCAGGCGTGAGTAAAGCGGTGCTCGATTCCTCCGCTATGCTCGCGATTCTCTTCGACGAGCCGGGCGCCGAGAAACTGAACGATGAAATTATGGCTGACGCGGTTGCGAGCATGGTCAACCTGGCGGAAGTCCAATCCAAACTTGTTGCAAAAGGGCAGCATCCCGATGTGGCCTGGGAGAACGTTCTGTCGATTGCCAATCCCGCGGAGTACACCCTCGAGCAGGCGAAGACCTCAGGGACACTTGTGAAACGGACTGCTCCGTTTGGATTGTCGCTTGGGGATCGCTGCTGCCTGGCGCTGGCTATTGCGCTCAAGGCTGAGGTCTACACGGCCGATCGTATCTGGTCGGGCCTTAACATCGGCATTCCGATTCATGTGATCCGTTAGCCAATCCAAACGCACAAAGGCCGGAGCACCCGCTCCGGCCTTTGCTGACTCGCTGACTTGCCGTCTTGCTTACCCTTGAATATCGAACTGCTCCGGGTGCAGCGTCGGATCGGTCTTCACCAGAATGTTCTTGCCTACCAGCTCTTCGTAGTCGGCCAGCCAGCGGCCGTTGTTGGCCTTGAGCATCTTCACCGTTTCAGGATGCACGCGCAGCATTACGTCGGCGCCTTCGAAGTGCTTCTTCATCTTGCGGAGTTCGATGTAGACCTCGTTGCACACCGTGGCCGGGCTCTTGACCATGCCGGTGGCCTGGCAGGTGTAGCACGGAACGCTGAGCGTACGCTCGAGCGACTGCTTGACACGCTTGCGGGTGATTGCGACCAGGCCAAAGTCGTTAAACTGCAGAACCTTGGTCGGAGCGCGATCGGTCTTGAGTGCCTCTTCGAGCGCCGCCATCACCTTGAAGCGGTTCTTGCGCTCGTCCATGTCGATGAAGTCGATGACGATGATACCGCCCAGATCGCGCAGGCGAATCTGGCGCACAATCTCCGGCACCGCGTCGAGGTTGGTCTTGAGGATGGTGTCCTCAAGCCGTGCGCTCTTGCCGACGTACTTGCCGGTGTTGATGTCGATGGCCACCAGCGCTTCGGTCTGATTGATGACGATCGATCCGCCGGACTTGAGCCACACCTTCGAGCGCAGGGCCTTCGAGATCTCGTCCTCGATGCCAAAGTGCTCAAACAGCGGCACCTGCTTGGTGTAGAGCTTGACGCGCCGCACCAGAGTGGGAGAGAAGCGATTGAGGAAACGCACGATGCGCTCGTAGTCGGCTTCCGAGTCCACCCAGATGTTCGAGAAGTTGTCGCTCACCTGGTCGCGCAGAATCCGCTCGATCAGCGAAAGATCGTGGTAGATCAGAGCCGGCGACTTCGACGACTCGGAACGCTGCTTGATGTCGTTCCACAGGTTCATGAGGAAGCGCAGATCGGCGCGAAGCTCTTCTTCGCTGGCGCCCTCGGCCGCGGTGCGGACGATGAATCCGCCGCTGGCCTCGCCGCGCTCATGCACCAGAATCCGCTTGAGCCTGTGGCGCTCCTCGTCGGAGGCGATCTTGCGGCTCACGCCGACGTGGCTGACCGTGGGCATGAAGACCAGGAAGCGGCCCGGAAGCGCGATGTGGCTGGTGATGCGCGCGCCCTTCTTGGCGATGGGCTCCTTGGCAATCTGTACCAGAATCTCCTGGCCCGGCTTCAAGAGATCCGAAATGATGGGCAGGTCGCTGGTCTGCATCGACTTGCGCGAAGGCCCGCGCCGCTGCGGCTGGGCTCCACGGACAGGGCGTCGGCTGCTGGTGCGGTCGCGGCGATCCTTGCGCGGCTGGCCCGGAGCTGCCGGGGTCTCAGATTCTTCTTCGCCGTCGACGTCGAAGTCTTCCTCGTCATCGGCGCCCTGCTGCGCGAACTTGATGCCGATGCGCGAGTCGAGCTGCGCATCTTCAATCAACTCACCCAGCGCGCCGTTGCGGCCCTTCCCCTTGCCACGCACCTTCTCCTCTTCGTAGAGCGAGTCGGCGTTGTGGTCGTGGGCTTCGTGGCGGCCGCGCTTGCGTGGAGCAGCCTCCACCTCGTCGCCGTCGATCACTTCCTCTTCCATGTGACCCTTGCCCGGCGCGTAGCTCGAAGCCGGCTTCGACTCAGGCTTCGCTTCATCCTTCTTCTTACCGAATCCGAACAGGCGGAAACCGGTCGGCGCCGAGGGATCGACACGGTGCGCGGCCGATGCATCCGGGGCGCTCTCCGTGGTCTCTTCCATCTCGTCGATTAGCTCTTCGGATGCTGGTGCAGCGCTCTCAGCGGCGTCAACTCCAGCCAGCTCGGCGGGCTCCTCGAAAAACTCCTCTTCCCCCTCAACCTGCGCGGTCTCGACAGGCTCTACAGCCTCGACCAGCTCTTCCTCTTCAAGCTCGTCGGCCGCCTCAACGGGCTCGGGCAGCTCGGCAAAGCTAGGCTGCGTCTCGTGCTCGACCTCGACAACCTCTTCGGCCGTCTCCGGCTCCGGCGCGCGACCCCGGCGCAGGGAGATTGACTCGCCCGGAAGCAATCCGCTGTTTGGATCCCAATCGAGCGGAATCTCGATCATCGTCGTAGGCCGTGAAGTAATCGCGGGACGTGCCGGTGCCGCAGGCGCAGCGGGCGCCTCTTTCTTCTGTTCCACCGCAGGCGCGCCGCCATACTTTGAAAGCGACTCGCCCGGAAGCACGAAGGCCGCAGGCTCGGCAATACGCGGCCGATCAGGTTCTGCCACCCGGGTAAACGGTTGAGTCTGCGCCTCGGGCTCATTCGCCTCCGGCTCTTCGGTGAACTCGATCTGATCCGATTCCTCGACCGGCTCGTCCGTGACTGCGCTGCCCGGCTGCGCCTCCGGGCCCGTGCCCTTGCCGCGGCGGCGGCGGCGTCCACGCCAGCGCTTGCCGCCCGCAGCAGTGCCTGACTCGGCATCCGCGCCAGACTGCGCTTCTTCTGCCTGTGTTTCCACGAGCTCTTCTTCTACGACTACCGGCTCGACCTTCAGCTCCGGCTCGCGGGCCGGGCGCTCGGGGCGCTGCTCGCGCTGTCCGCCGCGGTCATCCTGACGCTCGCGTTTTGCCGGCTCCGGGCTGCGCCGGATCTCGCGGGGAGCCTGCGGGGTCGAGGCCGCCTGTTCCAGCTCGTCGGTGTCTTCCTGGTCTTCCAGCTCGATGAAGTCGGTGACGTACAGGAACGCATCGCGCTCCAGACCAAGATCAACAAACGCCGACTGCATGCCGGGCAGCACACGGGTGACCCGGCCGTTGTAAATAGACCCGGCCAGGGTGTATTCGTTTTCGCGCTCGTAGTAGATCTCCGAGAGCTGATCGTCTTCTAGAATTGCCAGCCGCGTCTCATGCGGCGTGCTGGAGATGCAAATTTCCTTTGCCATCGTACCTTTCCCTGCGGCAGCACATTGGCTGCCGGGTTAGCGGCAAAGGGAGATGAAGATCGCGCGGGCGGAGTGGGAGGATGCGTGCAGGACAGATGAACGTAACGACGCTGTTTTCATGGCGATGCACCTTCCAGGAGAACCTGGAGGCGACCCACGCCGTGAAGCTGTCAGCGAATGGAAAACGTCATCGAATCCGAGAGAATGCCCGTGCCGATCCCTATCGGCTGGTCCACTGGCCGGTCTTCCCGGGGGAGCAAGCACGAACGCGGACCCCGTCCGCATCCTGGCTCTCTCACCGGTTTTCCGGCAGCTCCGGGAGCTTCCACAGCGGCTTGTTGCCGCCTCCAGCCCCCTGGCTTCTCTCTGCCTGCTCATGTACCCAATCCTGCCCGGCGCGGCTATTCATGCCCTCGGCCGGTTATAAATCATTCAATCTTTTACTCTTGCGGAACCCTCGGCCCTGCCGATGATCCGCACTTACCTAAACTCTTCCGGGTCACCCGGCCGGTCAATTCACAAACCGGCGAATCCTGACATTCATTGCCACACCGAGCGCCAGGAAGGTGAACAGCACCGATGATCCGCCGTAACTCATTAACGGCAAAGGAATTCCGGTGACCGGCATAAACCCGATAACCATGCCCACGTTGACCGCGATCTGGAAAGTCAACACAGCCACGAGCCCCATGATAATCAGAGAACCGGGCAGGTCTGCGGCTGTTTGTGCGTTCTGAATCAAACGCATCAATATGAGGAAGTATAGCAGCAACACGAAAATCGCGCCCACAAACCCGTGCTCTTCGCTGAAGGCGGCAAAGATAAAGTCCGTATATGGGATGGGCAGGAAGTACCCCTGGGTCTGGCTTCCGTTATCGGTACCCTTACCCCACAACCCCCCGGAACCAACCGCGATCTTCGACTGCCGGATCTGGTATCCGGACCCTTTCGGATCGTTGTCAGGGTTGATAAAGCTGGTCAGCCGCGCCTTCTGGTAGGGCTTGAGCACCTTGCCGCTCGACCAAGCCCCACCCACTAGCACCACGGCAGCCAGAAGCAGAATCGATGCCTGCCGGAGATTGATCCCGCCCAGCAGCAGGCCCGCAGCCAGAATCGGGGCATAAGTCAGCGTCGTTCCCAGATCGGGCTGAATCAGCACCAGAAGCATGGGCACGCCGACCATCGCAAAGGCCTTGAAGATCTCCTTCCAGGTCAGGTTCCGGCCCCCGAGATTTGCAAAATAGCGGGCCACAGTCAGCACCAGAATCAGCTTGACCCACTCGGAGGGCTGGAACTGGAAGGGCCCCAGAGCGATCCAGCGCCGTGCGCCCAGCACCTTGTGCCCCGCCACCTTCACGATTACCAGTGCGACCAGAAACACCCAGTAAGCCCACTGCGACCAGTCCAGCATCCGGTGGTAGTCGACCTTGGAGAGAATGAACATCCCCACCAGCCCCACAGCGATCCAGATCATCTGCCTGTACATGAAGCCGGAGAAGCGCGTGTGCAGCGTGGCGGAGTGCACCTGCATGATCGAGAGGGCGCACAGCAGCAGCACCATGCCCAGCAGCGTCCAGTCGAAGTCGCGAAAGGTCAGCAGCCGCCGCATCAGTGCGCCTCTTCCTTGAAGCGCAGCAGCGAAGCGTTCAGCCACGTTGAAAGTGAGAACTTGCTGGCTTTCACAGCCTGCGGCATCGCGGAGACCGGCGGTATCGCGACAAAGAAGTGTCCGCCGCCAACGCCCGTATCGTTCATGGCTGCTGTCCGCGACCCGCTCTGCCGAGGCGCGCCCTTCGACGCAGGCGCCGGCTCCGACCACACTGCGCCCACTTCGATCGGCTTTCCGGCTTCTGCTTGAACCACTACATTCTTGTCTTCTTTGCGTTTCTTGTTGACGTAGGCGATGGCAACTTTCTGGGCGATCAGAGCTGAGTTCGATCCCCAGTCACCATGCTCCTGGAGCACCACGATGGCAATCTCCGGGTTACGCCGAGGAATCATGCCCACAAACCATGAGTTCGGGGTCTTGGAGCCGCCCTTGGTGTGTGTGTCGCCACCGCCGACCACCTGCGCGGTGCCCGTCTTGCCCGCAAAGTCCACGCCTTCCATGTGCGCGGCGGCGGCTGTGCCGGAGATGGTAGCCTCGGCCATGCCGTCCGTAATTCTCATCCATGTTTCGGAGTTGAGCAAAACCGTCTTTTCGCCCGAGCCCGGAAACGAGTCGGGAATCGCCTGCCGAAACAGCTCGGGAAGCTGCGCCGGATCAACCAAGCGCGGTCGCACGAAGTGCCCGTTCGACGCAATGCCGCTCAGCGCGCGCAAAAGCTGAATCGGAGTTACCTGCGTCTCTCCCTGTCCTATGCCTACTGAGATCGTGTTGCCGGCGAAGTACTTCTGGTGGTTGGTCTTCAGCTCCCACTGCGTCGACGGCATGATCCCGGCCATCTCGCTGGGCAGATCCACGCCAGTCTTTTGCGACAGGCCGAAATCGGTGGCATACCGGGCGATCGTATCGATGCCCAGCTTCTGCGCCAGCGTGTAAAAGAACGTGTCGCACGACAGCGGAATGGCCTGATCGATGCTCAGCACGCCATGGTGCTTGTCGCACTTGAAGAAGCGCCCGTAGAACGTGCCGCCGCCCACGCAATTCACCCGCATATCCTGCGCCACGCCCTCCTGCAAGCCGGCTGCGGACATGATGATCTTGAAGGTCGAGCCCGGCGCAAGCTGATCCTGGATGGCCTTGTTCATCAGAGGATGGTTGGGATTGGTGACCAGGCTATTCCAGTCGGCGCTCTTGATCTTTACCGCAAAATCGTTCGGATCGTAAGCTGGGTGCGAAACCAAAGCCAGGATGTCGCCATTGCGCGGATCCATCACTACGACAGCTCCGTTAGCGTCGCCCAGCGCCACCTCGGCCACGCGCTGAATGTCGTTGTCGATGGTCAGCTTCAGGTCCTGGCCCGGTGTGGCATGTTGCACGCCGAAGAAGCCCACTTCTCGCCCGTGACTGTCGACAATCACGTTCCGCGAACCGTCCTGGCCCCTCAGCAGCTCGTCGTAGGTCTCTTCAATGCCCGCCTTGCCCACTACGTCGCCCGGCTCGTAGATGGCGTAGCGTGGCAGGTTCAGCTGCTCCTCGCTCACCTCGCCCACATAGCCGATCAAGTGCGCGGCAAAGCCATCGCGCGGATAAAGCCGTCGCGCCTCCTCGATCGTCTCGAGTTCGGGTAGCTCGTTGCGGTGACTGGCGATAAAAGCCACCTCGTCGGCCGTGATGTCTTCCTTGATGGGAATGGGGCGGTAGCCGGGAAGGCCCCGGAAACGGTAGACCGTCGCCTTCAGCTGATCCAGGTCAAGATGCAGCCCCGCGGCGATCATCGGCAGATCGGCTTCGACGTCCCGGTTCTGCTCGCGCACCAGATAGCACGAGGTCGATGGATAGTTGTCCACCAGCAGCCGGCCATCGCGATCGAAGAGCTTGCCCCGGGCCGCCATCACCGGCACCTTGCGGATCCGGTTCTGCTCGGCCAGCGCCTTGAAGCTCTCCGCGCCCAGAATCTGAAGTCGCCACAGCCCGGCCGCCAGCGCCAGCATCATAGCCAAAATGCCGTACTGCACCACAGCCAGCTTCAGCGTGGAGAGCTTTTCACCTCGAGTATTGGTGGTGCTTGAGAACATGGGGGGGCGCGCCGCTGAACTCAGAATACCGCAACGGCGCATCCATGGCGGATCGGCGACGCCAGGAGTAACTGGTTAATCAAGCCTCCGCCCTCCAGAGGCGCGTCTACAACTCTCCCATTGCTGTATGAAACCTGAAATTCTTGATTTGCACGCGACTATATGCAGAACGAGATCGTCGATTGAAGAGAGTCAAAATCCTCTTTAAGTGAGTTCAAATAACATCGCGCCCAGAAAAGAGATCAGGAAATGAAAAACCGATCCTCGCAATTCGTCACGCCGCACTCCATATTCATAACCCGCCTCGCACTGATCGCCGTCCTGGTTTTACCGCTCTGCCTGGCGGCTCAGCAGCCCGCGCCACCCGCCGCCGCAGCCGCCGCCGCGCAGGCGCAGCCGCAGTTCCCGCCTGCCGGCGTCGAACCCACGCCCGGCCATCCCTGGGTCCCAACCAAGTTGATCGACTTCTCGCCCAAACACGACATACTGATCCGAAACCCGGACGGAACCCTTTCGCCGATGGATGAGCCCTACCGTAAGGCCACCCTTATCGCCCCCGGCACCTGGCAGATCCTCAGCGAAGGCGATTACCAGTATCTGATTGAGGGCGACAACGAGGCTCTGGCCATTGACAGCGGCTACGGCGCCGGCAACATCCGCGAGTTCATGCAGACGCTGACCAAGAAGCCCGTCCGCTACATCGCCAACAGCCACGACCACTTCGACCACACGGCCAACAACGAGTACTTTGAGCGCGCGTACATGTCGGCCTACACGCGGACCAAGGCCACCATCCCGTTCCAGAGCTTCTCTGGCATCAGCTTCCGCCGCGACTATCCGGTCACGGTCGTCGGTGACGGATACGTCTTCCATCTCGGCAACCGCGACATCGAGGTCTTCGAGATTCCCAACCACACCATGGGCGACATCGCCTTCCTCGACAGGAAGGAACGTATTCTGTTCTCGGGCGACGTCTTCATCGCGATGACGGTCAATAGCGAAAGCAGCGTGGCCCGGCTCGCCTCTAACATGCGCAAGCTGGCCGCTCACCGCAGCGAGTTCGACCGGTTTGCCGGCGGTTCCTCCATCGGAGATGCCTCGATCGTGGATAAGCTGCTGGCCAACGCCGAGTACATCCTCGCCGGTCACGAGGGCGATGTCGTGGTCCCGCAGCAGCGCGGCGGACCCGGCGGCGGACCTGGTGGACCGGGCGGGCCTCAGGGCGCTGCGCAGGTTCAGCAGGTGCCTGCACCTCCCGGAGCCATTGTCTACACCCGGCGCATGCCTCATCCCGGAGACGGCGGCGCGGGCGGCGGCCCCGGTGGCACGCCCAACCCCAATATGCGCAAGATGACCTACGGAGGCATCTCCATCACCTACGACATCACCAAAATCAAGTAATACTCGCCGCCTAAACAGCTTCGGGCGCGGAATCGATCGATTCCGCGCCCGATATTCTGACGTCCACCCGAAGGCATTACCAGTCCCTTAGTCCCTAGCCCCTGGTCCCTGCCTTACAGGTCTTCCCATATATCCGGATACCGCCTCAGATGCCAGCAGGGGTCCTGCGCCTTGTGCGGAAACAACGCCTCGGCGCACGACGCCTGCCCCTGGCCAAGATAGTAGTAATCTTCCTTCTGCCCCTTGAGCGGGACGCTCATATATCTCCGCACCGTCACCGCCGATGAGGGCTGGCCGCGCAGCCAGTACACCGCCGTATCAACGGCAAACGTCGCCACCGTTGCCGCAGCCAGCAGCAGAAATAGCCGGATCAGCCACCGCCCCATCAAATGAAACACAGCTCAACCTTCCTTTTCACTTACAGAACGGTAACTGCGTCTTGAAAGGGCAAGACTTCAGTCGTGCCAATCTCGCCGAATCGTGACCGGGACTTCAGCCCCCGAGAGAATGCTCTCAGCCAACCCGCTCAGAACTTCACGCTGGCCGCCCGCGGCGAGATACCGCTCACCTCTGCCGCCCGCGCCTCGGCGTAGGCAGCCGCGCCCATCAGCGCTGTGCGTCTTTCGAGAATCACGCGCACCGGAGTATTCACCAGCAACTGGCTCAGCCGCCCCTTGTCGGTGAAGGCCTTCATGAACGTGCCGTCCTTCAGCTTTTCCAAAATCCTGGGCGCAATGCCGCCGCCCAGATACACGCCGCCCACCGCCAGCACCTTCAGGGCAAAGTTGCCCGCCTCGGCTCCAAAGGCCGACACCAGCAGGTCCGTTGTCTTCTCGCAGATCTCGCTCTTGGCCGCCATCGCCAGCTCGGTAATCACGGCGTTGGGATCTTCCTCGTGCATCCGCGCGGCCAGCCACGCCGGCTCTTCGAGCCCGCGCACATCGCGCAAAAATTCATAGATATTGATGAAGCCCTGGCCGCTCACCACCCGCTCGTAGCTCACCCGGCCGTTGTACTTGTGGCGCAGAAACCGGAGCAGGTCGATCTCGTCTTCGTTGCGCGGCGAAAAGTCGGCGTGTCCGCCCTCGCTGGGATACGGCTTGTGGTGCCGCCCGTCCCAGACGATGAAGCCCTCGCCCAGTCCGCGGCCGGCCGCGATCAGCGCCCGGTTTCCCGTCTGGCTCGAGTCACCCCTGCTCAGCGTATGCACCTGGTCTTGCCCAAGCTCGGCGATCCCGTGGCAGTTCGCCTCAAGATCGTTGATCAGGAAGAGGTAGTCGATCCCCAGCTTCCTGGCCAGTTCCCGCTGGTCCAGCGTCCAGGGCAGATCTGTCAGCCGCAGCCGCCCGTCCCGCACCGGGCCGGGAACCCCAAAGCACGCCGCGGTCGGCTTATCCGTAACCAGAAACTCGCGCACGATCTCTTCAAGGCCGGCATAGTCACGGGCCGCGTACGCAGCATCGCGAACGAGCTTCAACTCGCCCGCGCTGAAACAGTACAACGCCAGTTGAACCTTCCTGCTTCCTACATCGCCCGCCAGAATCATCCGTTCCTCTCACGGTCTTCGCAGACCGTTTCCATCTGTATTGCCAGAAGCCGCGCGCCGCGCGGGTAAAAAATCAAGGCCAGTATATCGTTCGCCGAATATTGAACAATTACATTACGCCAGATTCGCCACTACTCCGAACTCGGCCGCAATGCTGCCCAGCGCCTTGTCCCGCGTCCATAGCTGCGTCCCCGGCGTCAGAAAGCACGAAGCCAGAAGATGCGCATCCACAAGCCCAATCCCTCTTCCGAAGAGAGCGTGAGCCTCAATCATGCTCCGCACCTCAGGGGTTTGCGCCACGCGCACCTGCAACAGTTGATCCAGCTCCAAAAGCGTCTTCTGGCGGTCGCGTAACGAACCCATGGCCAGTTCGGCTGCGATCATAGGATGCATCGCGATCTGTCCCGTTGCCAGATACGATCGCATCTCAGGTTTTCGCCCATGCAGATACTCGATCCAGATCGAAGTGTCGGCGAGAATCATCTCCACCTCACGCCTGAGCGGGGAACCTGCGCCGCGGAATTTCTTCAAGTTCGGGCATCGTACCTTCGAGTGCGGCAAGCCGCCGCGACGCCTCCATGTGGATCAGCGCCCGCAGCGCCTCCCGCAACAGGGCGCTTCTCTCTGTCAATCCGGAATACTCCTGGGCCGTCTTCACCAGATCGTCGTCAAGCGCAACCGTAGTCCTCATCGGCAAGCAACCTCAGCATCAATTTTATCACCATTCGATGATATTTTCATGCTTTTTGCCGGTCAGTATGCGCTAACGCCCCAGATACGCCCGGTACTGCGTCTCGAGAACTCCCAGCACCCGTGCCAGCACCACCTTCGACACGTTGTACTGGAACTGGCTCTCGACCAGGTTCGTCTGCGCCGCGGCCTGTGCCGCCTGCGCGGCCACCAGGGAAAGGTTCGTATCCACGCCGGCCTTTACGCGCTCGGTCTCGTCGTCCAGAGCCCGCGTGGCCAGTTCCACGTTCGACCGCGCCACTTCCACCAGCTGCCAGTTGGCGTTTACATCCAGTATCGACGTCCGAACTTCCTGCTCGATCCGCTGCCGGAGGTTGTCCAGCTGCGCGTTCACAGCGGCCAGTTGCGCCGCGGAAACATCTTCGCCGCCCCGCAGTTCGGCCTCGCGGAACAGCGGCACCGACACCGTACCCACCGCCTGAAAGATTCCGTGCGTCCCGACCGTCGACACCGTCTGCGTACCGTAGTAGCTGTCGAACCGCAGCGTCGGCCAGCGCTGGCTCTTATAGGCCGAGTGGAGCGCCTTGAACTCCGCCGACTGGCTGCGCAGGTTCTGGTAGTCCGTCCGACCGCGTAGGGCGAGCGCCAGCAACTCCTCAGTGCTCCGTTCGGCCAGCTCGCTGTAAGGCGCCGCATCGGTCAGCACCACCGGCTGATTCAGCTGAAGTCCGGTGTGCCACCGGAGCTGGATCAGATCCTTGTCCAGCGTATTCTGGGCCGCGATCAGCGCCTGCTGTTCGGCCTCAAGCTCCACCTTCGCGCGCAGCTCTTCGAGGTTGGCTACTACGCCGGCAAGATGCGCCTCATGCGCGTCCCTGAGCAGCCGTTCGGCTCGCGCCACATTCGCCCGGGCAAAGTCCACCTGGCTCGAGTCGGCAACCGCGCGCAGATACGTCGTCGCCGCATCTTCCACCGTCTCGCCACGCATGCTCATCGTGGCATAGTGCGCCGAGCGCTCTGCCGCGCCCGCCGCCTTCCAGCCGGCGATCACCGGCCCTGAGAACAGCGTCTGGCTGTAGTGGATTGTGCCTTCGGTCAGCGTGTCGCGGGTAAACAGCGAGAAGCCCACCGGAAGCTTGCCCCCGGGCATCAGCGCCGCAAACTTGCTCATCACACCTGGCCGGAAGGCCATCGCCGCAAGATTGTGCTGGTAGAAACCCGTATCTGCGGTCAGCGTGATCGTGGGCAGAAAGTTCTGCAACGCCACATTCCGCTCTCCGTGCAGCATCGTTTCCGCGCTCTTGACCTGCTTCAGCGCCTGGCTGGTCTCAAGCCCCCGCCGAATCGCGTCGTCAAGCGACATCGCGACAGCCTGGTTGGTTGCCGCGCCGGCCGCCGAGTTCGCGCCAAACGAAACCGCGCTCTGCGCCCCTGCCATGGCCGATCCGGCAACCATCAGCAATGCGCACAGCTTCCGGCATCCGGGTTTCTGGCTCATCCGCTTCACTCCTTCCATTTTCGCAGATCGCGCCCTGCCGCGACCGGTTTACGCCCGCCCTGACCGTTCAGCCGTATAATCCAGATAGTTCCTGTCGAGCTCGCCGCCGGGCCCGTTTTCGCACCGTCCATTGTATTTGGACGTTTGTCGCGCAAAACGTGCCGCCGGATCTCTCGGCATCTACAGTCGTAAGCCGCTCCGCGCTCACCGCGCCGGAGCCCAAAAGGAGTTTTCTCTAGCATGAAGCGTTCGCTTGCACTTGCACTCTTCCTGGCGTCGGGCCTCACCCTGAGCGCCCTCGCCCAGACACCGGCCCCGGCAACAACCGCCGGCCCTTCCAAGGTCGCCGTCATCGCCTTCCAGGCCGTCGTCGCCCAGACCAACGAGTTCCAGCGCAACTACGCTGACCTGCAGAAGAAGTACGAGCCCAGGCGCCAGCAGCTCGACAAGCTCAACACCGAGGTCGAAACCCTCACCAAGCAGCTTGAGGCGCAGGCAGCCACACTCAGCCCGGCCGACCAGACCTCCAAGTCCAACGCCCTCGACCTCAAGAAGAAGCAGTTGCAGCGCGACGGCGAAGATGCCCAGGCCGAGTTCCAGAACGATATGCAGGACATGTTCAAGGCCGTAGCCTCCAAGATCTACGACGTGATGTCCGACTACGTTCAGAAGCAGGGCTACACCATGGTCCTCGACGCCTCGCAGGAGCAGAGCCCCGTCCTGTTCGCCGCCGACACGGTCAACATCAACAAGGCCGTCCTCGACGCTTACAACCTGAAGTCCGGCGTGCCGGCTCCTGCCGCTCAGCCGGCTGGCGCAGCTCCCCGGCCCGCAGCCACTGCGCCCAAGCCTGCTGCTCCGGCGGCCAAGCCCGCAGCCAAGCCGGCCACCACTCGTTAGTTTGCAGTTTGCTCCTCAGTGAAAGGCCCCGCACGCCGGGGCCTTTCTATTTGGCGGTACGACGCGCCTCGGTTTGACGCCACTACCAGCCGCCGCTTTATAATCCGCTCAAGCTTTGCCCACGTTTTTTAGCGTGCTGCGCCCAGCCAACACCTGGCCCGGCAAAGACACTGCCGGCCAACGCGCCATGTTTTCGAAGGAGTTTCCTGTTCATATGAATCGTTCTATCGCTTTGCTTGCCGTCCTGGGCTCGGCCCTTGTAATGACCTCCTCGGCCCAGACTGCCGCTCCGGCAGCAGCTCCCGCCGGCGCCGTTCAGCCAGCCAAGGTCGCCGTCATCGCCTTCCAGATCGCCGTCGCTCAGACCAACGAGGGACAGCGCGACTTCGCCGATCTCCAGAAGAAGTACGAGCCCCGCCAGACCAAGCTCAAGGCGCTCAGCGACGAGATCGACACCCTCACCAAGCAGCTTCAGACGCAGGCCGCTTCGTTGAGCGAAGGCGAGCAGCAGAGCCGCGCCAACGCCATCGACATCAAGAAAAAGCAGCTCCAGCGCGACAGCGAAGACGCGCAGGCCGAGGTCCAGCAGGCCATGTCGGAGATGTACAACGGCGTAGCGTCCAAGGTCTACGACGTTCTCGAGGCCTATGCCCAGCTCAAGGGCTACACCATCGTCCTCGACATCAGCGAGCAGCAGTCTCCGGTCCTCTGGGCCGCCGACAGCATGAACATCACCAAGGACATCATCGACGCCTACAACGTGAAGTCCGGCATCCCGGCTCCCGCCGCGGCCCCGGCGGCCGCTCTGCCTGCGGCGCCCAAGCCCGCAGCAACTCCGGCCAAGTAACAGATCGCGAGCACCAGAAAGACGCAGAACGCCGAGCCCTGGGCTCGGCGTTCTTGTTGTCTGGACACTGATTTGCGGCAGTCCCGGCGTCTGAAGCGCGCGGCACGCATTTCAAACCGCCTGCTTGTGGAAATTTCCGTGGAAAGCAAAACCCGTTTCCACACGCTTTGCAGCATTTTTTGCCGCTGTCAAGGGATTTTGCCTCACGGAGTAGGCAGAAACCCTTTCATTTCAGCCAAGAGCGTGTCTTACGCCAGTCGGCCTCCTTGCAAACAGGTTTCCATTCGCCGCTGCCACGCCGCGCAAGTTTCCCACAATTCCACTTGAAAATAAATTCACAATCGATGGGCTGGCGTGTTATTTTTGCTGGTCTTCCCCTACGCGAAGCACGGCAAGGAAGGCCTCCTGCGGAATGTCCACCTTCCCAATCCGCTTCATCCGCTTCTTGCCTTCTTTTTGCTTCTCCAGCAGCTTGCGTTTGCGCGAGATATCGCCGCCATAACACTTGGCCAGAACATTCTTCCTCAGCGCGCTCACCGACTCGCGAGCCACGATCTTGGCGCCGATCGCCGCCTGAATCGCTACTTCAAACTGCTGCCGCGGAATCAGCTCCCGCATCTTTGAAACCAGCGCCCGGCCCCGCTCCGTCACATGATCCTTGTGCAGGATGATCGACAGCGCATCCACAGGCTCGCCCGACACAAGAATGTCGAGCTTCACCATCGGCGACTCCCACTCACCGGCCAACTGGTAATCCAGCGACGCATAACCCCGCGAGATCGACTTCAGCCGGTCGTAGAAGTCCAGCACGATCTCGTTCAGCGGCAGCTCGTAGGTCAGCATCACGCGGGTCGGTGTCACGTATTCGAAGTTCATCTGACGGCCGCGCTTCTCTTCGACGAGTTTGAGAATTCCGCCAACATACTCCTCGTTGGTCAGAATCTTGGCCGTAATCACCGGCTCAAAGATCGAATCGATCGACTGCGGCTCCGGCCAGCGCGAGGGGTTGTCTACCTCGATCTCCGACCCATCCGTCAAGATGATCCGATAGCGCACGCCGGGCGCGGTCGTAATCAGGTCCAGCTCGTACTCGCGCTCCAGCCGCTCCTGGATGATCTCCATGTGCAGCAGCCCCAGGAACCCGCAGCGGAAGCCGAAGCCCAGCGCCACCGAACTCTCCGGCTCAAAGAAGAACGACGAATCGTTCAGCCTGAGCTTTTCAAGCGCGTCGCGCAACAGCGTGTGCTCGTGCGAGTCCACCGTGTAGAGGCCGGCAAAGACCATCGGCTTGATGTCTTCAAACCCCGGCAACTGTTCCGCAGCTGGGTTGGTATCGTCCGTAACCGTGTCGCCGATCTTGGTGTCGGCCACGTTCTTGATCGTCGCCGCAAAGAATCCCACCTCGCCGGCGATCAGCTCGTTTACCTCGACAGGCTTCGGCGCAAGAAATCCCATCGACTCCACTTCGTACGATTTGCCGTGCGACATCAGCCTGATCCGCTGGCCCTTGCGCATGGTGCCTTCCATTACGCGCACCAGCACAATCACGCCACGATAGGAGTCAAACCACGAGTCGAAGATCAGCGCCCGCAGCGGCAGATTCGGGTCGCCCGTGGGAGGGGGCAGCCGATGCACAATCGCTTCCAGCAGCTCATGTACGCCCTGTCCAGATTTGGCGCTCACTGCAATCGCATCGGTAGCATCGAGGCCCACGGCCTGTTCAATGGCTTCCTGCGTCCGCAGAATATCCGCCGAAGGCAGGTCGATTTTATTGATGACCGGAATGATCTCGAGGCCATGATGAATGGCGAGATACGCATTCGCCAGAGTCTGCGCTTCGACGCCCTGGGTTGCGTCCACCACCAGCAGCGCTCCCTCGCACGACGACAGCGACCGAGAAACCTCATAGCTGAAGTCCACATGTCCCGGCGTGTCGAGCAGATTGAGCTGGTAGGTCTGGCCGTCGTCGGCCTTGTAGATCATGCGCACGGCGTGGGCCTTGATGGTGATGCCCCGCTCCCGCTCCAGATCCATCGCGTCCAGAACCTGCGCCTGCATCTCGCGCTGAGTCACCGAGCCGGTCTGCTCCAGCAGACGGTCGCTCAGCGTCGACTTTCCGTGGTCGATGTGGGCGATAATCGCGAAATTGCGCAGAAAACGTGCGTCCATTTAAGGGCTTTCAAAACAAAGGGGTTAGGGGTTCGGAAGCGAAACCCCTACATGGTTAGCTTATCATCCGCCAAACTGCCGGGTGCCCGGGGGCCTTCGTCCGCCGTGGCGGAGGGACCTGGGAAAGATCGACTCTGAACTGGACGCAATTCGAGCAATTGCTGCCTGAATCCCGCAGATGCCATCGCTTACACTCGAACCACATGCAAAACCGTGGCTATGCCTACACCACAATCATCGGCAGCAACCACCATGGACAAACCCTGCTATCGCACCTGGCAAGCCTTTATCCCCACTCATCTCCGCAAGCCTGGCAGCAAAATCTGAACAACGGCGAAGTCACACTCAACGGTGTCACCGCCACCGGAAGCGAATTGGTCACTTCAGGCCAGACCCTTATCTGGAACCGTCCACCCTGGATCGAGCCAGACGCTCCTCAGCACTTCGAAGTTCTGTTCGACGACCCCCATCTGCTGGCCGTCAATAAACCCAGCGGGCTGCCCACGCTGCCCGGCGGCGGCTTCCTTGAAAACACCCTTCTGCGCCTGGTGCAAAAGCAATTCCCCACCGCAAACCCTGTGCACCGGTTGGGCCGAGGCACCAGCGGCATCGTCCTGTTCGCCAAAACTCAGCAGGCAGCCTCGAATCTTGAGGCAAACTGGAACACACCCAAAATTCAAAAGATCTACCGGGCGCTGGCTCAAAACGTTGCCCTGCTCGACGCCTACGAGATCGTCACGCCCATCGGTCTTGTGCCGCACCCGCGACTCGGCTCCGTGTGGGCCGCCAGCCCGGGTGGCAAGCCGTCAAAGTCATTGGCAAAGGTGATCGCACGCTCCACCAGCAACACAACAAACGCGGGCTCCACAACATTTGAAGTAAGCCTCTATTCCGGCCGCCCGCATCAAATCAGAATCCATCTGGCATCGATCGGCCACCCGCTGGTTGGCGATCCTCTCTACGGATGCAACGGCCAGCCCATCGAGAATCTCCCCGGCCTCCCTGGCGATGGAGGATATCTTCTGCACGCCCAATTTCTCAAACTCCACCACCCCATCACCGGAGAACAGATCCATCTGGAGGCAGCTTTGCCGCCTGGATTCAGCTTGCTTCCATAGGTTCGTAGTGGGGAATCAAATCTGCGTGGAGCGTTGAAACCGTGGAGCGCAGCGACGAGGGATCTGCGGCTGCTTTTAGAACTGTCTACGCGAAACAACTCTCGGCAACTTCCCCATCGGCGACGATGCGACCTCATCACCGGCCCCGTAACAGGCTGCTACGGGACGGCGCGAACCTATCAACCTGTCGTTAGTTCCGAATTGGCGACAAACCAACCACTCACGTGTTGTCATCGCCGCAACTCTGATTGATAATGGCCGGGCAGGTAGATAGGCTTATGAAGATTGCTTGCAAAATCGCTCTCTTCGCAGGTGGCTTTTGCGTAATGGCGTCCGCCGTTTGCGCCGGATCCATTTGGGTTCATCGGACTCACATGCCCGGGCAGTTCGGCAAAAACCTGGAATTCCGGCTGGCGGCGTATAACCTGGGCCGCTTCGACCAGTTCACGCCAAGGCCAGAGGGCATAGACGTATTTTCCGATTCCCAGGCTCAGCAGATTGCCCAGAGCGGAGAGGCACCCGCAGGCTTCAAGTGGCTGCCGCTTTCGTGCTTTCTTGTTCGGCAAGGCGGCGGCATTCAGCCACACGGCATTGCACGCATAACAAACGGACACGAGTATATGCTGGTGGTCGACGAGCCGGCTATGATCCTTACGCACGCATCAAACGCTCACCGCTGGGGCGTGAAGTCGGTTGAGATGACCGCCTCGTACGAATTTGGTCCGGTCGTAAAAGCTGTCCAGATCACATTCGATAGTGCCGCACGGGATATGTTGAGGCAGTTCACTGAAAAGTATGTCCACCATTCGGTGGCGGTCATCGTTGACGGGCAAGTGGTCGTAACCCTCGGGCTGCTGAGCCCGATGCGGAAGGGCATTTTGGGGCTTAGCTTTCCAGAGGGCGAGGAAGCAGAAGCGGAGAAGCTACGCGAATCATTGATGAAGTGAATGCTGAACAGTGGAAGCAGTATCTTTACGCAGCGATGCGTAACTTATGGACCGGGTGGGCAGTCGGTCTGTGTTTCACTGCTCGGGTCGAGTCACCGCCTATTCGGAAGCAACACGTCCGCCGAAGAAACAACCGCAGCTCTTTCCGCTTCGCCGCAAAATGACACTGCACCTGTCGGCGTTTTGGAACACATCGACCACCAGTACCCGTACGGTTATCAGCCGCTACACCCCTATCCCTTATCATCGTGAAAGGGCTTTCTGGGCCTATCCTTTAGCGGGCTGGTTGCGTCTTTTCATGAGTATGAGTTGGTTCCGGCCCTTGCGGCCTGTCTGTGTCGTGACTCTGTCGGCTTCCGTCTTCTTTCTGACGGGATGCCCCTCCGACCAGCCAGTGCAGGCAGCGCCTCCGCCGCAGGCCCTCGCGCCCGCTCCGCCCGCGCCTGCTCCCAAGTCCGCGCCACAGCCTGAGAAGCCCTCCGTTCACGAGCAGCGCGTCCGCACCCTCATCGGTCAGGTTGAGGCTGCATACACCCGCGGAGAAGCCGCTTACAAGCGCGGCCAGCTCGTCGACGCCAAGACGCAGTTCGACCGCTCTGTCGATCTGCTGCTCTCAAGCGGCATGGACATCGCTACCGATCCCCAGCTTCAGGACGAGTTCGAGCGCCTGGTCGATCGCATCAACTCCATCGAGACCGAGGCTCTCAATCGCGGAAACGGTTTCGTGCCACCGCAGGACATCTCCCCCTCAGAGGCCGCCGAAGAGGTCACCTTCGCCGTTGACCCCAACGTCATCGCCAAGGCGCAGGCACAGCTCGCCACCACCAAGTCCGATCTGCCGCTGGTGGTAAACGAGTACGTAGCCACCTTCATCAACTTCTTCGCCAACACCAAAAAGGGCCACAACACGCTGCTGCACTCGCTGCAGCGCTCGGGCCGCTACCGCACCATGATTCAGCGGGTGATGGCGGAAGAGGGCATGCCCCAGGATCTGATTTATCTCGCCGTCGCCGAGTCGGGCTTCAATCCCCGCGCCCTGAACGCGCGCAGCCACGCCGGCGGCATGTGGCAGTTCATGCCCTCGCCTGTTTACGGCCTGGCCCGCACAGCCTACGTCGACGAGCGCTTCGATCCTGAAAAGTCCACCCGCGCCTACGCCCGCTACATGAAGTTCATCTACACCCAGCTGGGCGACTGGTATCTCTCCATGGCCGCCTACGATCACGGCGCAGGCAACATTCAGCGCGAGGTGCAGCGCACCGGCTACGCCGACTTCTGGGAGCTCTACCGGCGTCACGTGCTGCCCAAAGAGACGCAGAACTACGTGCCCGAAATTCTGGCCGCCATCATCATCGCCAACAATCCCCACCAGTACGGCTTTGACGAGATCGACTTCGATTCGCCTGTGCTGACCGACACCGTGACGGTGGACGAGTCGATCGACCTGCGCCTGATCTCGGACCTGACCGGCGCACCGCTCGACGAGATCGAAGCGCTGAACCCGAGCCTGCTGCGCATGGTCACTCCGCCCGACTCGCCGTTTGACCTGCACCTGCCGCCCGGCGCTGCCACGCTCTTCAGCCAGCGCATCGAACTCATTCCGGCCTCGCACCGCAACAGCTGGCGCTACCGCACGCTCACGGCCGGCGATACGCTGGACTCGGTGGCGCGCACCTTCCACGTCACCACGGCCGATCTCGCCACAGCCAATCAGCTTAAGCAGGATCAGGATCTGGACGGCATCGAAGCGCTCGTCGTTCCCGTGCCGCTCACAGAGACCGCCATCACCCGCGCGCGCGTCTACACGGCCCGCAAGGGCGATACGCTGGTCACCATCGCCGACCGCTTCGGCGTCTCGCTCACCCAGTTGCGCAAGTGGAACAACATCAAGACGGGCATCAAGGTGACCGTGGGCAGCAAACTCAACGTGGCCGAGCCGGTTGCAAAGCGCACTGCTACGGGCCGCCGCCTGGCATCGCCCGCCACCGCTTCGAAGTCGTCGAAGACAACTTCGAAGACGAGCGCGACAGCGAGCAAAAGCACCGCGCCCTCCACTACTACCAAGCCTAAAACCACTTCAAAGACGTCTTCCGCAAAGACAAAAACAAAGTCCGGCGCCTCTTCCGGTATATCAAAGAAGTAAAAATATCTACCCACACACAAAGAATTCCTTGTCAATCTCTCGCGAAAACGTGCAAGCTATATCTACACCAACTTCCGCATCGTATTGTTGCGTGAAGAAATTTCCTTGATCGGGCTGCCGCATCGGTTCCGCTCTCAAATTCTGGAGCCACAACTGGCAGCAGGAAGCAGCTGGAGGCAATCGGATGGATGACGTTATCAGGATGTATGCAATGAGCGACGGCGATCCTGTCGGAGAGCCGGTCCCCGCCGTAGTGAACGAGTTTGAAGACGACGACGACACCGGGGGAGCGGCCATAACCACCTCCTCGGACGACGACGTGATACCCGCGCCGGCTCCTGCGCCTCCAGCGCCCAAGCCGGTAAAAAAGAAACCAGCCAAAAAAGCCGTCAAGAAGCCTGTCAAGAAGGCCCCGGCTAAGAAGGCTGCAAAGAAGCCGGCAAAGAAAGCCCCGGCAAAGAAGGGATCAAAAAAAGTGATTAAGAAGGCTGTGAAGAAGGCACCCGCAAAGACGGCAGTGAAGAAGGCTGCGAAGAAGGCCGCCCCCAAGAAGGCTGTGAAGGCAGTCGCGAAGAAGGCTGCGCCGAAGAAGGCCGTCAAGAAGGCCGTGAAGAAAGCTGTCAAGAAGGTCGCGAAGAAGAAGTAAGGAAGCGTCTTTCGAAGATCATCAAAAACAAAAGAGCCCGCTTCGGCGGGCTCTTTTGTTTTGCGCGTGCTGAAGTTACTTGCCGGGAATCGCGGCCAGAGTATCGGAGGCCGCCGTGCGGGGATCAACACCGGTCCACACCTGAGCGATCTTGCCCTTGGGATCGATGAGGAACGTGTTGCGCTGGGCCATTACCACGCCGTTGCGACCGCCTACTGAGCCATACGCGCCCACCACTTTGTGGTCGGTGTCCGAAAGCAGGTGGAAGGTCAACCCGTCCTTGGCGCAGAACTGCTGGTGGCTGTCGGTCGAGTCCACGCTCACGCCCAGAATCACCGCGTTCTTCTTGTCGAAGTCGGCGAGGGCGTTCTGGAAGTTGTGGGCCTCGATGGTGCAGCCGGTGGTCATGTCTTTGGGGTAAAAGTAGAGCACGACCCATTTGCCGTGGTATTGATTGAGCGAAATCGGCGAGCCGTCCTGCGAGGGCAGGGTGAAGGTGGGCGCGGTTTGGCCGGCAGAGGGGACGACGGCATCGTCGGCCTGAGCGGCGGCGAAAGACAGCGCCACAATGAGCAGCGCGGCGAACGACAGCATTACATAGAGTTTCTTCACGGTTAGACCTCCATCGGACCAAAGGGAAATGGAGCGGGGAAGCTCTGCCGGGTCCGGTACTGTGTATTGGACTCCGAATCGGCAGCCGAGGACTCGAAAAGTTGAGGCTAAACGGCGGTTGTCGTATGCCGGGGCGTGGCAACGATGGCGATACGCGCCTCGCGGGCCCGCTCCACCAGCGCCGCGCGGTCGAAGATGAGCGTCCGCCCGGCCTCGACGGAGAGGCAACTGGCGTTGGCGCGGATCATGGTTTCGATAGTTGGCACACCGATCACCGGTACATCGAAGCGCATGTCCTGATTGGGCTTGGCGACTTTGATGACGGTCAGGCGGCGTTCCAGCGTTGATGCGTCGCCTTCGAGCGACTCCATAAGCCTCCCGGCGCGTTCGATGGCGGCGTCGGTGCCCTCCATGGCTTCGACAGCCACACAGGCCTGCGCGGCCACGACGACCGTCTGGCCGATGTCGAATCCAGCCACGGAAGCTGCAACCTTGAGCCCGTACTCGATGTTCTTGCGCTCTTCCTCGTCGGGAGCGCGGTCGGTCAAGATCCCTTCAACGGCCAGCAGCGGTTCCAGGAACGAAGTGGAACTGATCAGTTCGATGCCTTCATCGCCGAGCACCTTGGCCACCGCGCCAAGCAGCATGTCGGTCGAGCGGGTGCGCAGATTGAGCAGCAACTTGGCGAGCCGCCAGTCGGGGCGTATGGAGGAGAAGATCTGCTTGTGCTTGACCTGGCCAGCCATGACGGCCTTGGTGACGCCTTCTTTTTGGAAGGTGTCGATGAGCTTCGAAAGCTCGCCGAGCGAGAGCCAATGGACGGTGATTGCGGAGTCGTTCTCGGCGCGCCAGTTGATCGCGGCGTCGGTCTCTTCCTTGATGGCGGCGACGCAGACCTGGTTCCCTGAAGCCCGCGCGGCGTCGAGCAGCAGGAAGGGGAAGCGTCCGTTACCGGCGATGAGGCCGAGTTTCATTGAGTTTCTGTATCCGTCTTGCTGATATCTGCTGCTTCATTAAGCATCTTACGGGATTCATCGAGGCGGCCGATGATCATGAGCACTCGCGCATGGAATTTCAAGTCTTGTACCAATATGCGCTTCAAATTCACGAGTTCACGCTTCGGTCCATTCCCGGCATCCTCAATATCCTTACGCAGGAAGTTCTCTGCCTGGTCTAGATCGTTATTCGCGCTTTGAAGGTTGTTCAAATTGACTTCGACAGTGCCTTTAATCTTGTACGCGGCGTGGCTTCCTCCGTAGGTGTCATAGCCCAGCCTGACCATGTCCACGGCTTTGACAGCCCACGGCAGTGCGTCCTTATTATCACCAAATCCGGCATATGCAGAAGCCGCAAAGACAAAAGCAGACCGCTTGACGAGGAAGTTATTTCTAAGGGGCATCTGGTCGGCAAGTATGGCGGCTGCCCTGCATGCCGAAACCGTTGCGTCGTTGAACTGCTTCGCCAGAACGCCTTTCTTGCAGGCTTCGTCGTTGGCGTCAAACGAGTCGTACGGGTTCACGTCCTGAACGTTCGGAGTCTTCTCCTGGTTGAGTTGAACCGTGAACCTTTGTGACAGGGTTGAATTTTGAGATCCTGAAACAGCAGAAGTACTGTTCTGCCCGAGCTGACTAAAGCTGATGATGATGCGACCCGTTGCAATTACGCGCACTCCATCCTTTTCAAAAGGGCGAAAAGTCCACTGAGTGACGCAGTCGATTGCGGTCTGCCGCAGCATCTCCGGGCCGCTGACCACGTTCGTCGACTCAATCGTCCCCGAGGTTCCGATGCGCGCATCGATGATCACACTGCCCTCCACGTGCGCGGCCGATGCATCGCGCGGGTAAACGGGAGGCACGTGGTGCAATAAGTGCCCCATGATAATATTCGCGTTTACCGGAACGACTTCCTGCCCGCTTGCCTCGAGCAGGCCGAATGAGCAGCACAGAAGCAACAGGAAGGGAAAGCGTCCGTTACCGGCGATGAGGCCGAGTTTCATTTATTGATCCGTCTCTACTTCTTTCAATTTGTGCTGAAACTGAATATATCAGCGCGGCTCTACTCGCCCCGGAGGGGCGACGCGAGGTTAGCCCAGGGCGGAAGCCCTGGGATCAGCAGATGATGAGTCGGGTGCGCCCCGGAGGGGCGCTTCGAACCCTATCCCCATACATATCGGGGATCGTACTCGATCCGGTGCTTCTTCAGGAAGGCGAGAAACTCCTGCTGAAAATCGCGGCATGCGTGGTGTTCCTTCTGCCGTTGGATGTAGGCGATCGTCGCGCTGATCTGGGATTCGCCAACTGAGAAAGCACCATAGCCTTCCTGCCATGCGAAGAGTCGCTCTCCCTTTGTCTCGTGCAACCATTGCGACGAGACGCTCTTGATGGTCCGCATCGCCTCGGAGACAGGCATTGTTGCCGACAGCGCCAGCAGCAGGTGCGCATGGTCTTCCGTGCCTCCAATTGCCAGTGGTTTCATTGCATGCTGGCGCGCGATGCCGCCGATGTACGCCCAGAGTTCCGGCTGCAAATCGGGCGAGATCGTCTTGCGCCGTTCGCTGGTTGAGAAGACGCAATGAAACAGAGCGCTCGAATAGGTATGGGACATGGCGACATGGTATCCCAGAAGACCGGAGATGGCGAGGTTCGCAGCGCCCCTCCGGGGCGCGGGCCCTTCCTATGCGACGAATCCCAGGGCTTCCGCCCTGGGCTAATCTCGATTCGCCCCTCCGGGGCGCAGTTGCCCTTACTTAATCACGCCCCGCTCGCTCTTCTCGATGAAGCGCACCAGCAGAGCTACGTCTTCGCCTTCGAGTTCGCGCATCTTCTCAAGCGCCTGCGTGGTGTTGAGCTTTGAGACCAGCAGCAGGCGGAAGGCCTTTTGCAGGGCCTTGATCCGCTCCGGCGAGAAGCCCCTGCGCTCGAGACCCATGGCGTTGACGCCGTAGGCCTTGTTCTCGCGGCGCGAGGAGGTCTTTGAGAAGGGCAGAACGTCCTGGGTAACGATGGTTCCGCCGCCAATGAAGGCATGCGCGCCGACGATGCAGAATTGATGCACCGGGCAGAATGCGCCGAGGGTTACAAAATCCTCAAGGATGACGTGGCCGGCGAGAGTGGCCGCGTTGGCCATGATGACGTGGGAGCCGACGTGGCAGTCGTGGCCCACGTGGGCGCAGGTCATGAGCAGATTGTGCGAGCCAAGCCGCGTGACGCCGCCGCCACCGACTGTGCCGCGGCTGATGGTGACGGATTCTCTGATGGTGTTGTCGTCGCCGAGCACGGTCTCAGTGAGTTCGCCCTTGTACTTCAGGTCCTGCGGGGCGACGCCGATGTTCGAGAAGGGATAGAAGGTGTTGCGCGCGCCGATGCGAGTGCGGCCGTCGATGACGACGTGGGAGATGAGACGGCACTCCTCGCCCAGCACCACCTCGGGGCCGATGGTCGAAAACGGCCCCACGGTGCAGGACTCCGGGACGACTGCGCCCGGCGCCACGATCGCGCTGGGATGAATGCTCACTGGGCTGGCTCCGCAGAGGGCTCCGCGGCCGGCTCGGCAGCTTCAGCCGCCGGCGTCTCTGCGCCGCGGTTGACGATGGAGCAGGTGAGCGTGGCCTCGCAGACCAGCTTGCCATCGATGAACGTACGGCCCACCATCTTGCCGATGCGCGAGCGCATGCGGAGGACGTCGATCTCAAAGCGAAGCTGATCGCCGGGCACGATCTGGCGGCGGAACTTTGCGCCGTCGATGCCGGTGAATACGGCCAGCTTCGAGTGCCGATCCTCAATGTTCGACAAAATCAGGATGGCGCCGGCCTGGGCCATGGCTTCGATCACCAGCACGCCGGGCATGATGGGCGCGCCGGGGAAGTGGCCCTGAAAGAACGGCTCGTTCATGGTCACGTTCTTGATGGCCACCAGGCGCTTGCCGTGATCGAACTCGATGACCCGGTCGATGAGCAGAAAGGGATAGCGGTGGGGCAGAATATCCATGATCCCGAGAATGTCTAAGACCATCGAGAGAGACCTCCAAAAAAACGTTGGCTTGTGTCGTTTACGCTCTTTTGGATTATAAATAGGTTTCCTTATTTCCGTTCGATGCGGTTGGCGGTCTTGTCTGGGTCCCAGAAGCCATCGGGGAGAGTGTCGTTGTACTTGACCTCTGTGACGTAGAACTGGCGGGTCTGTTCGCCGTTCCTGGTGCGCGAGATGGTGTAGGGGGTTTGGATGCCATCGACCATGCGGTAGCCGGCGTAGTCCTCGACCTCGGTGTTCTTGTCGTGATAGACCGGGTCGCGCCACTGGAAGATGCGCTGGAGTGGCAGGTGGGTCTGGGTGTCGAGCAGGATGGTGACCGACTCGTTCTCCGGCGAGATGAGCGTGACCTGATCGGCGAGATGGCGCTCGGCCATGTGCTGGCCCTCGTAGACGAGGATGGTTTTGGGGTCCTTGAGCCAGACCTTGACGACGGTCTCGATGGAGTGGTCGCGGCGGCGGAGAACGTCATTGAGGATCTCGGCGTCCATGGGCTTTTTGCCGCGGTAGGTGACCTCCCAGCCCTTGCGGCCGAGGAACATCTCGACCACGTCGCGGTGCTTGGTGACTTCGATGCGGTCCATGTCGGGCCAGGCGTGGAACTCGTAGACGAGTTCGGTGCCGGTGTCGGGACGGCCCTGAAAGAAGGCCGCAATCCGGCCCTTGAGGAGCTGGTTCTTCATGTTGAGCCAGGCGTCGCCGCCGAGAGCCTGCACCATGGCGTCGAGCTGGGCGCGCGCCTTGACGGCGTTCTTCGCGGCCTCGTCAGATTGGGCGTGGGCGAGCCCCGCCGTCATCGCCAGCACCAGCACTGCACCCATCAATCTTGCCTTTACCATCGAAACCTCAATCCGCTTCTACTGTATTGGACGTAGCCGGGCGGCGTCTGGGAGTACAGGCGCACCTCAGCCGACCAGCACCGCCCCACCGTTGACGTTGAGGACCTCGCCGGAGATGAAGCCGGCCAGCGGGGTGCAGAGGAAGAGGACGGGGCCGGCGATCTCGGCCGGCGAGCCGACTCGGCCGATGGGAATGGCGGCGGCGATCTTCGGGCCGAGCTCAGGATCGTTGACAGAGGAGGCGGACATCTCGGTCGCGACCCAGCCGGGGGCGACGCAGTTGACGCGGATGCCCTTGGGGCCGAGCTCGGTGGCGAGGCTCTTGGTGAGGCTGATGAGCGCGCCCTTGCTGGCGGCGTAGTCGGAGTGGAAGGCCTCGCCGCGCTGGGCCGCGGTGGAACTGATCATGACGATGTGGCCGGCGAAGCCGTCGGAGGATTTGCCTTGCCGCTCCATCTGGGCGACGGCGGCACGGACGAGGCCGAAGACGGCGTCGAGGTTGACGGCCATGGTGGTGCGCCACTGGTCGTCGGTCATCTGCGAGATGGGGGCGTCGGCGGGGGGCCAGATGCCGTGGTTGGCGATGAGGATGTCGAGACGGCCGAGGGCGGCTACGGCGCGGTTGACGAGGGCTTGGCCGTCGGACGCGGAGGCGAGAGTCTGCTCGATGGCGACGCTGCCGGGGCATTCCGAGGCGAGGGCTTCGGCGCGGTCGCGGGCCTTCTGGTAGCTGAAGGCGACGCGGGCTCCGGCGGCGGTGAAGAGGCGGACGGTCTCTGCGCCGATGCCGCGCGAGCCGCCGGTGATGAGAGCGGCCTTGCCGTCGAGAGAGAGGGGGATGGCGGTCATGGGGTTATTAAAGCACTTGGGAAGTCAGTTTCCATGCCGCGTCCAGAACTCGGCTGGGGAAATGATCGGGTATCGGTCAGCCAACGCGAGCAGGTCTTTGTCGCCGGTGATGAGGTAATCGGCACGGGATGCGATCAGGGTTCCGAGTACGGGCAGATCCTTGGAGTCACGCAACTCTGCTACAGGCGTTGATTCCGGCTCAGCTAATTCCACCGTGAACGCTATCCCATCCACGAGATCGCGAGCTTCCATCGCATTCATCCCAGATTGTTTGAGCTTCGGCAGGACGCGTACAAGCTCATCCAGGATGTACCGTGACAGGATGACTTGGATCCTGCCCTGATTCCATACAGCAAGAATTCGGCCTGGTGCGCCGGTTGGATAGATCAGCCCCGAAACCAGAACATTCGTATCAAGAACAACTCTAAGCGTGGCCATCAGCCCCGGCGGACCTCCGCAATGGCGCGGTTGATCTCGGCAAGGCCCTCTTCCTCGGATACATTCTCATAGGCTTTGGCGAGGCGCGCTGAGAGTTCGTCGAAGCGGTCTCGCATGCGGCGGATGCGAGCGAAGAGTTCGGCATCGACGAGTGCAGCCACTGGCTTGCCGTCCTTGTGGATCACGATGCTGTCGTTGCGGTACTGGACCTGATTGAGCATCTCGCCGAGGTTCTGGCGGAAGTTGACGGCATTGACTTCAGTGACCATGGGTTCATTATGACCATATTGATCGATATGGTCAACTTGGTCATTACGATCAGATGCGAATTCTGAGGCTTCAGCGCGCGGAGGGCCAGGGGAGGGGCTGAGGCTGGGGTTCGGGACCGATGGCGATTACGTGGACCTGGCCGCCGATGCCGCTGGGGGGCGGGTTGGTTTGGGCGGTGCGGGCGGCGGCTTCTACGATGTTGCCGGCTACGGCGGCGGCTTCGAGGAGAGGGACTTCGGAGACGGGGCGGCGGTCGGCGAGGAAGGCCAGAGTGGCGGAGTCGAGGAAGCGGCGGTCGGGGCCGTTGTAGACGGTTGAGCTCAACCAGTCGGTTTCGCCGTAGACCCAGATGTCGCGCGGGTCTTTGAGTCCGACGGTGGTTTCGGTGAGGCGAGCGGCGGAGGCGTGAAGGCCTGCGGCGTCCATGCGGAGGACGAAGTTGCGGAGGGTGGTGGTCTTTGCGGCTGGATTGAAGCCGATCAGGACGACTGAAAAAATGTTGCGGCCGGCGTAGGGCTTGAGGGCTCCGGGGTAGCGGCGGGCGAAGCTGCGGACGGCGCGGAGGCAGGCTGCGCTAACGGCGGCGGTGGAGATCTCGGGGCCGGATTTGGCGAGGGCCTGGGCGACTACGGCTTCGATGTCGAGGAGGCGGGGGGCGGTTTCAAGGTAGCGGCAGGGGTTGGCTCCAGCGGGGGGCGGGGCGACGAAGAGGGAATCGCCGGTGATGACGGCAAGGGTGCGCGCGGGGCTGGCGGGGACGAGGATTTTGAAGGCGCCGTCGCATTGGGAGCCGAGGAAGGTGAGGCGGCTGTCGGCGGCGACGGCGACGCCATCGCGCGAGGGGACGACGGCGACGAGGGTGGCGTGGGCCGGGATGGAGAGCAGGAGTGCGAGCAGGGCTGCGAGGGTGCGCGGCATCGAGTTCAGTATGGCACGGGGCGGGGCTAGCGGCGGCTGGCGCGGTAGAAGGAGGAGATGCCGAGGTAGAGGAAGACGGACATTACTACGACGGAGAGTTCTACGCTGTTCATGGTGTGGGTCTGCCAGCTCTTCCAGCCGTATACGGCGAAGACGAGGGCGAAGAGGAAGAAGAAGGTTCCGGTGACTTCAAGCCAGAGGATGCCGCCGACGCGTTTGAAGGGCTTCAAGAATCCGCCGGCTCCGCGGGCTGCGGCTGTGGAGACTTGCGCGGCGCTGCGGCCGATGCTGGCGGCGGTTTGGCCGGCGTTGCGTGCGTTTTGCTGAGGCGCGGAGGGCTGGGCGATGGAGGCCGAGCCGACGGAGCGGGGCGCTCCGGGTTGAGTGGCCGCGGCTACGCGCGAGCCGACGATGCGGCCCGCGACGCGGAAGCCGATGCCAAGTGCCCGTCCAACTCTTTGAGGGTTCATTCCGTTTATGATGGTAGCAGCGACCGGCATCGACGCGCCCGCGTTGAGGTTGGAGCCTCGGGTTCGCTTGAACGCGCCCATGGAGGTAACCCCAGTGACATCTCGCCTGCGCGAACTGATCCAGCAACTCGGCGAAGCGATCCACGAGTCGGTGATCGAGAGCGAGCACATCTCGGGAGTGGTGCAGGAGATCCGGCGTCACGGGTTCGACGTGCTGCTGATGCTGGAGGCGACGATCGGGCTGAACGAGGTCGTGAAAGAGACCGAGGAGAAGTCGGGCGACGATCAGCAGCCCGAGTCCGGAGCGTTTACCCAGCACGACCTGCACTTTCTGCGCTCGCTGCGCATCTCTGTAGAGGGCGACGAGGAAGAGGGCGGGAAGAAGATTGGGTGAGTGAAGCAGCGGTGTTAGCGGAGCTAGAGGGCGCACGTTGGGCTTGGTGATTTTATTGGGCCTTTGAGGGGCGCTTTTTGGGCGGTCTTTGGGTCTGGATTTTCTGATTTAACTCACTTTCGGGATCTGGATGTAGATGCGGCAGCGG
>CAIMKZ010000102.1 GCA_903842065.1 uncultured Acidobacteriaceae bacterium | reverse complement strand
TCTGCACTTCGTAAAACCCGATCAGGGACTGCAGTTCCTTGATCAACTTTTTGACGAGCATTACGCCCATGTTCGTAAAATCGAATGTGTTCGAAAAAAAGAGCTTCCGCGCCGATTCCTCGTCCTTCAAACTAAGTTCCTTCTGGACGACAGGGATCATCGCCTCGAGGCCCTGCGGTATCGCCCGGGTTGCGTCAAGACCGTCGGCGGTGAGGATGAATGACTGCGTATTTTCGGGATCAATTTCCAGCACCAGTGTGGGTGACTTTAACTGGGCAAATGCGTGATAGCTTATCAGGCTGCCCAACGTGGCCAGCGTGCCGAGTTCAAGCCCCTCGGGGTAGACACCGAGCGCCAGCAGCCGCTCCTGTGCTGCGAGAAGTTCGCTATTATTTCCCCCGACAAAGACCACCTCCTTCTGGGTGATCACCTTCCCCCCCTCCAGATCGTAGTCGGTGCCGTCTGTGGAGTTGAGGACCACAATGGCGTTCTTGTCGGTCTCTATGCGGAACTGCTGCGCACAGACTTCCATGAAATACCCCGGCTCCTTCACGCGTTTCAGGTCAAGGGTGAAGCGCCGCACGAACCGCCGCGGCGGATAAATTCCACACCGAGCGTGCATGTAGCCGCTGCTGCCTTTCTTCCCCACCAGTTCCTTGACCGCCGCTTGCACGGCCGGCTCATCGCCGATGGAAACCTCTTTCATCTCTTCGATCGCCAGGGGTGTTTCTGGCGACGAGGTGCGCGCGATCAACGCCGTTTGTGCGTTGATTTCGATGAAAAATCCTTTCGTTTTCTTCGAGAGCGAGAACATGCAGACACAAAGCGCTGAGCAGCGTTGAACAGGCGAATTGGGCCGATGCAACCCGGGCTGATCTAAATCATGATTGCATCTGCTGGGCAATCACTGACTAAGTTACCACAACAGAATGGCTTTTTTTACAAAAAGGTCTGCTCATGACAAGACCAAAAAAGCGCCTTAGTCTCACGCTGAGCGTCATTTACCTTTTTCTAATTGCACTTCCCGCCATCAGCCTGGCGGCGCCGCCGCTACTCTGGCGGGTGGAAGGACCACGTCCCAGCTATCTCTACGGCACCATGCACAGTTCCGACCCGCGTCTAGTAGGGATTGCACCCTCGGTGTTTACGGCGCTCGACGCATGCCAATCGTTTCATCCTGAAATCGAACTCACGCCTGACCTGGCCGGACTCATGGCAGCACGCTTGTTCAATCCCGCCGCTCCCGACCTCGAGACCAGCCTGCCTCCGCCGTTATGGGAGCGCTTGAAGGTCGCTGGTGCCAGCCTCGGCCTGCCGGATCTCCTATTGCACCGGCTCAGTCCCGGTTTGGCCGCCTTGCTTTTCGCCGCGCCGCCTGAAGAGACTGACATCAGTGCCACCGTCGACGGCCAGCTCTACGAGCACTGCCAGGCCCGCGGCCTCACCATCGCCGCGCTGGAGACCATCGACGAGCAGCTCAACCTATTCGACCAGCTCAAGCCGGCGCAGGCTCAGGCCCTCCTCGTCGAGTCGCTTGACGATTTCGAGGCTGGCCACCCGCATCTGAACCGGCTGCTTGACGCCTAC
>CAIMKZ010000101.1 GCA_903842065.1 uncultured Acidobacteriaceae bacterium | reverse complement strand
GCAAGTTGCCCGAGACCCGTCCCTGGCGTAAGCATGGTCTCATTCAGATGTAGTCTTATTCACTCAAGAGCAATTCAACAGGAGGAAAGATGGAAGTTCGTGCAGAGATCGCGGGAGTCATCCTGAAGGTTGAAGTCGCGCAGGGCGTACAGGTCAACGAGGATGATCAGATCTTCGTCCTTGAGGCGATGAAGATGGAGACGCCGCTGTTTGCGCCGTGCTCCGGCACCGTTACCGGTGTCTTCGTCAAGGACGGCGAGAAGGTCGAAGAGAACCAGCTGCTGGCGACGATCGAATAATTCAGTTCATGCGGAATATTGCGCCTCGGTCTTATGCAAAGGGGCCGGGCCGGGGCGCGCATCTGAAAAGAGGGCGCGATATGGAAGATGTCATGAGGGAAGGCCCAGTTCATCCGGTAAAGATTCAAGACAACACGTTCCGCGATGGTCACCAGTCGATCTATGCGACCCGCATGAAGACCGAGGACATGCTCCCCATCGCCGAGCAGATGGACGAGATGGGCTTTTGGGCCATGGAGGTCTGGGGCGGCGCAACCTTCGACACCATGCATCGCTTCCTTGGCGAGGATCCGTGGGAGCGGCCCAAGGTCCTGAAGAAGTACATCAAAAAGACGCCCTTCACTATGCTGCTGCGCGGCCAGAATCTGGTTGGCTACCGCAACTACGCCGACGATGTGGCCCGCGCCTTCGTCGACAAGTCTTGCGAGGTCGGCATCGATGTCTTTCGCGTCTTCGACGCGCTCAACGACACGCGCAACTTCGAGACCTGCGTGGAGCGCATCAAGGCCAACGGCAAGCACTTTCAGGGCGCAATCTGCTACTCGCTCACCGGGCGTCACCTGGGCGGGGAGGTCTTCAATCTCGAGTACTACATCGGCCTTGCGAAGAAGCTCGAATCCATGGGCGCCGACTCGATCGCCATCAAGGATATGGCGGGCATCATCGCTCCCTACGATGTCTTCGAACTGATTACCGAGCTCAAAAAAGTTACGAAGCTTCCGCTGCACCTCCACACCCATTACACGAGCGGCATGGCGTCAATGACGTATCTGAAGGCCATCGAGGCGGGCGTGGATATGGTGGATACATGCCTCGCGCCTTATGCGCTCAGGACCTCGATGCCGGCTGTCGAGCCGCTGGTCGTCGCGTTGCAGGGCACGCGGCGCGATACCGGAATGGACGTGCTCAGACTCATCGCACTCGGCGAATATCTCGAACAGATAGCGCCGAAGTACGAGCAGTATCTGGCCAAGAACAAGCTCTCGTTGATCGACGCCGGAGTGCTGGCGCATCAGATTCCCGGCGGCATGATCTCGAACCTCGTCGGCCAGCTCAAGGAGATGAAGGCTCTGGACCGGCTCCAGGAGGTCTATGACGACATTCCGCGCACGCGCAAGGAGGCCGGCACGCCTCCGCTCGTCACGCCCACCTCACAGATCGTCGGTGTGCAGTCGGTGATGAACGTGGTTGTGGGCCGCTACAAGATGGTGAGCCAGCCCTTCGCCGACCTGCTCTGTGGGCTCTACGGCAAGACGCCCACTCCGGTAGATCCAGAGGTGCAGAAGTCGGTGCTGAAGCGCTACAAGAAGGGCAAGGAGCCGGTTACAGGTCGTCCGGCAGACTATCTTGAACCGGAACTCGATGCAGTACGGGCCAAGGTTGCGGGACTGGCGAAGACCGAAGAGGACGTGCTGACTTGCGCGATCTATCCGGCCACCGGCGAACAGTTCCTCAAGGCGAAGTACGGAGTCGATCAGGGGAAGGAGACCGCCACGACAGTGGTAGCTGGGCAATAGAAGACAGTCTGAGAATAATCGCAGGCGCGAATGCTGATAATTTCACCGATGATGATATTTACCATCTCTGTCGCGCTTCACGAATCGATAAGGACCTCGTAATAGTGACGCATCGTAGATACGCTTCGTGGGGATTCCGGTTTTCGCAGTTTTTCGTCTCTGTTGATTCGCTGCGATACTGCAACTGGCCGGAGAGGATTACATGCTGAATCTAGCCCAGCTCCGATCGTTCATTGTTCTGGCAGAAGAACTGAATTTCCGAAAGGCTGCGCAGAGGCTATACGTTACCCAACCAGCGCTGAGCAAACAAATCAGGTCTTTGGAGGAGTTTGTCGGTACTGATTTGTTTCAAAGAACTCATCGAGAGGTTCATCTCACGGTTTCAGGAGCCGCAATTCTAGAGGATGCACGTGCGCTCCTCATCAAAGCCTCACACCTTGCAGAGAATGTCACACGACTCGGCACTGACAGCGGGCAGATCGTGATCGGCATCAGCATGAGCCTCGAGGAAAGCGTGCAGCGATCCTCCATTCAACACCAGAAGCGATTTCCAAATATCGAGCTTGTCTTTCGTGAGATTAGTTCCACGAAGCAATGCGAGGCTTTATGCCAGCGCGAAATCGATGTCGGGTTTCTCTGGACCCCTGTCCCTGCTCGACATCTTGCCTCCATGCCGCTCTTCAAGCGCCCATTGGTAGTAGCCTTGCCACGTGCTCATCCCTTAGCCAACCGCAAGAAGATTAAGCTGGCGCAACTAGCGAAGGAGCGTTTGCTTCTACGCCCGCGCAAGAGCGGCATACGACTCTATGAACCAACGCTTGCGCTACTTCGCAAAGCCGGAATTGAGATGCGGGTCCTGCTGAGCACGCTCTCCCCGCAATTTGCCGCAAATGTTCATGTCGCCACCGGGGAGGCAATCTGTATTCTGCCGGAGAACCTAGTAAAGCCGAACCGGGATATCGTGGTAGTGCCTTTGGATGAGCCAGAAGCATTCCATACGGTATGCATCGCTTGGAGGAAGGACGAACAGTCACCGCGAGTTCTGAGCTTTATCGATGCAGTGCGAGAAACTTCATCCGCAAAGGCGGCGCGGATTTCGCGCAGATGAAATGCGACCGGCTCCTTACAAAGATATGCGTGGTGCGACTGACTCCAAATCGATGCGAGGGGCGCAGGATTCAGCGGAGACCAGGAAAGGAACAACCGTGGTAAACCCCGTGGCTCCGGCATTCTCGCTAATCCAACTTCGCTCGTTTATAGCCATAACCGAGGAACTGAGCTTTCGCAAGGCTGCTCAGAAGCTGCAGATGGCGCCTTCGTCGCTGACTTCACAAATGAAGGTCCTCGAAGATTCCTTGGGGACATCCTTATTTACCAGGTCCCGGCGAGCCGTACATCTAACCCGCGCCGGCACTCTGCTCCTTGACGCAGCACGCGATTTGCTTACTGAAGCAGAGCACGTTGTTCAGGTTGCCAACGCTGCGGGAAGTAACAAGCGCTCAAATCGAATCGTGATTGGAATCGGACGCGAGCTGGCCGATACGGTGAACCAGGTTACGCAGCAATTCATGCAGCACTCAGTGCGCAAGGTAGATCTCGTCTATCGCGAAGTTGTATCGTCTGCTCAGTGCAAAGGGCTGCAGGATCGTACGCTCGACGTCGGTTTTCTGCGTACTCCAACGCGGCCGCATCAAGTCAATAGCCAGTTGCTCTATTCTCAGCCTTTGGTTGTGATCCTCTCCAGAACCCATCCCCTTGCGGGTGCCGACAGTGTCAAAATTGAACAGCTCGCCAATGAACCAGTCCTGGTTCGCTCTCGTGAAAGCGCACCAGCCGAGCATGATCAAATCCTGGAGATATTCCGTAATAAAAACCTTCAACCTAGGATGATTGAGACCACGCTTTCACCTCAGTTCATAGGCGATATGCGCGTAGCTACCGGACAGGGAATCTACATTGTCCCTGAAAGGGTTGTTAAGACGCACAAGAATCTCACATCTGTAAAACTAGATGATCCGTTGGCCTCACGCAGCATTTACGTCGCGTGGAGAAGAGGCGAAAGATTGCAACACATACTCAACTTTATAGAAACGACACGCCGCGTATTCTCGACGAACGCTGCCCCGTTAGCGCTGTGACTTTACCCCGACAGTTAGCCCTGCAGCCAGAACTCTTCTTGAAACGTTATTTCTGAAAGCCGTACAGGCTTGCAGGATTTTCAACCAGGATCCGGCGCCGCATCTCTACATCCGGAGCCCATTCTGAGAGCATATCCACAAGTCCTGCGTCATCGGGGCGGAAGGATGCAGACGGGTGCGGCCAATCGCTGCCCCACACAATGCGCTCCGGAGCTGCCTTGATGAAAGCCCGGGCAACCGGAACCGTGTCGCTGTACCCTGGCGGTCCGGATTTGCTGGTTGTGTAAGCTGCTGACAACTTCAGCCAGGCCTTGCCCTTCTGCAACAGTTCGCTGACAATCCCAAATGCGGGATGATTCACACCTTCCGGATACGGAATCTTTGCAATGTGGTCAAATACGATCGGACACGGAATGCTGCTCCAAAGAGCTTTGTTCTCGACGATATGATCCGCGCGCGCATTAACCTGTACGTGCCAGCCCATCGGCTCAATCATCCTGGCCAGGGTTGGCAGCATTTGCAACGGAACTGCGTCTGCTGGCGAATTGAAGCGCAGGCCTCGTACCCCGGCAGCGTCCAGATCCTTCAACTCCCTTTCCGTCACACTGGTATTGACGACTGCTACTCCCCGGGCATCGCGCCCGAATTGACCCAGCGCAAAGAACAGCCCTGCGTTGTCGACACCATAGTGCGACGGTTGAACGACTACGTGGCGTTGAATGCCGAGGCGCTTCTGCAATTGGCGGTATGCGTCCGTTGTAGCGCCCGCGGGAATCTGCATTGCGCCTGGAGTCGGTGGGAAGCCGGGGTTGTAGATGTGGTGATGGCAGTCGGTTGCATGCTCAGGCAATTGAAAATGAGGGCGCTCGATGCCGGCGGACCATGGAACCTCTTGCGCAATTGAAGCAGTTTGATCGGCAGCCGAGCCCTTTTCAGATTGGCCAAAAGCAAGAAGCCGCGCCCCGGCCGCAATGCCTGGGATTGCTACCAGTACCCTCCTGCGATCGATGATGCCGCTACCCTTCATTTCTTTGCTCCAACTCTCGGAATCGCTCGCGGAACGGCTGGAACGATTACTTGTGGTCCGCTGCAGCAGGAATGTGCACTTGCATCATTGCCATCTTTCCATCGACCTGAGTTACGGCGTGAGCTGCATTTACCGGCACCAGGATTACGTCTCCTTTGCGCACTTTGTACAGTGCTCCCCCTTCGGTACTTGCAGCCGTCAGATCGTTGCCCTGCCCCTTCGGGTTAATGAGTTGCCCGCCTACAACGATCGTTCCAGAACCATCGAGCACAATAAACAACTCCGCAGTAACGCCATGTGCATCGACGTGTCCGTTTGGAATCATGCGATCGTCCATGGTCACTTTATAGGGTGGCTGCCACAACAGCGAGAACGGACCGCGATCCGGAAGCCCGGCTTTCAATGCCGCATCGGCCTTCGCCATTCGATCGGCGATCTCTTCTGCCGAAATATAGATATTTTGGTCTCCAATCGACGCAAAGAATCCATTGCCGGCAGGCCACAGGTTCGGAGGCCCGATTGGAATTTCGACAGACATCATCTCCAGTTTGCCTTCCGTCCGAGTCACAGCCCGGGCAGTATTTGCCGGAACAAGAAGTATGTCGCCTTTGTGCAGCCTGTAGTGAGTGCCACCCTCCGCTTTGGCGGCGCTCATTGACAACCCAGTACGTATCGGGTCAATCAGTTTGCTACCCAAAGTCATCGTTCCCGTTCCGCCGATTACCACAAACAGTTCTGCACTGCTCTCGTGAAGAGTGAACTCCGGAATTGCGCCCCTGATAAATTCCACCGACATTGTAATGGGCGGCTGAACGAGCATCGGAGCGCGTCCGTATACCGGTGCGCCCTGCTTCGTCTCCGCTTCCGCCTTCGCGATTTGTCTTGCGATGTCCTCTGCTGAAATATAGATGCTGGGATCTGCACCGGTAGCAAGCTGAGGATTAATCGATAGTGAAACTGCCGTGTTCTGCTGCGCGCTGCCAACCAGCGGCGCCAGAATTAGAAGCAGAATAGCTTTCTTCACAATCACACTCGTTTCGTTTGTTTTCAAGCATACGATGACAGGCAAAGCAGGTGTTGCATCTTGTCCGCGCTGTGAGTCCACTGGATTCGGTTAACGTATCATCCCCAGCTCGCAATCGCCTCAGCCGCGAGGCTCTACCTGTCTGATCGATACTGTTCTCCCAAAGGACGGAATCACCACGCTGTGCTTGCCCGGCCCGCCCGCCACTGCCAGGATCAGATCCTCGCTCTCAACCACCGACACCTCGTCCCAGTCGTCGGCATTCTTGTACAGCTTCGGATAGCGGTTCCGGAATCTCCCGTTCCTTGCCTCGGGTGACCAGCGGGCGAGTGGAATCCGCGCATGACGGGCAATGAACTCCCGTGCATCGTCCCGCGTGAAGCCTTCGGCCGCTATCACCGCTGCATGCTCCTGCCCCAGAACGACCATCGGTGTACTGCGCGGATTATGCGAGTGATTGGATCCCACGCAGGCCAGTGTGTGCGCAACCATCTTCAGCAGTCCTGAAGCTGTGGTGCTGTAGTGGTCGTTCACATTCAACGGTCCTTCGCCGCCGATCACGCAAATCACGCTAGCCTCCGGTGAGCCGGATATCTCTTCACCCAGAGTCGGCCAGCGATTTCCTTCCGGCGGCACGACTTCCTGGTCGGTAAAGCAAAGCGACCACTTGGCCGGGCACCCGAAGGTCGCCATATCGTTTACGCCCGGGCGAGCCCGGCCGGCATTCAACAGAATCAGGCGCACGGCGCGGCCGATGCGCGCATTGGCCTCCCAGCCCGGCCCCATGCAGCCGCTGCCGCCGTGAATGCCCACCTCCGCAGCAATTGGGCCGCTTACCAAAATGCACGGCCCAGCGGGATGTGTGGTGGCCTGAATGCTGAGCAGATTGAACTCGCCGCCCAGAATCGCCTTCATGATCTCGGTCACCAACCAGTATTGAGCAGGCGAGCAGCCTGTCATGGCCGCATTGGCGGCCGCTACCTCATACGTTAGAACGCCGTTGCCCGGCGGCACCACGCCGATTACTTCCTCGCCGTTCTTCATGGCGTAGTCCAGCAGCGGACGAATCCGCTCGCGCGTTGGCGCAAAGATGGGCAGGCCGTCAGACACTTCTTCGGCGCTAAACCTCACTGTCTCGGCGGTCGCATTCATACGTTCTCCACCTTCACTTCGACCTCAGCTTTAGAGCCAAGAATCTCTGCTGTAAAGTGCCCCATCATGGCGCGGATCTTGGCCTGCGCCTGTTCAGCTGGAATCCCGCTCACCGGGTGAGGAGCAATGGCCAACCGCGGAGACTTGATGCCGCCTGCAGTCAACACCAACCGAGACAGCTTCTCAAACCGGTTCGTCGCGATGAGAATGCAGGGTACTCCGTGCTCTTCAAGCGTGATGTAGTCGCGACATACCCAGGAGGAACATCCGCCGCACTCTGCTGACGCCAGCACTACCGCATCGCAGCCCAGCAAGCTTTCAATCACGCTCTCAGGCGCGCGCTCAGCTAGCGGCTCCTTGCATCCATATACAAATGTTAGTCCAGGATTGGCAGCAGCAAGGCCTTTCTGCACTTCCTGCAACATCGCATCGGCATTCGGCTTTTTATTGCTCAGAAGCCCGACCTTGCCATGCGTCAGCTGAATCGGCCGCGACTCAATTTCCTGTGCCTTTTCTGCCTTCTTCTCCTCGAATACCCGCCCACGAGGATCCACCAGATCCTGCTGTGGCCACTCGCCGATAACGTCTCTATCGTTTTGCATAAAATCGATTCCTGGACAAAGAGTATTTGAAATAAGCCTAAATGCCAAAGTCGCGAGTACCTGAACAGGACCGAGGGGCTAAGGTCCGACCAGAACAATTCGCCTTCAACTCTCGACATACAGGGCGCCAAACACAGGTAATGAGCAAATCGCGCCATGGCTCAGCGAAGGTACTGTATTACGTATTTTGAGAGTATGCTGTACGATCCATACCGAGTCCAATTTCTTTGCGTAAACACCACTGCTCGAAAACGGTTATCGACGCTGCGGCCTGCCCTCTGATTCCCGACTCCGTCAATGGGGTCTCTTCATAAAGCGCGCTGCTTCGCGGCGTCACGAAATACTTGCAGGGCAAGGGGATATCTCCTTGCCGGCTTCATGCTGGCGACGCCTGTCGCCAGCTTTCACTCCTCATCAGCCATTCAACCACGCGCATACACGAAAGTGAGGAGCTTTTGAATGGGCTCTTGCGAGTACGAGACTCTCTATCAAAATTGACTATGATGGGATTAATCGATTGAGCTTACTCCGCTCATTTCAAACAAGGCACTGAATGACCTTCGTTGATGCCCATACTCACGCGTCGCCATATTGGTTCGAGCCAGTCGAATCCCTGCTGTTCCACATGGACCGCTACCAGGTAAAGCACACCGTGCTGACTGGAGTCACCGGCCAGACCGCTGATAGGTACAACCAATACCTGATCGACTGCGCGCGAGCTTATCCGGATCGCGTCGCTCCCGTCGTGATGGTAGATGTCAGCCGAGAGGATGCACCAGAGGTGCTCAAGTTCTGGGTTCGAGAAGGGGCACAAGGGGTTCGCCTCGAGCTCGACGACCGCTCTCCCGGCAAAGACCCTCTTGCTATATGGAAGGCATGTTCCGATCTCGGCATTACTGTCTCGTGCCAGGGACACAAGAAAGAAGAGTTCGCCGATGATGCATTCAGTGATCTGATCTCCCGGCTTCCCCAACTCACATTCATCATCGAACATCTTGGCAAGGCAAAAGCGGCAGACACCCCTCCCTACTCGGCATTCTGCAAGACGCTTGCACTTGCTCAGTTCCCCAACGTCTATCTGAAAGTGGGCGGCCTCGGCGAGATTTGCAAGCGCCCCTTCCCCTTTCTCGATCCATTCTTTTCAGTCGATGGCGTCCCGCCCTTCGTGAAGATGGCATACGACGCTTTTGGAGCGTCGCGCATGATGTGGGGGAGCAACTATCCGCCGTGCAGTCACCACGAGGGATACGGAAACACTTTTCAACTCCTCGACCAGCACCTCGACAAATTCTGCAACGCCGACGACAAAGCGTGGATCTTCGGCAAGACGGCTTTGTCGCTCTTCAGGTTTTCAAGTAACAAACCCAAAGTAAAATCTCTCGGCTGAAGGAAAGTTAAATGCGCACAGTCATCTATGGAGCAGGCGGCATTGGAAGCATTGTCGGAGGCCACTTGGCCCGCACCGGGCATGAAGTTGTTCTGATCGGCCGTCCCGGACACGTTGACGCCATCAATGCCAATGGCCTCACTCTGATTACTCCCGCCGGCACCTACAATGTGAAGGTTCCCGCGGTCACGTCGCCCGACCAGATCCAGTTCCGCCCCGATGACGTCGTCTTTCTTACGATGAAAAGCCAGAACACGGAAGAGGCGCTCAAGGCCCTGAAGAAGTGCACCGATGAAGTGGCGATATTCTGCCTCCAGAACGGCGTTCGCAACGAAGAGACCGCGTCCCGGATATTCAAAAGCGTCTACGGAGTCACCGTTCGCATCGGCGCAATCTTCATCAACAACGGTGAAGTGACCGCGCGCATGGATCCTGCAGGCTGGCTGATCATGGGCAAATATCCGGATGGTACCGATGAACTGGTTGAGAGCGTGGGCAAGCAGTGCAGCGAAGCCAACCTGGTCATCAAGGTCGTCCCCAACATCATGCGCTTCAAGTGGGGCAAGACCATGAACAACATTCGCAGCGCCGTCGGCGCCATTACAAATGAGGGCCGCGCCGAGTGCTCGGAACTGCAGGCCATGGCACGGAAGGAATTCCAGGACCTGTTGAATGAGGCAGGCATCGATTACGCCGAGGATTCTCAGATCTACCAGGAGTGGCCGGCGTTCAACGTCCGTTCACCACAGTACGCATCGGGCGATGCGCAAAGCTCCACATGGCAGAGCCTGACTAAGAAATCTGGATCGGTTGAGAATGAGTACTTCAACGGGGAAGTTGTTCGCCTCGCCCTCAGGCTCGGAAAACGCGCGCCCATCAATGAAGGCCTGAACCGCATCATGCAGCAGATGGCCGCTAATGGAGAAGTCCCCGGCAAGTACACAGTCGCGCAACTGAAGGACATTCTTCTGAAAGACGTTGCGCCTCAACCAAAGTAGCTTGAGTAGTGCCGCGAACATGGAAGCATTCCGCCCAGGCAGACGACTGACATTTCAGGACGAGAGTGCTCCTGAGTTCGCGCTTTGCATTGACCCGGATACGCCGCCTGCATGGCACTGATGCCAACCGGCGGCGTCCGGCACCACAATTGAATAGCCAAAGGAGAAACCCACTATGCGTCTTCTTGCGGTTTCGGCGCTGCTGTTTTCCATCGCCTCCGGCATTGCAGCTCAGGCTCCTCCTGCTCCCCAGCCCGGCCCCAACAGGCCTAATTCACCCCAAATACTCCCCGACAACCGCGTCACCTTTCTCTTGAATGCGCCGAAAGCAACCAGCGTTTCGTTGCGCGGCGACTTCCCCAACAGCTTCGACGCCAAAGAAGTACCCATGACCAGGGACAAGGATGGCATCTGGTCCGCGACGGTAGGCCCGCTTCAGTCGGCAATGTACAACTACTCCTTCATCGTGGATGGTGTAACGGTCGCCGATCCCGGCAACCCGCATAGAAACTCGTTCATCCTGCCCGGGATTATCGGCGATCTATACGCAGTGCAGGACGTTCCGCACGGCACGGTTTCTGAAGTGTGGTATCAAGCACCGTTGATGAAGATGGCGCAACGGCGCGTAACCGTTTACACACCCCCCGGCTACGAGAGCTCAACGGTTCGCTACCCCGTGCTCTACCTGCTGCACGGCGGCACCCAGGACGAAGAAGAGTGGACGATCAACGGGCGCGCCCCGCAGATACTCGACAATCTCATCGCCAGCGGCAAGGCAAAGCCGATGATCGTCGTCATGCCCAACGGCAACACCACGCAGTCCGCTGCCCGTACCTATGTGACCGCACAGGAGCCCACACCACCACGGGGCAACATTCCTTTTGTCGACAGCCTGGTCTCAGAGTTGATCCCCTTCATCGACAAGACCTACCGTACACTGCCCGATCGCTATAACCGCGCCATCTCCGGCCTGTCGATGGGCGGCGGACAAACGACATACGCCGCCTTCACCCATCCGGAACTCTTCGGCTGGGTCGAAACATTCAGCGGCGCGCATCAGGGAGTTCCGGGCACTGAGATCGTCATTGCGCCGCCGCCCAACGCAGCGGATCTGCACGAACCCGGTATCACTCAAAACGTCGACGTGGACAAGTTCTTCGCGGCCCTTCCCAAGCTCACTCCAGAAATAGCCAGCCAATTCCGGCTCTTCGAACTGACCATCGGCAATCACGATGGGCTCCTCACCGAACACCGCACAGTCGTCGCCGCAATGAAGGCCCGGGGAATCAAGGTTACTGCTGTCGAAGTGCCCGGCTACATCCACGACTTCGCGTTCTGGCGCTTTGCACTCGCCGACATGCTGCCCAGACTATTTCAGCCGGCCAGGTGATATCTGTGACATTATCCAAACCACAGTCGAACTGCATCGGAGGATTTTTTCGGTGAGCACAAATCTCAGGATCCTTGTTTCCGCTTTTCTATTCTCGTTCGCTGTTGCAACTTCCGCCGTGGCACAGCAACCGCCGGCGCCAGGACTCGGCTCCTTCCAGGCCGGAGCTTCTGCGCAGATGGGCCCTTTGAAGGGCGATCACTTCCACACCAGCCTGATATGGCTTGGCTCCATCAACTACAACGGATTTCTCTACGAGCCCGATGCCCCAGGCCCCAAGCAGCACATCGCGCTGGTATTCGCCTACCCCAGAGACTTCAGCTTCTCCATCACGCCAGCCTCGGAGATGGCCAAGCGAGGCTATCGCGTTTTGCTCACCGCCCATCATGGCCTCGATCTGTCGCCCCTCGACGGCGACGCCGAGATCTCCCGAGCCATTACCTATCTGCGCACTGTGCCCGGCGTGGAAAAGATTGTAGTGATGGCGCACAGTGGTGGCGGCCGCATGCTGGCAGGATACGCAAATATCGCGTTGAATGGGCCAGCCGCCTGTCAGGGACCCGACGTAATCTACCCTTGCAAAACAGAAGAGGTCGCCGGTTGGGCCAAGCCCGATGGCGTCATCCTGCTCGATCCCGGACTCGGCTCAGTCGAAGGAACCAGCGGCATCGACCCGGCCTGGGACGGCACGAAACGCATCCCCGAGCTGGATATGTTTTCTCCCGCCAACGGATTCGATCCCAAGACCGGCAGTGCGAAGTACTCAGCGGATTTCATCAAGCGCTTCTATGCGGCGCAGTCCGCGCGTAACATGCAACTGGTCAACTACGCCATGGAGCGGCTCAAACTGATCGAACAGGGCAAAAGCAGCTACAAGGACGATGAGCCGCTCGTCATTCCGGCGGCAAGCAATGCCGGACGCGCTTCCCGTCTATTTCAATCCGACACATCGCTTTTCTCGCACACAAAGAAACCGCATACACTTCTCAAGGCTGACGGGACAACTACCGAGGAGATCATTCATTCCGTCCGGCCACCCTCGGGTCGCCAGGACGAATCGGCCTTGAGCACGCTAGCCGACGGAACGCTGAACACAACGGTAAGAATCTTTCTTGCCAATTACGCTACCCGCACCACTCCCGACTACGCCCTGACCGCCGACGATGCCATCGGCATCGACTGGCACTCCTCGAACAGATCGACACCGGCTGGTTCCGAAGGCATTACAGTACCAACGTTGGTTCTGACCATGAGCTGTTTCTACCTGGTCGTGCCAGGAGAAATCGCTTACGACCACCTGGCTGCAAAGGACAAGACCTACGCGTCGATCGAAGGCGCAAACCACAACTTCGATGCCTGCAAGCCAGAGTATGGTGACACGGTCAAGCGTTCCTTCGACTACCTCGATACCTGGCTCTCCAAGCCCGGCCGTTTCTGAGTGTGCAGCATGGATGCGCTGCCTGTCAGAGGCGGCGCATTTTGCCCAAGGCCGAGCACACCACGTTGTATCAGGAGCAAGTCTATGCGCCCACTTTCTGTTGCTACCCTGCTGATCGCCATCACTTCCGGAGCCGCGGCTCAGGCTCCTGCTCCTAATCCTCCCGCACTTGCTCCTACGACGCAGCCAACTCCCAGCCAGATCAATTCGCCTGAAGTTCTACTCGATAACCGTGTAACCTTCCGCCTAAGTGCGCCGAAGGCTGCCAGCGTCTCCGTGCGAGGCGACTTTCCCAGTGGCTTTGAGCCTGGCAATCTGCTCTTGACCAAAAGCGATGACGGCGTCTGGTCCATCACCGTCGGGCCGCTCAAACCGGAGATGTACTCTTACTCTTTCACCGTGGATGGAGTTGCCGTCGCCGACTCCGGCAACCCGCATCGGAATTCCTTCCTCGTTCCCGGTCCTTTGTCCGACCTCTACGCGGTCCAGAACGTGCCGCACGGCACGGTTGCCTCCATCTGGTATCCATCGCCACACCTGAAGCTCGCGCAAAGGCGTCTCATCGTCTATACACCGCCGGGCTACGAAGCCTCGAACACCCATTACCCGGTTCTCTATCTGCTGCACGGCGGCGGTCAGGACGAGGAAACCTGGACAAGCAGCGGCCACGCCCCGCAGATCCTCGACAACCTGATCGCCAGCGGCAAGGCAAAGCCAATGATCGTCGTCATGCCCAACGGCAACATGATCCAGTCGGCATCGCGGAGCTACCTTACCCAGGATCAGCCCATGGCGGGCTACGAAAACATGCCCTTCGCCGACAGCATGGCCACTGATCTGATCCCGTTCATCGACAAGACCTACCGGACCCTGCCAAATCGTTATGATCGCGCTATCGCAGGCCTTTCCATGGGGGGCGGACAAACAATCTACGCCGCCTTCACTCACCCCGAACTCTACGGCTGGGTTGAGCTGATGAGCGGAGCCACTCACGGCAGAGCTGGCTCAGCAAATTCGGACAGGGGCATAAGTGGAAGTTCTGTTCTTCGTCAGCCTAAGATGGCTGAGGAGAGGAGAGCAGATGAGCAGGCGTCCGCGTAGGAACCACTCAGCAGCGTTCAAGGCGAAGGTCGCCCTGGCCGCAGTCAAGGGAGAGAAGACACTGGCCGAGTTGGCCGAGCAGTTCGACCTTCATCCCAACCAGATCACGCAGTGGAAGAGCCAGTTGCAGGAGGGCGCCGCGGGTGTCTTCGGCGAGGCCCGAGCGGAGCAGGCCGCGCCGGTTGACCTGAAGATGTTGCACGCCAAGATCGGCGAGCTGACGCTGGAGAACGATTTTTTAGAAGGGGCGCTCACCAAGGCGGG
>CAIMKZ010000100.1 GCA_903842065.1 uncultured Acidobacteriaceae bacterium | reverse complement strand
CCCAGGGACGCGCGCCGAACCCACCATTACCACCACCCACACCCCGCGGTTACTCTGCACCCAACCTCCCGGGTGCCCCGTCCAAGCTCCGCTTGGGCGGGATTCACTTGAGGTTCGCGCCGCCACCGCACCCGCTCCCAGCGGGAGCGAGTGATAATTGCCCAGGGTCCGGGGTCCCCAACGAGCGAATTGTGCTCGTTGGGGTGGAGACAGGTCTTTGTCGCTGGGGTGGAGATGAAACCCGGGGAATCGGAACCGGATCAATCTCCGGCGTCCCGTAACAGGCTGCGTAGGGCCGCCACGAACCAATCCCTGACACCTGATCCTTGGTCCTGGTCACTGGTCCCCTTACTTCCGTTCCCTGCCTTTTTGCCGATTATTTCGCGGAAGCGCGCACAATATATTCCATGAGCAACCAAGACACGTTCGGCGAACCGCGTTTCTCTCATCCTCTAAACAATTTATATTCTGCACTTATAAGCAATTGTCACGTAACCCATTTATTCCCCACACTTATAAACATAAAAAAAGGAAAGCCGCCTGTTTTCATACTCTTACGAACTTTTCCCGCCCTTCTTTTTTTCTCAGCGTAACCCACATGGATTCATACACTTAATAAATTCAATCCCACAATACGAAACGAGCCGGGATGCTCATCCGCTGGCTCGTTTCAAACTGCGCTCGACTTTTAGCCCCTTGTCAGATCCGCATCGGCATCAGAACGTACCGGTACTTGTACTCTGCCTCGGGATCCTCGGGCCGCATCTGACCCGCCGACTGCGAGTCCTTGAACTCCAGCCGTACCTCGCCCTCGTTCCCCAGAGCCTTCAGGAAGTCGATGATGTACGACGAGTTGAAACCAACCTGGATCGCTTCGCCAGAGTACGGCGTGTCGATCGTGTCTTCGCTCTCTCCGGACTCCGTCGAGTTGGCGCTGATCTTCAGCTCGTTCGCTTCCAACCGCATCCGGATCGCGCCCGAACGCTCATCGGCAAACTGCGCCACGCGCTGGATCGCCGCCGAAAGCTCCGACGCCCGCACCACCGCGAACCGCGTGTTGTCCCGAGGCATCACCGCCTCAAAGTTCGGAAACTGACCCGACAGCTTGCGCGTGCTCAGCGTCCGGTGCCCGATGCGGAAGAACAGCGTGTGCTCGTCGTCGGCAAACTCCAGCTTCTCTTCTTCGCACCCGTTCAGCAGTTGCCGCAATTCTTCGAGAGCCTTGCGCGGAATCAGAACCCGCTTCTCGCCGCTCATGCCTTCCAGGTTTTCGCCCGGCTTTTCGACGAAGGCCAAACGGTGTCCGTCGGTGGCAACCATGGACAGCGACTCGGCCTTGAGAATCAGCAGCGCGCCGTTCAGCGTATACCGCGACTCCTCGTTCGAGATGGCGAAGATAGTCCGCGCAATCAGCGTGCGGAAAGCTACAACGGGAATCGAGGTAACTGCGATCGACGGGAACTCAGGAACCTGCGGATAGTTCGCCCGCGCCATGCCCACGATCTTCGTATTCGAACGGCCGCTGCGGATCTGCACCCAGTGGTTCTCAAGCAGCTTGATCGACACATCGCCGTCCGGCAGCAGCTTGATGTAGTCGCAAAGCTTGTGCGCTGGAATCGTGCAGGCGCCGGGCTTCTTGATCTTCACCGGAGCGCTAGTCCGTATCGCCTGGTCCAGATCGGTGGCCGTAATCGCCAGCCGGTCGCCCTCGGCCTCCACCAGAAAGTTCGACAGAATGGGGATTGTGGTCTTCCGCTCCACCACGCTCTGTGTAGCGCTGAGCTCCTTGACCAAATCTTGACGGCTTACCGTAATCTCCATCGCTCTTCCCCCTGCGGCGCGCACTACTGCGGCTACCGCGCAGCCCGGAAACACCTGCGCTGCTTGCACTTGATTGTAGCGAGGTTGTGGCTCAACTGGCGCGTGGAAAAGCGGGGTGGTATTCCGGATAACAACGCCCCTTCTGTGTTCTGTCCACTTCCCCTGCCGCCGCCAAGTCTACCGTCATTCCCGCCGCTACGGTAAACGGAGCTGCGACGGGTACTGTTCTTAGTAGTTAGAGAGATTAAATAAAGACAGTAGTAACCGTAGTTCACCTAGGAAAAGTGGGAATTAAGGGGAAGCGGTTTCAACCATAGAGGTTAAGGCTGGTACACGTTTCCTAAAACAGGGATGAGGGAAAGAGGACATTGCGGAAAGCGGTGGAAACCGGTCGAGGATAGAGTTCCATTTCCCACGACTCCCACATGCGTGAGAAAGATGGGTGTGAAAAGCACAGGCATATTGTGCAAGCTCCGTCCAACCCAAACAAGTAGAGTGGGTTAGAAAAAGCTAAGAATCCACAGTGAACCGCTTTTCCAAAGCTTCCTCAGGCAGCAGAATGTCCGTGGGAAAGCGGTGCATCTTCCCTCGTGTAGCAGTAGCGCTGAGGCTTCTATACTGGACGTTCCATGTCCTATGCCGCGGCTATCGAAGAGCTAAAAAAAATGACACCTGAGCTGCATCCCAGCCAGGGAGGGCAAAGGCGCAAGTTTTCACTCGACGAAATTCGGGTGCTTCTCGCCGCATTAGGTAATCCAGAGCGCAGATTTCATTCCATTCTGATCGCCGGGACAAACGGTAAAGGCTCTACCGCCGCGACCCTGGCCTCGATTCTCGCCACATCTGGTCAGCGCACAGGACTCTACACCTCTCCACATCTTGAGCGTGTGAATGAACGGATACGCCTGAACGGATCAGAGATTGGCGACGACGAATTCGCGGCCGCCTTTTTCAGGGTCCGCGAGACAGCGGACAAGTTGGTGGCCTCCGGTGAGCTGCCACAGGGTCCAAGCTTCTTTGAGCTGCTGACCGCGCTCGCCTTTGTATGGTTCGCCGAACACAAAGTGGATGTAGCTGTTCTTGAAGTTGGGCTGGGCGGCCGACTAGACGCGACGAATGTGGTCGATCCACTCATCTCGATTGTCACCGATATCTCCCTGGACCACATGGAGTGGCTCGGTTCTACGATCGCCGAGATCGCCCGTGAGAAGGCCGGCATTCTGCGCCCCAGCGGAACGATGGTTACGCTGCCACAACTCCCCGATGCAAACAGAGTTCTCGGTGAAGTTGCCATGGAGCTTGGTTCTCGCGCAGTGAATGCAGCAGTGTTTATGCCGGTCGGCGCAGCCGACGGAGGGCGCTATCCGCTTCAGGTTCTGGGTAAGCTTATCGAGATCGACTCGCCCCTCATGGGAGCGCATCAGCACCGAAACATCGCTCTGGCTATCGCAGCGGCAGTTGAGTTGAATGAGCGGTTCGGAGTTCCAGTCTCAGCAGAGTCGATTGCTGAGGGAATAACAAAGACAGTCTGGCCCGGGCGCCTGGAGCAGTTTCATCGCAGCGGCGTTGATTGGACTCTGGATGTTGCACACAACCCAGCCGGAGCATGGGCTCTGCGTGCCGGCCTGAGAGGTCTACTCATTGAGAACAAGCCCGCCTGCCTGGTCTTCAGTTGCCTCCGCGACAAGCCTGCTCGCGAGATGGCGCAGATCCTCTTCCCGATTTTTGAGTGCATAGTGCTGGCTCCTCTTCATGGCGCTCGCGCGACGGAGATAGAGGAGTTGGCCGCTGCGGCAGAGGCGGCAGGCACGCCGTATGTAAAGATGGCTTCAGTGGCAGAAGCGCTGTGTGTGGCGCGAGACAAGGCGCGAGGAGGAGTCGCGGTGGTTTCCGGATCGGTGTATCTGGTGGGAGAAGCAAGGACGTGGCTGCGCGATCAGGAGGTAGAGTTGTGATTCGCAGGCCCGATCCATTGCCCCTGTCCTGCCGCTTGCGCAGCTACCTCTTTCAATTACCAGCTCTGGCTATTTCTACCATTCTGTGTGGAACGGTTTCTCTCACGATCTCTTTGTTTGAGAAGAGTGGCCGTGTGCAGCACCGCATTGCGCAGTTCTGGGCAGGAATTCTGATCTGGATCTCCGGGAGCAAGCTCACAGTGCACGGAGCTGAGAACCTGAGCAAGTTTCCGGTAGTTGTGATCGCCTCAAACCACACCTCATACATGGACACGCCTGTCGTGTTCTCTTCACTCCCTTTCCAATTCCGCATCCTGGCCAAGAAAGAGCTTTGGCCTATTCCATTCATCGGCTGGTACCTTAACCGTTCGGGACAGATTCCCATCGACACGAGAACGGCGCGAGGGACGATAGCGAGCCTGGCGGAAGGCGCGCGCGCGCTGGGTCGCGGCATGAATCTGTTTGTCTTTCCCGAAGGCGGACGAACCCGCGATAGCGTGTTGCAGCCCTTCATGTCGGGAGCTGCCTATCTGGCCATTCGCGCTCAGGTGCCTCTGGTACCGATGGCGCTTACCGGTATCTACGACCTGCTGCCGATTCACACGCACACCTTCTTCCCAAGCAATATGACGCTCACTGTCGGCGAACCTATCGAGACCACGGGCATGACCACCAAGCAAGTCGATGAGCTAAACACACGGCTTCGCGAGGCCATATCTCGAATGATTGAGGAGCGCGCCGGGGAGCAGCAGTCTCTATTAACTAAATAGTAAATATACCTATAGTTAACAGTGGACACTGGTGCGGATTACACTCAACTCATGCCGATTCGCATCGCAATCCCCGAGCCCACCAGCAGCGATGCCGATTACAACGCGCGCGCCATTCCGCCTTACTGTGCTGCGCTGCGCTCGGCGGGAGCTGAGCCCGTTCTGGTGCGGTTTGGTTTGGCGCCGGCCAAGTTAGACGATGTACTCATAGCAGTCGACGGGCTCCTCCTTCCCGGCAGCCGATTCGACGTTGAGCCGCAGTTGTACGGCAAGGTTCCTGCTCCAGAGTGCGGCGATGCGGACCCGGCTCGGTCGGAGATGGACCGTGGGCTTCTGGGCCATGCTTTCGAGATGCGGAAGCCGGTGCTGGCCATCTGCCATGGAGTGCAGTCGCTGAACGTTTGGCGAGGTGGCAAGCTGGTGCAGCATCTCACAACTTCAGTGAATCACAGTCCCGGCCGGGAGATCGCCGAGGCGCACGAAATCGAATGTGCTCCAGGCTCCTGGATATCTGCTTTCGCCCAGGCTTGTTCACTGGCTGAAGTTAAGGTGAACTCCAGCCACCACCAGGCCGTTCGTACACCGGGTTTGGGTTTGCAGGTAACAGCGCGCTGCCCTCAAGACGGGACGATCGAAGCGGTTGAGCTTGCAGATCCTGCTCATTTTGTAATCGGTGTGCAGTGGCATCCCGAGAGGACCTATCTGGTGAGCGAACTCTCGCGAGAGATATTTGCAGCTTTCGTGTCGGCGGCTTCAGAATGGCAGAGGTCAAGTGGAAAGGGAAGCCGGAGATGAGCGAAGGTCTAGGTTCAGGGGAGAGACTACAAAGCTTGCTTGTGAGTGCCGGCTTGAACCGGCTTACCGATGATCAGGCGATAAAGTTCGCTGGCTATTTGGCACTGATTCAGCGCTGGAATACCAAGACAAACCTGACCTCCGTTCGGAACGAAGAGGGAATCCTCTCGCGGCACTTTGTCGAGTGCATCGCCTGTACCCGGCTGCTTCCTTCCTGTATTCGCACGCTTCTGGACTTTGGCTCTGGGGCGGGTTTTCCCGGGATTCCCATTGCGATCTGCCGGGAAGATATTGCAGTGACGCTGGCTGAATCGCAGGGTAAGAAGGCCGCGTTTCTCAACGAGGCGTTACGAGTGCTCGAGCTCAATGCGAAGGTCCATTCAGGACGAGCGGAAGACCTGGATCAGGTTTTCGATGCAGTAGTTCTTCGCGCTGTGGACAGGATGACCGAAGCTGTTCGATCTGCCGCGCAACTGGTCAGCCTTGAAGGATGGCTCGGAATAATGACTTCGGACGCGGACCAGGACCGCCTGGTGGAGGCCGCAGGCACGGGATTCGAGTGGGGGAATCCAACACCGTTGCCGGGGAGTGAGAGTCGCTTGGTCGCGCTCGGCCGCAAGAGGAAGTAACTCTCAAGGTTCTTCACGGTCAGAAAATCACTTTCCTGTGTAGGCAGGTGGGCGCTTTTCGAAGAAGGCGTGAATCCCCTCTTGATAGTCTTCTGAGTCATACACGTCGCGGCGCAGCGCCTGGAGGCGTTCGTACGTCTCTGCGGTCAGCGGGTTTGCATTGGCCAGGACGCGAATCTCTTCCTTCAGGACCTGCGTGACGAGAGGCGAGTTTCGAGCAATTTGCCGGGCAATCCGCATCGTAAACGACTCAAGTTCCTCCCTTGAGCAGACGTGATTGATTACGCCGGTCTGAAGGAAGCGGGACGCCAGGATGGGTTCTGCGGTAAAGAGACATTCCTTAAGAATGTGCAGGCTTGTGACTTTCATGAAGTTCAGCGTGCCGGAGATGTTGTACGGAACGCCGAGTTTCGCCGGAGTCATGGCAAAAGTTGTGTCGTCGGCAGCAATGACAAGGTCGCAGGCCATAACCAGCTCACATGCGCCACCCCAGACAGAGCCCTCGATCATGGCGATCACAGGCTGCGGGCACATGTCGATGTCGCGAATGATACGGCGCAGGGGGTCGTTGTAGGTAAGAGGGTCGCGGCCGTTCGTGGGCAGTTCGCCTACGGCATGGCCCGCGGAGAAGATCTTCACTCCCGGTTTAGCGCGCAGAATCACTACGCGAATCGAGGAGGAGATGGCGGTCTCAAATGCAGCAGCCAGGTCGTCGATGAGTTCACTGCTTAAGGCATTGACCTTGCCCGAGTCCATGGTGATTACGCCGATGACGTCGTCGATGGTGTCGAATCGAACTGCCATTGATTCAAACCCTCCTTCTGGATAGTCCTATCGTACCCTGCTGCTGTTTCGAGCGGATGTGATGCGCGAGCATTTCACGCAAGGTGTGCTGTTTGTGATCCCGAAAAGGAATGTTCCACGTGGAACATTCGTCCGAGAGGATTGAAATAGAGGCTTGGAGACAAGCTCAAGAGAGAAGATTTCCACCGATTATGACAATTTAGGCCTGTTGGCGGCGGTCGGCAAATCCACCGCAACCGATTGATGGACCGAAGGTTGACACGCATAAGCAGGCGGCGACCTGGACGCTTTCCACATCATCCCAACGATCTCCACAGCTAACATCGCTATTTCAAAAATCAACTTTCCTATACTCTTGTCTTCCATGGGCAAGATTCTTGGCGTTGTGAATCAAAAAGGCGGAGTCGGAAAGACAACTACCGCCATAAACCTCTCTGCATGTCTGGCTCTTCAGGGCCTCAAGATACTCCTGGTGGACTGCGATCCTCAGGCAAATGCCTCATCTGGCATCGGCATCCATCGCGACGATCAGCGCTCCTCAATCTACGACGCGCTTATGGGCGCCGTGCCTGCCGAAGATGTCATTCTTCCCACCCAAATCGAGACGCTATGGGTGATTCCCGGATCGAATAACCTCACCGGTGCCCGAATCGAGCTTGCCGCCGACGAGGACCGCGCCGAACGTCTGCGCAAAATCCTGCTGCCGATCCGCGATCAATACGACCTGATCATCCTCGACTGTCCACCGGCGCTCGATCTGCTCACCTTGAATGCACTTGTAGCGGCGGACTTTCTGATTGTTCCCATGCAGGCGGAGTACTTCGCGCTTGAGGGCGTCTCGGAGCTGATCTCGACGCTTGAGCGGGTCCAGTCATCGCTCAATCCCGATCTCGTCATTGAGGGTGTTCTGCTCACCATGTACGATGAGCGGACCAACCTGGCACAGCAGGTAACCCAGACGCTCAGAGAGTACTTCCAGGATCGGCTCTACCGGACGATTATCCCGCGCAATGTGAGGCTTGCCGAAGCGCCCAGCCACGGAAGGCCAGTGGCGCTCTATGATCCTCGCTCCAGAGGCACTCAGGCCTACTTTGAGCTAGCTGGCGAGTTTATGGCGCGGAACGGAATAGAGGCCCCGCCTCGCTCGACTACAGAACCAGACGCCGTGCCCAGCGCGCAATAGAACGCAGAGCTCAGGTGGCATGCCGCCAACTGGTCGTTTCTGTGATGCGAACCAAACAACGGGCTTGATGGATACCAAAGCCGCGGCTCGAAAGGAAATTGATAGATGAGTACCGTAATCCCTGACCTGAAACGCCGCGCACTTGGCAAAGGCCTCGATTCACTGCTCCCCCGTGTTCCGTCGGCAGGGGCGGCAGCAGAGTCTGAGGGTGGCCGGCCGCGCGAGATTCCGCTTCACCTGATCGATCGCAACCCATTCCAGACGCGCACCCAGTTCGACGCTGACCAACTCAGGGAGCTTGCCGACTCAATCAAGGCGAACGGTGTAGTGCAGCCGGTCCTGGTGCGTCCCCTGGCCGGCGGACGCTTCCAGCTCATAGCAGGCGAACGCCGTTGGAAGGCCTCCGAGATTGCAGGCAAGGAGACAGTACCCGCCATCTTGCGCCAGGTATCGGACGAGCAAGCGATGGAGATTACCATCGTTGAGAACCTCCAGCGCGCCGACCTGAACCCCATGGAACAGGCCCGCGCCTTTGAGCGGCTCTCCCGAGAGTTTCACCTGACCCAGGAACAGATGGCGCAGCGGACCGGAAAGGATCGTGCAACAGTTGCGAACTTCCTTCGCCTGCTCAGGCTGCCTCAGACGGTGCAGGAGATGGTAGAGGGCGGCAAGCTCACCTTCGGCCACGCCCGCGCCCTGCTGGCGTTTGAACACGCCGAGGAGATTCTCAAGGCCTCGAAGAAGATCGTAGCACTTTCGCTATCTGTTCGCCAAACAGAGAGCTATATACAGGGTCAGATTAACCCGGACAAGGCCTCGAAAAAGGTCAAGGAAGAGCCTCCCGTCGATCCCAATGTCCGCGAAGCAAAAGAGAGGCTTCAGCGCGCTCTTGGGATGAAGGTCACCATCGAAGACAAGAAAGGCAGCGGCAGGGTCATCATCCAGTACTCGCGCCTCGATGACTTCGACAGACTGATGGAGATGCTGGGCGCAGAGTAACAAGTACGAAGCCGAAAGCAGGGAATGACGCGCCGCGCGGATGAGTTGGACAGCGCGCGGAGCAAGAGATTAGAGTCTGCTTGTGAACCCCACTCAGACGGAATTGCCCTTTATCGCCCGTGCGCGTAGCCACGGCGCGCGTGTAGCCATCTTCGACACCAATGGATGTGCAACCTACGAGCGCCTGCTGGCAGTGTCGGAGCGTGTTGCCGCGCGGCTGCTCGACGGCCGCAAAGATCTCGACGAAGCGCGCGTGGCATTTCTCATCGCGCCGGGAACGGCGTGGGTCGCAGCGCTGTGGGGCATCTGGCGCGCGGGCGGAGTGGCCGTGCCTCTGGCGCTGGCTTCGACGCGGCCCGAGCTTGAGTACTACGTCAGCGACTCGGGCGCTGAGACGATGCTCTATGACTCATCCACCGCAGCGATGGCCAGGCCTTTAGCTGAAGCGCTGGGCATGAAGGCAATTGCCTATGAAGAGATTGGGCCGATCGCACCGGCAGAGCTTCCTGTAGTTAGTCTCGATCGCCGGGCGATGATCATCTTTACCAGCGGCACGACAAACAAGCCCAAGGGCGTGGTGACGACACACGCCAACATCACGGCGCAGATCACTACGCTCATCGAAGCCTGGGAGTGGAGCGACAACGACCGCACACTGCTCACTCTTCCCCTGCACCACGTACACGGAATCATCAATGTGACCAGCTGCGCTCTGTGGGCCGGCGCGGTGTGCGAGATGATGGCGCGGTTCGACGCGAACGCTGTTTGGGAGCGCATAGAGAGTGGCAAGCTGACGGTATTCATGGCCGTGCCCACGATCTATCTGCGATTGATCTCGAGTTGGGAGGCGGCGTCGGTTGAGCGGCGTCGGGAGATGAGTCTGGCGGCCGGGAAGCTGCGGCTGATGGTGTCAGGGTCGGCGGCGCTGCCAGTGCCGGTACTCGAGCGGTGGCGGGCGATCGGCGGACACACGCTGCTCGAACGATACGGAATGACTGAGATCGGTATGGCGCTCTCGAACTCCTACGGTGGTGAGAGGTTGCCGGGGTGTGTGGGCAAGCCACTTCCCGGTGTCGAGGTCCAGTTAGTGAACGAGCAGGGAGAGTTGCTGGGCGAGGGGGTTCCGGGGGAGATTGAAGTCAAGGGGCCCAGCGTCTTCCGGGAGTACTGGAACCGGCCTGATGCGACCCGAGAAGCCTTCCGCGAGGGTTGGTTCCGGACAGGCGATACGGCGGTGGTTGAGAAGGGCGTCTACCGGATTCTGGGCCGGACGAGCATCGACATCCTCAAGAGCGGCGGGCATAAACTGTCAGCGTTGGAGATAGAAGAGGCATTGTTGGGGCACCCTGCGATCGGGGAGTGTGCGGTGGTAGGGATTCCCGATGAGGAGTGGGGCCAAAGAGTAGCGGCGATGGTGGTGCTGCGGGCTGGGACAGAGCTTGAGCTGGACAGCTTGCGGACCTGGGCGCGAGACCGGATGGCGCCCTACAAGATGCCCTCGGTGCTGAAGGTGGTGGAGGCGCTGCCACGGAACGCCATGGGGAAGACGGTGAAGTCTGAAGTGGTGAAGCTGTTTTCGTGACAGCCAAAACATCACGGATTCTGGCCGAAGCGGCAAAAGTCTCCCTTTGGATTCCCAAGGACAGGGCTCGTAGGAGCCAATGTCGCGATTTGGCCAGGGCTGAGGTAGAAGCAGGAATCCCCATTCGGGGTACATCTTTCCTGTCATTGACCGTCGTGCAAATTGCGCCGTAGCATCCCGAAGTTGTCAGGCAGCCGTTCCGATCGGTTGCCTGGACAACGGGAGGTAGCAGCATATGGCGCTGGGCAACGCAATTTCTGGAATAGTGGAAGAGCAGCCGCAGGGGCGTGAGTGGTTCCGCCGTGGTCTGCTGGGCAACGCGATCGAGGCTCTGTTAGGAAACAATGCCGTGTTGGGGCGCGAGATTCTGAACGACTTTATCGGCTCAACTCTGGGCTTCAACGCGCTGGCCATGAGGACAGGGATTCCGCTCAAGACTCTGCGGCAGATGTTCGGCCCCGGAGGCAATCCTTCGGCGGCCAAGCTCTTCGCAATCATTGCGTGCTTGCAGGCGCATGAGGGGATTCGGCTGCGGGTGGTGGTGTAGAGGAATAGCTGAGGAAGAAGCGGTCTGACGTTGACTTAAAGGTAAAATATATACTACCATCAAGAAGTGATCGGCATCCGCGAGTACGTGCGGCTGGATGGGCGGAGTCTCTTCTCCGAGTGATTTGCGCGCCTGAACTCTGAGGCGGCGCGGAAGGTGACGACCGCTCTCTACCGGCTTGGGCTGGGCAACTTCTCGAATGCAAAGGGCGTGGGCAGCGGAGTCTTTGAGTACCGCATCGACTTCGGGCCGGGATACCGCGTGTACTTCGGCAAGGACGGCGAGGAGATCGTCATTCTGCTGACGGGCGGATCGAAGCTGCGACAACAGAAAGACATTGAACTGGCAAAGGCCTGCTGGCAGGACTACAAGCAGCAGAAGAGGAGCACGGTATGGCGTTGACGAGGGACTTTCGCGAGACGGTGCAGGCGCGGGTACGGAGCGATGAGAGCTTCCGGCGCGGACTGCTGAGCGATGCGATTGAGGCATTGCTTGGTGGCGAGGGCGACCTGGGCCGCGAGATTCTGCGCGACTTTATCAACGCGACTCTGGGCTTTCCGGCGCTGGCCGAGAAGACCGGAATTCATGCAAAGACGCTGCACCAGATGTTCGGACCAAAAGGGAACCCGACGGCAGCGAAGCTATTCAGTATCATCGCTTGCTTGCAGGAGCAGGAAGGCGTGCGGTTGCGGGTGGTGGCGTGAGGGCGTACCGGCAATGGACCGGAAACGCGCGAAAACAGGTTTTGGCGTATTCTTGGAGCAGGAGCTGCGGCAATGGAAGTCCAGTTGACATCCGATCAAAGAGCCTTTGCTCGGCAGGCCGTTCTCGCGGGCCGGTTGCGGCGCGAGGACGATGCGATTGGCGAAGCTCTTGCTTTGTGGGAGGAGCGCGAGCGCCGTCGCCTGGAGTTTCGCTCCACGCTCGATCAGGCGCGCGCCGCTGTGGCACGTGGTGAGGGGCGCGAGATCACCGAAGAAGGAATGCGCCAACTCGTGGCCGAAGTCAGTGAACGGGGCCGGGCGCGGCTGGTTGCCGAACAGGTAAGTTGACGTCGATGGCGCAGCTCATCCCCGCAAGAATAACCGGGGTACAATGAGGCAGCAGGTTTGCCGGTTACTATGACCATTCAACTCAATCCCGAGCAGGAGAACATCGCTGGACAAGCGATTCGCGCCGGCCTAATAAAGGGCTGGGACGAAGTTGCCGAGGTTGGGCTTGCGAGCATTCGCGAGCGGCTGAAGACGTGTGTCTCGGCAGGTGCGCGGGATTCGGCCGAGGAATGGGTGAGGGCGCTTGCGGCCTGGAGCGAAGGTCATGCGCCCTCGACGCCGCTGCTCGCGGACGATGCCATCGGCCGGGAATCGATCTACGGTACGCGCGGCGCTTAGATGGCGATTCTCGTCGACACCAATATTCTCTTGCGGCTGGCACAGCCGCACCACCCCCACGCGGCGATTGCGCTTCGCGCTCTGCGGGCGTTGCGCTCCAATGGTGAAATTCTGCATATCGTCCAGCAGAACCTGGTGGAGTTCTGGGCGGTGGCAACGCGCCCGCTTGACGCCAACGGTCTGGGATACACGGTGGAACAGGCGAGGAATGAGCTTGCGGCGCTGAAGCGAATCTTCAATCTGCTGCCGGAGCTGCCATTGCACGACGAGTGGGAGCGGATCGTTACCGCCTTCGGTGTCTCGGGAAAGAGCGTGCACGATGCGCGGCTGGTGGCGGCGATGCGGGTGCACGAAATCGACCGGATTCTGACCTTCAACACACAGGACTTCGAGCGGTATGCGGAGATTCAGGTACTGGATGCGAAAAAGCTCGGCTGATGCCGACGGCGGCGAAGCTGTTCAATATCATCGCTTGCTTGCAGGAGCAGGAGGGCGTGAGGTTGAGGGTGGTGGCGTGATCTGGAGGCTTCCCCAGGCCTCAAAAGCGAGACCTGGGAGAACCTTGGGCTTCCGATGAGATGGCTTACTTTCGCCTCCGCGCCGGAGCCTTTTCTTGTTGTTCTTGAAGTCGCTCTTGGAGCAGCCTTACTTGCAGCCGCATGTACAGGTTGGCCCAGTGCTTGCGGTTTTTCCCAATTGCGTCGGGGTTACGCACGCCTTCTCTGGTTAGCTGAAATGTTTCCTCGACGAGGTTAAGCCCAACATCTTCCCAAACCTTTAGGATTCTGTCGAACCCGCCGCGCCATCGGGCATCTCCTGTTTTGGGATTCTCCTCTACGTACGCACGAAAAGCCGCAAGGATCGGGAATGTTGCGCCTTTAGTGAGCCGGTATTCGTTCTCAGGTAAGCTCGCGAACGGGAAATCAAAGCTGCCACGATGCGCAGAGGCTTGCTCGATAATGTTCATCTTGCCCGCCCGGCCACCGTCCTCGTTGTGCATTTCGCGGAAGTCATGCCGGATTTGGTCATAAAGGGCCAATCCATCCTTGAGTAAATGCCGAAGCCGATAGTACTTGCTGTTCTTGAGCGCGTCTTTGTTTTCCTCAAAATCATCTGCGAACTTCTTCAGTGGAACACTCCACTTCTCATAGGCAGATATGGGGTGCTTCCCGACATTCACATCATTTGGAAAGTCAAATATGTTGAAGACTTCGAGGACAGCGATAAGATCCCTGACATCGTAGTCCTCGTCGTCGCTCTCTCGCCAAGAAATACGATCTGTGTAGGATTGGCCGTTAATTTCCTCTTTGAGCCAGTCGAAGACCCCGGCGATGTTATAGATTGACTGAGGGGCCACTTGAATTCCAGTGTTGAGGCCGCGGGCGATGTCACTGATAAGTTCGTCATTGACGCCGGTGCGGATGTAAACCTCGACAAATTGCTCGTCAGGGATTGATCCGTCTTCGTTGGCCTCTTCGATGATCTTCGCGGTGTGAGCGCCATCTACAATACCGCCATCGTCATCGTCGATAACGATATCGAGTAGGCCTTCTGCTTTGTCGATCAGCTTCACCGCTCTGGCCAAGATTGTTATTCCCTTGTTCATTAAGTCGAACGAACCGGGCGTAGCGGTGATTCCATCGAGACTGCTTCGGACATCCTTATAGACGCGTCTGTTTAGACCGACTGGATCGCGCGCGTTCGCAGACGTACTAATCCCTGCAGGAAAATCCTTCGCGGCCACAGTTAGCCAGTATTTATCGATGTCGGAGAAGACGGGGTGGGAGATTTTGCGCATTTCAAATGCGCGGATACGGTGGACAGATTTGCCCATTGGTGTGCTCCTTGTGCAATGCCGACAATGCGGCTTGGATTTTCTTACACTGTGCGCACGATGGCGCCAGTGTGCATATAGTACACCGATATATCGGACAGCACAAGGTGCCAGCACTACCTTTTCATATCAACATTTGTTTATTTCTTCAGCTGCTTTCTCGCGAAGTACTACAGCGAGAAGGCCAGCGCGGTGAAGGCTATTACCGAGACCCAGTCGTGGAAGAGGATGCCGTGGGGCAGGGCGGTGAGGGCGATAGATACCGGTTGGGAGCCAATTTCTCCTCACTCAACTCCAAACCCGATCTGATGTTTGGGTTCTTCCTCCGGGGCCATCAGTTCGCTGATCGCTTCAAAGACGGCGTGGAACTGAGCGTCGTAGCGACTCTCCATCTCTTCGAAGCGGCGGGCTAGTTCCTGGTGCGAGGCGAGAATTTCTCTGAGTTTGACGAATGCACGCATGATGGCGATGTTGACCTGCACGGCGCGGGGGCTGCGCAGCACGCTTGATAGCATGGCTACGCCTTGTTCTGTGAAGGCATAAGGCCGATACCGCCGCCCACCCCAAAATCTTGAGGTTTCAAATTGCAACCTCAAGTTGTCGAACTCGTCCTGCGTCAACTGAAACATGAAGTCTTCAGGGAACCGTTCCAGGTTTCGCCGGACAGACAAGTTTAGCGATTTGGTCTCAACTTCATATAAAGCAGCGAGATCGAAATCGAGCATCACCTTATGCCCGCGAATCGAGAGGATGCGCCGCTCGACGCGTTCAGCGGGGACCCCGACTTTTGAGGTCACAATTTGTGACTTCAAACTGCTCATGCGTGCCACCGGATCGATAGGATTGCAACTATCTTATAACCAAAGACACGACAGCCGGTCTCGCGACCGGCTGTACGTAGTGAGTGTCAGGCTGTTGAAGTAACTACTTCTTCAGCGGCTTCCTCGCAAAGTAATACAGCGAGAACGCCAGTGCGGCGAAGGCCACCACTGACACGATGTTGTTGTACAGCGGGCCGTGGGGCAGGGAGAGTAAGTTCGGTACGTGCCAGGTGGTCTGGACGAAGGCGTTCATTACGCCTATCAGTCCCATGATGCCGCCGGCGGCGATGAGGCCTGAGGCGAAGAGCGAACCCGGGCTGACGTCGCCCTCATTCTTGCCGCCCGCCCTTTCAACAGCGCTGTCCACCAGGAAGCGGATGACGCCGCCGGTGAAGATGGCCAGCGTGGTTCCGATGGAGAGATAGGCCCCGACGGCGAAGGTGAGCGAGCGGATGCCGAGCAGTTCCACCACGATGACGATGGAGACGCCGAGCAGCACCAGTCCCCAGGGCAGCTTGCGGGTGAGGATGCCGTTGATGACCGTGGCCATCAATCTTGCCTGCGGCGCGGCTACCTGCTCGGAGCCGATGCCAGGGATCCACTGGACTTCGATTTGATGTGTCACAGGCGAGTAGAGGTACTTGCCATCTGCCAATTCAGAGGACCCGATGGCGCTGAGCAGAACGTACTCGCTCTTGTTGTGGGTGGTAGTGGGTCCGTTGGAGTTCTTGACCGGGAACTGATCGACGAGGCTTGGGCTGTTGGTCAGGATCTGGACGCCGGGATGCGAGGCCTGGAGGTCCCAGGCGTGGGGGGCCGCGCGGAACTCCTCGAGGCCGCGGTTCATGGCAAAGAGCGTGCCGCCGATGGCGATGGTGGAGAAGATGATGCCGAGGAAGAAGGCGATCCGCTGCTTGATGGGCGTTGAGCCGAGCAGGTAGCCGGTCTTGAGGTCCTGAGATGTGTCGCCGGCCTCGGCCGAAGCGATGCAGACTACGCCGCCGACGGTGATGGCGAGCGCGCCGAAGGCCGGAGCGGTCCATCCGGCAACCAGGAAGATGGCGCTGGTGGCCATCAAAGTGGCAATTGTCATGCCGGAGATAGGATTCGCTGAGCTGCCGATCAAGCCCACGATGCGCGAGCTGACGGTGACGAACAGGAACCCAAAGAAGATAATGAGCAGCGAAGCGGCGAGGTTCTGTACGAATCCCAACTGCGCGCCGGGGACGGGCTTGAACCAGAGGAAGAAGAACATAAGCACGACGAGGGCGATGCAGCCGAAGACTGCAAAACCCATGGAGAGGTCGCGCTCGGTGCGGATGGTGTTTTCGGCCTCGGCCTTGCTCTTGCCCATATTTTTGAAGCCGGAACGGAGCGCGCTGATGATGGTGGGCAGTGTCTTGCAGAGGGTGATGAGTCCGGCGGCGGCCACTGCGCCCGCGCCCATGGGCCGGATGTAGGTGATCCAGAGGTCGCTGGGCCCCATGTCGCGAATGAGCGCGGTTCCGGGGTAGATGGCGTGATCGAGTCCCTTGCCGAAGAAGTAGATCAGCGGCATCAAGACGAGCCAGGAGAGAGCGCCGCCGGCGACCATGATTCCTGCTGTGCGCGAGCCGATGATGTAGCCCACGCCAAGATACTCGGCCGTGGCATCGGCCTTGATGGAGGAGCCCTTGAGGACGTGTTCGGGGCCGAAGTCGGGCCGGTACTCGGGCGTTGCTGGCCATGCGCCGAATAGGTTGCCGTTCTGGAAGGCCGCATAGAGCGCGCCGAGGCCGAGGCCGGCGAACACTCTTGACGCTGTTGACCCGCCGGATGCGCCGGCCTTGATGACGTCGGCGCAAGCGGTGCCTTCAGGGAACTGGAGGACGCCGTGCTCTTCAACGATGAGCGGGCGGCGCAGCGGCACCATGAAGAGGACGCCGAGGAATCCGCCGATGAGGGCGAGCATGAAGATGCGGAAGTACTCGAGGTCGAAGCCCAGGAAGATGAGTGCGGGCAGGGTGAAGATGACTCCGGCGGCGATGGACTGGCCGGCGTTGCCCGCGGTCTGGACGATGACGGTCTCAAGCACCGAGGGCTTGCCCTTGTAGCGCAGCAGGTTGATGGAGATGACCGCGATAGGGATAGAGGCGGCAACGGTGAGGCCGGCTTTGAGGCCGACGTAGACGGTGACTCCACCGAAGATGATGCCGAAGAGGCAGCCGAGCAGCACAGCGCGCCAGGTGAACTCGGGCGGGGCTTGGCTGGCAGGGATGAAGGGCTGGAAGTCGGTGGGTTTCTTAGGGGTCGCAGAAGGTGTGCTCATGCGTTCTTTTCCTCGCTGAGCGAGTTTAGCAGCGGGGACGGGGGGATTAACAGGGGGATTTAGCTGGGTGGGTGGGATTGATTCAGGCCGGAATTTGGGTCTGCGGAAGTATGGGTGTAAAGTTCTGCTGTGAGACTGACTCTGCTGCTTTGTCTTGGACTGTTCGCAACATCCATCTGCGCTGCGCAAGCGGTGGTTCCTGGCGGGGAGACCGCTACCCATTTCTATTGGAGCCTTAGCAAATCGCACGAGCTTGCATACAAGAAGACGATTCGGAACTCGGCTGAACTGACAGCAGAGGAGAGGACAGGGCTTACGGAGAAGGTGATCGGCCTGATCTCGAAATACAAGGGCAACCTTGAGAGTACCGATAGGAAACAACTCCGCAAGCTGGCGCTGAATTCGCGAGTTGAGAAAGCCGATCTGAACAGCGATGGGAACCCAGAGTTCATCCTCCAGGCAAACGACTACGAAGCGGGATGCGGGGCTACAGGGAACTGTGCGTTCTGGGTTCTCGATAAGACGGCGCAGGGTTACAGGCTTTTACTCGATACCAGAGATAAGCAGGGCATCGGTGGGGCCGAGCGGATCACAATCAAGGACGAGCAGCACAAGGGGTACAAAGACATTGTGCTGGCCGCGCACGATTCGGCGAGCGAGAAATCGCTGATCGTGGAGCGGTTCGACGGCAAGATGTACCGTGAGGTGGCTTGCTATATTGCCAACTGGGAGTCATGGGATGGAGAGTTGCATTCCCTGAAGAATCCCGATATCTTTCCCTGCCCCGCCGCTCCACAATAGATCGGATGTAACGAAGTTACTGCTATCCGTTGATACAAGAACAACCGCAGGTCTTTCGACTCCGTCCCGCTGACGCGGGACTTCGCTCAAGATGACAGAGTGTTTTCGATGAGCGTCATTTGCTGACAGCGAATGCTATTGCTGACAATAAAGTGCTGTAGATCAGCCCGCTGCCGGACCCCGCCCGTTCTCTTCCACGCGGCCGAAGATCATCTTGCCGCTGGCCGTCTGGAGTACGCTGGTCACCACGATCTCCACGCTCTTGCCGATCATCTTGCGTGCGTGGTCCACGACTACCATGGTTCCGTCGTCGAGGTATCCGACACCCTGGTTAAACTCTTTGCCCTCTTTGAGGATCACGACGTTCATCTTCTCGCCCGGCAGCACTACTGGCTTGAGGGCGTTGGCCAGGTCGTTGATGTTGAGCACGTCCACATGATGCAGGTGAGCCACCTTGTTCAGGTTGAAGTCGTTGGTGACGACCTTGGCCTCCCATTTCTTGGCCAACTCGAGCAGCTTCAGGTCCACTTCACGGATCGAGGGAAAGTCGTCCGGCACGATCTGTACCTGCATCTTCGCGCTCGACTGCATCCGCTGAAGCATGTCCAAACCGCGGCGGCCACGCTGGCGCTTGGAGCCGTCGGTCGAGTCCGCTACCACCTGAAGCTCCCTCAGCACAAACTCCGGAATGACGATGACGCCGTCGAGAAACCCAGCTTCGGCGATATCGGCGATCCGGCCGTCGATGATCACGCTCGTGTCCAGCACCTTGGCTGAGCGCCTCGAAGGCTTATCGGAGGAGAAGAACATTCCCAGCGCCGCGGGATTGAGCATATCCCCCTTGCTGGCGCCGACCAGAAGGCCGACGTAGGTCATCAGCAGCAGCACGAAGATCTGCAATGCTGCCGAGTCGTGTGAGGATAGTGGAGCCGCGCGCAGCACCAGGCAGAACATGGCTGCGCCAAGAATGCCCAGCAGGCTACCCGCCACCGCGCCGATCAGCCGCCGTAGCGTCAGGGCCCGAACACGCGCCTCAAAAACGATCACCGCCGTGGCCGTCACTACACCGCACGCCGCCGCCACCCAACTGTTGGCGATGCCGAAGGGGCGAAGAAAGTAGCAGACTATGCCGAAGACAAGAACAAAAAGAATACGTAACAGAGCAAGATCCATGAAAAGCCCAGCTTCCCTGCGCGGGTAAAGCTCCGCGCCTCTCGTATGACACGGGAGAGTATCTCCAGCCCGCTATAGGACCGTCAAGAAGAAATCCGAATTTTCGGCAGTAACCTTCGTTACCAGCCCGTGCAGCTGAATGTGCTTCCGATTCCACCCCCGCGGTCCACAGCCTGCGCGGCCCTCTTGGCTTACACTGGGAGTCTGAATTCTCGAGGAGCCGACCTCATGTCCTATCCCGCAAAGTACCGTTACAGCCGCGAGCACGAGTGGATCGACCCCACCAGCGGACTCGTCGGCATCACCGACTACGCACAGAGTTCGCTGGGCGACATCGTCTACGTGGATGCGCCGAAAGTGGGCGATCAGGTCGCAGCCAACCAAACCTTCGGGTCGGTTGAGAGCGTGAAGGCGGTCAGCGACCTCTTCTCGCCCGTCAGCGGAACCGTGCTGGCCGTGAACGAAGAGCTCAAGACAGCTCCCGACAAGATCAACGAAAACGCACACGAGGCCTGGATCATCAAGGTTGAGCTTGCCAATCCGGCCGAGCTCGATGTGTTGCTCGACGCCGCTGCGTACGAGGCGTTTATTGCCGAAGAGACAGCACACTAGCCGCTAGCTTCCAGCTCCTAGCCTCTAGCTTGTTCTCGCAGCCATATGCAGTTTCGAACGAACGTTGATCTTTTTCGTGAGCCATTACCGCTTGCATACCAGCTTCCAGCTAGAAGCTAGAAGCTAGAGGCTCGAATGCGCTACCTACCCAAATCTCCCGCCGAACGCCAGCAAATGCTTGAGGCTATTGGCGCTGCGTCCATTGACGAGCTCTTTAGCGTGATCCCGGCCGAGTACCGTCTGGACGGCGACCTTGCCATCCCGCGCCAGCACGCCGAGAGCGAGATCGTCGACTACTTCCGGGCTGCTGGCCAGAAGAACGCGACCGACTACGCGAGCTTCCTCGGTGCAGGCGCATACCGCCACTACCGGCCTGTCGTGATCGACCCGATCGTGCAGCGCGGCGAGTTCCTTACCTCCTACACGCCTTACCAGGCCGAGATCACGCAGGGAACGCTGCAAGCTATCTTTGAGTTCCAGACGATGATCGCCGAGCTGACCGGCATGGACGTTGCCAACGCCAGCATGTACGACGGATCAACTGGAGCTGCCGAGGCCGTGATGATGGCCGTGCGCATTACCGGCCGGCACGAGGCTGTTGTTGCTACCTCGGTTCATCCCGAGTACCGTGAAGTGATCTCTACCACGACGCAGTTTCAGGGACTGCCCATCTCGACAGTCGGGTACAACAACGAGACCGGCCGCATCGATCTCGATGCGCTTTCGGCAGCGGTAACCGATCGGACCGCAGCCGTACTTGTGCAGAGCCCCAACTTCTTTGGCGTCATAGAGGACATTCCGGCTATCGCCGAGATCGCGCATGCGAAGGGCGCGCTGCTGATCGTCTCGATTGCGGAGGCCGTTTCTCTCGGTATCGTTCGTCCGCCTGTCGAGGCAGATATCGTCTCGATGGAGGCGCAGTCCTTCGGCGTGGCGCTCAGCTACGGCGGACCTTACTGCGGAGTGATTGCAACGAAGGAAAAGTACGTTCGCCAGATTCCCGGACGGCTCGTCGGGCAGACCGTGGATCAGAACGGGAACCGCGGCTTTGTACTGACGCTGGCCACGCGCGAGCAACATATCCGCCGCGAGAAGGCTACTTCGAACATCTGCACCAACCAGGCATTGGTGGCGCTGATGGCGACGATCTTCCTGTCGGTCTACGGGAAGGAAGGCATCCGCGAGCTTGCCGAGCATAATCTGGCCAAGTCAGCCTATGCGGCGAGCACGCTGTCGGCGGTCGCGGGCGCAAAGCTGCGGTTCTCGGGGGCTCCTCGCTTTCATGAGTTTGTGCTGCTCACGGAAGATGCTCCGGCTGTCTGGCAGGAGCGATTGCTCGAGAACAAGATCGTGGGCGGAATAGACCTGGCGCGCTGGTATCCGGAGCTGGCCAACTGCACGCTGTGGTGCGCCACCGAGGTGAATACCAGGGAACAGATCGACGCGGCGGGTCGGGCGCTGGCAGCGGCGAAGTAAACTCGCTCAGAATTTCCGGGGTATGGGAGCGGCTATGCCGCTCCCATATCTGTTTTCGGGGCGCTTTGTTGCTGGATTGGCTAAGCAAAAGCCGGAAAGTGCGTTGGAGTGTTGCGTAAGTGTATGAAAACAGGCGCTTTTCCTTTTTAGATCTTGTAGGTGTTGGTAATAAAGGGGTTATGGGGCGGTTGCTTGTAAGTGCAGAATATAAATGGTTTACGTGGTGAGTGAAGCGTGGAACGAGTTTTGAGCCGGTCTGGAGACAACACCACAATGTGGGAAGTGGAGGGGGAGGGGGTACCCGGCCTCGGTTGGGTGGTGTGTGTTCTGGAAAGTAGCTCATATAAATAGTGTGCGCTTTTCCGCGAAATAATCGGCAATGAGACAGGGACCAGGGACAGAGGGGCTGAGATCGGTGACGGGTCACGCCGTCCCTACAGGACGGCGGGGATGGTGGTGGACGCTATCCCCGGGTTTCACCCGGGGCTATTCTCACTCGCTCCCTACGGGAGCGGGAGTGGTGGCGGTGGAAGTTTGGTGCGACAAGAGCCGACAATCTAGTTTCCCCTAAATAAATGTTGCAATAATCAGCTCTAATCGAAGTAAAATCGGTTGCTATTAAAAATAGTTTTGAATCGCGGGCTAATCCTCAGACACAGGAAGAATATGCCAAGTAAACCGAACATAGCTATCTTTGCCGACTGGATTACCATAGGTTGTTTTTTCGGCTCTTTACGGATAAATGTCTCGGGACTAATGAGGCCTAGTCTTACATTGCCCGGCCAGTTTGGATTGATGAGAGTTCAATCGATTCTATTGATCGGGCTAATCGCAGTTGCGATGCATGCATTGCTGGCCGAAGGAGGCCAAAAAATCCTTCTCCACATGAATTATCATGCTGGCGCAGGCAGGTCGTTGCCCCAGGGCAGGGACGCAGTTCTGTTATCGATGTCGATGACTGTGCCACTTGTATTGGCTCCTATGGCTTACAGTGGCATCTTCCACGTCCAAGTTGTGCAATCTAATCATTACTTTTCTTCAGCTTTTGTTGTCGTCGGTGCATCAGTAGGTCATCTAGTTCTTTATGGAATTAAAGCCATACCGCTCCCCGTGACTGTATTTGGGATTAACGCTATAAAATTTCCCGGGCTCAAGCCAATGATATTTCCCTTGAGTTTAAAGAACGGTTTATTCCGTCCGTTGATTATGGAAGTCGTATTTGCTGCGATTCACTTTTCTTCGATTGTTCTGATTTATCGCTATGCGTTGTCGTCTAATCTGCAACAGCCTGTTGGAGATGTTGTGATGCCAACAGTAGAGTCAGCGTCTCTATGGCTGTTTTTTGTTATTTCGTACTTTCTTCTTACCTATCCAGAGACAGTAAAGGACAAGAGAACCATCGAACGGAGAGGAGTAGTAAACGGTCTTCTTCTTGTCCTTACCTTGGAAGCAGGAATGTTGATGTGAAACTCAAGATTTGTAGGCCACATTTTCAATTCGAGCAACTCGTGGCTTAAAAGTAGTAAATCGTTTTTCCCTCCTGCTTACACTGCACCCATACCTTTGGCGAACATCTGCTTGATGCCGCGGAGGGCCTGGCGGGTGCGTTCTTCGTTTTCGATTAAGGCGAATCTTACGTGGCCGTCGCCGTAGTCGCCGAAGCCTATGCCGGGGCTTACTGCTACCTTGGCTTCGGTCAGCAGGAGCTTCGAAAACTCGAGCGAGCCGAGGTGGCGGTACTGCTCCGGAATCTGCGCCCAGACGAACATCGTAGCCTTTGGCGCGGGGACGATCCAGCCGAGCTTATTCAATCCTTCGATGAGTACGTCGCGGCGCTTGCGGTAGGTTTCGCAGATCTCTGTTACGCATTCCTGGGGGCCTTCGAGGGCGGCGATGGAGGCTACCTGGATGGGAGTGAAGGTGCCGTAGTCGAAGTAGCTCTTGAGCTTGGCGAGGGCGCCGACGAGCTTCTGGTTGCCGACCATGAAGCCGATGCGCCAGCCGGGCATGTTGTAGGACTTCGACAGGGTGAAGAACTCGACGGCGACGTCGCGCGCGCCGGGGACTTCAAGGACCGAGGGGGGCTTGTAGCCGTCGAAGGCGATGTCGGCGTAGGCGACGTCGTGGATGAGCCAGAAGCCGTACTCTTTGGCCAGCTCGACGAGGCGGGCGAGGAAGGGCAGATCGACACACTCGGTGGTGGGGTTGGAGGGGAAGTTGACGATGAGCGCCTTGGGCCGCGGGGTCATGCGCGGGATGATCTCTTCAAGCTCCTTGAGAAACTCCTCGTGGTCGTTGATGGGCACGCTGACGATGTGCGCGCCGGCGATGACCGGGCCGTAGATATGAATGGGGTAGCTGGGGTTGGGAACGAGTACGGTGTCGCGCGAGTCGAGGATGGCGAGGCAGAGGTGGGCGATGCCCTCCTTGGAGCCGATGGTGACGATGGCCTCGGTGTCGGGGTTGAGATCGACGTCGTAGCGGGTCTTGTACCAGCTACAGATGGCCTTGCGCAGACGGGGAATGCCTCGGGAGACCGAGTAGCGATGGGTGGTGGGGCGCTGGGCGGCCTCGATCAGCTTGTCGACGATGTGCTTGGGCGTGGGGCCGTCGGGGTTGCCCATGCCGAAGTCGATGATGTCTTCGCCGCGGCGGCGGGCGGCCATCTTCATCTCGCCGGTGATGTTAAAGACGTAGGCGGGCAGGCGTTGTATGCGGCTGAACTCTTCGCTCATAACTACTCCAGAATACAGGGACTAGGGACTAGGGACTAGGGATGAGGGCCAGAAGCGTGTGCCTGACTCCCTGGGATGTGCTTGGATTGGATGAGTTGGAGCAGTCAGTAGGCGGCGGGAGCCGCCGCAGCCGCGGCCGCGCGGGCGAAGAGGGCGGCTATCGATGCGATAAGCATGAAATTGATTATATGACAGGAGGCAAAAAGAGGTTTCAGAGATGCGTTTGGGAGTTTGACCCAAGGGGGGCCGGACGGTATACTCAATCTTGCCCTGAAGAGTTTTCCGGCTGATGCTGTGCGGCTTGTGGCCAGCGGCGATCGGTGGAAAACGACAAGGAAGCGGGAGTAGCTCAGTGGTAGAGCATCGCCTTGCCAAGGCGAGGGTCGCGAGTTCAAATCTCGTCTCCCGCTCCAGACAGCTCCGCGAGAAAAATTGAGCGGCAAGCAGTTTGGAACGACCCCCAGCTTTGACCCCAGGTTGAGGCGGCCACCCAGGGGCGCGGTACCCAAGTGGTAAGGGAGAGGTCTGCAAAACCTTTATGCGCCGGTTCGATCCCGGCCCGCGCCTCCAAATTCCTTCATAAATTGACAATTCCAGTAGCCGGATCGCGTTGTTGGCTATGTGTGGCTGATTGCGTGTGGGGAGTCCTTGCGCCGATCCGGCATGTGTACGGAACGCGAGAGTCCGCGCTGCGGATTTTATCCGGCGGGACACGCGCACAATTTTTATAAGGGACGCCAGGCGGAGAGATGAAGGAGTTTGGGGAAGCGAAGAGTTGCGAGCTGCAAGCTCTTCGCTTCCGGTGCTGAATCCGCCGTCAGGTACTAGACCGGCTATTTAACAGAGTTGAGCGCCGCCGATGTCAACGCCAACTGCGAGAAGATCTGGGTCCAGTCGAGGAGGCCGCGTATGGCGGAGGGCTTGATCGTCTTCTCAGGGACTACGAGGGTATCGCCGGGGAAGATACGCAGCGATGCAAAGCCGCTGCTCCAAAGTGAAGACGTATTGTCGCGGCCGATAACCTCGCCATTGGCGCGTATGACGAACTCATGTTTTGGATCGGCAAAGCGGTTGGTGCCTCCGGCCAGCTTAAGGTAGGCGCCGACGTGGCGGGAGCTGACGTAAAGGAAGGAGTTCTGGTTGTATACCGCGCCGATCACGTTGATGGTTTCGGGGACGGAGGGGACGGTAAAGCGATCTCCGTCTTCGAGCGCGAGTTCGGGGATTTCAGAGGCCCCCGCGCTATCGGACTTGAAGGGCAGGACGATGCGCCCGGTGGCGCGAAGCAACTGCAAGGAGCGAATCAGGTCCTGTCCCGCGCCCGTAACGGCAGCTGAATTCGTAGCAGCGGAAGTGGAGGCTCCTATTGTCAGGTTGGCGTGTTGAACCTGGAGGCTGAGCGTCTGAATGTATTCGTCGATCCGGGCCTGCTGAATGGTCTGCGTGGAGATGCGAGTGAGTTCGGAGCCGTAGAGGTAAGCGTGAGTGGTAAGCCCGCCGGCCCGCTCGACAAGCTGGCGGAGGCTTTCTCCAGGCAGAACAGAGTAGACACCGGCGTGTGCGATCTCGCCGTCGAGGCGGACCAGTTTTGTCTGGTCGGCGATCGGCATGCGAACGTCTGCCTCGGAGAAGATGGTAACGACGTCACCGCTCTCGAGTTCAAGATCCTGCGAAGAGTCGTGGCTGAGGACGAGCTTGCCGAGATCGAAGGGCAAGAGTTTGGTTTTTAGATTTGTCTTGTCCTGCCGCTCGATTACAGCGTAGTTCCAGTCGATCTCCGGGCTGAGCACTTCTACATTGGTGGTAGAGCTAAGCTCGGTGGTTCCGCGTGTGGAGAGCGAGCTCTGCGCCGTGGCTGAGGCGACCGAGCGCCCCTGGGGCCCCTGCCCCTGCAACGTGAAAGTGTTCAGCGCTTTCGTGCCGCCAGCCGGCTGGCCCTGAAACTCAGGCGCCGGGAATCCAAGCTGGGCGCGCTTCCACCAGTAGTTCCGCGTAACGAGAGCGTCCTTGTCGGGGATCAGCTCGCTCAACCGCATCCCCTGATGCCAGGCGAAACGGCCCGGGTTTGCGAGGTTGCCGCGCAGAGTGACGGTCTGACGATAGAGCGGCGCGACAGAGTAGAAGTGAATCAGATCGCCGTCTGCCAACTGCATCGCCTCACCCTGCTGGTCATAGGCCATTTCCATGGCCTGCCTGTACAGGTGATCCTGAATGCGCTCGATGGACACGCGGGTGCCATTTGCGACGGACGACAGCCCTCCCGCAAGAACGAGGAGAGAGGAGAGAGTCTCGTCGCCGCGGAGCTCGTAGATGGCGGGATACCGCACACTGCCGGAGATGGCTACCTGGGAACCAACCGCGGGAATGAAGATGACGTCTCCGGGAAGGAGTTTGATGTCTTTGGTCTTATCGCCCTTGACGAGCAGGTCGTATAGATCGAAGTCCGTGGCCACGGAGTTGCCGCGCCGCACCTGAATGTGGCGCATGGAGCCCCTTGTCGCAGGGCCGCCGCTTGCAAATAACGTATCAACAAGAGTGCTGAGAGCGCTCACCGTGTAGAGCCCGGGTCGGCGTGCCTGGCCCGTGACGTAGACCTGAAGCGAGCGCGTCTGGCCGATATCGGCGGTGAGATCGAAGTTGTGAAAGACGCGTCCTATGGCGGTACGGATTCGGCCGGCCAGATCGGAGTAAGCGGCGCCTTCGACATGGACGGGGCCAACCTGGGGGATGAATATATCGCCGGAGCGATCGACTTGAAGATTTGTTTGAAAGTTAATCTGTCCCCATACGCGGATGCGAATCTCATCGCCAGCCCCGATAACGTAGCTGGCCGGGGCAGCAGCCATATTGATAGGAGCGAAGGTGGAAGGAACCTGTAGGAAAAGGTCAGCGCCATAGATGGGCAGCGTCACGCCGAGGGTGTTGGTGACAAAACTCTGGAACTCAGTGGGCGGCTCAGGAGGGATTTGATTCTGAGGGGTCTGTGTCTGCCTGTTGGCAGGATTCTGATCGTATTGCCCTGTGTTCTGGATGCCCTGTCCGTTTTGGGGGGGCGTATTCGTCTGCCTGTTGCCGGTCATCTGGTCGGTGTAAGTGCCGGCCGGCATCTGGTAGTTTTGCCCGGAGTTCTGATTGCCGTTGCCTGTGCTGCTGTTTCCGTAGCCGTTTCCGGTTGGAGACTGACCGTTTGGCGACGATTGAGCGACGCAGCCAGAGGAATTAGCCTGCAAAGGGTCGGAGCAGTCGAGTGCTTGCCGGTTATCTTGGGGCGAGAGAGACTGTGCGTGGAGCCCCGAAAAAGACCAGAGAAACAGGAGACAAACTACCATAAAAGCAGAAGAAAAAACGCTCTGGCCGGGAATCGATACGCGTGCCTGCCAGCTGCTCCGAATGCGCTGCAAGATATTCATAGCAAGAGATTAGCATAGCGTTACGACGAGCCGAAGAGTCTCCCGTCTCCCAGAAGGACGGCAGAAGCGGCAAAACTTTTTTTGGATGCTGTCCAAAATCAATACAGTTGATGTACTATCAACTATCCCGGCTGCATTCGTTGTGCAGCCAGGAAAAAAAGCTGTGTAATGAGAGCCTCCATGATTTCATTTCGGTATGCGATCAGGATGGAGCTGTGGGGGTTCTGAAGTAGGTCGCATCGCGCAGATGCGCCCGGGTCGTTTCGTGATCCATAACAAAGGGGGGAGCAGCAAGTTGACCGTTTTGGGCCTCTCGGCCTCTTTTGGACCACCGGCTGATTGGAATTCGCATTCGTCTTTCTTAAGTCAGTCAGTATTTCTTGCCGGTGTATACTTTGAGAGTACTTTCGCTAGACAACGTTAGTCATACAAAGAATGTGACGCGGGTCATAACGGAAATACTCCCAACTCGCCGAGAGCCAGCAATCAATTTATCTTTGTTTTTCTGCCGCGGTCAGTCCCCGCGGATATCCCAGGTCCAGCCATACTAATTCCTTGAGGGCAACAGTGAGCTTTCTACTAAGTAATGCCGCGCTTGAAGGTAGGATTGCCGAGGCCGGAGAAATAGAACGAATTGGCGATCTGGACTTCGCCAGCCGCTTGATGCAGTTTGAAGAGATCGCCAACTGGCGATACAGCTTTGCCAAGCGGGTTCTTGATCTGGCGATTGCGCTGCCATTGTCAGTAGCGTTGTTTGTGCCTTGCCTGCTAATAGCATTTCTGGTCCGCGTGACCTCGCAAGGGGGTGCGTTTTACAGCGAGGAGCGCATCGGACGCAACGGCAAACCCTTCCGGATCAAGAAATTCCGTTCTATGTATACAGCGGCGGAAATGGCCAGCCGCGAGGGCGCGGACGACGGAGCGCACCACCATCTGTTCTGGCGGATGAGGAAGCACGAGGCGGACCCTCGGATAACGCCGATCGGACGTTTCCTTCGCAACTGGAGTATCGATGAGCTGCCCCAGCTGGTCAACGTGATCCGTGGCGAGATGTCACTGGTAGGACCACGGCCGATCGTGAAGTGCGAGATGCAGTATTACGGGCAGTACCTGCCATACTATCTGGCCGCCATGCCTGGTCTTTCCGGGTTGTGGCAGGTGTCGGGGCGCTGCAACGTCGAGTATGACGAGCGCGTGAGGCTGGATGCCAGCTATGTGATGGACTGGAAGTTGCGCGAGGATTTCCGCATTCTGTTTCGTACGATTCCAGCCGTCCTGTTGCGCATTGGCGCGAAATAGACAGCGCTTTCACGTACACTGCCAGCCGGGCGCGGCAAAGCGTATACATTTATAATTCCATCCATCCAGCGGCGGGCTCGCGCAGGTGCGTGAGTTCCTCTGCCGCCGGTAGAGATATTGGTAGTACATGCGTCTGGAGGCCAGGTGAGTGCAACGCGAGATTCCAGGGTAGAGGAGAATCTACCTGAAGCGGCGGGAAGCCGTGCTGGGGAGAGCTGGTTCGTATCTCTGCTGCATGCGCTCATCCGGCGTCGTCGCAGCATACTCTATTTCGTTCTGGCTTCGGGCGTAGTAAGCGCCGTCTGGTCGCTGATCACGCCCAGTATCTACGAATCCCAAACCAAGATTCTGCTGCCCCAGCAAACCCCTTCGGTCACGTCACTGTTTGCCAGCTCCTCGCTGGCGGGTCTGGCCGCGAGCAAGGACCTGAGCTCGGCACTCCGGAACCCGACGGACGTCTATGTGTCGATGCTCGCCAGCCGCTCGATCACCGATGCGATCATCGATCGCTTTCACTTGATGGATGTATACAAGACCAAGCTGCGTACGGCTTGCCGGCTGAAGCTGAACGCGCGCGTAATCCTGACCGCCGAGAAGGGTAACATCATCTCGATCGTGGTTCAGGACGAAGATCCGAAGCGCGCGGCCGAGATCGCGAATGGTTTCGTCGAGGAGCTATCGCGCTTTAACCAGGCGCTGAACCTGAGCGAAGCGGTTGAGCGGAGGAAGTTCTTCGAGGGGCAGCTGGACGGCGAGCGCGAGTCCCTGGTACAAGCCGAAAACTCGATGATCGAGATGCAGAAGACTTCGAAACTGATCTCTCCCGAGCGCCAGACGCAGGTGACGATGGAGGGGATCGGCAGGCTATACCAGCAGATTGCCGAGCGCGAGGTGCAGCTACGCGCTGTGGAAGTATACGGAACCGAGAACAACGCCGCCGTCATCGAGCTTCGCGGCCAACTGGCGGGCCTGCGGGAGCAGTTGAGCAAGTTCGAACGGCAGAACGAGGGCAGTGGTTCGATGCTTTCCACCGCGGCGCTTCCAACGGCGGGGCTGGACTACATTCGCCACTACAGGGAAGTGAAGTACCACGAAGCATTGATGGAGATTCTGCTGCGACAGTATGAAGCGGCCAAACTGGACGAGGGGCGGCAAAGCACGACGATTCAGGTGCTGGATCGCGCGGTTTCCGCCGAGGTTCGCACCAGGCCCCGCCGGAAGCTGATCGTCGGTGGCGCGGTACTACTGGCGCTCTTCCTTTCGTTCTTCTGGGTTCTGGGACTTGAGTGTTGGGCGCTGTTGAAGGCCAACGAAGTAACGCGGGGAAGGCTTGAAACACTTAGGGCAGCCTGGAAGAGATAGCAAAAGGCCGCGTCAGGAGCTGAAGCGCAATCCGATCTGCCAAGCATGATTTGGGATTGATTCCCGAACAGGTAACCACTTGACTGGGAAATGCGGCAAGTAGTGGAAGGCATGTAAGATGGCGATGGGCACCGGAGTTAAACTAGTATTACTTTTTGAAATCAGAAGCCTGAAGCTGTGCGTCTTCCGATCGGGGCCGTTTCATTCAGGGCCATGCATTTCAGACACCGGAGGGCAGGATGTTAAACGATAAAGGCGTATTGATTACGGGCGGGACCGGCTCTTTCGGGCGGCTGTTCGCCAAGACGATTCTGGAGCGGTTCAAGCCGAAGCGGCTGGTTATCTTCTCGCGCGACGAGTTCAAACAGTTCGAGATGCAGCAGCTCCCCGAGTATCAGTCGCCGCTGATCCGCTTTTTTGTGGGCGATGTTCGCGATGGTGAGCGATTGCGGCAGGCGATGCGGGGCATCGATTACGTGGTTCATGCCGCCGCGCTTAAGCAGGTGCCGACAGCGGAATACAACCCGATTGAGTGCATCAAGACCAACGTCGACGGCGCGACCAATGTGATTAACGCGGCAATTGCCTGCGAGGTCGAGAAAGTTATCGCCCTTTCAACGGACAAGGCCGCCAATCCTATTAACTTGTACGGCGCGACGAAGCTGTGCTCGGACAAGCTGTTTGTGGCGGCGAATAATATGGCGGGCGGCCATCGGACGCGTTTCGCGGTCTGCCGCTACGGCAACGTGGTAGGTTCGCGCGGCTCCGTGGTGCCGTACTTTGCCAAGCTGCTGGCCGAGAAGATAGAAGCTTTGCCGGTTACGCATCCGGAGATGACCCGCTTCTGGATTACGCTCCAGGATGGAGTGGAGTTTGTGATGCGGAACTTCCAGCGTATGCAGGGCGGCGAGATCTTCGTTCCCAAAATTCCCTCGATGCGCATCCTCGACCTGTGTGAGTCGATGGCGCCCGGATTCCCGACGAAGATCATCGGCATCCGCCCCGGCGAGAAGCTCCACGAGGTGATGTGCCCGGCCGACGACTCGCATCTGACACTGGAGTTCGACGACCACTTTGTGATCCAACCGAGCATTCTTTTTGTCGATGCCGTCAATTTCGCCATCAACCGTCTCGGCGAGCGGGGTGGGCCGGTCCGTCAGGGCTTTGAGTACAACTCGAATAACAACCCGGAGTTTCTTTCCGTCGAAGAGCTTCAACAGCTGAATCGCAGCCGGGGATTTGAGCCGGTACTGAAGGCCCAGAGCACAGCTCGATGAACGAAGCGGCAAAACCGATTCCTTACGGGCGGCAGACGATCTCGGACGAAGATATCGAAGCCGTAATTGCGGTACTGCGTTCGGACTTTCTGACGCAGGGTCCTGCTGTGGTGCGGTTCGAAGAATCGGTAGCGAGCTACTCGGGGGCCGGCTTCGGCACAGCGGTAGCAAACGCTACGGCGGCGCTGCACATGGCTTGCCGCGCACTCGATCTCGGGCCGGGCGACCTGCTTTGGACGACGCCGAACACCTTTGTAGCCTCAGCCAACTGCGGTCTTTACTGCGGGGCGGAGGTGGACTTCGTCGACATCGATCCGAAGAGCTATAACCTGAGCGTGGAGGCTCTGGAGCGCAAGCTGGAGACGGCGCGCACGGCCGGGCGGCTGCCCAAAGTGGTGGTGCCGGTGGACTTCAGTGGCCAGTCGGCGGAGATGCGCGAGATCGCTGAGCTTGGGCGCAGATATGGATTCCGGATCATCGAGGATGCCAGCCATGCCATCGGCGGCGACTATCTGGGGGCCAAGATCGGCTCATCGGTCCACGCCGACATTACGGTCTTCAGCTTTCACCCGGTCAAGATCATTACCACGGGCGAGGGCGGCATAGCGCTGACCAACGATCCCGAGCTGCATGCACGGCTGCAGATGCTTCGTACGCACGGCATCACGCGCGATCCAAAGCAGATGAGCGCGGACGCCGAGCAAGGCGGCTGGTACTACGAGCAGGTGGACCTGGGGTACAACTACCGGATCACCGACATTCAGGCAGCGCTCGGCACCAGCCAGCTGGCCCGCGTCGACGAGTTTGTTGCCCGCCGGCGGATGCTGGCGGCACGCTACGACGAGTTGCTGCGGGATGTGGCCGTTACTACGCCCTGGCAGAGTCCGGATGGCCGTTCGGCCTGGCACCTGTACGTCATCCAGGTCAAGGAGACAGCGCGCCGCGCGGTGTTCGATCGGCTGCGCGCCGATGGCGTTCTGGCCAATGTGCATTACATCCCGGTTCATCTTCAGCCCTGGTACCGCCAAATGGGCTTCAAGCCTGGGGACTTCCCCGAGGCCGAGGCCTACTACAGCCGAGCGATCAGTCTGCCGCTTTACTTCTCTCTGACAGAAACACAGCAGGAATATGTGGTTGGCTGCCTGAAGAGGGCGCTGGCATGACGATCGGTCTCGGAACCGCGCAGTTCGGGCTGGACTACGGCATCTCAAATTCCAGCGGGCAGGTTGCGGCTCAGGAAGTGGAATCGATCCTCGGGTACGCGCAATCGCAGGGAATCTGCGTACTCGATACCGCCCCGGCATACGGGCAGAGCGAAGATACGCTGGGCGCGCTAGCGGACGACTCGTTTCGCATCGTCACCAAGACCCGGGTCGATCTGGGTTCGGGTAGAACGGTGGCGGAAGATCTGGACTGCTCGCTCAAGCGGCTGCGTCGCGACCGGATTCACGGGCTGCTTCTGCACCGCTCTTCCGCGCTTACCGGCCCCGGAGGCGAGCAGATCTACGCCGAGCTGGTGAGGCTCAGAGAGTCGGGCCGCATCCGCCGCTTCGGGGTGTCGATATACGACAGCCGGGAGCTTGACGCGATCCTCGGGCGGTATGAGATCGATCTGATTCAGGCGCCTCTCAATGTCTTCGATCAACGGCTGCTGGACGATGGAATGCTGCGCCGGTTGAAGGCGCTGGGCGTGGAGATTCACACCCGCTCGGTGTTTTTGCAGGGTCTGCTGCTGATGGAGCCCGGGCAGCTTGAAGGGCCGCTGGCGAAGTATCGCGAACGTTTAAGCGCTTTTCGGGAGTGCTGCCGGAGCATGCATGTAACGACTGTCGAGGCGGCGCTCGGGTTTGTACAGGCGGTAGCCGAGGTGGATGTGATGCTGGTTGGCGTCGTGTGCCGGTCTCATCTTGAAGAGATCGTAGCAGCCAGCCGGGTGAACCTGGATGTGGACAGATTACGTGAGTTTGCCTGTTCGGACGAGGTATTGATTAACCCAAGTCAGTGGCCGCAGAGGCCGGTTCAACTTGTGAAGTAATTGCTGTGGGACTGAAAGTAGATAGAGAGCAATAAGACCCAGGCCCGATTATCCGCCCCGGGAGTTCCGCAGCGATGCGGCGGTGGTTCCCGTTATTGGAGCAACCTGATGGTTCTAGGAGTAATACAAGCGCGCATGTCATCGACCCGGTTCCCCGGGAAGGTGCTTCAGCCGATCCTCGATGTGCCCATGCTGGGCCGGCAGATCGAGCGGGTAAAGCGATCGAAGAGACTCGACAGGCTGGTGGTGGCCACCAGTATCGAGCCGCTCGATGACCCCTTGGCGCAGTTTTGCGAACAGAACGCTATAGCCGTGTTTCGCGGAAGCCTGAACGATGTTCTGGACCGGTTTTATCAGGCTGCGGCTCCGCACAAGCCTGACCACGTGGTGCGGCTGACAGGCGATTGCCCGCTGTCGGACCCCGAGGTGATCGACCAGGTGATCGAGACTCACGTTGCAGGCGGATTCGACTATACAAGCAACACGATCGAGCCGTCGTATCCGGACGGGCTGGATGTCGAGGTGATGCGCTTTGCCTGCCTCGAAGCAGCGTGGCGGGAGGCCGATCTTCCCTCGGCCCGCGAACATGTTACGCCGTTCCTCTACCGGCGGCCGGAGCGTTTCAGGCTGCGGAACTGTGCGATTACGCCAAACCGGGCGGATCTGCGCTGGACGGTGGATGTTCCTGAGGATCTGGAGTTTGTGCGCAAGATATTTGCGCAGCTTTACCCGGTGGACCCGAACTTCGGTCTGGCGCAGATACTCGAGTTGCTGGAGAACCACCCGACATTCAACCGCGACGGGAATCTGCCTGTGCGCAATGAAGGCTTGGCGAAATCCGTGCTTCAGGATGAGATCTTCTTACAAGGACAGAAAGGCTAGTTATGAGCAGTCGGTATATTCAGTCAGAAGCCCTACTTGAGCGGGCGTTGCGAGTAATCCCGCTGGGGACACAGACCTTCAGCAAGAGCCGCACACAGTACCCGCTGGGTGTTTCACCGTACTTTGCGAAGCGGGCTCAGGGCAGCCACCTGTGGGATGTGGACGGCAACGAATACCTAGACTTCATCAACAGCCTCTGCGCGGTCACGCTGGGTTACAACGACCCCGATGTAACCGCGGCGGTGCAGGCTCAGCTGGCGGACGGCATCATCTTCTCGCTGCCTCACCCGATTGAAATCGAGGTTGCGGAGAAGATTGTTGAGATGGTTCCCTGCGCGGAGGCGGTGCGGTTTGGCAAGAACGGCTCGGACGCTACCGCGGGCGCGATCCGCATTGCGCGGGCCTTCACGGGGCGGGACCATGTGGCTGCCTGCGGGTATCACGGCTGGCAGGACTGGTACATCGGCGCGACGACACGGAATCTGGGCATTCCAGCTTCGACCAGCGCGCTGACGCATCTGTTTACGTACAACGATCTCGAATCGCTGCATAAGATCTTCCGCGACTACCCGGATCAGGTTGCGGCCGTGATTCTGGAGCCGATGAATGTCACTGCGCCGGCCAACAACTTTCTGCACGAAGTGCAGCAGCTCTGCCGCAAGAATGGCGCGGTGCTGGTCTTCGACGAGACGATCACCGGCTTCCGCTACAGCAATGGCGGCGCGCAGGAACTGTTCGGCGTCACGCCGGATCTGGCCACCTTCGGCAAGGGACTGGCCAACGGGTACCCGGTATCGGCGGTGGCTGGCCGCGCCGACATCATGAAGCTGATGGAAGAGGTCTTCTTCTCGTTCACCTTCGGCGGCGAGACGCTGTCGCTGGCCGCCTCGCTGGCTACGATGCAGAAGCTGCAACGGGAGCCGGTGATTGCCACGATGACGGTAACCGGCGAGGCTATTCAGACCGGGCTCCGGGAGACGATCGCGCATCACGGGGCGGGCCACATTCTGGGCGTAGCCGGGCATCCAACCTGGTCTTTCCTGACCATCCAGGATGCGGGCGGATACGCGGCCTGGGAGATCAAGTCGCTGTATTTGCAGGAGATGTTTGCCCGCGGGGTTCTATCGCTGGCGACGCACAACATCAGCTACGCGCACTCAAGCGCCGACGTTACCCGCTTGCTCGCAGTCTACGGCGAGGTGATTCCGATTCTTTGCGATGCGGTCGGCAACCACCACATGAAGGAGCTGCTGCGCTGCGAGCCGCTCAAGCCGCTCTTCAAGGTGCGGTAACAGCAAGCCGGGCGGGCGAGCAGGCTTCGTGAACCGGCGGGTCTTCCGCCAACCAGCCAGCCGCCAGCCGCGCGGCACGCGGAAGTGAGGAGGCCCGATTCTTCGATGCGAATTCTGATTCGTGTGGACTCGTCGCGATTCATCGGGACCGGGCATGTGGCTCGTACGAGCGCCCTGGCCGAGGAGCTTCGCCGCCGCGGCGCGGTGGTGGAGTTCGTATGCCGGCCTCTTTCCGGCTCGATACTGGATGCGATCGCAGGGGCGGGCTACACCGTACACCGGCTGCCTGCAATCGAAAGGGAAAACAACTCCTGGCTGGGCGGCGTGGAGCCGTCCACCGACGCCGAGGAGACCGCCGCAATCGCTGCCAGGATCGAAGGTGGAGTGGACTGGCTGATCGTCGATCACTACGGAATCGGCCTTGGCTGGGAGCGGCACCTGCGGCCGCTGGTGCGCCGCATCGCCGTCATCAGCGACCTGGGCGATCGCGAGCACGACTGCGATCTGCTGATCGACACCAACCTTCAGTCCGATGCTGCGACTCGTTACGATGGGCTGGTTCCCGAGGGCTGCCGGCGGTTACAGGGTCCGGCATACGCAATGCTGCGTCCGGAGTTTGCCGGCGAGCGCGCGAATGTGAGGCAACGCGACGGCCGGGTGCGCCGCATCCTAATCTTCTTTGGCGGCGTGGATGCAAGCAACGAGACAGCAAAGGCGCTGCGTGCGATTCAATCGCTTGGCCGGAGCGATCACCAGAGCGACGTTGTAGTGGGCGCAACCAACCCAAACCGCGAGGCAATTGAGGAGTTCTGCCGCACTCACGCCGGTTTTATGTGCCATGTGCAGACTGGACGTATGGCGGAACTAATGGCGGCGGCCGATCTGTCGGTTGGGGCGGGCGGCGCGGCAACCTGGGAGCGTTGCGCGCTCGGATTGCCGGCTATTGTGCTAGCGGTGGCCGACAACCAGAAGCCGGCCTGCGAGGCCATGGCCAGCCAGGGCAGGACGCTTTATCTTGGCGACTGCGGCGAGGTGAGCGAGGCGGCGCTGGCGCGCGTGCTGGCCGGGGTAATGGAGACGCCACAGTGGTTGAGGCTGCTCGGAGAGCGCAGCGCGGAGCTGGTGGATGGGCAGGGCCTGAGCCGGTTGGGAGCGGCATTCTTCGCGCCTCGGCTGATCCTGCGGCCGACAGGCCCCGGAGATTGCAGCATTCTCTATAATTGGCGGAATGCTCCGGAGGTTATCGCAGCTTCGCACAGTCCGGAGCCGATTTCCTGGGAGGCTCACGAGACCTGGTTTGCCCGTTCGCTTGAAAATCCCAGCCGCCTTATCTTCATTGCCGAGGCAGACGGCCAACCCGCGGGAGCTTTGCGCTACGATGTGGACAAGGACGAAGCGCTGGTCTCGATTTATCTGGCTCCGGGCCGGCATGGCCGGGGTCTGGGCACGGCGATTCTGCTGGCCGGCAGCGACTGGCTGAAGAAGAACCGGACAGCGGTCAAGCATATCCGAGCCGAGATACTGGCCGGCAATGTATCGTCGCAGAAGGCGTTTTTGAAGGCGGGCTACCGTGAGGAGTTCGCCACGTATAAGAAGATTCTTTGAAGGGCTGGAGGAAGAGGCTGTGCAGGAGCAAGTGACAATCGGGGGGCGCGCGATCGGCCGCGAACATCCGCCTTTCCTGATCGCCGAGATGTCTGGCAATCACAACCAGTCTCTTGACCGGGCGCTGGCGATTGTAGAGGCGGCGGCGCGGGCCGGCGCTCATGCGCTCAAGATTCAGACCTACACGGCCGATACGATGACGCTCGATCTCAACGAGGGCGAGTTCTTCATCGCCGACCCGAAGAGCCTGTGGAAGGGCAAGTCGCTCTACAAGCTCTACCAGGAGGCGTACACGCCTTGGGAGTGGCACAAGCCGATCTTCGACCGAGCGCGGGAGCTGGGCCTGATCCCTTTCAGCACCCCCTTCGATCCCACCTCGGTGGAGTTTCTGGAATCGCTGGATGTTCCCTGCTACAAGATCGCGTCGTTTGAAAATACCGACCTGGCGCTGATTCGCCGGGTTGCGGCGACCGGCAAGCCGATCATTTTATCGACGGGGATGGCCACGCTGGCCGAACTGGACGAAACCGTGCGCGCGGCGCGCGAGGCAGGCTGCCGCCAGCTGGTGCTACTGAAATGCACGAGCGCGTATCCGGCTGTACCCACAGAGTGCAACCTGATGACGGTGCAGAGCCTGCGCGAACTGTTCGACTGCGAGTCCGGCATCTCGGACCATACGATGGGCTATGCGGTTCCGCTTGCGGGTGTGGCTCTGGGCGCAACGGTCATAGAAAAGCACTTCACGCTCGATCGCTCCGAGGGCGGCGTAGACTCTGCATTTTCACTCGAACCGGCCGAACTGAAGACGCTCGGCGAGGAGGTCTACCGGGCGTGGCAGGCGATCGGCATGCCGAGCTACGGTCCGAGCACGCAGGAACTCGGCTCGCTACGCTTCCGCCGTTCTCTTTATGTAGTGCAGGACGTGAAGGCCGGCGAGCTGTTCACGGAAGAAAATGTGCGTGCGATCCGGCCCGGATTGGGGCTGGCGCCCAAGCACCTGGAGATTGTGCTTGGCAGTGCCGCGGTCCGCGACGTAAAACGGGGAACAGCCGTATCGTGGGAACTTCTCAAGGGGACGAAGAATGAAAGAATCTGAGCACTCCAAATTCAGAGTGGCTTTTTCAGCAATCTTCGACCTGACGGAAACGTATTATCAGCTCAGCCGGCGGATGGACGACGAGATTGATTCCTTCTTTATCACGTCGGTTCAGGCAACCTATCGGCGGCTGCTCGCGCTGGGCGTTCCGGAATCCAGAATTCTGAATGTGGCCCGGACACGCGGGCAGATGCGCGCCATGGGAGAACCCGGTCCTGAACTGCGCGCGCGCATCGATGAGTTCGAGCGCTACGGTCCGAGCTTTTCCTCGATCATACTGATGAGCCGTTTCTACAAGGGCGAAGATTCGGCCAGCCTGATGCACTACATGGCAACCACCGCCGTGCGGATGGAGGAGTTCTTTCAGCGCAACGGAATCCAGTGTGTCATTGCGGAACCCACGAGCGCCGTGGAGTTGCTTTCAGCTCCGGTTGCGCGCAAGAACAACATCCTGTTTGCCAGCCCTGGATTTGCGCGCCTGCCTCACAATCGCATCGTGATGTTCAGCGACGAAGAGGAGCGCGCATTCTACCGTCTGGCTTCGGGCAAGGACGGCGACGGCGCGGAAGAGAGAGCCCGCCGCGAGGCGATCGAGTGGATCAAACGCTACCGTGAGGCGCCCGCGCGTCCCGCATACTTTGCATCCCAGACCGTAGGGCGCTCGTTGACGAAGTCGCTGATGGCGGGGCTGAGGCATGCAAAACAGTTTGTTGACGGGATGACCGGAGGCGACGAACTCAACGACCACCGCTTTACGGATCTCGTGCAGCTTCACGGGCGTCCCTATCTGGGGTGGGTGAAGCGCCGTATTATTCAAAGCCGTCCGGAGTTGCACTGGGATGCAGCCCAGCCCTACGCCGCTCTGTTTCTGCATGTGTGCCCGGAACGTTCCGTGGATGTGGTGGCCTCGTGGTTCAGCAACCAGCTAGAAGTAATTCGGACGATTCGCCGGGCGTTGCCCTCGCGCTTCGCGCTCCTCATCAAGGAGCATCCGAGCGCAACCGGCGCGCAGACCCTGGAGTTTTACAAGCAGTTGAGCGAGATTCCCAACCTGACGCTGCTCAATGCCCGGGTAGACAGCCGGGAGTTAATGCGCGGCGCGGAGCTGGTATTCACAATCAGCGGCACGGCGGCGCTAGAAGCGGCCCTGCTGGGAACGCCCGCCATCATCTTCTGCAATGTCTTCTTCGCCCGGCTTCCACTGGTAAAACGCTGCACATCCCCCGAACAACTGCCTGCGCTCATCGGCGAGGCGGTCGAGTCGGCGCGCACTACGGAGGACCCGCGGGAGGTTGATTTTCTTGCGGATATTCTGCTGAACAGCGTGGAATCGGGATGGAATGGGGCTTGCGGAATCCTGCCGGAAACAGTGATCGACTCGTTCGCCGAGTTGTTGATGCGAACACTGACGCATGAATTGCGCCAGGGGAACCTTGCCCAGGAGAGAGCGTAGCCAGCTATGATGTCCGCACTGAAAAGAACATTGTGGCAGACAGGTCTGCGCCGTACGGCTGCGTGGAAGGCCGGTAAGATCGCGCTCAACGACAGGCGAAAGCGGAAAGCGCTTTCCGGGATCGCGTCCGCGTCGGGCGCGCCCGAACAGCTTCGCATTCTTGTAATCAACCACTTCTTCGACGGTGAGATTGAGGCGCTCAGTGGATGCATCGCGGGCAGAGACGATGTCGCCATGCGGTGCATCTCCCCCGAACCGTTTTTCAGCCGCGCCATGGCATGGTTTCCGGAGCCAGTTCATCGCGCGGAGATCGAATACGACGCGCCGGAGCTGGAGCCTATTCGCGCCCGCTTCCGGGAGTATTGCCAGACCTTGTTTGAGGAACTGGCTTCGCGGTTTTCCTTTGACTGTGTGCTGTCTCCCTCCGACAGCTTCTACTGGCTTCGCGAGTTTATCGGCGTCTGTCAGTCGAAAGGGATCCCGGTAATCATAGCGGATAAAGAAGGCACAATCTCGGCTCGCAGCTTTGATGTGGAGCCGCTGCGTATCCGCAGGATGTTTCCGCCGATAGCGGACTACTTTTTTGTCTGGAGCGAACGGCAAAAGGAGTTCTGGCTGAAGGCGGGCGTGGAAGAGTCGCGGATATCGGTTGTCGGATCCATGCGAACGGATCGCTATGTCAATCTGGTGCACGGCAGGCCCGATACGATCCTCTGCTACGACTTCGATACCGACGCCTACATCAACAATATGGATTGGGATGCTCTGGCCTGGAAGGGAGAGCGCAACTGGAACTATCTGCGCGACGCCATGCACCGGGTGATGCTAAGAATAGCGCGGGACTATCCAGGCTATACCATTGTCATCAAGTGCCATCCGCAGCAGGTAGTGACCGAGTTTGCGGTGTCGGAGTTAGAGTCGCAGCCGAATGTAAAGATCATCAAGGGAATCCCCAAAGGGCTGCCTGCGCTGCTGTCTGGAGCTGTGGCTGTGGTCGGCTTTCAGACGACAGCATTGCTTGAATCCGCCCTGGCGCGGACGCCAACGCTCTACACCGCGTGGGGAGAGTTGTTTGAACTGGTGCGGGATCAGATACTTCCCTGGTCGAACCCGGGCTATGGGATGAAGTGGATTCAATCGGAGGAGGAGCTGGAGTCGGCGCTTCGGGCCGTTCTCGACAGCGTGAATGGGCAACAGGAGTTCGACGCGGATCGCTCGAGACTCGCGGACTATTTTTTTCAGGCCGACGGACGCGTCACAGAGCGGCTGCTGGCCCAGCTACAGGCGCTCGCCGGCAAGAGGTGATTCGTGGCTCTGTGGATAGACCTTGCGCTCGTAAGCGTAATCGGAATCCTGATCATGCTGATGGCGTGGAAGTCGACGCACGCCTTCTTCCCCCTCGGCAGTATCTTGATTGTGCTGGTCTGGCAGGGGATATCCGTTGCCTATCTTGAAGTCGGAGCCTACTCGCCGGAACTCATGGTGGAAACTCATCGAAGCGGCGCAACGTTCCGGTACGTAATAGCAATCTGTAACTTCATCCTCGCCTACTGGATCACCATGCGCTTCATCGTCAGTCCAGCCTGGCTGGGCCGCATGGACAGGTTCGAAGAGCGAATGGTGCAGGCTGCTCGCTGGGCGCTGCCGCTGATTCTGGCATCGCTGGCCGCGGTTCTTCTGTTGCTGCTTAAAGCACCGCGAGAGGCGGTCGATTCTCGTTCGCAGTATCTGATGCTAAATCCCGATCTGCTGCGCGATACGCTTCTGACCTATCAACCGCTGACGACTCTCGTTCTGGGTATCGGAACAGGACTGGCGCGCAACGAGAAGGTCCGCACGGTTGGAATATGCACCTTTATTGCGATGATCGTTACGATGTATGTATATGGAAACAAATTCAGCGAGATAGCCGAGACGCTCTTCTATTTCTGTACGCCGCTGGCGGCCCTGATGCGTTTCTACCCGATGGACAGACGCATTCTGGGGATGAATCTGCGCCGCCAGGCGCTGGTGATCGGAACCATATTCTGTTTCGCCGTGACCTCCGGCATTATCCGCCAGGCAAACTATCTTTCCACTACAGGCGCGGATGCGCAGGGGTCGCAATATCTTATGGAGCGTGTATTTATCCTGCAAGGCGGGATCTTCTGGAGCACGGACAACGACGCCATTCACGGGAAGTATCAGCCTGGCCTGAGAGAGTTTGCCACATTTGTACGCGACGTGGATTACCATCAGGACTCGTCGCTGATGTATTTGATGAGCCGCGCGATTGGTTACGATTTAACTTATAAGATATTCACTATCGACAATAGTTTGTTTACGGGGGCATTTCCAGCAATCTTTTATGTAATAGGCGGCCGGTATGGGCCATTCTATTTATGCCTTGTGATTGGAGCTGGGATCGCGTTAATTACGGGCTATTGCATTCGCAAGTTACTGAGCGGGCAGGTTGCACTGGCAATCGTGGCCTTCAGTGTGTTTCTGCCTATCCAGAGTCTGGCGTCAGGGGCTGAGTTTACTCCGCTATTATCGAAGGGCCTTGCCGCGAAGCTGGTTATTCTGGTCGTCCTGGAGGCCTACGAGATGCATAAGCGCGCGGTAAAGGCGGAGAGCCCGAAGGAGGCTGTATGAGCTGGTGTAGTCCGCTGTTTCTGGCGCGGCTGCGCGAAAGAGGGCTGCGCGCAAAAGATCTGTACTCACTGTGGAGAATGGGCTGCCTGAAGCTCCGCTATGGGAAACGCGTCCACTTCGCGGGTCTGTCCGTGGGCCTGGGCCCTTCGACCGCCGTGCTGATCGATAAACATGCCTCGGTACGCTTTGGCGAACTCATTACGATCCGCAAGCGAAGCGACATAGAAGTATATGAAACCGGGATAGTGGAGATTGGCAATCGCGTATTTATCAATAAGAACTGTACTATTGTGTGCCGGAAAAGCGTCTCAATAGGAAACGACTGCATGTTTGGCGTAGGAGTATCGGTCTACGATCACGACTTTCAGCGTGCCGTCTCGTCTGCCCCCTTCCGGGCGCAGGGCTTTGTGAGCAAGCCGGTGCGAATCGGGAACAATGTATGGATCGGGGCTCACTGCTTCATACGGGCGGGCGTTACGATTGGAGATAATGTAGTTGTTGGCGCGGGTACGGTTGTGACAAAAGACATTCCGGCCGGAACGACAGCGTATAACCGGGGCAATCTTCAGTTCAAGCCGCTTGAAATCAGCACAGAGAGTGGCAATACCGCCGGCTAATGGCTAAGAGATAGTGGGCAAAAGCTCCTGGTGGAGCAGCTTGCGGATGGAGTTTCAAATGAGTCTGGACAACGGCGCCCCCGAACGGGCCGTTGATGCAGACCTGGGGGAAGAAGCGGCAATGGGCGAAGCGGGAAACGAGACTCGAGAGCAGATCGAAAGTGTACCGCCTGAGTCGTCCAGACCCGCTCAGGAGCAGGATCCCACGCGGAAAGGCAAACCAGCCGGGCCGTTTTTCGTCGTGCCGTTTGATGAGATTCCGAACGAAGAGTGGGACAACGTAGTCGAGCAATCCCCTGAAGGGTGGCTTTACCAGACTTCGGCGTGGATACAATACGCTGGCTATACGGGGTCTCAATCGGTTTCATTCGGGCTGCGTGGCCAGGACAGAAAGCTGATAGGGCTGTTCCCGCTGTACCGCCAAGATATGGGCAAATTCAAGGCGGGGCGCATCCGGAGGCTGTACACGGGGCTTTCCGGGCCTGTTATTGCAGGCGGACTCCCCGCCAAACTCCGCGAGTCGGTCTGGAAACAGCTGTTTCTGGAAGCGGACGCAATGGCGCAGAGCGAGAAAATCGACTTGCTGCAAGTTCGGCTCACCAACATGGCGCCAGCCTATCAACCTGGCCAGCGGACAGACGTGAATCCGCTTTTCAAGTCGGGCCTGGTCGGGCCGCTGAGCCTGAATCCGCTCAACATCAGTCAGCCCTTCAGCCGGGTGATTTGCCTGAGCAAGAGCGACGAACAGATACTGAGAGAGATGGACGGCGACTGCCGGGCTGCAATTCGACAGGCGAGTCGCTTCGGCATTACTGTGGAGGTTGCGGAAAAGCGCGAGGACCTGAACGACTTTGTTGCGCTGCACTCGTCGACGTGGAACCGGACAGGCTCGGATGCGCACGAACTCGATTACTTCACTGCCATGTGGGACCACTTTCACGGCATCGGGGCGATGAAGGTCTTGTTTGCCTTGCATCAAGAGAAGCGAATTGCCGCAGTAATCATCCATGTATTCAAAGATGCGGCCTTCTATTGGGCCGGCTGCTCGGAGTTTGCCTCACTAAAGTTGCGGCCGAATAACATCCTACTGTGGGAAGCAATGCGCGAAGCCCGAGCGAATGGCGCGAAGTGGTTTGAGGTAGGTTACTTCTATGCGGCTCCCGGCCCTTCCCGGAAGGAATATAACATAGGTAAATACAAGAGCCAGTTCGGAAGCGATCAGCTGATACCGTTTGAGGGCCAGAAAATCTATCATCCCGTAAGGGTATTGGGGCTGGAACTACTGCGCCAGATCAAGCCGGGATTAAAACAACTGTTGAAACGCGGGGAATAAAGTTAGATATGCTTAAGGTTTTAGTACGAAATACAGTCTCGAATGGCGTGGCCACGGTGATCCGGGCGGCGGTCAATTTTCTACTGACGCCATTTCTGGTTCTGCATCTGGGCAAAGAGGTGTACGGCCTTTGGGTGCTGATCTTGTCATTTAGCGTATCGGGCACGATGTCTCTTCTCTCGCTCGGCATGCAGGCCGCACTTGTGAAGCACGTGGCGGAGTTCCACGCGCTGAAGAAGTGGCGCGAGATGAATGAAGTGATTAGCTCGACGTTATATCTATATACAAGCATGGGTGTAGTTGGCGCGATTGGCCTTGTGGCCGTATCGCATTTCTGGTTTACAAAATGGTTCGTGATCTCACCGGAACATGCCAGTGTCGCGGTCATCATACTGGACATCATGGCCGTTCAGGTGCTTTTTGAAATGCCGGGGCTATGCTTCGATGGAATTCTTGGCGGAGTGCAGAGATACGACATCCTGGCCGCGATGGAATTTCTGAAAGCCGCAGTTCTGGCGGGCGCCTTCGCGATTGCAATCCTCAGAGGCGGAACGGTAATCACGCTGTCGATCCTTGCGCTTGCGGTGACCGTGATCTACAGCTCGGTGCTGCTGTTCTTTGCCCGGCAGCAGGTAAGCGAGTGGCGGCTTGTCCGTTCGGTTCAGCGGGAGCAGATGAAGAGCGTCATCGGCATGACAAAAGACCTTCTGATCGTCCGGATCAATGGCATTGTCTACAACAACATGGATAAGATGATCATCGCAACGGTGCTGGCGACGGCATTGGTCACCGATTACGATATCAGCAATAGGATCCACAACCTTGTTCTGATGGTTATGGGCCTGGCGGGGACAGTTGTTATTCCGGCAGCATCGGCGGCACATGCAAAGAGCGAACATGAAAGAATCCGGAAGTTATTTCTTCGCGGGACAAAATATGCGCTTGCCTTGACACTGCCTGTGATTGGAGCGTTGTTTGTTCTGGCGCCCGCCTTTATCCAGTACTGGGTGTCAAGCAGTTACGTACATTCGGCATATTATGCGCGGCTGTTCCTCTGCTACTTGTCTTTCTGGGGTCTAACCGCAGTCGGCTGGAACATGCTTATCGGAGTAAAACAGACTAAAGCGATCGTACGCATTCAGATCGTATCAGTCAGCATCAACTTAACGCTCTCGTGCATTCTGGTGCGATATATCGGGGTGTCTGGCGTCATATTCGGAACCATCGTTGGCAACCTGGTGGCCATTGTTCCGTACATGCGCCTCATGATTCGCAGCTTCGACGTAACGGCGCGCGACATCCTGACAGAAATCATCCTTCCGACCTATCCTCAGGCGATCGTAGCTAGCCTGCTTCTGTTGCTGGTTACACGCGCATGGCCGCCGCACTCGCTGTATAGTGTATTTGGATTTTGCGCGTTCTGCGGCGCTCTCTTCCTGGCGTTGTTCTGGAGCACAGGAATGACGCGAGACGACCGCACGGAGATCCTCTCGCTGATTTTCCCAGCTAGATATTCCAAGCGGCAGGCTTAGGCAACACTGTTTGGCGCGGGTGTTTTCGCAGGCCTATGTGACCCGACAACAGAGTGGTACCGGGAGAATGACCGCGGGACAAGGCGCATGATCCTTCATACGCGCGAGGGAGTGAATTTGACGATCGCAATCAATGCTCGGTTTTGTACTCAGCCGCTCACAGGCGTTCAGCGGTATGGATACGAGATCACGCGGCGTCTTGCCCACTGCCGCGTTCTGTCACCGAACAACCCGCGCCCCGAGTATCCCGATCTGGATGTTGAGGTTGTGCCGCGCATTGCAAATGGCCGGGGTGGGCACTACTGGGAGCAGATGAGACTTCCAGGGCAGCTTGCTTCATCCGACTTGTTGTGGTCACCCTCCGGAATCGGTCCAGTGATGCATCGCAACCAGGTTGTAACCATCCACGACGTGGCGCATCTTGTGCATCCGGAGTGGTACAGCTTGCGCTTTGCATGGTGGTACAGGCTGGTTCTGCCAAAGCTGCTGCGTCGCGTACGTCGCATCATTGCGGTATCGAACCAGACGCGCAGCGAAATCTGTTCGCATCTGAATATTCCCGAAGACAAAGTGACGACGGCCAGCGAAGGGATAAGCGAAATTTTCGTACCGCGACCGAAGCCTCAGGTGGAGCGGGAACTGGCTGGGTTTGGTCTTGCCCCGGGCAACTACTTTCTCTGTGTGGGCGCAGACGCTCCGCGGAAGAACTTTCAGCGTATATTGGCGGCGTGGGAGGCGTGCAGTTCGCTTATGCCGGATGCAGTGCTTGCGATTGTTACGCGGGGACCGCTCGCAATTGCGCGGAAGTCGGAACTCAAGGAACTGCCGTCTCGCGCCGTTACGCTGCGCGATGTGCCTGACGCCATTCTTCCATCGCTGTACGGAGGCGCGATCGCGCTGGTTTTTCCTTCGCTGCACGAGGGGTTTGGATTGCCGATAGTCGAAGCGATGGCTTGCGGCACGGCGGTGATCACGTCGCGAAATGTAGGAGTATTGTCCCAAATGAGCGGAGAAGCGGTTGTGGTTGATCCATACAACGTGCGAGAGATAGCCGAAGCGATGCGTGCCCTGCATGACAACCCCGAGCTGCGGCAGCAGCATGTGGACGACGGATTGATACGAGGGCGAGACTTTACCTGGGATCGAGCCGCAGGTCAGATAGAAGCTATCCTGAAGGAAGAAGCCTCCGCCTGAGATAGCATCCATTATTCTAGATCGAACAGGCGACTACGAGATGTACCTGGCAGATTTGAGCAGGAACATTCGGCGTATGCGACGACGGTTCGAATTGCGGCCGGATTCAGGAGCTCAACATGCTGGTGCTGCACTTCATCACGAAGACGGAATTGGGAGGAGCGCAGTCGAATCTCCTGGATCTTCTAGGTGCGCGCGATGAGGGCCTGCGACATATTGTCTGCGGCGGCAGTGAGGGCTGGCTGCTGGATGAGGCGCGGAAGAAGGGCATCGAATGCTATGTGCTTCCGGAGCTGTTGAGACGGATCAATCCCCTTCAAGATTTTCGGTGTCTGCTGGGATTTCGCGCCCTGGTGAAGTCGCTTCAGCCGAACTTGGTACACGCGCACACCGCCAAGGCAGGGGTTGTTGCGCGGATAGTCTGCGGTACGCTGCGGATACCGTGCGTGTACTCGCCACATGGCTGGGCATTCTCTCCCCGGAGCGGCAGGCTGCTTCGCGCACTCGCGGCAATCGTAGAGTTTGCGTTAGCGCCGCTGACCAGCGTGGCGATCTGTGCGTCCGCTGAGGAAAAGCGGATTGCAAAGAAATTTCTGGTCGGGCGAATCTGCCGGTGCGAGGTAATTCTCCACGGGTGTCCGGACAGAATCGCAAATGAAAGCCGGATAAACGGAGACGCACTTCAGGCAGTCATGATTGCCAGATTTGCTCCGCCCAAGGAGCAGGAGTTTGTATTATCCGCGTTTGCAGGAATCGCAGGGGATTACAGATTGCTGTTTGTGGGTGAGGGTCCAAAGATGGCAGATGCGATGAAGCGATGCGGCGAACTTGGAATGACCGATCGTGTGACTTTCTGCGGCAGCAGGACGGATATTCCGGAGATACTGTCGGAAAGCGCAATGCTGGTTCATGCGTCTGGGTATGAAGCTTTTGGCTTGAGCGTTCTGGAAGCCATGAGAGCCGCATTGCCGGTAGTTGCAACGAACACGGGAGCGCTGCCCGAGGTCATTGCAGATGGGATTACCGGCATATTGAGCGAACATGGCGACACGCAGCAATTTCGAAGCGCGGTTGAAACGCTGTTGCTAGACAGCGAACTGCGCGCGCGCATGGGGAGAGCCGGCAGAGAGCGCTATTTGCAGGAGTTTACAGTGGAAGCGATGCAGGAGAAGACTCTTCGCGTGTACAAATCGCTGATTGTGGCAGGCAGCTAAGATAATCAAGAGAGAGTTGAAGCAAAGCGGCGCGGCACAGGGCAGAAATGCATAGCGCATCTCTATGCAATATGATTCCTCACAGAATGAATGCATCTGGAGTCTGAGCGCAAGGCCTGCTTTACGGGTCCCTTTGTTTCTGTATATAGTGCGGAGAGTGAATCTGCTCCACCGAGAGGAATAGCCAAGGCATGAAGGCGCTGGTCACGGGCGGTGCGGGGTATATCGGCGGAACAGTCGCTGCTCAGCTTGCCGGTCTGGGCCACAGGCCAGTGATACTGGACAACTTCTGCCACAGCAGCCGTAAATATCTGCCACCGGGTATCGAGGTGATCGAAGGCAGCGTGCAGGATCGGCCGCTGCTGGAGAGGATCTTTGAAGCGGCGCGCAGCGCAGGCGATCCATTCGACTGCGTGCTTCACTTTGCGGCGCTCATCGAAGTGGGCGACTCGATGAAGCGGCCTGAGATCTACTTTGAGAACAACACCTGCGGGAGTGTATCCCTGCTTCAGGCAATGGTGAATGCCGGGCCGAGGCGGATCGTATTCTCATCGACGGCGGCGGTGTATGGCAATCCAGAAGAGATTCCGATTCGCGAGGATGCGCGGCTGGAGCCCACCAATGTTTATGGCGCTACCAAGGTGATGGTGGAACAGACGCTCGAGTGGATGAATCGGATTCATGGACTGCGCTATGCATCGCTGCGTTACTTTAACGTGGCAGGCGCATCTGAGGACGCGAGCGGCGTTGTGCGCGGCGAGGCGCACGATCCGGAGACGCACCTGATTCCACTGGTGCTCGACGTAGCTATCGGCAGGCGGCCTTCGATCCGCATCTTTGGCAACGACTACCCGACCCCGGACGGTACCTGCGTCCGCGATTACATACACGTAACCGATCTTGCTACCGCGCATATTGCCGCGCTTGCGGCACTGGACAAACACGAGCGCATCGTCTGCAACCTGGGCAACGGCCGTGGATTCAGCGTGCTGGAGATAGTGGAAGCAGTACGCAGAATTACCCGCCATGCGATTCCGGTCGAGGTGCAGCCACGCAGAGCCGGCGACCCGGCCGTTCTGGTCGCCAGCGCAGATCAAGCGAGGAGTTTGCTCGGCTGGCAGCCACGCTACACAGACCTGGACTCGATCATCCGGACTGCGTGGGAGTGGCATCGGAGACGCTACGCGGAGTAGCGCCGCAATCCCCAGCGCAGCCGCCGGTAGACCCCGGGTAGAGGGACTGGAAAGTAACCGGATGCGGGCGTGTGTATTTATAGATAAGTAAATGGCCGCGGGCTGGGATTTCCGGGTAGATGGCGAGGCCGGCTGTGCAAGATTATGAATACAAGGGCTTTATGAGGCGCATTGATATTTGTCGAATAATTACGTAAGAGTATGAAAATAAACAGTTTACCTATTTTACGCCACGTAAGTGCAGATTCCAGATGACTTAGCGTTTCCAGATGTTGCGGCCTCGGTTGAGTGGAGTCGGTGAATAGTTTCAGGATACACGGAAGTTGAAAATTATCGGCAAGTGGGGGTGAATTGGCTGATTTTCTCGCCCTCTCGCTAATGAGGTAGCCTAACCGACTTTCCGAGACTGATCTGCTTTCGATGAGCGCATCGGCGATTATGTGCTCACTGAGACCCGTGGTGAAGAATACCCTTGATGACAATGGCAGGCTTTCGGCCTTGTGCAGGGTTTTGGCCAATGCTCGTCTGAATGCATAATGACTTCACAGAAAGCACTCTTATATAATTCCACCGACATGACGACTAAGAATCATTTGAAACACAATGCGCTCGTTCTTTCCTTTTGTGCGATTTCCCTGAGCATTTGCATGGCACAACAAAATGAGGCGCCAGCCTCAACCGGTGCGCCCGATGTGACCATACCGCCGCCTTCGAGCGCAGCAGTGCAGGCGCAGGTGATCGAACAGAAAGAGGAGCCTTCCGTTTCGCAGGCAGAGAAGCTGCGTTTGCTTCGCAGACGCATCAAGTACGTTTTTGTGCTTTTTCAGGAGAACCGGTCATTCGACTTTTACTTTGCGGGCTATCCGGGCGCAGACGGTCTCTACGCCGGGCCCAACGGCCCTTATTCTCCGACCCAGGTGGCTGGATTTACGCAGCAGATTGTGAACACAGACGGAACCGTGGGAACAGTTACGCCCTTCAAGATTCCGACTACGATTGTCGATGCCAACGGCAAGACGGTTCAGATCTATCCTGCGGACATTGCATCGGTGAACCACTCGCATGCAGGATTGGCTCGGAAGATTGCTCTGGACGCCAATGGAGTGGCGCAGAACACCGAGTATGCGCTGACCGAAGAGGGCGTAACGCTGACAGACGGCAAGCCTTCCAAAGTACCTACGCTTGAGCGCAAGCAATTTGGCGAGCTTGTGATGGGTCACGTTGATTGCGATACAGCGCCGTTCCTATGGCGCTATGCGGATCGCTTTACGCTGTTCGATCACTTCATGGATACGATCATCGGGCCGTCCACGCCGAACGCAATCGCCATGATCGCCGGCCAGGGCGGCGAGACACAGTGGATGCTGCATCCGGAAGCTCGCGCAACCGGCGGCCAGGGCAACGCGGCCACCGTGCCTGTCGTCTCCGATCCTCAACCCTACTGGGGATCGCCGATCGATATCCCGAATCGGTTGCACCAGCCTCAGGCGACCAAGCCGTTTAGTGGCGTTTCGAAGAACCTTACGTTCGCGACCCTGCCCCTTTCCTTCATGGGCACCGAGATCAAGAAGACGACCGCGGCGGACTTCGATCCAAAATTTGATCTTCCCGACGTTCAGGAAGACATCGATAAGATTGCTGGACACGGCGTTCATGCCATTAACTGGGGCTGGTACCAGCAAGGCTACGATCACGAGAACAACGACGTATCCGGAAACGCGTCGCACGATGGGTACGTGGCCCATCACAATGCGCCCCAGTACTTCGGGTATATTGCGAACAATCCACTGACAGCCGCGCATATGCATGGCCTGAGTGATTTCTTCAGCGATATCAAGGCAAAGCGGCTGCCTTCTTCCGGCGTGTTCTACATTCGCGGCGGCTACGGCAACATCGAGAACTGGAAACCTATGGATCCGAACCCGAAATTGGCGCAGGTCTTTTTCGGGAATGACGACCATCCCGGCTACTCGGACTCCCAGATCAGCGAGGCACTGCTCGCCCAGGAAATCAACGCGATCGCTGCGAGCCCTTACTGGAGCCAGAGCGCCATCATCATCGCGTATGACGAGTCCGACGGCCTGTATGACCACGCGCAGCCGCGCATTCGCTCCTATGACCCTGCTGGAATACCCCTCGAGCAGGGACCGCGCATACCGGCCATTGTCATCTCTCCGTATTCTGTAGCGCATAGTGTTTCGCACGAGCCGACGGAGCATAGCTCAATCATCAAGTTCGTCGATGAGTTATTTGGACTGATACCGCTTGCCGATCTGCCCGACGAGGAGCGCGCTCGCCAGATAGGCGCGGAAAAGTATGGCCAGCCGAACCTGGGGCCGGCAGACGATAAAGTAGCCGGCGTGGGCGACATGCTTTCCGCATTTGATACGCTGCGGCTTCAGGGTAAACGCGCACCTCTGAGCGCAGAGTATGCGAAGATTTCGCAAGCGGAAATCGGCAGCTTTCCGCACTACGGCGGCAACGGCTGCAAGCAACTTCAAATCACACCTACGGACAGCAACATTCCAAACCCGGTTCCTGCGGACTTCAATCCGCGTCCGGACACAACGCCCGGCATTCCCGCAGCCGGCAATTGGACGCCGTAGTGCGACGGTTCTTAATTTACAAAACTCTGCCCTTAGCGTTCGTTGTCCTGTGCTTCCAAGTGCACGGAGCCGATATGTCAAACACGCTCGCGCACGTGCGAGCAAGCGGAGTCTTGCGCTGCGGCATCGACGCAGAACAGGCAGAGTATTCAACCACCGACGATCATGGCAATCGGCAGGCCTTTGACGCAGATCTGTGCCGGGCAGTCGGCGTAGCCGTGCTTGGGAAGAATGCGCAGGTCACGATGATGCATTTTCCCGACGACCGCACCAGTATGCAGGCGCTCGCCAATGGCGACGTCGACCTTATCGCCACGCTCACCGACGACTTTACGCATAGCGTCGGGACGCACATTCAATTCACGCGGCCTGTGCTCTGGGATGGCGTGGGTTTTCTTCTGCCCGCCAACAGCCAGGTAACACGCGTGCGGCAGTTGACCGGTAAAAAGATCTGCTTCATCGCCGAGACTACGGTCGAAGAAAATGTGCGCGCCTGGTTTGCCCGCGAACATCTCAGCTTCGTTCCGTTTCCATTTCAAGAAGAAGGCGAGATGCAGGCCGCATTCGCGACAGGAAACTGTGGCGCCCTGGCCGGCGACCAAACGCGCCTTGCACAGCTTCGCGCAGCTCTCGCACAGCATAAACAGCGTTCGCGATTGCTGCCCGACCGGATCTCGAAAGACCCCTTAGCCTCTGCCACTCTCGATAATGATTCGCAGTGGGCGGCGATTGTGAATTGGGTCATGGAGGCTTTGGTCCAGGCCGAGGAAAGCGGTGTCACGCAAGCGAATGCGGGTCGGATGCGTACCCTCGCAGCGTCACCTGAAGGCGGAGATCCCACGCTTCGCTTTCTACTGGGCGGGTCACACGAAATCGGCACCACATTGCAGTTAGAGAATGATTGGGTGGTCAGCGTCATCGAGGCCACGGGGAATTATGGTGAAATCTATGAACGCGATTTAGGCATGACTTCAAGCATGAAGCTTCCGCGAGGCGAGAACAACCTGCGTGCAGGCGGCGGCGTGATGATGGCTCTTCCACCAAAGTAGCATCTTCTGTTGCTGCCAACAGGCCAACCCGCTCAATGACAGAAGGTTATGGGCAATCAGCAGGATTACTCCCCGAAAACGCCGCAGGGTCCAGAAATCCAGAGCCGGTCTTCGTGAGAAGACCGGCTCTGGATTGCGGAGGGTTTGTCAATCCGTAATGGCATGGCTAAACAGCTTGCTGAAAAGTCGTGCTCTTTCAAAGCAACCGCAGATCCTTCGACTTCGCTCAGGATGACAGGTGGGGCTTGATGCGGGCGTGGGTTGGGAGATTGAGGCCCGTGGCTAAAGCCGTGGGTTTGGAGGGCGGCTGTTCAGGGGCTTGAAAAACCCTGCTCCCTCCTTGTTCCCCGCTCAAGCCGAAGCCCCTGCTCCTTCCTTGAGCGGATTGACCTGGCACATGTTCTCTACAGGCGCTTCGGTGCGCGGGTCGAAGCAGGCAGCCAGAGCGCTGATCATGAACGTTCGCATCTTCCCGCTCCGCTTTCCGGATGGTCATAGAGTGGCTTGGATGAAACCACTCTATGACCTCGGGAGTTTCGTTCTGACTCCTCGCCGTGTTCGCGTTCCTTTAGTTAGTTAACCTTTTGCGGGTTGCCTGGGCTGCGGCGGCCGCTCCGGTGTAACTTCCAGCGGGCCCATCCACTTCAGTTCATCGTCAACCGAAGCGGGAAGTTTGAAGGATGTTTTGATCGCTTCCAGCTTCTCGCCGCGCACTTCGATGTTGGCTGTGTCGTAGTTGCCGAGGCCCATTTGCCCGCAGTACTGTAGGTAGCCGATCCATTTCGGATCCATCCCCATGGCCTCGAGAGCGACACGGTCAGCGGCGACGTAGTCCGTGGAGGCCATTGCAACCTTCCAATCCACTTTGGTGCCGTTGATGGGACCTTCCCCTTCCATCGCCTCAAAGCCATCGAGAACGGTTGCCCCAAAGTAAGGGGTCAGATGCTGCGTCATCAGGAACATGTTGTAGTTGTGCTGCCAGTGGCCGTTGACGTGAATCTTATGTTTGTCGCTCCAGACCGTGGTTTCCTTGATCGGGCTGCGCAACGGTGCGCCCATGGCCATATTCTTGACGGCTCCCGTGTAAGTGACAGAACCGTGAGTCTTCGGAATACAGCAATTGATGATGAATGCGTCCTGGTCGACGAGCCGGGAGGCGATGCGAACGGGCGTGGGGTGAATATTGGAGTCGATCGACTGCGTCAACGCGTATTTTTCCAGGTTGAAGTCGACCAGGCTCACCTTCTGCGACTTGAACTCCTTGACCAGTTCGCTGTATTTGAAATTGTCGAAGGCGGCCATCGTATCGTTCGATGCCGCTTCACCGACGGCCACCGGCCCCTTGAAGCGGGGACCGAGGTAATCCAGAATACCTGCGATGGCATCGCGGTGCGTGGAAGCCAGCTGGTTGGAAATGTTGGTGAGATTCACCTTGATCAGAACAGACTTCTTACGCTTCAGGCCCTGACGCATTTCCTGGTCGATGCCGACCAGGGCATCGTGAATCGCCTGCCGCCTGTTCACTCCGCGCACCACGCTCACGGCGGAGTGTTGCGTCACAGGGACAATCTGAGGCGGTGGAAGTTCGAGCGCCGGCTTAGGCGGATGCTGGGCAAAGAGCTGCCCCGCGCGCGTGAAGGCCAGCGCACCTGCGCTGGCGAATAACATCTGGCGACGAGAGAATTCCTTTGACATAGGGATCAGTATCCTTATCGTGAAGTATTCCACCAGGTTCCGCCGGGGCCGGAGAACGTGATGAGCCTCCGGGGCAGCGTGCGATCGAACGGGTTGGTTCAGGTGCTGGAGTTAGCTTCGCTGACGGAGGGATACATTCCCTTGCCGTCCGTTTATGCCAGAAACATTAGTCCTATCCTGTACTACGGGGGTGTGATTTGGGTCACAGGTGTCATGGTTGGCGGGTGGCTGGTGAAACGCCATGAAGCTGTGCACGGTTCATCGCGATCTTTGCGATGAGGGGCGGTTTGGTGTTGTGGTTTCCCACCCAACGCTGCGCGTTGGATGGGTCACAAGGCCGACTTTTCAGTAGGAATTAGCGCCATCGAGAGATCTGGCGATTGGCGGGAAACCGAGAAAGATCTGACTCCATCTCCGACAGATTGAAATCAATAGCTATAGTTTGGGTGCGGGTAAAGGAGCACCGTCGGCGATAGGGAGCCAGATAGCCACACGATCGTCATTGCCCACCGTGTTTGTAACGTGCCCTTTGCCGGTGGTGTCTTCGACCCAATCGATAGAGCCGGGGCCTACTGAATATTTTTTGCCGTCAGCGACCTCAATCTCCGAGTGGCCGGCTAACGTAATCACGTACTGTCGGCGGGGAGCGGGATGCCAGGTAATCACAGTACCCGGAGTTGTGGAGTGCAGCTCTGCTCCTTTGACGGGAAGCAGATTGAAGACGCCGTCAGTGAAGTTAACCGGGATCTCCTCGGCGTGGGTCTGGTTGTCAGGACCGGTGAACAGATGCAGGATCATCGTGGGCATTTTGGTTTGAGCGTTTACCACGCCGCCAGAATGGCCGATGGGCGCGAACCGCGTGATTACGCTGCCAAGCGCGATACCGAGCAGGAAGACGAAGATCAGTGTCAGTGTCTTGCGAGTCATGTGCTTCAATCCTTTCGAGCGGTTTTTTTGAAATCGAGTCAGAGCTTGGTTCCCCAGAAGAGTTCGATGCCTCTCCATGCAAGTGTGCCGGGGTCTCTTACCAGGCCATCGAAGGCTGCAAGCAGTTCCTCGGGGCTGAAGTAGGAGACATCTTCGGGGCCGGTGCGGCCCGAGCCGTAGTAGAGCTTGTCCATCCAATACTCAAGATGAAGATCCTGCTGGGCGATGGTTCTGGTTTTGGGTCCGATGACAAGTTCCGCGAGCAGGATCACGCGTCCGGAGTTCATGACGCGCACGAGTTCCCGGCCGGTTTCGTGCCAGTCGTCGGTGTGCTGGATTCCCTGCAGAACAGCGACACAGTCGAAATGACCGTCCGCGTACTGGGAGGTGTAGTCGTAACGCCAGGTTCCGATGCGGCCGTTTTTGTCGCGGACTAAGGTTCCACTTGCGGTGCGGGCCTTTTCCATGATGTCGACCGAGATCAGTTCGCCCTGCGGTCCGATGCGCTTGCGAATCTCTTCGTCGAAGCCGCAGGCTTCGTTGCCTTCTCCGATGAGCAACACCTTATCGCCGGGCTTCAGTTCCAGTTTGTCGTACATCTGGGGAGTGAACGCGGCGGCCTTGTAACGCCACATATAGGGCAGTCCGCAGATGAGGGTCGCGCGGCACCAGCGCTTGCGCTCTTCGAGGTCGAGAATCTCTTCACCAAACCGTTTGATATCGTGCGGCAGAAACCAGTCCCAGGGATTCGCGTTGAATTCAGACGGCATGCATTCGCTCCTAAGGTTAGATTCGGGAGTTGCGTTGGCGTGGTCTATGGCTTGCGATCGGAGGCCGAACATGGCAGCGCATCTGACATGCCTGTGATGCCGAGCGAGGCGCTGGTGAGGATTGCAGCGGCGGCAAGGATTGCGGGAACTGCGCCTGCCGCGAAGATCTCCCGCGAGGTCCAGCCGGCAAGCAGCGCCCAGCCTCCAAGCAGCGGACCGACGATGGAGCCGATGCGGCCGATGCCCAGGCCCCAGCCGACTCCGGTCGAACGAACCAGAGTGGGGTAGATGGTCGAGGAGTACACGTTGAGTCCGGCCTGCGCTCCGTTGATGACCCAGCCGATGGTAAACGAGGCGGCGGCCACCAGCACGAGATCCAGCTTTAAGTTGGCCAGCGTGAGACTGATCAGGATGAAGATGGTGAATTCGACGATCAGGACGCGGTGAGCCCTGAAGCGCCGCACCAACCATCCCTGGCTGAGAGAGCCGCAGATTCCCCCGAGGCCAAACAGGGTAATGGCCATCACTCCGGTTGCGTTGGTGAAGCCGAAGGCGCGCAGCAGCGCCGGCATCCAGCTGACCACCGAGTAAAGGACCAGCAGATTCATGAAATAGGCGGTCCACAGAAGCGGCGTGACGGTCGCGCGTCCGTTGCGGAAGAGCGTTGCAACCGGGAACCGCGATTTGGCCGCTAACGTTGGGCTGAGAGCGAACTGGGCATTGCGTTCTGCGGCTGCAGGCGAGATGCGACCCATGATGCGGCGCACCTTGTCCTCGTGGCCGCCCTTTTGATGAAGGAAGCGGATGGACTCCGGCATCAGGAGGAGGATGGCGACGGCGAACAGGATCGGGAGTGTACCGCCGAGGTAGAACATGGGCCGCCAGCCCCAGCGCGGCAAGATGAAGGAAGCACACACTCCGGCCGACATGCTGCCCACCGAGATGCATGCCGAGGAGAGACATACGGTGGCTGGGCGAATCCGCGCGGGGCTGTATTCGGCGATGAGCGAGATGCCATTGGGCATGGCGCCGCCGAGGCCCAGGCCGGTGAGGAAGCGCAGCACTGTTATGGTCCCGAGATCGTGAGTAAATGCGGAGATCAGGGTAAACGTGCCAACTGCCAGCGCGGACAGAACCAGGCCGAACCGGCGGCCGAACCGATCGCCGAGCGGTCCCATGATTAGGTTTCCAGTCATCAGGCCGAGCAGACCAATGGAGAACAGGGGCCCAAAGGATCGAACGTCGACGTGAAAGGTTTGAGAGATGGGAGAAGCGAGGAAACCGATCATCTGAGCGTCGAAACCGTCAATCGTGGTCACCAGGGCGCAGAGCGCGATGACGATCATCTGAAGGCTGCTGAACGGAGAGCGGTCGATGATCTGATCGATTGTCTCGTTGGCGGTCTCACCGACGGCGGCATCGGAGCGCCATGCCGACACTTCGAAAGGAACCGGAACCTGGGATGGCTTAACGGTCAAATGGCACTTCCACTCCGGCGCGTGTGTTCAGGTCCAGCCAGAAAGTTAACTTACTATACCTGTTCTGAGGGTTGATCTGCCTGCGAGTAACGGCGGATTTGGAGGCGGCTGGTCAGGGGCTTGAAAGCCCCTGCTCCTTCCTTGTTGCCCGCTCAAGCCAAAGCCCCTGCTCCCTCTTTGATTGGCTAGAGTTGGCACGGATGAATTCGTGCGCTTTCAAAACGACCGTGCAGGCGTGATGATATGTGCTTTCCCAGGTCCCCAAATGCGAGGGATCTCCACCCCACAAACGAAGACCTGTTTGTGGGGACCCCGGACCTGGGGCACCCATTTTCGTGGTGGATTGGCATTCCTGAAAATGCAAAATGGCACAAAGACAAGAGCCGGTCTTCTTGCGAAGACCGGCTCTTGATTTTGCGTGAGTATTTGGGTTAGTCGGTGTCGGTGGAGGTTTTGGGTGGTTCTATCTTCCAGCGGTTCTGGTCGTACTTGGAGAGGTAGAAGTCGCGGGACATCCAGCCGAAGATCATGGATTTGGTGATGGGGAGCTTCTCGGGGCGGAGGCCGAAGTAGACGTGGATGACTGTCAGCGCGATGAAGGCTACTCCGGCGAGGCCGTGGAGGGCGTAGACGAGTCCCCAGGTGAGGTCGTGGAAGGCGACGTAGGGGTTGCGCGGGGAGAAGATGGAGGGAACGCGCTTCATCATGAAGAGGCCGGTGACGATGACGGCGAGGCCGGCGAGCATCACGACCAAGTGATAGAGCTTGTTCTCTAGCGGGTACTTGGCGAAGCGGCCGGGCTCGGAGGCGGGTTTGCCGAAAAACTTTTTGACGCGATTGATTGCGTCTTTCACGTCCGCGCAGTCTGGCCAGATGGCCCAGAAGTCCATGGCGAGGGTGGCGTGGACGATGTGGAAGAGGATGGAAGCGGTGAGCAGGAGTCCGGCGATCCAGTGGAACTGGACCCAGTTGAAGCGCATGCCGAGGATGGGCAAAAAAGCCGAGAAGAGCAGAGCGAGCATGGCTGCGGCCATGATCCAGTGGAAGAGGCGCGCGAGGAGCGAGTGGCGGGGAACGCGCTCCGGGACTCCGGCGACTGGGGCCGCGGGCGCTGATTTTTTGGCGGGCGCTACGAGAGCTACGTAGAGCGTGTGCGCGACGGCGAAGAAGATGGCTGCGATGAGCGCCACCCACACCAGAACCCACGCGGCGTGAGACGGAACCGACTGCCCCCAGGGGCTGATGACCCAGCGAATCAGGCCCATGTTGCCTCCTTTACGCCGCTGATGGCGCGCTTGACGAGGTTGCGCATGAGGGGAATCTTGTAGGCGTTGAATTGAAGCGGGATTGCGCCCTCGACGGCGAGCTTGCCGGCCATTGCTCCGGTTGCTTCCGATGCAGCCTTGCCGCGAACGGCGGCTTCTACATTCTTTAAGCGCATGGGCTTGGGCGAGGCAGCGTTGACGGCGATACGGATGTCTTCGATTTTGTCGCCGGAGAATTTGATGGCCGAGGCGACGTTCATGAGCGGGAAGTCCCAGACGTTGCGGTCGCGGACCTTCTCGAAGTAGAACTTTGCGCCCGACCATGTGGCGGGGATGCGGATGGCGGTGAGGAGGTCGCCGGGCTGGAGAATATGGATGCGGGTAATCTCGTGCTCGGGGCCGACGAAGAACTCTTCCGCGTCGATGACGCGCTCGCCTTTGGAGCCGAGGATGACGAATTTTGCGTCGAGGGCGATGAGGGCGGGCGCGGAGTCCGATGGGTTGACGGCGATGCAGCGGCTTGCGCCGAAGATGGCGTGCTCCCGGTTGCGGCCGACAGGGGTGTCTGCGTAGCAGGTGTTTCCGCCGGCGCGGTAGCAGGGCCATCCGCCGCGATAGTACCAGCAGCGCACATCTTGTGCGACGTTGCCGCCGAGGGTGCCTTGATTGCGGATCTGTGGGGAGGCGACGACGGAGACGGCTTCGGCGAGGAGGCTGAAGTTCTTCTTGACGTTTTGGTGAGATGCAATCTCAGTCAACGTAGTCATTGCGCCGATCTCAAGGCCGCCGTTTGACTCGCGAATGCCGCGCAGTTCGTCGATGCCGGAGAGATCGACGAGGACTGTGGGCTTCTTGATGCGGTCTTTGAGCCAGTCGAAGCTGTCGAGACCGCCTGCCATGACCCACGCGCCGGGGCCGATGTCGGCGAGCAGACGCTGGGCTTCGGCGGCGGTGGCGGGTTGCAATAGATCGAGGGCGGGCATTACATCGCGGATTACTGCCATATCAAGCCCTCCTGGCGCTGGCGGGGACGCCTTTACGCATGTACTCGGCTCCGTGGTGGAGCGAGTCGAGGATCTTCATGTAGTCCTGGCAGCGGCAGAGGTTGCCGCTTACGCCCTGGGCCAGCTCGGCGCGGGTAGGATTGGGGTTCTGCTTGAGGAAGCCCACGGCCGACATGAGGTAGCCGGGCATGCAGAAGGCGCACTGGAAGCCCTGATGGTCCACCACCGCCTGCTGCACCGGGTGCAGCTTGCCGTCGGGGCTGGCGAGGCCTTCGACCGTGGTGATTTTGCGGTTGCGCACGGTGTGGGTGAGCGTGGAGCAACTGTAGAGGGGCACGTCGTCGATGAGGACGGTGCAGGCTCCGCACTCGGCGCGGTCGCAGCCGATCTTGGTGCCGGTGAGGCCGAGCTTGTAGCGCAGGGTGGAGGCGAGCGTCTCCTGCTTCATGACCTCGACGCGGCGGATTTTGCCGTTAACGTTAAGGCTTAGCAGGCTGGTGCCCGCGCCGGCGGCATAACGGCCGTGGGGCGCCAGGAACCTGTATCCGGCCGCGCTGACTACTGCGCCTCCGGCGATTACGCCCAGGATGAAGTTTCGCCGGGAGACCTTCTGGCCCGCGTCGTCGTTGACTATGGAATCGTCGATCTGAGACATCGCCGTTCCTCCCCTTCAGGTTGTGAGATGCAGTTCCGTTTCCCGGGGGTAAATCTCCAAGACCTGTTTTATAGCTTCGAGCCCATCGTACTCCATTCACGCAGGGCTGAATAGGGGGTTTCAGGCAGGAGATTCCGACCCGGAATTTTGGGCTCCGGATAGAGAATACTAGCGATTGTCATAGCCCGCCTACTCTATATTGATTGGAGATTCCGTCCTTCCCCGGACGCTCGAAAGCCCAGCCGGCAGATCCAGATGAGGTGTATGCATGGAAGTTGATTGCGCGGCAGTTCCCAACCCCACCGACCCGGCACAGCATCGGGATGCCTCGAAGACCGATATCCCCGCCGTGATTGCCGGATTTTCCGGCTGGCTGCTGGATGCGTTCGACTTCTTTCTGGTGACCTTCTGCCTGACGGCTATAGCCGCCGATATGCACAAGACGGACGCCCAGATTTCGCTGATCATAACGGCGACGATGCTGGCTCGGCCGCTGGGCGGGCTCATCTTCGGCTACCTGGCAGACAAGTACGGGCGACGCGGACCGCTGATGATCAACATGGCCGCGTATGCGGTGGCGGGAGTTCTCTCGGGGCTTGCGCCGAACTACACGGTGCTGCTTATCGTGCGGTTTCTCTTTGGCGTGGTGATGGGGGGAACGTGGGGAGTGGGCGCGTCGCTGGCCATGGAGGGCGCTTCGGCCCGGCACCGCGGCGTGTTGAGCGGATTGCTGCAACAGGGCTACTCGGCGGGCAACGTGATGGCCGCGCTGTTCTACTTTTTCTGCTTCGAGCATATCGGGTGGCGGATGCTGTTTATTCTGAGTGCGCTGCCTGCCGTGCCGCTGATTCTGTATCTGCGCTTCTTCGTACACGAGTCGGCTGTGTGGAAGCAGGCTGTACGCGGTCGGGTTTCCGTCGGCCAGCAGGCGCGGGAGATTCTGGTTCACTGGAAGCTGTTTGTTTACCTGCTGGTGTTCATGACGATGATGCTGTTTGCCTCGCACGGCACGCAGGACATGTATCCGACGTTCTTGCAGCGGCAGTGGCACTTTACTCCGGAGCGGCGCTCGATGATTACGGCGATCTCCGGCATTGGGGCGATTCTCGGCGGTCTGAACTTCGGATACTTCTCGGACGTGTTGGGACGGCGAAAAGCGATCGTCGGGGCCTTCGTTCTGGGCATATTGGTAGTTCCGCTGTGGGCTTATGCGCCCAGCCAGGGGCTGCTGATTGTGGGCGCGGTGCTGATGCAGTTCATGGTGCAGGGAGCATGGGGAGTGATTCCGGCGCACCTTGCGGAGCTATCGCCCAGCTCGATTCGGGCGCTGCTGCCTGGGTTTGCCTATCAGTGCGCGGGAGTGATCGCGAGTTCGGTGGTGTTTATCGAGGCAGTGTATGCACAGCGGACGAGTTACGCGACGGCGATGGCGCTGACGGCGGTGACAGTGTTTGTGCTGGCTAGCGTGATGGCGTTGCTGGGGCGGGAGAAGCGCGGGGTGGATTTTTAGGGGGCGTTTCTTTTTTGGGTGGTGGGTATGTGGCTGGTTGAGTGTGGTGGTTCCCGCCCAAGCGGAGCTTGGACGGGGCACCCCGAGTTCGTGGTGGGTTGAGAAAGTGATGGGTTGAGGGTCGATCTTTCCCAGGTCCCCGAATGCGAGGGACCTGGGGCACCCATTTTCGTGGTGGGTTGAGATAAAACAACTGCAGGCCCCCTTCGACTTCGCACAGGGCAGGCTTTCGACTCTGGGCGTCTGCTTTGCGGACGGCTTTTGCTCTGGAAGCAAGTGGAAGCGACTGCTGACTACCGTGGAACCAGCGTGATAGCCTTTAGCCGGTACAGGGAGGTCCTGTCCGCCGTCTGAACGGCAAGAGAGCATGATCACCCCACCTGCTTGCGTTACAACCGATATTGGAAAATTCAACTCTGCGAGTGAAAGCATGAGCGCAATCGATCTGACTGCGGACAGTGGCACAGTCCATACAACGGGCACGCATATTCCAGCGGTGGCGGCCGGCTTCTCGGGCTGGTTTCTGGATGCCTTCGACTTCTTCCTGGTGACGTTCTGTTTGACGGCGATGGCGCGGGAGTTCCATAAGACCGACGCGCAGATGGCGCTCGTGATCACCATGACGATGTTCTTCCGGCCGGTGGGCGGATTCCTCTTTGGATTGATGGCCGACCGCTACGGGCGGCGGATTCCGCTGATGATCAATATAGGCGCGTTTGCGGTGGCGGAGATTCTGACCGGATTATCGACTAGCTACACGATGCTGCTGGTGGTTCGTGGTGCGTTCGGCATCGTGATGGGCGGCACCTGGGGCGTGGGCGCGACACTGGCGATGGAAGGCGCACCGAAGAATCGGAGGGGATTTCTCTCGGGGCTCTTGCAACAGGGCTACGGGCTGGGATACGTTGTGGCCGCGATCGCCTTCTTCTCGCTCTACGAGCGGACAGGCTGGCGGAACCTGTTCTTCCTGGGCATTGTGCCGGCGCTGGCGATGGTGCTTTTCATCCGGTTCCGGGTGAGGGAGTCGGAGGTTTGGAAGCATTCGGCGCATAAGCGTCTGACTGGCGCGAAGCAGTTCCGCGAGATCGTCTCGCACTGGAAGCTGTTCCTTTATCTGCTGGCCTTCATGACCATGATGCTGTTTGCCTCGCACGGCACACAGGATATGTATCCGACGTTTCTGCAACGGCAGTGGGGATTCACGAAGGCTCACAGCGCGCTGGTTACGGCTGCCGGAGGCACGGTGGCTCTGCTGGGTGGGATGAGCTTCGGGTTCCTCTCCGACCACTGGGGGCGGAGGAAGTCGATTCTGCTGGCTTTTGTGCTGGCCGCGCTGGTGATTCCGCTGTGGGCGTATGCGCCGAACCAGACGCTGCTGATTGTGGGCGCGATGGTGATGCAGCTGATGGTGCAGGGGGCATGGGGCGTGGTTCCGGCGCACCTGGCCGAGCTGTCGCCCAGCTCAGTGCGCGCGCTGCTTCCGGGCTTTGCCTACCAGAGCGCGGGCGTGATCGCGGGCCTGGTGGTGTTTATCGAGGCCTGGTACGCGCAGATAACCAGCTACGCGACGGCGATGGCTCTGACGGCGATCAGCGTGTTTGCGCTGGCGTTCATCATGACGCTGGTGGGGCACGAGAAGCATGGGGCCGATCTGCGGCATTGAGTGGGCTGGCGGGTTCGTGACCGGTTGAGTCTTGTGGTTCCCAGGTGCCCAAATGCTAGGCACCTGGGGCAGCCTTCTTCTGTGGTTGACACGCATCGCGAAACTAACCGGTACCACGCTTCGTCGCGCCACAAAGTGCTGTGCGCTGGCGCATTTGACGAGGCAGACCTCGGGCGTTAATCTGCCCTCACCCGCGTAATCCCTCGATTCCCCGCCGGATGCCGCGCGAGTGGAGGCGTGGCTGTGAGTCGGTTGCCGAGGGTGGTTGCGGAATACGGACGGTATCCCTCGCCAGAACTCATTGCATGCCGCGTGTGGCTCCATGGCTGATGCCGCTGTGTTGCCAGCGCAGGCAGTCAAGATTCCTCCGCACCGGTGGATGACGGCTATCGCTGTGATGTCGTGCGCCGTGATGCAGGTGCTGGACTCCTCGGTTGTGAATGTTAGCCTGCCGCACATATCAGGGTCGCTTTCATCGAGCGTGGAAGAGGCGACGTGGGTTCTGACCAGCTACCTGGTGGCGAACGCCATCATTCTGCCCATCACCGGCTGGCTGGCGGGAATGCTGGGGCGCAAGCGGCTGCTGCTGCTGGCGGTGACGGGATTTACTCTGGCCAGCTTGCTCTGCGGCCTGGCAGTGAACCTGCCGATGCTGATCGCCTTCCGGGTGATGCAGGGCATGACGGGCGCGGCTTTGCAGCCGCTTTCACAGGCCATCCTGCTTGAGGAGTTTCCGGGCAAGGAACAGGGCAAGGCGATGGCTCTGTGGAGCCTGGGCATTATTGTCGCGCCGATTCTGGGACCGACGCTGGGCGGATGGATCACCGATAACTGGAGCTGGCGCTGGGTGTTCTTCATCAATCTGCCGGTGGGTCTGCTTAGCCTGGCCATGATTACGCAGTACGTGGAGGACCCGCACTATGTGCGGCGCATTGCGCGGAACATCGACGGCTGGGGCATCGGGATGCTGGTGGTGGGCATGGGCTCGCTACAGATACTGCTCGACAAGGGACAGGAGCTGGACTGGTTCTCGTCGATCGCGATTCGCACGCTGTTTGTGCTTGCCGTCGTCTTCCTGATCGCGTTTGTGGTGCGCGAGCTTCAGGCCAAAGATCCTATTGTGAGCTTCAGGCTGCTGCGCAACCGCACCTTTGCCGCCGGAATTCTGCAGGCGACGGTATTGGGGTTCGTGCTTTACGGCAGCGTGGTGCTGCTGCCGCTGTTTCTGCAAGTATTGCTGGGCTGGAGTGCCACGACCGCGGGGGTCTGGAACAGTCCGCGCGGCGTAGGCATGGCGGTGTGCATGCCGCTGGTGGCTTTTTTACTGGGGCGCGGGTGGGATGCGAGGCGCATTCTCGTCTGCGGCTTTATTATGTCCGGGCTGTCCTCGTTAGGCTTTGCGCGGCTGACGCTGGCCACCGGCCCGTCGGATATCTTGTGGCTGCAGCTCTTTCAGGGGTTTGGCATCGGACTGCTGTTTGTGCCGCTCACCACGCTTACGATGAGTCCGGTGCCGAAGAGCGAGACGGGCTATGCCACCAGCCTCTACAGCACGATGCGTAACATTGGATCGAGTGTGGGGATCTCGTTTGTGACCACGATGCTGGCGCGCCGGGCGCAGTATCATCAGCAGATTCTGGGCTCGCACATGACGGCGACCAACCCTGCCAGCCAGCAGATGACACCGGCCCTCGGGCACTATCTTTCGCAGCAGGGGCTCGACTCCGCTGACGCGGCGAGCAAGGCAAGCGGACTTCTCTATATGCAGATGGAACGGCAGGCAGCCGTGCTCAGCTACTCCGATGCATTTTTCCTGATGGGTGTGCTGTTTCTGTGCATTATTCCGGCGGTTTTTTTGATGCGCGGGGCGGAGCACAACCGCAGCCGGAGGCGGGAGCCGTAGAGCGCGCAGGAACGAAAATGCGCATCCCGCAGGGGCTAAAGTGTCTTTATCTTTCGAGCATTACGGCACGACTGAAGTCGTGCCGTAATGCGGAACTTGTGCACATCGACGAGAAAAGGGCCGCGTCTTGACGCGGCCCTTTGTGTTGAAGGGGAACAGCGGGCTACTTTACGCCGGAAGGGTTCTGACGCGCGTCGGAGTACTTCTTCTGGATCTCAAGCGTGGTGTTGTCGTCTTTGATCTGCTTGAGGGCCACTGCGAGGCGGTCAACGACGTACTTGACCAGAGCCTGGCCGCGGGCCGCGGTTGCGCCGGCAGCGTCGCCGCTGTAACCGGTGGGCAGCGCATCCTGGAAGCCGGCGGCGAGGTGCTTGGGTGCCGCGGTTCTCTCGCCGGGTGTGCCGTGAGCCATAGTGGTGGCCTCGCTGTGAGCGCGGTCGAGGTGGACAAGCTCAGGATAGTAGGCGAGCAGAGCCGCGATGCGCTCTTCGCCGCCGTGGCCGTCAACGCCGGGAGCGGAAGGCTGCATCTCTTTGGGCAGCTTGGCATACTGCTCGGCGAAGACCGGGAACTCGGGTCCGTAGATGGAGTAGAGCGCGTAGTTGTGCGGTGTCTGGCTGGCGCTCGACAGGAAGTACGAGAGGAACGACATGTTGCTGGAGTTGCCGTTCACAAGGAGAATCTTGCGGCAGCCGTTGCGGGCCATCTCGCTGATGGACTCCTGAAGCAGCAGTTGCTGGAGCTGCGGAGTGTAGGTGATGGTTCCGGGCAGCGAGCTTGCGCCCGAGGTCACGGTGGCGTAGAAGGACGGGAAGACGATTGCGTACTCCTGCTTGGCGGCCTCGGTGGCGACCAGACGGGAGAGGTAGATGTTGGTTCCGAGAGGACCGGAGGGGCCGAACTTTTCAATGCTGCCCATGGGCAGCATGCAGACGCCGCCGCTCTGCTGAAGGGCTTTGACGAAGTCGGCCGAGGTCATGTCTTCCCACTTGGAGGGGAGAGACTGTGCCACGGCTAACGTCGCGGTTAAGGCTATGACGGCAAGGGATAGGATTGCTTTTGCAAGAGGGCGATTCTGGGTCATGGTTTTGGAGTCTCCGGATGTGTGACGGTTTAAATTGCGGCGGAGTTTGACCGCCGGGCAAGATTACATGTTTGCGAAGAGGGCGGGAATCTCGGTGCCGCCCCAGACGATCCGCTCGAAGCGCACCCGGCTGCCAACGATGCGGAAGAGGATGAAGGTGTTGCAGGCCAGGGCGAGATAGGCGTCCGGACCCACTTCGGGCCAGGGACGATGGAACTGGGGCTGCTGGGCGACGAGAAGCATCTGCTGACGAATTTGCTGGATGAAGGTGACGGACTTGCGGGAGTCTGTTGCGGCGATTGTGGCAGCGATGGCCTCAAGGTCGCCCTCGATGAATCGGGAGAGCTCGTGGCGCATGGTTAGCTGCCTCCAGCCAGCGAGAGGTACTTGCCTTCAAGCTGGGTAAAGACATCGAGGGCCGAGGCTGTTTCGCCATCGTCGGCGAGCGCCTGCTCCCAGACGCGGCGCATCTGGTCGAGTGCGGCTTTTTTGAGTCTGCGTTCGCGGATCCAGACGCGCAGCGCGTCGCGGATGGCCTCGCTGGACGAGGAGTAGAGGCCAGAGGCGACGGCTTCGTGGATCTCGGCGATCATATCGGGGGGCAGGGCGATGCTGATCTTCTCGATGCTCGATTTTTGGGGACTCGACTTCACGGTTGAGGGCATAGGCGCAATTTTTGGTGGGAAGATTTCTTACCCGGAATGGTAGCACGGCGCAATTGATGCTGGTTGGCAAGAATGCCGTCTCGCTCAAGTAGCTCGTGGAAGCGCTCGTGGCCGGCGTGGAACCAGAGGACGCCGGTGCCGATGCCGTCGAGGTTGGTCATGGCGAACATCTTGCCGCCGATGGCGCGGTCGCAGGTCCAGTAGACGAGATGGTGGCCCCAGTTGAGGGTCTCGGTCGAGTGGGGGAGAGCGAGGCAGATTTCGCGGATGCGTTTGTTGTCCATGTTCTTGTGGAGGGTGAAGAGTGGCGGGTTGAGGGTTGAGCTCTCCCAGGTTCCCAAATGCGAGGGACCTGGGGCACCCAGAGTTGTTGTTATTTGAAGGTTGCTTCGAAGGCGTGGAAGCGGCGTTCCAGCTCCCACTGGGCGGCGGCTTTTTCGTTCTGGTCGAGGAAGGTCTTGCAAGCGGCGGTGGGTTTGTCGTTGCCAGCGAGCTGGCCTTTGCAGGGCGCGGCGGGGGCAGTGAACTGGTCGGGGGTGGCCCAGAGGCTCTCGCCGGAGAGGAAGTTGTGCTCCATGCCGGTACGGGCGAGCTGCTTGAGGTCGGCGTAGGTGAGGCGATAGTCGAGCGCGGCGCGGACGTACTCGTTGGTGATGTCGATGCGGCTCACGCCTTCGTCGTCGGTTGAGAGGGCAACAGGAACGTGTGCGGCGCGATAGATGGGGAAGGGATGCTCGCGGCCTGTGACGCCGAGGATGCCTTCGTTCGAGGAAAGGTTGATCTCGACCATGATGTGTTTGGCGGCCATCTCTTTGAGCAGCGCGGGGGCGTCGTCCTCATACGTAATGTCGACGCCGTGGCCGATGCGCTGGGCTCCGGCGAGTTCAATCGCCTGCCAGATGTGGAAGCGGAGGCCCTCGGGCGGAACGAGGCCCAGCTTCAGCTCGCCGGCGTGGAGCGAGATGGGGACTTTGGGGTAGACCGAGTGCAGGAAGCCGACCATCTTCATCTGAAGGGTGTAGTCGCGCATGGAGACGAGGCCGTCTTCAGGCTGCACGAAGTTGATGCCGACGAAGCCTGGGTCCCTCGCGTCGATGGAGGCCTGGATGGTCTCGAAGCCAAGAAGTGTTTGGGCGAAGACCTGTTCTGGGGCGCTGGCGCGGAGAATCTGATAGATGAAGCGGACCTGGACCTGGCAGGCAGGAGCGGCCTCGGGGGTTCCGCAGTGTTCGAGCTGGCGTCGGGCTGCTTCGGCCTGGCGGGCCTGATCGCGGTCGGCGGCGACTTCGTCGCGTAGGCCCTTGTCGAGGAGTTGCTGGCGGAACTGCGCCAGCGCCGCAGTGTCGCCGGTAGCGAGCTGCGGGGTCCATCCGATAGAACGGGCGATAGTTACGGCGTGACCGAAGGGGGGCGTGTTCATCAGCTCAAGGTACTGCTGGTTCTGGGCGGCGGCACGAGCGGCGATCTCATCGACCCACTCGGCGGTGTGGTCCTTGAGCCCGCCGTAACGGCCGAAGGTGGCGAAGAACTGGTCGTGGCCGGTCCAGCCGGAGGTGGGGACGAAGCCGCGCATGGAGAAGGAGTCGATGAGCTTGTCGTAGAGGGTTTGATTGGCGGAGGTTATCTGGCCGGTGAGATCGACGGCGGGGATCAATTTATCGACGCAGGGTGGCTTGGCGAAGGCCAGGGCGACGGTATCGACGCAGACGCCGTCCTGTGCGGCGTCGCGGATAAAGGTCTCGGCGTAGACTGCTCCGGAGAGATGCACGTGCAGGTCGGCTCCCTTGGGGAAGGTGGCGAGGAAGGCGTGCAGTGCCGCGGGACCCTGATCTGCGGCGGCCCGGTAGGCGCTGGCGGTGTGGGCTTCAGGCGATGGGTTTTGGGCGGCGAGGGCCGGTACGAGGAGGGCGGCGATTAGGAGCGGGGCGGCGAAAAAGCGCGGTCGGATCATAATGCCATCCAGTGTAGTACGCGGCAGGCTAGATGGAGTCCAAAGTGTTGGGTGGCTCGGGCTATCCTTGAAGCGTCGGGGGGAGTCTAAATGGGCATTATGGATATTCGGAAGCCGATAGCAGCTCTGGCGCTGGCACTTCCGTTCGCGGGGTCGATGGGATGGGCGCAGCTTGCGCCTTCGCCGGATGCGCCGCCGGTGAGCACGGCTCCGGCGATGCCCGTTGAGGAAGAGCCGGTGGCGACGCTGAAGATGAGCGTGAGCCTGGTGGACCTGCTCTTCACGGTGAAGGACAAGAATGGCAACCTTGTTCCTCACCTGACGAAGAGCGAGTGCACGTTTACAGAGGACAAGGCTCCGCAGACGCTCAAAAACTTTACAGCCCAGAGCGATCTGCCGTTGACGCTGGGAATTTTGCTGGACACGTCGGGGAGCCAGCAGCGGGTTCTACCACTGGAGCAGGATGCGGGCATCCAGTTTCTGAACCGTGTGCTGCGGACCAAGGATGAGGCATTTCTGGTGTCGTTCGACGTGAATGTGGACCTGTTGCAGGACTACACGAACAGCGCGCGGCAGCTTGCGCAGGGAATGCGCAAGGCGCAGATCAACGACGCAGGCGGCAACGGGGGCTACGGGATTCCTGGCGCGGGCGGCGGCACGGTGCCGACGATCGGCGACCCGAAGGGAACGCTGCTCTACGACGCGATCTATCTGGCGTCGAATGAGAAGCTGACCCAGGAGACGGGCCGCAAGGCGATGATCGTGCTGACCGATGGCGCGGACATGGGATCGAAGACGAAGATCAACGACGCGATAGCCGCGGCACAGAAGAAGAACGTGATTGTGTACATTATTCTGATCGCCGACCGCATGGGGTATTACATGTCGGGGCAGGGCTACTTCGGCTACTCGGCGGCCAAGCGGATTGCCGAGGAGACAGGCGGCCGGTTGATCGATGTGGGCAACAACTCCGATAAGCTGCGCGCGGCCTTCGAGCAGATCGGCGACGAGCTACGGACGCAGTATCTGGCCAGCTACACGTCGTTGAATACGAAGTCCGATGGCACCTTCCGGCGCATCGGCGTGGATTGCGGCGATGGGACGAAGGTGCAGGTTCGCAAGGGTTACTACGCCTTGTCTTCGCGCGGAAGCGAGTAAGCGCTCAGAGGGATATCGATCCGCCGAGGGCTGACATTTCAGCGGTCACAAGACGGATGGGCCGTTCAACGGTTGCGCTACACTAACTTTGTCGATGGAAGCAAGCCTCGGGCAGGCCGCTGCCGCGGCAGAGGCTCGTATCGGGACGTCGCGTCGAAGCGGCATCCTGTCTCCTGTGACAATGAGGCCCCATGAGCAAGAAGGTTCTGAGTTCTAACCGCGGCGTGCAGGCGGTCCTTGCGATCTTTGTTCTGTTCGGCAGCGCGCTGGCGGCGTGGGCAGATAACGTCCCCAGCCAGCCGGTGTGCGCGACGGAGACGGCCGATACGCCCTTTGTGGAGGTAGACAGCTGGATCTATCCGGCGCTGCTGCGACTCTACTCGATGGGCTATCTGCACACGGTCTATATCGGCGAGCGGCCGTGGACTCGCGCCGCAATAGCCGACATGCTCGACGAGGTCTCCCAGACGATCGATGAGGCTCGTAACTTCGACAACTCCACGAACGATCAGGCGCAGCAGATACTGGACGCCGTTGCGCGCGAGCTGCACTACAGCATCACGCAAAACTGTCTGCTGAAGCGCGATGCTCTCGAAGTCGACTCGGTGTACTCCACAGCGCGTGCCATCAGTGGACCTGTTCTGCGCGACAGCTTCCATCTGGGATCGAGCATTGTGAACGACTATGGGCGGCCCTACGGCGAGGGAGCAAACAGCTACAGCGGTTTTACCGCCACCGCCACCGCCGGGCGCTTCATACTGCACCTGCGCGGCGAGTTTCAGGTTACGCCGTCAGACACCGGATACAACCAGACCCTGGCTAAATATCTAGTCGAACAGGTTGACGATATCCGTTACCTCGATCCGTTGACAGGCAAGCCATATTACATGGCTACGGTACCGGCTAACCCGATCGCGGCACGCCACACATTTAATCCGCTGGAGGCCTATGTCTCCACAAACATCTGGAACCACGAGTTTTCATTTGGGCGTCGCGATATGTGGTGGGGGCCGGGCGTGGGCGGCGGCTTTGCCTACTCCAACAACGCGGAAAATCTCTATGCGCTGCACATCGATCGGCAGAAACCGCTGTATGTGCCGGGGCTATCGCGGCTCACCGGCCCCTTCCGCTACGAGTTCATGATCGGCGAAGTGCAGGGGCACACGTATGTCCCGGGGGAACTGGACCCCACTAAAGACTTTTACTGGTGGCCCAACCCAGGCAAGCCGTGGATTCACCTCCAGAAGGTTTCCTTGAAGCCGACCAGAAACTTTGAAGTCAGCTTTGAGCGCACCGTGATCTGGGGAGGCCAGGGCCACGAGGGCATCAGTCTGCACTCGTTCCTGCGCAGTTTTTTAAGCCTTACGGCGCCCCTGTCGCCACAGAAAAACAGCAATCGCGATCCGGGAAGCCGCTTTGGAGCGTTTACACTCTCGTATCGTTTGCCGATGGCGCGGAACTGGCTCACGTTCTACGCCGACGGCGAGGCTCACGACGACGTTTGCGCCTGCGATGCGCCTCGTCGCGCGGCCTGGCGTACGGGGTTCTACCTCTCGCACCTGCCTAGCGCGCCAAAGGTGGACCTGCGCACGGAAGTTGTTTGGACCGATCCGCCGATTGTGAACAGCCACGGCGGCTGGATCATGTACTGGGAGATCATTTCTCGGCAGGGCTACACCAACAAGGGGCAGCTGTTCGGAGACTGGATAGGACGCGAGGACAAGGGCGGCCAGGCCTGGCTCACGTACCACCTGAGCGGCAACGAAAATGTGCAACTGGCCTACCGGCATCAGAAGGCGTCCCGAGACTTTATCGAAGGCGGCACGACAATCAACGACTTCAGCCTGCAAGTGGTCAAACGGTTCGGACCAAACTTTGAGCTGAATGGAACGTACACGCACGAACAGTGGAGGGCCCCGATCTATCGCACGGGTCTACAGACGGTGAATGCAGCCACGGTGCGGCTGACGTGGTTTCCGCACAAGTAGCGGCGGGGACACAGTAGCGATTCAGTGAATAATCGATGAATTGAATAAGTGGAAGAACTACAGGGCCGGGAAGGATATCTCCCGCATACTGTTCTGTTTTCGGACACCTATTACTGTGAGTGTGTAAGTTCGTAATCTAGCGCGGAGACTGGCATTTCGCTACTATCGGCTCAGTTGGGAAAACCTTTAGGGCAAGTTTGGGTTTCACCTATAGGAATTTGTTTCCCAAGAGGCGTCAAGTGAGAACCGATACTGCGACCAGCGAACGCTTTGAGATCAGTCCCCGTTTCCGCACCATGATCGAGGAGCGGATAGCACGGCTGGAGCGCGACGCGGCCTTTGACGAGGCGCAGATCGAGCGGCTTGAGGACGGCGAACATGTGCGCCGCCAACTGCGGCTGGTAGCAGTGGAAAAGGCCGAGGCGCTGCGCATGAGGCTGTTTCTCGACCGGGCGCACGAGCGCGGACAGGCACAGAATCCCGCGGCGTAATGCCACACGACACTCTTTTCCTGGATAGCATCAGGGCCGCCATCGAGCGGCCCTTGTTGTTTTTAGAGCGTAGACGGTGTGGAGTTAGTAGCGAATTTTTCGATGGAAATGTCTTTTTGCGCCGGTAGACTTGTGTGTCATAGGGTGAAATTACGCCTGGAGGTTCGACGATGGAATTTGTTCGCCGGGTACTTTCAATGAGAGTGTGCGTATCGGCATTGGTATGTCTCTGTGTACTCGCGAGTGCGGGCCGGGTCCTGCATGCGCAGAACGGCAGCGCGCCGGCGGTGCAGGCGGCTCAACCAGCGCAGGCAGCAGCGACCGCAGAGCAACCCAAGCAAGCCTACTCTCTGCCTCCTGAAAAGCTGGCCAAGTCAATCCGGCTGAGCCACATTCGCAACCTGCTCAACATAACGAGCAGCTTGTGGGACATAATCTTTCTGTGGCTGCTGTTAAGGCTTCGCGTATGGGCGGCGCTGGAGGCGTGGGTGCTCTGCGTAACCGGCAAGAAGTGGGTGCAGGGGCTGCTGTACTTTGCCGCTTTCATCGTGATTACGGGCGTGGCTTCGCTGCCCTTTGCGATTGCGGGCCAGTACGAGAGCCGCGCATACGGCATCAGTGTGCAGAGCTGGATGAGCTGGTGGGGCGACGCGGGGAAGAGTCTCGCGGTGTCTCTGGCTATCGGCGCGCCGGTGCTGCTGCTCTTTCACTGGATCGTGAAGCGCTGGCCGCGGCGGTACTGGCTCGGCGCCTGGATTGTGTCGCTGCCGCTGATGCTGCTGAGCATCTTCATCTCGCCGCTGGTGATCGATCCGCTGTTTAACAAGTTCGAGCCTCTGACGGCGCATCACGCCGCGCTGGTGGATAAGCTTGAGACCGTGGTGTCGCGCACGGGAATCGATATTCCACCGAGCCGCATGTTCTTGATGAAGGCCAGCGAAAAGTACAACGGCCTGAATGCATACGTGACCGGCATCGGGTCCAGCAAGCGCTACGTGATGTGGGATACGGCCACCGACCGACTGGCAGACGACGAGGTGCTGTTCATCTTCGGCCACGAGAGCGGCCACTACGTGCTGGGCCACATTCCAAAGATGATTGCCGGAACTGTGGTGATGCTGTTCTTTCTTTTCTGGTGCTGCGCGCTGGCGGTGGCGTGGATGGTGCGAAGGTTCGGGCCGCGCTGGGGTGTTGCGGCTCTGGAAGCGCGCGCGGGATTCGTGGTTCTGCTGCTGGCAATCAACATTGCGGGCTTTGTGCTTCAGCCGCTGTCGAACGGGATCAGCCGGTACTATGAGCACCAGGCCGATGTGTACGGTCAGGAGGCGATGCACGGCATCGTTGCCGATCCACAGCGGACGGCAGTGTCAGCGTTCAACCATCTGGGCGAAGCGTGGCTCGAGGACCCAAATCCGAGTCCTCTGATAGAGTTCTGGCTCTACAACCATCCCTCGGTACAGAGCAGAGCACAGTTTGCGCTGGGGTACGATCCGTGGGCGAACGGCGGGCATGGAGAGTTCTTCTCGCACTGAAGTGCGGAATAGCTTTGCGCGGCGCGCTATTTCAAAGTGAAGGCTTTATCGACGATGGCGTTGGGGCTGCGGCCGGCGGGGATGAGCGTGAAGAGCGCTCTCGAAGCTGTGCGCACCACGGCTACGTCTCCGGAGCGCGAGTCGACGGCAAAGAGGAGCAAGCCGTTGGCGGAGAAGGCCAGTGCCGAAGGGCCGTCGCCTACGTGGATTGCGCCGATGTGGCGGCCGTCGTCGATTGAGTAAACGGTGACGTTCTGCGAGCGCAGGTTGGCAACGTAGAGCAGTGCGTTATCGGCCGAGACCAGGCTGCGAACGGGCGTGTCGCCCATGAGGTAGGTGCTGGATACGTCGTTGGTGCCGGTGATGACTTCAGAGATGGAGTTCGACTCAGAGTTTGCGACGAAGAGCTCGCCGGTATCTGGCTTGAGCGCGACGTGCGCCGGGATGCGGCCTACATCGAGAAGCGTGAGGAGCTTGTCGGCCTGGTTATTGCGAGCCAAAGCGACAACCATCACCTGATGGCCTGCGGCGCAGGGGATGAAGGCCTTGGAAGCGTCGGGCATGATGGCCGGATCGGCTGCTCCGGGGCATCCTGAAAAGACACTGCGAACGTGGCCGCTGGCGGGGTCGATGAGCGAGACCGAGCCTGCTCCGCGATTGGCGACGACGAGCGTCTTACCGTCGGCCGTGATGCGAGCAGCATCGGGCTGCTCGCCAGCGCCGATTTGCGCGACCTCGCGCCGCGTCTTGAGATCGACGACAGACACAAAGTTTGAGCCGAGGTTGGCGATGTAGGCTTTGTTGCCTTCCGCGTCCACGTCGATGGAGACGGGCTGGCGGTGCAGCGGAATGGTGGCAGCGACCGAGTTGTGCTCGGCGTCGATGACAGCAAGCGAGCCGTTTGCGCCGATTGCGCCGGAGCTGACCGCGTAGACCTCGTTGCGGGTGGGGCTGACGGCGAGTGCAACGGGATTTGGGCCGACGGGAATCTCGCGATCGACGCGTACATCGACGACGCTGATCGCGGTGACGGTGGCGCTTCCGCCGTTGGATACGTAGACGAATTCGCGGTAGTTGGCCGGGTAGTCGGCGAAGTCGTGCGAGCGGCAGGAGGTAAGCGCGAACGAAAGGGCTGAAAGAGCGAGCAGAACAGCGGCTCGAGCGGCAGGACGCAGCCGCGCGTGCGCTGCCGGTCTTACGGCGCTTGCCTGAGGAATCGCAATCTCACTGTAGGTTGAGTCTTTCGCGAGCGGCATCTGCGCCCCTTTCGCTGTAAGGGTCAGTTTACCGGCTGGCGATGGGGGGGAGCAATGTTCTGAAGAGTGTGCGGGTGGACGGGAAAAAAGATGCGGCGCCAGCCAGGGGCCAGCGCCAGATCAATGGGGGAGGGCTGCGCTTACTCTGCTTCGCGGCCAGCGCCTGCACGGGCGGCTGCAACAGCCGGCGCTACGACGAGACCGATGAAAGCCAGGGCAATGATCAGATCATGCATGATGGGTTCACTCCTGTGCGGCTATGCGATCCGCTTCATGTTCATGTTGGTCCAGCCAGCGAAAATCAGGAATCCCACAAAGATGGCTTGCCGGGCAGAATAGGGTGATGGGGATCCCACGAAAGTTGTACGCGGAGATCTCGTGCCCGCTAGTCTTCCTCTTCTTCGGATACGCCGGTGGTGGCGGCGACGAGGGCGGGTGCGGCAACCATGGCGACGAATGACATAGCGATCAAAAGGTCATGCATGGGGAATTCTCCTTGAGGCGGCTCCGGTATTTCGGGCCTTACATATGCATCATGCTGCTGAATCGGAGAAAGAGATATCCCACAAAGACACGGGCGAGACGGCGTGGGTTGTAGGCGGGATGCAACAAAAGTAAGCTTGTGTCCGGGGCAAAAGTTACGAGAGGGAAATTGGGGATTGCTGCGGGCTGCCAGCCACGGCTGCATGCAATGAGCCGTAGGGAGCCGGGATGCGATTCTGTGCTACATCTTGACAGGCACGGCGGCGAATCGCGGTAGCTGCCGGCCTGAATGAAAGGCGAAACAGGGGAAGGGTTAAGGCGCCAGCGAGGACTTACTCGGCCTCTTCGCTGGCTCCGGTGGTGGCGGCAACGATTGCGGGAGCGATTACCATTCCAACAAACGTAAGGGCGATTAGAAGGTCATGCATGAGGGAGGTTCTCCTTGAGGAAGGCTTCTGGAGCCGTCCTACATATGCATGATGTGCCAGATACGGAAAAAGCAAAATCCCACAAAGAAGGGCAGTGGAGTGACCGCGTGGGGGAGGGGATACAGAATTAGTTGTAGACGGGGAAAAACGAAGGCGGCCCGAAGAAGGACCGCCTTAGGTTTATATCGTTGATTTTAATGACTCTTTTTGATTGATGGCGCGGATCGCGAGCCATGCCACGTAGCCGAGCTGTAATCCCCAGACAACGGCGTAGGAGGCGACCAGGTAGAGATGGTTGAGCTGGGCGACGATCTGGGCCTTGTTGGGATCGCCGAATGCCGGCGAAGGCGGGGCGGCGATGAGTACGCACCAGACGGCGTAGACCAGCAGTGCAACGGGGATGATGGCAAAGATACGAACGAGTGTCTTCATGGGGAAACCTCCTCGGGGCCACGCCGTCAGGCGTTGAGCGCCGCCTCTGCCTCGCGGGCGTTGATCTGCTGCTGGCGGCGTTCGACAACAAACCGAATGCCGAGAATGAGCAGGCCCCATGCGATCCAGGCCAGCACGTTCCAGCCGAAGGCGTGGAGCATGGTGGGGTCCTTGATGCCGGAGTCGCCGGAGCCGCCGAAGACCGGCGCGGGATGCTGGGTGCGCCACCAGCGGTTCGACATATAGACGATGGGCACGTCTATTGCGCCGAAGATGCCAAGCACGGCGGCCAGGGTCTGCATCTGCGGCCCGGCGGCGAAGCGGCGCAGCAGCAGATAGCTCAAGTAGATGAGCCAGAGGACGAGCGTTGTGGTCAGGCGGGCGTCCCAGGTCCACCACATGCCCCAGGCACGGCGGCCCCATAGCGGCCCGGTGATGAGCACGATGGTGCAGAAGATGACACCGACTTCTGCGCCAGCCAGAGCCCAGGCATCGGCCTTCAGCGCGCCCTCAGGATTATTGCGCCTGAGAGCGAGATAGCAGACGGACCCGAGAAGCGAGATGGCGAAGAACAGAAACGCCACCATCGCCGAAGGGACGTGGTAGTAGAAGATGCGCTGGACTTCGCCCATCGTGCGCTCGGCGGGAGCGACGTAGATGGCCTGGTAGTACCCCCAGACCATAAGGACGAGGGTGATGGCGGGGTAGAGGAAGATGAATATGCGTCTCATGGGAATCCTGAACAGTCTGTATCAGTTTACGATGCTCGGACAGGGGCTAAAGTCACTAAATCATGGACAGCGAGCAGGTAGAAGGACAACCGCAGATCCTTCGGCTGTGCCTCAGGATGACAGCTTTCATTGGAGATTGAGGGGTTTACTCGGCGTGCAGCACGATCTCAAACAGCAGCAGGCTCACCGTGGTGAAGATGATGTCGTAGGCTACCAGCAGCTTGATCCAGAGGTTGGGGTCGCCGTCGCCGGTGAGGAATTGGAAATCTTCAAGCCGCGATCTGGCAGGGCTTTACCCTGTTGAGCGATTTGCTTCGGGAGGCTACCCAGAGGTCGTGGCCGCTTTGCAGTCCGATCCAGAACTGGGCGGAGTTGCCGAAGTAGCGGCTCAGGCGCAGAGCCGTGTCGGCGGTGATGCCGCGCTTGCCCCTCACAAGATCGTTTACCCGAGGCGCGGAGATGTGCAGGTCCTTGGCCAGCCGGTATGCCGTCAGGCCCAACGGCTCCATGAACTCCGTACGGAGAATATCGCCGGGGTGGATGGAGAAGGCAAAGGGGATGCTATCCATAATCTCTCCTAGTGATAATCGACGACTTCAACGTCGGCGGCATCGCGATCGAGCCACAAAAAGCAAAGCCGGTATTGGTCGTTGATGCGAATGCTGTGCCGGCCCTTGCGATTCCCCTTCAACGCCTCGAGACGGTTGCCGCCCGGAACAGCCAGATCGGTAAGACTCGTGGCCCAATGCAGGATGGCGAGTTTCTTTAGCGCGGCGGTCCTGATGCTGGCGGGGATGCGGTGGCTCTTGCCCGTCTCCCAGAGCAACTGCGTGTCAGCGTCTTTGAAGCGCTTGATCAAAAGGAGATAGTAACGGATTTCGTTATGAACGTCAACCGTTAAGGGGAACCGGATTACTCCGCGTGCAGCACGGTCTCAAACAGCAGAAGGCTCACCGTGGTGAAGATGATGTCGTAGGCTACGAGCATCTTGATCCAGAGGTTGGGGTCGCCGTCGCCGGTGAGGATTGAGCCGGTGGCCAGAACCATCGCCAAAAGAGCGGGAATGAAAATCGGAAACAGGATGATGGAGAGGACAAGTTCGCGGCTGCGGCTGCTCATGGCCAGCGCGGCGAAGAATACTCCGTTGGACACCAGAGCCCAGGTGCCGAGCGGGAGAACGAGGGCCAGCTTCCATGCCTCGCCCGCTACTTGCAGGTTGTAGAGGATGAAGAAGACCGGCGCCAGCACCACCTGACAAATTGTTACGAAGAGGAAATTGGCGATGACCTTGGCCAGGAAGAGCTGAGCCTCAGAGGCGGGGGCCATGCGCTGAGCGTCCATGACCTGATGGCGGATCTCGCGGGTCCAGGCCTGGTTGAGCGCGCTGACCGAGGCGAACATGGTGGCTACGCAGAGCACTCCGCCGGCGATCTGCTGGCTGAACTCGCCTCGCGGATCGAAGGCCAGCGAGAAGAGAACGACGACGAGGCCGGAGAAGAAGAGCATGGAGATGATGGCGTCAAAGGAACGCCACTCGATGCGGAGATCCTTGACGAGATGGGTCCAGAGGGGGCTGTTCATGGGCGGACCTCGAATGTTTCGAAGACCGTCCGGTTGAGATTAGTGCTTTCCCAGGTCTCAAAATCGAGACCTAGGGCACACATGCTTGTGGTTGGTAGAGACTGGAGGGCTCTGTTCATGCGTGGGCCTCCGGTTGATGGGCGGCTTTGGTCAGGTCGGCGGTCTCTACTGGCGCGTCGAGCGAGCGGGCGGCGCGGAGGTAGTTGTCGGGAGTGACGACAAGTTGTGTGCCGCGGGTTCCGGCCGAGACGCTGATCTTGTCGAAGAGTGCGATGGTCTCATCTACGAAGACAGGGAAGGTCTTCTTCGCTCCGAAGACGGTTACACCGCCGCGAATGTAGCCGGTGAGCGGCTGGACATCTTTGAGTGAAACCATCTCTGCATTGCGCATGCCTGCGGCGCGTGCCAGTTTTTTGAAGTCCAGTTCGGCATCGCCGGGGATGACTGCAAAGGCGTAGGTATTGGTTCCGCCTGTAGTCAGCAACGTTTTGAAGACCTGCTCGGCGGGCATGCCGATCTTATTTGCGACCGTGGTGGCCGCGAGATCTTCGGGATCTACCTTGTACTCGATGAGATCGAAGGGGATGCCGAGAGATTCGAGGAGACGCGCGCCGTTGGTTTTCATAGCGTCGGGCTCCCGCGATCGAGCGATGCAACGCGGCCTGCGCGGAGGGTGAGAGCCCAGTCGGCAATGGGCGCAGCAAGTTCGCGCTGGTGCGTCGTTAGAACAATCGTCCGGCTGGCGTGGCGGAAGCCTGCCAGCAGCTCGACCATCTGCCGCACGCTCTCAACATCCATGTTTGAGAATGGCTCGTCGAGCAGAAGCAGCTCAGGGATTGGCATCAAAACGCGGGCCAGCGAGGTGCGTTGGCGCATTCCCTGCGAATACTGGCCGATGGTGCGGGTGAGCGCGGGGTCGAGGCCCACCTGGCGCAGAACCTCTTCGGGCGCAAGACACTGGCGGCCGGGATACAGCTTTGCGAAGTAGCGCAGGTTTTCGACGGCGGTGAGCTCGTCGTAGAGCATGGGCGCGTGGCTCATGTAGCCGATGCGCTCGCGGGCGTCGTGGGGCTCATGTTTGTCGAAGACCGTGATCTTGCCCATGGTGGGGCGCAGCAGTCCGGCGAGGATGCGCAACAGCGTGGACTTGCCGGCGCCGTTTTCTCCCAGCAGGACGTAGCAGCGACCGGGCTCGAAGTCGACCGAGACCTGACGCAGAGCCGCGAAGGAGCCGAAGAGCTTTGAGACCTGCTGCACGCTGGCGCAGAGGGCGGTTTGCTCGGGAGCGACCTCAGAAGATTGGGCAGGCATCCTAGTTTGAAGCGGTCTGTGTGGTTGCCGGAGCCGCGGCAGACGCAGCAGATTTGCCGCCGGCTTCCCCTGCCTGCGCGGGCGCGTACTTGCTGGCGCACTTGGCCTGGAGGGTGCTGGCGTGGAAGACGCCGTCTTTTCCGTAAGTTCCCTGAGCGAGAGCCTGCGCGTCGTCCTTGAATGTGTCAGGAGGCGGCTCAGAGCCCTTGTACTCTACGCGGACGGTGCGTCCCTGCCCGGCGTTTGCCGTGTGGCTCTCAAACTCGTTGAGCACAAACTCAACATGCGTGCCGTTCTGCTGGATGGATCCGGGCTTGACGAAGCCCTCCAGGCGAAGCTGACTGTGATAGGCCTTGTCACCCAGTCCGCCGAGTTCGGCGATGGTGACGTAGTAGCTCTTGTTTGAGCCGACGCTCGAAAGAGCGAGCCATGCAACCGTGCCGACGATCACGACAACGGCAATTCCGACGCGGATTGTAGTTTTGGACTTCGCCATACTAATTCAACGATACGAGCGGAAAGGCCCGGGGTCAACCGGGCCTTTCCATTTGTATGCGTTATTGAGGTGTGGGGGAGGGCGTTAAGACCGTGAGGGGAAGTCGAGCCCCGGGGTCAGCACTAGTTCTTGCTGCCCTCGGGAGCCCGGTTCTGTTGAACAAACGCAACGACTGCCGGCAGGACAATCATCGCCACGAATCCGAGACCAATCAGCACATCGACCATCGGGTCACCTTCATTTCTTCGCGGGTCAACCTAGCGCAACTGCCAGCGAAACTGAGAGGAGAGTATCGCGTATCTTGTTCAAAGGAAATGGCTATAGGGTGTGAGAGGCGTCTACCAGTTTAGTAATTCTGAGGGTATTACCCGGTGGCGGAGAGGGTATGCTCGGCGCATTGGGAAACGAGCAACATAACGTGCAGGCATTTGATTTTGAAGAGCTTACGTTCGAGTTACCGTTAGGTTACTTCGGGTACAATTCTCATATCACCAAATATCGGACAATTTTTATCTATATAAAACGTGCTGCGATTTGGCTGCAAATTCGCGTGGTTTGTGGGCGGCGGTGGCCAGGCCAATCTCTACAGCTGGAGAGACAGGTTACAAGCAGGCCAGCCCCGCAGATGCCGGCATGGGAGAGCGACAGAAGTGAACTAGCTGAAGTCGGCTGGCGAAGTGGGAATGAGTGAAAATATTGGCGGCGTGAAACAGCTAAGTTGTTGATTACAGATAACTAATTATCCCGGTCCTGTGATCCGGTTTGCCAGATATAGGCCAAAACTGCAGGCCCGACCACTAACGCAACAAATGCAAGGCCCAAGAGGAAATCGGTCATTGGGGGACTCCGATCCCAGTCTGATTCGTTTCTACCTACAACAGGATATTACTCCATTTTATGTGAAAGTGATACGGGAGAAGGGTTCTCTTAAGTTACCAAGGCTGGTAGTCGATGGAGCAAGTGCTATGAAACTTCGGTAACGTGCGCGATGCGGCGAGGCTGGCTTCCTGAGGTGTGCGCCGCCGCAGGCCGATGAAGAAGCCGCGGCGGCTGGAACCGGCCGCCTGGAGTACACACGCATCCATGGCTCAGGCTGTGGGCTGCGGCTGGGCGCAGTGGGCGCAGCGGCGGGCGTCGACAGGAATCTCGCTGAGGCACTCCGGGCACTGTTTTGTAGTGGGAGCGGCGGGAATCTCGACGGGGGGCTTTTTGATCTTGTTCAGCAGGTAGTTCATGGGCAGCACGATGCAGAAGTAGACAACTCCGGCCACGATGAGGAAGCTGACGGCAGCGTTGAAGAAGTTGCCGACCTTGATATGTCCGCCGTGGATGTCGAGGACGACAGAGGAGAAGTCTGGCTTACCGACGGTGGCGGCGATGAGTGGGTTGAGCACGTCGCCGACGAGCGAGGCGACGATGGAGTTGAAGGCGGCGCCGAGGATGACGGCGACGGCCAGATCGACGACGTTGCCGCGCAGGACGAAATCACGGAAACCTTTGAGCAAAGCAGCCTCCTCGCGCTTCGGGGGGGCGAGCGCCGTTGAGTGGGGTAGAGTGAAGCAAATTCATTGTAAACGGGCGCGAGGATGACCGGAAGAAGAACCAGCTACCACTCCCTGAGCACGCCAAACACATCCAGCTGAGCGTCTTTGCTGAGCAGCAGCAGATCTTCTCCGATGGCCTGCGCGGCTAACATGCGGTCGAATGGGTCGCGGTGCTCTGCCGGCATTCTTCCGGCTCTCAGTGCGTGCTCGACGGAGATGGGCAACAGCAGAAAGCCAGCTTGGGTGATGCGGGGAACAAACTCCTCCACCAGATCGCGCGCATCGGGGAGCTTGCCGTTGCGGAACTTGGTTGCGATCTCCCAGGCCGAAGCGGCGGAGACCAGAATCTCGTTCCGGTCTGAAGCTAGTAGTTGATGAGCGCGCTCGGAGAGCAGGTCGGGACGAAAGGCAGACCACAGGAGTACGTGGGTGTCGAGCAGAACCCTCATTCCGCTTCTCCATTCCATAGGCGGAGCTCGTCCTCGGGGAGGGGATCGAAGAACTCTGGGCCAAAATCGCCGCGGCCGAGCAAAAATCCAATGCGGCGGCAGGCGGCGGGAGGATTGACTGAAACCAGACGCACGACAGGCTTGCGTTCCCGGCCTGTAGTGATCTGGACATCCTCGCCCTGAAGGGCCTTCTGCACGAGGCGGGAGAGGTTGGTCTTGGCTTCGAAGATGGAGGCCTGAATCATGACTAGGTTAGCTTAGCTAATATACTTGTGAAGTGTCAAGGGAATGATCGGGTTCAGAGCGCGGATAGGAATTGGAAAAAGTAGAGGGCTTTAGAGGAAAAACAGCTCCTTGAGCCTCTTGGTCTGGGCGCGGCTTACCGGGATCTCAGTCTGCTGCTTATCGTCCATGCGCAGTTGGTAGCTTGACTTGAACCAGGGCACGACTTCGCGGATGTGGCCGATGTTGACTACGTATCCGCGGTGGGCACGCCAGAAGTGTGCCGGATCGAGCTGCTCCATCAGTTCTTCCAAAGTGCGGCAGCGAGAGCATCCTTCAAAGGTGCGGGTGGCGATGCGGATGACGCCGTCGTCGATGGCGGCGAAGCAGATCTCAGCCTGGTCGACGAGGAGGAGGCGGTTCTGTACCTCGACGACGATGCGCGAGGGCCGCGCAGGCAGGGGATTCTTGAGCAGCGCGAGGAGAGACTCGATCTGTGAGTCAAGCGGCGGCGGTGCGGGCTCGGGCGCCTGGGCCCGGGTGTCGAGCAGTGCGCGGACGCGCTCGACAGAGGCAGCGACGCGGGTCCGGTCGAATGGCTTGAGCAGGTAGTCGATGGCGTTGACCTCGAAGGCACGAACTGCATACTGGTCGTATGCGGTGGCGAAGACGATCTGCGGCATAGGCCCGGAGCGGCCGGCTTTGCTTCGTGCCATAACGCGCTCGATCGCCGCGAAGCCGTCCAGGCCGGGCATCTGCACGTCGAGGAAGACGAGGTCGGGGGAGTGCATTTCGATCAGGGATACGGCTTCGATGCCGTTTGCGCCCTGGGCCACGACATCCACACCGCCGATTGAGTCGAGCAGGTACTTCAGCTCTTCTCGGGCCAGTTGCTCGTCGTCGATGATGAGCGCTCGGATGTGCATAGTGTGCCGCAGGCTTTGGCTGCCGGAAGAATTGATTGTAGGAAGCGCCGTGGTGGCGGGTCAAACCACAGGGACCCGGTAAGTGAGGCACCAGGGTTATCTAGCGCTCGACGACGCGCAGATGCGCGGAAGTCACGGCCAGTTCGTGACCGCAGCGGGTGCAGTACTGGTCAGCCGGGAGCACGCTCAGGAAGCAGTTGCCGCAACTGGTGACGAGCTGCCGGTTGCACTGCGGGCAGTAGTGGAAGTCGCTCTGGACGTGGGTTCCACATGCCGGGCAGCGGGAGATCTGGGGCTGACGGAGCAGGAAGTAGAGCACCGCGCCGATGCCTCCGGGCATGACCATGCAGATCAGCATCCAGAAGCGAATGCTCATGCCGCGCCGGGGCGCGTCCTTGCTGACGTAGCCGAGCATGAGGCAGTAGAGGGATGCCAGCAGCCCCCAGGAGAGGTTGAAGTAGATGCGCAGGCCGATGACGGGGCCGGCATGGGGGCGGTTCTGGGGGGCGATGATCCAGAAGTAGTACTCGACGAGCAGAAAGGCCACCGAGGCGGCGATGATCGACCAGGTGGGAATCAACCGGGATTCGTCGTTCACGGTAATGGATTGCGGGTCACGCATGGGCAATCCTGCCTCCGGGGAGCCTCACTGAGGCGAAGTCTTTCAGACCAGTTTAGGTCATATTAATGGACGGGAAAGAGATTACGGAAGTTGCGTGGACCTACCAGTTAGGTGGCAGAAATTGTATGTATCGGAATAAATTGACGATAAATGCCGTGAATCAGGAGCGCCGCATCCATCCAGCCACCAAGACGGCGGCTACCAGCGCGGGGCAAAAGACACAAATCAGCAGGCTGAGCTGGGTGCTGAGGTCGCAGATGTGCGCGCCACCAAAGAGGTCGTCGGCCAGACGCCAGGCGAAGGGAGCCATGCCGAGTCCGGCGAGCAGCAGCCCGGCGATGGCTACGGCGCGTTTGCGCTTGCGGCCTGCCTTCTGCTCCTCGAGTACGCCGATGGAGCCGAGAACAGCTCTGCGCGTCCGGTAGGCGATGGCGGCATCTCGCGCGGCGCGCCTGCCCGACAAGGAGGCGAGCAGCTCGCTTTCGCCGGCTGCTTGCTTCTTCGGGATGGCGCCTTCGGCCCCGATCATAGGACTACACCGCCTCTTGAAGCTTCAAGCGGGCCTGTTCGATGCGCGGCTTGAGCATGACCATGCCCCGGTACAGCCGACTCTTGACGGTGGAAAGATGTGCCCGCGTAACTTTTGAAATTTCTTCGAGCGAGAGTTCCTCGTGGAAGCGCAGCACCAGAACCTCGCGGTGCAGGGTGTCGAGTCCCAGCAGAGCAGAGGCGATCTGCTCGCGGTCTTCTAGGCGCAGGAAGTGATCGAAGGGCGTGGGGTCGGAGGACGCTATCTCAAACGTCATGGCGCGATCGTCTTCGTTTGCGCCTTCGACAAGCTCGTCGAGACTGCTCATGGTTCGCTTGCGGCGCTGATCGATGACCAGATTGCGGGCGATGGTAAACAGCCAAGTCTCAAATCGCGCGCGGCCGTTGTACTGTTCGCCGCGCAGCATGACCCGCATCCAGACTTCCTGGAAGAGGTCTTCGGCCATCTCGCGGTTGCCGGTAAGGTAGAGCAGATAGCGCATCAGCCGGTGCTGGTAGCGCACAATCAACTCGTCGAGCAGGCCGGCCTCTTTGCGCTTGAGCCCCTGTGCAGTGGCCAGGCTCTCCTGCCGGACTAACTCCTCTGCCGCGGTTGCGGCTACGTTGAGCGGGATCGCGGATGGAAACACCTGGGCACTCATATCTGTCTGGATAAGACGATAAGCGGTGCGGGGGCTGGTTGGAGTATGAATTTTGTAAAGAATTGTCACCGGATTGTACAAACGTGCAGGGATTGCGCCGCGGGATTTTCGCGGTTGGATATATCGCTCGGCGAATCAGAAAGATGGAGGCAGAAAACCGGCTAATCGCGGGAGGTAATGCCGGGGTTTCCTGGCGCTTTGCGCGCCACGCGAAGGGCATCTTCTATAGCCTTTGCGGCTCGCTTCTCCCGTGCCTCCGCCGTTTCGTAGTAGAAGATGCCGAGCAGGTGATTGCGCCGCTGCGTGGGCGTGAGAGCCATCCATCCGGCGCGCGCCAGTGGATGTCGATCGAAGGCCCGCAACAGGACCGGCGGAGGATCCTGCTCACCTTCCATGGCCTGCATCAATCGCTCGGCCATCTTAGTGGCGCGCTTGCGACGAGTCTCGGCCTGCTTCGGCTCCACTATCCATTTCGCGATCTCTCGCTGCATGGACGGGCTGAGTTGCGCGTACCATCGCGTGAGCTGGCGGCTGGACTTGAGTTCGGCGGCAAACTCGGGAGGCGTCTCGGCAGTGCGTTCTTCGAAGTCGGGCTCCAGAGCGAAGCGGACCTTGTCTCCGGCCTTTGCGCGCGCTCCGGCAAGCATCTTTGTGTTCACGACGAGGATATAGCCGAGACTCTCAGGTCGAGAGAAGAGCGTGGTGCGAAACTCGAAGCCTTCGATGGAGCCGCGCACACGCAGACCGGCGCGCTGCGTCCAAACCCTGGTGGGATCGAAGGGCAGGCGCGCGATGGTCCAGTTAAGCGCTGTGCCATCGCGTTCGAGCAGCGCAGTGAACGATTTTCGTGCAGAGGCAGCCATGGCGTCGATAGAAGTATTATGCCGCGAAAGCTCCTCGGGCAAGATGAATCGCAAACAGAGGCAAATAGAAAAGTGACGGTACCGAGATTGGGCTTTGGCGTAGAATCTCGATTGTCCGGGATGATAACCAGTCCTCATTTGATCGAGAAGCGATCGGCGAGAATGTTTGCCGTGGTGTGCCTGCTGGCGCTGTCGGCATTGGTGCTGCGCGCCCAGGATGAGCCTATCCGCGTGACGGTGCTGGGCAAGGCCGCGCCGGAGGCGAGCGATCTTGCGACCGCGGGTCCGCCGGTGACGGTGCGCGGCATGGTGGTGAACGCAGCCACCGGCGAGGGGCTTGAACGGGCGCTGGTCAAGATTGGCAACAGCCGGGAGAAGGGCGCGCTGACCGACTCCGGTGGGCGATTCACGATCCCCGGCGTGCCTTCAGGGTTGCAGTCGGCCACGGTGACCAAGCCGGGGTTCGGCGACGCCGGCGGCTCATGGGACGATACCGAGTACGCGCTGCGGCTGGTACGGGTGACAAAGGATATGCCCGAGCTGAAGCTCGAGATCCGTCCGCAGAACAGCATTCACGGGCAGGTGACGCTCTCGACGGGGTTGCCGGGTGAGGGGATCGGGCTGGTGCTGCTGCGGAAGGTGGTTGCGGATGGGCGCGCGGCCTGGGTGCGGAGCGGCGAAGAGCGCCGGTCGTCGCCGTCGGGTTCCTTTCGCTTCAGCGGACTTGTGGACGGAACCTACCTGTTAAAGACGCTGCCCGACTTTGAGAATCTGCGCGCGCAGCGGCCGGAGTGCAACGCCGAGGCTCCTGCGGAAATGCCGGGTTATGCCACAACCTTCTTCGGCGGTTCGCAGGATGCAATGGGCGCGGCGCGGATTGTGGTGAAGGGCGGGGACAATGTAGAGGCGAACCTCTCGCTGAATCTGATCCAGTTCCATCTTGCGCAGATCGCCATGCAGGGAGCGCCCGCGACGGGGAACTGGTCGTACGAGCATGTGCTGGTGGACGGCTACGGCCAGAGCAGCAGCACTCCGATTCAAGAGGAGAAAGACCACACGCTGTGCACGTATCTGCCCGACGGAGCTTACACGCTGATGGTGTATGCAACCCCCGATGAAGACTCGCCGGAGGGTGTAGTGGGGCTGCAACGGCCTGCCGCGCAGGTGTCTCGCGACCGTTCAGGGGTTCTTAACTTCGGCATCGAGGGCAATGCCGATCGCGGACTGCGGCTGGGGCTGAGTGCGGCGGCGCAGACGCCGGTGTATCTGCACTTTGAGCCGGGGCCGCCGTCGGCAGAAACGCGGGCAGCGCTAAAGGAAGGTATGGGCGAGCGGATGCCGCTCGATCTCTCCGCTGTGCCGGTCACGGGGCTTTCTCATGGAGAAGCGGCGCTGGCGAGTGTGTTTCCGATAGACGAGCAGAGGTACGCGATTGCGGCAACCGCGCCGGGGGGGTATTGGTTACAGGCCTCTACGGGGATGCCGGGGGCCTGTCTGGGCGATGTAACGTCGGCTGGGCAGGATCTTGCGGCGCAGCCGTGGGTGGCTGGCCCTTCGGGCGCGGGCGCAGCGGTGGATGTTGTGCTGCGCACCGACTGCGCCAAACTCACGCTCCAGATGGCGGCGAATCTGGCTGTGGAATCGGCGGGCGAGGGCACCATTTACTACATCTACGCAGTACCGGAGTTTTCTTCGCTGGCAGGCGTCTCCACGGCCCGGCTGGAGCAGTTTGCCGACAGGACCGTGACCCTGGAAGGCCTGACGCCGGGGCGCTATCGCGTCTACACCTTCCGCACGCCGCGCAAACTCGAGTTCCGGAACCCGGAGGCGATGAATCAGCTTGGCGTGGGCCGCGAGATCACGCTTGAACCCCGCACCGATTCAAGGCTTGTGATCGAGGAGGCGGCGCAGTGAGCGGACTTCGGTTTGTGGTGTTTGCGATTGCGGCCAGCTTGCTGGCGGGCTTTGCGGGGGCGCAGGTGCGGCCTGCGGGTACTAAGCTTTACCGCATCGCTGGAACGCTTACGGATTCGGTCAGCAACGGATCGCTTGGTGGAGCCACCATGACGTTGCTCAGCGTGCCGGAGCAGGCAACACTCCAGACCACCACAACCGACGATCAGGGGCGCTTCGCCTTTGAGCCGATGGCGGCGGGCAAGTATGCGTTGATGGCATCTCGGCGGGGCTACCTGAGCGAGGAGTTTAACGAACACGAGAACTACAGCTCGGCGATTGTGACGGGCGAGGGTCAGGATACCGAGCACATTCCCTTCCGGCTGGACCGGGGCGGAGTTGTGCGCGGAACGGTTACGGACGAGAAGGGCGACCCGGTTCCAGAAGCAAGAGTGCTGATCACGAACTGGTCCAGCTGGAATGGCTTCGGCGATCAGATGGCAAAGCCCATCACCAGCGTCGCTGACGACCGAGGAGAGTTCGAGGTCTGGAACCTGCGCCCCGGGCGCTATGTCTTCGCCGTGCTGGCGTATCCGTGGTACGCCCTGAGCCCCACACGCGGCGAGCAGGCTGCCGCTACCACAACGGAGGAGCGCGACTCGGTGGCAGCGCTCGACGTAAATTTTCCGCTTACATACTTCGATGGCGTCGTCGATGAGGGAGCCGCGGCTCCAACCGAGATTTTGCCCGGCTCGATGAATGAGTTGAACTTCTCGCTCCGCGCCGTGCCCGCAGCGCACATTACCGTGCGTGTGCCGCATGGCACGAACGAATTTACAAACCAGCCGAGCATCTTTTCCCTGTTCTTTGGTGAGGAGATCGAAACTATATCGACGGTAAGGAAGATACAGACGCAGGGAGTGGAGCGCTGGGAGTTCGCGGTAGCGCCGGGCCGCTACCGCTTCAAAGGCGGGAATCCCGCCCGCATCGTAGACGTTGATGTACACGGAGATATCGAGTTAGACATAGGCGCGGGTGACGCCACCGTCGAAACAACTCTTCGCGTGCGCATGGCCGACCGATCGCCGCTCGACAAGCCGCTCCAGATCCATCTGCTCGGCGGCGCTGCCTTTGAGCGCAACGTGAGCGCGATGGTGACCGACAAGGGCGAGGCGCGCTTCTCCGCGCTGCCACCGGGTGAGTGGGTCGCGCAGCCGGTAGCAAACAAAGGTGAACTTGGGGTGGTCGCAATCGAGAGCAACGGCAGGGCAATAGGCGGCAGCCGCATCGATTTCACCCGCAAACAGACCGGCATCACGCTCGTGCTCGCGCGCGGCAGGACAGGTGTGTTTGGTCTGGCCGAAAAAGACGGCCACGGACTTGCCGGAGCCATGATCGTGCTCGTGCCCCGCGATCCAGTGGCCTTTCCCGCAGACTTCCGCCGCGACCAGTCTGACTCCGACGGCACCTTCCGCTTGCGCGGAGTGATTCCGGGCCAGTACACCGTGGTTGCTATCGAAGACGGCTGGGGTTTGGACTGGAGAAAGCCGGAGACGATTGCGCGCTACCTGGCCGAAGGCGTGAAGGTCACGGTGCCGGAGTCCGCGCCGGAGACGATTCGGTTGGGTGCGGCGGTGAGGGTTGTGAAGCGGTAGGGGTTTGTGCTCTCCCAGGTCCCCAAATGCGAGGGACCTGGGGCATCCATTGTCTGTGGTAAGTCAGCATCGCTGGGAGCTGGGCCCCCCGCCGGCGATTATGGCACGGCTAAAGGAGTGCCCTTTCAAAACCACGACCTGATCAGAGGTTCCCGAATATCATCAAAGATGAAGCTTCAGATTCGACGTATGAGAGGACCACTGATGCCAGTTTCCGCAAATCGTATTTGGCGACAATTACCCAATGAGCTCCGAGCCGCAGCCAGCCGGATATTTTGGACTGAATCCAAGGGCGCAGAGAAGCAGCTCCTCATTGTCTCTCTGGCAAGAGCAAAAAACCTGCGTGAGGTCTTTGTCCGCAAAAGCCCGATTGAGCGGCTGGTGAATTGGACGGGGGCAACCCTGTCCCTTCCTGACGCGATCGTGGACGACTTGCTGAAGAGGTATCTTCTCCACGAGCATCGTGCCGTGATTGTCAGCTTTCTTGACTTGCTCAAAATTCCTCATTCCGAGGGAATGATCGAGGAGAACTTTGACTACAACGCACTGACAACGGAACACGTTCAGGAGGCGGCCCGTAGCTTGCTGGCATCGGCAGATCGCACCGGCTCCGAACTTTACCTGAAGTACCTCGTGCTTCAGGGTGGACCCTGGGCCGGGATTGAAGAAGTGCTGCCAGCCGGAGAGTAAAAGCCGCTGGCAAAGGGATTAGCAGGAAGCTTTCTGGATTAGAGGCACGGGCCTCTACAATTTTCAATATGGAAATTCTTTACGGATTGCACGCGGTTGAGGAGGCTCTGCGCGCGGGCAGGCGGCGCTTCGATCATGTGATTGTTGCCCGCGAGCGCAACGACGACCGCCTTGAGCGCGTTCTGGAAGCATGTCGCGCGGCGGGAGTGCGCGTTCGGTCCGAATCCCGCGATCAGCTTACGCAGATGGCCAAGACCGCCGCCCATCAGGGCGTGGTGGCGCTGGTGCGCGCGCAGGAGTTTCTGACGCTCGAAGATCTATATGAGCCGAATGCCGATGGAACGGCGCGGCTGGTATTGGCGCTCGATGGAGTGGAAGACCCGCAGAATCTGGGCGCGTTGCTGCGCGTTGCCGACGGTGCGGGCGTGGATGGAGTGGTTTGGACCGAGCGGCGGTCCGCGCCTTTGAGCCCTGTGGCAGTAAAAGCCAGCGCGGGAGCGGCGGAACACTTGCGCATTGCGCGCGTGGTGAATCTTGTCCGCTCGCTTGAAGAGCTCAAAGAGCGCAACATGTGGATCATCGGTCTCGATGAACGCGGCACGACAGACTACGACCGATTCGACCTGACCGGCGACCTGGTGCTGGTGCTGGGCCGCGAGGGCGCTGGGCTGCACGATCTGGTCAAGCGCACCTGCGACCATCTGCTCAGGATTCCCATGGCGGGCGGCGTGAGTTCACTGAATGTATCTGCGGCCGGGGCGGTGGTGCTGTATGAAGCGGCACGGCAGCGACGGGCTAAGATGGCTCCCGCAGTGGCGCCTGCGGCGTCAAAACCAAAGAAGCAGAAAGGCCTGGGATCGTGATGAGGGTTGTGGCGAGAGAAGTTGAAGAGCATCCCTCAGGGGCTGAAGCCCGTGCCTTTCGAAGCGGTGCAAAGAGTATGGGTTTCCCAGGTCCCCAAAGGCGAGGGACCTGGGGCAACCGGCGTAATGCTCTGGTTGCTGCGTTGTTTGCGGTTGTCGCCGCGGGATCGGCCTTTGGCCAGGAGCCGCCGCCGGCCGAGCCGCAGTCGCACGGGCAGGTGATTTTCTCGCGCACCACAGACGAGACCGGCGAGACGAAGACTACAACCGGCACTGCCCCCGCTCCTGCGGAAGCGCAGATGGTGAGTGAGCCGGTGGCTGCCGACGCCGAGCGCGCGGCTCTTACCTTTACACGCTTCGACATGGATGTGCGCCTGCATCTTGCCGCGCAGAGCATCGACGTGCGCGCGCTTATTACGGTGCGCAACGACGGCAAAACGCCCATCGCGCATCTGCCGTTGCAACTTTCGCAGTCGCTCAACTGGGAGCAAATACGGCTGAACGGCCGTGACGTGAAGTTCGATGTGGCGACGCTGAACTCCGACGCCGACCACACTGGGCAGTTGCACGAGGCGACCGTCGCGCTCGAAGAGCCGCTGGCGCCGGGCAAGACGGCAGAGCTGGATGTGCGCTACTCGGGCACGATCGAGCAGAACGCGCGGCGTCTGCTCGCCATCGGCACGCCGGAAGATCTGGCGCGCCACTCCGACTGGGACGCGATCGGGACGGAGTTCACCGGACTGCGCGGTTTCGGCAATGTGGTCTGGTATCCAACCGCGAGTGTGCCGGTGATCCTGGGCGACGGCGCGCGGCTCTTCGACGAGATGGGCGAGCACAAGCTGCGCATGTCTGCGGCGGCATTTCATCTGCGGCTGACGGCGGAGTTTCCCAGCGGCCAGGCGCCTTCGGTTGCGGTTCTCAACGGCCACGAGTGTACGCTTACGGTCACCGGAGGCAACGAGGAGATTTCCGGCGTGGCGACGGCGGAGTTGACGAGCACAACGCTCGGCTTCGCAGCGCCAAGCCTGTTCCTTGCTATTCGCACGCCCGTGCAGGCCGCGAACATGACTATCTGGGCGCGTTCCGGAAGTGTGTCGAATATCGACCCATGGACGCACGCCTCCGACACCGTGACGCCGTTGATGCAGTCGTGGCTGGGCAAGACTCCGCGCGCGCCGCTAACGATTCTCGACCTGCCCGATGCGGACGATGCGCCCTTTGAGACCGGCGCGATGCTGGCGACGCCGATCAAGCAGATTGCGAACTCTGCCGCCGAAGCGATTCTGTCGCATGCGCTTGCCCATGCCTGGGTGATGAGTCCGCGCGCGTGGTTGAGCGAGGGCGTGGCGCAATTTATGGGAACGCTTTGGATCGAGCGCACACTGGGCCGCGCGCGGGCCATTGAGTCGCTTGAAAGCGAACGCCGCGCGCTGGCGCTGGCCGAGCCGGCCAGCCCCGGCACCAGCCAGGGTCAACCGCTTGCCCAGGCCATCTCGCCCATCTACTACCGCGAGAAGGCGGCCTATATCTTCTGGATGCTGCGCGAACTGGCCGGCGACGAGGCTCTCAGCGCCGCGCTCAAAGCCTACGATCCAGTTACGGACGCAAACGGGGCCGACGGCGCGGGCGACTTCAAGAGGCTCCTTGAACAGGGCGGGTTGAGCCGCGATCTTGGCTGGTTCTTCTCCGAGTGGGTCGATGCCGACAAGGGACTTCCCGATCTCTCGATCGCTAAAGTGATTTCAGCGGCCGCACAGGCCGGAAACACGGTCGTGGGCATCACAGTCACGAACGCGGGCTACGCATCGGCAGAGGTTCCGGTAACGGTGTCGACGACAAACACCGCCGTGACGCAGCGGGTGCTGGTGCCGGCGCGTGGATCGGTGACGCCGCGAATTCTGATTCTGGGAACGCCGACCGAAGTGCGAATGAACGACGGCTCGGTGCCCGAGGTTCAGGCGAGCATGCACGTGACGGCGCTGGAAGGCGGATTCTCGTCGAGCCAGCAGAAGGCGTCGGAGTAGGCGGGGGCGCGTGCCGACGGTACTCTGTGGCGCACTCGATTCTTGATATACTTCCGGTTGATTCAGCAGCGCTGCCTGCGCGCGCCGAGCGATAGTGCGCCAGTGCGACATTCGTTTGCTGAAGGACCGCTCCCTTCCCGGAGAATTTGTTGATCATGCGCCTTGCTACAGTTGTCTTTGCCGCCGTTGCCGCTTCCGCCTCCACGCTTTGCGCACAGAGCACGGAACCGCTCTCGCCCATGACGCCGAACATCCCCAAGAGCTTTACGGCTCCGCGCGAAGGCTACAACTACACCAAACGCGTTGAGATGGTACCGATGCGCGACGGCGTCAAGCTCTACACGGTGATCGTGGTGCCGCAGGGCGCAAAGAATGCGCCGATGGTGCTGACGCGGACACCGTACAACGCCGCAGGGCGCGCATCGGCGGGCGATACGCCGGAGCTGATCAACGCCATGCCGCTCGGCGACGACCAGTTTGTCGGCGCGGGCTACATCCGCGTCTATCAGGATGTGCGGGGCAAGTACGGGTCGGAAGGCGATTACGTGATGACTCCGCCGCCGACGGGGCCGCTCAATCCGAAGCTGCCCAACGACACGACCGACGCCTGGGACACCATCGACTGGCTGGTGAAGAACGTGCCGGAGTCGAATGGTCGGGTCGGCATGATCGGCTCGTCTTACGAGGGCTTCACGGTTGTGATGGCTCTGTTGAACGCGCATCCCGCGCTGAAGGTGGCCGCACCCGAGAGTCCCATGATCGACGGCTGGATGGGCGACGACTGGTTCCACTACGGCGCGTTCCGGCAGTTCAACATCGACTACTTTGTGGAGCAGACCAGCGCGCGCGGCCGCGGCCGGACCATCGTGCGCAAGAACTGGGACGAGTACACGAACTTTCTCGAAGCAGGCTCGGCCGGGGACTTTGCGCGCGCAGGCGGCCTCGATCAGTTGCCCTACTGGCATCTGGTGCACGATCACGCGGCCTACGACAGCTTCTGGCAGGGTCAGGCTCTCGACCAGATATTGAAGAAGACGACGCTAAAGGTTCCGACGATCTGGGAGCAGGGATTGTGGGACCAGGAAGACATGTGGGGCGCGACGCATAGCTTCGCGGCGGTGGAGGCAGAGAGCGCGAACCGGGACAAGAACTTTATCGTCATGGGCCCGTGGTTTCATAGCCAGGTGAATCGGAAGGGCTTCGCGATCGGACAGCTAAGTTGGAACGGTGACACCACGCTGCAATACCGGCGCGATGTGATTGTGCCGTTCTTCAATCAGTATTTGAAAGATGGCGCGCCGAAGGCCGACACGGCGAAGGCGTTGATCTACAACACCGGCCTGAACCGCTGGGATCGCTACTCAAAGTGGCCGCTGAGCTGCGCCGAGGGCTGCGAGTACAAATCGAAGCCGCTCTATCTTGAAGCGAACGGCAAGCTCGGCTTCGATGCGCCGGCGGTGGGCGAAAAGTTCGACGAATATGTCTCCGACCCGGCCAAGCCTGTGCCGTTTTCTCCGCGTCCTTACGGATATGACGACAACACGGCGTGGCAGACGTGGCTGATGCGCGATCAGCGCTTTGTCGACGGCCGGACAGACGTACTGACCTTTGAGACCGCGCCGCTTACTGAGGCGCTCACGCTGGCAGGACGGCCCAAGGTGAACCTGTGGGCCTCAACCAGCGGCACAGATTCGGACTGGGTGGTAAAGCTCATCGACGTCTACCCCGGTATCGACAGCTACGACCGCAACTTGAGCGGCTACGAACTGCCCATCTCGTTAGATATCTTCCGCGGACGCTACCGGACAAGTTTTGAAAAGCCCGAGCCGATCAAGGCCGACACGCCGCTGCTGTATCAATTTGCTCTACCGATGGTGAACCACGTCTTCCTGCCCGGACATCGCATCATGGTGCAGGTCCAGTCCACGCTCTTCCCGCTGTACGATCGCAACCCGCAGAAGTTTGTGGCGAACATATTCGACGCCAAGGCGGGGGACTATCAGAAGGCAACGCAGCGCGTGTGGCATGCGGCGGGAACGGCGAGCTTTATTGAGTTGCCGGTGGTGCCTGCGAAGTAGTTGGTGATGACGAGTGCGGTTGGGTAAGAGTGGCGGGGTTGGTATCGATCTTTCCCAGGTCTCAAAATCGAGACCTGGGGCACCCTGGATTAGTGGCTTTCAAGCAATGACTTGATTGCGGCTTCAATCTTGTTGAGATCGGTTTCGCCCTGGAACTGCGCGCGGATCACGCCTGCGCGATCGATCAGAAACGTCTCCGGTAAACCGAGCACGCCGCCGTAGCTGCGGCCCAGCGCAGCTGTGCCCATTGCGATGGGATAGCTCACACGCAACTTTGTGATCGTCTTGCGGACAGCGCCGGCATCGTCGTCCATGGAGATGCCGGCGACAGCAAGGCCCTGCGCGGCGTACTGCTTCTGCCAGCGCTCGAAGGCGGGCATCTCAAGCTGGCAGGGCGCGCACCATGTGGCCCAGAAGTTGAGCAGGACAACCTTTCCGCGCAGCGCGGCCAGATTGAGCGGCTTGCCGTTCAGATCGTGCGATACAACTCCGGGAGCCTTATGGTTCACCAGCAAAGAAGCTGGCGGCGCGGCCTGCGCGTACACAGCACCTAGCGCCACTGCAAGCAGCGCGACAGATTGGCGCAGTCTTCGAGTCAGCATCTTAGTGCGCTACCGGATAACCCGGCGTAACCCAGTCCGCGCCGAAGTTGTTCGCCATGTAGACGACCTTTACGTTGGTGAAGCCCTGATCGCGCAGCGCCTTGTAGGCGTTGCCCACGTTGGGGCAGCGGCCCCACGGGCAGCAGCCGCAGTAGAGGGCGATGAATTTGTTCTTCGCAAGAGTCTTTACACGCGTGGTTAGTGCGTTCAGCCCATCGGGCTGTGAGCCGGCGCCGATGTACTCCGAACCGGGGATGTGCGCCTGATCGAACATCAGCTTCGAACCCACTTGCAGAATCAGTGGGCGAGCGGCGGCTGGACCCGAGAGCAGCTTGTTGAGGTCGGCGGGCTGAATCAGATCGGCGGCCGGAACCGTGGAAGCGGCAAGCGGAGGCGCGGCAAACTGCGCGTGAGCGGCGGTGGGAGCAAATGCGAACAGTGCGAAGGCGGCGGCGATTGCAACGGTGGAAAGATTGCGCAGCTTCATGAGGAAGTTCTCCGCTAACCAGTCTACCCTGAAAGGTGTGCTTTACACCTAGACAGGAACGTGATCGAGGCATCTCTTCGTTCGAGCCGAGGCGCAGACCGCAGCCGCCCCGGATGCAAAAATAGAAGCATGACGGCCGATCCAATTGTGCTTACAGCTGCCGAGGCCCGCGTACTCGGCGCGCTGATGGAAAAAGAGGCGACCACGCCGGAGTATTATCCGCTTTCGCTCAACGCGCTCATGAATGCGTGCAATCAGAAGTCGAACCGCGAGCCGGTGATGACGCTGGACGAGGCTGACGTGCGCCAGGCCATCCACGGGCTCGAAGAGCTGCGCATGGCAGGTGCCTCGCGCTCGGCCGAGGGCCGGGTTGCCAAGTACGAGCACACGCTTGGCGAGGCCTTCAACTTCAGTCGTGCGGAGTCGGCGCTGGTGTGCGTGCTGCTGCTGCGCGGGCCGCAGACGCCGGGCGAACTGCGCGGGCGTACCGAGCGCATGCATCGATTTATAGAGATCGCCGACGTGCTCGCGGGACTCGAAAAGCTGATGCAGCGCGAGCCTTCGCTCGCCGTCATGCTTCCGCGCCAGCCGGGCTCGCGCGAATCGCGCTACGCACATCTGCTGTGTGGGGCGGTTGAGGCGGCGAGTTTTGCTTCGCCGGTTTCGGGGGCAGGTCCAGCGGCGAGCGACGAACGCGTCGAGAGCCTCGAAAATGAGGTTGCGGAGTTGCGGCGGGAGGTAGAGTCGTTACGGCAGAAGATTGACAGTTTGTTTGGGAGTTGAGCGGGCTTCTCTGCTGTATCTCAGTGAGCAGTGGCTGGGTTCGGCCGCCCCTGCGGGGCTAGGAATTCATAATTGCCCTTAACCCAGGATTTCATCCTGGGCTAATCTCGTGGCATCCCTCTGGGATGCAGGCGTAGCCACTGCGTGAAGGTCTGGCGCTATCAGCGGGATGCAGGCGTCGGCGGCAGTTCTGCTGAGATCCGTCCCTGAGTCAATCTGCCATTCTGCGTCTCTCTGCGAAAATAGAAGCGAATGATATCGCTAGAAAATGCCGGCAAGCGCTTTGGCCCGCGCGTCCTGTTTCTTGAGGCCAACTGGCTCATCCGGAGCAACGAAAAAACCGCTCTCGTAGGCGCGAACGGCACCGGCAAATCGACGCTGATGAAGGTTCTGGCCGGCCTCGAATCCCTCGACTACGGCGCGGAGAACCGCACCCGCGGCATGAGCATTGGCTACCTTCCGCAGGAGGGGTTGCAGCTCACTGGCCGGACGATATTTGAAGAGTGCCTCACGGTCTTTGACGGCATTCGCGAGATGGAGCGCGAGGTGGAGCGCGCCGCCGCGGAGATGGCCTCGCTCGACCACGCAAGCCCGGAGTACGCGTCGATGGCCGATCGATACTCCATGCTTCAGGAGCGCTATCACGCGCTGGACGGCTACGCTCTGGATGCGCAAGTAGGCGCGGTCTTGACCGGTCTGGGCTTCGTGAAGCAGGATTGGTCGCGGCTTACCGATGAATTTTCCGGTGGCTGGCAGATGCGCATCGCACTGGCCAAGCTGCTGCTGGCCAAGCCCAACCTGTTGCTGCTCGACGAGCCAACGAATCATTTGGACCTTGAGACGCGGAACTGGCTCGAGGACTATCTCAAGAGCTATCCCTTCGGCTACATCCTCATCTCGCACGACCGCTACTTTCTCGATGTGACCATCGACCGCACCGTCGAGATCTGGAACAAGCGGCTGACGATTTACCAGGGCAACTTCACAAAGTATCTTTCCCAAAAAGACGAGCGCCGCGCCCAGCTCATTGCGGGCTACAAGAACCAGCGCGACCAGATTGAGCACCTTGAGGCCTTCATCAACCGCTTCCGCGCTCAGGCGACAAAAGCCAAGCAGGTGCAGTCGCGCATCAAGGAACTGGAAAAGATCGAGCGGATTGAGGTTCCCGAAGAAGAGGCCGTGATTCACTTCAAGTTTCCGCAGCCGCCGCCCTCGGGTCGCACGGTTGTGGAAGCGGAGAATCTTGGAAAGAGCTACGGCGCGAAGCACGTTTTTGCTGGCGGGCGGTTCACCATCGAGCGCGGTGATCGCGTGGCGCTGGTGGGCGTCAACGGCGCGGGCAAATCCACGCTGATCAAACTGCTAACAGGTGACGAGCCGGCCACGGCAGGCACGGTGAAGCTTGGCCACAATGTACTGGCGGAGTACTTTGCGCAGGACCAGTACAAGGTGCTGGACCCCGACGCGCGCATGCTGGACGATCTGAGCCGCGCGGCGGTGAAGGTGCCAGAAAACGAGCTTCGCTCGCTGCTCGGCTGCTTCCTCTTCTCGGGCGACGATGTATTCAAGCCTCTCGGCGTGCTCTCGGGCGGCGAACGCAATCGTTACGCACTGGCACGGATTCTGGTTTCGCCGTCGAACTTTCTGCTGCTCGATGAGCCGACCAACCACCTGGACATGCGCGCCAAAGACGTGCTGCTCGACGCCATCGCGGCGTTTTCAGGGACAGTGGTGTTTGTGTCGCACGATCGGTACTTCATCGACCGGCTGGCGACGCGCGTATTGGAAGTGGAGAACGGCGCAATCACGGCGTTTGAGGGCAACTACGAGGACTACCTGAGAAAGAAGGAGTCGCTTGTCGAATCCCAGGTCTCAGAATCGAGACCTGGGGCACCCGCGTCCGAAAAGCAAACGCAGATCCGTCGCTCCGCTCAGGATGACAAGCGCGTTGTGAAGCAGGCTGCGGAAGAGGTGAAGAGCGGCGCGGACGACGAGCAGGAGGCTGCGAAGCCGAAGCGGCTGAATCCCATCAAGCAGAAGCAGATGGAGGAGCGGTGTGCGTTTCTTGAAGAGGAGATTCCGCGCCTTGAGGCCGCAATTGCGCATACAGAAGAGCAACTGGGCGTGTATGTTTCTGCGGCGGAGACGCAGCGGCTGACGGTGCTGGCCGAGGAGCTGCGGGGGCAGCTCGAAGCACTGACTGCCGAGTGGGAAGATTTGATGGAGCAGTTGGAGGGGTGAGTTTGGCCTTGTGGTCCGGGGCGTAGATTCGTGGCTGGGTTCGGACGCCCCTACGGGGCTATGTTGTTTCCCTGTCCTATCCCCGGGTTCCCGTTCGCCTGTCGGCGAACTCCACCCGGGGCTAATTTCGCGGCGTCCCTCCGGGACTCTTTTGAGACTGCGCTGGACGTATAAGGAAAAGCGAACTAACAGTACGCCTCGTGGATAATCAAAGCACATGGCTCTTTTATGGAACCCGGAGGACTGGCAGCAGCGTCTGGCGGAGCTTGAGGCGCAGACGGGCGAGTTGAAAGACGCGCCTTTGCGGCGGGATGTGCGCTCGCTGGGAACGCTGTTGGGGGCTGTGCTGCGCGAGCAGGCCGGCGACGAGTTTTATGCGCAGGTAGAAGCGCTGCGGCAGGGCACGATTGCGCGGCGCGAGGCCGAGGGGCGCGGCGATGGCGCTGAGGCCGGTCGGCAGGGCCAGATGGCGGCCAGGCTGGTTCAGTCGCTGGCTGTGGAGCAGGCCACGCTGCTGACGCGGGCCTTCGCATTCTTCTTCGAGCTGACCAATCTGGCCGAGACAAACCACCGCAAGCGGCGGCGCATGGCTTTGCAGTTGAGCGGTCGGGCCGGTCGGCAGCGCGGATCGATCGAGGGTACGCTAACCGCGATGCGCGAGGTGGGCATTGGGCCGGCCGAGGCGCTTGAGTACCTGAGCCGGGTGCTGGTGACGCCGGTGTTTACAGCGCATCCTACGGAGACGGCGCGGCGGACGGTGATGGTGAAGCGGCGTCGGATCGTCGAGTACCTGGGCAGGCTGGACCGCATTCCTTTGCCCACAGAAGCGATACGGCGGCTCGAAGAGCTGCTGATGGCCGAGATTACGGCGCTGTGGCAGACCGACGAGGTGCGGTCGCAACGGCCGACGGTCTATGACGAGATCAAGACGGGGCTCGATTACTACGATGTCTCGATCTTTGCGAGCGCGGCGGCCGTCTACGGCGAGATTGCCGGCGCGATCCGCGCAGTGTACGAAGTAGAGATTGAGGCCGTGGACCTGCCTCGGGTGCTGGGCTTCGGATCGTGGATCGGGGGCGACCGGGACGGCAATCCGTTTGTGACGCCGGACGTAACTCGTGAGGCGGTGGAGCTGGCGCAGGGACACCTGTTCCACCACTACCAGCAGCGGCTGAATGCTGTGATCGACCTGCTGACGACCAGCGCCGGGCAGCAGGGAGTGAGTACGGCTCTGCTAGAGAGGCTCGATGGGTACCTTGCCCAGGCGCAGACTCCAGAGGTCTTTGGAGAGCAGTACGAAGCAGAGCTCTATCGGCGGTTTGCGATCTGCGTGGAGGCGCGGTTGCGGCGGACGCTGGGCGGTGGGTCGGATCGCGCGGCGCTGCCGGTGACGGCTTATGCGATCTCAGCCGGAGGCGAGATGCTGGCCCAGGCGCTGAGCCCTTACCGTTGCGCGGCGGAGTTTGTCGGGGATCTGGAGCTGATGCGGGAGTCGCTGTCGGCCAACCGCGGAAGCCGCATCGCGGGCACGCTCGTCGATCCGCTGATTCTGGAGGCGCGGACCTTCGGATTCCACCTGCACACGCTCGACGTAAGGCAGCATGCACGGGTTCATGCGGCGGCTCTTGAAGATACGATCGGGGGCTCGCTGGCCGAGAAACTGAGCGGAGCGATGAGGCCGGAGACGGCGAATGTGCTGGAGACCTTCCGCGCGATCGGCCGTGTGAAGCAGGGCTGCGCGCCGGAGTCGATCCGGCAGTATGTGATCAGCGGCGCGGCGACGGTGGAGGATGTGTTGACGGTGGTGCGGCTGGCGCGGCTGGCCGGACTCCGCGTGGAAGGCGACGGCGAGGAAGATCCAGGGATCATTCCGGTGCCACTGTTTGAGTCGATCGAAGATCTGCGCAATGCGCCGGCGATCTGCCGAGAACTGTGGAGCCGCGAAGACTATCGCGCACTGATGGCGAGCTGGGGGAACTGGCAGGAGGTGATGCTGGGCTACTCGGACTCGAACAAGGACGGCGGGATGCTGACCTCGACCTGGGAGATCTTTCGCGCACATCGTGCACTGCACGAGGCGGCGCGTGGAGCGGGGGTACGGCTGCGGCTGTTCCACGGGAGAGGCGGGACAGTGGGTCGCGGTGGAGGTCCGACTCACAGGGCGATCTTTGCGCAGCCGATGCACTCGTTCGATGGGCAGATCCGTATCACCGAGCAGGGCGAGGTGCTGAACTTCAAGTACGGCGACGTGATTCTGGCCGAGCGCAATCTGGAGCTGATGATCGCGGCGTCGCTGGATGCGCTGGCGCGGCCCAATGCGCGCAATCCCGAGGCGCACTTCACGGGCATGCTGAAGCGGGAGTGGGAGGCGGCGCTCGACGAGCTGTCGGAGATAGCCTTTAGCTGTTACCGCAGGCAGATTCTCGACGACCCTGAGGTGATTGCGTACTTTGAGCAGTCGACGCCGGTTAGCGAGCTGGAGAATGCGAAGATCGGTTCGCGGCCGGCAAGGCGCGGGTCGTCAACAAAGATCGCCGATCTGCGCGCGATTCCGTGGGTGTTTGGATGGAACCAGTCGCGGCTGATGGTGCCGGCGTGGTTCGGCGTGGGCTACGCGCTCGATAAGTTTCTGACCATGCGGCCCGAGAAGCTGGAGCTGTTGCAGACGATGGCGCGAGAGTTTCCGCTGTTCATAGACCTGCTGCGCAACGTGGAGATGGCGCTGGCCAAGGCGGATCTGGCCACGGCGCGCCACTACGCCACGCTGGTGGAGGATGCGGCGCTGGCCGGGCGGGTCTTTGCGACGATGAAGGACGAGTTCGAACGCACGGTGGGGGCGCTGCTGCGGATTCTGGGTCAGAAAGAGCTGCTCGAGACGAACCCGGTGCTGGCCCGCTCGATCCGGCTGAGGAATCCGTACGTGGACCCGATGCACCTGATCCAGGTGGAGATGCTGAGGCGCAAGCGTGGCGGAGAGGACACTCCGGAAGTGAACCGCGCGATTGCCGCGACGATCAGCGGGATAGCGGCGGGGCTGAGAAATACGGGGTGAGGGCAGTCGTTGACGGGGCTTATCCGCTGCATGAGCGGAGTCTCAGACGATATCCTTTGCTCGGAGGCATTCCATGCAGCGGACTTGTGGTTGGGTATGTTTGTTGATCCTGGCGGGGTGTGCAATCGCATCCGCGCAAACGATTCGCGGCCGTTCGGGCATCACACTTCCCGCTCCGCCGAAGGTTGACGTTGCACCGGTCACCGACAACTACTCGGGCACGAAGGTCGTGGACAACTATCGCTGGCTCGAAGACGCGCAGAGCGCCGAAACCAAAAAATACATCGACGACCAGAACACGTACACGAAGCGCTATATGGATCAGGCGAAGATTCGGCCGCAGATCGTGGACGATCTTACGGCGCTTCAGCAGGTGACGGTGTGGTCCATGCCCATCGCGCGCGGCGAAAACTACTTTTTTCAAAAGCGCCTCTCCGGCGAAGGACAGGCCTCTATCTACATGCGCGCGGGCTGGGCGGGCAAAGACAAGCGTCTTATCGATCCCGCTGCGTTTTCGAAGAGCACCAACACTTCGGTTCACATCGCCGATATCTCGCGCGACGGCGGGCTAATGGCTTACGAAGTGCGCGAGGGTGGCGCGGATGAAACCGCCGTGCGCTTCTGGGATTTGAAGACAGGCAAGCCTCTCATCGATGAGCTGCCGGCGGGCACATATTACTCGGTCACCTTTGCGCTTGACGCCAAGAGCATCTACTACACGCGCACCAACGAGAAGGGCACGCTGCTCTACCAGCACGTTCTGGGCTCGCGGAACGCGCAGGACACACTGCTCTTCGGCCGCGAGTTTCGCGGCGAACTGCTGGGGCCGGCCGATCTGTTTTCAGCGTGGATTACCGACGACGGGCATTATCTGGTGGTGCAGATCGATCGCGGCGTTCCGGCCAAGCGGGTGGATATCGTGTATCGCGATCTCACCAAGCAGGGCTCGTACTTTGACGTGCTTACCTGGGGCATCGACTCGCGCTTCTCGGTCGACTACGACCGCGGAACGTGGTACGTCAAGACCGACTACAAGACGCCGAACGGCGCCATCTACAAGGCCGATCCGGGCATCATGCCGGACTACTGGACTCGCATCGTGGCCGAGGGCGCCGACCCCATCGACGGCTTCTCGATCGTCGGGCACAAGCTTTACGTCAATCGCATGCACGACGTGAAGACCGAAACACAGATCTATACGCTCGACGGCAAGCCTACTGGAACCATCGACTATGGCAGCATCGGATCTGCCAGCGGAGTTGCGGGGCGCACCACGGACCGCTACGGGTTCTACAGCTTCGAGACGTTTACGGCACCGGGCACGATCTACCGGCTGGATACGACGACAGGTAAACGCGAGGTGTTTGCCGCGCCGAAGGTTCCAATGAATCCAGACGACTACGAAGTGCGGCAGGTCTTCTTTCAATCCAAGGACGGCACGCGCGTACCGATGTTCATCGCCGGGAAGAAGGGGCTGAAGCTCGACGGAAGCGAGCGATTGCTGATGACCGGCTACGGCGGCTTCGACGTGAGCGAGACGCCGGCGTGGAATCCGATGTGGGCGTGGTGGCTTGAGCAGGGCGGCTGGTTTGCGCTGCCCAACCTGCGCGGCGGCAGCGAGTACGGCGAAAAATGGCACGAGCAGGCGATGTTCAGCCACAAGCAGAATGTCTTTGACGACTTTGAGGCGGCGGCCGAGTATCTGATCGCGAACAAGTACACATCGGCCGAGCACTTCGCCATCACCGGCCGCTCGAACGGCGGATTGCTGATGGGCGCGGCGATGACGCAGCGGCCGGAGCTGTTCTCGGCGATTGTGTGCGGCTATCCGCTGCTGGACATGCTGCGCTATCAGAAGTTCGAGAAGGGAGCATACTGGGTTACCGAGTACGGCTCGTCGGACAACGCCGATCAGGTCGGCTATCTGTTGAAGTACTCGCCTTACCAGAACGTGAAGAAGCGCGCGGACTATCCGGCGATTCTCTTCTTCACCGGTTCATCGGACACGCGCGTCGATCCTCTGCATGCGCGGAAGATGGCGGCGCTGATGCAGGCATCGAGCACCAGCGGAAAGCCCATCCTGCTGCACTATGGCATGGGCGGGGGCCACTCGAGCGGCGTCGGCATCGAACAGCTCATCGAGGACCAGGCCGACCAGATGGCGTTTCTGTGGGCCGAGAGCGGCAGCGCGCAGAAGTAGTTAGCGGCGCGAGGATGTTTCTGAGCGGCTTCCCATGAACGGGAAGCCGTTTCTTTGTGTTTTCAAAGAATAGAGCGGCCTGAATTGAATCAGTCGGCGGAGCAAAGCTGTGCATTTTTCAGCATGACTGATGGGGAGCGCTCCGGTACCGATATACGCAATGGGTATCTCCGGACACCTGGTCGCACGGTAGCGCTAGCCTGTGCGGCAGGCGCGGTGTGATCTCCGGAGGGTGCGGGTGCGCGAGACGCTGTGCCAACGAACAAAAGTAGACCGCGAGAGTTAGTCTCCCGCGCAGCCGTCGATATCTGAACACCGGGGCCGAGAAATGCATACGATAGAGCAGCTGGAAACCGATCGGCTGAACACGCTGGCATCGACAGGGATTCTGGATACGCCGCCGGAGAGCTGCTTTGACGCCATTACGCGTCTAGCGGCCGAGTACTTCCAGGCCGATACGGTTCTGCTTGTCTTTGCCGACCAGAGCCGTGTCTGGGTGAAGTCGGCGTGGGGCGAACAGGTGCGCGAGCTTCCGCGCGCCGGTTCGATCTTTGACAGAGTGCTCGCCAAAGACGGTCCCGTGGTGGTCGCCGATTTCAGCCTCGAGCCGCAGTTCGTGGGCCGGTTCCGGATGATGCGGCGGCTGGAGTTCGCTTCGTTTGCTTCTGTGCCCGTTCGCGCGCATGACCGGCACATTCTCGGCGCACTCACCATCTTCAGCCGCGAGCCGCGGCAGGAGATGGCGCTCGACCAGCTCAACATGCTTGAAAGCCTGGCGGAGATGGCCGCCGCGCAGGTAGAACTGCGGCGGCTGCGGCAGGCGTTCATGCCGGTTGAGCAGCCTGCGCCCGTGGCTCCAAAACCAGAGCCCATCGGCTGGCCCCGCACACATGACCTGCGCCGCGCCCTCGAACGCAATGAGTTCGTACTCTACTACCAGCCCGAGGTAGAACTTGCCACGCGCCGCATCATCGGCCTCGAGGCGCTCATTCGCTGGGTACATCCCGAACGCGGGCTCATTCCCCCCATGGAGTTCATACCCTTCGCGGAAGAGAGCGGAATGATTCTGCCCATCGGAGACTGGGGATTGGCCGAGACCTGCAGGCAGCTCAGAAAGTGGCGGGATGAGGATATCGGTCACAGTTCGCTGCGTGTCTGTGTTAACTTGTCGGCCCGGCAGTTTGCGCGCGCCGGTCTCGCCGATCACGTTGAAGAGTTGCTGCGACGTTACGAGATCTCCAGCCGGCAGCTCGGCCTTGAGATGACCGAGTCCAGCCTCATCTCCGACGCCGATATAGCCATTGAGGTTCTCGGCAGCCTGCGCCGGCTCGGCGTCTCGCTGCTCATGGACGACTTCGGCACCGGCTACAGTTCGCTCCACTACCTGCACAAGTTTCCCTTCGATCTGCTCAAGATCGATCGCTCATTTGTGATGCGCATGCACGAAGGCGAGCAGCCCCGCCAGATCGTGCGCACCATCGTCGAGTTGGCGCGCGTGCTGGGCATGAACGTCGTCGCCGAAGGCATCGAGACGGCAGAGCAGTACCGGATGCTGCGCGATATGGGCTGCCGCTACGGCCAGGGGTTCCTGTTCTCAAGGCCACTGCCCGAGGCGGAAGTAACCAAGCTGCTTCGCCTGCCGGGAGGGGTTCTTCCCGAGCCGGAACAGCAGCTTCGGTGTGCGTAAGACAGATCGGTCAGCGGCATTTCGGTTGCAAATCGGGAAAGCCTTGCCGCCGGTTCCAAACTGGAATTTGTGCGACGGGGCATATTGAATTTTTCCTCCTGAGCCGCTCGTTCAGCCGCTACGCTCGAAGCCATGCAGCCCGAGAGCAGAGATCGCGAGTCCTCCCCCGCCCCCAGTTCCTTTGCCGGCCTGCTGGCCGCGCTCACCTCTGGCAAGCCGCACCATGCAGCCCCCGCGGCTGAGCCACGCGTGAGTTGGACCGACGACCTGGCAGACGACGTTGCTACGCTCAGCTACGAGCGTGCGATCGAGCATTATGCGCGCTCGCGCGGCGATGGCGCGCCCTTTCGTCCCCATGACTACTTCGCTGAGCCAGAGCTTCGCGCCGCGGCAGGCCGGCAGGAACTCCATCAGGTAAGCGCAACGCCGACCGAGCCATGCAAGGCCGAGCCGCAGGCCGTAGCACCGGCACGCGAAAAAAACCGGCTGGAGCAGAGCCGCAAACGGGCCAGCGTTACGGTCAGGCTTACTGAGAGTGAATATGCGCAACTGCATGCGCGGGCGACCGAGGCGGGGATGACAGTCTCGGCCTATCTGCGTTCCTGCACCTTCGAGGCGGAGAGCCTGCGCGCGCAGGTGAAGCAGACGCTTGCAGAGCTTCGCGCTACCGCCCAGCAGATGCCAGCAAAGCAGCGCGCTGGCTTTGGCTGGCTGCGGCTGTCAGGCCGGCACGCCGCGTGAGCAGATTGCCCTCGACGCTCTTTTGGCCGCGCCTTACTCGACTTCCATCACCAGGCACTTCAGGTATTCGCTCTCAGGCAGAGTGAGAATGACCGGATGGTCCGGTGCGGCTCCACGGCGTTCGAGCAGGCGTACGCGCCGTCCTGCATCGGCCGCAGCGGAAGCGATTGCGCCTTCGAGATCGGCCCAGCCTACGTGGTGCGAACAAGAGCAGCTTACCAGCAGTCCGCCGGGGGTAAGCATTTTGATCGCGCGCAGGTTCAGCTCTTTATAGCCGCGCAGAGCGCCTTCGACGGCGCGTTTGGACTTTGCGAAGGCCGGCGGATCGAGGACGATGGTGTCGAACTTCTCTCCGGCATCGGACCAGTCGCGCAGGATGGCGAAGGCGTCGGCTTCGACCCAGTCCACGCTGGCCTGGATGTGCGCTGCGTTGGCGGCAAGATTCTGCTCGGCCACTTCAAGCGAAGCGTGCGAGGCATCGACGCCGGTAACGCCGCGGCAGACCTCGGCGAGGTGCAGCGCGAATCCACCCTGGTAGCAGCAGACGTCGAGGGCACGATCGGTCTTGCCCAGTCGAACGGCCCAGTCGCGCGCGGCGGCGTAGTTCAACCGCTGATCGAGGAAGGCGCCGGTCTTCTGGCCGGACTCGGCGTCGTAGTGGAAGGCGAGTCCGTTGATGTGGAACTTGACCTGGTGCCTGGCCTTCGATCCCCTGGCGCTCCACAGCGGCTCATTGCCGGCCGGGGGCAGGCCTTCGAGCTCGCGGATGCGGGCGTCGGGGCGCTCGATGATGGTCTTGACGGCGAGCTCGTTGCGCAACACGGCGACGATGGCTTCGATGGTTCCCGGGGCGAGGAGCCCGTGGGTGAGGCGCTGGACGATGGCGAGGGGCCCGTACTGGTCGATGATCAGGCCGGGCAGCTCGTCTGCTTCGCTGAAGCACAGCCGGCAGGCGTCGTTGCCTTTGTCGAGAAGGGGTTTGCGGCGATCGATGGAGGCGCGCAGGCGCGCGGCGAGGAGCTTGAGCCATGCGCCGTGATCGAGAGCCTCACGGGAGACCACGCGCAGAGCGATCTGTGAGGCGGGGCTGTAGAGGGCTGTGCCGAGCAGCAGGCCGCGCGAGTCGGCAACGGGAACGAGAGGCGGCGGGGGCGTGGGAAGGTTAGTGGCTTCAATATCCGAGGTGTAGACCCAGACGTGCCCCTGCCTCAGCCTGTCCGCGGCACGGCGGCTGATGACGATGCCGGTTGCTGGTGGCGGCGCGGGTTCAGTAACTGCCGGGGAAGTCTGGCGCCAGGGCGTGGGCATTTCGGGCCTGACAGCATTCGGTCTTTTGGTTTTGGTTCGGTTTTGATTCATTGGCTCTTTAAGAGTAGACCGGTCGGGTGGCGAAGCCCAAACTTGTGAGCCGGCGTTCCAATCGCGATGTGCAGGCTAATCCGCGGACAGGAACGCAGAAATGAAGAGGGAGAGCGCGAAGCTCTCCCTCTTCCGATCCGATGGATCGTGCGGCCCGAACTACTTCTTCGGGGGCGCGATGGTGTCCTTGGCGGCCTTGGCCACGCGGAACTTGACGACGGTCTTGGCCTTGATCTTGATGGCCGCGCCGGTCTGCGGGTTGCGGCCCATGCGGGCCTTGCGCTCAGCCTTCACCAGGCGGCCGATGCCGGGGATGACGAACACGCCGTTCTTCTTGGTCTCTTTTACGGCGGTCTCGGTGAGCAGATCGAAGAAGGCGCCAACCTGCTTGTTGGTGAGTTCGAGCTTCTCGGCCATGTTGCGGATCAGAGCGGTCTTGGTCAATCCAGTTGCCATTTCGATGTCTCCTTCGGGTTGAAAAATGGGGCTTTCGCCGCCGGTTACCGACCGCATACGGATGTGTTCGAGAAGCCGGTGGGAATCGCGAAACCCCAATGTTGATGCGGTCTTTCTTAGTAGCCTGCGATGCTTACAATGCGGCTTTTCGGCCTATCAAGTCAAGCGAAAACATAGGAATTTCCACAGTTTTCTCAGGGAATTGTGGGTAAAATGCCCGGTTTTAGCGGGTTTTCTCGATTTCAGCGCGCGCAAAGGCCCATGCAGACAGTAGTTTGCTCCCTTTACAGCTAGAAATACGCGCGCTCAGTGCAGCCCGAACATCACCTTTTTGGGCTTCTGTGCCGCCACGACAGGCGTGTTCAGCGCGTCGACAATAGGCGCGGCAATGCGGAAGTGGCGGATCACCGTGGCAGCGAAATTCTTTTCGAGCGCGGCATTGGCAGGCAGCGTTGACACCAGGCCCCACTGACGGCAGCGAATCAGATCCATCGCCGGGTGTTCGGCAGGGAAGCCCTTGGGCGGCCGAGTGAGCGCATTGCCCTCGAACTCACTGAATGCGCTTCGCACTTTTGGGTTTTGGAGTAGCTTGCGGAACCCCTTGTGATTGTCGAGCAGCCAGTGGCGGATCTGTGCCAGCTGATCCTTTTCCGGCATGTAGGCTCCGGCAGCAATGATGATCTCGTTGGCCGCGATGTGGAAGTAGAAGCCCGCGCCGGAGGTCTTCAGCATTTTTTCGTGCGCCCACCACGATCCAATGTGCTCCTTGTAGGGCCGCTTGTCGGATGAAAAACGAGTGTCGCGATAGATGCGGAAGAGGCACTTCTCGGCAGGCCGCACGAAATTCGGTGCAAATTCGATCATGGCGTCGGTGACTTTGCGAATGATGGCCAGCATGGGCTCTTTGAGCTCAGCCTCAAACTCGGCCTTGCGCGGCTGAAACCACTCGCGGTCGTTGTGGCGCTTCAGGTTGCGCAGGAAGGTGAGGCCCTCGGGCCGCAGCCAGGGGGAAGCTGCCGGGGAAGAACTGGATCTGGCTTTCGAATTCAGTGGCATACCAAGGAAGATAGCAAACGGATCAGGCGGGCGATTCGTCATTTCTGTGGATGGAATTCGCGCGCGATTTCCGTCACACATGCAAGGGAACTCCACAGTGCAGGATGACGTACTGGAATACTATGAGACTTTGGGCCGGCGCACTCTTTTTTTGTTTATTTTGCGGGACTCTTTCAGCCGCACCCAGCAAAGGTTCCAAGCAATCCGATGCGCAGCCGGCGGCAGCCGAGGGACCCAACAACTCAGCCCTCGCACCGCTCATCGACCAGCCCCTGCGCCTCGCGGACTTTACGGGCATGGAGCCAAGCGCCGAGCTGCGCGCCAGACTCGGTCATGTATCGGGGTTTTTCCAGAGCCAACCATCCGACGGTCAGCCGGCTACGGAACAGACCGAGGTGTGGATCGCGCATACCCGATCCACGCTGTATCTGGTCTTTATCTGCCATGACAGCCATCCCAACCTGATTCGCGGCAATCTGGCCCGCCGGGAGAACATCTTCAACGACGACAACGTCTCTGTGCTGCTCGACACCTTCCAGGACCGCCGCACCGGAACGACCTTCCGCGTGAACCCGATGGGCGTGCAGGCAGACGCCGCCCACAGCGAGAATAACGGCAACGACTGGAGCTACGACACGGTATGGGACTCCGAGGGCCGGGTGACCCCGACCGGCTGGATGGCGCTGGTGGCGATTCCCTTCCGCAGCCTGCGCTTCCGCTCGAACCACAGCGAATGGGGCATCGTATTCACCCGCAACCTGCCGCGCAACTCCGAGCAGGACCACTGGCCATACATCACCTCCCGAATCGCCGGCACTCTCAGCCAGGAAGGCACACTCGGTGGCATTGAAGGCGTGAGCGGATCGCGCAACTTCCAGCTCAACCCCTACACGCTGGGCCAGAACGAGCGCAGCCTGAACATTATCGACGCCACCAATCCTTTTATCAGCTCGCGTCACGTCGAGAGCACCGCCGGCGGCGAGGCCAAGCTCATCCTCAAGGATTCGATCGTGGTTGACGCCACCATCAACCCCGACTTCAGCGATGTCGAGTCCGAGGCGCCTCAGTTCACCGTCAACCAGCGCTATCCGGTCTACTTCCCTGAGCTGCGTCCCTTCTTCCTTGAGAATGCCAGCTACTTCAATACGCCAGCCACGCTGGTTTACACGCGCAATATCGTTCGCCCCGAGTACGGCCTGCGCGTAACAGGCAAGATCAACAGCACCAACCTGGGGCTGCTGGTCTCAGACGACCGCCAGCCCGGCCAGGCGTATGCGCCCGGAGACCCGCTCTACGGAAAGCGCGCGCTGGTCGCCGTGGGCCGCCTCTCCCGGGACATCGGCAAGGACTCGAGCGTTGGCGCCATCTACACGGATTACGAGTTCGGCAGCGGGTGGAATCGCATCGGCGGGGTGGATTTTACCGCCCGCCTGGGCGAGCACTGGACCGCGCGAGGCCTGTTTGCCGCCAGCTCCACCATGGGCGACAGGGACAGCGGCACGCCGCCACCCTACTACGCCGGCCCAGCCGGCACACTGCAATTGCAGCGCTCCGGGCACTCCTTCAACCTGCAAAGCGAGTACAACGATGTGAGCACGGGCTTCGAGACGCTGCTCGGCTTCCTTCAGTCCTCAAACCTGCGCAGCAGCCACACCCACTTCAACTACCAGTGGTATCCGAAGAACAAGTTCTACCAGAGCTGGGGACTGGAGGGGAATCAGGACTTCGCCTTCGACCACTCCGGCAACCGGGTTTACCGATACACAACCTTCGATCCCTTCTGGATGCTGCCGCGCAAGATCGTATTCGCTACGATAGTGGGGCAGAACTCCGATACGGTGCTGCCTGACAACTACTCCGCGCTTGCCGCCACGCGCAATTTTACTGAAAACTTTAGCGGGATCGTCTTCCGCGGCTCGCCCTGGTCGCTGCTCGACTTCGACATGCAGGCGATCCGAAGCGGCAACGTGAACTACAACCCGGCGGCCGGCAAGCCGCCCGCGCAGCTCAAACAGGAGCAGATCAATCTCCGCTTCACCGTACGGCCCATCTCGCGGCTCACCATCGACAACACTTACCTGCTCGATCGCGACCACTCGTCGGCAACCGGCGCGTTTGTCTACGAGGCGCAGACCATGCGCTCCAAGGTGAACTACCAGTTCACGCGGTCGCTTTCGGCGCGCGTGATTGCGGAGTGGGACACGACGCATGCCAACCCCGCCGAGACGACGATTCAGCGGACACGCCAGTTCGCCTCCCAGGCGCTGCTGACGTGGCTGCCGCATCCCGGCACGGCCATCTACATCGGATACAGCAACGACCTCGCCAACCTCGACCGCAGCCTCTGCAACCGCCTCTCCAGCGGCCTCTGCGACCCGAACAATACCACCCCGCCGCGTGCCGGCCCCATGATGAACGACGGCCGGCAGATCTTCATCAAGGCCTCGTATCTGTTTCGGTTCTGAGGGGATATGTTCGCAGCCGCCTGCGCGCATCCGGCAATGGGTTGTATCAAAGCAAAAATGGGCTCGCCGAGGTACGTTCGGCGAGCCCATTTTTGTGTGACTGAGAATTTCTAGAGCGCGCTTCCGCAGCCCGAGCAGAAGCGGGAGCCGGAGGGGTTGGCCGTCTGGCAGGCAGGGCAGATGCCGGATGGCGAAGGAGCCGGGGGCGGAACATAGGCACTGGGAGCGGACGCTTGCGGCCAGCCGGGGACGGGGATGCCGAGGCTGGCGGCGATGGTCGCGGCCTGAATGGCGTTGAACTCGCGGACCCGGCAGGGCATGAAGAAGCACTCGATGAATCCCAGAATCGAAGGAATGCCAGACCAGAAGAAGCAGCAGTAAAGGACGCCGAGGCCGGTGCGGCGCAGATAGAAGTGGTGCACGCCGAAGGTGCCGAGGAAGAGCGCCAGCAGGATGCCTGCGACCTCGTCGCGGCGCGCGTGCTCATATTGCTGAAAGAAGATCGCCTGGGGGCTGGGGTAGGGTTGGCTGCTCATCGTGTCACCTCACATAGCACTGTACGCGCGAGGGATGCGGATGGTTCCACAGAAGCCGATTCGACCGTGCTAGATGTGGCAGCTTGCCTGGCCGCGCTTTTCGAGATAGCGCTGGTGGTAGTCCTCGGCGCGCCAGAAGGTCTGCGCGGGCACAACCTGCGTGACGATGCGCTTGGGCTTGAAGCGGCCTATCGCGGTGAGCGTCTCGATCTTCGAGTGGGCCTGCGCTTCCTGCTCGGGTGAGTGGAAGAAGATCGCCGAGCGGTATTGTGCGCCCCAGTCCGGACCCTGGCGGTTGAGCGTGGTGGGGTCGTGGAGCTGGAAGAAGGCGTCGAGCAACTGTTCGTAGGTAATCTTCTCAGGATCGAACTCGACTTCGACAACCTCGGCGTGGCCTGTGGTGTCTGTGCAGACGGCCTGATAGGTGGGCCGTTCGAGCGAGCCGCCCTCGTAGCCCACTGCGGTTGCAACAACTCCGGGCAGCGCGGCGAAGCGTGCCTCGACTCCCCAGAAACATCCCGCGCCGAAGGTGGCCTTTTGTGTGCTCATAGGTTTCAGATGCCGGGGCGGGCAGCCGGGATACAAAGATGGCGGCGGATGGGCCTAATGCATGGCTGATTCGGTTCGATAAGGTAAGCAGTGGCCGATATGAGAATGGAAACTGTAAGCACCCCGCCATCGCCTTCCGCACGGCTCGCCGATCGCCGGGCCCTGCCGCGCATGCCCTGGAAAGGGACGGCGATTCTGCGCTTTGCCTCCCACGAACGCGAGTTTCTGGGCGTCATCCGCGACGTAAGCCTCGGCGGATGCGGCATTGAAGTGGGATCGGGCATTCCCGCGAGCGCCGGCATGGGTGTGGTGGTGGAACTGCACACACGCAGAGAACCCTTGCGCCGCCACGGGATTGTGCGGCGGGTGCAGTTGATCCGCACCAGCGAAGTGGAGACCTGCGTCGGAATCGAGTTCAGGAATTCGCTCTCAGCCGAGGCGATGCAGGCGTTTGGCAATTAGAAAAAGTTTAAGAAAACGGCAGACGCATCGGATGCGCGTTCGTCCCGTCGAGGCTTACTTCTCTTCGAGATGATGGTGGCGGTAGACGTAACGGCCGATAGCCCAGCCCACGGCCGAGCCTACAAGTACATCCGACGGGAAGTGGTCGCGGCCCACGACGCGCGACATGCTGACGCCCGCGGCAAGACCGTAGATGCCAAGCTTGACGAAGCGATTTTTCTGACTGGATGCCAGGACCGTGGCGGAAGACCACGCAATCGCGCTGTGTTCCGACGCAAAGGAAGAGTTGAAGCCCGTTCCGGGCTGGAAGAACTTGCCTTGTGCGTTGTCAACGCCGGGGCGCTCGCGCCGGGAAGCGATCTTCATGAGTTCAACTATGGCGGCGGAGTTGACCATGGCCTCGCCGGCCATGATGCCGGTCTGCTCGTACCGCGAGTTGTGATGCATATAGCCGATGCCGTAGTAGGCGACCGGGACGGCGACGAACAGTCCTGCGAGTCCGTTGGATGCCGTATTGGCGTGTTTGGCGGTGTTCAGGTCGGTAAAGTGATTGCGCATGAACGGAGTGTCTTGCGACCCTACCGCGCCGGCCGCGGCGAAAAACAGCAGCCCCATGACGGCCGAGCGGTCGCTCATGTGCACGGGCGCAGTCCAGATGCCGCGCTGGTCGTGGAGGATGTTGCGGGGCAGGTTGCGGATGGTGGCCGCATCTTTGGCCGCAACCGGTGCGTCCGGCAGGTTATCGCCTGACTGGGCGCGGACGCATGCAGGCACGCATGCAACCGCCAGGAGAAGCGCGCATAACTTTCGAACCATGGAACCATTGTGACGTGAAGGGCCAGTTAAGCGCCAGCAGAAACAGACAGAAAGGGGGCGCAGCGTCTCATTGAGCCGCTGCGCCCCGGGAAGAGTTCCAACGCGAAGGTCGTGCTACTTTGCCAGCTTCGAAGGATCGAGCCGGTAGAAGCGGACGGCGTTGTTGAACAGGATGTCGCGCTTCTGCTGGGGCGTAAGGTATTCGGCGTTCTGAATAATGCTGATGGAGTAAGCCATCAGGCCTTCCCAGCCGCTCTCGCCCAGATCGGTGCCGTACATAACGCGATCCTCAAAGCCGGCTTCGACCAGGCGCTGAATGTAGCGGTTCACTTCAACCAGCGGATAGCTCCAGACAAGCCCGGCGATATCGACGTAGACGTGCGAGTTGGCCTGGAGCAGGGTGAGCATGTTGTCGATCATCGGGTAGCCTGCGTGCATCACCTGGACACGCAGCTTGGGGTGCCGGGCCAGCAGATCTTCAAGCAGCAGCGGATCGCCGAGCGAGCCACGGAACTTGGGCATGGTGATGTTGGCGCGGCCAGAGCCGCCGGTGCCCATGTGGATCGCGACCGGGATATCCAGTTTCTCAGCCAGTGCAAAGTACTTGTCGAGTGAGGGGTCGCTCGGCGAATACCCGCGGGACTGAAGCCCGATCTCGCCCATCACCTTGAACTTGCCGGTGGCAAACGCTGCCTCAACCTGCTCGATTGGCAGAAAGGTCGCATCGCGGCCAGGTGCGTTGAACGAGGTTCCGGGGATGATGCGTCCGGGCGCAGCCTCTTCGTATTTGGCAGTGCTGGCGGCATCGCCGAAGACCACGGCGGTAACGTTGAGCCGCTTCATGTCCGCGCCAACCTGTTTGAGGTACTCGGCGGGAGGAACGGGCACGATGGGATTCGAGCACGCTACCTTGACCCAGCCGTTTGCCGACTCCTGCGTGGCAGGATCGGAGGCGGCGAAGCCCGGCTCATTCGGACACATAGGCTGGGCGGTGGGCTGCGCGCCCATCGAACCGTGAACATGGACATCGATGATAGGCGGCTGCGGGCCCTCGTAGTTCTGGGCGGTGGCGGTTAGAACGGAAAACGAAGTGAGAGCAATGGTTGCTGCCACGGCGCGCGCGAACCGGCGGCGGTGGCCGAGGGAATGCTGAAGCATGGTGACTCCTCCAAGGTTGGCTTATCGTATTTCGCGGCGAACCGGCACAGCTTCACCGCGCACATCAAAAAAGATGATGCCGGGGGAATGAAATGGGGGCGATGCGGCCGACCTTGGTCAGGCAATCATAGCATTTTGAAGGAGTCAGTAGCCGAGCCGCTTGTCGACGACGTTATCGAGCGGCTCTCCCCTGCGGAACTGGTCGTAGAGGCGCAGGAACAACTTCATCGCCTCATCGACCCAGCCATGGGCGTGGTCGGCGGTGTGGGGCGAGATGAAGACGTTCTCGAAGTTCCAGATGGGGTCGTTGGCAGGGATCGGCTCCACCTCGAAGACGTCGAGGCCGACGCCTGCGATTTTCTTTTCTTCAAGTGCGCGGACCAGTGCGGCCTGCTCGATAACCGGACCGCGGCCGATGTTGATGACGACTGCGGTGGGCTTCATCGCGGCGAACTCGGCATCCGAGATCATGTGCCGGGTCTCAGGCGTGAGAGGCAGGCTGAAGACGATGTAATCGCACTCGGCGAACATGGCGTGGAGGTCTTCACGGCGATAGAACTGCGCAATAAGCTGGTTGCCTTCTGTGGGCGCGTGGCGCTTCACTGCAAGAACCTTCATGCCCATGGCGTGTGCGCGCCATGCAACAGCGCGGCCAATGTCGCCGTAGCCGACGATGCCGACGGTCTGCGCGGAGATATCGGCGACGTCGAATATCTCCCAGCGCTGAGCGGCCTTATTGCGCATCATGCGGGGAAAGTCTTTGGCGAAGTAGAGCATCATGGCCAGCGCGAACTCACCGAGGGACTGCGAGAAGATGCCGGTGCCGTTGGTGAGCGGAATGGGGCTTTGGACCAGCTCGGGGAAGAGGAGGCGGTCGAGGCCGGCGAAGCGGGAGTGCATCCAGCGCGCCTGCGGGTTGGCGTGGAATGCGGCTTCTGCCAGCGAACGGGGTCCCTCCCAGTGGAGCAGGACCTCGGCGCTGGTGACGGCCGCGGCTTCTTCAGCCGTGTGCGCGATGATGTGTGGCAGACCCGCGAGCATCTTGAGCTGCGGATCGTCGTCGGTAGAGGTGACGAGGATGAGCGGGTCTGCCATGAATCGACTCCAACAGGAAAGAGCTAACTGCGACCGCCGCGGGGCGGACCGCCGCCGGGCTTACGGAATCCGCCGGGCTTGCTGCGGAAGTTGCTGGGCCGTGAGCTGCCGCTGCGGGGCGGGCCGCTCTTCGCTCCACTAAAGCGAGGGCCGGAGCCTTCGCGCTTGGGTCCGTTGAAGCGCGGTGCCGAGGAGCCTTCCCGCCTTGGTCCGCTGAAACCCGGCGCACCACCCTCGCGGGGCGGGCGCGGGGCGCGAGGGCGATCAAAGCTGCCCGGCTTATCGAAGCTACGGGGCTTATCAAAACTGCGCGGTTTATCAAAGCTGCGGGGCTTATCGAAACTGGGCCGGTCGCCGGGGCCGGCTGGCTGGACGTCTACGCGGGGGCGGAATGCGGGCCTGGGGCGGTCGTCGCCGCCGCGGGGCGGGCCGAATGTCTTGCCAGGGAAGCCAGGCCTGCCGCCGGGTCCGGAGCGGGGCTTGAAGGGACGTGCACCATCTGCCGAGCGCGGAGTAAAGGGCCTATCGCCATCGGGCGTACGAGGCTTGAAGGGCCGCTCTCCGCCTTCCGGCTTGCTGAAGCCGCCCGGACGGGGACTGAAGCCAGGGCGCGAGCTGCCACCGGGACGAGGTCCAAAGCTGGGCCGCGAACTTCCACCGGGACGTGAACCAAAGCCGGGCCGAGGGCCGCCTGGACGCGGTCCGCGCTCGAAGTTGCTGGGGCGACCTTCGCCTCCGGGGCGCGGCGTGAAGCGCTGTTCGCCTTCTGCGGGGCGGTTGGGGCGGTCAAAACTGCGAGGCCGATCGAACGTGCGCGGGCGGTCAAACGATTTGGGTCCGCGCGGCGTGAAGGGGCGCTCGCGGCTGTCGCCCTGATCGCGGCGGGGCGCGAAGCCGGGGCGGTCAGAAGCGGAGGACGGCGGGCGGCGATCGAAGCTGGGCCGATCGGAGCCGCCGGTCCTCGGGGGTCCGAACTGTGGACGCGGCGCGAAAGAGCGGCCCTCGGGGCGGGCGGGGCGATCGGAGCTGTAGGGGCGCTTGGTGAAGCTGGGCTTATCGCCGCGCTTGTAGCTGTTCATGCGCTGCTTGCGAAGGATGCTGGGGCGCTCTTCCATGGGGATGCCGGCTTCCTTGGGCAGCAGCATGGAGGCGTTGGGGCGGCGGGGCTTGAGCTTGCCCACGGCGGTGCGACGCAGCGCTTCAAGCTCGTCTTCGGCCAGCTCGCGAAAGCCGCCCGGCTCCACATCGAGAACCAGCGGGCCGTAGGCGACGCGGCGAATCTTTTCGACGAAGTGGCCGGTGGCGGAGAACATCTTGCGGATCTCGCGATTGCGGCCCTCAATGAGGACTACCTCATACCAGGGGTTGTCACCGGGACGAATCTGGCGGACAGCGGCGGGAGCGGTGCGAACACGCTTCGATCCCGGCTCAGCCTTTTCAATCGAGATGCCCTCGCGCAGCTTGTCGAGCTCTTCGGGGGTGAGTTGTCCCGCGACCTTCACAAGGTAGGTCTTCTCGACGCCTGAGGCGGCCTTGGTGAGCAGGTTGGCCAGCTCGCCGTCGTTGGACATCAGCAGCAGGCCCTCGCTCAGAAAGTCGAGGCGGCCGACGGGGTAGAGGCGCTCTTTGAACTTGGCAAACAAGTCGGCGACGGTGGGCCGGCCCTCGGGATCGCTGACCGTGGTCACATATCCGCGGGGCTTGTTGAGCATGAAGGTGCGGTAGTGTGTGGTGCGCTCGATGAGCTTGCCATCGACGCGGATGTGGTCGATGTTGGCGTCGGCCTTGGCGCCGAGCAGCGTGACAACCTGACCGTTCACGATGACGCGACCGGCGGTGATCATCTCTTCGGCGTGGCGGCGGCTGGCGATGCCTGCCTGCGCGAGGATCTTCTGGAGGCGCTCGAGTTGAGGCGCGGGACGCTTCTCGGCGGGCTCATTGTTGCCCTGCCAGGTCTCCGGCTCTTCCGTGTCGTCTACGCTTTGGTCTGCTTCTTCAACGGCTTCCTCACGAAGGGCGAGGGCAGTCTCCTTCGGCTTCGGCTCCGGCTTGGCCTTGGCGCGAACAGGTGTCTTGGAAGGAATGGCCTCGATAAGAAGCTCGACCGGCTCGGTTGGAGCTTCGTCGATTTCTCTACTGCGCGGAGTGGAGGTCCTCTTCGCGGCCTTTTTTGCGGGGGCCTTCACAGCAGGGGCTTTCTTCGTCGCCGCACTCTTCGCGGGAGCTTTCGTTACTGCCTTCTTCACTGCTGCGGGTTTCTTTGCTGCGGCCTTTGGCTCGGAGACGGCCTTCTTTACGGCGGTCTTCTTTGCGGCATCCGCGGGCGTCTTCACGACGCGCGGCTTCTTAGCGGCTTCGGGCTTTGCTTTGCCGCTGGAGGATTTTTTTGCTGTTGCCATCTAAGGCCTCGATCTACTCCGCTGTTGCGGGTGGGGGTTCGGCGGAATCCGGTTCGGAGTGTGACTCTTCGGTTTCGGCGGGCGGTGCTTCAGGTGTTTCTTCGCTTGCGTCTTCGTTGAACTCGGGAGGCGCGGCGGCAGACTCGGCCTCAGACGCGGCGAACTCTTCCAACTCGAGGGAGGCCATCTTTTCGAACTCCTCCATCGAGGGCAGTTCCGTGACGTCCTTCAGGCCAAAGCGAAGCAGAAACTCTTTGGTGGTCTTGTAGAGGATGGGGCGGCCGATGACTTGCTTGCGGCCGGCCGTGGCGATGAGCTTGCGGGCGAGCAGCGAGCCGAAGACGCCCGAGGAATCGACACCGCGAATCTCATTGACTTCAGGCGCGGTGACGGGCTGCTTGTAGGCGACGACGGCCAGCGTTTCAAGCGCGGGCAGCGAGAGCTTGAGCGGTGGCTTCTGGCTTTTGACGAAGGCGCGCACAGCGTCGTGGAACTCGGGCTTGGTGGCCATGCGATAGCCGCCGGCGATCTCGCGGATCTCGATGCCGCGCGCTTCCAGCGCGTAGGAGGCGACGATCTCGTCGAGCAGCTTGCGCAGGATGCCGCGGACCTCGCGGTCGCGCAACCGAGCAGCGCGGCGGGCTTCGGCAACGGCGTCGAGTTCAGGCTGCAACGGCTGATCGGCGGGCGTTTCGGAGTCGGCCTCGTCGTCGGCAGGCTCGGCCTCTTCGGGCTCTGGCGGGGCAGAGACAGGCGGCACGATGACTTCGGGGGCAGCCTCGGGCTCCGCCGCGGCTTCGCCGGTAAGTTCGGCGTAATCGAATGCCTCGTTGACCGGTCCGGCTGCTTCAGCGGCCTCGGCGGCGCGTGCGGCCTCTTCATCGGCCTTCCACGCCAGGGCTTCGTCGGCAAACAGAATGGCGAGTTGAGCCAGTGTGACCGGCTCTTCGGCGGCGTAGATAACGGCTTCCAGTTTGGCTTTCAGGCTCATGAATACTAGGTACCAATCTTTATGGTAGCGGATTTTACGGGTCAGCGCGCTATCCGACCAGTTGCGGAAACGGCACACACGGATCGCCACGCCGCCGGGCGCGGAGAGATATCAACCCGCGACCGGCTAGTGGATCAGGTGGAAGAGGAAGTAAAGCGATCCGGAGAGCAGCGCCGCCGCCGGCAGGGTGAGAACCCATCCGGTGGCGATGGCGCGCACGGTTGCCCAGCGCAGCCCGCTGCCGTTGGCGGCCATAGTGCCCGCAATGCCGGAGCTGAGGATGTGCGTAGTACTGACCGGCAATCCAAAGGTGTCTGCCGCCCAGATGGTGCCCATGGTGATCAGGCCGGCGCTGGCGCCCTGTGCATAGGTCATCTGTTCGTTGCCGATGCGTTCGCCCACAGTGATAACGATGCGCTTCCAGCCGACCATGGTGCCAAGGCCAAGGGCCAGAGCCACGGCGATCTTTACCCACAGCGGGATGAACCGAGTGGCCTTGTCGAGCTGGGTGCGATAGGCCTTGAGGGACGCGCTCTCAACCGGAGTGAAGGAGGGATTGTGAGCCTTGTCCAACTGCCGAAGCGTCTCGGCAGTCAGGTACATGTCGTTGCGGACCTGGGCCTGTTCCTGGGGCGGAAGCGCGATGAAGGTAGCGTGCGAGGCAACCTGGCGATCGAGACCCGAGGCAAGCTGGCGCAAAGCGGGAATCGTGGCCGCGTCAATCTGGCGGGTCTCAAGGTAGCGTTCGATATCGCCGCGCGGGTCAACTACAGTAACGCCGGGCGCGAGGTGAGCATCGAGGACGTGTTCGGCCTGTACCGAAGCGGCGACAAACGCACGCATCTCGCCGGGAGTCGCTGTGTGGTTGAGCGCGTAGGCGGTGGGCACCGTGCCGATCAGGATCAGCATGATGAGGCCCATGCCCTTCTGCCCGTCGTTGGAGCCGTGGAAGAAGCTCACGCCGGTGCAGGTGACAATCATCAGGCTGCGGATGGGCCACGGTGGAGGCTGTTTGCCCTTGGGCGCTTTGTAGAGCGCCGGGAACTTGAACAGAGCCTTCGAGATGAGGATGAGAATTGCCGCCAGCGCAAAACCGAGCAGCGGCGAGATGAGCAGCGCCTCAAGAACCTTGATGACCTGGCTCCAGTCCAGACCGGAGGGGCCGTGCGCGTTCATCAACTGGCTGGCGAGACCCACGCCGATGATGGAGCCCACCATGGTGTGCGAGCTCGAAGCCGGCAGGCCGAAGTACCAGGTGCCGAGGTTCCAAAGAATCGCGGCGATCAGCAGCGCAAAGACCATCGCAAAACCCGTGCCGGAGCTGACCTTGAGGATCAACTCGACGGGAAGCAGCGTGATGACGGCAAAGGCTACAGTGCCGGAAGAGGCAAGCACTCCGGCCAAATTGCAGATGCCCGACCAGACGACGGCCACATGCGGCGAGAGCGAGTGCGTGTAAATAACTGTGGCGACGGCGTTGGCGGTGTCGTGGAAGCCGTTCACAAACTCAAAACCGAGCGCGATAAGCAGCGCCAGGCCGAGCATGACCAACGGCCAACCGCTAGTCAGCGACACTCCGTTCAGATCGCGCCCGACCTGCACCCCGATATAGGCAAGGCCACAGACCAACACAAGGAAGAATACCGACTTTCCAGCGCGATTGCGCGGCGTCTTACGATCGGCCGGAGGGAAAAACACTGGCGAAGGAGGCACCTTAGGGGCCTCGGGCAGAACTTCCAACAGCGTAGCTAGATCACCCATTAAAGATCACCAATACGGCCGGATAGACTCCGGGCCAGTATGGGCCTCCGGGTAGAACCTGGTGTAAGTGCTGATGAAGTGCAATGCATAGGGGATGGATCGGGGGGTAGTAAGCAGGCGCGGGATAAGCTGGCGTCCATAAAACCTCAACAACCGAAGACCCCGGTTGTTTGCCCAGCGATGAGGGTTCTGGTGCTGGGCTAGTTCGATTCTACACCCGCACGGTAAAAGACCCGTAAAGACTGCATGAATGTCCCGATAGCCGTATCGGTGGAAACGGTGGAAAAGCCGGCGGCGTGAGGATTGAGGCTGTCGGGCGGCCGGAACCTGGCCTACTGCCAGTCGTCCCGGGCCAGGTTCTGGTCGATGACGCTCTCAAAGCCGGAGTTCTTCTTGATGAAGATCTCGCTGAAGTGCAGATCCTGGCGCAGCAGAATGGCCTGAAGGCGCACTAACTCCAGCAGCGCCAGGAACATAGCGATCAAGGCGCGTTCGGAGTGGGTGTGGCTCAGCAGGCGGCGCAGGGCCACCGGCTTATCTTCCATAGTGAGCCGCCGGGAGAGAAACTGGATCATCTGGCCGACCGTGATGGAGTCCTCTTCCACGTTGATAATAGGCCGGTTACGGGCGCGCTCAAGGATCTCCTGGAAGACCCGGACCAGATCGACCGTATCGGCCGCGATCTCGGGCTCCGTGGCCTCGTCGCCGCGGAATTCGCGTGCGCCGGGGTTGGTCCAGCTGGCGGCCTCGAGCATCTGCTTCTGCTGGAGCATCTGCGCCGCGTTCTTGAACCGCTCGTGCTCGAGCAGCCTTTCGACCAGCTCGCGACGGGGATCTTCCTGACCGTCTTCGAGGGCAGAAGGCTCGCGCGGCAGCAGCATCTTGCTCTTGATGTGGATCAGCAGCGAGGCCGTATAGATGAACTCGCCGGCCACGTCCATCTCGCTGACCTTGAGGTGATTCACGTAGGTCAGAAACTGCGACGTGATCTTCGCAATGGGGATGTCGTAGATGTCGATGTCCTGCTTACGGATCAGGTCGAGCAGCAGGTCGAGCGGGCCTTCGTAGACCTGGCTGACGAAGATCGAGACGGGCAGATTGTCGGGGCCGTCCTCGCGCTTCACGGCCAGGCGCGCCGGTGCTGCGGGCTCCGCTTGCGGCTCTGTCTGAGGCTCAGGCGCCGGCTCCGTCGCAGGTTCAGAGGCAGGCGCAGCTACAGACGGCTTGGATTCCGGTACGGCAGCTCCGGCAGGCTCAGTTTCGCTGGAGGTGTGGGTCTGCTCAGGATCGGAAACGTCCATCGTCTCCTCTGCTTGTGGCTCATGGAGTTCGGCCGGCATCTCCGGCTCTTCTTGAGCCAGAATCTCGGGCTCAGCGATCCATTCGGCCGGAGAGGCTTCGGCGATTGACTCGAGATACGCTGAGGTTTCGTGGGATTCGTCCAGCTCCGGCGCTGTTGCGGTCTCCGGCGTTTCCATCTCGGGGGCGGCTACGATCTCTTCGATCGAACCAGCCGGTGCGGGAGGCTCGTAGTGTGGAACCGCGGGCTCCTCATGGAACTCGCAGGGGGTCGGCTCATCGGCCAGAGATTGCGCGTGAGCTTCGGATTCGGGCTGCTCTGCGATGGAGTGATCCTGGTGGTCGTGATCCTCGTGAATGTGCTCTTGCTCAACCTCAGGCGCAGATTCCCGTACAGGCTCAATTTGGGGCTCGGTGGTGGAAACGGTCTCCGGCTCGGCGGGAACGGCCGCCGGGGCCTGCACTGGCGCAGCGATTTCGGACGTGACGGCAGGCTCGGGCTGCGCGGACTCGGGCACGAGTGCGGGAGAGGTCTCCGGGGGAACTTGGGGGAGCGATTCGGTCAACTGTATATCTTCTTCCGGTTCGTGCTGCTTGTCTGGGACGACGCCGCTCTCCATTGCGACGGGCGCTGCCGAGTCTGGCTCGCCAGCGGCGGGGATGCCGAGCACCGATCGGATTCCCCGGATCGCGAAATCAATCGCTCTTCGCCACCAGGGGGCTGTGTTTGCGGCCATCGTTCGTTCTCCGTCGGCTGGAGTAGGGTATCAGCGGCTGCCGTGTTTGGTGGTCAGCGTCATCTTCATGGCGTTGCGCACCTCGATCATGGTATTGCCTATTTGAGCGGCGCGTAGTCTCCCTGGAAAGCGGAGATATCGGCAACTTCCCGCGCGGCAATGGTCAATGTAAATTTGCCCTCTTCCGTCCGGTCTATCTGGACCGGAATCTTACCGTCCTTCTTAACTCGGCGCGCCATCGCGAAATCGGAAGAAAACGTCTTCTGTGGGACTGGAAAATCATAAAGTGCTCTGGTCTCGTCGCTCCAGCAAAGGAGCGTCCAAACCTCATAGGAACGGAGCGGAATCTCAAAATGCCACCGATTCCGCATCAGAATATCGCGTGAAGTTGAAACGAAAACCCGCTTCTTCTTCGCAGTGATAAAGGGCTCTTCCAACTCGCGGTCGATAGTCGTGAATTCCCGATTGCTTTCCTGAGTAAGAGGAACGTCGCGGGGAACAAGATTGTTTTTCCAGTAATTGCGCAGCAGCTTTGCGCGCTGATCGGCGGGCAGATCCCACCAATCGGAATGCTGGCTGAGGTCGCGAACCTCTTTATCGTGGTTCTCGTTGACCGCAAAGTAACGCCGGATAGACCCCAGATCGTGCGAGAGATCGAAGATCGCGCGCACCGGCATCATCGTCTGCTCGGCTCTAGCCGAGGCCTTCCTCGACTGCTCTCTCAGCATCTCCCAGGTATCGTCGATGCGGGACTCCATCGACATGCGGGCGTCGTGAATGTGACCGATCGCATTGTGAACCGCGCGTGCGGCATCCATCTTGCAGAACTCGCATCGTTGCGATGCGGCCCGGCAGCACTTCTCCACCTCGGCAACCGCATCGGGCGAGTTGAAAACCTTGTGCAAGTCCGCAACGGGACACAGATCCGGATCGCCGGCATCGCTCTGCCGAATCCGCTGCCCGTTTGTTGACATGTTGTGAATCTTGAAGGCCACCGTAGTCGGCGCTTCGGTCAATCCAATCGTGTTTCCGTAGCTCTTCGACATCTTGCGGCCGTCGGTGCCCGGCAGCTTGGGCGACGGAGTCAGTAGCGCATCTGGCTCTGGAAAGACCTCGGTCTTGTAGAGAGAATTGAAGCGGCGAGCAACTTCGCGTGTGAGTTCGACGTGCGCCACCTGGTCCTGGCCCACGGGCACAAACTGAGGCTGGTAGACAAGAATATCGGCGGCCTGAAGCAGCGGATAGCCGAGGAAACCGTAGGTGCTAAGGTCCTTGCCGGTGATGTTTTCTTGCTGCTCCTTGTAGGTCGGCACGCGCTCCAGCCATCCGAGCGGGGTAATCATGCTGAAGAGTAGGTGCAGCTCCGCGTGCTGTGGAACATGGCTCTGAATGAAGATAGTCGACTTGCCTGGATCGAGGCCCGCGGCCAGCCAATCCAGAGCTACATCCAGTGTGTTCAGTTTCACCCGGCTCGGATCGGCGTAGTCGGTCGTCAGCGCGTGCCAGTCGGCGATGAAGAAGTAGCACTCGTACTGGCCTTCGTTCTGAAGCCGCACCCAGTTGGCCAGCGCTCCCATGTAATTGCCCAGGTGGAGCTTGCCGGTGGGGCGCATGCCGCTCAAAATGCGGGGACGGGGATTCTGTGTCGCTAATTCTGCCATGTTCTGATCGTTTCCATAGTATTCGGGAACCCGGAAGTTCCGGGAATCCAAAAGAATGATGCCGTACAGGGAATGGTGCTGGACTGGCTCAGTCCATTGTAGCGGGGGAGCGGGGGATGCGGCCTAAATGCCCAACAGCACGGAAAAGATCACCGTAAGCGACGGAAACAGCAGCAGGCGCAGCAGAAAGCTGCCCACCGTGATCATGAGCAGGTAGCTCAGCCACATGTTGATGCGGTCGTATTGTTGCACCGCGCCGTAGGGGAGCAGATTACGCACCACGCGGCTGCCGTCGAGCGGCGGAATGGGCAGCAGGTTGAAGAAGAACAGCGACAGATTGATGAGGATAGCCAGCGTGCACAGCACCGCCACCGGGTGGCCGAAGGGCGCCGCTCCCGGGTTGAAGGCCGCTTCGAGCGATCCACGCACGATCATGCGGCCATCGGGTACGGCGATGGCGGTGACCAGCAGAATTGCGAAGGAGACAGCGACGAGGATCAGGTTTGAGACCGGACCGGCCAGCGTGGTCAGGTTGTCGTCGCGCACGATCTTGCGGAAGTTGCGCGTGATAACCGGCGTGGGTTTGGCCCAGCCGATGAGGAATCCGCCAAAGAGGTTGATGCCGAAGAGGGGCCCGAAGATCACGATTGCCGGGAAGAGCAGCGTGCCGATGGGATCGACGTGATAAGCGGGATTGAGCGTTACACGACCCTGCATCCGCGCTGTCTGGTCGCCCAGACGCGAGGCCATCCACGCATGTGCGCACTCGTGAAAGCTGAGCGAGAACAACAGCAGAACGAACTTGAAGACGGCGATAAGAAAAGCAGCAGACTGCAAGCGAAGCACTCCCGGAACACCGAAAGTTCAGGTTAGCACGCTGGCAGATGTCGAAGCGAAGCAGCCCTGCCCGGCGATGAGCCCTACTGGCTGTCGCCGGGGTAGTGGCCGACTGTCTCGCCCGGTGCCACATGCTGGCCTGCCAGCACAATGGCGTGGCTCGCGATACGCGCGTGCTCGCCGATCACCGTTGTCTCAAGCCGCACCTGGTCGTGCTGCTCAAACTGGTGTACGTGCGAGTAGATACGCGCAAACGATCCGATCTGCGCGTGATCGCCGATGCGGATGCCGCCGCGGTCCTGAAGCATCGCCTGCTGGCGGATCACGACGCTGTCGCCGATCCAAAGATTGTAGCCGTAGGCGAAATTGACGCCGTGGTGGATCTTGACGCCCGAGCCCAGGTGCTCGAAGATGTGTCTTCCCAACATGCAGCGGAACCGAATTCCCAGCCAGTGATTCAGGCCTAACGACGAGCGGTCGAACATCTGCCAGAACCAGAGCAGTGGTTTGAGCCGCGCGTACCTGTCCTGGTCGATGTCTGTGTAGTGCTCGGCCTCAAGCGTGATGTTGCGCGGATCGAGCGAGAGCGCAAGCACGTGGCCCGCGAGCTCTGAGGTGAGCGGCACGCCGGACTTTACACCCAGAGGCTTGCCCAGATAGAGCTGGGCAAGCTGCTCGCGGACGATATCGGCGCGACGGTCGGCAGATTGGTGGCGGTTGAACTCTTCGTCGAGGAACTCGAGCCAGCGGCGGTAGACTTCCTCCGCCTCGGGCATGGGACGCGGCTGGTGCTTGATGGGTGCGCTGTTGGCCATGCTGAAAAGATAGCGCAGTTTCGAGAGACCGGTGTGCAATTTTGACCAACTATGAAATTTTGCGCCGCGGTGGAGAAACGGTGGGAGAATAGTCGCAGGACTTGTTTGCCGCACCGAGCGGGGCCGCATTGCTTCCATGCGGGAAGTACAGCCTGCATCAATCGATGGCGCTCGAGCAGCCACTCCTCCTGTTGCGAGGTGGCCTATGAACGCCCTGCTGATCTATCCCAAATTTCCCGACACATTCTGGAGCTTCAAATACGCGCTCAAGTTTCTGGGCAAGCGGGCGGCGCAGCCTCCGCTTGGTCTGATGACCGTGGCCGCGCTGCTGCCCGGGGGCTGGAAGAAGCGCTTGGTCGACGTGAACGTAGAGAAGCTCCGTGACCGCGACCTGAAATGGGCAGACGTGATTCTGCTCAGTGGCATGCACATTCAGCAGGAGTCGCTGGTTGAGATTGTGGAGCGCTGCCGCGCGCTGGGTCTCCCCACAGTGGTTGGCGGGCCGATCGCCAGCAGTCTTACCCGCGAAGACCTGAAGGCCGATTACGTAGTTATCGGCGAGGCCGAGGATCTGATCGCCGATCTGGCGCGGGATCTCGAACAGGGAACTGCGAAAGAAATCTACCAGGCTGCCGAACGGCCGGAGATGACATCCAGCCCGCTGCCCGATCTGGGCCTCATCCACATGAACCGCTACTCGACCATGACCGTGCAGTACTCGCGCGGTTGCCCGTTCAACTGCGAGTTCTGCGACATAATAGAGATCTACGGCCGGCGGCCGCGCACCAAGGCGGTCGAGCAGGTGCTGGCGGAGCTGGCGCAGTTGCGCGCCGCGGGCTGGCACGAGTCGGTGTTTATCGTCGACGACAACTTCATCGGCAACAAGGCGCGGGCCAAAGAACTGCTGCGGGCACTGGTCGCGTGGCGCGCAGAGAATCCGTGGAAGGTCGATTTCGTCACCGAAGCCTCACTGAATCTGGCCGACGATCCCGAACTGATGCGCATGATGCAGCAGGCCGGGTTCCGGTCGGTCTTCCTCGGCATCGAAACGCCGGACGAAGAGGGACTCATCGCCAGCAACAAGCTCCAGAACACGCGGCGCAGCCTGCTCGACAGCGTTGCCACCATCCAGAGCTACGGCATGCAGGTCATGGGCGGCTTCATCCTCGGCTTTGATACAGATCGAGAGAACATCTTCGATCGCATGGTGGAGTTCATCCAGAAGAGCGGAATTCCGATCGCCATGGTGGGACTGCTTCAGGCCATGCCGGGGACGCAGCTCTTCCGGCGATTGAAACACGAAGGCAGAATCGTGGACGACGACGCCGGCAATAACACCGGAACCCGGGTGAATTTTCTGCCGCACATGGACGCGGCACAACTGGTCGAGGGCTATCGCAGCGTACTCAAGCGCATCTACAACTGCGAGGCCTACTACGACCGCGTGAAGACCTATCTGAGCCGCGTGTATCCGAGGCCGGAGAAGGGGCCGGGAAGAAAGCGCGAGAAGAAACAGCCCAGCCCGCCGTTGCTCACGCGCGACAACATGCGCGCTATGATCCACTCGATCGTCCGCCAGGGCGTGCTGGGCTGCCACCAGTGGAGTTACTGGAAGTTTCTTGCCTCAGCCGTGACGCGCTATCGCCGCTGCTTTGGCGCAGCCATGACGATGGCGGTGATGGGCTATCACTTGCAGGTGATGACGCAAAAACTCTCAAAAGCGATGGAGCGGTCAGCCGCGATGGCGGAGAAGGCGAAGGTTGCGGCGATGGCGGCTAACAGCGCGGAGTAGGGGCTGCGCGGGGCGCAAATTTATACTGAAATCACCCATGAGCACTTTTCTACCCGTAGACGAACAGATGGATCTGCTTGAGAAGGGCGCGGCGGAGATCATCCGCACCAGCGACCTCCGCGAGCGTTTGGAGTTGAGCCGCACGATTGGCCGCCCGCTGCGCATCAAGGCAGGCTTTGACCCCACGGCTCCAGACCTGCACCTCGGCCACACGGTGCTGATGCGCAAGCTGCGCCACTTTCAGCAGTTGGGCCACACGGTCATCTTCCTGGTGGGCGACTTCACGGCGCTAATCGGCGACCCCACAGGCCGCAACGTGACCCGCAAGCCGCTGACGCGCGAACAGATCGACGTGAACGCTGAGACCTACAAGCAGCAGGTCTTCCGCATCCTCGACCAATCGGTGACTGAGGTTCGCTACAACTCCGAGTGGCTCGGCAAACTCGGCTACGAGGGAACGATCCGGCTTACGGCGCACTTTACGGTGAGCCAGATGCTTGAGCGCGACGACTTCTCGAAGCGCTTCAACGCCGAACAGCCCATCAGCCTCCACGAGCTGCTCTATCCCGTGATGCAAGGCTACGACTCGGTTGCGCTTGAATGCGACGTCGAACTCGGCGGCACCGATCAGAAGTTCAACCTGCTCTGCGGCCGCGAGCTCCAACGCCACTACGGCCAGAAGCCGCAGATCGTCCTCATGACGCCGATCCTCGAAGGCCTCGACGGCGTGCAGAAGATGTCCAAATCGTTGGGGAATGCAGTCGGCATCAACGAGCCGCCCTCTGAGATGTACGGCAAGCTGATGTCGATCAGTGACGAGCTGATGTGGAAGTACTGGCTCCTGCTCACCGATCTCAAGCAGTCCGAGATCGACGCCATGCGCGCGGAGGTTGCGGCCGGGACTCTGCATCCGATGGAGACCAAGAAAAAGCTGGCGCGCACCATCGTAGCCGGCTTCCACGGAGAAGCCGCTGCTCAAAGCGCCGACGAGAACTGGGCGCGGATGTTTCAGCAGAAGGAAGCGGCCGAGGATCTCGAAGAAGTTGCCGTTGCTCTTGCCGACGTTGCCGGCCCCGACGGCCAGTTGCGCGTGCCCAAACTGCTGGTTCAGTTGAAGCTTGCCACCAGCGGAGCAGAGGCCAACCGCAAGATCGCCGAGAAGGCAGTGAAGATCGACGGCTCAGTGGTGGAGTCGATGACGATTCAGGCTCCGACGCTGCCTGCGCGGTTGGTAGTGCGGTTGGGCAAGCGGGCGAAGGCCGCGTTGATCAGCTAGGGCCGCCTACTTGGCCTCGATCATCGGCTCCATGTCGGGTTCGGTCCACAGCAAAATCGCCTGCGGCAGCGTGAAGAAGAGCACGACGCCGATCATGGTCAGTCCGTAGCAGAACTCTGCCGGAGGAATAGCAAGCCGGTCCAGGAGGTCTCTTCCTGACGAGGTTCGCAGCGACGCGACGAACATCGGCACCAGCAGGAATGCAGCAAGAATCTGGTAGGCAGTGTAGTGTGCGCGGTCGCGTTGAGTGAGTTCGCGCTCGTCGTTGCTATAGGCTTCCTTGTCAGCCGCAAGGACTGGCCGGTAGAAGTTCAGCCTGAGCGCCTGAAGCGAGGGTGGCAGCCACAACTGCTGTGGCGCCTTGCCGTTGAAGGGCTTCACCAGGCCGCTGGAATAATAGCCCCCGATAAACAGGCGGCAGGCAGCTATTACCGCCCAGATGACCCATGCGCCGGTTGCGCGCCAGTGGGTCGAGTTCCACAGAATCGCCAGCAGGACAGCGAAGGCCAGGTACATCAGCACCACCAGCGCGCGGCGGCGTGCGCGTGCGGACATATCGATGCGCTTGCCGAAGATGGCAATTTCGGCTCTCATTGGGGTTCCTCCATGTCCGGCTCGGTCCAGAGAATGATCGATTGCGGCAGGCTCCAGAGCACCAGCGCGATCAGAATGAACGATGCGGCTCCGATGCGAAGCAGCCACTGTGGACCCGCTAAACCCGCGACTACCTGCACAACCGCGAGGGCCAGAACCAACCACCGGCTGGCCGTGTACGCGAAGTAGTGGACGCGATCTCGATCCCACTCGTCGCGCTCGTCGAGCGTCATCTCCGCAGCGGAGATATTTCCCATCAGCGGCTGATTGGGATTGAGGCGGGTAAATGTATCGTCCATCGGTAGCAGGCGCACCTTTCCGAAGGGCTTGACGATGCCACCGGCTCTAACGCCGCCAAGAATGGCCGGCAGAAACACGATCAGTTGCAGCGGAAACAGCAGAGCCAGACCGTAGAAGCCGCTCGGGTGAAGGCTTACCACCCACTGATACAGACCAAAGATAGACAACACAATTACCCAGTAGACTGCAACCACGATGCGGCGCGTTCTGCGGCGAGTGCAGGAAAACCATGGGAAGGGCGAGGACTCGACGATCATTTTGATCCTCCTGAATTGGGGCCGTAGACCTGCACACTGAGTGGCGTGAAAGGCTGCGTCGAAAAAACCGCCTCGACGGGTAGCGAAAAGTACTCGGCGATCTGAAAGGCCAGCTTCAGGCTCGGCCCGTAGTCGCCGCGCTCCAAAAAGCCAATCGTCTGATAGTTCACGCCAACGGCCTCGGCCAGTTGCTGGCGGCTCGTGCCGCGCTCGGCGCGCAGGACTGCGATGCGGTTGTAGATTCCGCTTTCTCCGGGACCGAGAGTCTTGCTATTTTCCTGCACGACATAATGTTATGTATACATAATATAAATGTCAATACACAAAACAATTCAGGCCGGGAACCGTTCTTCCCATTGAGAAGAACGGTCCTCCGGCCAGCTGTTGTTCAGGTCTCTAGATCTTGCTGTTACTGCGGGTTGGCGCGCGGAACCTGTGGCGTCTGGCCTTGCAGGCTCATCACGGTCACTGTTGTGGCCGTGAACGCCCCGTCCTTGATCGCGCCATCGACGCGAACCATATCGCCCACCTTGATATCGGCCAGTGTGATGGGGTTGCGGCGCTCGCGGAAGGTTGTGTCTTCATTAGCCACGAACTTGTGGGGCTTGTTGTCGGCCGAGCCGTCGATGGTGACCTCTACCTCTTCGATCTTTGTCACCTTGCCCATCAGCCAGGTCTTGCCAAAGCTCTCGGCCAGCTGCTCAGCCTGTTTGGCGCGCTCGGCATCCATCAGGACCACGGCCATTGCGCCGATGGACTTCTTGCCGGTCTCAATCTCACCCATGGCAGCGATGGCGTCGCCAACTTTGATGTCGGTGGACTTGATGGTGAGCGCGGCAAAGTTGGCTCCGGCCGCTCCCTGCCCCTGTCCGCGCGCGCCATTCTGTCCCGCGCCCTCGGCGGGTTTCTGTCCGTTAGCCTGGCGTTGCGGCCGATCCGGCCCTGCGCCTGCGCCTTGACCCTGCCCCGCGCCCTGCGCCCGTGCGCCCGCCTGCTGCTTCATGAAGCGCGTGTTCGCGCTGAAGCGGACCGTATACGTCTCACCCTCGAAGGTCTTGATGGTGAAGCGGTCCGAGGCGGCTTCGGTCACAGTGCCGGAGACGCCGCGCCCGTTGGGGCCCATATTCATCCCCATAGCGCCCATTCCGCGCACTCCCGCGCCTGCCCCCTGCCCGCCCTGTGGCGGAGACGGAGGTGCGCCGTTCTGGGCTTGGGCGACGATGCCGAGTGACACAGCAATAGCAAGGGTGGAGACGAGACGCAGATTCATCGTGAACTCCTGTCACCTTGATAGACGCACGGCGGGGCTGACAGGACTACTCGGGCGGCTGGGTTGGCTCCATCTCCGCGCGACTCTGTTTCTCGTAGTCGATGCTCGACGAGTAGGAGAGCACCTCGTTCGAGTCGGTATCGTAGTTGCAGTTGACGGTGATGGGCACGTAGCTGCCCTTTCCATCAGAGACGGCTGCCTTATCGGAGACCAGCGTGAGCACGCCCGGTGCGGAGACAGTCGGAGAGAACCGGTCAAAGCGAGGAGCGAGCTGGACCGTGTTGATCCAGTGGAAGCGGTGCGCCGTTACCGAGCCGATGTACTCGTCGGCCCCGCCGGCGCAGGCCGAGGCAGCCGCGACTCCGAACCGCTCGTTGAGCGCCTGCGCGTTGCGGCCGATGCGGGCCGGTCCCTGAGATCCCGGATGGTAAGGGTCGTAGCCGATCGAGATGGTGTGCGAGCCGTGCACCAGCGCCACGACGATGAAAACCACTACCAGGGCTGTGATGAGGCCCAGGGCCGTGTAGGTTTCGTGCGCCGGACCGACCAGCGTACCCGTCAGTTCGCAGGAGCGCGAAAACTGCTCGGCTGAGTAGTACTGCCGGTTGAAGGCGCCGGGCACGGTCGGCCAGCAGACGCTCAGAAGGTTGTGTGAAGAGTCAATCGCATAGACCTCGCCGAGAGTGCCATCCGACTTTCTCCGAACCTGTGCGCCCACCACTGGAAGAGCTGTGCCCATTCCATCCTCCGTGCTACCGGCAACATCATACCCCGGAAACGGCATAGTTGGCGCGGTGCGCCTTTTCGCACGCAAATTTTCAGCCGCTCATAACGATGGAGCGACTTTCTTGATCAGGTAGAGAAGAGAAAAGCCGCCCTGGTCCGTCTACCAAATTTTGTATACAGCTTCGCATTCTGGTAGCCTTAAGGGTAACTACCGCCCAATCTGCGGTTTCGCGCCGGTTTCGGGATGACAATTTCAGTTTCGGCGGGTCTATATCTTGATTGTTCTCTAGGAATTATCATCACGGCGGCAACTTGGGCTCGCGGCTGTGCCAAACTGGCAACCAACGTGCATTCAATTGTTGTTTAGCAGGATCCCTCCATGGAAACCGGCCTATTCAACCGGGTACAGGCTGCGCTGCTGGCTGTGGCCACGGCGGCAATCCTCCTTTTGGCAGTCCTGAACCTACTTGAGGAGCGCCACTTCGATCGTCCCGATGACGGCGTCTGGTGGCACGAGGCCCAGGGCGGCCTTATCGCCGATCGGGTTCTCCCGGGTATGCCCGGCCAGCGCGCCGGAGTGCAGCAAAACGACCTGCTGACCGCCGTCGGCGAAGTTCCGGTTACCCAGATCGCGGATCTCGAACGGTCGCTCTATCGCGCCGGAAGCTATGGTCAGGTCGCCTACAGCATCACCCGTGCAGGCATTCCACTTGAAACTCCAGTCAAGGTCATTCCGGTGCCGCTGGATCGCAGCCTCGCGCTGGGCCTGCGCGTCATCGGACTCATCTATCTGGTCATCGGCTTCTATGTCCTGCTGCGACGCTGGGGCGCGCCGCGCTCCACGCACTTCTATCTCTTCTGCCTGGTCTCGTTCGCCTGGTACGCGCTCAAGTACACGGGCGTCTTCGACCTGCTCGACAAGTCTGTCTTCTGGTCGAATGTGGTGGCGGAGTCGCTACAGCCCGCGCTGTTTCTGCACTTCGCTTTAAGTTTCCCAGAGGAAAGGCTCAAGCGGCTGGGCCGGCGCTGGCTGCTGCCGATCGTCTACACGCCTGGCGTGGTGGTGCTCGGCCTGTGGCTGTGGGCCATTCACTTCTGGCAGGCCACCGAGCTGCTCAAGCACTCGCTCGATCAGCTGGGAACTGCCTACGTCGCCGTCTACTACATCCTTGCCGCGCTCTTGTTCCTGCGCAGCTACAGCCGTTCCGACTCGCCGTTGCTGCGCCAGCAGTTGAAGTGGGTAACGCGCGGAACGCTGCTGGCCGTTGTTCCCTTCACGCTCTTCTACGCGGTTCCGTATCTTCTGGATCTGAACCCGCCCCGGCTGCTCTACAACCTGGCCGGGCTATCGCTGGTGTTTCTGCCGCTCACCTTCAGCTGGGCCATTGTGCGCTACCGGCTGATGGACACCGACCTGATCTTCAAGCGCGGCATGGCCTATATGCTGGCCACGGGCCTGATTCTGGGCGGCTACTTCGGCCTCATCGCCCTGATCACCGTGATGGTGCACAGTGTTGCGCCGGTGGCGCTCCGCGAGGGAACGCTGGTGCTGGCTATTCTGGTAACGGCCGCGGTCTTCGATCCCCTCAAGCGCCGCATTCAGGGATGGGTAGACCGAGCCTTTGATCGCCAGCACTACGACTACCGCAAGGCGCTGGCGGAGTTCGGCCGAGGCCTGAACTCCGAGACAGATATAGATGCTCTTTTGCAGTCGATCGTGCGCCAGTTACCGCGCACGCTCGCGGTGGCTCGGGTCGCGGTCTTCATGGCGGAAGAGGGCGTCGTCCGCCTGGCTGCTTCCCACGGCCTCCCGGAAGAGGCTCGCGGCGCCGAGAGCCGGCTCGATCTAGGCTTCCTCGACTTCGACCGTGCCCGCGACCATTCGCACATCTTCCTTGAGAACACGCAGGCCGCGCTGCACCTGCCCGAGGCCCAGCGACGCGCGGCCGCACTGCTCGACCTGAACTACTACCTGCCCTGCCGCGTGGCGCTGGCCCAGGAAGGCCGCAACGACTCCAGCCGCACCATCGCCGTCATCGGACTGGGCCGCACGCTGGGCGGCGATTTTCTTTCAAGCGAGGATGTCGAGCTGCTCGAATCGCTGGCCAGCTACATCGGCATCGCGTTGCAGAACGCCAGTCTCTACACCCGGCTCGAAGCCAAGATCACCGAGTTCGAGCGGCTCAAGGAGTTCAACGAGAACATCGTCGAGTCCATCAACGTCGGCATCTTCGCCGTCGATCTCGACAACCGCATCGAGAGCTGGAACGCGCAGATGGAGGCCATGTACGCCATGAGCCGCGCCGAGGCCCTCGGACAGGAACTTCGTTCCGTATTCCCTGTGGAGTTTGTTGAAGCCATTGACCGGCACCGCAGCGATCCCGGCGTACACCAGATCTACAAGTTCCCGCTCATCACGCGGGCCGGCGAGCAGCGTACGGCCAACATCGCAGTGGCGCCGCTTCTCTCCCGTGACTTCGTCTCGGTGGGCCGCATTGTGCTGGTGGACGACATTACCGAGCGGGTGACGCTCGAGTCGCAGCTGGCCCAGGCCGACAAGCTCAGTTCCATCGGCCTGCTCGCCGCCGGCGTGGCCCACGAGATCAATACGCCGCTGGCCGTCATCTCCTCGTACGCGCAGATGCTCGCCAAGCAGCTCAAGTCCGATGCCAAGCTCTCTCCGGTGCTTGAAAAGATCACCCAGCAGAGCTTCCGCGCCGCGGAGATCGCCAACGGCCTGTTGAACTTCTCGCGCACCTCCACCACGGAATTTCGCGAGACCCATCTCAACCAGGTCATCCGCGACACCCTCTCGCTGCTCGAGCACCAGTTCAAGACGGCGAAGATCACGGTCGATCTCTCGCTGGCCGAGAGTCTGCCCGCTATCCAGGGCAACCCCGGCAAGCTGCAACAGGTCTTTCTGAACCTGATGCTCAACGCCAAGGACGCCATGCCCGACGGCGGCCAGCTTCGCATCTCCACGCTGACAAACGGCCACGTCGAAGCTATTATCACCGACACCGGCGCCGGCATTGCGCCCGAACATCTCAAGCGCATCTACGATCCATTCTTCACCACCAAGACCACGCCCCGGCCCGGCGACCGCCGCGGTACCGGACTGGGGCTCGCCGTCTCCTATGGCATTATTCAGGAGCACGCCGGCAAGATCAGTGTCGAGAGTACGCTCGGCGCAGGCACCACTTTCCACCTGGAGTTTCCGCTCCTGAGGACCTCGGTACATGCCTGATGTAGAAATTCCATTGAACGAGCAGACCTCGGCATCGAGTTCTGCCGCCCTCGGCGCATCGATTCTGGTTATCGACGACGAGGCCGGCATTCGCGACTCGCTCGAGGTGCTGCTCTCTTTCGAGGGCTACTCGGTAAGCCTCGCCGTCGACGGTGAGCAGGGTCTCGATATGCTCGGGGCCGAAACCTACGATCTCGTTCTGCTCGACCTGGCTCTGCCCGGCCAGAGCGGCCTGGAGCTGTTGCCGAGAATCAAGGAGCTGCGGCCCGACGTGCCGGTCATCATGATCACTGCTTACGGCACGGTAGACAACGTCGTCGAAGCCATTCGCTCCGGGGCCGAGAACTTTGTTCAGAAGCCGTGGGACAACGAAAAGCTGCTCGCCGACATCCGCTCGGCCGTAGCCCGCCACCGCGTCGAAGAAGAAAACCTCCATCTCAAGCGCACCCTCAAACAGCGCTACAACTTCATCAACATCGTGGGCAAGAGCGAGGTCATGCTCAAGATCTTCGACCTGGTCGCGCAGGTCGCTCCCAGCCGCTCCACTGTCCTCATTCAGGGCGAAAGCGGCACGGGCAAGGAGCTCATCGCCAAGGCCATCCACGCAAACTCCCCGCGCCGCGACAAGCCATTTGTTCCCGTCAACACTGGCGCCATGCCGTCGGAGCTGCTCGAGTCCACGCTCTTCGGCCACGTCAAGGGCGCGTTTACCTCCGCCATCGCCTCCAAAAAGGGACTCTTCGAGATCGCCCACGGCGGCACACTCTTCCTCGACGAGATCGCCACCATGGGCATGGACACCCAGGCTAAGATCCTGCGCGTATTGCAGGACAAGCGCTTTATGCACCTGGGCGGCGTGCAGGAGATTCAGGTGGACGTGCGCATCTTGGCCGCCACCAACGTCGACCTGCGCAAAGAGGTTCGCGAGGGCCGCTTCCGCGAGGACCTCTTCTACCGGCTCAACGTGATTGCCATCGAACTGCCCCCACTGCGCGCCCGCCGCGAAGATATTCCGCTGCTGGCCCAGCACTTTCTCGACTTCTACACCACCGAGAACGCCATGCCGCCGCGCAAGCTCTCGCCCGACGCAATGCGCGCGCTGGTGGACTACGACTGGCCGGGCAACGTGCGCGAGCTTGAGAACTCCATCGAGCGCGGCGTAGTGCTCTCCTCTGGGCCTTCCATCGGCGCCGAACTGCTCCCCGGCCACATTACCGGCCGCAGCTTCCAGGACGCGCTGCTCGAACACAATCCCAACTCCTCGCTCTTCGACATCCTTGAAACCATCGAGCGGCGCATCATCATCGAGAAGCTCGAACGGTGCAATTGGAACCAGACCGATGCAGCCGAGCAGTTCCGCATCCCGCTTTCCACGCTCAACCAGAAGATCAAGCGGCTCAATATAGAGATTCGCAAGAAGGGCAACCGCGAGTAGGAGCCGCCCAGTGCGCTATCCTGTCCACGGACAAGCGCCTACACTCCACCGCCCGAGGCCGGCACACGCATGGCGATCAGCAGGATCGAACGGACCGCGAAAGAGATCGTCCTCACCATGCAGGAGTACCATGCCTTTGCGTGGAAGGCCATGACCAACATCTTCCGGCCGCCCATCTACTGGACGGATTTTCTCATCCAGTCCGACATCATCGGCGTCGGTTCGGTTGCCATCGTACTGCTCTCGGGCTTCTTTACCGGCGGTGTGCTCGCGCTCCAGTCGGCCAAGACGCTTGCCAACTTTGGAGCCACCGCCATCACCGGTGAGTTTGTGGCTCTCACCATGATCCGCGAGCTGGGACCAGTGTTGACCGGCGTCATGGTATCGGGCCGCAACGCCTCCTCAATGGCCAGTGAGCTGGGCTCCATGATCGTTACCGAGCAGATCGATGCCATGCGCGCCCTCGGCGTCGATCCACTGCGCAAGCTCGTCACCCCGCGCATCTACTCAAGCATCGTGGTGCTGCTCTTGCTCACCGTGGTTGCCGACGCCTGCGGCATCGCCGGCGGCGCAGCGGTCACCGTCTACCTCAACCACCAGAACGCCACCCAGTACTTTCACATGGCCTATGAGCACATCATCTTCTCTGACCTTGTGCAGGGCGCTGTCAAGCCGCTCTTCTTCGGCTACTTGCTCAGCTCGGTCGGCTGCTTTTATGGTATGAGAACCACGGGCGGCACCCAGGGCGTAGGCCAGTCCACCATCAAGGCCGTGGTCGCCTCGGCCGTGCTCATCATCTCCATCGACTTTCTCATCACCCACGTGCTGCTCAGCATCTTTCCCGCATGACAGCAACCGACAACAGCGATTCGCGCGCCGCCTCGCCGGTCATCGAGTTTGCCGGCGTCACGGTCACGCTTGGCGGACGCACCATCCTCGAAGACATCTCCTTCACAGTTGCCCCCGGCGAAACCCGCGTCCTGCTCGGGCCAGCGGGCGTGGGCAAGAGCGTGCTGCTCAAGGTGGTCAACGGACTCATCCGGCCCGAGGCGGGCAGCATCTGGGTCTTCGGCGAAGAGATCACCCGTATGCCCGAGGAAGCGCTCTTCCCGCTGCGCGCCCGCACCGGAATGGTCTTTCAGGAGGGCGCGCTCTTTGACTCCCTCTCGGTCCGCGACAACACCGCCTACCAGCTCCTCCAGGACCCCGCCATCTCCAGCGAGGAGATCGACGTCCGCGTCCATGAGGCGCTGCGCTTCGTCGGCCTAGAAGAGACCTTCTCGCTCTTTCCCTCAAGCCTATCCGGCGGAATGCGCCGCCGCGTCGCCATCGCCCGCGCGCTCATCAACAACCCTGAACTGGTGCTTTACGACTCGCCCACCGGCGGCCTCGACCCAGTCACCTCCACGCACATCATGGAACTGGTGATGAAGGAGCGCGACGTGCACCACACGCCCTCGCTGATGGTCACCCACCGCCTTCAGGACGCCTTCTTGCTTTGCTCCCACCACTTCGACGAACAGCGCAACGAAGCCGTGCCCCTGCCCAAAGGCCAGACCGACCCCAACACAACCTTCCTCATGCTCGACGAAGGCCGCCTGATCTTCGACGGCGGGGTCGAAGCGTTGATGCAGAGCAAGATCGGGTTTGTGCGGGAGTTTCTGGAGTAGTGGGATCGGAGATTGTGGCTCTCTCTTAATTGCCTACCTTGCGACCGGGCTGGGTGGGCAGCATACAAAGCAAGCAACCCTGCGATGGAGAATCGCAGGGTTGCTTGTCACAAAAATTGGATGCCGGCAGGCGCTACAGAATATACCGGCTCAAATCCTGATCCTTCACGATATCCGCCACCATCTGCTTGACGTATGCGGCGTCGATCAAAAAGACCTTCTCCGGGCCGGATTGCGTGGTGCGCTCGATGTAAGGCAGCGGGTTGGAGGCATCCTTCTCAAGCGCCTCCTTCTGAGCGGCAGAGGATTCGCCTTCGGGCGCGCGGCGCGCAACGTCGGGAGCGAGGAAGCTAACGTCCTCCAGCACGCGCTCCATGATGGTGTGCAACCGGCGCGCGCCGATGTTCTCGGTCTGCTCGTTCACCTTGAAGGCGAACTCGGCCATCTCGCGCAGGGCCTCGGGCGAAAACTCGAGGCGCACGCCTTCGGTCTCAAGCAATGCCGTGTACTGCTTGGTCAGCGAGGCCTTGGGCTCGGTCAGGATGCGCAGAAAGTCCTCGACGGTGAGCGATTGCAGCTCGACGCGAATCGGGAAGCGGCCCTGCAGCTCGGGGATCAGGTCGCTGGGCTTTGAAACGTGGAACGCGCCTGCCGCAATGAAGAGAATGTGGTCGGTGCGGACCATTCCGTAGCGGGTATTGACCGTGGTGCCTTCGACGATGGGCAGAATGTCGCGCTGCACGCCTTCGCGGGAAACGTCGGGACCGTGGCCGCCCTCGCGGCCGGCGATCTTGTCGATCTCATCCAGAAACACGATGCCGTTCGACTCGACGCGATCAACGGCTGCCCGCGTCACCGTGTCCATGTCGATGAGCCGGCCCTCTTCTTCCTGCACCAGGTAGTCGAAGGCGTCCTCGACCTTCATCTTCTTCTTTTTGGAGCTGCCGCCGAAGATGTTGGGGAGCATGTCCTTGAGGTTCATCTCCATGTCTTCCATGTTCTGGCCGGAGATGATGCCCAGTTGGGGCGTGTTGCGCTCGCGCACGTCGAGCTCGACCATGCGGTCGTCGAGCTTGCCATCGCGGAACTGCGCGCGGAGTTTTTCCCGGGAACGCTGGTGGCTGTCCGCCTCGGGGAGCTTGAGCTGACCCTCCAGGCCCGGCGCAGGAGCGGGTGGCGGCGGCAGCAGCAGATCGAGCAGCCGCTCCTCGGCGTTCATCTCGGCGCGGTCCTCAACCTCTTCGAGCCGCTCTTCGCGAACCATGTCGATCGAAATCTCGACCAGGTCGCGAACGATCGATTCGACATCGCGGCCCACGTAGCCCACCTCGGTAAACTTTGAGGCCTCAACCTTCAGAAATGGGGAGTTGGTGAGCTTGGCAAGTCTGCGCGCAATCTCGGTTTTGCCCACGCCCGTCGGCCCGATCATGATGATGTTCTTGGGCATGATGTCGTCGGCGATGTCGGGGGGAAGCTTCTGGCGGCGCTGGCGGTTTCTCAACGCGATTGCAACAGCGCGCTTGGCGGCTCTCTGGCCGACAACGTGTTTGTCGAGCGCGGCAACGATCTCGCGCGGGGTGAGCTCGTCGAGCGAGACGTCCTGTTCTTCGGCGGATGCTGGGAGGTATATGGCCATTATTCTCTTGGTTTGATCCTAAATCCTGACAGGGACTCCTAGGCGGGGTCAGGAAGTGATTTCAAATGAACCGGATGTTCTATTGCGTATCTACAGACACGGCTGATTTCGCAGGTCTTGCAATTAGGAGATTTTGCATCGCATTTTGATCGTCCCAATTCCCATAGGGGCCAATCCAGAAGCCAAGGATCCTGAGGATACATCTTCCGAGAAAGAGCTAGAACGGAAATTGGCGAAAGCGCTTCGCCTCGGCTTGCCCTGCCAAGGACTCTGCATATATGCACATCAGCTTTTACATCGCCTCTGCCCGTAAGATATTTGCAGTCTTTCAAAGCTCCGACTATCATTCTGGCAATCTGCTCACCTGCGCCGATGTAATAAAGTCGGCACATAACGTCAAATACAGACTCACCCTTCCAGATATTTCGTGCGTCTCCATCAAAAAACATACAAATACATTGCGAGATTCTCCAAAGACGGTTATGTGCGGGTCGCATCCAATGGAGGTTGCATCGCTTGAAATTATCTTCCGATCTCCATTCTTTCTCCGGCATCGAGGCGATCATCTTCCACAGTTCCCGCCGATTTTCCTCTGATTGGGATCGGAAAAAGGATGAGGCTCGTTTCCACGCTGCATCAGCTTTGGACTGGTAATCCAGGAGACAACAAAGGAGGAATTCATTTCCTGCTTCTTGGGTTAGCTTCTCTCTTGCATAACGTGAGATAGGCCCCCAATCAATCACTCCAAGTTTTTCCCTTAGCCCAAACAGACATTTGGTGAGCTGTTCCAGATTTTCACTTAAACCAGTAACGTCGACGCATGAAACATATTCCGCCGAAATAGGAATCTCTGAACCTCGTAAGTACTTGGCAATTTCCTCTTCAGACAGTCCTATTTTTCGTGCCTGCTCGATTGCAAGTTCATCGGCTAAAGCGTTTGCTTCTTCGTTCATGAGCATAGGCGCGTGCTCAGACCAATCGCTCACTTTTCCTTCAAATATAACCATGGGCTCAGGCTTCATTTTGACTTGCATACTCATACCTCGCAACCGAGCTGGAAAAACCAGGGCCCAAAGGACTACCTTCTACGCCAGCTCCTCGACGAGGATATGGTCATTCGTATAGATGCAGATATCGGCAGCGATCTTCATTGCCTTCTCGGCGATCTCGCGAGCTGAAAGTTCAGTGTTCTCCATGAGAGCGCGCGCTGCGGCGGTAGCGTAGGAGCCGCCGGAACCGATTGCAGCCAGAGCCTCGTCGGGATCGATCACATCGCCCTGCCCGGAGATCAGGAAGGTCTGGCCCTTGTCGGCGACCAGCAGCAGGGCCTCGAGGTTGCGCAGCATCTTGTCGGTGCGCCAGTCTTTGGCAAGTTCTACTGCCGCGCGGTTCAGGTTGCCGGCGTACTGCTCCAGCTTGGACTCGAACCGCGTGAACAGGTTGAAGGCGTCGGCCGTGGAGCCGGCGAATCCCGCCAGAATCTTGTCCTGGTAGAGGCGGCGGATCTTGCGCGCCGAGTGCTTCAGCACGTGGTCGCCGAGCGTGACCTGTCCGTCGGCGGCCATAACGACCTGACCGTTGCGGCGGACGCAGATGACGGTGGTGGAACGGATGCGGCGGGGCTGGCTCACGATACTCCTCGGGCTGAAAGAGGCTGCCGGCGCGGGCGGACTAGGAGCATGGGAAAGTCCGCGTCTTTGCCGGCGCAGTGTTCAGTATAGGACCATCTGCCGATAAACAGTGAGCAGGGCCTTGCGGGCCGGGCAGTGCCGTAGCGCATCGATGGCGCGGGAACCGACCTGCGATAATCAAACCTTGATACTGGAATACGGCGGCTGAACAGGCATGAACGGGCTCGGCAGGATCGACTGGGAGATGGCGGCGCTGGTGGCTGGAGGCATCGCTGTATGCGCCACACTCGCGTGGCTGCTCTTCCGTACCCGGCTGACGGCAGATGAGATCGAACAGCGGCGGCGGCTCCAGCTGGTGCAGTCCGGGCGGCTGGTGGACGGAATGCTGCTGGACCTCGTCGAGATGGAAGCCGAGGACGGCCGCACGCTCATCCTGCTGGTCTTTAACTACCGCATCGGCGGTGTGGACTACACCTGCCCACAAGACATTACGGCACTGAAGGGAATCGTTGATCCAGCCGAGGTGCGCGTGGGGTTCCCCTGTTCGGTGCGCTACCAGCCGGGCAACGCGCAGAACAGCATTGTGGTGGCCGAGGGCTGGAGCGGCTTGCGCGCCGGGCTGCCACAGTTCAAGGACTACGAGGATCCCGAACCGGTGGATACAAGCCACCTCAAAGGGACCACGGGGCTGAAGGACTAGGTTGTATCGCCATATAGGGATGGCGGCGCCGGGAGCCGATTTTCGTCGAGAGCGAGGAGCGACGCGGAGATCGGCAAAATCGGCCCCGTCCCTTCGGGTTGCGGGGAAAATTGGCTCATGCGTGTCGCCGCGGCGACTCGTCCTCGACCTTGGAGCCACCAAAGCCTTCGGACTCCGCCTAGCTTGAGCCAATTTTCTCTCGCAACGCCATCCACCCCTATATGTCGATACAACCTAGGGAAAGACTCTCTGCGCATCGGCGCGTACGAAACGAATAGGGCCGGCAGCGTGAGCTGCCGGCCCTTGTGTGTTGGTACGCGCGATGTCGTCTAGCGCTTGCCCTGTATTGTCTTTGTGCCGCCGGACTGTTTGGCGGCTTTCTTGGCGGCAATGGCCTTCATCTCGCGGCCGTAGCTGGACCTGTTGATACTCAGCTGCAATGCCAGGTTGATGACGTTACCGGTGCCCCAGTAGAGCGCCAGGCCCGAGGCAAAGTGCAGCATCGAGAAGCCGAAGATGGCCGGCATCATGATGGCCATCATGCGCCGCTGCGCCGGATCCATGCCCGGCGAAGGCGTAATGAGCTGGATCACGAGCATCGAGACGATGATGAGGATCGGCAGCAGGTAGATCGGATCGGGCATCGACAGATCGTGCAGCCAGAACCACTGCGCCTGGCGCAGCTCAATGGCGTTGCCCAGAACGCGATAGTAGGCGAAGAAGAGCGGCATCTGCACCAGCATGGGCAGGCAGCTGCCGTACATGTTCACGCCCTCGGTCTTGTAGAGCGCCATCATCTCGGCGTTCATCTCGCTGCGCTTGGGGTCGTTCATCTTCAGGTGCGCGAAGCGGCGCTTGATGGCCTCGACCTTGGGTTGGATGCGCATCATCTTGAGCGACGAGCGCATCATCATGAAGCGAGTGGGCATCATGGCCAGATTGAAGATGACCGTGACGATGATGATGGCCCAGCCCCAGTTGTAGATGCCGGCGCCCAGCGCATCTTTGATGATGTGCAGCGCCCAGTAAAGGGGCTTGGCGATTACGGTGAGCCAGCCGTACTGGATGAGCGACTCAAGCGAGGGACCGTCGGCCCGTCCGCCTGCGCCGATGGCGTGGATGGTGGTGAGAATCTCGGTGGCCTTGGGGCCAGCGTAGAGGCGGAGGTGGTTTTCGCCGCTCGAGTCACCCACAGCCAGGCCGATCACGTCGGCCGGCGTCTTGCTGCTTGCGGTGTCGCTCAGATTTGAGAGCACGTCGAGGGAGTTGTGCAGCGTGACGACTGTTGTGCGCTCGGGGTTGGTGGGCAGGAAGGCGGCCGCAAAATAGAGGTCCATGATGGCCGCATAGCCAAAGGGCTGCTCAAAGGTTGCGTTCCCGCTAACCTTCGAGGCGGACGTCGTCTCCTGCTTGCCATTGATCTCGGTCACATACTGCGAGGTGGCCGAGGTGCGCACCACCGCGCGGGTCGTCGAGTTGGGCAGGAACTCTTCCATGTCGCCCAGACCTGCGGGCCACTGGACCAGCGTGCGGACCGGCGTACCGTTACGGCGCACCGCGGTGGAGATGTCGACCAGATACGAAGAGTCGAAATGGATGCTCTTGACCGCATCGATGCCGCTCGCCGCGTAGTGAAAGACGAGCGTCGCCGGAGCGTGCACCACGCCCCCAGCCTGCGCTCCCTCTACCGTGACCTGATAGAGCGCGCCGTTGAGCTGCTGGGTCAGACCGGCCTCGTAGGTGTAGAGCGAGAGCGGCAGACCGAACTTCGCCAACTGGGGCTGAACCAGATCGAGGGGCTTGCCGTCGGTGGTGTTGTACTTCTTCAGGATCCAGTGCAGAACCTGCGCGCCGCGGTTTGAGATCTCGATGCGGTAGAGATCGTTCTCAACCGCAGTGATGGACTCGGCCTGCGCGGAGACTCCAGAGGCCTGCGCGGCAGGTGCGGCTATGGCAGCGGCCGGCTGGGGCACTGTGGCAGCGGGCGCTGCTGGCTGCGCCGTCTGCTGGCTCTGGTTCTGGGCCGGCTGCTGGGTCGGCTCGGGCTTGGGCTTGTTGTAGAAGGTCTGGTAAGCGAGGAAACCGACCAGCAGTACAAGCCAGATAAGCACGGTGGAGCTGGTGCTGTTGCCGCCGCCGCCGGGGCCGCCGGATTGAGCATTCGGGTTCTTAATTTCAGGCAAAGGGATACATCCTGTGATATTGAACGACAGCCGCTAGGCCGCCTTTTCCTATGGTAATGGCTCAGAGAGCGTTGCGTTGATCTTTGCGCGGCGGCACGGGGTCCAGGCCTCCGGGCGTGAAGGGGTGGCAGCGCAGCAACCGCCAGGCCGCTAGCGCCAATCCGCGCAGGGGACCGTGGATATGGATGGCCTGAGCGGCGTACTCCGAACAGCTGGGCAGAAACTTGCAGTTTGCCATGCCGACAGAGTGAACGGCGGGCGAGAGCCAGCGCTTGTAGAAGGCGAGCAGGGTGAGCAGCAGGCGGGTCATGACTGGCCTTGCGGCTGGGCGAGCTTGGCGGCTTCCACGCGGGCCTGTTCCAGAATGCGGACGATCTCGGCCTCGAGCCGCGCGAACTCGATCGTAAGCAGCGTGCGGCGGGGGTGCAGGATCAGGTCGAAACCCGCGGGCAACAGCTCGACGTGGCGGCGCAGAACCTCGCGCATGCGGCGCTTGATGCGGTTGCGGTCGTGGGCCTTGCCGAGTACCTTGCCGACGGTGAGGCCGACGCGGGGTCCGAAGGCGGGAAAGTCCTTGGATTGGGGGGCCAGAAACCAGCTCATCGAGGCGGACTGGCGCTTGCGCCCGGCGGCATAGGCCCGCTGATAGTCGGCGTGACGACGCAGGCGCACCCCGGCCAGAGACTGGCTCGAGTGAGGCGCCTGCTTGGAAAGGGAGTTCATATTGAAGCTCGGCCGCAGCTCTTGGTCGTTCGGCGCAGCCGAATCGGCGGGAAGAACTAGTCGCGGAATCCGGCGCTGACGCTGACGCGTTTGCGGCCCATGGCACGGCGGCGGTTGAGAACGGCTGCGCCGGACTTGGTCTTCATGCGCGCGCGGAAACCATGCGTCTTGACGCGGCGGTGGCGGTTGGGTTGAAACGTACGCTTCGGCATTGGAAATGTGCTCCCGGGTTCCTTGCGGAGAATCTTTGCTATAGCAGCATTTACGAGTATATCAGGAAGTCAGGGTTTGGGGCCAGAGGGGCAGGCGGCCCCGGGCCGCAAAGGGCCCAGGGGCCGGGTAGTGGGGTCGGGATCGACCCCCAGGAGAGACTATGCGAGCAGCTGCTCGGGGGTCTTCCACTCCCGCTGCTGGCTGTCGGCCACGCCCTTGTGGGCGATCGAGCCAAGCCAGGTGTTCAGGCCGGAGGCCAGAGCCGGATCCTGCCGCAGAGCTTCGCGAACGCCGAGGGTAGCCATGCGCAGAACGTAGTGGAAGGTGGAGTTGGTCAGCGCCAGCGTCGAGGTGTGCGGAACCGCGCCCGGCATGTTGGTCACGCAGTAGTGGACCACGCCATCCACCAGGTAGCTGGGGTTCGAATGCGAGGTGGGTTTGGCAGTCTCTACGCAGCCGCCCTGGTCGATTGCCACATCGACGATGACCGCGCCCTTCTTCATCCGTGAGACCATCTCGCGGGTCACGAGCTTAGGGGCAGTTGCGCCGGGGATGAGCACGCCGCCGATGACCAGATCGGCCTCGCGGGTGGCGTGGGCGATGTTGTAGCTGTTCGAGGCCAGCGTGTAGAGGCGGCCTGCGTAGTGGTCGTCCAGCTCGCGCAGACGGTTCAGGTTCACGTCGATCATCGTGACCTTTGCGCCCATGCCGAGGGCGATGCGGGCCGCGTTGGTGCCGACGATGCCGCCGCCGAGGATGGTTACATGCGCCGGAGGAACTCCGGGAACGCCGCCGAGCAAGATGCCGCGCCCGCCGCGCTCTTTCTCAAGGTAGCTTGCGCCCACCTGAACGCTCATGCGTCCGGCGACCTCGCTCATGGGCATAAGCAGGGGCAGCATGCCGCTCTTGTCGCGGACGGTCTCGTAGGCGATGCCGATGACTCCGGTCTCGAGCAGTTTGTTGGTGAGTTCGGGCAGCGGGGCCAGATGCAGATAGGTGAACAGAACCAGGCCTTTGCGGAAGAAGGCGTACTCGCGCTCGATGGGTTCCTTGACCTTGACGACCATCTCGGCCTTGCCCCAGACCCATCCCGGCTCGCCGACGATCTCGGCTCCGGCGTTCTGGTACTCGGTGTCGGGGAAGCCTGAGGCCGCTCCGGCCTGGGTTTCGACCAGGACCTTGTGGCCGGCCTGGGTGAGGGCGTGCGCTCCGGCGGGGGTAATGCCTACGCGGGCTTCGTTGTCTTTGATCTCTTTGGGGACGCCGATGATCATGGTTCGCTCCTCCCGGCGCGCTGGGGAAAGGGGAAGCCGCCGGATTCCGTCAGTTCTAAAGTCGGCCCAAAAAAGTGCCCGGCGGCCGGTAACGCTCTAGGGGAGGGCTAATTCGGCGCCGGGCTAAAGTCTTTAGGACTTACGGATGGAATAGTAGTGCAGATTTCGATGTTGATGTGTGCAAGTTTCGTGATAAAAGGGTATGATGAGAACGAATCGTGATGTATCAGACGGTTTATTGCACGATCTGACGAAAGAACCGATCAAGCCTGCAACCCAGTCCGGTTTGGACGAGCTGGACTCGGCGATTCTCCACTATCTGGAGAAGAATGGCCGGGCGACGAACTACGAAGTGGGCGAGGCGGCAGGGCTTTCGGCCTCGGCAGCCTCCAGGCGGATTCAGGCGCTCGAGGCATCGGGGGCGATCCGCGGCTACCGTGCGGTAATCGACGACCGGCAACTGGGCAAGCCCCTCACGGTCTACATCCGCGTGACTCTCGACCGGCAGTCGGCGCCGGTGCTTGCCGCCTTTGAGGCGGGCGTCAGGAGCTGCCACGACATCGTGAGCTGCCACCTGCTGGCCGGCCAGTACGACTACATTCTGGTGGCGCGCGTCTCCGGCATGGACGACTACGGCCACCTGCACCAGAACGAGCTGAGCCGGTTGCCGGGGGTGCGGCGGCTGGAGACGAGCTTTGCGCTCAGGGATGTGCTGGAAGGGTGAGAGAGGCAGGGAACAGGGACCGAGGGACAGAGAGAGCTGAGGCTGAGTCTTTTGGTGCAAGTTTTGCACGGGATGCGCATAAGTGCAGAAAATAAACGGTTTACCTTTTTTACCCTCGCAAGTGCAGATTCTAAAGGGGTTAATTTTTATCTTGTTGATAAATTGAGAGTTATCGTGTTGGCTAGAGTTGAAAATGCGGGATTGCATGGTGGAGAAACATTCGCAAGATGTAGATAATAAACGTTTTACGTATTTCTTGTAACGCAAGTGCAGATTATAAAGAGGTTGCGAGATTTTCTGGATTCCGGTCATGTTGCCTCCACCTGATTGAGGTCTATCTACAGGGTGCAACAAATGGGGGTAATTATCGGCAACACGTCGTGAATCGTGGTGCGTGATTCGTGGGACGTGGGCTGGGAAGGAGATTCTCGGCCGCCCCTACGGGACTCTTCATGCTCCAGGCTGCTGACAAACCCCAAAGCCCATCCCTCAGGGGCTAAAGCCCTGTTTATTTAGCTGGCTTTAGCGGCACGACTAAAGTCGTGCCCTTTCAAAACAGTGGGTTCTTTATCAATCTTCATGCTCTTTGTTTGCTTTCGCCACGCTGAAGCGCGGGGCTAACAACCGTTGCGCCTACGGCGCGGAGTGTAGTGGAAGTGTTTTAAAGCTGCCGCTTGCTTGCAATGCGGGCGTCGAGACGAGCCAGGACTTCTTCGTGTGGAATCATCTGGACCGCGCCGGAGTCGATCTCGTCGAGGCGGCGCTTGATCTCATCGCCCCAGGCGGCTTCGACCTCGGCGGCGGAGACGCTGTCGTCTTCGTTCAAGAGGCTTTCCACCAGCCAGGCTCGCTGGTCTGGCGGCAGGAGGCGGGCCTGTTCGAGGAGTCGTTGGGCGTCGGGACTTATGGCTGGATTGTAGCGCGATTTGTGTTTGGGGGCTGAGGTGGATTTCGTGGCGGCCCTACGGGACGCCGGGGAGGTTGGTGGCTATTCCCCGGGTTCCGTCCGGCGCTTGCGAGCGCCGGACTTCACCCGGGGCTACTATCGATTCACCCCTACGGGGTGAAGGTTCGGGGCGGGTTGAGGGTATGGGGTTCCCAGGTGCCCAAAGGCGAGGCACCTGGGGAAGCCAGTTTCAGTAGTTAGTCAGGCGTTCCTTGAGACCTCCGCCATCCACTGTTCAAGCCTACGGAATCATTACTGTCGCCAGAAACGCGGAAATCAGCCACATGGCAAAGACAGATGCCAAGCTCACCGATAAGTTCAGAGTTCGCGAAGGCCCGGCATACGTAAAGATTGAGGCATAGATTTTCTGCGAAGAGAACTGAAGGGTCAGCCGGGTCCATAGGATTGCGACGACACTTCCAAGCAGGCTAAAAAGTGGAACGGTGAGCATCAGTTCCATCCCGGCTTGCCCATCATGGCAAAGCTGTCCTCCACGAATACAGCTCAATTCCGTGGAGAGAAACAGCGAAAACACGGCCATGCATTCGCCGGCGATGCCACCTATCAGGCCAAGCACAAAATGAGGAATCTTCCGGGCCTCATGTTTGCCAACAAGCGCTCTCTTGCTTCGATCCCTGGCTTTGAAAATGAAAGCCAGCAAGCCTGAGGGTATTGCAGCAATCGGAATCGCGAAGATCGAGAACCATGCGCAAGCAAAGACTATCGGAACGAAAGTATTCAAAAGACTCATTACTGCGCCCCTTGCAAAGATCACTCGTGCCGCCAGCTATCGAGGTACTAAGGGTGTGATTCCTATCATGTCCATCGAGCTTATCAGCTCATCTGCTCGCGCGCGCTCTTCCACAGGTCGATGCCGCCGTCGGTGGCGATGGAGTCGATTTTGGCTAACTCCTCGGCGGTGAAGGCAAGATTCTTCAGCGCGTCGAGGGAGTTGTCGAGCTGCTCCACCGTGCGCGCGCCGATGAGGGCTGAAGTGATGCGAGTGTCGCGCAGGACCCAGGCCAGGGCCATCTGAGCCAGAGACTGGCTACGGGACTTTGCAATTTCATTGAGCGCGCGGACGCGGTTGAGGTTCTCTTCGGTGAGGGCTTCGGCGGGCATGGAGGTGTTTGCGCCACCGGCGCGGGAGTTTGCCGGTACGCCGTTCAAGTACTTGTCGGTGAGCAGTCCCTGAGCAAGCGGGGTGAAAGCGATGCAGCCGGCGCCGAGCGAATCGAGTGTGTCGAGGAGGTTGGTCTCGATCCAGCGGTTGAGCAGCGAATACGAGGGCTGGTGGATGAGCAGGGGCACGCCAAGGGATTTGAGAATCGCGGCGGCCTGGCGGGTGCGCTCCGGGCTGTACGAAGAGATGCCGACGTAGAGGGCCTTGCCCTGCTGGACGGCTGTGGCCAGCGCGCCCATGGTCTCCTCAAGCGGGCAGTTATCCCAGGGGCGGTGGGCGTAGAAGATGTCGACGTAATCGAGACCCATGCGCTTGAGGCTGTCGTCGAGCGAGGCAAGGAGATATTTGCGCGACGCTCCGATGCCGTAGGGTCCGGGCCACATGTCCCAGCCGGCCTTGGTGGAGATGAGCATCTCGTTGCGGTGGTCGCGGAGGTCTTTTTCAAGGATGAGGCCGAAGTTCTCTTCCGCCGAGCCGTAGGGCGGGCCGTAGTTGTTGGCCAGATCGAAGTGCGTGACTCCGCGATCGAAGGCGCGGCGGACGATGGCGCGGCCGGTTTCAAAGCAGTTTACGCCGCCGAAGTTTTGCCACAGGCCGAGCGAGATGGCGGGCAGCACCAGGCCGGATCGGCCGCAGCGGCGGAAGGTGGCGTGGTCGTAGCGGTCGGGGGCAGGGACGTAGGGCATGGCGAGGCTCCTTGGGATGCAATACGAGTATCCCATCTGGGATGCGGCCTATTGCTTCTCCGTTACCCGCCCCATCCAGAAGCCCTCCCTCCGCTTGGCGTGAGCTACCGCAACAATGTACACAGTGTCTTTGAACTCAAGGAGTACGACGAAATAGGGGAACTTCTTGAGGAACGCCCGGCGAGTTCCGTGCAGATAAGGCGAACATTGGAGCGGATGTGAGTGCGCGAAGGAAATAGCTGCCAGAAGTTCATCTGTGAACAGGCCGGATAAACCGGCGCCGCGTTCGGCGTACCACTCAGCCGCCTCTTTAGCTTCGCGGCGGGCGCGTTCGTCGACCCGCAGGGATCTCATCGACGAGCGATCGCCCGCAGATCGGTTGCCAGTTCCTCGAAGGAACAGGTGGCAGCGGCTCCAGCCTTGAGTTCAGCAACGCGGAGCGCGATCTCTTTATCCCAGGCCGCTGCCAACTCGGCGTCGGCGGCTTCCTCGGTGAGGCTTTCGAGCAGGGTGTTGGCGAGAATGAGCCGCTGCTCTTCAGGCAACTCGCTGGCAAACTGGCGGACCTCGTCGAAGGAGTGCTCCATGGGGAGATTGTAGCGCGGAAAGGATTTGGGCGCCATGGTGCGCGAGAGCGCTTCCGGCGAGCGATTTTCGAGGCATCGGAGGCCTGAACGGGGAGGCATCAGCTTATTAAAGGCCGTTCAACCCCCTTGGCCGTACAATATTGTTGAGGTAACACCGCTTTTCCATGCCAATGAACAGTTATCCTTCGCGCTCTTCGCGGTCGCACGGGTTGCGCTCGCTCTTCAGTATGTTTTCTTCTGACCTGGCCATCGATCTTGGGACGGCCAACACACTCGTCTATGCGGCGGGCAAGGGCATCGTTGTCAACGAGCCTTCCATCGTGGCTATCAACAAGAGCACGGGCGAAGTGGAAGCGGTGGGCAAAGAGGCCAAGGATATGCTCGGCCGTACGCCGGGCAACATCGTGGCCATCAAGCCCATGAAGGACGGCGTCATCGCCGACTTCAAAGTCACCGAGAAGATGCTCAACTACTTTATCCAGAAGGCGCACAATCGCAAGATGCTGGTGCATCCTCGCATCGTGATCGGCGTGCCCTCTGAGATTACGCAGGTTGAAAAGCGCGCGGTTGAGGATTCGGCCTATCGCGCCAAGGCCAGCGAAGTGTATCTGGTGGAACAGGCCATGGTGGCCGCTATCGGTGCGGGTTTGCCCATCACCGAGCCGAGCGGCAACATGGTTGTCGATATCGGCGGCGGCACCACGGACATTGCCGTGATTTCGCTGAGCGGTATTGTGTATTCGCGCTCCGTGCGTATGGCCGGCAACCAGATGGACGAGGCCATTACCAACTATCTGAAGCGGAAGTACAACCTGCTGATCGGTGAGCGTACGGCCGAGATGATCAAGATGGAGATCGGTTCGGCGTTCCCGCTGGAGCGGCCGCTGAGCATGGAGATCAAGGGCCGCAACCTGATCGAGGGCGTGCCCAAGACCATCACCGTGGACGACAGCGAGATCCGCGAGTCGCTCGGAGAGTGCATCGCCGTGATCATGAACGCGATTCGCGTGGCTCTGGAGCGGACTCCGCCGGAGCTGAGCGCCGACATCAGCGACCGCGGCATTGTGCTGACCGGTGGCGGCGCGCTGATCAAGAACCTGGACAAGCGCATCCGCGAAGAGACCGGCCTGCCGGTGAGCGTGGCGGACGACCCGTTAACTTCGGTGGTGATCGGCACTGGCAAGATGCTGTCGAACTTCGGTCTGCTGCGTAAGATCAAAATCGAGTAGGGACTAAGGGACTAATAAAGCAGGGCCCTAGTCCCTGTATTCGCTATGGAATCCTTCTTCGTCCGCTACCGGAATCATGTGGTGCTGCTGGCCGTGCTCCTCGTGCAAATCGTGGGGCTGGCCACGCAGGTGCGCCATTCCGGGAGGCAGAACAACTCGCTGACCGAAGAAGATAGCCGCAGTGTGCGGCTGATCCGGTATTGGGCGCAGATGGTGGTGGGCCCGCCGCAGCGGATGATTCACAGTTCGCGGCTGGGGATTGCGTACTGGTGGAGCCACTATGCCGATCTACAGCATGTGGACAGCGAAAACCGGGAGCTGAAGAAGACCATCGACCGGCTGCAGCTGGAACAGGCTGAACTGCTGGAAGACGCGCACCAGGGCCAGCGGCTCCAGGCGCTGCTCGCATTTGAGCAGCAGTACATCTACTCCACGGTTCCCGCGCAGGTTTACGGATCGAGCGGGGCGGACCAGTCCAAGGTCTTCTACATCGACAAGGGCGCGGCCAACGGGCTGAAGCCGGACATGCCGGTGATCTCGGCCGACGGCGTCGTGGGCAAGCTTAGAACCGTCTTCGAGCACACTTCGCAGGTGCTGGTGGTCAACGACCAGACCAGCGGCGCGGGCGTGATTCTGGAGACGACGCGCATTCGCGGCGTGCTGAAGGGCAATTCGGCCGGGCAGCTTGAGGTTGTCGGGTTGATGGCCGATCAGCGCATCAAGCCGGGCGAGAGGGTTTTGACCGCCGGCGGTGACCTGATCTTTCCCCGCGGGCTGCCGGTGGGGACCGTGCAGAAGGTATCTCCCGATCCGGATCGCGACTCGTTTATCGTGGTGACGCTGGTTCCGGCGGCGCATCTGGAGCGGCTGGATGAGGTGCTGGTGGTGACTTCGACCCAGCCGCGCTTCCCGCCAGTGGCGGCGCAGGACATGGGGACCAGCGAAACGCTGAAGGGCGCCGAAGCGGCGGCGATCGTGCAGCAGATGAAGGCTTCGGAGATCATGGCCGAACGGCTGCCCGGGCTGACCGATCCCAACGCTCCTCCGGCAGCGGCTGAGCCGGCGGCAAATACGCCCGCGGCGAATGCGGCAGGCAAGAACGGAACCACCACACCGGCTGTTCCGCCCGCGCCCAAGCTCATCCCCACGGCGCATCCTGACAGGTTTACTCCCGCAGGCGCGGCAACTCCTGCCGCTCCCAGCACTGCGCCGAGCACGAAACCGGCGGCAAGCCCATCCGCCACAAAGGGGCGGCCGCAATGAGAATTTCACTGCTTGGAGCCGATGGCCGGCGCGAACTTGAGATTCATCGTTACCCGCTGATCGTCTATGTGCTGATCCCGCTGGTGGCGGTGATCTTGCAGTCGTGGTTGCCGCGCGCGCTGGGAATGTGGCTGCCCCCGTGGGCTTCAAGATGGGCGCTCTTTGATCTGCCGCTGCTTGTCACCGTCTACTTTGCGCTGGGGCGTCGCAACCCCATGCAAGGTACCTTGATGGGCGCGCTGATGGGGCTGTTTCAGGACGCGATGACGCATTACCCGATCGGCCTGAACGGAATCGCGAAGACGGTGGTGGGCTACCTGGGCGCCAGCATCGGCGTGCGCGTGGATGTAGACAATCACACCATTCGCCTGCTGCTCAATTTTGGGTTTTCGATGCTGGCGAGCGCGATCTACCTGGTCGTGGCCAGATTCCTGCTGGGGTTAGAGATCGAGTGGCGCGGCCTGGCCGAACTGGCGAAGGCGGTAATCAACGCGGGGATCGCGGCGGTTCTGTTTCCGATGCTGGATCGGTTTAGGGTTCGGGAGTAGGGCCAGGGAACTTGTCCGGCTAAGTGCATGAAAAATATGTCCGTGCAAGCTTATCAGCTTGCCAGCGCCGCTTCTACCGCCCTGGGCTTCTTCGAAATCACTGTGAGGTAAGCCCGAGCGGCGCGATCCGGGCGGCGGCGGCCCTGTTCCCAGTCTTGAAGAGTGCGAGCGTCGAGGTCGTAGCGCTTTGCGAACTCTGTGCGGCTGAGACCGGTAGCAAGCCGGATCTTGCGAATCTCCAAGCCAATCGACGGCTTGAAGGTAGTCACGCGGGCGGGTTTGACCTTGCCTTGAACGATGGCAAGTGCCTCTTTCATGGATTCAACAACTTCGTCGCCGAAATTCTTTCGCTTCATCTACTCACCCTTGCGATGAAATTCAGCCTTGAAGAATATCCTCAGACTATTCTCGCCACAAACACAACTAGAAGCTAGAAGCTAAGAGCTAAAAGCTGTTTTTACCGAATCACCTTCAACGCCCCGCGGAACAAGCCATCGAAGTCGCCGGAGAGCGCTTCATCTTTGGCGACGGCCTGCTCGATGGCCTTCTCCGCCGCCACGCGCTGATAGCCCAGGTTCACCAGCGCCGAGAGCACATCGTCAACCGCCGGACCCTGCGCGCCGGTCTTCTCTGCCGGAGCTACCGCAAAGTCGTCGAGCTTGTCTTTGAGTTCGACGACCAGCCGCTCGGCGAGCTTTTTGCCCACGCCGGGGATGCGCGTGAGTTGCGCGTGATCCTGGCTGCGGAGAGCCTGCACCACGCGCTCGGAGTTGAGGCCGCTCAGGATCTTGATGGCCAGCTTGGGGCCGACCCCCGAGACGGTAATCAGCCGCAGAAACAGCCGCTTCTCCTCGGAATCGAGAAAGCCGAAGAGGGCGATCTGGTCCTCGCTCACCTGAGTGTGGATGTGCAGCGCCGCCTCAGCGCCCACCGAGGGCAGCGCGGTGAAGGTGGGCACGGAGATACAAACGTCGTAGCCGACGCCAGCGGCCTCAACGATGGCCTGGCCGGGCTGCTTCGAGATGAGCTTGCCGCGTAAGTGAGCGATCATTGCTGCCTATTGTAGAATCCCCATCCTCTTGGCGACACGTTCCAATGTTTCGAGCGCCTGGTCGAGCTGGGCCTTGGTGTGTTCGCTGGTGAGGATCATGCGAATGCGCGACTTACCTTCCGGCACCGTCGGGAACGCGATTCCAGTCGCCATGACGCCCTCGTCGAAGAGCGCGCGCGAGAACTCCATCGTCTTGCCGCCGTCGCCTACGATCAGCGGCGTAATCGGCGTCTCGGTTGCCGGCGTGTTGATGCCGCCGATATTGAAGCCCACGCGCTTGAGCTCGGCCTGGAAGTACCGCGTGTTCGTCCACAGCCGCTCGATGCGCTCCGGCTCCTGCTCCAGAATGTTGAAGGCCTCGATGCACGTTGCCGCAACCGACGGCGGATGCGAGGTCGAAAACAGGAACGGACGCGCGCGGTGATAGAGGTAGTCAATTAAATCTTTGCTGCCGCAGACGTAGCCGCCCAGCGCGCCGATGGCCTTTGACAGCGTGCCCACCTGCACATCCACCTTGCCGTGCATCTTGAAGTGGTCCACGCTGCCGCGCCCGTTGCGCCCCAGAACGCCCGAGGCGTGCGCGTCGTCCACCATCATGATGGCGCCGTATTTTTCAGCCAGAAGAGCGAGCTTGTCGACGGGGCCGATGTCACCGTCCATTGAAAAGACGCCGTCGGTGATGACGAGCTTGTGGCCCGGCTTGTTAGCCAGTTCGGCGAGAATCTCTTCGCAGTGCGCGACATCCTTATGCCGGAACACCTTGATGTTGGCGCGGGAGAGCCTTGCGCCATCGATGATGCTGGCGTGGTTCAGCTCGTCCGAGATAATGTAATCCTCTTTGCCGAGGATCGAGCTTACGGTTCCCGCGTTGGCCGTGAACCCGCTCTGGAAGACGACGCAGGCTTCGACATTTTTGAAGGCGGCGATCTTTTCTTCGAGCTCCATGTGGATGCGCATGGTTCCGGCGATGGTGCGGACGGCTCCGGAGCCTACGCCGAAGGCCTCGGTGGCGGCCACGGCCACCTCGATCAGCCGGGGATGATTTGCGAGGCCAAGATAGTTGTTGCTGGCCAGATTAATGACTTGCTTGCCGTCGTAGTGGCACACCGGGGCCTGCTGATCTTCAAGCACGCGCAGGCGGAAGTGGGTTCCTTTGGCGCGCAGGTCGTTTAGAACGGCGGTAAGGTGGGCGAGTTGGGGGCGGGGAGCAGTTTGAGTCATGACGATTCCCTCAAACAGACAGCATAGCTGAAAAGCAGGGACTGGGGGACCAGGGGAGCAGAGGCCGGGATCAAGGGGTGGGCCGGCGGCGTGAGGGAATGGCCCGTCAGCGGTCCCGCCGGATACAATAATGGTCTGGGACAATAGATCGGGTGGGCAGTGTCTGCCCGGATGAGTCCTTGTGTCAGCCCTCTAGTTTTGGGCAGTTGGAGCAGGTGCACGTGACAGGCATGATCCGCCGCAAATTGCGGCTTGAATGGATGGCAGCGCTGGGAGTGGCAATACTGATCCCGGCAGCCTACGCGCAGCAAACGGCCACTCGCGCCACCCTGACCGTGGACGGCAGCGGCCGGGCAACGGTGTCGGTGAGCGACGTTCTGAGCCACCCCGCCTCGGGCGTGGTCAGCATTGAGGAAGGCGATCGCATCCTCGGCGAGGCCCTGCTCGACGCCGAAGGCCAGGCGCAGGTTAAGCTCACGCTCGCCTCGGGCGAGCACACGCTCCGCGCCGTCTATGCCGGCGACGCCACGCACCAGCCCGCGGTATCGGCCTCGGCCATTGCGCAGCCGATGATCCCCGGCGGCGTACCCGGCTACACGCTTTCTGTTGCGGCCATATCTCCCTCCACCTTGCCGCTGTCACTGACAGCCGGGCAGAGCGGCTCGCTCAGCGTGACCGTGACGCCGGTAAACAACGGGTCGCTCAGCGCGCCGATGTTTGTAACGCTCTCCTGCTCGGGGTTGCCCAGCAACTCCACCTGCTCGTTTGCGCCGGACAACGTTGAGATTCTGCCCTCCACGCCAACCAGTTGCGCCTCCGGCTCGCTGCCCTCGGCCTGCCCGCCGGTGAGCCTGCTGGTGATTCAGACTGTGGCCGCAACCGCGCAGATGACGCCCGGACCGCGGAGTTCGAATCCCGTTGCGTGGGCGGTTCTGCTGCCCGGCTTTCTGGCTCTTGGTGGACTCGCCTTTGGCGCTCGCCGCCGCCGCTGGCTCCAGCGCATGGCGCTCATGGCGCTTGTGGCACTGGTTGCCTCGCTCGGCATGACGGCGTGCAGCCCGCTCTACCACTACTACAACCACGGACCACCAGTTACTCCGGCAACACCTTCGGGCACGTACACGGTCACGCTTACGGGCCAGTCCAGCGACGGCGTTTCCGCGCTCGCCGCCTCCACCACCCTGGTGCTTACGGTCAAGTAGAGCAAGCAGAAAAACGAATACACACGGCAACGCCCGGAGTTTAAGAGACTCCGGGCGTTTTGCTTTGCCGGTAATGCTGACGGTTTTGCCCGGGCGAGACTACTTTCCGCCCACCACATTTGCAGCACGCGCGTATCCGCCGATGTTATGGACGTTGTTGTAGCCCAGAGCGCGCAGCTTCTTTGCCGCCATGCCGGAGCGCATCCCCGTCTGACAGTGCAGCAGGATTGTCTGGTTGCGATCGGGAATCCGCGCCGGTAGCTTTGTCTCGATGCTGTCCAGCGGAATGTTGATGGCCCCGGGCAGATGGCCTGAAGCAAACTCGCCCGCCGTCCGCACATCGACGACTGTAGCGCCCTCGCGCAGCAGTGTCTGCGCCGACTGCACGGTAATCTGACGCCCCCGGCGCATCAGCAGAACGGCAACCATAACAACAATTACAACAACGTAGAAAGTCCAATTCATCGCATCGCTCCCAGTGTTCTAGCTCTTGCCGGTTAGATTTTGTTAACTTCGACCAATGCCGAGTAGAATGTGGCTCCCGCGCCGATGTCGGTCAGCCGCTCGCTGGTGAGGACGTTGATGTTGCGCCCCTCCGGATGCAGTTTGGGCCAGTCGAGCCAGCCCGCCACCACTCCCGTGGGCAGGTTTGCATTCACTCTTGCAATCAGTTCGATCGAGCCGCGATCGTTTGCGACTCGCACGCGATCTCCATCCGCGATGCCGCGCGCAGCCGCGTCGGCCGGATGCAGTTCGATGCGCCGGCAGTTCGCGGCCTCCATCTTCCGGTGGCCTTCGAGACCCGCGAACGACGAGTTCAGATAGTTGTCCGCCTTGCGCGCCAGCAACTCGAGCGGGAACCGTGCCGCGTCCGCGCCCCAGCGCGACTCTGTGGCTGGAGTAAATCCGGGCAGGGGATCGAGGCCCTCGGCGGCGAGAGACGGCGAGGCGAACTCCACCTTGCCAGAAGGCGTAGTAAGCGGACCGGAAGAGAAGGGCAGAAACGGTGCTGCTTCCGGCTCGCGATGGAAGTCCACCGGCAGGTGTCCGCGCTCGCGCAACTCAGCCAATGCGATGTGAGCCATCTGCGGGCTTTGCGAGCGACCGTTTGCGTCCACGTTCAGCGCCTGCGCTATCAGATCTTCGGCGTTGTCTTTGAAACACGGCTCGGTGAAGCCCATGCGTACGCCGAGCTGCCCAAAGAGCCACACATTCGATCGCGCCTCGCCGCGTGGTTCAATCGCACGTTGAGAGAGCTGCACAAAGTAGTGGCCGTACGCGCCCTCGACGTCGGTGTGCTCAAGAAACGAGGTCGCGGGCAGAACGTAGTCGGCGTAGTCGGTAGTGTCGGTGAGGAACAGCTCGTGAACCACCGTGAACAGGTTCGCGCGTTCCAGGCCCCTTCGCACCGCGTTGTGATTCGGCGCAACCGCCGCGGGATTCGAGTTGTAGACAAAGAGGGCATGAACGTCCGCCCCAGCCTGATCCCTGCATTTCAATGCTTCGCCGAGCGCAGACATATTGACCAGCCGCGCCTCGCGGGCGAGTGGAGACTTGAGTTGCAGGTCGGGCCGTTCCAAGACTTGTTTATTCCACGCGAAGGCACCCGAGGTGGATAACTGCGCTCCGCCGCCCCGATGCTTCCACGCGCCGGTGATGGCCGGCAGCATGGCGATGGCCCGCACCGCCGCGCCGCCGTACTCCGCGCGCTGCACGCCGTAGTTCAGACGGATCGCCGCAGGCTTCGCCGTTGCGTACTCGCGCGCAAGCTGCTCAATCTCTGCCGGGGTGAGGCCGGTCCACTCCGCCACGCGCTGTGGCGTGTACTCTTTCACGCGCTCGGCCAACTCGCTGAAGCCTGCCGTCATGTGGGCGATGTACTCGCGGTCTTCGAGGGCCTCGCGAAGGATCACGTGCATCATGCCCAGCGCGAGAGCCGCGTCCGTGCCAGGCCGAATCGCGATGTGCCAGTCAGCCAGAGCCGCTGTGCGCGTGCGGTAAGGGTCGATCACGATCAGCCGCGCGCCGTTGCGGCGGGCCTTTTCGATCTGCGGCCATAAGTGAATATTTGTCCCGTGTACGTTCGCGCCCCACGCAACGATCAGCTTTGCGTGGCTGAAGTCTTCGGTCGGAACGCCGAGCTTTTTTCCGTAGACCAGGTTCCACGCCACGCCCCCGGCCTCAGAGCAGATGGTGCGGTCCAGCCGGCTTGCGCCAAGGCGGTGGAAGAACCGCCGGTCCATCGACCCGTAGCCAAGCACGCCCGAGTTGCCCGCATAGCTGTAAGGCAGAATCGACTCCGGGCCGTAGCGCTCGCTCGTTTCATTGAGTTTCGCCGCGATCTCGTCCAGAGCCTCATCCCAGCCTATGCGCTCAAAGGCCTCCAGCTCGCGCCCGCGCACGAGCGGCCCCTTCGGCACACCCTTTTTGCGGCGTAGCGGATAGAGCACGCGGTCCGGCGAGTAGACCAAGTCAAGATACTTGGCAACCTTGCCGCACAGAAAGCCCTGCGTAACAGGATGCGCAGGGTCGCCGGCAACCTTCACGGCACGGCCGTTGGCGTCGATTGTGACTAGCACTCCGCACGTGTCCGGGCAATCGTGATTGCAGACCGCGTGGACCGTGCGCAGCGGGGAAGAGAGGCCCATGGATTGATTGTAGGGCAAGCCGGATTCTCGATTCAGGGACAGAAGTCACTCGGGCGCATTTTTTTAGAGTATGGATGTGGACAGGGCAGCACCTGTGGCCCGCGGGGTGCGTGCGTGTACACTGGCCTCGCTATGAGTTGCATCTTCTGCAAGATCGTTGAGGGCAGTATTCCTTCAAAGGCCGTTCATCAGGACGAGCTGAGCTACGCCTTTGCCGACATCGACCCCAAGGCTCCCGTGCATGTACTGGTGATTCCGCGGGAGCACATCGCGGCGCTGTCAGAGGCCGACGAGAGCAGGAAGGCTCTGCTTGGCCACCTGATGTGGGTTGCCGCCGAAGTTGCCCGCGAACAGGGCCTTGGCGCGGGCTATCGTGTTGTGGTCAACAACGGGAAGAACGGCGGGCAGGCTGTGGACCACCTGCACCTGCACGTGATGGGCGGAAGGCAGATGGCGTGGCCGCCGGGCTAGTGCGTTTTGGTGCGATGTAACTGACAGTTAGGCTGTGCGCGCTCGGAACGACATTTTATGAGCAGGTAGAAGGCTCATTTCCTTCCAAAAGAACTTGCGCCCCAAACTCGTGAACAGCTTCGACAATTCGCTTCCCGTCGGCGAGCAGAACACCGTCTACCGAGCGCAGAGTATACCTTCCAACATGACCGAAACTTGAGAAAACGTTGTACTCAACATGGAACTGACTTCTACCCGATTCCTTCAAGCGAGAAGACAAGCTCGGCAATTGAAAAGCCGTGTAGCAATAGCTCGTTCCAAGCTTGCGGTAGAGCACAGTCGGAGCCGGTTCGCCATCGGATTCCGGCCCTACATCACCCCATGGCGCTTTACCATCGAAAGCCACACTCATCTCATATTGTCTAACCGACACTCGATCCCAATTTGATCGAATGATCGCGGCAAGGACGATCGACGCCAGCACCGCGACGAGAAAAAAGATGATTCCAGTCCTGCGGAACTGGGATGAATGTTCTGCACTCATGGTTGATATGGCTGCAAGAATAGACGTTCTGTTGGCACCGGTCAATCCGAGACCGCTACTCGCGTTGAGGGCGAGTCGTCGCCGATTCGGAACTTAAGGCCAGGTTAACTGTTTCGCGCCGCCCCTGCGGGGCCGATGATGCGGTCGCATCGTCGTCAATCCAGACATAGTTCGTTTCGCTTATGTCCGACACCATAGATCCATTCATGCTCAGCGACTCAAATTTACACTGCTTCCACCCAATCAAATCGCGATCTACTCCGTCCTCGGAAACTTCACATCGAGGTAGACGATAGGCTGCTCGATTGCCGTCCAGTGATGAGGAACTCCAGCGGGAATAAAGAGCACATCGCCCGCCTTTACTTTTTGTGTCCGTCCTCCCGTTATCGCGGTGCCCGCTCCGTTGTGCGGGCCTCCTGCTTCGCCCCCGGTTTGCGTCGCTTCGGTGGTCCGCGGTCCATTCACAAAAAACGCTGTGTGGACGTCACTGTTGGCCAGGAATGGCCCGACCATTTCACCGCCTGTTTCGAGCGAACCTGCCCCAGCCTGGATGAGCAGCACCTCGCTGGTTCCGGCGTGGGCATGCGGCTTGTCGGGCTCGTTGAGTCGGATGAATGCGGTGTTGAACTTGCTGGCGCCAAACAGTTGTGAGCTCAGGCTGCCGGGCTTTCCGGTCTCCTTTGAAATAGGAGCGTCTTTAAGGAGCTGCTGCATGTGCTCGGCTGCTATCAGAGTGTCCTGATCGAGAGGCGTATATGGGGGCGTTTTTGGGGACGCCGGCGTCTGCGTAAAGGCTAAGGCACCTGAAAATACAACGCTGATCAAAAGTGTCTGTAGTGTTGTTCGCATGAGACCTCCGGGGGCCTTCAACCTGTTCGGGGGAAGGCTGGTAGACAGCCTACATGCTCGGCCAGAGAAGTGGGAAGCTCGAAGTCACAGGCGCCCGATAAATTCCCATATCCTTGCGCGAATGCAACACCGAAGACAGTGAGCCACTCGGATAGCTTTCCAGCATCGCCCTCAATTCTCGTGCTTCGAGACTATACATTCTCATCAGTTTCCGGGTTGCGGTTGCATCGTCGCCTACCCAGAACTAACGGCCAGGTTAACTGTTTCGCGCCGCCTCTACGGGGCTGTGACTCGATATTGCAGCAAACCCAGGACTGCGTTCGCTGACGCGAACTTGTCCTGGGCTAATATCGATGCATCCCTCCGGGATGCGGTGTTGTGGCGTGTTGAGGGTTGTGCCCCACCCATCGCGCAAAGAGCGCGCGATGGACGGGGCACAGTTCATCACTCGCCGCGGATGTCATTCCGGATGTTGACCGGGCCACCTGCCTCCCATATTTCAACTAATGCACAATGGCGCCCGGATCTAAACAGGATCGCGGGCGCCAGAGGAGCGGGCAACGGAGATCGTTCTTCTCTCAACGTTGTTGTGCGCCATTTCCGTTTTTCGTGAAGAATTGAATCTTGGCATCGTCACCAAAGGGTCGAGGAGCAAGCTTGTCGCCGAGTTCCATGGTCTGGCTGGTCTGATCGTTGAATGCAGGCCATTTGGGCAGGCCCTTGCCGTTGGGATCGCCGGTTGCGGCGAAGTTCACCCAATAGCTGGACATGATATCGGCGAGCTTGCGGTCTTCGGCATCCCAGGGGCGGTTGAGTACAGCGAGATTGTTGAAGAAGTAAGGCTCCTCAGACCGGCTGAAGACGCCATACTTTTCCTTGTACTCTCCGGGCTGCGCGTGGGTGAAGTAATAAGTGAATGCGTTTGTCTTGGCGGTCTTGGACCGCGTCTTGCCCCAGGCCAGCATGGGAATCAAACTCTGATCGCGGTTACTGTTCTTTCTGGCCGCGAGCGCCTCTTCGGCGGAATTGCTCGGATACAGCTTGAAAAACGCATCTGCCGCATCGGCGTAACGCGCGCGAATCTGCTTCTGCCAATCGGCGGGCGAGAGGTCCGCGGACTCGTTAGGCATGGTACCGCTCATGACCGAACCCGTCAGAGTGGGAATGTCGCTTCGTTTCCCGGCGTTGAAAGCGCTTTGGGGGGATTCGGTGAACATCCAGCCATCGATAACAGGACCGAATCGAATGAGTGGGCCGGAAGATTTCCTGAGTTCCTCAACCGACATCGCGCGCAGTTCGGCAAGCGATTTGCCGCCGCGGGCCTTGGCATAGTTCAGCCCATCCTGTTCCGCTTCCTCCGGTGTTCTTGCTCCGCCTGAGTTGCCTGCGCCGAAACCGGCGCTGCCCTCAAGGATGGCGCGCTGGAACAAGCCCTTGAATACCGGGGATACAGTCAATGCCTGTACGACTGCGGTACCCCAGGCCGTGCCGCCGATCGTCACCCGGGCAGGATCGCCGCCGAATGCAGCGATGTTCTTCTGCACCCAGGTGAGCGCCGTCAGGATGTCCATGTATCCGTAGTTGCCCGAAGCATTGTGCTCGGATTCTTTTCTGAGTTCCGGATGCGTGAAGAAGCCGAACTGAGCGAGGCGGAAGTTGAGGGTGACCACCACCAGGCCTTTCTTCGCCAGCCCCTCTCCGTCATAGATGGCGGGCGCGCTCGATCCCTCCGATGAGCCGCCGCCATGAAGCCATACGAGCACAGGGCGCTTTGCGCCTGCGGCCTTCGACCCCGCCCAGACGTTCAGGTACAGGCAATCCTCGCTGACTTCGTTCTGAGGAAAATACTCTTCAGTCAACGGAAAGCTTTTGCCCGTCAGAGTCTGCATGCAACTGGGCCCCATCTTCTCGGCCTTGCGAACGCCCTGCCATGAGGCAGGGGGCCGGGGCGCGCGCCATCGCAGATCGCCTACAGGAGGGGCGGCGTAGGGGATGCCCTTGTATGCAACGACTGAGCCATCCTTGCCAGCAACGCCGGCTACCAGCCCGCTATCAGTGCGTACCTGAGCGCCGGCTGTAACTGCCAGAACTACGAAAAGCGCGCAAATCCTGGAATGAATCCGCATGATCTCTGTCCTCCGCTTCGTGCTCGCAAAATGATGTGACATTGGAAGTGGTACGCGCGATAGTAACGCCGATGGGATTAGCCAGAGCTTAAGGAAATGCGGCAGTAGTAACTGTCAGGTGTTCCCGGAAAAATTTGGCTTTGGAAAGAATCAGCACAAGAATGGGTCTGGACGGCGCTTCAACCCGCAACACTGGCGAGCTGCCGACTGATACGCATTGCATTCAGATTGTGTGGTCGCCAACTCGGAACTATTGGGTGGGTTGACTGTTTCGCGCGGCCCCTGCGGGGCCGGCTGGTGCCTGTCTTTCATGGCCGGGTGCCGGGTGCCCCAGGTCTCGATTTTGAGACCTGGGATCGCATCCTGTCCGGTCAAGCGGAGACACGGCTCCTTACTTCACCTGAGCCTGAATCACCTTCATGGCTGCGGCCGCACACTCCGGGTCGTGGCCGCCTGGCTCCGCGCCGGAGACGCCGATTGCGCCGAGCGCCTGGCCGTTGACGACGATGGGCAGGCCGCCGGCCATGGCCATCATGGGCTTGCCGCTGTCCTTGGCCGCCTGCACTTTGGCCGCGATCGCCGGATCGGCCGCCGCACGGTCGGTGAGGCCTTCGCTGGGTCCGTTGATCAGCAGCGCCGAGCTGGCTTTGCCCACGGCCCGGGTGGCGTGGGAGCCAGCCGAGCCGTCAAGGATGTAAATGAGCTTGGGTTGACCCGACTGGTCGAGAATGGCAAATCCAAAGTGGAAGCCGGCGCAGGCGGTCTGCGCGGCCTTGGCAGCAGCCACCGCCACGTCGATGGGGATGCTGGGGGCGGGAACTTCAGGGGCGCGGGGGCCGCGGGGAGCGCCCTGTGGAGCGCCGCCGCCGGGGCCGGGCATGGGTGGGGCTGCCTGGGGTGCCTGGGCCTGAGCCAATGAAGCGCCGATGAGAGCGAGCGCCATGGCGGCGCTGAACGCTAGTTTCATATGTGACCTCCTTCGATTCCGTTTGGCCAGTATGCTGCCAACCTGCATATAAGACGGAAACGGTCCGTTGAAAGTCTTTGCGCACGTCGCTCTGCCCTTTGCGCGGTCAAAAGGCTTCGGCTCAGAGAGGCCGAATTGGTTCGGTGCCGGCGGAGATGAGGTCGAGGAAACGCCTGTAGGCGAAGACACGATCGCGGGCTCTTCCCGTGATCTCGACGACGATTCCCAGCTCCGTCAGCTGCGCCAGAGAGCTGGTCACCGTGGGCACGGAGAGATGGAGCTCGCGGGCGGCAGGGCCGATGACGATGAGCGGCTTCCTCTGCATGTACTCGTGAACGCGCAGGGCCGAGAGCGACGGACGACCGATGGCCTGAACGCGCTTGCGATCCGCATCGAAGAGATGGATGAGTTCCGTTGCGGTATCCGCGGCCTGTCTGGCAGTTGTCTCCGTGCCTTCGAGAAAGAACGCCAGCCACTCTTCCCACGCGCCTTCGGTGCGGACCCGCTGTAGCAGGTCATAGTAGTACGAGCGGTGCGTCTTGAAGTAGAGGCTCAGATAGAGCAGGGGTTCGGTGAGCGCTCCTCTGGCGCAAAGCAGCAGAGTAATGAGCAGACGCCCAAGCCTTCCGTTGCCGTCAAGGAAGGGGTGGATGGTCTCAAACTGCACGTGAATCATCCCCAGCTGCACCAGCAGAGGCAGGCGCACCGTCTCGTCGTGCAGAAACTTCTCAAAGCTGTCGAGGCACTCCATCAGCCGCTCGGGCGGTGGCGGAACATAGGTGGCATTTCCCGGACGGGTGCCTCCAATCCAGTTCTGCGAGGTGCGAAACTCGCCCGGCGTCTCGTGCTCGCCGCGTCCGCCGCGCAGCAGAATCCCGTGAATCTCCCGGATCAGCCGCAGCGAAAGCGGAAAGCCGCCGCGCAGCCGGTCCAGGCCATGCTGCATGGCGGCCACGTAATTCGACACCTCGCGCACGTCGTCCAGAGGGACGCCCGGCGCTGCCTCGCTCTCAAACAGCAGTAGATCGGAGAGCGAGGACTGCGTGCCCTCGATCTGGGACGACAAAACCGCCTCTTTGCGGACGTAGGGATAGAGGAAGAGATCGGGGTCCGGCAGGATCTTCGACAGCCCGTCCAGCCGCCCCAGCGCATGAGTGGCCCGGTCCAGCAGCGGCAGCAGCGCGTCAAGCACCACGGGCGGGTCTGGCGGAAGCGACCGCGGAACATAGGCCCGGACGCTCTCTCCGGTAGTGCTGGTGAAGACATAGTCTCCGGAATGTCGTTGAATAGGCATCTGGGCTATTCTCCTAAGGTTTAATAGCGCGCCCCGTTAATACACAATAACCATATATTTATTAATAGTAAAGTATCCAAATAAAATTTACTGCCGATTCGTTTAACAGTGAGATCGCAGCTCCGGCTGGCAGCAAAGGCAGCAAAAAGTATCGCCGCGCGGGTAGCGCGGCGATAACGTGAATAAATTAAGCGACTTACCTTTGCAGTAGGTCGATCGGTTTGGTGTAGTCCGTTACCCGGATGTGTTTGGCCAGGGCCGGATGCTCCCGCTCGATGGCGCGGTACATGGCCCAGGCGACGCGCCGATAGCTGAAGTGGCCGGCCGGGGCCGAGCGCAGCTCCGTGATGTATTGCGCCTCGGCAAAGTCCATCTTGAAGAGCGAACGGCAGCGGGTGGCCAGAGGCAGCAGATACAGGGCGGACTGCTCGGCCTCGGGCGCCTTGCCGGCAGCGATCTGGCGGCTGGCCAGGTGGGCTCCGTCAACGGCCGCGCCGTAGGCGGCCAGCACTCCGGCCTCTGCCAGAATGTCGGTGCCGGCGGGCAGATCGCCCGAGCCGGGCGACTCGTAGCTGTGCGCCGTGGTGAAGCCCTGAATAATCTGTGTGCAGCGGCGATGGCGGTGGAAGTCGCGGAATGCGCCAATGTCCATGAGCAGATCGAAGCGCAGGGTTGAGCCGGAGTGGAAGGCGCGGATCGCTTCGTCGTGTTTGCCGCGGTGGGCCAGGCCCAGCTCGACGATGTCGTTGACCTGCGCGGCGGGCAGGCTGGCCACCAGGTCGCGAATCTGCCGGAAAGAGTACTGGCTGACCGAGTAAAGCAGGGTGGCGGCCAACTCGACCTCAAGGCTCTCCGTGCGCTCGACCAGATCGACCATGGGGGCCTTGGGATAGGAGAGCCCGGAGAGAATCTCGGCGGCGGCGCGGGTGAGTTCCTTGCGGGTCTGAACCTCGTAGGGGTTGGGCTGGGCGTACTTAACCAGCGTGGGCGCGGAGCGCACCTCGCGGGTAAACAGGCGGGCGGCCTCGGCGGCAAGGCTGTCGCCGGATTTGGCCGCTCCCTCAAAGGCCGCGAGCCTTTCCACGAAGGCCTGTGCGGCCTGATCGTTCAGGTTCCATGCCGGACCGGTGGCGGCTTCGCGCAGCTTCTCGCCCAGGTCGCGGATCTCTGCCGCCGGATGCGAGAGCAGGCGCGAAACCTGCGTCTCAAGCGTGCGCGCGGTAACGATCTGGCCGAGCGAGGTGTTGGTGGCCAGGGGGAGCAGGTAGCGGGCCACGTCGAAGGCGCGAGCTTTGAGTGTGCGCTCGTAGGCGTCCTGCTTCATGTCGTCGGGCCGAGCGATCTGGCTGCGCAAAACGTCGTGAACGGCGGCGGTGGTCTGGTCGTAGGTGGAGAAGAGCTTGCCGAGGGTGTCGGCGTAGAGCTTGCGGTCGGCGTCGTCTGCTCCGAATTCGGGGAAGTAGCAGCCCGACTTCGTGAAGTTCTGGTAGCGCGTGGAGCGCTCCTGGCCATCCCAGCGTTGCTCGTCTTCAAGGATGAGCGCGGCCATCAGGCTCAGCCGCTCGACCGCAAAAGCGATGTGGGCCAGATCGGCGATGGAGCGGTGGCCGTACTGGAAGTAAAAGGTGTTGAGGAACTGCTCGGCCTTCTGTGAGCTGATCTCGCGCAGGCTCTCGCGCATGGAGAGGGATGAGCGCGAGTACTTGGCCATGGCAAAGGCCAGAATCTCGGGGTCGGCGCCGTGAACGGCAAAAACCTCAGTGGCATTTCGGGCGGCGGGCATAGAGGAAGTCTGGTTCGTCATAATGCAGGTCTCGCGAACAGAATACGGCATGGAGTGCACTGCCGCACATAAGCCTGAAATTTGGGCGACCGCATCGGCGGAGTTGGTGTAGACCGAAAGCACACAATCGAGCGGCTGTTTCACAATGAAAAAGCCGCCTTTCACAGTCCTGAAAAATTCTACTTGTATACCGAAAATGCATTAAGATGCTGACAGCGAGCAGTTGCGGCTGAGGAGTTCCGGCCGCCGGACCGTTTACGATCGGGCTACGGAACAACTTCCCTTGCCGTTTCAGCAGCCGGGGAACCAACTCCAGGGAGCAGTTGTGCAGGAGTACCGTTTCAAGAGCTCGTACAGGCCACGACCGCTGCCCTCCGGCCGCTGGTTGATCAGCCAGCGCTGGAACGACCTTCTGTTCGCCCACTGGGCGCTGAATCCCTCTGTCCTCGATCCACTGCTGCCCGACTGGCTTGAAGTGGACACATATCAGGGCAAGGCCTGGCTCGGCGTGGTTCCCTTCTGGCTCGATCGCATCAAGATCCGAGGCGTGCCTGCGCTACCGGGGGCGCGGAGCTTTCCCGATCTGAGCATGCGTACCTATGTCCGCGACCGCTTTACCGGCACTTCCGGCACCTACTGCTTCTCGCTGGACTCAAGCAACCTGCTGGGCGTGGGCATTGCGCGCATGGTGTACCACCTGCCCTGCCACTGGTCGTCGATGCGGCTGGATCAGTGCTCGGAGCGGGAGTTCGACTTCTACAGCAACAGGCGGCTGAACACTAAGCCGGTGGTCTTCAAGGCACGATATCGCGGCCTGGGTCCGACGCTGAAGACGGCGGAGATTCGGCCGGGCTCGCTCGAGTACTTTCTTACCGAGCGGTCGTGCATCTTCAGCTCAAACCGCAGCGGCGAGCCGATCCGCTCAAACGTACACCACGTGCCGCTGCCGCTTGAAGAGGCCGAGGCCCTGATCGAGCGCAACGACCTGCCCGCCTCGATCGGCATCACCCTTCCCAACTGCGAACCGGTGCTGCACTACTCGCGCCGCCTGGCTATCTATATATGGCCGTCAGAAGTGCTGCGGCACGCCATGGCGGGGCGGCCGGTAACGGTGGCGGTTAACCCGTCAACCTAGAGTCGTACCGCGTGATTTTGCAAGCGTGCCCATGAATTTGGGTGCCCCAGGTCTCGCGTTTGAGACCTGGGAAAGCACAAATCTTCGCAGTAATAGTTCTGGAGCCGGCCGGCATTTCCTTCGCCCACCTGCACTGCAACCCGCTGCTGCCTTCCAAGGCTATTTCCGCAATAAATTCCTGCGCGGTCACTGGCAACTCCCACGGCAGTTCGAATAAGGTTGTACCAGATTCCGTCGCACTCGATCGTTGTCTGCCAGGGTGCATCTTCCGCTCAGCGGGAGAGCTCCGCCGCACACACTCGCAAGCAAGAGGAGAGAACCGCAATGACATCGCAACCGAAAGATGAGGCTACCGTAAGCCGCAGGCGGGTGTTGAAGGGCGTTGCTCTGGGTGGCGCAAGTCTGGCCGCCGGCGGCTTGCTGAGTGAGAGTCAGCCGGCGTTGGCTGCCGTTGCGGGCAAGTGGGATATCGAGGCCGACATCGTCTGCGTCGGCTACGGTGGCGCGGGCGCCATCACCGCCATCACGGCCGCCGATCTTGGCGCCAGCGTCATCATTATTGAGAAGCATCCAGCCGACACCGAGACCGAGATCCACCACACGCCGAACACGCGCTCGGCGGGCGGCGTCATCGTCTGCCCCACCGATGCCCAGAAAGCCTCCGATCATCTCTTCGCTCTATCCTGGGGCGCAACGCCGCGAGAGGTGTGCGATGCATGGGGCAAATACGGCGTCTCTAATGTGGAGTGGGTCGAAAAGATGGGCGGCACACTGACCCCGGAGAAACTGTTCTACGGCAAAGGTGAGTTTCCTCAGTTGCCCGGTTGGGACGGCGTCCGCGTCAGGCAATATTACGGCGGCGGCCCGGCCTTCTTCCAGGTACTCGACAGCAATGTGACCAAACGGAGCAGCAAGATCCGCGTCCTCTACGACACGCCCGGCAAGGAACTTGTTACGGACGCGAGCGGCGCGGTTATCGGCGTCGTCGCCACCAGCGCGGGCAAAGCCCTGCGCATCAGGGGTCGAAAAGCCGTTGTGCTTACCTGTGGCGGCTACGAGTGGGATGAAGAGTTCAAGGCAAATACCCTGCGCGGCTATCCCTCCTACTTTTACGGCAATCCCGGCAACACCGGCGACGGCGTTCGCATGGCCGCCCGGGTTGGCGCGGCCCTGTGGCATCTCAATACCATCTCCGGCCGCGTCATCCCCTACAAGCCCGGACACAAACCCGCCTTCCAGAGCGGCACTCCCAACGGGTTCATTCTGGTGGATAAGTACGGCAAGCGTTTCTTCCGCGAACTCCCCTGGGCGGCGCACAGCGCATGGCTTGAGGTGTGCAAGTTCGACACCGAGAACTCCGAGTACCCGGCCCTGCCCTGCTATTCGGTCTTCGACGATACGGCCCTGAAGCTCGGCCCGCCCGCAACCGGCGCATACAAAGGCATCCTCGCCGACGGCAAGACCCGGCAGCGCTACTACACGTGGAGCAAGGACTCCGCCGAAGAGATCGCCAGCGGATTTCTGATCAAGGGCGAAACCATTGAAGAACTGGCCAGAGCGATCGCCGCCGATAAGGAAAACGGCAGCCGCATGAAGCCCGAAGTCCTCAAGGCGACCATTGAGAGCTACAACCAGTTCTGCGCGCAGAAGAAGGATGCCGACTTCAACCGCGATCCGGCCACAATGATCCCCGTGCGGAAGGGCCCCTTCTACGCCCTTAAGATGTATCCGGGCGGCCCCAACACCCAAGGTGGGCCGAAGAAAAACGCGGCGGGGCAGGTTCTCAATGCCTTCAACGAGCCGATCCCGCATCTCTTTTGTGTCGGCGAACTGGGCTCCGTCTATGGGTTTCTCTATCCGGCGGGCGGCGGCAATCTCTGCGAGATGATCATCTTTGGCCGCATCGCAGCCGAGACCGCGGTCACCGGCAAATCTCCGGTAGCGCTGGGCTGAGGAGCAGGCACCGCAACGGATTCCGCCTCCACGGCTGAGGCCTCGAACCCGTGTTTGCACGCATTTATAATTGCAGTTGGCGCAGCGCAACCCCTTTTGAGCCTGCGCGTCAGGATTGTTAAGGAATATCCAGAAGTAACAAGGAGAATCATGGCAGATATCAAGGGTCGTATTGCGCTTGTCACCGGAGCGGCGCAGGGTATTGGACGCGCCATCGCGCAGGAACTGGCCGACGCGGGTGCCGTGCTGGCGCTGGCCGACGTAAACGAGGCCAAGCTGCTCGAAACCACCGCCGAGTTTACCGCCGCAGGCGTTACTGCCGCGCCGTTCGTCATCAACGTGTCGAGCGAAGAGTCGATCGAAGCCGGCGCAAAGGCCGTGCTCGCCCACTACGGCAAGGTAGAAATCCTGGTCAACAACGCCGGCATCACCCGCGACAACCTCGTGCTGCGCATGAAGAAGGCCGACTGGGATCTGGTCATCGGCATCAACCTCACCGGCTCGTTCCTCATCACCCAGGCGCTGCTGCCGGCCATGCTGAAGAACCGCTGGGGCCGCATCGTCAACATCGCCAGCGTCGTAGGCCGCGCCGGACAGGCTGGCCAGGTCAACTACTCGGCATCGAAGGCTGGCTTGCTCGGCTTCACCAAGTCGCTTGCTCGCGAAGTGGCTTCGCGCGGAATCACGGTGAACGCCATCGCCCCCGGCTTCATTGAGACGCCCATGACCGCCGTGCTCACCGAGCAGCAGAACACGTCCATGCTGGCCACCATTCCGCTGGGTCGCCGCGGCACCGCGCAGGACGTGGCCCGCGCCGTCAAGTTCCTCGCCTCGGAAGACGCGTCGTACATCACCGGCCACACGCTCGACGTCAACGGCGGCATGTTCATGGACTAAGCACCCGCATGGGTGCTACGGAAGATTCAGGGGCCTTCAGGCCCCTGAATCCAGCCAGGCAAGACCTTTCTCTAACCACCTAAAATGACTTCAGGAGCAAATCCAATGGCGCACATGGTATTTTGCGTTCGCAACAAGAAGGAGATGGAAGGCCTCGACGAGCCGCCCTTCGACTCCGAGTTTGGCAAGAAGATCTACGAGAGCGTATCGGCGGCGGCCTGGGCCGAGTGGGCCGATCGGCAGAAGATGCTGCTCAACGAGTTCCGCCTCCAGCCCTGGACCCCGCAGGCCCAGAAGTTCCTCGTCGAGCAGATGGAAGACTTCTTCTTCGGCACCGGCGGCGCCGCCCCCAAGGACTTCGTTCCGCCCACGCAGTAGGCCGGGGCAGTTCAATGAAAGCAACGCGGTTCGGCCCGTAAGGCCCTTCCGGTGTAAACTAGTACGGAACCCCGAAGCTGGTCCGTAATGGACCGGCTTCACATGTGTCGGGACGTGGCTCAGCCTGGTAGAGCACTCGCTTGGGGTGCGAGGGGTCGGCAGTTCGAATCTGCCCGTCCCGACCATTTAATTTGATTAGTCTATTCAGCTTTTGTGGCAAAGCAGCATCCAACTGCCGACCCACGAAGCACCCCAACTATGCATTTGCGAGAGCAAATGCATTTTATTTGACTGCGAGGGGCGCTCGACAAAGCGCAGCGGCGTCGAGCAATCGGCAGTTCGAATCTGCCCGTCCCGACCATTCAGATTGATTAGACGACGCGGCTTTCGGGCCGCGTTTCTGTTGTTGGGCCACCCGCCAACCTGCGCTCGCGATACGCCCTGTAGGAGAGCGCAGCGGAGGCGACCAATAGGAAGCCCAAAGTTACGGAAATTGCCATTGCAGAGAGATCTAACCGCGAGCCGGCAAGTCCGATTACGCCAACCGCCAAAGCCAGGCACATCCGCAGAGCACCAAAGGGAAGCCGGTTCACACGCTGCGCAACAACCGCGGCCAGCCCTGCTTCGACTGCGTAGGCTGCCAGCGTGGCATAGGCTGCTCCGGCGATGCCGAACTGCGGAATCCAGGCTAGATTCAACACTATATTTGTAGCCAGCGCGACGGAGCTGACCAAGGGGACCAGCATGCTGCGCCGCGCCTGAATCAAGGGAAGCTGGAACAAGGCAAACGCGGAGTGGAACAGGTACGCGCAGATGAGGACGCCGGCGATATCTGCCGCCGGCCAATAGCGGCGATCGAACAGCCAGTGCACACAGTATGGCGCCAGCAGGCAGCCGATACACGCGAGAACCGACATGAGCAGCAGCAGGTCGCCGCTCACTTTGCCGGCCGTTCTGCGGCTCTCCCCGCCCTTCTGGAGCAGGGAGTAGAAGAGCGGAGCCCAGCCCCGGTAGACAGAGGCGCTGAAGAGCGTCATCAATGTCATTCCAAAGCTGTACGCCAGCGAATAAAGCCCCACCTCGCTCAACGGACGATAGTGCTGAAGAATGAAGCGATCGATCACGATCAATCCGGCAGCCATCAGCGAGTGGAAGGCCAGAGGGATGGATATGGAGAGCGTTTCATTGACGTACGCCCAATGAATTCGCGCCCTGAAGATTGGAAATACACGGGCGGCGGCAAGCAGCGTCAAAGCGGTTCCCAGCGCGCGCGCCAGCAGCAGGCCCGCCGCGCCGTGATGGGTCCACACAACCAGAACCAGCGTTAACACAGTGGTCGAGAGCGACTGCAAAGCGACGAAGCCGCTATAGGCAAAGTGCCGCTCCTGACATTGAAAGACCACCAGGCCGCATGAGAGTACCTGCGAGGCAATCGCGGTGAAGATGGGCAATGCGAAATAGGGGAAGAAGGGAAAGGGCGAATTGGGCAGAAAGCGCGGCGTCAGCCATGGTCCCACAAGATAGGCGAGTGCGAGACAGACTGCGCCTGCTGCCGCGGCCAGACTAGTCACCGTACCTAAATAACCGCGCAACGCGTTCGGATCTTTAACATAGTGAAAGTAGAGCCGCCTGCATCCGCTCTCCAGACCGAGGCCGGCAACAACCCCGATCGCCAGGCTGGCGCTCTCTGCAATGCTCACAATGCCGAAATCGCGCGGCGTCAAAAACCGTGCGTAGATGGTGAGCACGGCAAAGCCAAGCAGCCGCAGCAGGGAACTCGACAGCAGATAAACGCTCGAACCCCGCATGAGGCGGCCGCGAATTCCGCGTACGCCGGTGGAGGGCTTCGGCAAATCCGCTGCGTTGGTCATTGTGAGAGCGCCTGGCGCATTGCGGCCGCGTAAGTGTTCAGGATCGCGTCACTGGAAGCGTCGTATCCATCCAGATCCGGCAGCGAGACAAAGTGATCCAGTTGGAGGCTGTTCGGAACGTAGAGAGACGGCGATGCCGGCCGGTGCAGCCAGTCGCGATAAAAATCCGCGCACTTACCGTTGTCGGCGATGTAATCCAATCCCGCCGAGCGGCAGCCGAGCAACATGCCGAGAATGAGTCCGTGCATGCGTGTCGAAAGCACATACTCCGCCTGTGACAAAGCATCGACGAGTCCGGGAAAGGAGGTTTCAGGAAGAGGCAGCAACTGGATTCGCAAGCTCTCCGCGATCTTCTCTGCAACGCGCGCGGCAACTACGGAATCCGGCGACTCCACGCCCTCCTGAGTAGAAAAGGGAAAAACTCCATCGATCGGCAGGTGTTCCGCGACAGAGAGAGCGTGCCGCACGACACGCGCCACCACCTCATCGACGGAGATCCGCTTTGCCGGGTTGCTGTCGAATCCGATCTGGCGGGCATTGACGGCGAGCAAGTGCCTTTGGGAAGGATTCCGCCGCGGCAGCAGCGGTGCGCATAGAAAGGCAGGATCGGGAGCCAGGATTGGCGCGGATCGCGCCGCGCGCACAAAGTTCGCATCCGGCTTGTTGCGCAGAACCGTGACATTCGCAATTCCCAACAGGGATTCGGCGAGGGATATCGTGTCGCGACGGCGCAGCGGGCCAAGACCGCACCCGGCAATCAATACTTTTGCCCCCGCGCGCTCCGCCCACTGGAACCACGCCAGCCACTGCGCGAGTTGCGGATCATCCATGATCGGGCCGCCGCCGAGCACGAGAAGGTCTCCCCTACCCAGATTGCGGATCGCGCCTTCGTTCAGGATGGCGACCTTTTCGTCAAGAAACTGCGCCAGCGGCACCCCCCCCGAGGTTCGCTTCAATATCGCCTTCATGCCCGCCAGGCCCGCTTCCGTGACCTGGGGCGAGGCGCTGAGCAGATACACGGCACGGGCTGGAAAGGTGTGATAACAAACGCGCAGTAAACCAAGTTGAATGAACTGGTTTCCGACCGTTTCCGTGCCATAGCGGCTGAAGATGAAGATCGCGGGGTGAGGCTTTTCCGATCCTGTGGCGGGCAAGTCGGACCACTCCGCCGCGGCTTTCCGCAGTTTGCGCCGGAACCGAATCCACAGGTACGGCCTGAGCAGCCAACCAGTGTTGTAGACCAACGATCTTAGGGATTGCGTAAAGGTTGGCACGATTCTCAGTCATTCTATGCGCCCTGCCGCGGGGTCGCAAGCAAGCCCTGGATAGCGCGGTTTATTTTGGAGTAAAAATATCCATTACAATTATCTTCTTAGTTTGCTAGACTATACCATCGCTGCTGCGAGCATAGTCACGACCTTCCCCGTCAACCACGCTCGATAACTTTCCTCAACTTTCCTCAGAAAGGGATTCATGAAGACCTTGCGTTCTACACTCGTCGCTGCATTTGCCATGCTCTCCATCGGCCTGGCTGCTCATGGGCAAGCTACGCGGACCTGGGTGTCAGGCGTTGGCGATGACGCCAATCCCTGCAGCAGAACCGCGCCTTGCAAAACATTTCCCGGCGCTATTTCAAAGACCGCGGTTGGCGGAGAAATCGACAATCTGGATACCGGCGGTTTCGGCGCCGTCACCATCACAAAGTCCATTACGCTTGATGGCGGTGGTGGGCAGCTTGGGTCAATTCTTGTTTCGGGCACACCGGGTATCACCATTAACGCCCCGGGAAGCGTTGTCATTCTGCGCAACCTCTCGATTCAGGGAATAGGCAACTCCTCAAACCCCGGCACCTATGGCATCAACGTGGTTGCGGCGAGCGCGGTATACATTCAGCATTGCGCCATTCTGAGCTTTGGCAACGACGGCATCAACATCAACCTTGGCACCGGAGCGCAGATCTTTGTTGAAGACACCACCAGCCAGAACAACGCAGGCAACGGCATCAACATTGTTGGCACGGCGAGCGGGGTAAGCGGCGAAGTGCGTGTGAATATCTCCGAGTCGCACTTCTCCGGCAATGCGATCGGCGTCTTTGCCGGCGACACCAGTCGCGTCGCGGTTCGGACGAGCGACGCAAACGGCAATACCGGCGCCGGGTTCGAGGTGCTTGCTAATACGTACAGCGCCACAATGAGCATTGCGGATTCCGTTGCAGCCAACAACCTGGGCGCGGGAATTCTGGCCGGCGGCGGTACCGCCGCGTCAACCATTCGTGCATCGAATGTTTCACTATTCTCCAATACGGCTGGATTTCAAACCAGCACCATGGGCTCTATCCAATCGTTCGGCAACAACCACAACCCCGGAGCGGGCGCTCCGACCTCCACCATCACGGCACAGTAACTGACTCACGGTCCCAGCGCCGGCGCCACAACCCGCCTGCGCTGGGACCGCCGTCTGAAATAATGCTCTTAGAGCGGTGCAACGTGATGGCGTCAACGGTCCGGGTAGAATTTTTCGTCTCACAGCATACATCACCGTGCTGCAAGATCTATCGAGGATCAGGTGACTGACACACAGCCCAGATTTTCTCTTATTATCGCGACCATCGGACGAACCGCACAGCTTCTGCGCCTTCTAGAGACACTCAAACGCCAGACGTGTCAGAGCTTCGAGATTATCGTCGTCGATCAAAATCCCCCCGGCTATCTGGATGAGTTGCTTGCTCCCTTTCAAGCCTACTTCCCCATCCGGCATTTGACTAATGAACCCGGCTTGTCGCTCGCCAGGAATGCCGCACTCGATCATATTCGGGGAGAGTTCGTGGCCTTTCCAGACGATGACTGCTGGTATCCAGTGGACCTGCTGGAGTCTGTTTCTAAACGGATGATGGCGCATCCGGATTGGGACGGGATCACCGGGAAGCTTGTGGACCCAGCGGATACTGAGGGGTTCCAGGTGTTTCACCGGTCAAGCGGAATGGTCACCCTCGACAACTTGTGGAATCGGTCTACGAGTGTCACCCTCTTTTTTCGCCGGTCCGTTGTGGAGAGAGTCGGAAAATTCGATACCGACCTTGGGCGAGGAGCGCAATCCGGAATGACTTCGGCCGAGGAAGCAGAGTATCTGATTCGCGCACTGCTGCTGGGCTTCTTCATCTATTACACTCCGAACGTCGTCGTCTTTCACAAGACGTGGCAGCAGTCGGACGATTTGGAGATGAGCCGCGTATTCGGCAACCGCAAGGCCTTCGGCTATATTTTGAGAAAATACGAATTCCCGAAAAGCTTCGCACTGAACAAGCTGGTCAGGTCGATCGGCGGAATGTGCTTCTTCGCGCTTCGCGGGAATCTGAGAAGAACCCGCTACTATTGCCGGGCGTTTCTGGGACTGGCTAACGGGTGGCTCTCCTATTCGTCTTGCGAATGGAGAGAGCCGCGGGCATCCCTGGTCCCGCGGACTGCGCAGGTGGAGTTGCGGAGCCGCGCGGGCACTGACCTCGGGCGCTGATTGCAAGCGCAGTTATTGGTGCGGGACGAGGCTCCAATGATCCGTGTACTGTTCATCATGACGGACCTGGGCGGGGGAGGAGCGGAGTTGTCTCTGCTCGAATTACTCGGCCGGCTCGACCGCAGACGGATCGAACCGAGCCTCTTTCTGTTGCAGCGATCCGGCGTTCATCTCAACCGAATTCAAAATATCAAAGTATGTTATGGATGCGAGGCGGGGGCCCGCATTCGAAATCATATGCCGTATATCCTGCTCAAGGCCATCGTGCTGGGGATGCGCGCCGATGTCATTGTGGGTTCTATGGAAGGCAAGCCCACCTACGTTGCCTGGATGGCAGCCAAGTTGCTTAGAAAGCCCGTCATCGGGTGGATTCGTACCGAACTGAGCGAGTACTACCGGAACTTCCCCGGCTGGGCAAGCCGGATGGCCCGCTGGATGTATCCGCGCTGCACCGGGGTCGTAGTTCCATCGCAGGGAGCAGCCGATTCCATTTCGCGCATGGCGCAAGTTTCTCCAGCGCGGCTGCACACTATCTATAACCCTGTCGATCCGGAAAGAGCCAGAGCGCAGTCCATCGAGGCCCGGCCCGCCGGAATGAGAGAGTTGGGCCAGGCGCACTACATGATTGGCATCGGCCGCCTCAAGAATGAGCAAAAGGGCTTTGACCTTCTGCTTCGCGCCCACGCCGCGGTACGCAAGCGGGGAATCGATCATCGCCTTGTCATTCTTGGCGATGGCGATGACCGCATTTCACTGGAACAGCTTGCGCGTGAGCTCAACGTGCAAGATTCTCTGATCATGCCCGGGTTTGAGCCGAATCCATTTCCATGGCTGAAGGATGCCAGAGCACTGGTTGCGCCCGCGCGCGTCGACGGCTTCGGGAGGATCTTTCTCGAAGCCATGGCGCTGGGTGTTCCGGTCATCGGATCGCCGGCATCGGGACCGGCTGAGATTCTGGATGGAGGAAAGTACGGCATCAGCGTCGGCCATGAAGATGTCGAGGCGCTCGCAAATGCGATGGAATTGCTGCTGGTAGACGATGAGATGCACGCCAGATACGCGGCCCTCTCGCTCAAGCGATCTCAGGAGTATTCGCCGGCCAAACCAGTTCAGCAATGGGAAGAACTATTGCGCGCGATCTCGCCGGAGTGACAGCCCCGTAGTCCCCCGGCATCGTGAACCACGGCATAGCTTAGCTGCCGGCCAGGTGCTATTTGCCCGGGTACAACACCTTATATGTGCTGAATCCACCTGAAAGGTTCCGTGCCTTCAAACCATGCTGAGTGAGAATGCGGCACGCATAGTAGGCGCGCTGTCCGACGCCGCAGTTCACCCAGATCTCCTTGTCCGCAGACAGCTCGCCGATGCGCTGCCGCAGTTGGCCCAGCGGAATATTGATTGCTCCGTCGATCTTTCCAGCGCTGAACTCGGCAGGCTCGCGAACGTCGAGAAGCATTGCGATTGTGGAGCCGATCTCACTCCACGGGGCAAGCTCGGCGTCGCCGCGCACAACGTTCGATGCGATCATTCCAGCAAAGTTGATCGGATCTTTTGCGCCGCCGAACTGTGGCGCGTAACACAGCTCCGCCTCTTCGAGATCGAAGACCGTAGCCTTCATCTGGATGGCCTGCGCGATCACATCGATGCGCCGCTCCACGCCTTGTTCGCCAGCCGCCTGCGCACCCAGCACCAGTCCGTCGGAGTTGCGAAAGATCAGCTTGAGGTGGATCGTCTGCGCGCCGGGATAGTAGCCCACGTGATGGCCGGGATGCAGATACACGCACTTGTAGTCGGTCACGCCCGCGCGGCGAAGCGATTTTTCCGTGGCTCCGGTGAGCGCCACAGTCATGCCGAAGAAGCCGCACACCGACGTGCCCTGCACGCCGCGAAACTTTGTATCGCGCCCGCAGATGGCGTCGGCAGCCACGCGGCCCTGGCGGTTCGCCGGCCCGGCGAGCGGAACCAATTCCCACTGGCCGGTCACGTAGTTCTTTACCTCGACGGCATCGCCGACCGCCCAGATATTCGCGTCGCTCGTGCGCATCTGGCTGTCAACGCGGATGCCGCCCCGCTCGCCGAGCTCAAGGCCCGCGGCCCTGGCAAGCTGTGTCTCCGGCCGCACGCCGATGGCAAGCATCACAATGTCGCCATCGATAGACAGGCCGTTCTGCGTGCGCACAATCAGGCTGCCCTTGCTGCTCTGCTCAAAGGCGGTCACACCGTCGCCGAGCACCAGCGTCACTCCCTCGGCAATCAGGCGCTGCGCTGCGTACTCGGCAATCTCGGAGTCAAGCGGCGGCATCACCTGCTTAGCCATCTCGACAACCGTCACATCCAGTCCGCGATGCTTGAGGTTCTCCGCCATCTCCAGGCCAATGAATCCGCCGCCGACTACAACAGCCTTGCGAGGCGCGCGCGTCTCGATCCAGCCGCGAATCTCCCGGCTGTCGGGAACAGAACGCAGCGTAAAGATGCCGGGCAGATCGATTCCCGCCCAGGGCGGACGAATCGGTGATGCGCCGGGCGAGAGCACCAGTTCGTCGTACGCAACCGTGCTCTCCTCGCCCGCGTCCAGGTCCATCACGGCGATGGTCTTCAGCGCACGGTCGATAGCCAAGACCTCGGTCCGCGTGCGCACCTCGATGTTGAACCGCTCCCGAAATAGAGCCGGAGAGGCGAGCAGCAACTTGTCTTCATTGGTGATCACGTTGCCCACATAGTAGGGCAAGCCGCAGTTGGCAAAGGAGACATAAGGCCCCCGCTCGAAGACGACGATCTCAGCCTCTTCGTCAAGCCGCCGCAACCGCGCCGCGCACGTCGCGCCTCCCGCCACTCCGCCAACAACTACGATGCGTCTCGCGACCATCCCGATTCTCCTTGAAAACTCGCTACCGCAATCCTACTAGTGGCTGCATGTGTGGCCGCAACTCGTCTCGACCGACTGGAGGTTTCCGCTCAGAAACTTCTGCACGAGATCCGCCGGAGTCTCAGAGGGCGCTCCGGTAATCACCTCGATCGAGGACTCAAGCAGCAGGGTGCGCGCGTGGGCGCCCATGCCGCCGGCGATAACGTGGGTCACTCCCATTTCTTTTAGCCACCTGGGCAGCAGTCCGTGCTGGTGCTCGGGCGTGGCAAGCTCGGTTTGGCAAGTTACCTTACCTGACTCCGGCGCCACATCGATCAGCGCGACGTTCTTACAATGGCCAAAGTGCTGATCCATACAACTGCCGCTCATAGGAATCGCGATCTTCATGTATTGCCCTTCTTGAATAGAGTAGATGCAATTAACACCTATATACTAACACCGTGCCGGATAGACGCAGGGCGGCGCGCGCATGTAGATGCAATCCGCATCTAGGTTTGAAGCTGTGCTACTCTTTGCTCAGCCGCCGCTTCGTCCGGCTGGAGGACCCGAATGGCCCGCAAGCTCTGTGTGCATCACGAAACCAACTACCCCTGCTCGTGCGGCATGGGAAACCTCTACCGCTTCGTGGAGCCGGTAGTGCTGCATATGCTCCAGATCAAGGGCGGGTCCTGCGGTTACAACCTCTGCTCGGAACTCAAGGACCACGCTCTGACCGACGCCGAGATCGACAAGGCAGCGCTCTACCGCACCCTGCGCCAGCTCGAAGCCAACAAGATGGTCAAGTCCGTATGGGAAGAGGGCGACTCGGGCCCCGCGCGGCGCTGCTACAGGCTTACCAAAGCGGGCGAGCGCCATCTGGAAGAGTGGACGCTGGTCCTTGAGAACCTTTCCAAATCCATGACGCGCTTCGTGCGCGATGTGCGCAAGCCAGCCCGCAAGGACTTGCTGAAGAAAGCCCGGCCCGCTGCATCGTGAGGTGTACACAAGATGAATCTGTTAGGTATTGCCGGCGGACTGTTGCTTGGCTTTGCTATCGGCGGCCTCTCCGGCCTGGTCGGTCTCGGGGGCGGCGTCTACCTGATACCCGCGCTGGTTCTCTTCTACGGTATGTCACAAAAGACCGCTCAGGGAACCTCTATCGCGACCCTGCTTGCGCCCATTGGCATCTTCGCTTTCTGGGCGTATTACAGAGCCGGGCATGTGAACGTCACCCTGGCCGTCTTGCTCGCTATCGGATTTGCCGCCGGCAGTTGGTTTAGCGCATCGTGGGCGCAGCACCTGCCCGACCTTGTGCTGCGCAGACTGTTTGCGGCGTCGCTGATTCTTCTCGGTATCAAACTGGCCTTCTCGCGCTGAAGCACCGCAGGCCGCTCGATCGACCGGTCTGCGGTGCTTCCAGCTTGAGAAACTCGTCCATCGTCATACGAGGCGCGAGTCAGGCCCCAGATACGGGCACGAAGACCGACGGCCTGGTCGCCCCTGCAAGCCGTGCAATCTTCTTCTTGCCGGCCAGCGCGGGCAGCTCTTCCAGTGTTCCAAAGGTGAGCGCACTCGCCGAGCAGGTCACGACGCAGACCGGCTTCTTGCCTTCGCTCACCCGGTCTACGCACAGATCGCACTTCTGCATCTTCTTATCCTTGCCGTACTGAGGAGCGTGGTACGGGCAGGCCTTTCCGCATGCGCCGCAGCCGATGCACTTCGCATGGTCCACGACGACGATCCCGTCCTCGCTGCGCTTGGTGATGGCATGAGCCGGGCACACCTTCACACACGCCGCCTCCTCGCAGTGGTTGCAGGCCATCGACAGCGAAGTGAACGTGACCTCGGGGAACTTGCCCTTCCACGTTGTTTCGATACGGCGGTAGGAGACGCCGAGTTCGACGTTGTGGCTCGCCTTGCAGGCCGTCACGCAGGCGCGGCAGTCGACGCACCGCTCCGAGTCGATCAGAAATCCGTACTGCTTGCCCATCTCGCGCTCCTGCTTAAACTTTTCTCACTTCAACCAGCGTCTGGCTGCTCATGGCGGTAATCACCGGGTCGAACATCTTTTCCGGATCGGTCGAATACATGTTGTTCGTGTTGGCGCCGCCGTCCGCCAGGGGGAAGTCCGGCAACCCCAGCTCCTTGCAACCCTGCCACCAGCCGTGCAGCAGCATCACCACATCGGGCCGCGTTCCCGGATACAGCATCGCCTTCACCTTCATCGAGCCGTGCGGGCCTTCCACCACGATCCAGTCGCCGTTTGCAATACCCCGCTGCTTCGCCGTGTCGGGATGAATGTGCAGCGACGGATACGGCTCCACCTCGCGCAGATAAGGAACGTCGCGCAGCCACGATGCGTTGTAGCTTCGCGAGGTGTGATAGTCGGAGAGAAGCAGCGGATACTTCGTGAGCAGCTCCGGCGTCGCCGTCGGCCCCTCGGGCAGCTCGCGCCATACCGGCATCGGCGTCAGCCCGGCCTTCTCAAATAGATTGTTGTAGAGCGCCACCTTGCCCTCGGGCAGGTAGGGAACCTTGTCCAGTCGCGGACTCTTTGCTGCGAAACGCTTCGCGTACTGCTCGTACACTGGTGGCTTGCTCTCGTACTTCCGCCCGTTTGGATACTGCGTGCGCAGCTCCTCATAGGTCATGCCCAGCGGCTCCATCCGCCAGTCCATGTGTTTGCCGATATCGCCGTTCCACCAGTCGTCGCCGTAGCCCATCTTCGCGCCCAGCGCCAGCCAGAACTCGTAGTCCGACTTCGACTCGCCGATAGGCTCAATCACCTTGTTGCGCGCCATGATCCAGTTGCCCGAGGTCTCGAAGGGATGATCGCTTTCGTACATCGTGCTGATCGGAACCACCACATCGGCATAGGCCATCTCCGGTGTGCGCGTGGTGTTGAGCACGGCAAAGAACTCCACCTTCTTCAACGCTTCAATTACGTGCTTGGTTCCCCGCGTGCTCGCCATGGCCTGCGTGCCCGGCGCAAGAATGGCGCGGATCGAATACTTTTTCCCTGTCAGCACGCTGTCCAGAATCCGGTAGTACGAGGCCGAAGTCCCCTCCATCGCCGGCATGAAAGCCATCGGGAACTCGCTGCCCACCAGCTTGTCCACAAACTCCTGTGTGTATCTCTCGAACAGATCGACGCCGCGCGGGCTGGGCATGGTGCTGCCCGAACCCCACACATTCGTACCTGGCTTGTCGATGTGTCCGGTAATTGCCATCAGCATTCCGATAGCGCGCAGCGCATCGTTTGCAGCGGGCGCATGTTCCAGGCCGTTGCCGTAATCGATCGCCGCCTTGGGCGTACCTGCATAGAGCCGAGCCACCTGCTCAATCTGCGCAGCGGGTACGCCGGTGATCTTCTCCGCCCAGGCCGGAGGATACTGCTGCACATGTTCCTTCAGCCGGTCGAACCCATAGCACCACTGCTCGACAAACGCCGCATCGTAAAGATTCTTGTTGATCGTCACGTTCAGCATGGCCAGCGCCAGCGCCGCATCCGTACCCGGACGCACCGGCACCCACATCGACTTCGTCACCGCGCCGTCGGGCTCGAGCGTCGGCTTGATGGTGATGAACTTGCAACCCCGCTCCTTTGCGGCAATCAGCGAGCTCACGGCATGTTTCGATGCGCCTGAGAAAACCGGCTGCTTGCCCCAGATCACCACCAGATCCGCGTGAGCATAATCCGGACTAGGCTCATCGCCCAGTGTGTACGACATGGCAAAGCGCTTCTGTACCGCGCAGATGCCGCTGTGCCCGTAGTTGGGGCTGCCGTGCGTAACCATGAAGCGACGCATATAACTGCTGTACGAGCGGCCTGCGGGCGATAAAATTCCCAGGCTCTCCGGCCCGTACTTCGCCTTCTGCTCCTTCAGCTTGTCGGCGATGATGGTTACCGCCTCGTCCCATGTAATGCGCTGGAACTTGCCTTCGCCCTTCGCCCCAACGCGCTTGAGCGGATAGTGCAGCCTATCCTTCGAGTAGACCCACTGCGGCGCGCCGTGAGCCTTGGCGCAGTTCACGCCGTTGTTCGTCGGGCACTCGGGGAACGACTCGATCCCCACAAACTTGCCGTCAACGACCTTCGCCAGAATCCCGCAGCCGGAGCTTGGACCGCACATGGCGCAGAAGGTTGGAATCAGCTTTTCGCGCCCCGAACTGTTTGCTGCGCCCACGGCGGGAGCCAGGCCCAGCGCCTCTTTGTCCAGCGCCAGCGCCGCGCCCAGTGCTCCGGTGGTCTTCATAAACGCGCGCCGGCTCTGGCCGGCCACACTGTAATTGCTCATCGATGTGCTCCGAAGTCTGCCACCACTTTAGCACTGAATGGAAGCAAATCAAGACTGGAAATGGGTTTCCTGGCCTGGATCAGCAAATTCAGGGTGTGAATAACATATAGATGTGAATCACGTATCCCGGCTCGCAAAGTGGAACAACTTGTCCGGCGCCCTGGGCGGAACGCGGCAGCGCTCGTCGCAACATTGCCCGGCAAGAAAAATGCCAAAAAAGGAGCTGGCCGAGCCTATTACTCACCGCGTGTTGTGCCGATAGGTAGTTTGAGGCCTGTGGCTCAGGTGACGTTCGACGGCAGCCGCATTCTGCCCGGTCACGCCCTCTTTGCGCCCGCAGGCCGGCAAGTTTGCAATGCCAATTCCATGTTTCCTGTGCTAGTGTCGGATTTGCCGGGTGCGGCTTCCCTTCAACACAGCTGGCGGCCGGCGAAAATCGACGGAAAAGGATACTGTGAGCGATGGCTGAATGGACTCGTCATCTGAGCCTGCAACCGTTTTTGCGCGAACGGCGTTGCGCACTCGCCCTCACTCTCATGCTGCCTGCTGCGGCGTGAGCGGCTGCGGAGCAAAATTCAAAAGTGGCAGCACCTCCACCGGGCCTTCGATCATCTCCTTCGTAGCCACGCCGTCCTCAATCGTCGCAGGAAACCCTACAACGCTGAGCTGGATCACCTCAGGAGCCACCAGTATTTCCATCACGCCAGGCAACTACTCCAGCGCCTCCGGCAGCGGCTCGCTGGTCGTCACTCCCGCCACTACAACCACCTACACCCTGACCGCATCCAACAGCGCTGGAAGCGCCACGGCCTCCATCGTCGTATCGGTGTCCCTGCCCAGCCTGCCGGTCATTAATTCGTTTACTGCCAGCCCCACCGGCATCGTCTCCGGTGCGTCCAGCACGCTCAGTTGGTCCACAACCGGCGCAACCTCCATCTCCATCGCGCCCGGTGCATTTACCTCGGCTCTGGCAGCCGGAACCACATCCGTTTCGCCATCATCCACCACAACCTATACACTCACCGCCACCAACGCCGCCGGTTCGGTTACAGCTACGGCCACCGTAACCGTGCAGTCCGGCTCACTGCCCGTCATTTACTCCTTCACCGCCGACCCGGTCAGCATGGCCTCCGGCAGCACCAGCACGCTGCGCTGGTACACCGCGGGAGCCACAACCCTCACCATCACGCCAGGAGCATTCACCACCGCTACCGCCAACAGTTCCACAACCGTCACGCCGGCCGTCACCACCACCTACACGCTCACCGCCACCAATGCCTTCGGATCGAACTCCGCCACCGCCTCGGTGACGATTACCACCTCAAGCGGCACGCTCAGGATCACCACCACCAGCTGCCCGGCCGGCACCCAGGGCGCAGGATATGTGGGCTGCACCATCGTCGCCACCGACGGAACTCCGCCCTACACCTTCTCGGTCAGCAACAGTCTCAGCTTTCCCACGCTCCCTGAGGGCATGTCGCTCGCCGCCACCGGAGTTGTTAGCAGCGCGCTCATCGGCGGGCAGGGAAACTACTCGCCGCAGATCATCGTCTCCGACTCAGTCGGCGCGCAGGCCACCGGAAGCGTCAGCTTCCCCATCGCCGGCAGCAACGCATTTCTGGCCGGTATCTTTCCCGCGACCTCGATCTTCCACCATCGCGTGGACGCGGCAACCACTGGCCTGCCCGTCGATACCTCGCCCGCCGCGCCCATGTACAGCGCCTATCTGCCTGCGACCGTAAAGCCCTTCTTCGGCAACACCAACAATCCGCCCTTTCCCAACGGAATTCCCGCCATCCAGGTCCCGTGGAACCAGCCGAACGTCTCGGTTTCTACAACCATGTACCAGCACTACTACACCTCAGGACCGATCCCGGCCTACGCTCCTCCTGAGGGCACGGCCAACAGTAACGGCGACCGCCACATACTCGTCTACCGCCAGTCGGGCAACGGAAATCCACCCGCGCTCTACGAGATGTGGCAGGGCATCTACCAGAACGGCCCCTGGACCGATTCCTCGAACGCATTGTGGTCCGACGTTTCAACAAACAACCTGACGACCCAGGGCGGTGGCACCTCCGATGCTGCCGGACTTCCCGTTGCCCCGCTCGTCGTCAACGCAGACGAGGTCATCGGCAGTGGCACGCCCTCTGCTCCCACCGGCGTCGTCCAACATCCCATTCGCTTCACGCTCAACCACATGCTCAACTACTGGGTATGGCCGGGCACCCAGACCGCGGGCACCGGAAGCTGCTCTTCAGCAGCCGGAGCGATCTCGACCGGCAACCTTCTCTCGCAGTCCGCGCCGCCCGTCAGTTGCACCATGAGCGGCCCTGCGGGCGAGATATATCGCCTCAAATCCACTGTTGCCACACCGGCCTGCGCGGCCACCAGTCCCCAGGCGGCCATCATCATCACCGCCTTCCGCAACTACGGCATCATCCTCTCCGACAACGGCATCAGCGGCGGACTCATCGGCACACCCGACACGCGCTGGAACGACGCAGACCTCACCTGCCTCACCCACCTCATCCTCGACAACTTCGAACCGGTGAACGTCTCCAGCCTGATGGTGTCCACATCAAGCGGAGCTACCAGCCACTAGGTCTGTGACCGCATAAGGAAGTACGAAATTTGGTGCCCCACCCTCGGCGCGCCTTTGCTTTTGCGCCTAGGGTGGGAACCACTGCACTCCATCTATACGATCAGATTCACGCGCTCTTAGACCTGGTGCCCTGAGTCCAAAGCTCGCATCGAACAGCTGTCATCCTGAGCGAAGTCCGCCGTGGCGGACGCAGTCGAAGGATCTGCGGTTGTTCTTCAAACTACTTCAGATTCACCGCACCAGGTTGCGCTTGGCAGGAGCATTCACTCCTATGCCGCCAGATGTATCCTGATCCCGTCTAAGCAGGGAAGAAAAGGATGCGTCTAATGTCATCAGGAGTTCGTGCAAGGTTCTTCGGCATCGTTGCGGGTTTGATCTTCACTCTTGCGTCAAGCGCCGCCACCGCGCAGCAGCCTTCGAGCAGTTATCTGGTCTACTTCGGCTCGGCCGCAAAAGGCTTCTACGCCTACCACTTCTCGCCATCCACAGGTGCGCTCAGCAAGATCGGCGTCGTCGGCGCTGAGATCGAGCGCCCCACTGCATTTGCCACCGATCCTGCCAATCACTTCCTCTACGTCACCAGCGAGGTAGGCAACGACGGCAAGACCGAAGGCGCAATCTTCAGCTACAAACTCAACACCCCGACCGGCGCAATCGAGCCCATCAATAAAGTGATGGCCGGTGGCGGCGGTACCACATTTCTTGCCGTGGACAAGACCGGCAAATCGATGGTCGTAGACAACTACGGCGGCGGCTCGGTCGCGGTCTTCAAGCTCAGCGCCGGCGGATCCATCGGCGAGCGGGCCGCGCTCATCCAGCACTCGGCAATCGGCCGCGAGGCTCATCCCCACCACGCCATCATCGCCGCCGACAACCGCCACGTTATCATCCCCGACCTCGGCATGGACCGTGTCTACACTTACATCCTCGATCCCGCGCGGGCTACGCTCACTCTGCCCCAGCCAGCCTTTGCAACCCTGTCCGACAAATACGGCCCGCGCCACTTCGCCTTCGACCCCAAAGAGCGCTTCGGCTACCTGATCGATCAGAACGAAGCCGCCATCACCCAGTTCGCTTACAACAAAAAATCTGGCGAGTTGAAGCTGGTAAAAACCTTCTCCATGCTCCCCGAAAACTTTACCGGCACCAAGAGCGGAGCAGACATCTGGATTGCGCCGTCGGGGAAATTCCTCTACGCCTCCTGCCGCAGCGACAACACCATGCAGGTCTACGCGATCGACAAAAACAACGGCTCGCTCACTCTCATTCAGCGCATCGCATCCGGCGGCAAGGCTCCCCGCGCCATCGGAGCCGATCCGACAGGCCAATACGTATTCGCCGTCAATCAGCAGTCCGATAATGTGACCGTATTCCGCATCGACGCGGCCACCGGCAAGCTCACCCAAGGCCAGCAGGAATCCATGCCCGTACCGGCTTCTGTGTTCTTTGTTGGGACCGCGAAAAATTAACGTGCCTCGCACAGCCTCTCAACAAATCACGCAAAAAACAGGCCGGCGATTCGCCGGCCTTAACTTCATTCAATACTCAAAGTTTCGTGTCAGGGCACGACTTGAATGTAAACAACCTGTTGAGACACGACATTTAGCCCCTGAGGGCCTCAAGCCATCTTCTTCAACGACTCCCCATACGGCGCACGCAGCACACCGCGCTCGGTAAAGATCGCCGTCACGTACTTGTTCGGAGTCACGTCGAAGGCGGGATTGCAGATTCCCACTCCATGCGGTGTCAACTGCGTTCCGGCGTGATGCGTAACCTCGCGTGCCGAACGCTCCTCAATCGGAATCGCACTTCCGTCCGGCGTCTTCAGGTCGATCGTCGACCACGGCGCGGCCACATAGAACGGAATCCCGTGTTCTTTGGCCAGAATCGCCACGTTGTAGGTGCCGATCTTGTTTGCCACATCGCCGTTGGCCGCGATGCGGTCCGCGCCCACCACCACCGCCTGAATCTTGCCCTTGGCCATGATGCTCGCCGCCATGTTGTCGCAGATCACTGTCGTCGGAATGTGGTCGGCCATCAACTCCCAGGCCGTAAGCCGCGCGCCCTGCAAAAACGGCCGCGTCTCGTCGGCGTACACGTGAATCTTCTTGCCCTGCTCCACCGCCGAGCGGATCACGCCCAGCGCCGTGCCATATCCACACGTCGCCAGAGCGCCCGCGTTGCAGTGCGTCAGCACGCCGCCCTCGGCAGGCAGCAGAGCGCCGCCAAATGCCCCCATCGCCTTGCACGCGGCAATGTCTTCCTCGTACATGGCGTGGGCTTCGGCCAGCAGCTTGTCTTTCACCTCGCCGATCGATGCGCCCGCCGCCAGCAGCGCGGCAAACACCCGCTTCATCCGGTCGATGGCCCAGAACAGGTTCACCGCCGTGGGCCGCGTCCCGGCCAGATGCGCGCAGATCTTCTCAAACTCAGGCGCAAAATCCCTGGTCGTACCAGCTTTGGTCTCAAGCGCGCCCAGTGCTACGCCATAAGCTGCAGAAACGCCGATGGCCGGAGCGCCGCGCACCACCATCGTCACAATAATCTCGGCTACATCTTCGTACGTCTTGGCTAGAACATACGTCTCCTCGAGCGGCAGCTTGGTCTGATCGAGAAAACGTACGCCTTCAGGGGTCCAGTTGAGTGTGGGAATCATGCTTCTCCAGTGTAAATCCCGCACAGTGAGCAAGAATCGTACACTGGGTCTTCCGGGCTTCTTCAAACGTAAAGAAATTGGACTCGCCCATGCGCCATTCCTTAAAGTTGAAGTAGCGCAACAAGGAGACACATTGCTGAACCTTTCCCCAACCGACCTGATGGTCATGCTGATCTACTTCTTCTTCACGGTCAGCGTGGGCGTGGGGTTGAAAGCGTTTGTTCCCACAGGCGAGCAGTTTCTGCTCGCCGGGCGCAGGCTTCCCGGATGGCTCACCGGTCTGGCAATGGCCGGCGCAAGTCTGGGCGCGGTAGAGGTCCTGGTCATGGGCGCGGCCGGCGCGCGGTGGGGTATGGCCAGTGCCGGATTCTTCGGCGTAGGCACGGTGCTTCCGCTCTTGCTCGTCGCCGTTTATCTCGTCCCCGCATACTCGGCCTCCGGAGCTCGCTCGCTGCCGGAGTTTCTCGGACTCCGCTTCGACGCTAAGACCCGCCTGCTCGGCGCTGTCGCTTCGCTCTCCGGATCGCTCCTCATGGCCTCGCTCGCGCTCTACGCCATGGCGCGGGTTGCTGCCTCGCTGCGGCTCATCGACGTTATGTTCCGCTACCCCAACATCCGCATGGAGTGGCAACTGCTGCTCTCCGTGGTTGTTCCCGCAGCCTTCGCGCTCATGGTGGTCGTGCTTGGCGGACTCAGCGCAACCCTCTACGGCCAGGTGATGCAGTTCTTCGTGCTGGTGGCCGGTTTTCTTCCCATGGTCCTGCTCGGCCTGAAGCAGATCGGTGGCTGGAGCGCGATGCACGTCGCATTCCAGAAGGCCATAGCAGGCAGTGAACCGGTTCCGGCAGGCCTTGGCGCGCTGGCCACGGCTGCGCTGCTCGGCGTGCTGCTCACCGCCGGAACTGCTGCAACCGACATGACCCTGATGCAGGCCGCGCTGGCCGCGGAGAGTCCTCGAATGGCCCGCCGCTCGGGACTGATCGCCGCCGCGGCGCGCGCCATTCTGCCGCTGCTGCTGGTCGTCTCCGGAGTCCTCGCCATCTCCATGCCCGCTCCGCACACCGCCATCACCATCCGCACCGATCAGGACGGCGCAATCGTCCACGAAGTCGAAGTGGTGCCCCAGGCGCAGGATCAGGGCCTCGGGCTGGTTCCCGCGCAGACCGATCGCGTGCCCGACCCCATGAGCGGAAAACTGCTGCTCGACTCTAACGGCGTTCCGCGCCACGACTACGCCATGGCGACGCCCTTCCTGCTGCCCCACAACCTGCCCTCGGGCCTGCTGGGTCTAGGACTTGCCGGTTTGCTGGCCTGCCTCGTGAGCAGCCTCATGGGACGCTTCTCCGCCATCAATACTGTATTCGCGCTCGACATCTACCAGGCCCGCCTGCGCAAAAACGTCAGCGAGAAAAGCCTCGTCGCGGTGGCCCGCTGGACGGCGCTCGCCGCCGCCATCCTCGCCTCCGCGCTGGCATGGGGTGGGCTGCAATTCAAAGACATGCCCGGCCTCCTCGATCTGCTTGCCGTCGTGCTGGCCGTCTTCTTCGCCCCGCTCGCAGCCACCTTCGCGCTCGGCGCGCTATACAGGCGCGCAACCGCAACCGGCGCATTCCTGGGACTCGTCGCGGGATTCGCGGCCGCTCTGCTGCACTGGGGCCTCACAGTCCCCAGCGGATACTTCCCCGGCCTCGCCGGCGGATGGATCGCGGTACTGCATCATCCGCAAAGCATGTTGTCGCAGTGCGCCGGCACGGCCCTCTGCGCCATGCTTGCCAATGCTCTGATCGCCGTCCTGGTCAGCCTGCGTTCACCCGCAACAGCTGAAAGCCACAGCACAGCAATTGCAACCGCCGCAAAGTCCCCCCGCGCGCTCGCATGGTGGCGGCGTCCCATCGGTGTGGCAGCGTTGATCCTCGCCATCGCAATCGCCGTTTCGCTGCTGTTCGCCTAAGAGGAGTAAAGATGGAGATCGATCTCAGAATTCCGCTCGGCATGATGTTCTCGATGATGGGCGCAGTGCTCTCGGCCTTTGGCCTGGCCACGCGCACCCGTCCCGACCTCTATGTGAAGAGCCTCGGCATCAACGGCGACCTGTGGTGGGGAGCCGTCCTGCTCGTCTTCGGCATCGTCGTCCTCAACATGGGCCGCCGCGGACAGGGCCGCATCGAAATACGTAAAAAGCTGGCAGAAAAGAAATAGGAAACTGGGACTAAGGGACTAGGGGCTAGGGAACAGGGAACAAGGAACAGAGAACAAGGAACAGAGATCAAGACACAAATATCATCGGTGCCCCACCCTCGCGGCGCCTTTGTTTTTGCCGCTAGGGTGGGGAGCACGTCACAACGTTGGGTGCCCCAGGTCTCGATTTTGAGACCTGGGAAAGATCGACACTCAACCCGCCACTCTTAACCCAACCGCAACACTCGGAAGGAACGCCAACTCGCATCCCGGCAGACGCACAACCCGCATCCCGGAGGGATGCCGCGATAATAGCCCCGGGTGAAACCCGGGGTTAGGACACCACCACATCGACCCCGTCCCGTAGGGACGGGACGAACCGCACCACATCTTCACTGAGAAGTTCGCAGATGCGGTATCGAATGGGCAGATGGCGGTTTCGAATTGAAGGGTACGGGCTTTAGCCCGTACAGATGGCTGCAAATAAATCGGGGCTTTAGCCCCTGAGGGAATGCGAAGGCAACACCGGCTTCCCCCTACGATCAGAAAGCACACAATGGCAAAAAAACTACGTGTAGGCATAGTCTTTGGCGGACGCAGCGGCGAGCATGAAGTCTCTCTGCTCTCGGCGGCCTCGATCCTCAAGGCCATCGACCGCAAAAAGTTCGACGTCACCCCCATCGGCATCACCAAAGAAGGCCGCTGGCTCGCCCCCGCTGACGCTCACGGCCTGCTCGAAGGCGACAAAAACGTCATCGCCCGCCAACTGCTCGCCGGAGACCCCGCGGCCACACCCGGCGCAAAGCTCCTCCACGAAGGCATTCCCACGCTGATGGCGCCCATACCCGGCCCCCAGGGACCCTCAGGCAAAGCCCTCGACGTCGTCTTCCCCGTCCTGCACGGCACCTTCGGCGAGGACGGCACCATTCAGGGCCTCTTCGAACTGGCCGGCATCGCCTACGTCGGATCGGGAGTGCTGGGTTCTTCGGCCGGCATGGACAAAGACGTCATGAAGCGCCTCTTCGCCCAGTCCGGCCTGCCCATCGTCAAACACGTCTCGCTGTTGCGCACGGAGTGGGAGTCCTCCCCGCGCAAATCCATCGCGAAGATCGAAGCCGCGCTCAAATATCCGCTCTTCGTCAAGCCCGCCAACCTCGGCTCGTCGGTAGGAATCAGCAAGGCCCACGACCGCAAGGAACTCGGCCCCGCGCTAACTGAGGCCGCAAAGTACGACCGCAAGCTGGTCATCGAAGAAGGCGTCGAAGGCAGGAAGAGCCGCGCCCGCGAGCTTGAAGTCGCCGTCCTCGGCAACGACTCGCCCAAGGCCAGCCTCGTCGGCGAAATCATCCCCGGCAAGGAGTTCTACGACTACGAAGCTAAGTACCTCTCCGAAGGCTCCGTCCCCGTCATCCCCGCCAGGATCACCAAAGCCGAAGCAAAACAAATAAGAGAGATGGCCGTAGCCGCCTTCAAAGCCTGCGACCTCTCCGGCCTAGCCCGCGTGGATTTCCTCATGGAGCCCGACGGCAAACGTCGCATCTATCTCAACGAAGTCAACACCCTGCCCGGCTTCACCTCCATCAGCATGTACCCCAAGCTGTGGGAAGCCACCGGCGTCCCCTACAAAGACCTCATCACTCAGCTCATCGAACTCGCGCTAGAACGCAAAGCCGAAAAAGATCGCACCGTGTACTGCCGCGAGTAAAAGTGCCGGAGGTTAACCCTCCGGCACCGCCTCGCTCAATGCTCCGCTCTCTTCCGGCCGAATCCCCATCCGCACATAAATCGGCCGGATCGCCGCGCGAATCTTCTTCAGCCGCATCAGGAACCACAGTCCCGCCAGAATAATGATGCTGCCGCTGATCATCACCGTATGCGGCGCGCCGATCCCCGAGGCCATCGCGCCCAGCATCAGGCTCCCCCACGGCTGCAATCCGTCCAGAGAGAACGAGTAGTAGCTCATCACACGGCCCCGCATCCGCTCGTCCACCAGCGTCTGCATCACGATGTTCGTCGCGTTGTTCACGCGCATCAGCCCGAAGCCCACGCACAGCATCACCATCAGCGACAGCCACATCCAGTGTGAAAGCCCAAAGCAGATCAGGCTCGTTCCATACAGCATCGCCGCCCACGGCATCTGCCCCACCAGCCCGCGCACGCTCTTGCGCAGCGTAATGTTCACCGACGAGACCGCCGCCCCCACGCCCATCGCGCCCATCAGGAACCCCAGCGTGTGAGCTCCCCCGTGCAGCACCTGCCCGGCGAACACCGGCATCAGCACCGAAACCGGCCAGCCCCAAAGGCAGAGCGGAATGAACAGCGACAGAAGGCTTCGTATCGGCAACGATCCCGACACGTACTTCCAGCCCTCGTGCAGTTCGGCAAACACTCCGGGCCGCTCGTGGTTCTTTTCCGTCGGCGTCATCGTCATCATCGTGATCGACGTAATCACCGCCGCAAAGCTCAGCCCGTCCACCAGGAAACACCAGCCCTCGTTCGTCGCCGCAATCAGCAGTCCGGCCAGCGACGGACCCACCAGCCGCGCCGTGTTCATCATCGTCGAGATGATTCCGATGGCATTCTGCAAATCCGCGCGGCTGCCCACCATGTGCACCGTGAACGACTGCCGCGCCGGAAAATCCAGCGTATTCACCAGCCCCTGCGCCGCCGCCATCACAAACAGCATCGGAATCGTGATGGTATGCGTAAGCGTCAGCGCGGCCAGCGTAAGCGAGTGCGTCATCAGCAGCGCCTGCGTCCATATGAGCAGCCGCCGCCGGTCCACACGGTCAATGAAAACGCCCGCCACCGGCGCCAGCAGAAAGTTCGGCACAAGATTTGTAAATCCAACAGCTCCCAGCATCAACGGCGACTTCGTCAGTCGGTACACCAGCCACGCCATCGCCACCCGCGTCATCCATGTGCCGATCACCGAGATCGATTGGCCCGTGATGAACAGTCTGAAGTTGCGATGCCTGAGCGACTGCCACGCATGGGAGTAGCGGCTCAAAAAGCCGCCCGCATCGGCGCCCGCGGCGCTCTCTCTCGTCTCTTTATCCATCTATTGAAATTTTATAGGCTCCGCAGTGCAGATTGGTTTGAAGGGTACGCGCTTTCGGATTGCCCACGGAAGGAGCAGGGGCCTTCAGGCCCCTGAAGAATGTCCACGAATCTAAAGGGGCTTTAGCCCCGGAGGAAGCGCGCTGGTTGTGACCGCTGCCATCCCGGCTCGCCCGCCGCTGCGCTACACTATCAGTCAACTGGCAATACAAACGGGCATGCCTGGTGTCATCGCCGTCTTCGGCGGCGGTACGTTCGCTCCCATGCCAACGCAAGTCAATTACTGCAATAAGGAGTTCAAACGATGATCACGGTCAAGAACGCAGAGGGCATTCCCTACGACGGTCCGGGACACTTTGGTGTCTTCGGCATCAAGAAGATCACGGACGTACAGGCCAAGTACTTCATCTGCAACTACTCGTACTTCCTGCCCAACGGCGGCTGCGTCATGGGCGCGGCGCCCAAAGAGCGCATCTACTACATGATCAGCGGCCGCATGACTTGCAACGGCAAGGCCGGCGAAAAGCACGTCCTTGAGACCGGCGATCTGCTCTACATCGGACCCGGCGAAGAGCGCGACATGGTCATCATGGACGGCAAGCCCGCTGAAGTCCTCGTAATCATGGCGAAGAACGAGTAACTCGTTCCCACCACAACTCTCGGTGCCCCACCCTCGCGACGCTCTTGTCTTTGTTGCTAGGGTGGGGAACCACAGCCGGGTGCCCCAGGTATCTCGCATTTGGGCACCTGGGAAACCCACACCCCAAACCGCCCGTCCAATCCCTAGTCCATCGGCCCCTACTTCCCCGCCGCCTTGGCAAAGTGAATCGTGCAATTCACCGTATGCGCCACCGGGTCGGCCTTCCCGTCGCTGGTCACCAGCATCGTCTGGATCCACTTGCCCAGCGTCTTATCCTGCTTCGTGGCCAGCGCCGCAAAGTTCGACACGTAGCTCTCGTCAAACGCCGCTCCCGAAGTCATCTTCCACACCTTGTTCAGCCGCACCACCATCGCATCCGGTGCGCCGTCGAACTTCACCGCGCCCAGCCGGTACTGCGACCCCGGCGTCACCGCAATCGTGTAATTCACAATGCGCGTCGTCTCGTTGAACGACGCATGAGACTCCGTCGCGCTGTCCAGATAGCCGCGCGCATGATACGCATCCCGCACCGCCATCAGAAACAGGTCGAACGGCCGCCCCGACCCCGCCGGATACTTCGCCGCCAGCTTGTCCACTTCGCCCCGCGGAACAATCGCGTCGGCAGGATACGTAATCGTGCCCAGCTTGTAGAGCCCGCCCTCTTTCACCGTCAAAGTGAAGGGAACCGAAATGCCGTCAGCGGAACCAACTGCCGCGCCCTGCGCCACGCTTACCTCGACGGCCGCATAGCCCTGTCCCTGGTAGAGATCCTCAAACACGTGCTGCAAGCCCGCCGCGCTGTTGCTGGTGTCGTAGTCGTTCTCGCTCTGCCCGGCTGCAACGGTATTCACCTTCATCTGCATCGGCGCACTTACGCCCACCAACCGAATCGCTCCGATCTTCACTGCCGGTGAAGCGATTGAGAAGTTCACCGCCGTCACCTTCTGCGGACCCAGACCGCTGGTCAGCGCCGCCTTTACGGTTGCCTTCACGCCCTGCGCGGCAAGCATCTTCTCCAGAGCCGCCTGCACCCCCTCCACCACCGTGCCTGCCCCCGGCAACTGCCCGCGATAAAGCGGCACGGCTGCCCGCAGCTTCCCATCGAGATCGTCGCCCGGAATTAGCGGCAGGTTATCAATTCGCATCGGATACATCTGTTTGGCCGGTGTCAACGAAAAGGTCACCGATTTGGCATCCGTCCGGAACCGCACCACGTCGAAAAGGCCCGTATCGCTCAGCGCTTTGCCCCGCGCCTTGATCCCGTTCGCGTCCAACTGCATCTGCGCTTCCAGACCAACGGCCGCAAACAGCTCCGGCTGCGTGTACTGCGTGGCGCCCTCCAAGCGGATCGCTTTCGCGGGAATCTTCGGGGGTGTCTTCTTCGGCGCAGCCCAGCAAAATGAGGCAAAACTCAGGACTACGATCAGTGCGGCAACAGGCTTGATCATCTTATCTCAAGCATAACAGGCAGCTTACGCGCACCCGTAACAGTCGCCATCCGCTTTGTCGGGTCACCGGTAACTCGCCCGCCCGGGCCTGCCGCCACCGACCGGAAATAACAAGCAAAGCACTGTATTTCAGTAATATGGATACTTTATAAAAATTTCACTGTGATTCAATGCCAACCAATGTAATCATATTGAATCCAAATTCCCAACTTCGAAGGAACGATGTGGGAATTCATCTGTTTTGGACGACTGCGGCAAGGCCTACTGGCAGCCGCGTCGCTACGCTCTTTCACATGGAGGACAGTTCAAATGAAACGCAATCTTCGCTCCCTGCTGCCAATAGTGCTTCTGGCGCTCTTCGCGGCTATCTCTATCCCCGGCTTCTCGCAGTCGGTTCGCGGTGTCATCACCGGCCTGGTCTCTGACCCGTCCGGCGCGGTGATTCCCGGAGCCACGGTCACCTTGACCAACCCGGCCACCAGCGTCACATCTGTCACCACCTCGAACGGTGCCGGTGTCTATCGTTTTGACGGCGTTCTCGTCGGCGAGTACGACATCAAGGTCGTCGCCAAGGGCTTCCAGGCCTCCACCGCGCACGCCATCGTCACCGTCGGCGCTCAGGTTGGACGCGACTTCACCATGAAGATCGGCGACTCCACCACCGTCACCGTAAACGACGTTCCTCCCGATCTACAGACCGAGGAAGCCGTACACTCGACCGTCGTCGCCTCCGAGGCCCTGGCCACCATGCCTATCTCCGGCCAGAACTCCCTCAACCTCCTGCTCACCGCCCCCGGCGTCGCCAACTCCAAGACCAACGCGTCTGCCGACGCAGGCATCGGCGCGGTCAATGGCGCGCGCGCCCGCTCCAACAACTTCCTCCTCGACGGCATCAACAACAACGACATCTCCGTCATGGGGCCGCAGTTTTCCGCCACCAACAACGACGCCCTCCAGGAAGTCTCCATCCAGACCACAAACTTCTCGGCCCAGTACGGCCGGGCCGGCGGCGCGGTCATCATTCAGGTCACCAAGTCCGGTACCAATCAGCTCCACGGAACTGCGGCGGAAGTCTACAAGTCCCACGTCTTCTATGCGTCCACCCAGACCCAGCGCAACACGCATACAGCCGATCCCACCCTGCCTCTGATCCCCAAGTTCGTTGAGAACATTCCCGCCTTCACCATCGGTGGACCGGTCGTCATCCCCCACCTCTACAACGGCAAGAACAAGACCTTCTTCTTCGCCGCCGCCCAGTGGGATCGCTGGTCCTCGGGTGGTTCTACCGGATCGTTTGTAGTTCCCACCGAAGTCGGCTATCAGACCCTGTCGGCGCTCAAGAGCGCGTGCCCCAATGTCGCCGCCTATCTGGCCCAGGTGGGTTCTGCCCGCGGCTCGGCCACGGCAACTGACAAAACAACGATCGGCATCGACGTGCAGGCGAACCTGGCTTCCACCACCTGCAATGGCACCGCCCGCACTGGACAGCAGGTTGAGGTCTCTTCCTTCACCCGTTCGGTTGCGGAGCTGATCACCGACAACAACCACATGTTCCGTATCGATCACGTCATCAGCCCCAAGCAGAACATCATGGTCCGCTGGATGTGGGATCAAAACCAGGACAACCTCGGCGGCACCTTGGGCATCACTTCAGACTTCGATGTCCCGTTCAAGGGCAACTACCTGACCGCCAACATCAACCACAACTACGCCATCACCAATAACGTCGCCAACGAATTCCGCTTCGGCTTCTCTCGCAACAACTATGGTTGGTTCATCGGCAACGGCATCGCCTCAACCACGCCGGCCATCTCCGTAGGCGGCATCTCCACGCTGGCGCTTTCCACATCCTTCCCCCAGGGCCGCATCTCCAACACCTGGCAGTTTGAAGACGACGTCACCGTAACCAAGGGACGCCACTCCTTCAAGGTCGGCGCGCAGGTTCTCCGCCAGTTGGCTGTCCAGCAGGCGCCTTACAACCTACGCGGTTCGGTCTCCTACGCATCCACTACCACCAGTGCGGGGCTCATCACCGCTCCCATCAACTCGCTGGCCAACTACATCGACAACTTCGGCGGCGCTGGCGGCTCGGCGGCCATCTCTTTCGGCACCCCCCGCTACCACCCCAACCTCCTCACCCTCTCCTTCTTCGGACAGGACACCTGGAAGATCTCCAAGGACCTCACCGTCAACATCGGCATCCGCTACGAGAACTTCGGGCAGCCGGCCAACATCTTCAAGTATCCGGCTTTCAAAGACGTCAACACCCCCATCGACGACACCAGCAAGGTCACGACCAACAAGTACAACTTCGGCCCGAACATCGGCTTCTCGTGGGCGCCGGGCTTCCTCAGCAAGAGCCACGACCTCGTGGTTCGCGCCGGATACAGCATCTCCTACGACACTTTCTACAACAACATGCTCTCCAACATGGCCGCCGCCGGTCCTAACACGCAGACCAGCCAGCCCATCGTAAGCACCACCAACTCCACCACGCCGCGCGGATACGTAGGCCTCGCCGCCGTACTCCCCGCCCTGGTTCCGGTTGCGCTTAACCCCTACACCTCGGCCAGCAGCCAGTTCAAGAAGCTGATGCGCAACCCCTACTACAACCACATCTCCTTCGGCGTCCAGAAGACCATGCCCGGCGGCGTGCTCCTTGAGGTCTCCTACGTTGGATCGCTCGGCCGCCAGCTCTTCTTTACCAACAGCGTCAACCCCGCCATGCCCAACGCCACATTCTCCGGCACGGCCACTCAGTCCACCCCCTACGGAACCCAGACCCTGCGTCTGTACCCCAACCGCGGCGCCATCCAGAACCGCGAGAGCGGCGTTACCTCCAACTTCAACTCCCTCCAGGTCGTCGTACGCCGCCGCGCCCTCAACACCATGGTCGGCACATTCTTCCTCAACGCCAACTACACGTGGTCGAAGAATATGGATATCATCACCGAGATCTTCAACTCGTACGGCTCCGGCCAGAACCCCAGCAAATCCCTTACCCAGTACGGCTCGCTCAAGAAGTGGGACTACGCTCCGGCCGACACCGACCGCCGCCACATCTCCACAACCATGATCCAGTGGAACGTGAAGGGCATCAAGTCTAACCGCGCGGCTGAGATCGCAACCGCCGGATGGACCCTCGTACCCGTCCTCTACGCCTCCTCTGGACAGCCCTACACCATCTTCAACGGCACCGACCGCGACCTCGACGGAACCGCCCTTGGCGACCGGCCCAATGTAGGCAGCATGAGCGCGCCGGTGAACACCCGCGCTGTCATCACCAGCACCGCCAACTGCACAAGCGGATACTACGATCCCAACCTGCGCACCACCTCCGCGGTGCCCATATCTGGCGCATGCGTCGATCCCACCAAGGTCCGCTGGGTCCAGGGTGCTACCTACGATCCAGTCAACCCGCTCATCGCCCACCGCAACTCGGTCTACGCGGGCCGCAACGTCAGACTCGACTTCGAAGTGCTCAAGACCATCCGCATCGTCGAGCGCGTCAACTTCGAGCTTCGTGGCGAGTTCTTCGACCTCGCCAACATGCAGAACTTCGACACAGGAACCCAGACGGCCGGCGCCAATAGTTCCAACGCCGTCTCCTCCACGGCCAACGTCTTCCAGAACTTCGCCCTCTACAACGGCGGCTCCCGCAGCTTCCGCGTCGGCGGCAAGATCATCTTCTAACCAACCCGCAACAAAAGGCCGGATGGGCGTAAGCCCATCCGGCCTTTTTCTTTTCCAATCAAATTCAATGGTGGGCCCGGAGGGATTCGAACCCCCAACCAAGGGATTATGAGTCCCCTGCTCTAACCGTTGAGCTACAGGCCCTGCTTTTCAGAAATTGTTTCCAGTGCCGTCCCGCGCCGGCGCAGAGTCGCGCCCGCAAAGCCGGCTCCAAAACCAAAACCGCCTCTTGTAAGTATATTCCGCGCCCGCTTATCGGCCTCTAGCCGACCGACGTCAGCGCCTCGGCCACCGTGTCCCGGATCTGAAAGATGTTCGTGAACCCCGACATCTCCAGCACCGAGCGCACATTCTGCTTTGCGCCGGCCAGGCACACCTTGCCGCCTTTTTCCTTCAGCAGCTTGGCCAGCAGCAGCAGCGCACGCAGCCCCGCGCTGCTTATATATTCCAGATTCTCGAAATCCACAACGATGCCGAGCGCCCCGCCTCCTACCAGCTCGCGGAACTTCTGCTCGCACACGGGCGACGTGACTGCGTCCAGGCGACCGCTCAGGCTCACCACGCTGTGTCCGTTTTCAACTCTGCTTGCAAATTCCATACACTCTACCTCGCCCTTTGCTTAGCTCTTCAGTTGGAATTCTAACCGGTTTCTCTCGCCTTCTCTGCGGTAGTTCTGGCTCGCGGTCAGGTTGCGGATCAGCATCAGGCTCAAATCGTCATCAAGCGCAGCCGTCTCCAGCGGATTGCCTTCCTCGCCCGTGCTCTCCACCACCACCTCTACCGCATCCTGTTTTTCCAGATGCGAGATGGTCAGATCCACCTTGATCTTACCCAGTTGCGGCCCAAACACCTGCAACAGCTCCTCCACCAGCAGCAGAAGATTGTCGCGCGTCTTGCGCGGCACAATCTGCTTCTCGCAGAAGGTCTCAATGCCCGCGTTCATGTCGTAGAGATCGTAGTCGCGGCTCGCGATCCGGCAGCTATAGCTGCGGATGCGGTTGATAAACGCCCGCGTCCGCTCCTTCTGCGGATTGTCGAAGATCTGCTCCGGCGGACCCTCCTCATAAATGATTCCCTCGTCCATATAAAACACGCGGTTCGATACGTCGCGCGCAAAATCCATCTCGTGCGTCACAATCGCCATCGTCATTCCGTCCTTCGCCAGCCGCCGAATTACAGAAAGCACCTCGCGCACCATCGTCGGATCGAGCGCAGAAGTCGGCTCGTCGAACAGAATGATCTCCGGCTCCATCGCCAGGCACCGCGCAATCGCCACGCGCTGCTTCTGCCCGCCCGAGAGCTCGTCCGGAAAGCTGTGCGCCTTCTCCGCCAATCCCACCAGCCGCAGCAGCTCCATCGACTTCGCTTCTGCGTCGGCCTTCTTCAAGCCCTTCAGTTTGATCGGACCCAGCGTCAGATTCTCCAGCACAGAAAGATGGTTGAACAGGTTGAACGACTGAAACACCATGTTCATCCGCTGCCGCATCTTTGGCGCGTCGGTCTTCTTGTCTGTCAGGTTGAAGCCGTCGATCAGGATCTTGCCACCCGTCGGCGTCTCCAGCAGATTCAGGCAGCGCAGCAGCGTGCTCTTGCCCGTACCCGAGGGGCCGATGATCGACACCACTTCGCCCTTGCGAATCTCCGTCGTAATGTCCTTCAGTACCACCAGATCGCCGAAGTGCTTGCTCAGATCCTCAATCGAAATCATCGCTATGCCCCCTTCCTTTTGTTCCGGGAGTTGCTCATCTTTTCCAGGCGCTCAAGCCCCTGTGTCAGCGCCCACGCGATCAGGAAGTACAGAATCGCCACAATAATCAGCGGGAAGAACGCGTCGAAGGTGCGGCTGCGGATAATGTCGCTGGCCTTGGTCAGGTCCTGCACCGCAATGTAGCCCACAATCGAAGTCATCTTCACCAGCGAGATGAACTCGCCCTTGTACACCGGCAGAATCCGCTGCACCGTCTGCGGCAGCACAATGTGCAGGAAGGTCTGCATAGGCGTGAAGCCCATCGCGATGCCCGCCTCGGTCTGCCCGCGATCGATGCCCTCGATGCCCGAGCGGAAGATCTCCGCCGCGTAGGCCGCAAAGTTCATGCCGAAGGCCACCACCGCCACCAGCACCGGGCTTATGCTCACCGAAGCAAACACCACGTAGAAGATCACCATCAGCAAGACCAGCACAGGCGTGCCTCGCAGGATGCCGATATAGATCTTCGCCGGTATGTTCACCAGCGCCAGCTTCGACATGCGCATGAAGCACACCAGCGCCCCGAGCAGCGTGCCGAACACGGCCGCGAAGATCGAGATCACGATCGTCGTCTTAAGGCCGTCCAGAATCAGCAGGTACCGCTTCTCCATTACGATGTTGCTGTTGAAGCTGTCCGCAATGCCGCTCAGGAACGAGTGCGACTCCTTCGCCGGCCCCTGGCTCGAATAGGCTGCCAAATTCGACTTCAGCGCAAAGGCCGTCGTCTCCATATCGTAGTAGGGGTCTGAGAAGTCGATCCGCTGTTTGCGCTCCTCGGTAATCATCAGCGTGCTGACGATCATGTCGATCTTGCCCGTCGAAACCGCCGCGATCAGGCTCCCGAACTCCATGTCGTTCAGATCGATCTTCTTGTTCAGATAGGCGCCGAACCGCTGAATCAGCTCCATGTCGAACCCGATCGGCTGGTTGTCGCGGACCACCGTAAAGGGCATTCCCTTGTCGCTCACAAAGCCCACCACGACCTTGCCCTTCGTGCCGGGGTTGTCGATCTTCGGCATGGTGGTGTTGTGGTCCTTGATCCACCGCTTCACCATGTCGTCGTACACGCCGTTCTTCTTGATCGTCGCCAGGAACGTGTTGAACTGCTCGCGGAGCTGCGTGTTGCCCTTGCGATAGCCCGTGCCGATGGGGCACATAAAGTTGTTGCCGCCAAACGTCGCCAGCTCCGGATCCTGCCGCAGAACCTCGTCGAGGCTCTCCTTGATGTAAAACGAAGCATCCACCTTGCCCGTGCGCACCGCCAGAATCAGGTCCGACGGCGACTTGTACTGCATCACAGTCGCCTGCGGAAAGTTCTTCGTCGCATAGGCGTCGTGCACCGAGCCCAGCAGCACGCCCAGTCGCTTGTCCCTCAGGTCGTCGAGCGTACTCATCTTGCCCAGCGGACTCGGCGCGCTCTGCGCAGGCGCGGTTGTTGCGGCCACCGGTGGCGCCATCGCGGACGCCGCCAGATTCTCCTTCAGCGCAAAGATCTGCGTCCCCATCGCAAAGTACGGATCGGAGAAGTCCACCTGCTTCTTGCGTTCCTCGGTGATGTACACCGAGCTGATAAACAGCTCCGACTTGCCGCTCGACACCGCGGCGATCAAGCTGCCAAAGTCCATGTTTGAAAACTTCAGCGGCCGCCCGATGCTCTCCGCAAATCGCGTGATCAGCTCGATGTCAAAGCCTGCCAGCTTATTGTCTTTGACCGCCACAAACGGCAGCCCCACGTCGCTCACCGCCACGTTGATCGGCGTGCCGCTCGCCGGCATCGCCAGTTGCGGCATGGTCGAGTCGCCCTGCTCCATCCAGCGCTTCAGCATATCTGCATAAACGCCGTTCTTCTTGATCGTGGCCAGAAAAGCGTTGAACTCGGTGCGCAGCGCCGTCTGTTTCCGGTTGAAGCCCACGCCCACGTCGAAGGTGAACAGGTTGTCCTTCATCGCGCCGATGCTCGCGTCGTCGCGCATCGCCGAGCGCAGAGATTCGGAGTCGTAAAGCGCGGCGTCAACCTTGTGCGCCTTCACCGCCAGCATCAGGTCCGCTGTCGACATGAACTCACGAAGCGTCGCATTGGGGTAGTGCTGAATCACATAGATCGAGTGCGCCGTGCCCAGCAGCGTCCCAATCTGCTTGTCCTTCAGATCGTCCGGAGTGGCCAGCTTGACCTGCGCCGAGGCGTTGCTGGCCGCCGGCTGCCCACTCGGCGCAGCCGCGCCCGCGTTCGGCTTTACCACCAGCAGCACCTGCGAATTAAAGAAGTAGGGAACTGAGAAGTCTACTGACTTCTTACGCTCCTCCGTCGCCGTCATGCCGGTGATCACAAGATCCACCTTGCCCGACTTCAGCGCCGGAATCAGCGCCAGAAACTTCATATCCTGATACTGAAGAGGCCTTTTCAGCGCCGCCGCAATGCGCCGTGCCAGCTCACCGTCGTGCCCAGTCACCTTGCCTTCGGCGTCCACAAAGCTCAGCGGCTCGCGCGTCGCGCTCACGCCCACCACCAGTGGTTTGCCGCGCGTCGGCACCTCAATCGCCGGAATCTCATAGGGGCTCAGGTCCGGCTTCAGCCACCGCTTCCGCATTGAGTCCAGCGTCCCGTCGGCCTTCAGCTCTGCAAGGATGTGGTTCACGTCGTTCACCATCGCCGTGTCGCCCTTGCGAATCGCCACCGACGTGTCTTCCTGATCCAGCGGCTCGTCGATCACCCGCAGCCGCTGATTCTTCTTCGCCACCTGCTGTGCCGTGGGGAAGGTGGTCAGCACCGCGTCCAGCTTCTTCGCTTCGAGCGCCGCCACGGCGTTCATCACATCGTCGAAGGTCTGCACGTTGGCCTGCGGAAACTTCACCTTGGCCAGCTGCTCGCCGGTCGAGCCGGTCATCACGCCGATGCGCGCCTTCGCCGCATCCTGCGTGGTCTGAATTACAAGCTCTTGCTGGGAGTGGCAGCCGGAAAACACTGTAGCAACAGCCGCCAGCATCAGGGCGGCGGTCAGGAAACGCGCTCGGTCTCGGTTCATCGAACGGCCTTGTAGAACTGCGGTTGTACTGCGTGAATTGATCCGGCCCGAAAAAGAACGACCGTGTGTGCCCCATCCATCGCGCCGGGTGCCCACCCAACACCGGGTGCCCCACCCTCGCGGCGTTCTTGTTTTTGCCGCTAGGGTGGGAAAGCAAGCAGGCAAACTACTCGCGAACCAGGGCCGAAATTCCCCCGGTGTAATACGGCGCTGAGAACAATACCTTCTTCGCGCGTTCTTCAGTAATAGTGATGCAGGCGCCGATCATATCCACCTTGCCGCTGGCCAGCGCCGGAATCAGCGAACCGAACTCCATGTTCACCACTTCAATCCGCTTGTGCAGACGTTGCGCCACCAGCGACGCAATCTCAATGTCCATGCCCACCACATGCGTCGAACCATCCACAAACGAGAACGGCTCGGTCACCGCCGACGTGCCAAAGCGCAGCACCTCGCTTCCAGAGGTCTCTATCGCCGGCATCGCCGCCGGAGGCCCCTGACGCGGCAGCCAGCGGTCCAGCATCTCGTCGTATTTGCCCTTGGTTCGCATCTCGCCGACTACGTCATCGATCGCCGTCTTCAACTGCCGGTCGTCCAGCCTCACCGCAAAGCCGTACTGGTCGGTCGTAATCGGCTCGGGCAGCACGCGCAGCCCGCTCGTCTTGGCCGCAATGTTGCGCAGAATCGGCTCATCGTACGCTGCCGCATCGGCCTTGCCCGCCTTCACCGCCATCGCAGCGTCCAGAGCCGAGTTGAAGTACTGAAACTTCGCGCCCCGAATCTTATCTGCCACCAACTTGTCGGCAATCGTTCCCGTCGGCACCGCAAACTCCTTGCCCGCCAGCTGCGCGTAGTTCACAATCTTCGCCCGCTGCTTGCAACCAGGCACCAGGCAAAGCGCCACCAGCACCATGACGAAAGTAATGTTTCGGACGATGGAAACCCTCTTCCCGCTCGACTTCCGTTCCCGCACAACCTTCATACCTGCCCCCGTCATCTGGCGAGAAAAACCGCCGTACACAATGCCGTTCAAGGCGCAATCCGCAAGTCGGCGCGCCGCTAAAACATTCCGTTTCCGTCGCATGAAATCCTAGCAGATTGATTGCACCTGACTAACCACAACCCCCAACCAACCAATCTGTACCACCCGCAACATTGGGTGCCCCAGGTCTCGATTTTGAGACCTGGGAAACCACAACCCCCAACCAACCATCCACCCAGTGCGTCTTTGAGTCACCCTCCCCAAAGCCGTGTTCCAACAAATTCTCATGTCGAGTATGATGTTGTATGCTCCGCATCCCGCATGATTTCCGCGCTTGCGGATGCCGCCGCAGGCCGACCCTCCAATTCCTGGGCCGGCAATGCGATATGAGTGGCGGGGGCCCTCGCAATCAGCCTCCGCACATGTCCTGAAGCGTCATTCGATCTCGCCGCCGGTGCGGGAACCGCCATCGAGATCGGTTGTGGTCTGAGGAAGCTATGATCGGCAAATTCCGTTTACAAAACATGTCCGTCTGGAGCCGCCTGGCATTTTCGTCCGGCCTGCTCATCGTGTTGCTGCTGGCCCTGGCCGCCTATGCCGGGCTTGAGATGCGAGGCCACCAGAACCACTTCTTCCTCTTCGCCGCCGTCATACTCGTGCTCGGCGTCGCCTCCGCCTCGCTCATCACGCGCAGCATCACCCGCCAGCTCGGCGGCGAACTTACTGAGGCCGCCGCCCTCGCTCGAGACATCGCCACCGGCAACTTCCAGAACGTCTACAAGGAGCGCAAGCGCGACGACGACAGCCTCATGGGCTCGCTCCTCAAGATGCGCGAAGGGCTGCGCGGCAGAAGACAGCATCTATATGAAGCGGTCCAGCATCTGGCCGACTCCTCCGGCCAGTTGAGCGCCTCCTCCAAGTCCCTTGAGGCCACCCTCAACGAGCAGGCCGCCTCCACCAACGAGGTCGTCGCCTCCGCCCGCCAGATCTCCGCCACCTCGCAGGAGCTGCTCCGCACCATGGGCGAGGTCGCCGATCTCTCCTCCGACTCCGCGCAGGCCGCCAGCGACGGCCAGACCGCTCTCAGCAAGATGACCTCCACCATGCAGCAGATTGAGAGCGCATCCGGAGAGATCGCGCAAAAGCTCGCCGCCATCAACGCCCGCGTCGGCAACATCACCGGAGTCGTCACCACCATCCACAAAGTCGCCGACCAGACCAACCTGCTCTCGCTCAACGCCTCCATCGAGGCCGCCAAAGCCGGCGAGTACGGCCAGGGATTCAGCGTCGTCGCCCGCGAGATTCGCCGCCTCGCAGACCAGACCGGCGTCGCCACCCTCGAGATCGAGCAGATCGTTCACGAGATGCAGTCCTCGGTCGTCGCCGGCGTTATGGGAATGGAAAAGTTCGCCCACCAGGTCAAGCTCGCCGTCGAAGACACCCAGAAGGCCTACGGCCAGATCAGCAGCATCATCCAGCAGGTCCAGAGCCTCCAGCCCCGCTTCGAGTCCGTCAACGAAGGCATGGAGTCGCAGTCCGCCGGCGCCCGTCAGATCTCTGAAGCCATGCTGCAACTCAGCGAAGCTACAAAGAACACCGCCGAATCCCAGCACGCCTCGGCCCGCGCCATCGACCTCGTCCAGCACACCGCTCAGGCACTTGAGTCCGAGCTGAACAAGTCCCGCGCCGAGCTTGAAAACAAAGCCAGAGCCGCAGCCGGAAGCTAAGTCTCTGACAGCTTGATTTTGCACAATTCATGGGTGCCCCAGGTCTGGATTTTCAGACCTGGGAAAGCACAAAACTAAACCGTCGCAGCACCAGGGAAGGGAATCGCCCCCGGCGCACTCGCCCCGCCGGAGCCGCACTTGAGATGAACGACCTCAGCCCCAACACGACCAGCGCGCTCTTCTTCTCCGTCGACGGACAGCAGTACGCCCTCGACATCGACTCCGTGCGCGCCGTCGTTCCCGTGCTTGAGATTCGTGTCCTGCCCGGCGCGCCCGACTTCGTCCCCGGCGTCATCTCCTATCGCGGCCGCATCGTCCCCGTCATCGACATCTCAAAGATGCTCTCGGGCAAACCCGCCAGCCTCTTCTACAGCACCCGCATCGCCATCGTCGATTACCAGGCCGCAACCGGCCGCCGTCTCCTCGGCCTGCTCATCGAACAGGCAACAAAATCCATTCAGGAGGTCGCCGGCGGCTGGGAGCCCACCGGCGTAGCCACCACCGCCGCGCCCTGTCTTGCCGGCATCGCGGAAAAGGATGGCAATACCGTTCAGCTCGTCACGCTCAACGAACTGCTCCCTGAAAGCGTGCGGCAGATTCTCTTTCCCACCTGAGCGCAGCCGCAAGGCCGCGCCCCAACCCGGTCTCTGACCGTTTAATGTTGTACCAACGTGGGTGCCCCAGGTCTCGATTTTGAGACCTGGGAATCCACGAACCTAAGAGGCGAATTCATCCGGTCTGAGACCCAGCTGCATAACGTGAATCCACCTGCAAGGACTTGAGTGGTGACCAGGCACAGCAACAGCCAGCATCGAATCGGCAGAGAGCAGTTGCGAGCAGTCTTGCGCCAGAGGATGGGCCTCGATCCCGACACCGTCGGCGCGCACTTTCTCGATTCGATCCTCGACGCCTGCATCCTTGAGAGCGGCCTGCCCTCCGCGGCAGCCTTCGTCTCCGCCCTCGATGCCCGCCCCGATCTCTGGCCCTTGCTCGTCCGCCACGCCTCCGTCGGCGAAACCTGGTTTCTCCGCGACCGCGCTCCCTTCCTCTTCTTCGCCGACTCCGTCCGCCGCATGTGGACCGGCTCCGCACCGCTGCGCGTCTTAAGCTACCCCTGCTCCAGCGGAGAAGAGCCTTACTCCATGCGCATCGCGCTCGCCGAGTCCGGAATCCCGCTCCACGCCTGCACCATCGACGGCTACGACATCAGCCAGCCCGCGCTCGCAAAAGCCCGCGCCGGCCTCTACTCCGCAACCTCCTTCCGAGGCTGCGACCCCGCCCTCCAAAGCAATTACTTCACCCCCGCCGCCGACTCCTCGTGGAAGATTCTGCCCGCCATCGCAGAAGGCGTGCGCTTCGAGCAGGCCAACTTCCTTGATCCCGCCAGCGCCTCACTCATCGGCCTCTACGACATCGTCTTCTGCCGCAACCTCCTCATCTACCTCTGCCCGGATGCGCGCCTCCAGTTGCTCAACTTCCTCGCGCAGCGCATGCAGCCTCACGCCGTGCTCATCGTTGGCCACGCCGAGGCCGGTCTCGCCCGTCAGGCAGGCTTCGCCGGTACAGGAGACCCCTCCGCCTTCGCCTTCGTTAAGAAGCTAGGTGGGGAGACCACAACCCCCACCCGCCCACAGCAAAACCATCCACAACCTCTGGGTGCCCCAGGTGCCTCGCTTTTGGGCACCTGGGAGACCCATACACCCAACCGGCCACAACTCACCAAACCACTGAAGCTGGGTGCCCCAGGTCCGGGGTCCCCACGAACAGGTCTTCGTTCGTGGGGTGGAGATCCCTCGCACTTGGGGACCGGGGAAACCACAACCCCCAACTCAGCCACATTCCAACCAACCACAAACGCTGGGTGCCCCGTCCAAGCTCCGCTTGGGCGGGAAACCACAACCCTCTCCCTCGACGCCATTCGCACCATCGCCGACAACGGCCGCATCGACGAGGCAGAAAGAGCCTGCATCCACTATCTCGAACTCCATCCCGCCACCGCCGAGTGCCACTCTCTTCTCGGCAGCATCCACTCCGCGCGCGGCAATCACGACCTGGCCGAGTCGTCCTTCCGCAAGACACTCTATCTCGACCCCCAAAACACCGAGGCCCGTCTGCACCTCACGCTTCTGTCCACCCGTAAGCGTGAGAGCCGGCCCGCCCATGCCGTCGCCCAGAGGAGAACGCCATGACGCCGAGCCATAAAACCCTCGACACCGCGAATCTCTGCTGGTCCGAGACCGGCATCTGGGGCAACCGCTCCTGTCCCGACCTCGCCGCAATCGGCAGTTGTATGCAGTGCGATATCTACCGCCAGGCCGGCCACACGCTCCTTGCCCGCGACCTCCCCGCCGACTATCGCGCCGAGTGGAGCCGCATCCTCTCACGCCAGCAGGTCGAAGACACCGCCACCCGCGCCCCCTTCTTCGTCTTCCGCATCGGCGCGTCGTGGCTTGCACTCGCCGTCACGTATCTCGTTGAAGTCTCCCGCCCGGTCGCCATCCGCTCCGTGCCCAATCGCCGTTCTGAGGCGCTGCTCGGCCTCACCGCGGTTCGCGGAGAGATCGTGCCCTGCGTCTCCGTGCACGTCATGCTCGGCGAGCAGCCCGCCGACCCAGCGCGCTTCGTCGTCGTTCGTTTTCGCGAGGGCAAGTGGGCCTTTCCCGCCGACGAGGTCCTCGGCGTGCAGGAGCTCGCCCCAGCCGAACTCCAGCCATTGCCCGCCAATCTGGCTCAGGCTGAAACCGTCTACACAAAAGGAATGCTCGCCTGCCGCGACGTGCAGGTCGGCTTGCTGGATGAAGAGATGCTCTTCGGAGCGATCGAGCGAAGGATAGCATGAGCGATCTGAGCGGATTTTCCATGTGGGAGCTCTTCCGGGGCGAGGTCGCCGCGCAGATGCAGGTGCTGGCCGACTCCCTGCTCGCCGTCGAGTCCGGCGCAGACCCAAAGGAGCACCTCCAGGCCGCCATGCGCGCCGCCCACTCCATCAAAGGCGCGGCCCGCATCGTCCAGCTTGACCCGGCAGTCCAGCTCGCTCACGCCATGGAAGACTGCCTCGTCGCCGCGCAGAAGTCTGAGATCGCGCTCGACTCCGCCGCCACCGATCTCCTCCTTCGCTCCGGCGACACTCTGGCCGCAACCGCCAAGGTTGAAGAAGCCGCCATCGCCGCCTGGGCAGAATCCAACTCCGACGTCATCGAATCCCTGCTGGCCCAACTCTCCGACCTCCGCGCCGGCAAGCAAATCCAACCTCAACAGATGGGTGCCCCAGGTGCCTCGCCTTTGGGCACCTGGGAAACACTAACCCCCATCCCATCCACCCCTCAACCATCCACAAATGAAGGGTGCCCCGTCCAAGCTCCGCTTGGGCGGGAGACCACCCCCCCCACCCAGCCACTCCCCGACCAACCACCCACCCCACCGACCGGGGATTCACCACCCACCGCCCCCTCCACCGACCAGGCCCTCAAAGTAGCCTCCGCCGCACTCAACCGCATCATGGGCCTCGCCGGAGAAGCCCTCGTAGCCGGCCGCCGTCTCGAGTCCTTCAACCAGCCCATCCTCGCCCTCAGCCGCCGCCAGCAGGAGCTAAGCGAGATGCTCCACCGCCTCGCCGACCTCATCGGCTCCGGCAGCGATCAGGCCGGCCCGCTCCTCGCTGAAGTCGCGCACAAGCACTCCAGCACCCGCGAATCCCTCTCCCGTTATCACGCCGATCTTGAGAGCTTCGCCCTCTCCAGCCTCGTCACCTCTGAGAAGCTCTACCACGAAGTCGTCGCCACCCGCATGAGACCCTTCGGCGACCTCATCGTCGGTTATCCCCGCCTCGTCCGCGATCTCTCTCGCCAACTTGCCAAGCAAGTACGCCTCGATCTCCTCGGCCAAACCACGCCCGTCGACCGCGAGATTCAGGAACGCCTCGAAGCCCCTCTCAACCACATCGTGCGCAACTGCCTCGATCACGGCATCGAGCCGCCCGCCGACCGCGAAGCCGCCGGCAAGTCCGCCACCGCAACCATCCGCATCGAGGCCCGCCATCTCGCCGGCCAGTTCGTAGTCACCATCGCCGACGATGGCCACGGCATCGACCTCGAACGCCTCCGCGCCATCATCGTTGAAAAATCCATGGCGCCCCCCGAGCTGGCCCGCGACTTTACCGAAGAAGAGCTGATCGAATTCCTCTTCCTCCCCGGCTTCTCCACCGCAAGCAAGGTCACAGACATCTCCGGCCGCGGCGTCGGCCTTGACGCCGTTCGCATGATGGCAAAATCCGTCGGCGGTTCCGTACAGATGACCACCCGCCTCGGCGCGGGAACCACCACCACCATCGCGCTGCCTCTCACGCTCTCGGTCGTGCGCACGCTCATCGCGGAAGTCGCAGGCGAGCCCTACGCCATCCCCCTCACCCGCATCGGCAAGGTCATCGAGCTCGATCCCGCCGCGCTGCGCTCACTTGAAGGCCACTCCTACGCAGAGATCGATGGTGAGCAGGTCGGCCTCGTCTCCGCCCGCGCACTCTTTGACAAGGACAACACCGCCCCCGCCTCCGGCACCATCCCCGTCATCCTCCTCGGCAGTGCGGAAGCCCGTCTCGGCCTCGTCGTCGATCGCTTCCTCGGCGAGCAGGATCTCGTCGTGCGCCCACTCGACCGCCGCCTCGGCAAAGTCCAGGACATCGGGGCCACGGCTCTTCTCGAAGACGGCACTCCCGTCCTCATCCTCGACACCGGAGACATGCTTCTCTCCATGCAGGCCCGCATCAAGGGCGGCCGTCTGCGCGGAATCACTCGCTCCCAGGCTCAGACCCAGGGCAAGCGCAGAATCCTCGTTGTCGAAGACTCCATCACCGTACGCGAACTCGAGCGCTCACTCCTCGCCGCCGAGGGCTACGACGTCGAAGTCGCAGTCGATGGTCAGGACGGCTGGAACGCTCTCCGCTCCAGCCAGTACGACCTGCTCGTCACCGATGTCGATATGCCCCGCATGACCGGCCTCGAACTCGTCGAGCGCGTCCGCGCCGATGTCCGCCTCCGCAAGCTCCCCATCGTCATGGTCTCCTATAAAGACCGCGAAGAAGATCGCCTGCGCGGCCTTGAAGCCGGAGCCGATCGCTACATGACCAAAAACAGCTTCCACGAAGCGTCGTGGAAAGCCACCATCTCTGAACTACTGGGTGCCGCCGAATGATGCGTATCGCCATCGTCAACGATCTCGCCTTCTCGGTGGAAGCGCTGCGCCGCGTCGTCACCAGCAATCCCGAGTACACCGTGGCATGGACCGCCGCCGACGGCCAGATCGCAGTCGAAAAAGCCGCCGCCGACCGTCCCGATCTCATTTTGATGGATCTCATCATGCCCCGCATGGACGGCGCCGAGTCCACCCGCCACATCATGCACCGCAGCCCCTGCGCCATCCTCGTCGTCACCGCCACCGTCGAAGGCAACTCCGGCCTCGTCTTTGACGCCATGGGCTGGGGCGCGCTCGACGCCGTCGATACTCCACGCCTCGGACCTCGCGGAGATCTTCAGGGCGCAGACCGCCTCCTTGAAAAGATCGCCACCATTGCGCGTTTAATCGGCCATGAGAGCGCCATGGCCTCCACCATCACCGCCGTCAGGCCCATGCTGCCTCTCCAGCCCCTGCCGCCGCTCGTCGTCATCGGAGCATCCACCGGCGGGCCTGCCGCGCTGGTCACGCTCCTCTCCGGACTCCCCAAACCTCCCGCCGCCGCCATCGTCATCGTGCAGCACGTCGACGAGCAGTTTGCTCCCGGTCTCGCCTCATGGCTCGGCCAGCAGACCGGTCAAATCGTGCGCACCATCGCCGCGGGTCAAAAGCCGCTGGCCGGAGAGATCCTCATCGCCAGCACCAACGATCATCTCCGCCTCAACGCCACCCGCCAGCTCACCTACTCCGTCGATCCACTCGACTGCTCCTTCCGGCCCTCCGTCGATGTCTTCATGCGCGACGCCGCCAGCCACTGGCCCGGCCCCATGATCGGCGTCCTGCTCACCGGCATGGGTGCCGACGGCGCAAAGGGCCTACTCGCCATTCGCAAGGCCGGATGGCACACCATCGCCCAGGACGAGGCCACCTCCATCGTCTACGGCATGCCCAAGGCCGCCGCAAAACTCAACGCCGCATGGGAGATTCTGCCCATCGAACACATCGCCGGCGCAATCAATACCGTTCTGCGGCGTCTTATCGCGGAACAGAACGCCGCCATCGCGGCCATGGCTCAAAGAAACCCAGGCGGTAAACCATGATTGACATCACCATGCCCATCCGCGTCCTGCTCGTTGACGATCAGGCCATGATCGGCGAAGCTGTTCGCCGCATGTTGCTCGCCGACCCCAGCATCGAGTTCCGCTACTGCGCCAGCTCGGCGCAAGCCATCGCCAGGGCCATCGAGTTCAAGCCCACCGTCATCCTTCAGGATCTCGTCATGCCTGAGATCGACGGCCTCACCATGCTCGCCAACTACCGCGCCGACGCCGCCACTCGCGAGATTCCCGTCATCGTCCTCTCCACCAAAGAGGAGCCAAAGACCAAGGCCGAAGCCTTCACCCTCGGCGCAAGCGACTACCTCGTCAAGCTCCCCGACCCCGTCGAGCTTATCGCCCGCGTCGTCATGCACTCCCGCGGATACGTCGCCCAGCTGCAGCGCAACCAGGCCTACGCCGCACTCAAGCGCAGTGAGGAACATCTCGCCGAAGAGCTGGCCGAGGCCGCACGCTACCTGCGCTCCCTGCTCCCGGCAAAGATCGAAAAAGGCACGACCGCCGACTGGGAGTTCATCCCCTGCGCCGAGCTCGGCGGCGACACCCTTGGCTACGAGTGGCTCGACGAAGACCACTTCTCCATGTATCTGCTCGATGTCTGCGGACACGGACTCAAGGCCGCCCTGCTCTCCATCTCCGCCATGAACGTCATGCGCAATCGCACCCTGCCCAACACCGACTTCCGCTCCCCCGCATCCGTGCTCAGCGGCATGAACGAGGCCTTCCAGATGGATCGCCACAACTTCATGTACTTTACGATGTGGTATTCGGTCTATAACCGCAAGACCCGCCAACTCTCCTATGCCAACGCCGGCCACCCCCCCGCCATCCTCCTCGGCGGCCCCAGCGCCGACGCCGCAACCATGCAGGTGCTCACCGAACACGGACTCATCGTCGGCGCAATGCCCGGCGTAACCTACAACGAAGTCTCGCTCGACCTGCCCCCCTTCGCACGGCTCTACTTCTTCTCCGACGGACTCTTTGAAGTCACCCGCCCCGACGACACCATGATGACCTTCGAAGAGTTCGCCGAAAAAGTAGGCAACCTGCCCCGCAACAAGCCCGCTCTTGCAGACATCCTCTCCGCCGTCCGCGCCGAACGCGCCCGCGACGACTTTGAAGACGACCTCTCCATAGTCGAGGTAACGTTTTAATGCGCGCTTCGATCACCAACACGATCGGGTGCTCCACACTCAACCCACCAAAGAACATGGGTGGCCCAGGTCTCGTTTTTGAGACCTGGGAACCAAAACCCTCAATCCGTCACTTCTCAACAAACCACTACCGATGGGTGCCCCAGGTCTCGTTTTTGAGACCTGGGAGACCAAAACCCTCAACCCGTCACTTCTCAACAAACCACTACCGATGGGTGCCCCAGGTCCCTCGCATTTGGGGACCTGGGAGACTCATACACCAAACTAGCCGGGTGCCCCCGGTCCCTCGCACTTGGGGACCGGGGGAAAGAACCACATCAAAAGCAATCTGTCATCCTGAGCGGAGATTGGCGCACATTGTGCACCAATCGCAGTCGAAGGACCTGCGCTTGTTCTTCAAAAACTTCAGTGGGGAACCGCCCCTCACCCAACCACAGAACCTGATTAAGGCATGATCGACTCCACCACCATCACGTTTCCCGCTACCCTCGACGGCATCGTCGAGGCAGCCGGCATCGCCGAAACATGGCTCGCCGCCCGCCACCCCGACTCCACCGCCGGCCTGCTCGCCTCCCTCGCCATCGAAGAGATCGTCACCAACTGCATCAAATATGGATACGAGGACAAAGAAGAGCATCGGATCGAAGTGCGGCTTGAGCTCGACGGAAATAACTTTTCGAATGTCATCGTGGACGACGGGCGCAAATTCGATCCTCTGCAAGCGCCCGCTCCCGATCTCTCCGCCTCCATCGAAGAGCGCACCGTCGGCGGCGTCGGCCTCCATATGCTCCGCGCCCTGAGCGACAACATCATCTACCAGCGCATCGGCAACCACAACCGCCTCGAATTTCAAAAACAACTCAAGCCCGGCTAGGATTGTCGTGGCCGCCACGTACCACGTTTCACGAACCACGAACCACTCACGCCGCAGGAGAACAACGAGCCATGAAACTCATCTTCACCCGGCTTTCCCTGAAGGTACAACTCCTCTTCTGCGCCATCCTCGGCGTCGCCTTTGGCATCCTCGTCGTTACATGGGCGTCGCTTTCCATGTTCGAGAAAGAGATCGACGCCCAGATCGTACGCGCCCAGGAAGAGCACCTCAAAATCTTCTCCGAACTCCTCGCGCAAAAGGGCACAGGCTTCCATATCGACGGCGACAAGCTCCTCGCCGGCCCCGTCGTCCTCAACGGCAACTTCGACGTCCCCGATCGCATCCTTGAAATCACCGGCGCAAACGCCACCATCTTCATGGCCGACACCCGCATCTCCACCACCATCCGAACCCCCGACGGCAAGCGCGCGGTCGGCACCAGGCTTCAGGGACCGGCATACGATGCTATCTTCACCCGCGGCCTTCCCTACCGCGGAAAGTCTCCCATCCTGGGCGTTTCCTACCTCGCTGCCTATGACCCCATTCGCGATTCCACCGGTAAGGTAATCGGCGCTCTATTTGTCGGCGTGCCTGAAGAGAACTACTTCGCATCCTTCCGACATCTTGAGCGCATACTCGTCCTGCTCGGGGCTCTTACGCTTGCCTTCATCGCCGGCATCACCTTCCTCTACGCCCTCTACGCCTTCGCGCCCCTCTCCAAAGCCGCCAACGCCGCCGCCCAGATCGCCGCCGGCGACCTCACCGGCACCCTCTCCAGCGACCGCGGCGACGAGGCCGGAATCCTCATCAACGCGCTCCAAAAAATGATCGCCAACCTCCGTCTGCTCATCGGTCAGGTTCGCGGATCGAGCATTCAGCTCACCTCGGCCGCCAACCAGATCGGCGCAACCGCCAACATGCAGCGCGGCAGCGCCGCCGAACTCAACGACTCCTGCTCTCTCGCCATCCGCGCCGCCAACGACGTCGCCGCCATCGGAGAACACGTCCTCGTCACCATGGAGCGCGTCTCCAAACTCCTCGAAGAAGCCGTCGAATCCGCCAACTCCGGCAACAGCCGCCTCGCCGAGATGGACGAAGCCATGCGCGGACTCATGCGCGGCGCTGAGGCCGTCTCCACGCGTCTCTCCGAGATCAGCGCTCGGACAGTCAAGATCAGCCAGGCCGTCGCCGTCATGACCCGCGTCGCCGACCAGACCAACCTCCTCTCCCTCAACGCCGCCATCGAAGCCAAAAAAGCCGGCGAAGCGGGCAGGGGATTCACCGTCCTCTCTGAAGAGATCGCGCGTCTCGCCGACAGCAGCGCCGCCGGAACCCTTGAGATTGAAAAGATGGCCAACGAGGTCCAGCAGTCCGTCGCCGCAGGCGTCGATGAGATGACTCACTACGGAGAGAGGGTCGAGTCGAGCGTACAGGCCTCGGCAGAAACCGGCCAGCAACTCTCCAGGATCATCCGCCTCGTTCAGCAGCTCCGCCCCCAGTTCGCCACCGTGACCGACAGCATGAGAGCGCAGAACTCCAACGGCCAGCAGATCGTCGCCACCATCCAGGGACTCACCGAAGGCGCGCGCGCCGCCTCCGCGTCCGTACAAAATTTGAACGAGGCCGCCGAACACCTCAACGCCGTCGTCAAAGGTCTCCGCACAGAAGTCGGCAAGTTCAAGCTCTAATCCGCCCGCGCAACTAGCCCTTCAGACGCAAAAAAGCGCCGCCCCCGCATCGGGAACGGCGCGCCTGTACGAACTTTTCTTCTCTTAAGCGAACCGCTCTGAGAACTCCTCATGCAACTGATCTAGCTGCTTCCGCAGATGATCCAGATCCCGCAAGTCTGTCTCGGACGGGTCGTCGATGATATTTCCCAGCAGATTCTGCACCTGCTTCTGAAGCTGCTCGGTGGCCTTCTGGCTCAGTTTCTGCCGCATCCCATCCATCCGCTGCCGCAGAACCCGCGCGCGCTCGGCCACATCCCCGCCAAGCGAAGAGATCTCCACCGCGTCAGCTGCTCCCAGCTTGCTCTGCCGATGTCTTGCGCCTACGTCCAGCGTCATCGTCTGCTGTTTGCCGTCGCGCAGAACCGTCACCGCAATCTGCTTGCCCTGGTTGGCGCGCATCGCCCGTTCCCAGTCCGCAACGGTCGCAACCGCATCCGGGCCCACCTTCAGAATCACGTCCATCACTATCAGGCCGGCCTTCTCGGCATCGCTGCGGCGCTCCACCTGCTTCACCATCAACCCGCTCGACACGCCAAGATGCGCCGCCATCTGCTTGTTCAGCGGCTCCACAACAGCGCCCACGCGCAGCGAGTTGCCAAACGACGGCATATGGAACCCATCCGGCCCCGTATTGCTGCCCGTAAAGCCCATCACCGGCGGCTCGTTTGAATTCGAGCCCAGCTTGTTCCACGCCGACCGCTCCATCTCTCTGCGATCCGCAAGCTCTGTGTTCACCGTCTGCATCGCGCCGTCGCGCACAATCCCCAGCACAATCTTGGTCCCCGCCGGAACGTCGTGCAGCATGTGCTTCAGTTGCTTGGCGCCTTCCACCGGCTGCCCGTTCAACTGCACCACCACATCGTTCAAGCGCAACCCGGCCTGGCCCGCGGGCGCGTCGTGGTCAATCAACGTCACCACCGCTCCGCGCGTATCCTTCAGCTTCAGCGTCTGCGCCTTCGCCGCGTCCACATCCGTTACTTCCACTCCCAGATACCCCGGCGCCTTCGCCGAATGAACTTCGGGCATGGCAAAGATCTCCGGCAGTCTCACCTGGCCCAGAGCCCCGTGCGCCACTACCGCAAACGCCGCTCCAGCCATCCAACAAGCAACTACCCGCTTACGCCTCGCAAAGTCCTTCATACTCGCTTCTCCTGCATCTCTCACCGGCCCGCGCTCTTCTTTCCTCGTCGCTCCAGCCGGTTCCACAACCCTTATCCAACCAAATCTCAACCAACCAAAAAACCTGGGTGCCCCAGGTCCCTCGCATTTGGGGACCTGGGAGACCACAACTTTCAACGAGCCAAATCTCAACCAACCACAACCCTCAACCAACCACATCTCACCCAACCAAAACCTGTGGGTGCCCCACCCTCGCCGCGTCTTTGTTTTTGCGGCTAGGGTGGGAACCACAACCCTCAACCAACCACTCCGCAGCTAGCAGCTAGAAGCTGCTTCTACTGAATCTCCGGCACCTGACTCAACAACTGCCGAGAAACAAACCGGATCTGCGGATTGTTATCCGTAGTCGATACCGTGTGCAGAACCTGCCGCACCGTCGTATCGCCCTCCACCGGCGTCAGCATCCCAAGGCTCGCCGAACGGATCTGCGGATCGTTGTCTTCCATAATCGCTTCCAGCACCGCGTCCCGAACCCTAACGTCCTGCTCCACATACTGTTCCAGCCCGGCCAGCGCCTTCTCGCGCACATCCGCATTCGCGTCGTAGCGCAGAGCCACTATCAGCGCATCGCGAATCCCCGATGCCTGGCAGCTATGCCCCATCTTGCACTCGCTCGCCAGCAGGCTCACCGAGTCGCCGCGAACCTTCGCCGGACTCTGGCTCGCCGCCGCCATCATCAGCAGTTGCCGAATCGCCGGATCGTCCAGCGAACCCGTCAGATGCCTCGGCACAGACTCATTGAAGACCACGTCCACAATCTCGCTGTTCGGCCGCTGCGTAATCGACGATACATTCGCCACCTCACGCGCGCCGCTGCCTGCATCGTCGGCCTGCTGTGCCACGGCCTGCGCTGCCCGCCGAGCCGCCAATGTATAGCCGCCAAAGCTGCCCGCGCTCACGCCAATCACCAGCAGCAGCGCCGCCGCCACGGGAGAAGCAATCAGCCCCGCCATCCCGCCGCGCAGCACGCTCAGCATCCGCTCACGCCAGCTCCGCGCCGGCATCGCGTCCAGAGCCTCGTCAAGCCGCATCCGCGCCCGTGCCACCAGATTCGCGTCCGGCTCCAACACGGGATGCGCCCCGGCAAGCTTCAGCAGAGCTTCCACCTGTTCGCGCTCACCCAGGCAGCCTTCGCAGCCTTCAACGTGCCGCGCCAGTTCGTGCGCCTCGTGGTCTTCCAGCTCCCCGTAGGCAACCGCCACGATCCATTCATGTGCTGTCTCGCACTTCATAACAAATTCCTCAGCCTCAAAAACACAGCCTCTAGCTTCCAGCTCGTTCTGCTCAATCCACTCGCTCTTACCTGCCACGAAAATAGCTAGCAGCTAACGTAGCTCCGCCAGCTGTCCCCGCAGCTTCTTCGTCGCCCGGAACAGCGTGTTCTTCGCCGTCTCCTCGGTCGTATTCAGCATCTCGCCGATCGTGCGCAGACGCAGCCCCTGGTAGTGCTTCAGCTCAAACACCATCCGCTCTCGCGGCGTCAGCTTGTCCAAAGCCCCCTGGATGCGTGCGCCCAGCATCTTTCTGTTCAGCTCCTGCGCCGGGTTTGCATAAGACCGCCCGTCGCTCACCGTAGCCAGCGTATCGATCTCGCCGCCGCTCTGGTCCAGCACCACCGCAGAGTCTTCCCGCCGTGTCTTCTTCCTGCGCATCTGGTCTAGGCACAGGTTCGTCACAATCCGGTAGATCCACGTGTAAAAAGAACACTCGAAACGGAAGTTGCCCAAATACCGGTAGGCCTTCAAAAACGCCTCCTGGTAGATGTCCTCCGCGTCGTGTTCGCTGCCCATCAAGTGCAGCGCCAGACGCAGCACCTGATTCTCGTACCGGCGCACCAATGCGTCGAACGCCGCCCGCGATCCGGCCTGCGCCTCGCGGATCAGGTCATTCTCTTCGGCCCGATCCTCTGCGCGCGCACGATCCTTCGCGCTGCGCTCTCTTCCGATTGCTCCCGATAATCCCATACCTGCTGAGGATTGTATCCCCCAGCCACCCATCACGCCGCCTGAAACTTGCTCTCGGCTCCCGGGAAGGGCTATCGCTACCGCATCGGCCATCGAATCGCTCCAAATAGAAAGTAGCTGCAATGGATAGACTCCCCCACCCCCCAAATCGTCACCACAACCCTCAACCAGGCACTCTCAACCAACCACTGAAAATGGGTGCCCCAGGTCCCTCGCATTTCGGGACCTGGGAACCACAACTTTCAACGAGCCACATTTCAACCAACCACAAAACCTGGGTGCCTCAGGTCTCGACTCTGAGACCTGGGAGCCAAACCCGCGGGTGCCCCCGGTCCCTCGCATTTGGGGATCGGGGAGAGACGCTAAACTAGGAACCAATGACCGCAAACCTCTTCGACCCCACTCCCGCCGACTCCGGCTTCCACACCGCATGGTGCGACGGAGGCTCTCGCGGCAACCCCGGGCCCTCCTCCTACGGCGCCGTCATACAGGACCCCGCCGGCCGCACCGTCGCCAGCCTCAGCCACTTCCTCGGCATACAGACCAACAACTACGCCGAGTACTGCGGTCTCCTCGCCGTCCTCGAATGGGCTCTCGCCAACGGCGTATCCCAACTCCGCGTCATCTCCGACTCCGAGCTCATGGTCAAGCAGCTCAAGGGCCAGTACAAGGTCGCCAGCCCCACCCTCCGCCCCTTGTGGGAACAGGCAAGACTCTTGTCCAAAAGATTAGAAAAATTCGACATCAAACACACCCTCCGCGGCGGAAACAAAGAGGCCGACCGCCTCGCCAACGAAGCCATGGACAAAGCCATGGGCAAGCGCCCCGCCGCCATCCCTGCCCAGCCCCAGCGTCAGATACTCGAAGGCTTCGTCCGCAACGGCGTAGTCCACATCGTCGAAGGCTCCCTCCCCGAAGGCATCCTCGTAAAAATCATCCGCGAGTAGAAAACCCTCACCCCGCCACAAATCTTGAGACCTGGGAAATCATTATTCCCCCCAAAAAATTTCCGGCGATCTTTCAAACGTGTGCGAAATAGAACAGTTCAGAAATCAACTCGGTCGCATTCTTAGAGCAAGAGGTATCTTCGTTCCATTCCCTTCTCTGCGTTTCGGGCTCCTCAGACTAACTGCAAAGATATCTACGGCTCCCCTTCCTTAATGCCTCTTACACGGGCTCGCTGAAAAGCGAGCCCGTCGTGTCTATGCCGGGCGCCGGGTGCCCCAGGTCTCGATCTTGAGACCCGGGGCACCCACCACCCTCGACCCGCCCCAAAAATCCCTCCCCACCGTTGCCGATAATTACCCCAAAATCCCCTACACTATCCCCAACATCAGAAACAGCCACAGAAAAGGCCCAGCCAAAGCTGGGCCTTTTCCAT
>CAIMKZ010000099.1 GCA_903842065.1 uncultured Acidobacteriaceae bacterium | reverse complement strand
CCGGCCTTCAACTGCGCCGATGCAAGGGGCGCAACAGTTGCCAGCAGAACCATCGCGACGCATGAAATAAAAAATTTCGATAATTGCGATTTCATTGTCTCTTCTCCTGAGTTCAATCAACGAAGGGCATTACGATTGCCGCCTTTGACCCAGCACACTTCCGTTGAGCCGTGAGCCTTCACTTTCGCAGTTCGTATACTGCTTGGAGACATTTCCGGTTACGCGACAATACTAGCGCCCAAGCCTGTGTCTATACATCTCCTGCCAGGACACTCTTTCCGGCGCATCGCCCGACAGCCGGAACGTGTTATAAGTGAGTATACCCTCGTTTTTATCGGCGCGCACTTGGGATGTTACCCTGCGGTCAGTTGAGGGCAAGAGAGCCTGGAAGTCACGCGGCGCGCAAGCTGCCATCGATCCCCGGGCATGCGCGCTTGAGGAGGCATCCATGAAGCAATCCAATACGCAGTCCGCCGCAACCCCGATGTCTGGCGGCGAGGCGATTGTCCGCTCTCTTACAGCAAACGGCGTCGACACGCTGTTCTGCCTTCCCGGCGTGGAGCTCAATGCCTTCTTCTCAGCACTCTACGATCACCGCGAGAAGTTCCAGGTAATTACCAACCGCCACGAGCAGGGCTGCGGATATATGGCGCTGGGCTACGCCAAGTCCACGGGCAAGGTGGGCGCATACGCGGTTGTTCCCGGGCCGGGCTTTCTGAACGCCTCTGCGGCACTGGCTACGGCCTACGCCGGCGGCGCTCCGGTGCTCTGCGTTACCGGACAGGTGCCGAGCCAGGCGATCGGCCGCGGCGCCGGCGCGCACCACGAGATCAACAATCAGCTCGACATCCTGCGCAACCTGAGCAAGTTTGCGGCACGGATGGAACAACCGGCGCATGTGCCCGAGGTAATGAATCAGGCCTTCCGGGCATTGAAGAGTGGGCGTCCACGGCCGGTATGCGTGGAGATGTCGCCAGATATGATGGCGAAAACCGAGCATGTGACCATGCACGGAGCCGCTGTCCCCGATGCGCCGCCTGAGCTGGACTACGAACAGATTGAACTTGCAGCCAAGCTCCTGGGTGAAGCCGAGAGCCCGATGATCGCCGTCGGCGGCGGCATCTTTGGCGCGGAAGATGAGTCGCTTCGACTTGCCGAGATGCTTGAGGCGCCGGTGAGCATGTCGCGCAACGCCAAGGGCGCGGTGAGCTTCCGGCACCATCTCGGACTTCCTGAATCTGCCGGGCACAGGCTGTGGGGCGGCGTGGACGTAGTGCTTGCCGTGGGAACCCGCATGCACGAGCAGTACAAGTTCTGGGGCGTACACAAGGACCTCAAGATCATCCGCATCGACGCCGATCCTATCGAGATCGAGCGCAACGGCAAGCCGGCAGTGGGCATTCTGGGCGACGCGAAGCAGGCGCTGGCGGCGATCGCCGAGCGCGTGGGCCGCTACAACCGGCAGCGCTCTTCTCGCAAAGAGGAGCTCGACGGCCTGAAAGCAACTCTTGCGAAGGACTGGAACAAGCTCACACCGCAGATTGAATTTGTGCGTGCCATGCGCAATGTGCTGCCCGACGACGGCATCGTGGTGAACGAGGCCACGCAGATCGGCTATGCGGCGCGTGTGGCAATGCCCTTCTACAAGCCGCGCACCTTCCTCACCGCCGGCTATCAGGGCACGCTGGGCTTCGGCTTTGCCACCGCGCTGGGCGCCAAGGTGGCAAATCCTGACAAGCAGGTGATCTCCATCAACGGTGACGGCGGCTTCCTGTTCTGTGCATCCGAGCTTGCTGCGGCCGTGCAAAGCAGGATCGCGACCGTCACGCTGATCTTCAACAACAGCGCGTATGGCAACGTGAAGCGCGAGCAGGTTGAGAAGTACGGCAACCGTGTGATCGCCAGCGATCTGACCAACCCGGACTTTGTGAAGCTGGCCGAGGCCTACGGCGCACAGGGTCTGCGCGCACACACGGCCGACGAGATGGCCGCGGCCATTCGCAAGGGCTTCGACTACAACGGACCCACGGTGATTGAGATTCCGGTAGGCGACCTGCCTAGCCCGTGGCATCTGATCGATATGCCGAAGGTGGAGCGAAAGAAGTAGGCAGTCGGCTGCTTGTATTCGAGCGCTCAAAAGCAAAGATGCCCGGCCTTCAAGCCGGGCATTCCTTATTCGAGCACATTCTTGAGATAGTCGGCGAGCAGTTGCTTGTACTCGGCACTGACCATGGCGCGGTCGCGCTTGGGCATGGCGGCGTAGAGCGAGATCATACCCTTCATGATCTGCACCACCACGTTGGCCACAAGCTGTGCCCGTTCGCTCGACAATCCCGGATTCTTGGCCATGAATGCGCTTGCGAAGTGTTCGCGCAGATTCTGGCGGGCGGCCGGGTCGCGCTGAAACTTGATTGGCGCATTGATCAGGGGCAGATAGGCCGGGTGTTCTTCGGTAAAGTTCGCCATCATGCCGACGAGCCGGTCGGCAATCTCGATAACGCTCAACTCCGGCGCCTCTTCAATAAGGCTGGACCAATGCTCATCGGTCTCCTCGGCGTAGCGGACCAGCAGCGTACGGGCCACGGCGAGCTTGTCAGGAAAGTAGCGATAGAGTGCGCCGATGGCCGCGCCTGAACGTTCGGCGATGGCGGTCATGGTCATGGCCTCGTAGCCAACCTCAGACACGATTGCCGCCGCTGCGTCCAGAAAAGACTGGACGCGCAACGAGGCACGCTTCTGCTGCGGGACGGCCCGAACAGGTCTCGACAAAGTTGACGCCATGCTCGTATTTTAACCTGCGTAATTCGAAAAGTATTGATATTCACAGCACTTCACGCGACCCGCGATGCGGTCCGGATAGTCGATCAATTACTCTTGACCAATCCGATGAACATCTCGTATTCTTTTGAAAGTGAGGCGTTCCTCGTTTTTGCGAGCGTGCCATCAGGCTGTCGCTTCACACAGGTTTCTATGAGGAGGTTCAAGTGAGTCATCCCTGGGACATTGAAGGCAAATGGTCGGTTTCGCCCTATGGCTGGGACCCTGAAGTGCGCAAGGAATTCCCGCTCATGCGCAACAAGATCGCCATCCGCGACGACACCTTCCGCGAAGGCGATCACTGTATCGGCTATCGCATGAGCTTTGAAGACAAGATCGAGCTGCTGCGACTCACCGTCGAGATGGGCGTCGAAGAGATCGACATCGGCGGCCCCACGCTGCACAAGACCGAGTACGATCTGAGCGGCGCGCTGAAAGCATCGGGCATCAAGGTCCGCAAGACCGCGCGCATCTTTGGCAACAAGAAGGCCGACTTCCGCAGAGAGATCGACATCTGCATGGAGTCCGGCGCAGACAACCTGCGCATCGTGCTCATGTATCTGAACGAGCAGAAGGTTCTCGACGAGCTTGAGAAGCTTCCCGCCATCTTCGACTACGTTCACTCGCAGTACAACACCACCATCAGCTGGGCCATCAGCGATACGCCGCGCGCGCCCATGCACCTGATCCGCAAGGTCTACGAAGACGGGCTGAAGGCGGGCGGCGACAAGGCCGGCATCAACGACACCTTCGGCATCGCAACGCCGGGCGTGATGCGCTACTTGACGCGGGTGATCCGCGAGATCATTCCCGACGAAATGCCGCTGAAGGCGCACTGCCACAACACCTACGGACTTGCGACAGCCAACACCATCGCCTGCGCCGAAGGCGGAGCGACGGAGCTTGACTGCTGCATCAACGGCTACGGCGACGAGGCAGGCAACGCATCGCTTGAAGAAGTCGCGGTGGCGCTTGAAGCCCTCTACGGCGTCGACACCGGCCTGAACCTGAAGCTGATGAACAAGTACTCCAAGCTCGCCGAAGAGAAGGGCAAGATGCCGATCCAGGCCTTCAAGGCTGTGGTTGGCGAGAACGCCTTCCTGCGACCGATGCTCATCTGGTCCGGCGTGAACATGGCGCGCGAGTCGTGGATGCTGCACGAGCCGCTCGATCCAGAGTGCGTCGGCGCAGAGTCCACTGTGGTCTTCGGACCCGCACAGAGCCTTGAAGACGAGCCTATCGAGGTCAAGTTCAAGGATCTCGGTATTCCCTGCACGCCAGAGAAGCTCATCAAGGTCCGCGAGATCGCCGAGGCGCTGCTCAAGGAAGAGAAGACCGTCAAGGTGCGGGCGCACAAGTACCTCACCGAGTCGGAGATGGAAGACATCATCCGCAAGATGGCCTGAGATTCACCGCGGAGCCGGAGCCTGACAACAGGCTCCGGCTCTTCACCCTCTGGAGCAGCAATGAGCAAGGTCCTCTTCATCAACGGTCAGCGCGAGGAGATCGCCAACATCTTCCGTGGCAAAGCTCCGGCAGGTTTCGACGTCTCCTGGATTCCGTACAAGACGGATGAGGCCGCGAAGGCAAAGCTGATCGCGGATGTCGAATATCTGGTACTGCACCCGGCCGCAATCTCCGCAAATCTCTTCCGCCAGGCCAAGTCGCTGCGTCTTGTGCAGCTTCTAGCCGCCGGATACGACGAGATCGATCTGAAGCTTGCTGCCGAGCTGGGCGTTTCCGTAGCCACAAACGGCGGCGCGAACTCCTGGTCGGTCGCCGAGCACTGTGTGGCAACTCTTCTGGCCCTCTACAAGCGGCTTCCCCAGTGCGATCAGTCAGTCCGCGCTGGCACATGGAGAAAACCGGTCACCGGCTTCAACACCTTTGAAGTTGCAGGCAAGACCGTGGGCATCATCGGCGCGGGCAACATAGGCCGCAAGGTGGCGCGCCGGTTCAAAGCCTTTGAGGCCGAGATACTCTACTGCGACGCCCGGCCGGCAACGGATATCGAAAACGAACTCGGAGCGCGCAAAGTTTCGCTCGAAGCGCTGCTGGCACAGTCCGATATCATTACGCTGCACGTTCCGCTTTTGAAAGAGACGCAAGGCCTGATCGGCGAGCGCACCCTGCCGCTGATGAAGCCGAACGCCGTCGTCATCAACGCCAGCCGCGGCCCGGTGATCGACGAGAAGGCCCTGGTTGCGGCGCTCGAAGCCGGCCAGATCGCCGGCGCGTGTATCGATGTGTTTGAGAAGGAGCCGGTCGCGGCCGACCATCCCCTGCTCAAGTTCGACAACGTGCTGCTGACGCCGCACACCGCCGGACACTCCTACGAGGGCTGGTTCCGCCGGTCGGATTTTGCATGGGCTAACATTCATCGCGTGGCGGCAGGCGAAAAGCCGCTCTCGCTCGCATTGCCCGAAGAGAATTAAGTGTTGTTGCATCGCAGGTCTTGAAGTCAATTGCGCCGTTCGGAGCGGCAGAATCAGAACTGGAAATCAATAAGGAGAACACGATCATGGCAGAGACAGTGGGAGTAAACAAGGTAACGCTCGAAGGAGCGCAGAAGATTATCGCGGCAGCAGTAAAAGAAGCCGAGTCGCGCAAGAAGCAGATCAGCGTTGCGGTTGCCGATCCCGGCGGCCACCTGGTTGCCTTCGCCCGCATGGATAAGGCCTCTCTGACAACGCTGACCATCTCTATGAACAAGGCGCGCACGGCGGCTTACATGGCGTTTCCAACCGGCAAGCTGAGCAAGGAAGGCAACGAGCGCTCTGACTTCCACGCGCTGGCGATCACGCTGGCCTGCGGCCCGGAGAACATGGTCAACATGCAGGGCGGTGTGCCCATCATCATCAAGGGCGAGTGCGTGGGCGGCGCTGCAGTAAGCGGCGCGGGCCACGCAGACGGCGACATCGCATGGGTCGGCGCACTGGCGCTCGAGGGCGCGGAAGTTCGCAAGCCCAAGGTCGCCGAGCCCAAGGAGTAGTTCTTTGAACCGAAGCCCTCCGGCATATGCTGACGGAGAGCTTCAAACCATGCATGGTATTCAGCACCAACCCCGTCACGGAGGATTTATGTCAGAAGCAGCAGCCGCTCTACCCAAAGCCATTCTCGCCGACACCACATTGAAGATCGGCAAAATCCGCACCTGGCGGGTTGTTCTGAAGAGGAAGACCGTCTGGAAGACCGCCCGCTACACCAAGGGCGACATCGATGCACTCGTGATCGGCATCTCCGATCCCGACGGCGTGACTGGATACGGATACATGCCGTCGATGTTTCTTGAGGGCGAGTCGGCCCCCTCGGCCGAGGCGCTTCTCTACACCGTGCTCATGCCGGTGATCACCGGCCGTGAGCACGCAGGGCCTCAGATGCTCATGAGCGAGCTTGAGCTCTCGCTGCGCCACAACCATCAGCTCAAGTTCGCTATCGAAGAAGCGCTGCTCGACATGACGGCGAAGAAGCTCAACACGCCGCTCTTCAATCTGCTCGGTGGACTGTGCTTCGCCGATACGCCGGTGATGCGCGCCCTCACCCTCAAGAGCCCCGAGGACACAGCCAAGGACGCCCTAGGCCATCGCGAGAAGGGCTACACGCACATGAAGCTCAAGGTCGGCCTCGACGACAAGCGCGACATCGCCGCCCTCAAGGCCGTGCGCGAGGCCGTCGGCGACGACGTCTTTCTTTCGGTCGACGCCAATCGTTCCTGGTCGCCGATGCAGTCCGTCCGCATCCTGAGCGAGATGAGCAAATACGGCCTGAACCTGGCCGAGCAGCCCACCAAGGCCGACGACGTGCGCGGCATGGCCTTCATCCGTTCCAAGGTCAACGTTCCCATCATGGCCGACGAGGGCGTGCGCACTCCGGCCGAGGCCTCGCGCCTTATCGAGGCCGGCGCAATCGACGCCGTCGCCATCAAGCTGTGGAACGTCGGCGGCTTCTTCAAGGGCAAGGAGATCGCGGCCATCTGCAGCGCCAACAACTGCGGCACGCACATCGCCACCACCCCGGGCAGCCAGATCATGGAAGCCGGTCAGTTGCACTTCGCGGCCTCGACCCCATCCATGTTCGGCGGCGCGGAGCTGGCTGAGTTCGCCGCTCTGCTCGAAGATCCGGGTCAGGGTCTGGAGATCGTCAACGGCCGTCTTGCTGTGCCGATGGGTCCGGGCCTGGGCATCAACATCGACCTCAGCAAGGGTGTCGAAACCACACCGCAGTCGTAACATCGGCTCTTCATCGCCGCCGCAGATGCAGCGGCGATGCGGACGAGTCCATAGATACATCCGGGGCATCTGAGTTCCCTGCTCAGATGCCCTTCGATCGAAGGATTGAAAATGAATCAGCCGAACGCCGATCTTCCCGAGATCACGCCCATCCTCTCAAAGTTCATCGCCGAGACTAAGTACGAAGATCTGCCCGAACCAATTACAGATCGGGTCAAGAAGAGCATCCTCGACACGCTCGGCATCATCATGCCGGCCAGCGAACTCATGCACGATCTGCGTCCGGCTATCGATCTGCGCATCGAGGCCGGTGGCAAGCCCGAGAGCACTGTTCTCGGCTACAGCGTCAAGCTGCCCTGCTGGGATGCTACGTTTGCGAACGGCATCCGCGGCCACGCGCTCGACTATGCCGACGGACATCTTGAAGCCGTATTCAGAATCGGAATCGCCGTGATTCCTGCTGCGCTGGCACTGGCCGAACGCAAGGGTAAGGTCAGCGGAAAGGAGTTGATCACCGCGGTTGCGGTCGCCGAAGAGTTTCTCTGCCGCCTTGGTGTTTCAAACGCACGCAAGCGCACGACGATGGGACCGTGGCACGAGGGCATCCTTTTCGGGAATTATGGCGCCGTGGCGGCGGCCGCGCGGATGCTGGACCTGACTGCCGAACAAACAGACATGGCAATCGGCATCGCATACATGAAGGTGGGCGGAACACTGTCTGTAGTGAATCCCGAGGCCAACGTACGCGGCATGTATGCAGGATTCGTCGGCGAGACGGGCGTGATGGCTGCGCTGCTTGCCGCAAAGGGCATCAAGGGGCCGAGGGGCAGCCTCGGCGGCAAGGATGGGCTGTTCGACGTATACCTGCGCGGCGCATACGACCGCGATGTCATGGTGAACGGCCTCGGCAAAGAGTACGAGCTGATCAATCTGAGCTTCAAGCCGTGGCCGGCCTGCGCGTTTGCGCATCCGTTTATCGACGCCATGCTCACACTGCGCGCCGAGCACACAATTCGCGCCGAAGACATCGTAAACATCGATGTGGCCTTCGGGGCGGTCGTAAAGAAGCTGGGTTTGTGCAACCCCATCGACATCGCCGCGGGCAAGTATCCCAAAACCGAAAACGACGGCAAGCGCAGCATCCCGTTCAACGTGGCAGTTGCTGCACTCAAAGGTAAAGTTTCATTGCGCGACTTCAACGAAGAAGGCTTGCGCGACACGGAAGTGCTCAAGGTGGCCGAGAAGGTCCACGGCGCGCTAGAGCCCTCGTTCGACGCCGACCAGTTCACGCGCAAGGGCACACAGCTGCCTCCGGGCCGGGTCACCGTTACCGATCGCCAGGGCCGTACGTTCACCAGAACCGTCGATCTGCCTTACGGACACCACCACAATCCCATCAAGTTCGAGGACCTGATCGAAAAGTTCCGCGACTGCCTGGCGCTGGCCCGCAAGCCGATTCCAGCGGCCGATGTGGATCGCGTAATCGATTTGGTGCTGCACCTCGACGAGGTTGACGACATCCGGGAGCTTGTTAAACTGCTGGCCTAGCACGCGAGCAAACAACATCGGCGCATAGTTCTTTAAGCCAGCACGAACACCAGAGGAGAAGGTTGCCATGCCAGTGCAATACAAAATGTTTATCGACGGCGAGTGGGTAGATGCCTCGAACGGCGAGACGTTCCCGACCGAGAACCCCTTCACCGGCGAGGTGTGGGCCACAATTCCCCGCGCCAGCGAAGCCGACTCCGAACGCGCCGCCACCGCGGCCAAAACCGCCTTCGAGGGCGAGTGGTCAAAGGTCAACGGCGCAAAGCGCGGCCAGCTGATGAACAAGCTCGCCGACCTCGTCGATGAGAACGCGGCGCATCTTTCAAAAATCGAAAGCACCGACAACGGCAAGGTCACGCGCGAGACCGAGTCGCAGATGCACGTCTTCGCACGCCAGATGCGCTACTTTGCTGGATGGGCCGACAAGTTCCACGGCAAGACGATTCCGCTCGACAACATGTCGTTGTTCGACTACACCATCCGCGAGCCCCTCGGCGTGGTGTTCATGATAACGCCGTGGAACTCGCCGATCTCGCTGCTGGGCAACAAGCTTTGTCCCGCGCTGGCTACCGGCAACACGGTCATCGTCAAGCCCTCGCGCTACACATCGGCATCGACGCTGGAGATGGCCAAACTGGTCGAGGCCGCTGGCTTCCCCAAGGGCGTCTTCAACGTGGTCACCGGCGACATCTGCGGCGACTATCTGACCGGATCGCCGAAGGTCAACAAGATCTCGCTCACCGGCGGCACTGCGGCTGGCAAGCACATCCTCAAGCGCGCCGCTGAAAACATCACTCGCGTCACCATGGAACTCGGCGGCAAGAGCCCCAACATCATCTTTGAAGATGCCAATATCGAACGCGCCATCGTCGGCGCGCTCGGCGGGATCTTTCAGGCCGCGGGGCAGACATGCGTGGCCGGATCGCGGCTCATCGTGCACGAGTCGGTCTACGACAGGGTGGTAAAGGGCGTAGTCGAAGGCGCGCAGAAGATGAAGCTCGGCGACCCCTTCAAGAAAGACACAGGCATTGGCCCCTTGGCCAACCGCGAACAGTTCGATACGATCCTGGGCCTCATCGACATGGCCGTGAAGGAAGGCGCAAAGCTGCTCACCGGCGGCAAGCGCGCTACCGGAGAGGGCCTCGGCAACGGCTACTTCATCGAGCCCACGGCTTTTGAGGCTACCAACGACATGCAGATCGCGCAGACCGAAGTCTTCGGGCCGGTGCTGTGCATCATCAAGTTCAAGACCGAGGAGGAGGCCGTCCGCATCGCCAACGACACCGTATATGGCCTCGCAGCCGGCATCTGGTCCAACGATGCCTCGCGTGTACATCGCGTTGCGAAGCAGATCAAGGCGGGCATGATCTGGGTGAATACCTACCGGACGCTTTCGCCGATGACGCCCTTCGGCGGCTACAAGATGAGCGGCTACGGCAAGGAACGCGGCGAAGAGTCTCTCATGGAGTACACGCAGGTCAAAAACATTACCATGGACCTCTCGTCCGTGGTTTACGACCAGTACACGATGCGCATGTAAGCTGTTTACGACTATCTAACGTACCAAATGCCGGGAACTGCAAAGCCTTCCTCGAAAGCGTTCATCCGCGCATTGGGACTATCTAATAATCTGTCAACACGCACAAAACGGGAGCAGGCTTAGGCCTGCTCCCGTTTTTTATTGCGAATTCACTGCGCAATGCGTTCCAGATCACATATCGATAAACTAAATAGCAGGATGCGGTGAGCAAGGTCACCAACGTACTTGCAACATACATCATTAGCAAGTTTGACAACTGCATCGAGGAATACAGGCAGCCGTGACTGTGGTCACGACATAAGGGTGCTACCGCTTTCTAGAATCTGATCCGGGAGAAACGTAATGGGCCGTTTGATTGAGATTACCGAACTTGCGTTGCGCGACGCGCACCAGAGCCTGATGGCAACCCGCATGGCGCTTGACGACATGACGCCGGTTTGCGAGGAGATCGACAACGCCGGCTTCTGGTCGGTGGAGTGCTGGGGCGGTGCGACGTACGACGCCTGCATTCGCTTTCTGAACGAAGACCCGTGGGAGCGGCTGCGCACCTTTCGCAAGCTGATGCCCAAGAGCAAGCTGCAAATGCTGCTGCGCGCCCAGAACCTGCTCGGCTACCGCCACTACGAGGACTCAGTCGTAGAGCGCTTCGTCGAGAAGTGTGCCAAAAACGGCATGGACGTATTCCGTGTCTTTGACGCGCTCAACGACGTGCGCAACCTGCGCACGTCGATCGCCGCAGTCAAGAAGACCGGCAAGCATGCGCAAGGCACCATCAGCTACACCGTCAGCCCTCTGCACACCGTCCAGGCCTTTGCCGAGATGGCCGAGCAGCTCAAGGTGATGGGCTGCGACTCGATCTGCATCAAGGACATGGCCGCGCTGCTCAAACCGCAGGCTGCCTACGATCTGGTGACTGCCATCAAGAAGCGCTGCGGCACAGAGACCCTGGTACACGTGCACACGCACGCCACCACCGGTGTCACGCTGGTCACGCTGATGAAAGCCATCGAGGCCGGCGCCGACATGGTTGACACGGCCATCAGTTCCCTTTCGCTCGGACCGGGTCACAACCCCACCGAGAGCCTCGTCGAAATGCTCGAAGGCACGGGTTACGAGACCCGCGTCGATCTCGAGCGGCTCAAGAAGGTCAACGCGCACTTCACCAAGATCCGTCCCCGCTATCGCGAGTTCTTCAGCGAAAACATGGGCGTGGATACAGCGATCTTCGAAAGCCAGATTCCCGGCGGCATGATCTCCAACATGGAGAGCCAGCTCAAGGGTCAGGGCGCGAGCGATCGTTTGAAGGAAGTGCTCGAGGAAGTGCCCCGCGTTCGCAAAGACTCCGGCTATCCGCCGCTGGTCACGCCCACAAGCCAGATCGTTGGCTCTCAGGCCGTTTTCAACGTGCTCATGGGCAAGTACAAGGTGCTTACCGGCGAGTTCGCCGACCTCATGCTGGGCTACTACGGCTCCACCATCGGCGCCAAGGACCCCGAGGTGCTGAAGATGGCCGAGGCGTCCGCGAAGAAACAGCCCATCACCTGCCGCCCTGCCGATCTGCAAAAGCCGGAGTGGGAGTCGCTCAGCACCGCCACCAAGGCTCTCGAAGGCAACGACGGAACAGACGAGGATGTGCTGACCTACGCGATGTTCCCGCAGGTCGCGCCCAAGTTCTTCAAGTCGCGGCCCGAGGGACGCAAGAACGTGGGCAAGGATCCTAATCCCACCAAGGCAGCCGAGCCAAAGCCGGCCGCAGCGGCAGCAGGCGCTCCGAGCGGAGTTAAGCCGAATACGAACGCCGTCAACTACGTGATCACGCTGAACGGGAAGGAACACCGCGTCGCGGTGGCCCCGGGAAGCTAGCCGAGAAAGAGATCAGGAGCAGCAATGGCTACGACAGATCCAGTCGTAAAGAACAGCAAGATGAAGGAAAAGGTCGCCGACCTGGCGGCCCGCCGCAAAGAGGCGGAGCTGGGCGGCGGCAAAAAGCGCATGGATGCGCAGAGTGCCTCCGGCAAGTTGACCGCCAGAGAGCGCATCTCCGCCTTCGCAGACCGCGAGAGCTTCGAGGAGATCGGCCTGTTCGCGCGGCATCGCGCCACTTACTTCGGAATGGCAGACAAGGACTTCCCTGCCGACGGCGTGGTGACGGGCAGCGCAACTGTGGACGGAAGGCTGGTGCACCTGGCCAGCCAGGACTTCACGGTGGCCGGTGGCGCAGCGGGCGAAGTGCACTCCGACAAGATCGCCTACATGATGCGCCTGTCGCTCAAGACCGGCAGCCCGTTCGTCTTCATCAACGACTCGGGTGGCGCGCGCGTGCAGGAAGGCATCGACAGCCTTGCCGCATACGGCCGCGTCTTCTACAGCAACGTGATGCTCTCCGGTTCCGTGCCGCAGATCTCGCTCATCTGCGGACCCTGCGCGGGCGGCGCGGCTTATAGCCCGGCGCTCACCGACTTCATCATCCAGACCGCGCAGGCCCAGATGTTCATCACCGGTCCGCAGGTCATCAAGCAGGTCACCGGTGAGGACGTAACCGCCGACGCGCTTGGCGGAGCCAACGCCCACATGACCAAGTCCGGCGTCATTCATCTGATCGCGCAGAACGATCAGGATGCGATGATGATGTGCCGCCGGCTGCTCAGCTTCCTGCCCTCTAACAACCTCGAAGATCCGCCGCGCATGCCATACAAGGGGCGCATCAAGGCCGATCCCGAGCTGAACGAGATCATTCCCGACGATGCCAAGGTTCCTTACGACGTTCGCGAGGTCATTACCCGCGTCGTCGATCACAAGGACTTCATGGAGATCCAGCCGGGCTTTGCGCCGAACATCGTAATCGGCTTCGGCCGGCTCGAGGGCCGCTCCGTGGGCATCGTGGCCAACCAGCCCAATGCCATGGCCGGCGTGCTCGACATCAACGCCTCCGATAAGGCTGCGCGGTTCGTGCGCTTCTGTAACGCGTTCAACATTCCGCTCGTCACCTTTGTCGATGTACCCGGCTTCCTGCCCGGCGTCGATCAGGAGCACAACGGCATCATCCGCCACGGCGCAAAGATGCTGTTTGCCTACGCGGCGGCGACGGTGCCCAAGCTCACGATCATTCTGCGCAAGGCCTATGGCGGCTCGTATCTCGCCATGTGCTCACGCGACATGGGTGCGGACCGCGTACTGGCGTGGCCCACAGCCGAGGTTGCTGTGATGGGCGCGGAAGGCGCGGCAGGCATCGTCTTCCGGCGCGAGATCGAGGCCGCTGAAGACAAAAAGGCGCGCTTCCAGGAGCTGGTCACCGAGTATCGTGACACCTTCTCGAACCCCTACGTGGCCGCGGGCCGCATGTTGGTCGACGAAGTCATCGAGCCGGCCGAAACACGGAAGTATCTTGCTCAGGCGCTTGAGAGGATGTACACCAAGCGCGAGATGCGTCCTCAGAAGAAGCACGGACTGATCCCACTCTAAAGAGGAGCTTCGCGTGGAACAGAATTTAGCAGCATTGATTCAGGCAATCAGCGACCGGCAGCAGGCGTCGGAGCGGCAGCTGAGCGAGTTGAGCGCGGCGGTAAAGGCTCTTGAAGCCTCCATCGCCGCGCTGACAAAGCCAGCGGCAGCACCGGCGGCTCCGGCCAAGGCGGCGCAGCCCGCACCGGTCAAGGTGGCTGTGTCTCCCGAGATCCTTGTGATCCTGGCGGCCGCCGCCACCTCGTACCTCGGCAAGGAAGTTCGCATCCGCGAGGCGCGCAAGCTCTTCTCGCACGGCGAAGGACTTAGCCCGTGGGCGCAGCATGGCCGCGCGTTCATTCAAGCGTCACACAATGCGCATTTCAGCCGCTAAGCGGCAACCCTCGGGGAGCGCCTCGAGAGAAGGATGAGTACCTTGAAACTTCAGATCGGCATTGACGGCGATACTTACGAACTGGAAGTCGAAGTCCTCGAGGACGACGAAGTTCCTCAACATCCGAACTACGGGAACTCCTATCCCCTGGTGCCGGCGACTGTGCATTCCGTAGCGGCGCCTGCGGCCAAAGCTCCCGCTCCGGCCGTTGAGGTAAGCGGCGACGAAAGCAAGCTCTGCCGCAGCCCCATCACCGGCATCGTCATCCGAGCCAACGTCGAGCCCGGACAGGAGATCGCCGAGAACGACCTCATCATGGTTCTCGAGGCCATGAAGATGGAAACCAATGTGACCGCTCCGCGCGCCGGCAAGGTGGCCCGTGTACTGGTTGCGGCCGGCGACGGCGTCAAGGCCAACCAGGTCATCGCCGAGCTCGAATAGCTGCTTTTATAACCAGCCGGCGCAGGAGGCGAAGAACGCAGATGCCTCCGGTGCCGGCTGTTCCATTTAGAATCCCGTTGAACGGATCATTGCCATCAACGGAGTTTCCTTGCCCGCTAAGACCACGCCATTCGGCCTCACTCCGGCAGAAGCCCGCACTCTCCGCGCGCTCAGCACTCCCGCCAAAATCCAAAAGTTCGTCGACTCGATCGAGTACCAGTACGCCGACACAGCCATGTCTCCTCGCCGTGTGCTGCGCGAGCGCAAGGGACATTGCCTTGAAGGTGCGCTTGTCGCCGCGGCCGCTCTGCGCCTGAACGGCCACAAGCCCCTGCTCATGGACCTCGAAGCCGTGCGCGACGACGACCACGTCATCGCCATCTACCGCGAGCGCGGCTTGTGGGGCGGCATCGCCAAATCGAACTTTGCCGGGCTGCGTTTCCGCGCGCCGGCCTACCGAACTCTGCGCGAGCTGGCCTTGAGCTACTTTGAGCACTACTACAATCTGCGCGGCGAACGCACACTGCGCGCCTACTCCGCTCCGGTCAATCTGGCCCGGATCGACAAACAGAATTGGATGACATCGGAAGAAGACGTCTGGTGCGTCACCGATCTGCTGATCGCCGCAAGACACTACCCGATCGTTCCGGATAAAGTTGCCCGCGAGCTACCCCGCCTTGACCGCCGCAGCTTTGAGGCCGGGATGCACGGCCGCGTGGCGCACTAGCTCTCTGACCGTTTAATTTTGTATCAAGATGGGTGCCCCAGGTCTCTATTTTGAGACCTGGGAAACCACGAACCGATGGGGCGAATTCATCCGCTCAGAGACCTGAAGAATCCGCTTCTGCCCGCCTGTCAAACTTCGCACAGATTCCATGCCGAAGCATAACCTCGGCGCTTTAGAATGGACTCCGGTTCCCCCAACCATTGAGAGGGAGATTGCTGATGATTCCTGTTCCCTGCCTTGCCGCTGTTCTTGTCGCCACACTTCTCGCCGCATCCACCGCCGTCCTCGCGCAAGCCCCCGCGCCACCCACTGGCACCCACCAGTTCCGCATCGGCGTCGTCTCCAGCCGCCAAGACATGATCTCCGGCGGCGATGCGCTCATCGAAATCTCCGTCCCTCCGCAGTTCCCGCTCAAAGGCGTCAACGTCCAGCTCAACGGCCAGGACATCACCTCAGTCTTCCGGCAGGAGCCGGGCGTCAACAAGATGCTCGCCGTAGTCTCCGGCCTTAAGCTCGGCGACAACAAGATGGCGCTGCTCAATGAGGGCAAAGTTCAGGTCGAGGCCGAGTTAAAGAACTTCCCCCAAACCGGCCCCATCTTCGCCGGACCGCAGGAGAAGCCCTTCAACTGCCAGACCGAGCAGTTCACTCTGCCCGACGGCTCCAGGCTCGGCCCCCCGCTCGATGCCAACTGCTCGGCGAAGATCGTGGTGCACTACGTCTATAAGACGACTGAACCGCTGCCCGCCGGATATCGCGCCGGCGCGTTGAATCTGAAGCCGCTCACCGATCTCAAAAACCTGCCTGCTGACGTCGCTATGACAACCACGACCACTGGCAAGACGGTGCCCTACGTCGTGCGCGTAGAGACCGGCACCGTGAACCGGTCCATCTATCAGTTCGCCGTGCTCTCCGACCCGACAAAGGAAGCATCGCCCAACCCGCTGGCTCCTCCCGCGGCATGGAACGGCCGTCTGATCTTCGGCTTCGGCGGCGGCTGCGTCAACGGCTGGTACCGGCAAGGCTCGAATCTCGGCGCGGACAACGGCTCATGGGGACAGGGTCCCGAGGATGGCGGCGGAGCCAAGCGGCCCGCGGCCGGCAGCTCCGTCATCAGCGACGAGCTCGTTGGCAAGGGATACGCCGAAGCCGGCTCAACCTTGAACGTCGCGGGCAACAACTGCAACGACACCCTCTCCGCCGAGACCATGTCGATGGTCAAGGAACAGTTCATCGAGGACTACGGCAAGCCGCTGTTCACCTTCGGCCGCGGCGGCTCAGGCGGTTCGTATCAGCAGAACCAGATCGCCGACCGCTACCCCGGCCTCCTCGACGGAATCATTCCCAGCCTCACCTTCCCTGACGTGCAGGAACTGGTCACCATGATCACCGACTCTCGCCTGCTCAACAACTACTTCAAAACCGCCGGCGCCGCGCTCAGTGCCGAGAAGAAGCTAGCTATCTCCGGCGTGGCAGAGATCGACAACATCATCTCCGCCGATCCCCTCGCCGGCCGCATCAACCCCACCGAGTACTGCCCGTCCAGCATCCCCAAGGATCAGATATACAACGCCAAGACCAACCCCAAAGGCATTCGCTGCGACGTCTATGACCACAACATCAACGTCTACGGCAAAGACCCTGCCACCGGCTACGCACCACAGCCTATCGATAACGTCGGCGTGCAGTACGGCCTTGCCGCGCTCGAAAAAGGCGTAATCACGCCCGCCGAATTCCTCGATCTCAACGAAAAGATCGGCGGCTACGACTCGGATGGCTATCTTTCCACGCATCGCGCCGTTGCCAATCCGGCAGGTCTTCGCGCTGCCTACCAGAACGGCCTCATCACCTACGGCTCGCATCTCGCCCAGATGCCCATCATCGACGTCCGCCCCTACCGCGACAAGCTCCCCAACGGCGACAACCACCTCAAGTACCACTCATTCACGCTGCGTGCGCGCCTCGAACAGGTTGCCAACTCTTACGCGAACGATGTAATGATCGTTGGTCCCGCCGCGCAGTCCAAAAAGATGGAAGCTTACGCCATCGCCAAGATGGACGAGTGGCTGACTGCGATCTCCGCAGACCACTCGGCAGAAGCGCCCAACAGAAAGACAATCAAGGCCAAGCCCGCCGACCTCGTCGACGCCTGCTGGACGGCCACCGGCGAGCGCATCGTCGAGCCGCAGACCTTCTCCGGCGGCAAGTGCAACGAGCTTTACCCCACAGCGCCCTCGCCCCGCATGGTCGCCGGCCAATCGCTCATCGGCAACAGCACGCTCAAGTGCGAACTCAAGCCCATCGTCGCCGCCGACTACAAAGTCTCACTCACCCCCGAGCAGATCGCAAAGCTCAAGTCGATCTTCCCCGAAGGCGTCTGCGACTGGTCCCGCCCCGGTGTGGAGCAGCAGCCACCGACAGCCGGCGACTGGCACGTGTACTAACGCAGACCAACCATCCGCCAACCCACCATAAAAGCCGGCTGCCCCAGGTGCCTAGCCTTTGGGCACCTGGGATACCACAACACCAAACCAGCCACGAACCGGGCCCACCGTTGTATCCTCCCACCATGCCCAGTGGACTAATTCGACGCCTCCACACCGGAAACTTCCACTTCATCACCTTCAGTTGTTTTCATCGGCAGCCCTATCTCAACACCCCCACCACGCACGACCTCTTCGAAGATGCGCTGGAACGCACTCGTCTACGCTACAAATTTGTCGTCGCCGGATATGTAGTCATGCCCGAACACGTGCATCTGCTTATCGGAGAACCCATGAAGAGCGACACCGCCGGAGTAATCCATGCGCTCAAACTCTCCGTCTCGAAGCGGAGTTCCGAGCGGCCCTTCTGGCTGACACGTTACTACGACTTCATCGTCCATGAAGACAAGAAGCGCATCGAAAAGCTGCGCTACATACACCGAAATCCTGTCGTGAGAGGACTAGTCGAGAAGCCCGAAGAGTGGCAGTGGTCAAGTTACCGCCACTACGCAACAGGATTTGAAGGAAAAGTAGAGATCGAATCCCAATGGACCGCCTTCCGACGCGGCGGCCAATTGCCGGATCACCTGAGATACCGGGAACCGGCAAATTGAGTTCCGTGGTCTCCCAGGTGCCCAAATGCGAGGCACCTGGGGCAGCCAGCTATTGTGGTTAGGATAGAGTTAATGGAACTAGCGCCAGCCGCCAAGTCTTTCCTTGATAACTCATCTCTGCGCGAGACAAAAAAGTAACGTAAGCACAATTGTCGCAATTGTCTGGAACCGCATGGACCAATCACGCAGAAATCTAAGGTCAGTCCACTTACGCGTGTCTAGCGAAGGATTCTCTGTCAGTTCATAGAGAGGATCGAGAAGGATGGACTCCGCTTGTATCCGGTAATACTTGGCTCGGTATTTATCTTTCTCGTTTGCCTGCCAGAGTGGTTTCAGATAAAACCAGATGTAAACGATAGTCAATATCGCGGCTAACCAGTATTGGACCGAACTCGGTTTCTTGATAAACACAATTCCACCTACGAGCAAAGTCCATACGCCAAACGTCACCTTCCATTGATATTGCCTGCGCTGATTGAATTGGGCATTAAAGTACTCGGCCAGTTTCATACAGGCTTCGAATACTAATTTACGCTGAACATCCATCAGTCCACCCCTTTACCCGATCAGTCAAAAATGGAATGCGCCAAACATTGTTAGCTATTGACGTATCTATCATCGCATTTTGGGGGCGGCCCAAGTCCTATGTATGGTAAATTGCCTTGTGAAAGTTGGCTTCCCCAGGTGCCTAGCTTTTGGGCACCTGGGAAACTACAGACCCCAATCTCAAAGAGCACCCCGATACAATTAACAAGTGAGCAACACACCTCCCAAGTCTTCCCCCATCGTCGGCTTCATCTCCCTCGGCTGCCCCAAGAACCTCGTTGACTCCGAGGTCATGATGGGCCTGCTCGACCGCGCCGGCGCGCGCCTCACCTCGCACCCCGAAGAAGCCGAGATCCTGGTCGTAAACACGTGCAGCTTCATCGACACGGCCAAGCAGGAGTCCATCGACACGATTCTGGAGATGGCCCGCCATAAAACCGAAGGCCGCGCAAAGAAATTGATCGTCGCAGGCTGCCTCGTCGAACGCTACCGCGACGAGATCCGCAAAGACATCCCCGAAGTTGACGCGGTTCTCGGCACCGACGAGCTCGAAGCCATCCTCGAAGCCGCCGGTATCGAAATGCCCGCGCAGCCCTCCTCCCCGTTCAACATCCTCTCCGGCCCAGCAGCCGAAAAACGCTCCGGCCAGGAAGCCCTCTCCGGCACCCACAAACACCGGCCCGGCCAATCTGAACAAACCACAAAATTGGGTGCCCCAGGTCTCGATTCTGAGCCCTGGGAAAGTACATCCGAGCGCTCAACAACTTCATCCCGCCCCGAGGGCGATCACCGCGAGCAGCAAGGCCGCTTCAAGCGCGACGACTGGGAAGGTGCTGCCCATCATCTGCCCACCTACCTCTACGACGAAAACACACCGCGCGTACTAGCTACCGGCAAGGTCTCGGCCTACATCAAAATCGCCGAAGGCTGCGACCACCCCTGCACCTTCTGCGTCATTCCTAATCTGCGCGGCAAGTTCCGTTCCCGCCGCTTTGAGAGTGTCGTCGCCGAAGCAAAGCAACTAGTCGCCCGCGGCGTCCGCGAGATCACCCTCATCGGCCAGGACACCACCTGCTACGGCGAAGACCTCGGCCTCAAAGACGGCCTCGCTACACTCCTCGATGCCGTCGCGCAGATCGACGGCCTGCGATGGCTGCGCTTCCTCTACGCCTACCCCAACCGCATCACCACAAAGCTGCTCGAAACCATCGCGAAGCACGACAACATCTGCAAGTATCTCGACGTTCCCCTGCAACACGCCTCGTCGGACGTGCTCAAGCGCATGAAACGCGGCGGCAGCCCAGACATCTTCCTCAAGACCCTCGAAAAAGCCCGCAAGATCGTCCCCGGAATCGCGCTGCGCACCAGCTTCATCGTCGGCTTCCCCGGCGAATCACTTCGTGACGTAGAAGTTTTGGAGGAGTTTATCGGCGAAGCCAGGTTCGACTGGCTCGGCGTCTTCGACTACTCCGACGAGGAAGGTTCCTCAGCTTGGTCTCTCGACCAAAAGGTCCAAAAACGTTCCATCGCAGCCCGCCAGCGCCGGATCATGAAGCTCCAGCAGAAGATATCAAAAGCCGCCAAACAGAAGTGGCTGGGCCGCGAACTGCTGCTGCTCGCCGAGGGCCCCAGCGAAGAGACCGAACTCCTCTGGGAGGGCCGCACCCAGTTCCACGCCCCCGAGATCGACGGCAAGGTCTACATCAACGACTTCGGCGACCTCGACTCACTCGAAGCAGGCCGCTTCTACCGCGCCCAAATCACCGAAGCCCACGACTATGACATAGTGGCGCGCATCGTAGACGGGCCGCTCTAAACTGCAACAACGCCCTTTCCAACCACTCCCGCCGTCTGTTTAGATAACTCGCGGGGGTCCTGATGAAAATCGGACATGCAATCCTGTCTGCCATCGCGGCAACTCTGTCACTTGCCGCCGTCACCTGCTCGCTCGCCGCCGCACAAGCCACAGCAAAGCTCGGAACCGGCCTCACCGCCGGCTACCACTTCACCAGGACCAATGCATTGCCATTGCGGCCCATCGACCTGTCGCCATTCACCGGCAAGTACTCCACAGAGATCCTTGCCTCGCCCACCACCGGCCTTCAGGCCGAGATCGTCATGTTCACGCGCCTCAAGCCCGGCGCTGCCAAACGCGGCCTCTACACCCTTCCCGCCGATCACACGCTTCTTGTCATGAAGGGCAAGCTCAACCTGCAAATCGGCACAGACGAATTTGTCCTTGAACCGAACTCGCTGGCGCTCATCCACTCCGCCGTGCCATCGCAGATATGGAACGCCGGATCGGAAGAAGTTCAGGTCCTCGAAACCGTCGCGCCCATCGCCTCTTCCAACCTGGTCTATCTCATGCGCCCCGCAAAACCCGTGAAGGTTGAAAACGCAGCCCAGTACCTCTGGATCGCGCCGCCGCTGAGCGAGATGAAGAAGGGCGTAGGACACGAGGGCCTCAACGAGCGCGTCCTGGCTTCCACCGATAACGGCTCCAGACACATTCTTGAGCGGCTCGACGACGTGATGCCCGGCTCCGGCGGCCCCCCCACTCACCAGCATGAAGAAGATCAGCTCTATCTGGTCACCGCCGGCACCATGATGGTCGAGTACAAGGGCGAGAAGATGCCCGCCGGCCCCAACACCCTCGTCGTTCTACCCCGCGGCATCAAGCACGCCAACACCAATCAGGGCGACGTTCTCGAAAGCCATATCACGCTGCTCATGCCCGCCCAGCCCGGCGGAGGACCCCGCGGGGTTGCTCCCATCAGTCTGGCAAGCAAACCCGTAGGCGAGTCAAAAAAGTAGCATAGTCATCCGTTTCTCCCAACAAAGAACGCGCCCGGCTCTCCTGCAATGTGAGCCCCGGGCGCGTTTCTCGTTCGTCCTCGCCAAACTTCAGCGGCCCGCGACTTCCAGCATGGAGAGCAGCCTGCCTTGCAGTTCCTTGACACTGGCCGAGAAGAAGTGCCGCTCGATCACCACCATCCGCTCGCCTGACAATTTAAGCCGCAGTTCACGCGACACCGGGATCAAATTGATGCGGTGAACGAAATAGATAATCTGCTCGATCTCGTCCCATCCGATCGCGTGTTCGATAATCCTGAACCTGCCGAACCAGCCGTTCTTCGGCACCCGGATGAGCAGCCCGGCAGGCCCTGCCAGAAAGCAGCAACTGCGCGCAAACGCGCTCACCATGCGGCCGATACCGCCAGTCGCAATACTGAACGCCGCAAAGGCCAGCGCCAGACCGACCAGGTACATCCACCACACGGGCATGTCCCCAGGCTTCGTGGGCTTCATCTCCCCGACAGAAACGGCCCATAGCACTGCAACTGCCGCCACTCCCACCAGCAGCCCGAAAATCAGCCGAATCATGCCCAGAATCGCAGTTCGCACTGGAGCAAACACGGTGACGGGCTGCATTCCGCTGGCATTTAGAGCGTCCATGTGCCGAACCTCCTGAAATTAGCCAATAGCCTAATTGAACCAGGCTGGAGAGGCAATTGGAATTTCCCATGACACGCCGCAACTGGCGAGACAACCGGCAAGGCAGAATACCCCGCGCCGCGATACCATAAATCTTGACCGCACCTCACGACGCGGTATCTGCCATGGCTGAAAAATCCAAATCCGCAAAGATTTTCCGTTGCCCCACCTGCCGCGAGCTGGTGCGCGCAAAGGACGAGGACTTCCCTTTCTGCTCCGACCGCTGCCGCAAGATCGACCTCGGCAAGTGGGCAATGGGCGTCTACAAGATCAGCTCGCCCGTGCTGGACCCAGAGGTTCTTGAGGATCTGGGCGGCAGCGGCACGCGCCGCCAGGATGATTCGTATGAAAACTGACACCGCCAACCCTATGGCTGCAAACAACGCCGGCGAAAAGTGCCGCTGGGCTTGGATTGTGGCCACGTTCTTCGGCGCTGGATTTGGAAAGCCCGGTCCCGGAACCTGGGGCTCCGTAGGCGCGGTGCTGGTTTGGGCCGTGGCTGCATGGGCGCTGCCCGCCGGCTCGGGAACGCTGCTCGTCTGGCTGGCGTGCGGCATCGTGCTGGCCACGATCATCGGAGTACCGGCTTCCACTATCGTGGCCCGCGAGTCCGGCCGCGAAGACCCACAGTGCGTCGTCATCGATGAAGTGATCGGCCAGTGGATCGCCCTGCTCGCCTGCCCGCGCGACTGGGCTCATGCGCTCATTGCGCTGGTTCTCTTCCGCCTCTTCGACATCAGAAAACCGTGGCCCATTCGCAAGCTTGAAAATTTGCCTGAAGGCTGGGGCATCGTCTTCGACGATGTGGCTGCCGGTGTGTATGCTCTTGCTATAGCGTCGTTGATTCACATCTGGTACTGATATGGACTCGCTCACTTCCCCATCCACTGCTGTTGTTCCGCGTATCGACACCGTTACGCCCGCGGCCGCGCTTCCCGGCGGCGAGGTCGAGCTTGCGGGCAAGCATCTGGGCCCGGATGGATCCACTCTGCCCGCGGTGCTGCTCGGCGAAAACCCCGCCATGGTGCTCATGAGCCGCTCCGAGCGCCTCGTCTTCCGAGTGCCGCCCTCCTCAAGCACCGCAATGCTTCAGATTCGCAGCCACGGCCAGACCAGCAATCAGGTTCCTCTGCGCGTGGCCCGGCAGCTCACCGATGGCCTGCACTCGGTCTCGAATCCCGTCGTTAGCCGCTCGGGAACAATCTTTGCCACCATCTCCGGTCCGCGCGGCAAGCAGATGCCGGTTTCGGTCATGCGCATCAGCGCCGATGGCCACGGAACGCCATTTGTATCCGGACTCATGAATCCTACCGGGCTGGCCCTCAACGAGGCGGGCGATCTGTTTGTCACTTCGCGGGCCGAGGGCACCGTTTATCAAATTGACCCCGTGGGCGACTCCACCGAATATGCCACCGGAATGGGCGTAGCAACCGGCTGTGCCTTCGACCGCAACGGAAACCTCTACGTCGGTGATCGCAGTGGAACCATCTTCAAGATCGCGCCCGACCGGGAGATCTTCGTGCATGCCACGCTGGAGCCGAGCGTCTCGGCCTATCATCTCGCCGTGGACATCGAGGGCCGCCTGTATGTGACCGGGCCTACGCTGTCGTCCAACGAGGCCATATGGATGATTGAACCAAACGGCGACACCCGCGAGTGGTTCCGCGGGCTGGGCAGGCCCCAGGGCATGGCCATCTCCCGCGAGGGAGATATCTATCTGGCTGCGTGTCTCAAAGGGCAACGCGGCATTGTGCGCGTAACGCCGAATGGCGAAGCAAGCCTCGCGCTGGCCGGACCAAACCTCGTCGGCATCGCATTTTCGCCTGTCGGTACAACGATTCTTGCAACCAACGATGCAGTCTTTGAAGTCGATCTTGGCGTGGAAGGAATGGAGCTGTTTTAGCTTTTAGCCTCTAGCTTCTAGCTCGTTCTTACAACTATCAACCGCTTTGCTTATCAGCCACGAATGGAGCTAAAAGCTAGGAGCTAACAGCTAGAAGCTGTTTTTATGAGAGCCGAGATCATCGCTGTCGGATCGGAGATGCTGACGCCCTTCCGGCAAGACACCAACTCGCTGTACCTCACCGAGCAGCTCAACACGCTGGGCGTGGTTGTGCGCTTCAAAACCGTCGTCGGCGACCGCCGGCCCGATCTCATCGGAGCCATCGTAACCGCGCTGAGCCGTGTGGACGTCGTCATCCTCATGGGCGGCCTGGGGCCAACCGAGGACGACCTTACCCGCGAGGCTGTCGGAGATGCGCTGGGGATCGCATTGCACCGCGACGCCACTCAGGTAGCGGCACTCCACGCCCGCGCCGCAAGCTGGCGCATTCCCATGCCGCAGAACAACCTCAAGCAGGCCGATCTGCTTGAAGGAGCGGTCCTGCTGCAAAATCCGATGGGCAGCGCGCCCGGCCAATGGCTCGATACCGTTTACAACACCTATCGCAAGGTAGTCGTGCTCGTACCCGGTCCGCCGCATGAGTGCAAGCCGCTCTTCGACGCCGAAGTCATGCCGCGTCTGCGCGAAGTCGCGCCGCCCCGCGCTATCGCCACTCGCACCCTCAAGGCCGCCATGATCCCCGAGTCGCAGGCCGACAAGATTCTGGCGCCCATCTACTCCACCTACACCGACGTGGAGACAACGATTCTGGCCCACGCCGGCGATCTGCAACTCACGTTGCAATGTACAAAGCCCACACTCGCTGCGGCCGAGGAGCGCGTAGACGAGCTGGCCGGCCGCATGGAAGAGGCTCTCGAAGAGTGGCTCTACTCTTCTGATGGCGACACTCTCGAACAGATCGTCCTCTACTATCTCGGACTTCGCCAGGCCACGCTCGCAGTGGCTGAGAGCTGCACCGGCGGCCTCATCTCTGAACGCATCACTGGAGTTCCGGGCAGCTCGCGCTCGTTCCTGGGCGGAGCCGTCGTCTACTCCGACGCGCTCAAGATGGCCTTCGCAGGAGTCCCCGCCGACCTCATCGCCCAGCACGGCGCAGTGTCTGAAGAAGTAGCCCGCGCGCTGGCCAACGGCATCCGTCTGCGCACCGGAGCCACCATCGGCCTTGCTGTCACCGGCATCGCCGGCCCCTCGGGCGGCACGGAAGAAAAGCCCGTAGGCCTGGTCTGCTTCGCCGTCTCCGACGCGCAGAAAACCGACTCCATGCACCGCACCTTCCGCGGCGACCGCAAACGCATCCGCGAATGGGCCAGCCAGCAAGCCCTGGACTTAGTCCGCCGCCGCCTGATGTAGCGCGAATGAAATCTCAAACATCCAATAATGCCGGGTGCCCCAGGTGCCTCGCCTTTGGGCACCTGGGAGAGATCGACTCTCAACGCACTCTCATCCCGAACAATCTATCTAGTTTGTCATCGTGAGCGAAGGTCGTCCGCCGTGGGCAGGTGGCCCGGGCAAAATCCGTGAAGCTTGCGCAGAAAATAGCCGAGCTGTGCCCCATTCATCCACAGTTGTATCGTGGGTGAGTGGGCGGGTGTCCCGGTCCCTCGTCAATGCCGACCGTTGATAGCAACAACCCCTACCCAATAGCCTGCACACTCCCCCGCCCCACCAACTCCTCGACCCGCTCAATCCAGCCCTTATCTGCCGCCACGCTCATACTCTCCGGCTCCAGAATCACCGTGTACTCGCCCTTCTTCTCAAGATTCAGCATCATCTTGCCCGGCCCCGGAGCGGCATCGGCCGCACTCTTCAGCGCCACCAACATCTCCTCCGTCGCGCGGTCCAGATCGATGCGAATTCGCACCCCGCCGGGCAGCTTCACCTGCATCTCTTCGAGCGACTGAATCGAGTTGATGGCAATCTTCGGCGCAGAGTCCTCTTCGCCCAGCAGCGAGCCGCGAATCACCACCGGCGCTTCGATCTTCAACGACGCCTGCAACTTCTCGTAGTCCCTCGCAAAGCAGATAAAGTCGATCTTGCCCGTAGCGTCTTCAAGCTGACCCATCGCGTAGAGCTTGCCGTCGCGCTTGCCCTTCTGCACGCGCAGCCCGTGAATAATTCCCGCCACCTGTAGCTCGTCGGCCGGATCGGCCTGTCGTCCCCAGGTGCGCTCCGCGGGCTTGCGTTCAAGAGCCTCGGAAACCGAGATCACCGCAGAAAGATTGCGCAGCTTCTCGGCATACTTATCCATCGGATGCCCGGAGACGAAAAATCCAAGCACCTCTTTTTCGTTGGCCAGCCGCTCGCCTTCTTCCCAATCGGGCACGCGCGGCAGTTCGTCTGCGCTGCGCCCAGCGGCGGGCGACTCGTTGAAGAGCCCGAACAATCCGGCCTGCCCCTGCGCCTCATCCTTCTGCGCCTTCTGCGCGCGCTCCATGGCCTTGTCGACAGCCGCATACAACTGTCCGCGCTTGCCCAGCGAATCCAGCGCGCCGGCCTTGATCAGCGACTCGATCACGCGCTTGTTCATCAAACGCAGATCGATCTTCTCGCAAAACTGCCACAGATCCTTGAAGCTCCCGCCAACTTCTTCCCGCGCTTTGATAATCGACTCGATGGCGTTGCCGCCCACGTTCTTCACCGCGGCCAGACCAAACCGGATCGCCTCTCCGTGCGGAGTAAACTGCGATCCGGAGAACTGCACGTCGGGCGGCTCCACACGAATGTTCATCTCGCGGCACTCGCTGATGTACTTCACCACGTTCTCCGGCTTCGATGTTTCCGAAGTCAGCAGCGCCGCCATGAACTCGATCGGATAGTGCGTCTTCAAATATGCCGTCTGATACGACACCAGTCCGTATGCCGCGGCATGAGATTTGTTGAACCCGTAGCCGGCAAACTTCTCCATCTGGTCGAACAGCTCGCCTACAACATTCTTCGGATGCCCCTGATCCACGGCGCCGCCCACAAATCGGTCGCGCTGTTTGGCCATCTCTTCGGGATTCTTTTTTCCCATCGCGCGGCGCAGCATGTCGGCTTCGCCCAGCGAATAGTTCGCCAGCACGTTGGCGATCTGCATCACCTGCTCCTGGTAGACGATCACACCCATCGTCTCCTTGAGCACCGGCTCAATCTCCGGCAGCATGTACTCGACCTTGCGCCGTCCCCACTTGCGCTCAATAAATTCGTCCGTCATGCCGCCCTGAATCGGACCGGGACGAAAGAGCGCCGTGAGCGCGGTCAGCTCTTCGAGCCGCTCCGGTTTGTACCGCCGCAGCATATCGCGCATGCCGCTCGATTCAAACTGGAAGATGCCCGAAGTCAGCGCCGCCTGAAACACCTTCTTATAAGTCTCCTCGTCGTCGAGAGGGATATTCTCAATATCCACCTTCTCGCCGCGGCTCTTCTCAATCAGCCTCAGGCAGTCGTCGATCACCGTCAGCGTCGTCAGCCCGAGAAAGTCCATCTTCAGAAGGCCCATCTTCTCGACGGCCTTCATGTCGTATGCGGTGACGATTTCGTCGTTCTTGGTCTTGTTCAGCGGCACCAGTTCGGTGAGCGCACGAGGCGCAATCACCACCGCCGATGCGTGTACGCCCGAGCCGCGCACCAGGCCTTCCAGCTTCATCGCCGTGTCGATCAGCTCGCGTACCGTGGCGTCCGAATCGTATGCCTTGCGAAAATCGGGCGACTCCTCCAGTGCCTTCTCGAGCGTAATGCCGACCGTCGGTGGAATGAGCTTGGCGATCCGATCCACGTCGCCGTAAGGCATATCCAGCGCGCGGCCGCAATCCTTGATCGACGCCTTGGCCGCCATGGTGTTGAACGTGATAATCTGCGCCACCTGATCGCGCCCGTACTTACGCGTCACATAGTCGATCACCTCGCCGCGCCGGTTCATGCAGAAGTCCACGTCCACGTCGGGCATCGAAACGCGCTCGGGGTTCAGGAACCGCTCAAACAGCAGCACGTTCTGTAGCGGATCGATGTTGGTGATCTCCATCGCGTACGCCACCAGCGATCCTGCTGCCGAGCCTCTGCCCGGACCCACCGGAATTCCGTTATCGCGCGCGTACTTGATGAAGTCCCAGACAATCAGAAAATAGCCCGCGTACTTCATCTGCTTGATAACGTCGATCTCGTAGTTGAGCCGAGCCTCGTACTGCTCGGGAGTTGATCGGCGCAAACCACGCAGTTCCAGTTGCCGCACCGCGGTGTCCAGCCGTCGTCTCAACCCCTCCCGGCAAACCTCTTCGAAGTAGCTGTCGATCGTATGACCCGCCGGAACCGCGAACTCCGGAAAAGGATTGTCCACCTTGCTCAGCTTCAGGTTGCAGCGCTCGGCAATCTCCATCGTGCGCGCCAGCACCGAGGGCGAATCGGGAAACAGCCGCGTCATCTCGTCGGCGCTCTTGACGAAGAACTGATCTCCATCGAATTTGAAGCGATCCGCATCGTGGACCTTCGACCCGGTCTGCACGCAGAGCATTACATCGTGCGCATGAGAGTCCTCGCCGCACAGATAGTGTGAGTCGTTGGTCAGCACCAGCGGAATGCCGAGTTCCTTCTCCAACCGGAACAGATCGGCCTGAATCTTTTTCTCCTCGGCAAGGCCCTGATCCTGAAGCTCCAGGTAAAAATTGTCCTTGCCAAAGATGTCCTGATACTGCTGCGCAGACGCCACTGCCTTCTCATACCGGCCGGCTACTAGTTCCTCGCACAGTTCGCCGCTCAGGCAGCCAGAGAAGCCGATCAACCCCTTCGCATTATCTGCCAGATACTTCTTGCTCACCCTCGGCTTGCGGTAGAAGCCGTTGAGAGAAGCCTCCGATGTAAGCCGGATCAGGTTGCGGTAGCCCTCTTCGTTCTCCGCCAGCACCAGCAGATGGTTGTACTGGTCGTGGGGCGTATCGACGCGATGGTCCTCGGCCTTGCACACGTAGAGTTCGCAACCAAGGATGGGCTTTACGCCCTTGGCCTTGGCGGCATCGAAAAAGTGTACAGCGCCGTAGATGTTGCCGTGGTCGGTCATGGCAACCGACTTCTGGCCGAGCGCAGCAACGCGGTCAACCAGTTTGTAGACGTCGCAGGCGCCGTCCAGAAGCGAGTACTCGGTGTGCAGATGGAGATGGGTAAATTCAGGCATGGCTCAATCTCGATTCTAGCGAGTAGCACTGTTGCGGCACTCCGAGGAAAACCAAAGTGCAAGCGCGCGAGCTGAGGAAAAACCGGACGAAACTTGCGAACCTGAGGATTCGCCGGGTTGATTGTGCCGTTCGCTCTTCCTCGGTCGCGGCAATTGCCGCGATCTGGTATTTTTGCTTGCGGAGGAGAAGAGAATGAAACCCGGATAGTTGGTATTCGGATCGATTCTTGCTCTTGGATGTTTCGCCTGCGGTGTGATCGCCGCCAGGGCCCAGATCGAGATAGGGAATCTTGGTCACCCCAACCTGATGCAGGCGCAACGCCTCGCAGAACAGGCACACAACTCCATCCTGGCCGCACAGCGGGCTCACGAGTGGGATAAGGATGGATACGCCGCGAACGCCGAAAATCTTGTGGAGCAGGCCATCGGCGAACTCAGGGAAGCCATGGAGTCATCCGCCCCCCACCGCTAAGCTCCGGTTGCTGATTTCATGTGCTCGAAAAGCAGCGGGCGCTCTCTTCAACAGAGAGCGCACGGCTATTGTGCCCAATGGATTACGCTTCTAATTCACCGCAACCGTAAACGTAGTGGTAACGACCGGCGACACCGAGGGCGATCCCGTCGATGTAACGGTGAATGTGTAGTTGCCCGAAGTTGTGCCGGAGACGCTCGTGCTTCCGCTGGAACCCGTGCTGCCACCGCTGCCGCAGGCGCTCATTCCCGCCACTGCTACAAGTAGCACAACTGCGCCGAGCATCGCCCGCCAGCCGCGCCGGCGTGCCGGAACTCCGAAGAACACGAGCAGCGCCAGAACCACGCTGCTTCCCGCGCCAAGCCAGCCCTTGCCGTTACCCAGTTTTGGATAGACAAGCTCTGCCGAAGCAGCAGTCGTAGCAACACCGGCCGTGATCGAACCCGAAGCACTTCCCTGCGTATAGGTAATCGTTCCAGACGCGCTGCATGTGGGCGTATAGACCGCGCCGGAAGGTGCGGTGGTGAGCGTACAACTGCTCGCCGTCACCGTGCCGGTGTAGTAGCTGCTTGAGGATGTTGCACTGATCGTCGAAGAAGTGGACGTCCCGCGGCTGATCGCCGCAGGCGTAGTGGCCGACAGCGCGTAGATCGATTGCGTAACGGTCACGGAAGTCGTGTTGCTGCCCGAGGTGTAGTTCGAGTCGCCCACGTAGTTGCCGGTGATCGTGTCACTCCCTGCCGCCAGCGTGTTGGCCGGAATCGTGATGGTTGCGCTGCCTGCTGAGAGCGCCGTCGCCGAAGACGTGTAGCTGCTGCCGGAGGAGACCGTCACATTGCCTGTGCCGTTGCCGTTGGCGCCGGTTACGCTCACCGTCACCGCCAGGGTCTTGCCGGTGTAGCTGGTGCCGGAGGCCGGAGTCACCGTCAGAGTCGGTGCAACTACCTGGATGTAGGTTACATTCACCGAAGCCGAGTTGGCAGCGGAGACATATACGTTATCGCCGTTGTAAGCAGCCGCAAGCGTAACGCCGCAGGTGCTATGGTTGCCGCCCGGGCAGGTAAAGGTATTCACGGGGATGGTGAAGCTCGCCACGCCGCTGCTGAGCGTGGCGCTCGCGCTATACCCGGTGGCAGTCAGGGTTATCGTACCTGTCGGTGTCTGCCCTGCCCCGGCCACGGTCACTGTTACACCTGGTGCGGTGTTCGAATTGAAGCTGCTCGACGCCGGAGTCACACTCACCGAAGTTGGCGTGCGCTTGGAAACGGTTACGCTTCCCGAGCCTGCGCTCTGCGCGTAGGTGACGTCGCCGCTGTAAGCAGCGGCCAGTGTGGCGGTGAAGGGATTGGTTGCTCCGCTCAGGCTATTGGCAGGAATAGCGAATGTGGTACTCCCGCTCGCTAGTGTCTGCGCGCTCGATGTGTAGCCCCCACCGGAGAGCGTCACCGTTCCAGTCGGCGTTCCGCTTGCTCCAGCAACCGCAACCCTAACGTTCAGCGCCTGGTCGGGATAGATGCTGCCCGAGGCCGGTGTAACGCTGACCGTTGAGGAAGCGCTTCCCACCACAGTCCAGGTGTTTGCCGCGTTGACAACATTGGCCACGTTCAGCGATCCAAGGCCGCTGGCAAGGTCGTAACCCGTCACGCCGGCGTAGCCCAGCGTAGTGCCGGAGCTGACCAGCTCACCGACCACGTCGCCCGTGTTCACAATCGCGCAGTTTGGCGAAGCAAGGCCGGTGTACTTCGTGCTGGAGACCCATGCGCCGGCGCTGCTGCTGTAATAAACTCCGCCCTCGCGCGCCTGAGCGTTGTAGTTGCAGGGCATGGAGATGCTGCCCTGGTCGATGTCGTTAAAGTAGCAGCTGCTCGAAGCGCTCCCGCTCTCGGCCGAGCAGCTCGCGTAGGTCTGCTTGCCCGCCAGCTTGTAAAGCGCAGCGTTGGGGTTGCCCTGCGGACCGCCAGCGTTCTGGTTGATCAGCGCCATCACGCCCGCCATCTGCGGCGTAGCCACCGATGTGCCGCCGATCTCGATGGCCGTGTTGGCTATGTTGCCCGTTGTGCAGGTTGCACCTACGACAGCGATGCAAACCAAAGTAGCGCTGTTGAGCGAGCCGTCGCCGGCAAAGAAGCTCACGTCGGGAATATCGCGCACACTGTCAGCGGGAATGCCTGTCACTCCAGCCTGCCAGCTGGGCTTGGGCCAGCCATCGTTGGACAGCAATAGATTGCCGTAGCTTGCACCCGTCGAAGTAATGGACGAAGCGCAGCTGCTGGAGTTTGTATTGTCGTTCACAACGCAGTTGCTGGCGCCGCCGCCCGCGCCCGCAGAGTCAACCAGAGGAGCAATAACGAACTGCCCGCCTCCGGCACTGACATTCGCGTTATTCATCGCGGCCCAGTAGTTGTAGACAAGGTTGCAGGACGCCTCGGGGTTGGCCGGGGCTCCATAGCCAAACAGCGGAGCCAGGCTGGCAACGTAATTCGACCAGACCGGGTTCATGCACGAGTCGTTCCACGGAGCCTCGGGCACGTAGCCTTTGGCGGTCGCCTGCGTGCCGCTTGTGTTGCTGGTGTTCCAATACGCAGCGGCATTTGAGGATTTGCATCCCTGGAAAGCGCCTGCGGCCGAATACGACGGATTGCACCAGCTGAAGTCGGTGCCGCCTACCGCGGTATTGAACGGTGTGGAGGCAAGGCCGTTCACCGTCAGGCCGTACTGGGCCGAATAGGGCAGTCCATTCGAGTCCATGCCCTGATCGCAGGCCGGCGAGCCGGAGTCGCCTGTAGCCACAAAAACCGAAATGCCCGCGGCAGCAGCCGTCTGCCAGAGGTTCCGGTAGGCCACGTTTCCAGCCGTGCCTATGCCCAGCTCGCACAGTCCGTAGCTCAGGCTCATGATGTAGGTGTGATACACCGGCGAGCCCACCGTGTTGACGTTGTTGATAACGTACTGCGCGTCCAGATAAAGCGGATCGTTGGTCGGGCTGGTCTGGCTGTCGTAGGCCGTGGTCACTTCCACAATCTGCGCACCGGGAGCAACCGCGCCGGACCACTCCACGTCTAGCGTGTTCTCTTCAAGGTCGCCCATGCCGCAGGCGTTGGTCGAACTGGTGCAGACGCCTGGATCGGCTCCGCCGTGCGCGAACACGGGAGTAAGCCCTGCCGGAAGGCCGAAAGCGCTTTTGAATGTGGAGATGTCGGTAAGGTTCACGTTGCTGGTGCCGAGGATGGCTACACTCTGGCCGGTGCCCGTCACGCTCTTGTTCCATAGCGGAGTCACGTTGTAGATGGCCGCGAAGTCGTAGGGCGCAACGTCTTCAACAACCTCATAACTGTCCGGAGTATAGGTAAACAGGGGCTTGAGCAAACTGGGCGAGGCAGACTGTCCGGGCGTCAAAACAGGCGCCCCGCCGGCAGCCAGACTAGCCGCGGGAGAACTGGCAAGGCGCTCCCAGCCACCCTTCGAACTGTTGAACTGAACCAGACTGCCCGTCTTGTGCAACGGATGAGGCAGGAAGTTGTGCAAGCCCTTCACGCCGACGATCACGTCGCCGAGCACTGCGGGGATCTGCGGGTTGTCCATGTTGCCGATGTGCGACTCCCCGCTGACCGATAGGTTGTGAATCCGCGTATGGAAGGCGCTTTGAACCTGTCCCGCCGTGCCACTGAAGTCGATCGCCATGCGGTCCTGGGCAATGGGGCTGACCTTGAATCCCTGGCGCATGAGCCAGCCCGCGATGGCCGCGATGTCAGACTCCGCCGGGCCGAACCGCTCCCCGATCTGCGTCGGCGTGAGCCACTGGTGGTAGTTCGCAGAGTTCGAGTCGTACTGGCTCTCGACAAATGCATCGAAGGCCGCCTGCCGCTCGGCGCTGCGGCTGAGAACAAGGGTCAGGCCCTGCATCGGAAGCGACGAGTTCACCGCTCCCTGATCGTTCCGGGCGTTGGCGCTCGGGTGCACGCTGCCGGCCAGAGTAACGAGGTGATTTTCATCGATGGCAGAGACGATTCGGGCCGCGGACGTGGCAGACTGGGCCAGGCCTGCCGTCACACTAAAAGCAATCGCCAAGGCGCAGAGGGGGAGCAATCGAAACTTCCGCATGAACCTTTCCATACCTTTCTTCACTAGCAACTCCCATGGAGCAAACGAGTTGCCGGCTCTCTCACAATTCCTCGCCGTTGATCGAATAACTCACTCCAATCGAAGCTGCCCGGCAGATAGGGCTTCTGGCTATATCGGCGTTTCATGTCGCTTGTGTTAAGGAAACACACCCCTCGCTTCGCCCGTTACAAACGGATCGAACGACGGTGAGGCATCGAGGAGAACCTGCCTCATGCGATTTTGAGGGCGCCTCCACGCCGCTGGTAGTAGGCGGCGATATTCACATTAGACGGAGAACAAAACAGAATGTTGACCCCCGACCCGGCCCTTGGCGCAGATCTCGCGCGGCAATCCTGGTGGCTGATATCCCTGTCCCCCGGTTTGGCGGAGGACAGGGATGGATTCTGCTAGGTTGTATCGCCATATAGGGATGGCGATACAACCTAGCGCTTCCTGGTTGGCTTGGCGGGCTTCTTCGCTGTCGGCTTTGAGGGCTTACCCTTGGCCGGGGCAGGCTTTGCCGCCGGTTTTGCACTCTTGTGCGCAACCGGCTTTGCCGTGTTCGCCGCCTTGGCAGGTGCTGCTTTCTTCGGAGCCGGAGCTGGCTTTGCCTTTACTACTGGCTTTGCCTTCACCGCTGGCTTTGCCTTCGGGGCTGGCACGCTCTTGGCCAGCGGCGGACTCTTCTTTGCCACAGGCGCGGGAGTCGGCTTCACGGGCTTGGCAGCGGGAGCTACAGCTGCTTTGGGCTTCGGTGCGGGGGCAACTGCTGCCTTTACTGGCGGCTGAGGCTTGGCCGGAGCGGCAGCAGGCTTGCCGGGTTTGGCGGCAGGCGCGGCTGGCTTCGGAGCGGGCTTGCCCCGAGTCTGTTTTGGCGCGGCAACCACTTCCTCTGATTCGTCGTCAGCCTCATCATCGCTATCGAGGTCGTCGCCCGCCAGATCGTCTCCGCCAAGATCGATTTCAATCTCCACTTCCTCGTCGTCGGCGCCGATGTCGTCCATATCCTCATCGTCGGCCATTTCGTCCGAGGACTCTTCTTCCTCTTCCAGTACCTTGAGCTTGGCTTCGCGACGCACACGCGCCCGCTTGATGGTAACCGGAGGCGGAGGAGCCGGTGGAGAATGTGGTTCAAGAAACGCCCGCATCTCCTCGGGAGTACTCAACTTACCGTCGATCAACTGAAGAAAAACGGCGTGGACAATCTCGTTGTAGCTGGCCAGCTCCGGCGTTATCCGCATCTCCTGCATAAGCGCATGAGGGATGCGCTGACGCGCCTCCGGCCACACCTTCAGGAAGTCGTTATAGCGTTCCTGCACAGCGGCAGCTTTGCTGATAAACCCAAGCCAGAGAACAGCTTCCGGATCATAGCTCGTGAAAAGTTTATAGGCTGCCGACGGAATGGCATTCGCCTTGGCCAGCAGCTCCTTCTGGAAGCCCGAAGCAAGGTCGCCGAGGCTGTTCCACTCCTCCACAAAACCCGGCCGCAGCATCAACCGCTTCAGCGAGGAGACGTCTTTTGAACTGAGCCCTGAGGTCAGCAGCTCCATCTGGGCGGCGGACATGTCGGAGTGAACTCCCTGCATGAGCAAATCAACCGCAAGATCATGTAAGGATTGAAGTTTAGCTGTGTCCGCCTTGGCGGACGTCCAGGCCGGAAAGAGAACCTTCATCCAGCCCTCGTCCTCTAGCGCCTTCAGGACCCTGAGCCCTTCCTCCTCGTGGCCGATCTGCTCCAGCTCACGGCTCCGCGCAGTCTGCGACAGGTGATCGATGACCCCCTCGGCCTTGGCATTTTCATACCGCGCATGAGTCCGGGGATCCATCTCCCAGCTCAGACGGGCCTTGTACCGGATAGCGCGAATTAATAGCGATGAGTCTTCCAGAAAACCATAATTCGATACCAGGCGCAGGGTACGGCTCTCGATGTCGGCCGCTCCGTTGAGCGGATCCATCAGCAGCCCGAATGACCCCTCGTTCAGTGAGATCGCCATCGCGTTCACAGTAAAGTCGCGGCGGCGCAGGTCTTCCTGAATCGATGCCGTGTGATAAACGGCTTTGCCCGGCTTGGGATACTCCAGGCGATGGGTACTAATGATGTCGGCGCGTACGGTACCCGGAAAGCAGAGAAAGAGGCTGTGGAAATCCGGGCCTTCTCCCCAGACTTTCGCTCCAGCCTTCTCCAATGGTTTCTTCAGCTTATGCGCATTACCATGAACCGCAACCTCAAGTTCCCTGACCGAATGTCCGCTGGTCAGGTCACGGACAGCGTCTCCGGTCAGGAACAGGATCATCCCTGCCTCGCGAGCCGCCTCGCGGATATGCTTCAGCGCATTCCGTTGATCCGCCGACAGGCGGTTTTCCAGAAGATAGACGTAATCAGGCATCTTTTTATCGTTCCAAACTCCGCAGAATTCCAGCCAACTAGCTGATGTTGTTAACCTTAGGAACCTGAGCTGCAGGCAACAAAGCAGAACATTACCATACTTCCATCAAGATGGCTAGACATACAGTAATCTATATATGGACGTATATATAGCAAAAAGGAGCCGCGATAAACGAAATTAGTCCATCTCGGCCACCGCAAGTGACTCAAGCGCCTGTCCTGCTCGACCACACACCCCTCGAATCCACAGCCCCGGCTCCTCGGAAATACTCCGCTAATCAGTCTTTTTCAACCCGCTATCCTTGTGATCCCATTCACATGCCTGGTTACCAACGGGCTGATAACCTATTCAACGCACTGTGAATAGCTCTTCGACCAGGTCCAAAGCGCCGTCCTCGATCCGGATTTTCCTTGTCCGAGCCAGATCGGGAGAGGACGCTACCGGTTTACGTCCGCTTCTTGACTGCCGGATCGGTGCTTCGAAGAGGATGTCCCCTGCCGGAGCGGTCCGTGGCGTTACCCGGCGGCGAGAGGGGATCAGCGAATTACTGTTAACTTGCTTCACAAACGAAAGGCTCATTCATCCATGTCATCTTTGCCAGTTCTGGTACTCAACAGCGGTTCTTCTTCCATCAAATTCTCAGCCTATGAAGCAGCCAATGGCTCGCGGAAAAAGCTATTTGAAGGCGCGGTCGACGGCATCGGCACCGAAAACGGCAAGTTCTGGATTAAGGATGCAGACGGCAATAAGAAGCTCGATCAGACCCGCGACCTGCCCAGCCGCGCCGTCGCCTTCAAGCTCATCGCCGACGAGTTGCACTCCGGCGACGTGCCCGCACCGGCCGCCATCGGCCACCGCGCCGTCTGCGGCGGACCCACCATCAAGGAAAACCAGCTCATCACCCCGGCCCTCATCGACGAGATCGAGAGCTACCAGGCCCTCGCCCCCCTGCACACGCCCATCGGCGTCTACATCATGCGCGAGGCCCTCAAGCTCTTCCCCGGCATCCCCAACTTCGCCGTGCTCGACACCTACTTCCACCGCACTATTCCCGAAGTCGCCTCGCGTATGCCCATTCCCGACGAGTGGGTCGCGATGGGAGTGCGCCGCTACGGCTATCACGGCATCTCCTACGAGTCCATCATCATGCAGCTCGAGCCCAACGTGCCAGAGAAGCTCATCGTCGCCCACCTCGGCAACGGCGCATCTATCTCCGCCATACGCAACGGACAGTGCCTCGACACCTCCATGGCCCTCACGCCTTCGAGCGGCATCATCAGCGGCACCCGCACCGGCGACATCGACCCCGGCATCCTCATCTTCATGCTCAAGAAGATCGCCGAGACCAAGCCCAACGCACTCGATGCTGCCGACGCCCTGGAAACCATCGTCAGCAAGAAGTCCGGCCTGCTCGGCGTAAGCGGCACGTCAAACGACATGCGCGACCTGCGCACCGCCATCAACGCCGGCAACGCAGGAGCCCGTCTCGCGGTCGACAAGTTCAACTGGACCATCGCCCGCTGGATCGGCAGCTACGTCGCCGAACTCGGCGGACTCGACATGCTGGTCTTCACCGGCGGCATCGGCGAGAACGACATCGACGCCCGCGCCGAGATCTGCTCCGGCCTCGGTGCCCTCGGCATCAAGGTTGACGCCAAACGCAACAACGTCCGCGGAGAAGCCACCATCTCCGCCGATGACTCGCCCGTAACAGTCCGCGTCATCCCGCCAGCAGAAGACCTAATCATCGTCAATCATGTAGTAAGGCTGCTAAGCAAATAAGGGCGCCCCTCAAACCACGCACAATACAGAAGGCGGATTCCACACTGGAATCCGCCTTCAACTTTCCGCGCAAGAATGAACGATTCTCATCCCGCCACTCTATACCCACCACAAATCTGGGTGCCCCAGGTCCCTCGCACTTGGGGACCGGGGAAAGATCGACCCTAAACCCGCCACTCCCAACCCGCCACGAAAATGGGTGCCCTACCCTCGCCGCGCTCTTGTTTTTGCGGCTAGGGTTGGGAAAGATCGACCCTCAACCAGCCAATCGGAGGTGCAGGGACCTTCAGGCCACTGAATT
>CAIMKZ010000098.1 GCA_903842065.1 uncultured Acidobacteriaceae bacterium | reverse complement strand
CTCGACTCCAAACCGTGGTTCGTGCATTCTTGTGATAGTCCATCTGGTCTCCTGCTTCGCTGAGTCTTCGCAAACACAGCTTTACAGGTCTCGATCAGATGGACAATCTATTGAAACATCACAGCTAGTCCCTTAGTCCCTCAGTCCCTTACCCCTGACCCCTGTTAAAATTGCCTTGTAAATCAAGCATTTCCGGGGCAGACAACGTGGTTCTTACTCTTCAGCAACAGCTCGCCGCCGCCATCGCAGCGGTCCTCAAGGCAAAGTACGATCTCGAAGGCGTCAACATTCCCATCGAGACTCCGCCCGACCTGCGCTTCGGCGAGGCGGCAACGCCCGTCGCCTTTGAGCTGGCCCGAAAGCTGCGCAAGGCCCCCAAGGTCATCGCCCAGGAGATCGTCACAGGCCTTGGTCAGGTTCCCGGTTTCGCCGGCTTCGAGGTCGCCGGCGCAGGCTACATCAACGCCCGCCTCGATCGGGGAGCCGCTGCTCAACTGGTAGTGAACCCCGCGCCCCGTCCGTCCTCGACCGAGCACTCGCTGGTAGAACATACCTCGATCAACCCCAACAAGGCCGCCCACATCGGCCACCTGCGCAACGCCATTCTGGGCGACACATTCGTCCGCCTCCTCCGCGCCGCCGGCCAAAAAGTCGATGTCCAGAACTACATCGACAACACCGGCGTACAGGTCGCAGATGTAGTCGTCGGCTTCCTCCATCTCGAAGGCAAGTCTCTCGCCCAGATCCGCGAACTCATCGCGGAGTGCGAGCTACGCGCCAGGTCCGAAGGTCAGGTTGCGGCGATCGACTACCACTGCTGGGACCTCTACGCCCGCACCTCGCAGTGGTATGGCGAAGGCACCGACGCCGAGAAGGCCGCCAAGAAGCAGTTAAGGCTCGACACGCTGCATCTGATTGAGCACGGAGGCAACGAGACCGCCGAAGTCGCCGAGCTGATCTCCACCGCCGTCCTCAAGCGCCACCTCGTGACCATGGAGCGGCTCGGCATCGAGTATGACTTCCTGCCCCGCGAGAGCGAGATACTGCATCTGAAATTCTGGGAAGCCGCCTTCGAACTGCTCAAGAAGACCGGCGTCCTCTACTTCGAGCAGCAGGGCAAGAACAAGGGCTGCTGGGTGATGACGCGCCCCGGCGCGGAGACCACCGAGGGCGAGACCAACGAGGACGCCAAGGTTATCGTCCGCTCCAACGGCACCGTCACCTACGTCGGCAAAGACATCGCCTACCACCTCTGGAAGTTCGGCCTCCTCGGCCGCGACTTCGGCTACAAGCCCTTCCACCAGTACCCGAACCACATGTGCTGGATCTCGACCGAAGCCGGGGAAGAGAAGCACCCCCACTTCGGCGGAGCCACGGCCATCTACAACGTCATCGACTCCCGCCAGTCCGACCCGCAGGCCAATGTTATCCAGGCCCTGCGCGGGATGGGTCACACCGATCAGGCCGACCGCTACACCCACTTCAGTTACGAGATGGTCGCGCTCACTCCGCGCTGCGCAGTCGAGCTGGGCTACGAGGTCTCCGAAGAGGATCTCGCCCGCCCGTACATCGAGGTGAGCGGCCGCAAGGGCTTCGGCGTCAAGGCCGACGACCTGATGGACAAGCTCATCGCCGCCACCCGCGCCGAAGTCGAGTCCCGCCAGACCGCACGCACCGAAGCTGAGCGCCAGAAGATCGCCGAGCAGATCGCCATCGGCGCGCTGCGCTACTTCATGCTCAAGGTTACGCGCAACTCCGTCATCGCCTTCGACTTCAAGGACGCGCTCAGCTTTGAGGGCGAGACCGGCCCTTACATCCAGTACGCAGTAGTTCGCATCCGCAACATCTTCCGCAAGGGCGGAGTGAATCCCCAAGCGGTGCTCGCGGAGTTTGCGGGGTTAGCGGAGTTAGGAACGAACCTCTCCGGCGAGGCCAACGACGACATCTGGTCGCTATGGCTTCGCGCCGGTCGCGGTTCTCTGGTCCTCGATCAGTGCATCAAGACCTCAGAGCCCGCACAGCTAGCCAAGCACGCCTTCCAGCTGGCGCAGGAGTTCAACAACTTCTACCACAAGCACCACATCCTCACCGAGGAGGACCCGGCCCGCAAGACCTTCCTGCTTGCCACCGCCGCGGTGGCGCTGCGCGAGCTTGTGGAAGCCCTCAGCTGGCTCGGCATCGAGAGCCCCGAAGCCATGTAAGCAGGGCAGGGAAGAGCTAAAGTCCCAGCTCTGCGGCCCGCCGCTTCATGGCCTCGATGCAGAAGCCGATGTGCGTGTCGAGATCGACGCCCAGCTCCGCTGCGCCGGCCAGGATCGACTCCCGGTGAACGGCCCGGGCAAAGGCCTTGTCCTTCATCTTCTTCCGGACGCTGGCAACCTCGACCTCGGCGATCGACTTCGAAGGCTTGACCAGCGCGCAGGCTGTGAGGAAACCGGCCAGCTCGTCGCAGGCGTAGAGGGCTTTGGCCAGATGCGTCTCGCGCGCGACGCCCGAATACTCGGCGTGGCCCAGGATGGCGGTGCGCAGCTCTGCGGGCCAACCCAGCCGCTCGAGTTCGCGCACGCCCACGAAGGGATGCTCCTCGGCCGTCGGGTGGCGCTCGTAGTCGTAGTCGTGGAGCAGGGCAGTGGTGGAGTAGAGGTTGACCAGCGCCTCGCGCTCCTCGCCTGCAAGGCCCAGCCGGTCGGCCTCCTGCTCGCCGCAGGCCGTGACGCAGGCCTCGACGGCCAGCGCGTGCTTGCGCAGGCTCTCGCTCTGGGTCCAATCGGTGAGCAGCTTCAGGGCTTCAGGTCGGGTATAGCGCGGGTCCATAGTCGGGTTTCTCCTCAGGGCATTATCGATCCCGGAGGCTCCCGCGTACTGCCGTTCCGGGCGTCAGGGAGCAGGAATCCGGTGGGAGGGGGTTACTAACTTGGTTCGCAAATCCCCCGGTATCTTGGGTTTTCCTACGGGTTTCTTAGGTTTGATCCCTAACTGCCACTTGACAATTATGGTTCCATTCCCTCAAGGTAACATTGTCGTGGTGCATAACCTGCACCCGTGGGCTCCTTGCTCTGGCGCGCCGCGAACGACCATATGGCTACAAGTCTCGTCAGCATGGAGACGCGCGAGGTAGTGCGTTGTGAGTTCTGTGGGATCGTCCAGTACAGAACCAGCAACTCCCTTTGCAGAAGGTGCCACAAACCCCTTGATTTCGAGGAGCCGGTAGTCTTCACCCCGCAACTGGTGGAGAACAACTCCGGCACAGCCGCTGAAGCTGGTCTTCATGTGGCCGGGCAGGTGCGTGAGATCAGGCGGCAGCGCCACCTGAGCCAGCGCCAGCTCGCAGGCCGCATGCAGGTGCCCCGCACCTACATCTCGAAGATCGAGAACGGCAAGGCTGTGCCTACGCTCGGCTCGCTTGAGCGGCTTGCTGCCGCGCTCGAGGTGGAAGTGGGCAAGCTGGTGTGCGACGCCCGCGGCCGTCGCGAGGAAGAGGTCACGGCTATCTTCTCCGATCCCTTCCTGGCCGAGGTCGCCGAGCTGTTGCCGCATCTGGACTCGCTGAAGAGGACCCTCTTCATGGGTGCGGTGCGGGACGCTGCCACCGGCCGCCGGCGCACGGCGTAGTCCTGCCTTTGTGTCACACCGGCCGGGCCCTCGGGCCCGGCGGGTGCCTCGCCGCTTTTCGCCCTGTCTCCCCCTCACGGCAATCGCCAAGATGCTATAGTCAAACTGTCGTTCCTTTCCGGTCGTGGTCCACAGTGTGACCCGCCAGTGGGTGCTTTTCCCGCGACGGCTCCTGCGAGTCACGCTGTAACGATCAGGCCCTCAGAGGCCCGGCAGGCATTCGTATCTTCAGGCGGTCTTCTTGGAATCCGGTTCTCTGCGCATTGACGAACTAAGTCCCGAAGAGCGGAAGATCTACAACACGCTCAAGCCGGAGCAACTGCCCCAGCATGTGGCCATCATCATGGACGGCAACGGCCGCTGGGCCGGGCAGCGTTCGCTCAAGCGTTTTCTGGGCCATCAGCAGGGCGCCAAGAGCGTTCAGCTGGTTACCGAGACCGCATCGCGCATCGGCCTGCCCTGGCTGACTCTCTACGCCTTCTCGCTCGAGAACAACCTTCGCCGCCCGCGCGCAGAGGTCAACTTCCTGATGCGTCTGCTCAAGAGCTATCTTGAGTCCAACCTTCAGCGCATGATGGACAACAACGTCCGCATCCGGTACATCGGCCGTACCCGCGATCTTCCCCCCGAGGTGCAGGACAAGATGCGCTGGGCCGAGGATGCCACGGCCCGCAACACCGGTACGACGCTCACGCTGGCGCTCAACTATGGCGGCAGGTCTGAGATCGTTGACGCCTTCCGGTCGCTGGCCCGTGAGATCGAAGCCAAGCATCTGAAGGCGGATCGCATCACCGAGGAAGACGTTCACCGTCACCTCTACACGGCGCACATGCCCGACCCCGACCTGCTCATCCGCACCTCTGGCGAGATGCGCATCTCGAACTTTTTGCCCTGGCAGATCGCGTATACCGAGATCTTCGTGACCGAGCGCTTCTGGCCTGACTTCCGCGGTCAGCACCTGCTCGAAGCCATCGCCGCTTTCCAGTGCCGCGAGCGCCGCTACGGCGGCATTGGCGAGGGCTCGGGCGAAGTCGAAGAGAACGTAGACCAGATACGCATCGCCACCAGCTGAGTCTAGCGGCTGATCTCAACTCTGAAACCCATCCCAGACAGGCTTTTCTGCTCGGCCACAACTCGCCTCGCGGTGTATTCTCAATCGAGACAATGAAAAGAGTTCTTACTGCTGCTGTACTTGCCCCTATTGCGCTGGTGCTGGTCTTCCTTCCGCCCAGTTGGCAGCCGCTCTTTGTAGCGGTTGTTGCGGTGGTTTCGGCCATGGCGGCATGGGAGTACCTGGGTCTGGCCCGCGGAGCCGGCGCCCGCGCGCCGCGCATCGCTGTTCTTGTCAGCACACTGGTGCTCTATGCGGCCTGGTGGGAGTGGCAGGATGCGGAGAAGTTCCTTACGATCTTCGGCACGCTCTCGGTCGCTCTGCTGATTTACTGTACCTTCGCCAGCCCCATCGAGAACGTCTTGCCGGACTCGGCCAGCTCGATCTTCTGCCTGTTTTACACGGGCATGACACTGATTGCGATTCCGGCGCTGCGCGAAAAGCCCAACGGCCCTTCGCTGGTTCTGTTTCTGCTCTTCGTGGTGTGGGCGGGCGATATCTCGGCCTACTACGCGGGCAGCAAATGGGGACGCCACAAGCTGGCACCCCGGTTGAGTCCGGCCAAGTCCTGGGAGGGTGCGGTGGCTTCGATCGCGGGCAGCATGGGCATAGCCGCCCTTCTATTCGGATTGGCCACGCTTCTTCAGCGGCAGGATATCGCGGTGCTGTCGTATCCGCAGGACCTTCATTACTGGCTGATAACGGCCTCCGTGGTGAATGTAGCCGCCCAGGTGGGCGATCTGGCGGAGTCGGCGCTCAAGCGTTCGGTCGGCGTAAAGGACTCGGGTACGCTTCTGCCGGGCCACGGCGGCATTCTTGATCGTATCGATGCGCTTCTGTTCGCCGCTCCGGTGCTGTGGTGCATGCAGGCGATGTGGCTCTAGTTCTAAAATAGCTACTAGCTGAATGCTAGGAGCTGTTTTTGAAACGTCTCGCTATTTTAGGCTCGACCGGTTCGATCGGTCAGAGCACCCTTTCTATCGTTGAGCAGTTTCCCGAGCGCTACTCGGTAGCCACGCTCGCGGCGGGTCGCAACCTCGACGAGGCCTTTGCGCAGTGTGTTCGCTGGCGTCCGAAGGTCGTCTCGATGGCCACCGACGAGCTTGCCCTGGGTCTGTGGGCCAGGCTCCGCGAGGACCATATCTCCGGCATCGAAGTCGTTCACGGATCGGCCGGAACGGTAGCCGTCGCCACGCACTCTGAGGCAGACTTTGTTGTCTCTGCCATTGTGGGTGTCGCGGGCCTTGAGGCCACTCATGCGGCGATCCTTGCGGGCAAGCCCGTGGGTCTGGCCAACAAGGAGTGCATGGTTGCCGCGGGCGAGATTCTCACTGCCGCCGCGCGCGAGCACAACGTGCCCATTCTGCCCATCGACAGCGAGCACAACGCCGTACACCAGTGTTTGCGCGTGGGCGAGCACAGGGAAGTGAAGGCCATCTGGCTGACGGCTTCGGGCGGTCCGTTCCGGCAGACGCCGATCGAGCAGTTCGCAGCGATCACGCCCGAGCAGGCCCTGAAGCATCCGACGTGGGTGATGGGGCGGCGGATCACGATCGACTCCGCAACCATGCTCAACAAGGGGCTTGAAGTCATTGAGGCCTGCCGCTTGTTCGACGTAGGCCCGGAGAAGGTGCGCGTGACTGTGCATCCACAATCCACTGTGCATTCGATGGTCGAGTACGTGGATGGCTCGATCCTGGCGCAGATCTCGGTGACCGACATGCGCCTGCCGATTCTCTACGCACTGGCCTTTCCTGAGCGGCCGGCATCGAACCTGACCTTCGATCTGTCCAAGTTGCGGCATCTGGACTTCGAGGAGCCGGACCTGAAGCGTTTCCCGTGCCTGCGGCTGGCCTTTGAGGCCGCGGCCAAAGGTGGCGCGCACTGCATCGCTCTGAACGCCGCCGACGAGGTCGCCGTAGAGGCCTTCCTCGAACGGAAGACATCGTTTATGGGCATTCCACGTACAATTGAAGCAGTGCTGGCGGCCACGCCGGAGTCGCATCCCGCAACGATCGCCGAGGTTCTAAGGGCAGACGAGGATGCGCGCGAGACGGCCCGCCGGTTGCTCGCCCGCTGACGCGGGGCGAGCAAAGCAAATAGCTTCCCCATGCGTCCAATTTATGACCCCGCGCCGGTGTGGAATGAATACCGGCCAAAGCAGCAAGGAATCGACCCCGATCTATGCATGAGTTTCTAGTCTCGATTGTCGCCTTCATCGTCCTGATCGCCGTTATGGTGATCGTCCATGAGCTGGGGCACTTCATCGTCGCCAAGCTGTGCCGCGTTCGCGTGGAGGCTTTCTCGTTCGGCTTCGGGCCGCGGTTGTTCGGCTTCAAGTACGGCGAGACCGACTACAAGGTCTGCCTGCTGCCGCTGGGCGGCTTTGTGAAGATGACCGGCGAGGCTCCGGAGCAGAACCTCGAAGGCACGGGCGCCGAGCAAAGTTCTTTTGCCGACGATCCGGGCGCATTCACCTCGCATCCCCGCTGGCAGCGGATTCTGATCGGCCTGGCTGGTCCGGCAGCCAACTTTGTGCTGGCGCTGGTGATGATGTTCTTCTACTACGGCTTCATCAACGAGGTTCCTTCGGTTCAGGTGAACTCGACCAGCGTTGAGTGGGTGGTGCCCGGCTCTGCTGCCGCCGCGGCCGGCATGCAGACGGGCGACGTGGTCACGAGCTTTGGAGGCGCGGAGAAGCCCGAGTGGTTTCCGCAGATCTACGCGCGCATCAAGCTCAACCCCGGCCAGTATGTTCCGGTCACGGTCGAGCGCGGGGGCCAGAGTCTGCATCTCTCGCTGCTTGTTCCGGCGGCCGCCAAGGAAGACGGCTTCGACATCTCCGACGCCGGCATTCTGCCGCAGTTTCTGCCCGGACCTATTCAGGTGACCGATGTGGCGGCAGGAACTCCGGCGGCAGCGGCGGGCCTGAAGGGCGGCGACGGCATCGCCAGCGTCGATGGGCACTCCTTCCACAGCGTCACTACGCTGATCGCCTATCTTCAACTGGGCAAGGGTAAGCCGATCGACATGGTTGTGGTGCGCAACGGGGCTGAGATTGCCATGACCGCCACGCCGGCCAAACTCGACAGCGGGTGGAAGATCGGCTTCAGTACAGTTCCGCCGCCTTATCGCGCGCAGCCTCTCTCGGCCGGGCCGGCGTTCAAAAAGTCTCTCGCCTTCACGAAGGAGAACTCCTGGGTTGTCTTCGCCATGCTCAACCGGTTGTTTACGCACAAGGCTTCGGTGACGCAACTGGTGGGGCCGGTAGGCATCGCCCGTGTTGCCGGCGAAGCCGCGGAGATGAACGGCTGGCTGCCCAAGTTCAACCTGGCGGGAATGATCAGCCTCAACCTCGGCATCCTGAACCTGATGCCGTTCCCGATCCTCGACGGCGGCATGATTCTGCTGCTGCTGATCGAGAGCGTACTGCGCCACGATATCAGCGTGAAGGTGAAGGAGCGCATCTATCAGGCCGCGTTTGTGGTGCTGATGGCCTTTTTTGTGTTCGTTATCTTCAACGACGTGAGCCGGCTGCCGCTGTTCAGCCACCTGAGGCCGTAGAGGCAGGGACTGAGGGACTGAGGGGCCAGGGACTAAGGGAGACGAGCTTCTAGCTACTAGCTGCTAGCTGATTATTACCGGTAACTGCTGTCGTGGAGTAAATGTGAGTTGGTTTTGCCTTCTGCTCTTCCGGGTGCCTATGCGCAGGCTAGAAGCTAGAAGCTGAAGCAAGGAGCTGCTTTCAATGCCTGTGACCGCCGAAGTTCGCGTCCGCTATGCCGAAACCGACCAGATGAATGTGGTTTACTACGCGAACTATTATGTATGGTTTGAGATTGGCCGCGTGGAAGTGCTGCGTTCTCTTGGTCTCTCTTACCGGCAGTTGGAGAAGGACCACAACCTGGGGCTGCCGGTCATCGAGTCGCACTGCCGTTACCGTTCGCCTGCGCGCTACGATGACGAGATCGTGGTTGAGACACGGCCCTCGATGCTGCGCGGCTCGGTGATCAAGTTCGAGTACAAGATACTTCGCAAGCCTCACGGCGGAGGGCCGGAGCGCGAGCTGTTGGCCGAAGGGCATACCGTTCACGTGGTCTGCGACGACAAGTTTCAGCGCCAGCACTTTCCTCAGCACGTCGCCGAAGGGATTCGGGCCATGATGGTTGAGGGATCGTAAACCCGGGTTCAACTGTTTCCGCTTCCCGCACGTCTCTGCAATACCGGGGTTTTGCCGCGACCTTCCCCTTCATCTGGTGCGCTGACTCCTGAGAGATTCCATTCAACGCGAGGGAACCGTGAAAAACCTCTGTGCCGTTGCCCTTCTGGCCGGGCTCGCCGCTCCTGTTTGGGCTGCGAGCTCCACATCCTGCGATCAGCTCGCCAACCTCAAGCTTCCTAACATCGAAATTACGTCGGCGACCCTGGTGGCTGCGGGAGCCTTTACGCCTCCGGCCGGCGGCGGTCCTAATGCGGCCGCGCAAGCCAAGGTGTACGCGGCTCTACCGGCCTTCTGCCGCGTAGTGGCCTCGCAGCACCCCACTCCTGACTCCGATATCAAGATGGAGCTTTGGATGCCGGCCGCGGGATGGAACGGACGCCTGGCTGAGACTGGCAACGGTGGCTTCTCTTCCAACATCGGCCTCAGCAGCATCGCCGGCTACGTTGCCAAGGGCTACGCCGGAACGGGCAGCAACACCGGCAAGGAAGGTAACGACGCCACGCCCCTGATCGGTCATCCGGAGAAGGTGAAGGACTGGGGCTATCGCGCCGTTCACCAGACCACGGTTACCGCCAAGCTGATCCTCGCCGCCTACTACGGCAACGGCCCGAAGTACTCCTATTGGGACTCCTGCTCGACCGGCGGACGCCAGGGCTGGGTGGCAGCCGAGTACTTCCCCAATGACTTCGACGGACTGCTGATCGGCGATCCGGCCAACCCCATGTCGCGGCTCCAGGCCAACAACATCTACGTGAGCCTGGCCCTGAACAAGGATGAGGCCAGCTACATTACCCCGCCCAAGTGGGCGATGATCCACGACAAGGTTCTGGCGCAGTGTGACGCCATCGACGGCGTTAAAGACGGGCTTATCGAAGACCCGATGAAGTGCAACTTCCCCGTCGACTCGCTGCTGTGCAAGAACGGCGACGCCGCCGATTGCCTCACCGCGCCGCAGATGATCGCGCTGAACACGATCCTGACCGGATCAAAGAATCCGCGCACCGGCGAGCAACTCTATCCCGGATATCCGCTGGGCACGGCGATGGCTCCCGGCCCAATCGCGGGCAAGAGTCCCGACGGATCCGCGGTTCCCACCTTCCGCATGCTCTTTCAGGACTCCAACTGGGATTTCCATACATTCGACTTCGACAAGGACACTGCCCGCGCCGACCAGCTGGGCAACAACACCATCAACGCCGTCGAACCAGCCAAGCTTCAGGGAGTCTTTGCCCGCGGCGGCAAGATCATTCTTTATCACGGCTGGGAAGACCCCGCCATCTCGCCGCTCATCCAGGTCAAGCTCTACGAGGATGCCGTTGCGGCCAACGGAGGCGTAGACAAGACCTACGGCGAGATGCGGCTGTTCATGGCTCCCGGAATGTTCCATTGCGGCGGCGGAGAGGGTCCGAACATCTGGGACAAGCTCGACGTGATCTCCGACTGGGTTGAGAAGGGCAAGGCCCCCGACTCAATCGTTGCCGCACACACCAACTCGCAGGGTTATGTCGACCGCACGCGGCCTCTTTGCCCCTACCCCGAAGTTGCCAAGTACAAGGGCACAGGCAACATCAACGACGCGGAGAACTTTGTCTGCGCCAAGCCGTAGCCTGACCTGAACCCGTAGTCACGATCGATCCGGAACCGGCTTCATCGAGGCCGGTTCCGGATACTGAAGGAGATGTAGATGAACAAGCCCTCGAACGCGCGCAATGCAAGGACTGTACTGGTAGGCGCCGGACTCCTTCTCCTCGCCGGTCACGCGGTGACGTTGCATGCGGCAGATTACGCGAATCTGACCACCGTCAAGCCTGCGGTGAGTTGCGATCAGCTTGCCCAGGCCGACATCAAGACTCCTGACGGCACCAAGATCGTCATCAAGACTGCGAAGCAGCGCGATACGGACAAGGGTCCCTACTGCCGCGTTACAGGTTCGCTTGAGCCGGGCGTCAACTTTCAGGGCGATCTGCCGCTCAACAACTGGACTCAGCGCTTCCTCGAAGGCGCGCAGGGCCGCGAGGGAATCGAGCGCGCTGGAGGCTGCATGCCGGCCCTCAATGGCGAGTTCGCGGTTGTCACAGGCGGCGCGGCAAATGGCGGATTCAACACCGATCCGGCGGCCGGCGAATGGGGCATGGCGCCCCAGGCGCGCATCCTCACCGGCTATCTGGGCCAGCACCTGACCGCGGTCGCGTTCAAAGCCGTGATCAAAGCCTTCTACGGGCAGGGGCCGAAGTTCTCTTACATGGCCGGCTGCTCAGGAGGCGGGATGCAGACGCTTGTTGAGGCTGAGCGCTACCCCGAGGACTTCGACGGATACACGATCGGTGCGCCGCCCCTCTACCAGACCACGCACGACCTCGGCTTCTGGCACGGGTGGGAGTACCACGTAAACCAGCGCACCGACGGCACGATCATCCTCGCCAAGGACAAGCTGTCCATCCTGCACGATGCCGCTATCGAGCACTGCAAAGCAGCCTCAGGCGTTATCGATGGCACTCTCCAGCAGCCCACGGCCTGCAAGTTCGACAAGGCCTGGGTCCAATGCGCGGCGGGCGCAGCGGACACTTCGAAGTGTCTGACCGCCGAAGAGGCCAACGTGGCCGAGCAGCTCTATCTCGGCCCGAACGACGGTACCCACTACTTCGAGATGAGCGGATTCCCGCTGGGTTCAGAGATGTTGTGGCGTCTGAGCACGCAGGGCAAGCCCGCGGACGGCGAAGGTCCTTCTCCCCACGGCATCCACAGCTTCATCATGCCTCCGTTGAGCGGTAAGACTACGCAGGAGATCATGACCACCTTCGCTTTCAACCAAGAGTGGTTCGATAAATCCAAAGAGATGTGGCCGCTATTCAACGCCGGCAATACCGACCTGAAGCCGCTGGCCAAACTCGGCCACAAGATTCTGCTCTGGAATGGAGCCGAGGACAACGTGGTGCAGCCGGCCGGAACCATCGCTTACTACGAGGCGGTGCAGAAGTACATGGGCGCGAAGGAGGCCGACAGCGTCGTGCGCTTCTTCCTGCTGCCGGGCGTGGGTCACTGCGGCCAGGGCGATGGCGCAAACCAGATCGACACGCTCAGCCCTTTGATGGCATGGGTGGAGACCAACAAAGCTCCCGAAGTGCTGATTGCGGGCAGGCCGGTGCCGGTGCAGCAGACCGGTGGTCCGGGTGGCGGCCCGGGTGGTCCGCCGGCTCCGGGAGCTATTCCCAACTATCCTCCGTACGCGCTGCCGGGCAGAGACATCGTTTACTCGCGTCCCGTCTATCCCTTCCCGAACGTGGCTAAATACAAGGGCACGGGTGACGTGAATGACGCGGCGAACTATGAGTCTGTTAAGGGTCCGTTGAAGGTGCCGCAGGTATTCAACAGCGAGGGCCTCCTGCTGCTCGGCGCAGACAACCAGAAGTTCTATAAGGCAGATGGCAATAAACTGGTGCCGATACCGAAGCCATAGAGAATTCGCAGAGCAAGCGACAAAGGCCGGGGAGCGATCCCCAGCCTTTGCATTCTGAGATTGAAAATTGCTTACTTCTCCCGCGCCACCACGAACTCCGGTACCCACAACAGGGCACGCTTATACTCCGACTCCGGAAAGTTTTTGAGCGCTGCCCGCGACTGCTCGGCGTAGCGATCTGCGGCGGCCCGCGCATATTCGACTGAGCCGTTGCGTACCAGAATATCCTGAATCTCCTGCCGGCTCACGTTTTCAAAGCTGCGATCGTCGAGAACGCGCTGAATCGCGCGACGCTCTGAGGCAGTGCCGTGGTCGAAAGCGTGGATTACGGGCAGAGTGGTCTTGCCCTCGCGCAGATCGCTGGCCACGGGTTTGCCCAGGGTCTCTTCGGTGGCGGTCAGGTCCAGCACATCGTCCACGATCTGAAAGGCGAGGCCCACGGCGCGGCCGTATGCGGCTAGACTCGACTCGGTCTTGGTGTCTACGCCTGCCAGCAATCCGCCCATGCGCATCGACACCGAAAACAGGCAGGCGGTTTTGCGGTAGATCAGGTCGTAATACTCGGCCTCGCTGATGGCCCGTCCGAGTTTTTGAATCTGCAACAGCTCGCCCTCTACCATCTGCTGGGTGAGGTCGATGAGCAGCGAGAGGATGCGCAGGCTCTGCTCTTCGAGCGCCACCTTGAAGGCCTGCATGTAAAGCCAGTCGCCAGCCAGGACGCACTTTTCGTTGCCCCATGTGGTGTTGGCCGAAGGCCGCCCGCGGCGGGTGTCTGCACCGTCGATGATGTCGTCGTGAACCAGCGTGGCGGTGTGCACCATCTCCATGACCGCGCCCAGACGAATGGCACCCGGGCCGGTGTAGCCGCACATGTGCGAGGAGAACAAGAGAAGAGAAGGCCGAAGCCGCTTGCCGCCACCGGCGCGCAGATATTCCGCGATCTCGGTGATGGTGCTGACGCTCGAGGCCGCATCGCGGCCGAGTTCTTGCTCGACTGCGACCAAGTCTTCGCCCAGCAGTTCAAAGACTTCTCGTGCCGTGGCTGTTAGGAGTGCGCTCAAATGACCCCGTTTCGCGAATAGCTCACGATGCTCTAATCTTACCTGCTAAACCGGCTCTAGTTAGTCCGGTAGTTGGTGAACTGGAGTTCGATGCCCATATCGCGGCCGCGCAGCAGGGCAATGATCGCCTGTAGATCGTCGCGATCCTTGCCCGAGATGCGCACCGTATCTCCCTGAATGCTGGCCTGTACCTTCTTCTTCGAGTCCTTGACCAGCTTGACGATCTCCTTTGCCTTTTCGATCGGGATGCCCTGCTGGAGTGTCACCTTCTGGCGTACGCTTTGCCCCGCGGCTGGTTCCACCTTGCCCCAGGTCAGGTTCTTGAGCGAGACGCCGCGCTTGACCAGCTTCTGGCTCAGAATGTCCTTGACCGCTTCAAGGTTGTACTCGTTGGCCGAGGCCAGTTGAATGACGTCGTTGCCTTCTAGCTTGACCTCGGAGTTCGAGTTTTTGAGATCGAAGCGCTGATGAATCTCCTTCAGCGCCTGGTCGAGCGCGTTGCGGACTTCCTGCATGTCCACCTTGCTCGCGATGTCGAATGAGTTTTCCTGTGCCATGATTTCAATCCTTGCTGTGCGCGGGGGGGGGGCCGCCACATCTAGTTTCCCACGTTCTACCGGAGGCCGAACAGTCGTAAAAAATTGGCTGTGGTTACTTCGGCGATATTCTCCGGGGTCTGCTTCAGTGCTTCGGCCAGCACCCGGGCGGTTTCTGTCATCATTGCCGGCTCGTTGCGCTTGCCGCGATTGGCAGCTGGAGCGAGCCAGGGGGCGTCGGTTTCAACCAGCAGGCCATCGAGCGGCATCTTTGCGGCTACATCGCGCAGAGGCTGGGCCTTGGGATAAGTGACGTTGCCAGCGAACGAGATCAGGAAGCCCATGTCGAGAGCGCGGCGGGCCTGCTCCCAGCCTGCGCCGAAGCAGTGCATCACGCCGCCTAAACCAGTTCTCTTCCAATGCTGGTCCAAGACCAGGAAAATATCGGCCCAGGCGTCGGTGGATTCTTTAGTGCCTCGGCAGTGGATCAGGATAGGGCGTTTGCGCGCGGCGGCGACTTCAAGCATTCGGATCAGTCCGGCCTGCTGCACGTCGTGGGGCGCGCCCTCGTGGAAGTAGTCGAGGCCGATCTCGCCGCAGGCGATGGTCTCGGGTTCGTCGAGCAGGGAATCGAGCTTGGCCAGCTCGGCGTCGTTGATCTCCGGCGTGTTGTGAGGATAGACTCCGGCGCTGGCGTAGAGTTTCGGCAACTTGGCACCGGCTTCGCGCTTCGCATTGAACTCGCGGCAGAGCGTGAGCGTCTGGCCCATCTCGTGCGGTCCTTCGCCAATGCCGATGGCAAGGATGGCGCCGACACCGGCCTCAGCTGCGCGGGCCAGCATGGTCTCGCGGTCGTCGGTGTAGCGCGGGCTGTCAATGTGGGCGTGAGAGTCGATGAGCAATACAAAACCTCAGGCGCGCGTGGCGCACTTGGACTCATTCAAACATTGCACTCTGCGTACTACTTCAGCCTTGCTCCCAGCGGGACTTCTTCGAGGAAGCTGGCCAGCACGGGATTGCCATCGGGCAGTGAGGCCGCAAGCAGCATCCCCTTGGATTCAAGGCCGCGCATCTTGCGCGGGGCGAGGTTCGCGACGATCACGATCTTTCGGCCCACGAGTTTTTCCGGCTCGTAGAACTGGGCGATGCCGGCAAGGATCTGGCGCTTTTCGTAGCCGAGATCGACTTCGAGGCGTAGCAATTTGTCGGCCTTTGGGACGCGCTCGGCGACGATGACCTGGGCTACGCGCAGATCGACCTTGATGAAGTCGTCGATGGTGATCTGGTCGGACTCGGCGGCGGGTCCGCCCGCGACTCCCTCAGGGGCTAAAGCCCCCTCAGTAGTTGCGGCGGTTTCGGCACGACTGAAGTCGTGCCCTTTCAAATCGGGCGATGTGGCAATAGGTGCGGCACTCACAGGTGCAGCTGCCGCCGGAACCGGAGCAGGTGCAACTGGCGCAGGCGGAGCCGCGGGCTTCGGCGCTTCCTGCACGGGCTTCGCCACAGGAGCCGCCACCTTGGGTGCTTCCGGCGAAGCGGGCTTCTCGGGCTGTTCCACAACCTCTCCATTGCTGGCTGCTTCGATTGCGCTTTTGCTGTTCTGGTCTTCGATATTCTGCATACGCTCCACTGCGTCCTTCTCCGCGCGGGGGAAGAGAGGAGCGGGTTCGCCAAAAGTCGTCCCCGGCGTCAATCCGCCCCACCTGATGTTGGTCAAAAATGCGTTCTTTGCTGCATCGGCCAATTCGCCCAGTCCAAGCTGACGCCATACCTTTGCTGTCGCTTCGGGCAGGATGGGATAGACGAGTGCCGTGATCACGCGGATGGCCTCTGCAGCTGTTGCCAGCACGCGGGCCTGAAGCGCCGAGTGGTCTGCATCGCTGCGATCAGCGGGCTTCTTCCAGGGTGCGTTGGCGGTCAGATAACCGTCCGTCTCGGCGACAACCTGCCACAGGCTCTTCAGCACTTCGGAAAAGCTCAGCGACTCAAAGGCCGCATCGTAGTCGGCCAGCGCCTTTTCGGTGGTTGCGCGAAGAGCAGTTTCGGCTGCGGTCGCGACGCCGGCATCCGGCAGTACTCCGCCGAAGTACTTGTGCACCATGTTGACGACGCGGCTGACCAGGTTGCCGTAGCCGTTGGCCAGATCGGCGTTGTAGCGCTGCACCAGTGCGTCAAAGCTGAAGTTGCCGTCCTGGCCGAAGGGAATCTCGCGGAGCAGGTAGTAGCGCAGGGCATCCGCGCCCAGAACCTCGGCTACGGTCTCAGCGCGCACGATATTGCCGCGCGACTTGGACATCTTGCTCAGATCGAAGAGCAGCCAGCCGTTGGCCCGCACCGATTTTGGCAGCGGAATCCCGGCGGCCATCAGGAACGCAGGCCAGTAGACGCAGTGGAAGCGGCTGATCTCCTTGCCGATGAGGTGAATGTCGGCGGGCCAGAATTTTTTGAAGTTCTGGTCTTGGTCTGTGCCGTATCCGAGGGCCGTGATGTAATTGGCCAGCGCGTCGAGCCACACGTAGACGACGTGCTTCTCGTCGCCGGGAACGGGAATGCCCCAGGTGAAGCTGGTGCGGCTGACAGACAGATCCTTCAAGCCGCCGCGTACGAAACTCATCACTTCGCGGCGCGTGGACTCAGGGCCCATGAACTCCGGGTTGGCCTCGTAGAACTCGAGCAGCTTGCGCTCGAAGGCTGAGAGCTTGAAGAAATAGTTCTCTTCGCTCACCGTCTCAGTGGCGCGTCCGCAGTCCGGGCAAACGGTTCCGGCTGGGCCGTCGATCCAGGCCTCGTCGCTGACGCAGTACTGGCCGGTATACGAACCCTTGTAGATGAAACCGCGGTCGCGCAGCGTGGCGAAGAGGTGCTGCACGCTCTTCATGTGGCGCGGCTCGGTGGTTCGGATGAAGTCGTCGTAGGTGAGGCCGAGCTTATCCCACAGGCCGCGGAACTCGCCTGCAATGGCGTCGGCAAACTCGCGCGGCGTGCGCCCGGCGAGCTTGGCGCTGCGCTCGATCTTCTGGCCGTGCTCGTCGGTTCCGGTGAGGAACCAGGTCTCAAAGCCGAGGGCGCGCTTGCGGCGGGCGATGGCGTCACAGACGATCGTCGAGTAGGCGTGGCCCAGGTGCGGCCGCGCGTTCACGTAGTAGATCGGCGTGCTGATATAGAAGCGCTTCGATGTGGTAGATTCTGTCATTTTGGAGAACGGGCGAGCGAAAACAGCAACTTGTGGCCCTACTCCATCTTACGGCATCCAGACACACGAAGGCCGGACGGCAATTGCGCCGCCCGGCCCAGGGTGAAGCGCGAATCAGGCCTTCTTCGTCATCAGTTCGACGAGCGTGTCATCTACAAGCGCTCGCGAACCGCTTTTGACGTCGAAGATCATCGTTTGCGGGTCCTTCTCGGAGTAGGGCTTCCAGTCGAGACTGGGCTGGCTGGGGTTGCCGGTTTTGGCAAAGTTGATCCACGCCCGCGAGACCTTGTCCTGAAGGGCAAAAGCGCTTGGCGTGCCGCCGGTGGCGACGCGCATCTCGCGCAGGCCCACGTTGTGGAAGGCGAAGGTGATCTCGGCGCAGTGGAAGGGCGTAGTGCCGCCGTTCACTTCCATCTCGTAGCTGAACAGGTAGTGGTAGACGGGCGCCTTCTGCTCGAGCTTGAGATTGAGGGCGCGCTTGATGATGGGCCGCGAAATTGCCGAGAAGAAGAGGACATCCTGCGTACGCTTCTCAGGAAATACCTTCTTGAACTCGGCGACCACGGCGTCCTTGTTCGCGCCAAACTCCTTGGTAAGCGCGGCATCGATCTGGGCCTGGTTCCAGTCGTTCTTGTCGAAGACGCTTTTGTCCATGGTGCCCACGTGCTCGCTGAAGTTGTACCCGGTCATGAGCGGAATGTCGCCGGCCCAGTCGCAGTACTCGGTCAGGATGTACTTATCGTCGGCGATGACCTCCCAGCCAAGTTCGCGGCCCAGTTCCTTGCCGGCCTGCTTGAGGGCTTCGGTGCCCGCGGCCAGCAGCTTTTCGTAGGGAACCTTCTTCAACTCGTCGATCTGGTTGCCGTTGAGGCCTAGATTGGCCAGCGTATGCGCGGCGATGGCCTGCTGCGCCTTGATGCTATCGGCGGGCTTGGAGTCGCGGAACATGACCGTAGCTCCGCCGCTCTCTGCCGCAACGCGATGGAAGAGGCCTTTGGCCGCCGGCGTATGCATCATGCGGACGACCTTGCCGCCGCCGCCGGACTGGCCGAAGATCATCACCGAGCTGGGGTCGCCGCCGAAGTTTTCGATGTTGTCGTGAACCCACTGGAGGGCCGCCACCAGATCGGCGGTGCCCGTGTAGCGGGACATGGCGTACTTATCGCCGTAGGCCGACAGATCGAGCGTGCCGATGATGTTGAGCCGGTGGTTGACCGAGACCACAACCACGTCACCGAACTCGCTAAGATTGCGGCCGTCGTAAGCGAAGGACTCGATCGAGGAGCCGTTGGTGAAGCCACCGCCGTGCATCCACACCATGACGGGCTTTTTGGCCTTCTTGTCGAGGGTCGGCGTCCACACGTTCAGGTTCTGGCAGTGCTCGTTCTCGTTCCAGTAGCGGTGTGGGAAGACGAACTCATCCTTGCTGGTCGAGTCGTGGCTGGGGACGGGGCTCACCGGTCCGTAGGACTGCGCGTTCAACGTGCCGGACCAGACAGGAACGGGCTGAGGCAGTTCGAAGCGCTCGGCCACCGCGTAGGGGACGCCACGGAAGGTGTAGATCTTGTCCTCGACAAAACCCCGTACCCTGCCGCCTTTTACTTGGGCAATGGGGGGGCGCATGTTGGGTCCGCTGACGGGTTTTGCCGCCACAGGCTTGGCTGCCGCTGGCTGCTGAGCGTAGGATTTGAGGCTTGCGCTGGCTACCAGGCCGCCTGCCAGTGCCGCGCCGCCGGTCAGAAGCGTGCGGCGGTTCATGGTTGCAGGGATATTGAGAGCGACTTCCTTCTTCATGATTTCCTCCAGTGTGCCGAGGGGTTGACTTGCCCTCGCGCAAGAACTCAATTTCAGGTGAATTTCAAAATCGAATCATTTTAACCCTGCGGCCCCCGGGCTCGCAGTTCGGCCACGATCTCCCTGGCTGCCGCGCGTGCCTCTACTTCGTGGTCTGGCGCAAAGCTAACCGCTCCCACGCGTGCGTGGCCGCCACCGCCGTAGCGCTCGCAGATTGTGGCCAGGTTGGCCATTTTGTTGGGATCGGACGTCGTCCAGGGGTTCGATCCTACCGAGACCTTGGTTCGGAAGCTCGATTTCGATAGCCCGATCGAGTAGATCGCGTGTGGATAGAGGTAGTAGGGAATGAACTTGTTGTAGCCCTCAAGCGGGAAGTCCGTGATGTCGAAGAAGATGGTGCCGTCGCGCTCCTCGGCGCGGCTGCGGATCAACTCCGTTGCCGTGGCATGGCGCTCAAGCAGCGGCGGAAGGAGCGGCGCAACGAATGGCTGCTCGAGGACTTGCTGGAGCGGCATCTCGGTGAGCAGGGGAATCAGCCGGGGGATGAATTCGGGGTCCTGCGTGGCCTCGATGATCAGCGTGAGCTTCATGGCCGGCTCGGCCATCTCGACGGCGGCCTTGGAAGTCTCGTACTTGGCGCCGTCCACGATGTCTGCCCAGTGGATGAGTTCGGCCAGCGGCTTGGTGTCAAAGCCGAACTTGGTGGAGGCGATGTGAGCGATATAGCTGGTGCAGGAGGTGTATTTGGGATCGCAGAATCTGCGCATCGAGCCGACCGGATCGCGCCGGCAGGCCTCGAAGTGCGCCCTGTCGGCATCATTCAGAAAGGCGGAGAGATGGTGATCGAACCACCACGTGATGCGCGGCGAGGAGGAGTACTTGAAGTCCACGATCGCGTTTTCGTCGCCGGTAAAGTCGGCCTCGTCGAAGAGCGCTCCGGCCCGGTGGACGAGGCCGTGATACTCGTACGTGGCATTGGGGGTGATGCACTCGCGGTGGAACCGCGTGAACATCGACGAAGAGCAGGCGCCGTCAAAGCACTTGTCATGGTAGAAAACACGTACGCGCAAGATTGAACTACCTCCACTGATTCCGGGAAACGTCAAAGGCCAACTGTCTAGCATCAAGGTAGCGGGTGGTTGTGTCAAGGAGCATATTTTTCTCAAGCGCGCCGGTGCGTTGCGCGGCTGAGCGGCTTTCGCTTTGGCGTTGCGGGCACGACTATCCATCTCCGGATCATGTACTCTCAAAGTAGAACCGCATTCATGTCCCAGACCCACTTCCATCCAGCCCAACAGCAACGCTACCCGCTTACGCAGGGCGTGAATCCGTGGCTGGTGGTGCTGGCGGTCATGCTGCCCACATTCATGGAGATTCTGGACACCGCCATTGCCTCGGTGTCGCTGCCTTATATTGCAGGGTCGCTCTCGGTCTCGAACTCAGAGGCTACGTGGGTTCTGACGAGTTATCTGGTCGCTAACGCCGTCATTCTGCCAGCATCCAACTGGTTTGCGCGCCGCTTCGGGCGCAAGCGCTTCCTGCTGTTCTGCGTAATGGCGTTCACGGTAGCATCGTTCTTCTGCGGCGCTGCGCCGTCATTGTGGGTCATTCTGGTGGCGCGCATCGTGCAGGGGGCCGGCGGAGGCGCTTTACAGCCGCTCTCGCAGTCGATTCTGCTTGAGAGCTTTCCGCCCCACGAGCGCTCGAAGTCCATGGCCGCGTATGCTCTCGGAGTCGTGCTGGCTCCGGTTCTGGGGCCGACGCTGGGCGGCTGGATCACCGATACCTGGAGCTGGCGTTACGCCTTTTACATCAACATCCCTATCGGCATTCTGGCCGTCCTGCTGATCACGCGATTCGTCCATGACCCACCGCACATCCGGAACGCCAAGGTCGGCCCGTTCGATAACATCGGCTTCGGGTTACTGATCGTCTGGACCGGCTGTCTTCAGATCGTTCTCGACAAGGGTCAGGAAGACGACTGGTTCGGCGCCGTATGGGTGCGCTGGGCGGTGGCGGCGTGCTTCGTTTCCCTCGTGCTCTGGGTGTGGCGCTCGTGGGCCAATCCAAAAGGGTTGGTGGATCTGCGCATCCTCAAGGATCACAACTTCCGCGTCAGCCTGTTCATGGTGGCGATGATGGGCATGTGCATCTACATCACCATCGCGATTCTGCCGCTCTACTACCAGGAACTGATGGGCTACACGGCCTTTGCGGCAGGCCTCGTCGTCGGTCCCCGCGGCATCGGAGCCTTTCTGGGAGCGCCGGTGGTGGGCTGGATTGCGCCCAAGGTCGATCCACGCAAGCTGATGACCATCGGCTTTCTTGGTTTCGCCATCTGCTCGTTCACCTTCAGCCGGGTTGATCTGGGCATAGGTCCCTTCACGCTGCTGATTCCGGTGGTGATCACCGGATTCGCGCTGAGCTTTGTGTACGTGCCGCTGGCCACGGAAGCCACATCGACGGTCCCCATACACGAGATCGGCAACGCCACGGGCCTGTTCAACATGCTGCGCAATATCGGCGGCTCGATTGGCATCGCAATCGCGGCAACGTCGATTATCCGGCGGGCCGCGCTCCACCAGACCGATCTGGGCGGCCATCTTGCGCCATCAGACCCGGTGTTGCAGCAGAAATCTGCGCTGGCTGCGACCTATATCGGCCATCACCTGGGCACAGCCGCAGGACGTCCCGGAGCCTTTGGAGCTATCTACGGCACGCTATTGCAGCAGTCGGCGCTGCTGGCTTATGTCGATGTCTTCCGGTGGACCGCGGTGCTCGGCCTCATCTGCGCGGTGTGCACGTGGCTGTTCAGGAATCCTGGCAAGCACAACATCAAGCCGCCGGGGTTGCACTGAGGGCTACTCGGCTATTTTCTTAATTCCACAAATCTCCCCATGGCCTCGTCGTACTCCTCGATCCGGCCGGTGAGAATGTCGTAGTACCACCCATGCACCGTAAGCTGGCCCGCCGCCATCTCACGCGCTACGGCCGGCTGGGCCTTCAGGCTGGCTAGTTGCGCCACCACGTTGCCGCGGATCAGCGCCGCCAGTTCCGCACCTTCGCCGTCGGCTGGGTTGAGCGGCTGCACGTGGTCAAAGGCCTCCTCCACATGGCGAAGCCATTGTTTGGCCTTGGGCAGAGATTCGAGTGCCACATGGTCCACGGCGGCTTTCAGTGCGCCGCAGTCGGAGTGGCCGCAGAGAATCGCGTGGCGCACCTTCAGCACCTCAACCGCGTATTCGATTGTGGCCGTTACGCCGTCGCCTTCGGGCGCCTCCACCGGGACCACGTTGCCCGCGTTGCGGGTGATGAACAGGTCGCCCGGCTCGGTGCCGAGGATCAGGTCCGGAACCACGCGCGAATCTGCGCAGGTGATGAAGAGAAACTCCGGCGCCTGGGACTCGCTCAACAGATGGAACTGCTCACGCCGGGCAGGGAATACCTCGGCGAGAAAGTGCCTGTGACCCTCGATTAGCTTCTGCATCTTCGGCCCCCGGGCGCAAACTGCCTGCCCAAGCCCAGCGTAACGCATCCGAACGCCGGTAGTTTCCTGTTCGCGCCCGGTCGTACAATGCCTGAATGAGAAGTTGCCTCAGATTTCTTGCATTATTGACCTGCGTTTTCTCACTGCCTGTTCTTGTGAGCGCTCAGGCTGTAGACACCCTGGACCCTGCCCTGCGTTCCCGCATCGACCGCGTCGTTACGCAGGTTCTACAGCAGACCGGCGTGCCGTCGGCCTCGGTGGCGATCGTTCAGCAAGGCAAAGTGGCCTACGCCCACGCCTACGGCCGGGCGCGCGTATTCAACGGCAAGACAACGGCCCAGCTTGCGACGGCCGACATGCGCTACGCCATCGGATCGATCTCAAAGCAGTTCACTGCCGCCTCGCTGCTCATGCTTCAGGAGGATGGCAAGCTCTCGATCGACGATCCGGTGTCGAAGTACGTGCCGGGGCTCACGCGCGGCGACGAAATCACCATCCGCCAGCTTCTCTCTCACACCTCCGGCTACCAGGACTACTGGCCTGAGGACTACGTGATGACGCCGATGCTTGAGCCGGCCTCGGTCGAACATATCTTGCAAGGATGGGCCCGCAAGCCTCTCGATTTCGATCCGGGAACCAAGTGGCAGTACTCGAACACTAACTTCGTCATCGCCGGAGTGATCGTGGAGAAAGTTGCCGGAGAGCCGCTCTTCGACTTTCTTGTGAAGCGAGTATTTCAGCCGCTGGGCATGAAGTCGGTGTGGAACTCCGACGCGACAAAGCTTACGACGCCCGACGCCACCGCCTACTACCGCCACGCTCTTGGGATGCCGCGTGTTGCGCCGAAAGAGGGAGCCGGGTGGATGTTCGCCGCAGGCGAACTGGCCATGACCGCGCACGATCTGGCGCTGTGGGATCAGAGCATGATCGCCCAGTCCGTGCTCAAGCCCGAGAGCTACAAGCAGATGTTCACCGAGGTGAAGCTCAAGGACGGCAAGGGTACCGGCTACGGACTCGGCGTGAGCGTACACACTGTCGACGGCCACCAGATCGTCGAGCACTCTGGCGAAGTCTCGGGATTCGTCGCCGACAATGAAGTCATAACCGACGCGGGCGTCGCCATTGCCGTGCTCACCAACCTGGATGCGAGCGCCGCCGCTAGCCAGGTCGTTCGCGCCCTTGCGCCGATGCTTTTGCCCGGAGCGCTCAAGCCCGAGGAGCAGCAGGCGCTCGATATCTTCCACGACCTTCAGAAGGGGCGCATCGATAGAACGTTGTTGGCGCCCAATCTGAACGACTACTTCACCGCTGAAGCACTGGCCGACTTCAAAGCCAGCCTCGGCCGCCTGGGCGAGCCCATGACCTTCCGCGAGACCTCGACGAGCCTGCGCGGAGGCATGACATTCCATGCATTTTCGATTACTTACCCCAATCGCCAGTTGCGGTTGACGACTTACACATACCCGGACGGAAAGCTAGAGCAGTTCCTTATTGCACCGGTGCAATAGCGTGGCAAAATGAATACGCGCCGCCCAAAGGGCGGCGCGTATTCATTTGCATCCAGGTTGGATTAACGCAGAATCTGGTTGACATCTCTCACCGCGCCGCGTGCCGCGCTGGTAGCCATGGCCGCGTAAGCCTTGAGAGCCTGCGAGACATGCCGTACCCGCGTCGCCGGCTTGAAAGCCTTAGCGCCTTTGGACTCCATCGTCCTGCGCCGGCTGGCAAGCAGTTCGTCGTTGATAGCCACCCTCAGCACGCGTTTGGGGATGTCGATCTCGATGGTGTCGCCTTCTTCGACCAGCGCCAAAGCGCCACCCTCGGCCGCCTCGGGAGATACATGGCCGATCGACAACCCAGCCGTTCCGCCGGAGAAGCGCCCGTCGGTAATGAGCGCGCACTTCTTGCCCAAGTCTTTGGATTTGAGGTAGCTCGTCGGGTAGAGCATCTCCTGCATGCCGGGGCCGCCCTTCGGCCCCTCGTAGCGGATCAGCACCACGTCGCCGGCCACGATCTTGTCGCCGAGGATCGCGGTTACAGCGTCCTCCTGGCTCTCAAAGATGCGCGCCGGACCCTTGAAGGTCAGGATCGAAGCGTCCACGCCAGCCGTCTTCACAATGCAGCCGTCTTCAGCGATGTTGCCGAAGAGCACCGCCAGACCGCCGTCCTTGCTGAAGGCGTGCTCGATATCGCGGATCGCGCCCTTTGCGCGGTCCACATCGAGCGAGGCAAAGCGCTTGTTCTGGCTGAACGCTTCCGTCGTGCGAACTCCGCCCGGCGCGGCGCGATACATCTCCTTCACCGCTTCAGAAGCCGTCAGCACGTCGAACTTCTCGATAGCCTCGCCCAAAGTTGCCGTGTGAACGGTGGGAACATCACGGTGGATCAGACCGCCGCGATCGAGCTCGGCCAGAATCGCGAAGATGCCTCCGGCGCGATGCACGTCTTCGACGTGTACCGTGGCCAGCGAGGGCGCGACCTTGCACAGGTTCGGCACGCGGCGCGAGAGCCGGTCGATGTCGGCCATGGTGAACTTGACCTCGGCCTCTTCGGCCGTGGCCAAAATGTGCAGCACCGTATTGGTTGAGCCGCCCATGGCGATATCAAGCGTCATGGCGTTTTCAAATGCCTTGAAGCTGGCAATCGAGCGGGGCAGCACGCTAGCGTCGTCCTGCTCGTACCAGCGTTTGGCCAGATCGACGATGCGACGTCCGGCTTCAAGAAACAGATCCTTGCGATCGGAGTGGGTGGCGACGAGAGTGCCGTTGCCGGGCAGCGAGAGCCCCAGCGCCTCGGTGAGGCAGTTCATCGAGTTGGCTGTGAACATGCCCGAGCACGATCCGCACGTCGGGCAGGCCGAGCGCTCGTATTCGTCCACGTCGGCGTCGGAGACCTTGGGGTCGCCGGCCACGATCATGGCGTCGATCAGATCGACGAAGACGGTCTTGTCCTGCAACTGCACCTTGCCGGCTTCCATCGGCCCGCCGGAGACGAAGATCGCCGGAATGTTCAGCCGCATGGCGGCCATCATCATGCCGGGCGTGATCTTGTCGCAATTTGAGATGCAGACCAGAGCGTCGGCGCAGTGCGCGTTGGCCATGTACTCGACCGAGTCGGCGATCACTTCGCGCGAGGGCAGACTATAGAGCATGCCGTCGTGGCCCATGGCGATGCCGTCGTCGATGGCGATGGTCGAGAACTCCTTGGCCACCCCGCCCGCCCGCTCAATCTCGCGAGCGACCATCTGGCCCAGGTCTTTGAGATGCACGTGACCGGGCACAAACTGGGTGAAAGAGTTCACGACGGCGATGATCGGCTTGCCGAAGTCGCCTTCCTGCATACCGGTGGCGCGCCAAAGGCTGCGCGCTCCGGCCATATTCCGTCCATGCGTTGAGGTGCGAGACCGATAAGCTGGCATGAATCTATTTTAATGGCCGCGCGAGCGCAGGCTAGGATTCCTTGCGCTCCGGCTGCCGGGGGTCCACCGGGTAGCGGTCGAGCCGGTCTTCCCGCTCCCGCTCGTTCTCCCACTGGCGGCGCTCTTCCTGTTCCTGGCGTTCTTCGCGTCCGTCGCTCATTTCACTAGTTTAGAACCGTGCCACGGCCTCCGGTACACTTAAAGAGATACCTATGTTTGAGAATCTAAGCGACAAACTTCAACGCGTATTCAAAAGCCTGCGCGGCCAGGGAACCCTGACCGAAGAGAACATCTCCGAGGCCCTGCGCGAGCTGCGCGTGGCCCTGCTTGAGGCCGATGTCAACCTCAACGTCGTCCGCGACCTGGTGGAGCAGATCCGCCAAAAGGCCGTGGGTGCAGAGGTCCTGACGGCTCTCTCGCCCTCCGAGCAGGTCATCAAGATCGTGCGCGACGAGCTCATCACCCTGCTCGGCAGAGATACGGCGCGCTTCAACTTCGCTTCGCGGCCCCCGACGGTCATTCTGATGGCTGGCCTGCAGGGCTCCGGCAAGACGACCACCTCGGCCAAACTCGCCGCCTGGCTCAAGAAGGGCGGGCATCGACCCATGCTGGTTTCGGTCGACGTCTATCGCCCCGCCGCGCGCGAGCAGTTGAAGATCGTTGCCGGCCAGGTTGGCGCCAAGCTCTACGAGGGCAAGCTCAACGACGAGCCCGCCGGTACGGCACTGGTCGAGCGGCTGGCCAAAGAGGCCAAGCGCGAGGCCGTCATCATGGGCTGCGACACGCTCATCGTCGACACCGCCGGCCGTCTGCACATCGATTCCGAGCTGATGTCAGAGATGGAGAGCCTCAAAAAGCTCCTCGGCCCGCAGGAGATTCTCTTCGTCGCCGACTCGATGACCGGTCAGGACGCCGTCAACTCCGCGCAGGATTTTCACTCTCGACTTGGACTGACGGGTGTGATTCTGACCAAGATGGACGGCGACGCAAGGGGCGGCGCGGCCCTGTCGATTAGACATGTGACCGGCCAGCCCATCAAGTTCATCGGCGTGGGCGAAAAGCCGGACGCGTTTGAGCCTTTCCATCCGGATCGCATCGTCGGCCGCATTCTGGGCATGGGCGACATGCTCTCGCTTATCGAAAAGGCCGAAGCGACGCTCGACCACAAGAAGAGCGAGGAGTTTGCCAAGAAGGCCCTGCTCGGCGACGGCTTCACGCTCGACGACTTCCGCGAGCAGCTCAAGCAGATCAAAAAGCTCGGGTCGATGGAGTCGATCCTCAAGATGCTGCCCTCAGTCGGCCCCTTTGCCGGAATGCAGCAGGCCGCCAGTTCGATCGACGAGAAGCAGTTCAGCCGCACCGAGGCCATCATCAACTCGATGACGCCCAAAGAGCGCCGCAATCACGAGATCATCTCCGGAACCCGCAGGAAGCGCATCGCGGCCGGTTCGGGCACCAGCGTTCAGGACGTGAATACTCTCCTGCGTCAGTACGCTCAGATGGCCAAGATGTTCAAGAGCATGGGCAAGGGCGGGCTGGCCAGGAACATGATGCGCGGCGGGATGGGGGCACTGAGCCCGAAGCAGAGGTTCGGGCGGTAGGCCGACAATCACTTGGAGTACGTATGACGAAAATGCACGAAATGACTTCTGAACAATTGCTCGCTAGGGCTGATGATGGCAGTCCCGGAAGTGCTGATGCTATTCAGTCACTTCAAGTCGCGGAGATTAAAGTCGCATTGCGTGCAAATGAGTTAAACGAGAAGCTTCTCGATAGTGAATATGCAACACGCCAAGCTGCAGATAAAAATGCTGAGGCAATGAATCGAGCATCAGATCAGCTTGCCAAGTCTACCAAGTCATTGAAGAATGCAACATGGGCTTTGGTTTTCTTTACAGCCATCCAAGCGATAATTGCCGTGATTTCACTTTGGAAGAAATAAGACAAGTGCTTACGTCTGCTCTCTAGTATCAACCGTGGGGCTTCACTGTCGATTCGCACTGGATTATCTATCTTGTAGCGACGATCTCAATACTCAAACAACTCTTCGTGTGTCCCGGTTCGCTCTAGGTGTACTGTTTTCTCGGTCGCGAGATAGATCAGCACCCAGTCCGGTTCCACGTGCGCGTCTCTGTAGCCGGTCCACCCGTGTTTCAGCAGATGATCTTTGTACTGCGATGGAAGCGGATCGCCGGTAAGCAGCAGTTCGATGAGCCGCTTCAGCTTGTCGAGGTTCTTGCCCCGCTTCTGGAGCCGTTTCACATCGCGTTCAAACTGGCTGGAGTAGCTGGGCGTGCGCATCAGATTCCAAGCTTGTGGTAGAGGTCGGAGGCGTTCTTAGCCCGGTGCACTTCCTTGCCCAGCGCCGTCTTGCGCATCGTCGCCCGGGTCAGCTTGTTTGGCTTCAGATCGAAGGGCAAGGCCTCTTCGTTTGCGACCCTTGTCAGAACGATACGGATCGCATCGGAGACTGTGAGCCCCATGCCGCCAAGCACGACCGCAGCCCTGTTCTTTACATCGGCGTCGATTCTGGAACGGACGACTTCGTTTGTAGCCATGTGCTTATTGTAGCTCAATTGTGCTACAGCATTCAGAATTACCCCAGATGTACCGCCGCAACGGCAAAAACACACTACTCCACACAGTCTTACGCGCCCACCATGGCCCCGCCCTGCGCCCTCATGGTAGATTGAGAGTCACCGCAGCTAGCTGCCTTTCGAGCGAGCTTGCAAGGGCCCACGCGATGAACCCGAAAACCATTGGACGGTACGAGATTCAGGATGAGATTGGGCGCGGCGCCATGGGTAGTGTGCTGCGCGCGCGCGATCCCGCCATGGGCCGCGTCGTCGCCATCAAGTCCATCCATGCTGCGGCGCTCAATAGTGACAACGCGCGCGAGTACCGGGAGCGGTTCCAGCGCGAGGCCCGCGCCGCCGGAGCCCTCTCTCATCCCGGCATCGTGCCAGTCTTCGACGTCGGAGAGGAGCAAGGCGTTCCTTTCCTGGTGATGGAGTTTGTGCAGGGGCGCACCCTCGATGCGGTGCTTAAGGCCGGGGAGCGATTTTCGCTCGAGCATGTCTGCGAGGTAGGCCGCCAAATTGCCGAGGCCCTCGGTTACGCGCATCGCAACGGCATCGTTCACCGCGACATCAAGCCGGCGAATATTCTCATGGCCTCGCGCGAGGTCTACGGCGTTGAGCGGCCCCGCATCACCGACTTCGGCGTGGCCAAGATGGCCGGTGGAGACATCACTACCACGGGACAGCTCATCGGAACCCCGGCCTACATGCCTCCCGAGCAGTTCACCGGCGCGCCGGTCGACGGCCGGACCGACATCTTTTCGCTCGGCGTCATCCTCTACCGCATGGCAACCGGAGAGCAGCCCTTCCCCGGCGAGACGCTAAGCGCCGTCTCTTACAAGATTGTCTATACGGAACCTGTTCCTCCCTCGCGTCTCAATCCGGGTGTGCCGCAGTCGCTTGAGGCTGTGATCCTCCGCTGCATCGCCAAGAATCCTCTCGACCGCTTCCAGTATGGCGAGGATCTGGCGTCGGCGCTCGCTTCGGTTCAACAGACACTTGTTGCTCCGGCGCAGTACAGGACAACTCCAGCGCCTGCTGCGAGCGCCTCGATCCCGAGCCCGGCAACACCCCCTGCGGCCGTCCCAACTCCGCGTCCAGCTCCGGCGGTGCAGCCTGCCTCATCGGCCCCGCCCAGCCCCGCAAGCACTTCGCATCCATTTGCGCCGGCGCCACTTGTCGTTCCGCGTCCTTCGCAGAGCGTACCCACAGCCCAGCGCCAGCCTGCTCAGCCTTCCGCGCAGAAGACTGAGAGCGAACGCAGCATTCCGCCCAGGCAGTCGGCACACGAGACCTTTACCCGCCCAGTTGTTCCCACGCGCCACCCTGACTCCGGATTGCTGCCCACCAAGAGTTCGAACTCTGAAGCCTCGCAGTCCGTGCGGCCCAGTTATGCAACTCTCGGCTCTCACAAAGAGAGCGAGAAGAAGGGCTTTTCGCCGCTGGCCGCGCTCGTGTTCATCGCCATCGCCATTGGCGGCACGTGGGTCTTCATGCACACCCGCGTGAAGACCACGGAACAACAGCCCGAGGGCGGCGCGGTGATCTCTTCGTCCAGCGAAACCGGCGATCAGCCTCTGGAGAAGGTCTACTTCGATCCCAAGGCTCTTGAATCAAAGAACAGCACGGCACTCTCGCTCGATCTCGATTCGCTGCCTCCGGCGGTTGTGGTTACTGTGCTGTTCGACGGCAAGGTTCTGTGGTCCGGACAGTCCGGCGACAAGCGCAGCTACGACGGCCTGAGGGTGCCGACGGGGTATCACGTGCTGCGCGTGATGGCCGGCGCAGGTGGCACGCAGAAGAGTTCAGGCGACATCAACGGCCAGTTTGACGAGGGCAAGCGCATGACCCTGGGCGTCAAGCTCTGGCCCGAGAGCAGCGGTTCGTTCGATCCCTCCGCGAGCGTCATTGTTTCGATGGAGCGGAATCTCTTCTAGCATCGGTTTGACTCTGTTCGAAATCCAATCGAGCCGGAAAACGCGAAGCGGGTGGATCTCTCCACCCGCTTCGTCATTTCTCCAACCGGCTTTTGCTTTGTTACCGGATCATCAAGTACCGCTCGGCCGGCACGCCGCAGATCGGGCAGTCGGGATCGTTTTCCTTGGTTTCCGACGTCCAGCCGCAGGTGGGGCAGACGTAGAAGTACATGCTCCTGGCGGCCCAGGAGGTCTTGTTGCCGGCCTCGACCAGCGCAATGGCCTCGCCATAGAGCCGCGAGTGGGTCTTCTCGGCTTCGAGCGCATACTCCATCGTCCGGATGGCGCGGGCGTTGCCGCTCTGCCTTGCCTCGGCCAGGAAGGTGGGGTACATGGTCTCGATCTCGTAGTTCTCGCCGGCGAGAGCGGCCTTCAGGTTGGCCAGAGTATCGCCAATCTCGACTGCTTCCAGCTTGGCCTTGGGCTCACCGCCCAACTGCTTGATCACGCGCGCGTGGTTGGCGGCGTGAATCTGCTCGGCGCGCGATGCGGCGCGGAAGAGGCTGGCGGCTCCGTGCCAACCCTCGGCGTCGGCTCGGGCGGCATAGGCCGCGTACTTGGCGGATGCGCCCGACTCGCCCTCATAGGCTGCGATCAGGTTCTCAACGGTCTTCTGAAACTCTGCTGCAACTGCCATAATTCCACCTCATGGGTTAGATAAATTGGGAAGCGAACTCATCATACTACGGGCCAGACAGGGATGCTGTGCGGGCTCGAACGCTTCGATTTGTTGCCAGCGCAGACCGATCGCCGCCCGCTGCGAGTATCCTTGATGTATGGGCCACGCGGCCCAATCCACTACGAAATTCAGATCAGGATAAAGACGATGTCCGAGATAACCGTTGAGGCCAATGAGATTCCCGCGCAGCTGCCGAACGTAAAAGTGGCGGTTCTTGGCGCAGGCAAGATGGGCGGCATTCTGCTTCAGGCCTTCCTCAAGCAGAACCTCTTTGCCCCCGAGCAGATTCGGGCCACGGTGGCGCACTCTGAGCGCGCCGTCGCTCTCAGCACCCAGTGGGGCGTGGATGTGGGCACGGACAATCTGGCTGCCGCCCGCGGCGCAGACCTCATCCTGATCGGCGTCAAGCCCTTCCAGGTGCCGGAACTGATCGCGCAGATCAAGCCGGCGCTGACCAAGAAGACAACCCTGGTCTCGATCGCCGCCAGCGTAAAGACCTCCGCCATGGAAGAGTCTGCCGGCCAGGCAGTTGCCGTGGTGCGCGCCATGCCCAACACACCTTCGGCGCTTGGCGCCGGAGTTGCCGCGCTCTGCCGCGGACGCTTCGTCAGCGACCAGCAGATGGAACTTGCTGAACGCATGTTTGAGACCGTGGGCCGCACCGTGGTCGTCGAAGAGAAGCATATGGACGCCGTTACCGGCCTCTCCGGCTCCGGCCCGGCTTACATCTACATCATTATTGAGGCGCTGGCCGAGGCCGGCGTCAAGGTGGGTCTGCCTCGCGACATCGCAACGCAGCTTGCGGCGCAGACGACCTTCGGAGCTTCGAAGATGGTGCTTGAGACCGGCTACCATCCGGCCCTGCTCAAGGACGCAGTGACCACTCCGGCGGGCTGCACTATTGATGGCATCCTCGAACTCGAAGAGGGCGGCCTGCGCGTCACGCTCATCAAAGCGGTCATGCGCGCCACTGAACGCGCGCGGCAGTTAGCGGCGGGATAAGACAAGACCGATGACGCCGGGAGCCGAGCCAGATCTCGCTTCATCAACAGAGCAGCCAGCCACATGGCTGCCCCGGCGTCCCGCGTGGCTACCCAACTACATCCCGGAGCTTCAGGGCATTCGCGGATTCGCCATTCTCTGGGTCGTTCTCTACCACTCGAACGCGCGGCTCAAGGGTACTTGGCTCTTCGGCGGAGCCATCTGGGGTTGGTCTGGCGTCATTCTCTTCTTCATCCTCTCCGGCTTTCTAATCACCGCCAACCTTCTAACGGCCCGTGACAAAGAACATTACTTCCACAACTTCCACGCGCGGCGGGCGATCCGCATCTGGCCCGTTTACCTGCTGGTGCTCATTGTTGTTTACCTCAACTCGCCCTGGTTCATCGGCCCCGGCGTCTGGGATGCCGTCCGCACCGCGCCGTGGTGGGCCTATCTGCTCTTTATCCAGAACCTGTTTCACTTGAGCGTGCCGGCCGCGCTCTATCCCACCTGGGCGCTGGCCATCGAGGAGCAGTACTACTTCTTCTGGGCGCCTGCTGTCCGCTGGCTGCGCCATCCGTGGATGCTGGTTGTGCCGCTCTGTGCGGCTCTGGGTGTCTCGCCGTGGCTCAAGCTCCACTACATGAGCCATCCCTGGCTGAACCCCGTGCACTCGCTTATCCACCTCGACGGACTTGCACTAGGCAGTCTGCTGGCGATAGCCATGTACTCGTTCAAACTCGGCCGCCGCGTCTGGTTCGCGATGGGCGCAGTAGCCTGCGTTGTGGGCATCTGGGCTGCGGGGACTATCGCCGGAGGCACGGCGTTTCTTGACTCCGCGCTCACGCTCGGCTTCGGCGGCGCGATCCTTGTTTTCATCGCCTCGACCGGCAAACGCAACCCGCTGAGCGCCGCGCTCAGCCGTGGTCCGCTCGCCTATCTGGGACAGATCAGCTACGGCCTCTACCTGTTCCACATCGCTTCGTTTGTATTTATTGGTGCGTTCGACATCTGGATCGACAAGGCCCATCCGGGCATTGTGGGCAACCTGGCCATCGTGGCGCTCAGGCTGGTTGTGGCCATCGGCGTGGCCTCGGCGATATGGCGCTGGGTTGAGACGCCCATTCTCAAGCTGAAGAGCAAGTTTTAGCTGAGTTTGCGGGGTTAGCGGTGCTAGCGGAGTTAGGGTGTGCCGCCGCCGCGGGTTCTGCCCAGGGACTGCGCTAAACTATCAGACAACTTCAAACAATCGATCAGGCAGCGCAGCTGAGTATCGCGGTGGAGGCCGAATTCATCGGATTTAAGGGGAAGCCATGTTTCGCAAACTTCTGCTCTTCAAGTTCGCCCCGGAAAGCAAAGACCTGGCTCTGCTGTTCCTGCGCGTGATCGCCGCCGTCAACATTCTGCTTAAGCATGGGCTTGAAAAAGTCCTCGACTATCAAGGCATGTATCTCAGGCTTTCAGCGAACCACTTTTATGTGATCCCGCTCGGCGTCGGCATCAGCCTCTTCTGCGCGACGGTGGCCGATGCGATTCTTACCGTTCCGCTGGCTCTGGGACTGGCGACGCGCTGGTGTGCGCTGCTGTGCTTTGTGAACCTGGCGGTGGCGTGGAGCATGGTGGGCCATTTCATCTACAACGATCCCCACAACTTCATCGGGTCCACGCACGGCGAACTGGTAGTCTCCTATCTCGCATCGCTGATCGCTCTGGCCTTTGCAGGTGGCGGCAAGTACAGCATCGACACACTCATCGACCGGTAAGAAGAACGGCAGTGGCGGCAACAGCGGTAGAATGCGTTGGGCGTCGTCTGCCGGATTTTACGCGAGGCAGAGAAGAACAGCGCGCTCCGGGAGCACTTTCTCCATGCCGACCAAGACCGTTTTCGAGCCGTTTCGCATCAAGAGCGTCGAGCCCATTCGCTGGACCACTCGGGCACAGCGGGAGGAACTGCTGCGCGCCGCGCACTACAACCTGTTTCTGCTCCCCGCTGACGATGTGCTCATCGACCTGCTGACCGACTCCGGCACCGGAGCCATGTCTACACATCAGTGGGCGGCCATCATGGAAGGCGACGAGAGCTATGCGGGCAGCCGCAGCTTCGACCGCTTCAGGAACTCCGTACAGAGCATCTTCGGCTACAAGCATGTGATCCCCACTCATCAGGGCCGCGCCGCGGAGCGCATCCTGTTCAAGGTGATGTGCAAGCCGGGCGACGTGGTGCCGAACAACACGCACTTTGACACGACGCGCGCCAACGTGGAATCGGTAGGGGCTGAAGCTGTCGATCTGCTCAAACCCGAAGGCCGTCATCCGGAGACGCGTTTGCCCTTTAAGGGCAACATGGATGTGGATGCGCTTGATACCCTGATTGCGCGCGTTGGGCGGGAACGCATTCCGCTGGTGATGCTCACGGTGACCAACAACTCCGGCGGTGGACAGCCGGTTTCAATGGAAAATGCCCGGGCGGTTTCGGCCGTGTGCCACAAACACGGGATTCCGCTGTATTTCGATGCCTGCCGTTTTGCCGAGAACGCGTACTTTGTTCAGCAGCGCGAGCCGGGCTACGCAGACAAGACTCCGAGGCAGATTGCCCAGGAGATGTTTGCGCTGGGCGATGGCTGCACCATGTCTGCCAAGAAGGACGGCATGGCCAACATCGGCGGATTTCTTTGCACCAACGACGATCTGCTGGCCCGCCAGGAGAAGGACCTGCTGATCCTGACCGAGGGCTACCCAACTTACGGAGGGCTGGCCGGGCGGGATCTGGAGGCGATCGCTGTGGGTTTAGGGGAGGCGCTCGAGCAGGACTACCTGCGCTACCGGATTGCCTCGACAGCCTACCTGGGCGACCACATTTCGGCGAAAGGCGTCCCCATTGTGCAGCCCCCCGGCGGCCACGCCATCTATATCGACGCCAAAGCGTTTCTGCCGCACGTTCCCGTGGACGAGTTTCCGGGTGTGGCCCTGGCGGCTGAGCTGTATCTCGAAGGCGGCATCCGTTCGGTAGAGATAGGCAGCCTGATGTTCGGCTCGGCGGCGCAGATGGAGCTGGTGCGGCTGGCCATTCCGCGGCGGGTCTACACGCAAAGCCACATCGATTACGTGGTGGAGATTATTCTGCGCGTCTGGGAGCGCCGCGACCGGATCAAGGGGATGCGGCTCACCTACGAGGCGCCCTTCCTGCGGCACTTTACCGCGCACCTGGAGCCGATGGGCTAGGGGTGAGTTGTGTGGCGGCGCGGTGAGGGTTGTGGTCCCCACCCTTATTGCCCAACCATGCGCACCTCCGCCGATCCATGTGTCTCCCGCGCCCTTCCGCGTGCGAAAATTCAAAGCAATGGCCTCTGCCCGCAAACCGGTGATCGTGCGCAAGTTCTCCCGGGACTGGGTGGGGGGCTATGCGGGTGCGTCGCTTGGCGGCGAGGAGCTTGAGATCCTGGACACCACCGGCAAGGTTCTGCGCATGGGCTGGGATCAGGTGAAGTGGGTCTGCTATGTGCGCGACCTGGCCAGTGCCGACGCAGCCAACCCCGAGCGGCTGCTGCATAAACGATTCTCAGTCCGGCCGCGCGCGGCGGGGCTGTGGCTGCGCATGACTCTGACCGACGGCGACGAACTGGAAGGGCTGGCCGAGAACGATCTGTCTCTGGTTACCGGCGGCGGCCTGCTGCTTACTCCGCCGGATACGCGATCGAATACTCAGCGCATCTACGTGCCCCGGCAGGCGATCCAGACGCTTGAGGTTGTGAGCCTCATCGGCGCGGGCCGCAAGCGTCCACAGCCAGACGACCAGCCACGGCTCTTTGCCGAGGGGCCACGGGACTGAGTCGTTTTTCGCAAGCCAACTCTACAATTGGCCGTGTATGATCCGGCTATTCCCTGAAGCTTCGGCTTCACTCGGAGGTTACCCTGTGTTTGCAAGAATCCTGAAAGCCGGGTTTGTGCCCACCTGCACGGACCTTGGTCTGCTGCTGCTGCGAGTCGGCGCCGGAAGCACCCTCTTCCTGCGCCATGGTTGGGAGAAGGTCTCAACGCTCTCCCTCATCCGCCCTACCTTTCCCGACCCCCTCGGCATTGGGCACAACACCAGTTGGACGCTCGCTCTGCTCTGCGACGGCATTGCTTCGCTGCTGATCGTTCTCGGCGTCGGTACCCGCTGGCTCTCGGCTTGGGCCTTCGTCAACATCGCGATCGCCTGGGCCTTTGTGCATCACTTCAGCTTCCTGGGCAAGAGTCCGGCCGCCGATCACGGCGAGCTGATCGTGCTCTACCTGTGGGCCTTTGCCGCGCTGATGGTGACCGGTTCTGGCCGCTACAGCGTTGAGGCCCTGCTCAAGGACAAGCCGAAGGCATAGCTGTGCTGCCTTGATAAGCGCGACTGTCTGTCTGCTTGCATGCTGCGATGGGTCCGGGTCTCCGGACCCATCGCATGCTTGTGTCCGAATCACGCGTTTCCATTGTTCGCAGGCTCTGTGTCCGGCCTGCTTTCGCCACAACGCGCGCAGGGAGTATTCTGGTGCGTTCGCTTCCATGCGACCCAAACAGAAAAGGAGTAACTCCTGTGCAGCGTAACCGTCTGATTCCTGTTGTGCTTGCTTTTGCGACGTGTCTCGGCCTCTCTCCCGCGCTGGCGCGCGGCGCGGATGCCGGTCCGCTCAAGATTGGCGTGGCTAAAGTGGACACTACGCCTACCAATCTTGCCGGACTTACCAACCTGTGGCGCAAGCCTTACGCCGGCGTACACGACCACCTGTTTGTGCGCGCGCTGGTGATCGACAACGGCACGAGCAAGGCGGCTATCGTAGCTACCGATCTGGTGGAGTACGGCGATACCACGGCACTGCGGGCGCGCATCGAGAAGGAAGTGGGCATCGCGGCCGATCACATTATTCTGACCGCCAGCCACGACCACAGCGCTCCGCGCGGCGGGGTTGTGACGCCGGGTGCGCAGGCGCAGGCCGGTGGAGAGGGTACGGCTGCTTACTCGGCGTGGCTCTATGACCGCATTGTGGAAGCGCTAACCAAGGCCAAGGCCGCCGAGCAGCCGGCGAAGATGGGCATCGGCACGGGGCGTTCTTATGTGAACATCAGCCGCGACGAGTTTGTGCAGCGGGAGAATAAGTGGGTTCTGGGCGTGAATCCCGACGGACCTTCGGACAAGACCGTGTGGGTGGTCCGCTTTGACAACGCGGCAGGCGAGCCGATCGCGGTGCTGTTCAACTACGGCGTTCACTCCGTAGTGGCGGGGCCTGAGAACGATCAGGTGACGGGCGATCTGGCCGGCGCAGCCGAGCGCTATATCGAAACCCACTTCAAGGACAAGGTAGTCGCGCTGTTCACCATTGGGCCGGCCGGGGACCAGAATCCCACGTTCATCGGGCCGGGGCAACAGAAGGAAGAGGCTGCTCCGATTTACCCGACCATCGACGCAGAGGGGCTGATGCTGGGCGCTGAAGTTGTACGCGTGGCCAACCGCATCGAAAATCCAGTCGCGACGGCGCGCATCGGGGCAGGGGAGAAGATCCTCACCTGTGCCACCAAGCCGCGTCCTGCGAACGCTCCTGGCGGAGCGCAACAGCCGCCGGATATCAAGATGCACCTGAGCGTTATCCGGGTGAACGATATCGCCTTTACCGGCGTCTCGGGCGAAGTGGTGACCAACATCTACCTGCACTTGCGGAAGGCTTCGCCGCTGGTGAATACGATGATGATTACCATGGCGAACGACCGCATCGGCTACATTGTGGACGATGCCGCGTATGGCCGGGGAATCTTCGAACTGAGCGGAAGCCCGATTGCATCGGGATGCGCTGAGAACGGAATCGTGGACGGTCTGGTGGGTTTGATCGAGGCGAACTAATATACGGTGAATCGGCATACGGCGCGGAGAAATCCGCGCTGTTGCTACAATGAGGAATCCGGGGCGGCGGCCACTCTGTGCCAGCCGCCCGGGCATTTTTATGATCCTTTACCTGATGCGGCACGCCGACGCCGGAAAGATGCTCGGCAACCCTGCGCTCGACTCCAAGCGCGCGCTCGTAAAAGAGGGCAAGGACCAGTGCATGGTCATGGGCCGCGCCCTGAACGCGCTCAAGGTGCAGCTCGACGTTGTGGTTTCAAGCCCGCTCAAGCGCGCCCTGCAAACGGCTCAGTTTGTGGGCACCGAGCTTGGCTACGAGGCCAAGGTCGAGGTCAGCCAGGCCCTGGCTCCAGAGGCGAAGTACATCGAGTTCCAGGCCATGCTGGCCGCGCACACCGGCCGCGAAACCATGCTTGTGGTGGGGCACAATCCCAACATCTTCCGCTTCCTCGGCAACCTGATCGCCGGCCCGAACGGCGCGGCCATCCGCATGAGGAAGGGCTCGATTGCCTGCGTGGACATGAGGCACCACCCGCCGCGCTTGCAGTGGCTGCTCGATGTACGCACGGTGCGCGGCTTCTACTCGAGCGTGCAGAAGAGTTCGCGCGCAAAGACCTCGCGGAAGTAAGCGGCCTCGCGGCGCAGCGACCATAGCTCCAGCTCGGCGCCTGTTCGTCCCGGCTCGATCTCAAGATAGACGCGCTTGGGGTAGATCTTGGTGCGCACGCGCACCACGTCGCTGGCGCGATCCTGATTGAGCGCGTCGGCCAGGCGCAGCAACACCACGGCGCGTTTCACTTTTTCATGTTGATCGGCGGGAATGTTGCGCAGCGCGCGATCGTTGGGCTGCGGGCGGCTCTTACCCAGGTAACGCGCGAGGGCCGAGACGATGGTGCGCTCGATAGCTGTGTAGCCGTAGATCTCAGAACTGGACACGATGTACTGCGTGTGGCGGTGATGCCCCTGGTGGTTGACGAACTTGCCGGTCTCGCGCAGCATGGCGGCTGCGGCGAGCCAGCCCTCGTACTCGGCCGGCAGCTTATGCACTGGCTTGAGATCGCGGAACAGCTGCACGGCGTGGGCGCGCACCGGTTCGGCGGCCTTGATGTCGACTCCGTATCGCTTGGCGGTGGCCAGCACGCTCTCCCAGCGCTCGTGTTCGAACTCGGCGTGCTCGCGGGCACGGCTGTCCTCGGCCACCAGCATCTGTTCGAGGATGCCGTCGCGCAGTCCGAGCGGCGAGTAGCGAAAGCCGGCGAGGCTATAGCTCTCAAGCAGCTCGGCGTAAACCTCGGCGCCGGGCACAATGATCTCCGCGCGGCGCGGGCCGATGCCGGCCACGGTTTCGCGCTCGGGCAGCGGCATCTTGCTCAGCTTCTTGGCCAGCGCGCGTACGGAACTGGTTGGTACGACTCCGAGAGATGCGGTCTTGCCGCTCTTTGCACCGCCCTTCGCGCTCCTGGCCATCGCCACCCATGCGTCGGAGAGCGCCGCGGCGGTTCCAGAGGTTGCGATCACCAGCGGCACGCGGCCGGGCTGCAACTTGCGGTGGGCCTTGCGCAGTTCGCGCTGGATGAGGCGGCGCATCTGCGCCAGCGAATCGGCTGTTGGCGGGTCGGAGGAGAGGAATTGCTCGGTCAGCCGCACCGCGCCCAGGGGCAGGCTCACCGTTTCCTTGATGTGCTTCTTGTCGCTGAGCGTGATCTCGCAACTGCCGCCGCCCAGGTCGAGCAGCATCACCCGGCCGGCCGCACCCGGCTCAAGATTGGAGACGCCGAGGTGGATCAGGCGGCCCTCTTCGAGGCCGGAGATGATTTCAAGGTTCCAGCCGGTCTCGGCCTTTACCCAGGCCTGGAAGGCCGCGCCGTTGCGGGCGTCTCGCATGGCGGAGGTGGCAACCAGGCGAATCTTGTCTACCCCATGAGATTGCACGGTTCGGTGGAAGCGCTTGAGCGCGCGCAGCGTGGCCGACATGGCCTCCGGAGAGATGAGCCCGGAGTCGAAGACGCTGGAACCAAGCCGCGTCACCTCGCGATCCTCCGCCACGGTCTTGAGCTTGTGGTTGACTACGCGTGCGATTCTCAGGCGGCAGGAGTTCGATCCAACGTCAACGGCGGCGAATGTGGGCATCGGGGACCTTTCACGCCTCAAGATACACGATCCGGGCAGGGGGTGTTGGCACGTTTACCCGACTCCGGCCGGTGAGACGCCACCAGTGCGCGGGCCAATCAAAGTCCATCCGTCACACAAACCGAAGTTTGCGGCTGATATCCTTATTTTGAGGAAGACAATGAACGCAGCCTCCGATTCCGCTCAACGGCCCTCCACAGCGATCTCCACGCGTGCCGCGTGGCTCTTCTTCGCGGCGCTTTTCGTCGTCATCTACTTCGCATCGCTCTGGACCCCGCCCCTTATGGACGACGTCGATGCCTCGCATGCCCAGGCGGCCCAGTCCATCGCCGACACCGGCGACTGGGTTACGCCCAAGATCGACGGCATCCGCTATATTGAAAAGCCGCCGCTTCCGTACTGGTTCGTCGCAGCGCTCTACCGCGTCACCGGGGTTGAGAACTCCTTCACCACCCACCTGCCGAACGCGCTGGCCATGCTGGGACTGTGCTGGCTGGCCTGGCTGTGGAGCAGCAGGGCGTGGGGTGACCGCGCCGGGCTTTATGCGGGCATGGGTTCGCTCACCATGGTGGGCGGCTTCCTGTTCACGCGCTTCATCATCCCCGAGGCGATTCTTTCGTTCTTCCTGCTGGCGGCTCTCTATGGACTGATCACGGGTTTTGAGGACGAGAAGCCGACCCGCTTTTACTGGATGTGGGCTTGCGTAGCGCTGGCGCTGCTTACCAAGGGGCTCATTGCGCCGGTGTTCTTCTTCGGCGCGGCCATTCCGTATCTGATCCTTACCGGCCAGTGGCGCAAGTGGAAGCAGATCAAGCTCATCTCCGGCCCGCTGCTCTTTCTCGCGATTGCCGCTCCCTGGCACATTCTCTGCGGGCTGGCTAATCCCGATCAGGGCATCGCTGTAGGCAACCACCCCACGCTCGGCAACGTGCATGGGTTCTTCTACTTCTACTTCATCAACGAGCATGTGCTGCGCTTCTTCAGCCTGCGCTATCCGCACGACTACAACAAGATGCCCGGCTATGCCTACTGGCTGACGCAGCTGGCGTGGATCTTTCCCTGGAGCCTCTTCCTGCCCGCCGTGGTTGTTACGGCATGGAAGACCCGCAGCCAGTGGATGCGGCACATGCGCCAGGACTCGGGCCAGACGGTGGACTTCTACATCGACAACGCCCTGCGCGAGGACGTTGCCACCCACGTCCGGCGGCTCAAGTTCCGCGTTCGCACCATCTGGCTGCTCAGCCTGTTCACGGCCTGGACGCTCGTCTTCTTCGCCATCTCGTCGAACCAGGAGTACTACACCTTCATGGTGTGGCCGCCGCTGGTGATGCTGATCGCCGCCGTGGTCTCGGATCTCGAGCAGAACCGCCGTTCGGGCGGCGCTCCGGCGGTGCTTTCCGTCAAGTGGCTTACGAATGCGCAGGCCGTCTTCGCCGTGATCGGAGTGGTCTCGGCGGCGGCGCTGTTCTGGGACCTGTGGACCTCGCGCAGCCTGCCCTTCGTTCCCGACATCGGCACGGTGCTGGCCCATCGCGGCGTGGGCGACTACACGCTCTCCATGTCGCACCTCTTCGACCTGACGGGCAGCTCCTTCGCGGCTCTGCGGCTGCCTGCCGCTCTGGCCATGATCGCGCTGCTTATCGGGCCCATCGCCGGATGGATGCTCAGGTTGCGCGGCAAACATGTGGCTTCGACGGTGTCGATCGCCATCACTATCGCGGTCTTCTTCGTCGCGGCGCACATCGCCTTCGCCCGCTTCCAGCCGATGCTGAGTTCGAAGCAGGCGGCCGACATCATTATGGAAAAAGGCACGCCGAACGACACCTTCATCATCTACGGCGAGCAGTCGGTGGGCTCAAGCGTGGTGTTTTACACGCACGAGTTCTTCCAGCACCGGCCCAGCCTGCTGGTTCTGCCCCGCTGCGGGCAGAACGGCGAGGGCACGCCGCTGCTGTGGGGCTCCTGCTATCCCGATGCGCCGGATATCTTCCTGAGCGACGCGCAGCTTGCCGCCGATTGGGGCACGGGCGAACGCAAGTGGCTGTTTGCCGAGGATCAGGATATTACCAAGGCCGAAAAAGTGCTTGGTTCGAAGTTGATACCGGTGGCGACGATCTCCGACAAGCAGTTGTGGACTGATCGGCCGTTGCCGTAGTGGACTTTTGGTTGAAGTGAAATCAGAAGGGGCGCGATGATCGCGCCCCTTCTGATTTGTTGGAGCAGGCGTTCAGCCCAGCAACTGCCGTCCCACCTTGATGTAAAGCTCCACGGCTTCGAGCAGCTCCTTCTTGGCCAGCTTCTCGTCCGGCGTGTGGGCCACGTGGATCGAGCCCGGACCCAGCAGCAGCGGCTCGCCCCAGTTGCTCAACTGCGGAATGTCGGTGGTGAACTTGGCTACCATCGTCGGAAGGCCTTCGACCGCTTTCAACCTTACGAATGGCAGTTCGAGCGTGAACTCGACCTCGGCCAGATCTCCTGCGGCATCGACGAGCGCCTTGCGAACCGGCGAGGAGTCGCTTACCAAGCGAACCAATATCTGCGCTTCGGCCTTGTCGGCGATTACGTTCGGCGCATGGCCGCCGCTGATCTGGCCGATGTTGAGCGTGCTGGGGCCGATGCCTTCGGTCACAGGCAGTTCGATCGCGAGCATCCGGTGCAGAACCTCGACGAGCTTGTTTACGGCCGAGTCGCCCAGCTCCGGATAAGCCGAGTGCGCCATCTTGCCCTTCGCGCGAATCACCGCCCGCAGAGCACCCTTCGAGGACAGCGCGAGGCGGTTGTCGGTAGGTTCGCCGTTGATCAGAAACCGGCTCGGCTTGGGGTTCTCGTTCGCAGCCTTGGCACCGGCCGAGTCCCGCTCCTCGCCACTCACAAACAGCATCCCTACGCGGAAGCCCTCGGCCCGCAGGGCGGTCGCCGCTGCCACCTGCGCAGCGATAATGCCCTTGGCGTCTGAAACCCCGCGCCCGTACAAGAACTCATCGTCTTCGCTGAAGGGGATGTAAGGTGGAACCGTGTCCATGTGCGTGGAAAAGACCAGCTCCGGCGTCTGGCCCCGCGTACCCGCGTAGACGTTCCACCGCTCGCTCGTAACGCCGCTCTCGGCAGGCTGTTCCACCGGAGTCTTTTCGATCTCCCAGCCGCGCTCGGCCAGATATCCGGCAAGGAAGTCGCCCACCTCGCCCTCCTGATATGTGGTCGAAACAATGGCGCAAAGCTGGCGAGTCAGCTCGATCGGGTCGATTCCGGCGGCGTTACTCATGGTGCTTTCAGAATACCTGAGGCGCGGAACTCCTCAGGTATTCCTCATACATCCTTGATTTCAAGCCGCGTACAATGAAGAGTGGGATGAGCACCGCGGAACCGCAAGCCGAAACCGAGTCGTCCGCGCCAATCGGCAGTGTCCGGGGCGGGGAACAGGCCATTCCGCACCCGGCGCGAGCCTCCCATACTGTCGAACTGCGCGGGCCGGCCGGACGCCTGGAAGCGATCCTGAACGCAGGCGCTCCCGACGCTCCCTTCGCCGCCCTGATCTGCCATCCCCATCCCGTCTACGGCGGAGACCTGCACAACAAGGTCGTATACCGCGCCATGAAGGTGTTCAACGATCCGGCGTGGGGATTCGGCTGGCCGGTGCTGCGCTTCAACTTCCGCGGTGCGGGCCTGAGCCAGGGAAAGCACGACGGTCAGGCCGAGACCGCCGACGTGCTCGCCGCGCTCGACTGGCTCGCCCGCGAGTTCGGCAAGCCGGTCATCGTCTGCGGCTACAGCTTTGGAGCGGCGATGGCCCTCGAAGCCTGTTGCGGTGCGCAGGCGGCCAATCACGACATCCGCGCGCTCGCGTTGCTGGGACTGCCGGCAAACGTAGACGGCCGCCAGTACCAGTACAGTTTTCTCCACAACACCTCGGCAGCTAAGCTCTTCCTCAGCGGCGACCGCGACTGCTTCGCATCCCCGGCCGAGCTAGCCCACATCGTTGATGCCGCACCCGCTCCCCGGCACCTGGCGCTCATTCCCGGCGCCGATCACTTCTTCACCGATGCCATCGAAGCTATGCAACTCGCGCTTGCGCGATGGATTCAGGAGCACGTTCAATGACGCCTGTCAGGGTATACGATCTCAATCAGCTTCATGCGTCCGCCACCCAGATATTTACCGGGGCGCTTGAGTCCTGCAACATTTCCGCTGCCTTTGACCGGCGCATACGGTTTGAGGGCAGCCGGATGATCCGCCTTGTTCCCGATGGCAGCGGCCCCGAAGTGATCGATCTGGATCACTACAAGCGCATCTTCGTGATCGCTATCGGCAAGGCCGCCACCCCCATGCTTGAGGTTCTGCTCAATCGCATGGAGCGGCGCCGGGGCCTGCGCGGCATCTGCTGCTCGAACAATCTGCCCCAGGAGCATAACTGGCGGTTCCGCTACTTTGAGAGCGGCCACCCGCTTCCCAATCAGGAGTCCTTTGCCGCGGCCCGCGCCACGCTCCACCTGCTCAAGAAGGCGCGCAAGGATACGCTGGTTTTCTTCCTGATCTCCGGCGGGGGATCGGCCATGTTCGATCTGCCGCTCGATCCTACTATCACCCTCGAAGACACCATCGCCTTCCACCAGTTGCTGCTTGCCTCCGGCGCGCCCATCAATGAGATCAACACGCTGCGCAAGCACTTTTCTGCCGTGAAGGGAGGCCGGCTGGCCATCGCTGCGCCCGATGCGCAGAAGGTGAGCCTGCTGGTTCCCGACGTACCCCTGCGCACCCTCGACGCGCTCTCCTCAGGCCCCACCTCTCCCGATCACACAACAGTCTCCGAGGTTCGCGATCTGCTCGATCGCTACCAGCTCGCCCCCAAACTTCCCGAGAGCGTGCGGCTGTTCTTCGAGCGAGAAGATCTGCCCGAGTCGCCCGGAAACAAGGCGCGCAAGCCTTCGCTGTTGCCGCGGCTCCCGTGGACAGACGTGCAGCATATACGCCGCACTCCGATTACTTCGGCCGCCAGCCTCACGGGCGAGGACCCGGCCTTCCGCGATTCGGTTTACGAGGTTCTGCTGTCGACCAACGATCTGGTGGAAGGCGCGCGTTCGCTGGCCCGCGCCGCGGGATTCTACGCGGTTGTAGACAATAGCTGCGACGACTGGGACTACAACGCCGCGGCCCACTATCTTCTTGAGCGCTTCCACTCGCTGCACGCGGCGCATCCGCGCCTATGCCTTATCTCAGTGGGCGAAGTCACGGTCGAACTCGGGTCCAATCCCGGCGCGGGCGGACGCAATCAGCAGTTTGCGCTGCTTTGCGCGCTCGAACTTGAGCGCCACCCCGGCGAGCGCATCGCCGTGCTCAGTGCCGGTACGGACGGCATCGACGGAAACACCCAGACCGCCGGTGCAATCGTCGACCCCACCACCACGGCCCGCGCCCGCGCATTCGGCTTCGATCCGGAGAAGTCCCTGCGCGAGTTCGATGCCTGCACGCTGTTCACCGCCATCGGCGATAACATCGTAACCGGCCCCACCGGGCACAACCTGCGCGACCTTCGTCTGCTGGTTGCGGAGGGCTGATCGCAAGCGGCAGACGCGGATCGTCAAGTCATATCAGCTGGCTTGTGGTGCGAGCATCTCCACCGGGCCGACCCCGCGCAGCGCGGTCACCTCGGCATGAGTCTTGAGGCCGGCCTCGCGCCCGTCGGTGTAGATATGCGGCGAGCCAAAGCGTAGAATCCCCGTGAAATTTTCCACGCCCAGCACCTTCCAGAGGTGGTTCGCGAAGGTTTCGTCGCCGTACCAGCACAGTTCGCGTTCCAGCATCTGGCCGCCGTCGATGCGGTACGAAACGGCAGCAGCCGTAATCGGAGCCGCGATCTGCGCCGCAGGAAAGATCAGCCGGGTGCGGAATTTCAACACATGCGCCCCATCGGTACTGGTCCCCTCGGGAAAGAGCAGGATGGGAACCGGCAAAGCCAGCCTGTCGGCCATCTTCTTTGCCACCTGGTTGGCGCTGGCGTGGCTCGAGCGGTCCAGAAACAGCGTTCCACCCAGCCGCGCCGCCCATCCGAAGAGCGGCCAGCCTGCCACCTCTTTCTTCGACACAAAGAAGCAGGGCATCGCCGAGCCGATCAGGACGATATCGATATAACTGAGATGATTTGAAACCACCAGGCCCTGGCTCGGCAGTTGGCCTTCGACGCGGCTCTCAATGCCCAGGCAGGCCATTACGCACTGCGCCGTGCCCTGCAGCCAGCGTGCCCGCTGCTCCAGCGTCATCGGCCCGCGCAGCCTGGCAACCGCATATTTCAGCAGGCAACCCGACACTCCCAAAACCAGCGCCACAGCGCGTCGCAACCTTCGCAGTGTCATGGTGTATGCAGTCCGAAGAAGCGTTCGCGCGCGGCCGGCACCAGCGACTCGATATCGCATAGCGTAAGAAAGTCGATAGTGCGGAACTCGCGGTCCCACGCCGGAGCTGCCGCGATTCGCGAGCCCAGCACCAGGTAGGTCTTTAGCAGCTTGGGGATCTTGATCGGGTTCGCTTCTCCATCGAGCGCACCCTGCTCCTCACGGGGGCATGCATACGCGGCGGTCGGTACAGTCTCAAACTCCGGCGAAACCCGGTAACGCTCCAACTGGCGGTACATCTGCCAGCCTTCAGCGGGGTTGTTGGAGTTCATACTCGAGCAGCCAAGCAGGTAACGCAGCCCCATCGCGTTGGCATATTGTCCAATGCCTCGCCACAATAATGTAAGCACTTCCGATGTGCGATGCTCGCGGTCCACCGCTGCCCGGCCCAACTCCAGTATTCCCCGCCGCAACGGCTCGTAAGGGGCAAGCATAAACTCCTGCTCGGAGTAGTAGCCCATGTTGCGCGCTGCATTCAGTCCCGACTGCATCCGGTAGGTACCTACCACCCGCCGGCTCTGCCAGTCTTCAACGATCAGGTGCTCGCACACTTCGTCGAACCGGTCCTGATCGAGTCCTGTTTGATAGGAACACTCCAGCCCCTCGCCCAACTCAATATTGAACACACGAAAACGCAGGCGGCAAGCCGCCTCGCGGTCCTGCTGGCTTTCAGCCATGCGCAAGTGGTAATTGCCCATTTCGGCATGAATGAGGGGCATTGACACTGCGCCCGTTGAATTGAGGAATTGCGGAGCGTAGGCGTTCACCGTGGCAGAATTGCTCGAAACTCCAGCCACGGCTGCTGTGCGGGTAGTGGTAATCACTTGTTTAGAATCGTTCATATTCCGTGAAAACCTGGTTAATCCGATATGAACCCAGAAAGAAAATCGGCACAAGGTCAGGCAACACAGCCGCTGCCAGCCGGCGCGGTTACAATTCTACCGCCCCGGCTCGTAGTTCAGATTCGGCCCCAGCCAGCGTTCGACCTCGGCCAGCGTCATGCCCTTGCGCGTCGCGTAGTCCGCCACCTGATCCCGCCCGAGCTTGCCCACGTGGAAGTAACGTGCCTCAGGATGCGCAAAGTAGAAGCCGCTCACGCTCGCCCCGGGCCACATGGCGTAGGACTCTGTAATCGTGATGCCCACGTTCTTCTCCACATCGAGCAGCCGCCAGATCGTGGCCTTCTCGGTGTGGTCGGGGCAGGCCGGGTATCCCGGCGCTGGACGAATGCCGCGGTACTTCTCCCGAAGCAACTCATCGCCGCTGAGTTTTTCGGCCGCGCCGAAGCCCCACTCCTCGCGCGCCTTCTTGTGCAGCCACTCGGCAAAGGCCTCGGCCAGCCGGTCGGCCAGCGCCTCGGCCATGATCGAGTTGTAGTCGTCGTGCTGCGCACGGAACCCGTCGCAAAGCTCCTTCAACCCGATACCCGCCGTCACCGCGAACGCGCCGATCGAGTCCTTGAGACCTGTTTCCTTAGGTGCGATAAAGTCGGCCAGCGACCGGCACGCCTCCTTGCCCTCGCGGTTGGCCTGCTGGCGCAGAAAGTGCAAACGCGCAACTTCTGATGCGCGCGAAGCATCGGAGTAAAGCTCCACATCGTCGCCCACTGTCGCAGCAGGGAAGAACCCATAGACGCCGCGCGCCGTCAGCAGCTTGTCTTTCACGATGCGATCGAGCAGCGCATTGGCCTCGTCAAATACCAGCCGCGCCTGTGCGCCGTGCTTCGCGTCGTCGAAGATGCGTGGATAGGTGCCCTTGATCTCCCAGACCTGGAACAGCGGCGACCAGTCGATGAACTCCCGCAGCGTTTCGAGAGGCACTTCCACCACGCGTGTACCCATGAAAGACGGTGTTGCAATGTCCTCGGCCCGCCACTCGATCGGCGTCCGCCGCGCCCGCGCCTCTTCGATCGGCACTGTCTGCTCTCGCGGCGCGCTGTGCGCCTTGCGCAGCGCTTCATACTCCGCAAAGTGCTGCTTGATGAATCCAGCCCGGCTCTCGTCGCTCACCAGAGCAGTTGTCACCGGCACAGCGCGGCTGGCGTCCAGAACATGCACCACCGGAGCGGAGTAATGCGGCGCAATCTTGATCGCCGTATGCGCCCGGCTCGTCGTCGCTCCGCCCACCAGCAGCGGAGTCGTAAAGCCCTGCCGCTCCATCTCTTTGGCCACGTGCACCATCTCGTCGAGCGAGGGCGTAATCAGCCCGCTCAGCCCGATTACGTCGGCCTTCTCTTCCCGCGCGCGTTCCAGAATCCTCTCCGCTGGAACCATCACGCCCAGGTCGATCACTTCATAGTTGTTGCAGGCCAGCACCACGCCCACGATGTTCTTGCCGATGTCGTGCACGTCGCCCTTCACCGTAGCGAGAACAATCTTGCCCTGCGCGCGCACGGTGTGGCCTGCCGCAGCCTGTTCGGCCTTCTCGGCTTCCATGAACGGCGTAAGATAAGCCACCGCCTTCTTCATCACCCGCGCCGACTTTACCACTTGCGGCAAAAACATCTTGCCTGCGCCGAAGAGATCGCCGACAACGCTCATGCCCGCCATCAGCGGACCTTCGATCACGTCGATCGGACGGCCGAGTTTTGCCCGCGCCTCTTCCGTGTCGGCTTCGATGTACTCGTCGATGCCCTTGACCATTGCGTGGCTGAGTCTCTCCTCGACCGTAGCCTTTCGCCACTCCTCGGCCTTCTTCTCGGCTGCGGCAGCAGCACCACCGGTGGCCTTTATCTTCTCGCCGTAATCGACCAGCCGCTCGGTAGCATCCTCGCGCCGGTTCAGCAGCACGTCTTCAACCAGTTCTTTCAACTCCGGCTCGATCTCGTCGTAGACATCGAGCATGCCCGCGTTTACGATGCCCATGTCCATGCCGGCGGCGATGGCGTGATAGAGAAACGCCGAGTGCATCGCCTCGCGCACACGATTGTTGCCGCGGAAGCTGAACGAGACATTCGAGACTCCGCCGCTGATCTTGGAGTGGGGTAGATTCTCCTTGATCCAGCGCGTGGCGCGGATGAAGTCCACGGCGTAGTTGGCGTGCTCCACCATTCCCGTGCCCACGGTGAGAATGTTCGGGTCGAAGATGATGTCCTCGGGCGCAAAGCCCTGGGCCGTCAGCAGACGATACGCGCGCTCACAGATTCTGATGCGGTCCTCAAACCCCGCGGCCTGTCCCTGCTCGTCAAAGGCCATCACCACCGCCGCCGCGCCGTACTTCTGAATTGCCGCGGCATGGCGCAGAAATACATCCTCGCCCTCTTTTAGCGAGATGGAGTTCACGATGCCTTTGCCCTGCATGCACTTCAGGCCAGCCTCGATCACTTCCCACTTCGACGAGTCCACCATGAACGGCACCCGCGCCACTTCCGGCTCGCTGCCCAGCAGTTGCAGGTAGCGCGTCATCGCCGCCACGCCGTCGATCATGCCCTCGTCCATGCACACGTCGAGGGTGTTCGCGCCGCTGTCCACCTGCTGGCGCGCGACGCTCACCGCCTCATCGTACTTGCCCTCTTTGATCAGCTTGGCGAACTTGGGCGAACCTGCCACATTGGTGCGTTCGCCGATGATGATGAACACGCCCTCTTGCTGTGTGAAGGGCTGCGACCCGGAGAGGCGCAGTGGCTTGAATGGATGCTTGCTCATGCCGCACCTCCCGTGGGAATCGCCCTTGGCGTAACGCCCGCAACCGCTTTTGCGATGGCGGCGATATGATCCGGCGTATTGCCGCAGCAGCCACCGGCGATATTGATCAGCCCCTCTTCGGCAAACCTGCCCAGATGCCGGCCCATGTCCTCAGGCCCGCAGTCAAAGCCCGTCGCCGAGAGCGGATTCGGCAGCCCCGCATTCGGATAGCAGGAGATCGCCGCCGCCGCCTTTTCTGAAAGCTCCTGCAAGAACGGATGCATCAGGTCCGGTCCGAGCGAGCAGTTCAGCCCCACCGAGAGCGGGTGCACATGCTCGACCGCGTTCCACATTGCCTCGACTGTCTGCGCCGAGATCATCGTTTCGCCGCCGCGGCCCACCGCCGCCGAAATCATGATAGGCAACTGCTTGCCCGTCTCGGCAAACACTTCCTGCACGGCCACAAGCGCGGCCTTCGCGTTCAACGAGTCAAAGATCGTCTCTACAAGGATCGTATCCACGCCCCCGGCAAGAAACGCTCTCACCTCTTCGGCGTAGGCGGTCTTTACCTGATCGAAGGTCACCACGCGAAATCCCGGATCGTCGGCGTCGGGCGAGTTCGACAGCGACACCGTTAGCGGCCCGATGGCTCCGGCCACAAACCGCTGCCTGCCCGTTTCGTTCGAGTAGCGATCGGCCAGCGCACGGCACTGGCGGGCAGATTGCTCGTTAATCTCCCAGGCCAGTTCGCGCAGGAACTTGTCCTCGATGACTTTTTGATAAAACTCGGGATTCTTGCGTCCACCGTGTTCGCGCGGGTCGTCCACAAAGAACTCGCTCTGCGAGATCGAGGTTGCACCAAAGGTGTTGGTCTCAAGTATGTCCGCACCGGCATCGAGAAACCGCCGGTGAATGTCGGTGATCATCGCGGGCTGGGTTAGCGTGAACAGGTCGCCGTTGTTGAGCAGATCTTTCTTCGAGTCGCGGAAGCGCTCGCCGCGAATGTCGGCTTCCTTCATGCCGTAGGTACGGATGGTCGTGCCCATGGCGCCATCAATGACGGCGATGCGCTCGGCCAAAATCCGCTCCAGTGGGTGCATTTCTTTGCTCATGTTTTTTGTCTTCCCGCCTTGGATGCCTTCTTTTCAGAATATCGGACTCACATCCTCAAACAAACCACTTCGTTGCGAATATGCCCTTGCGCATCCTGAACGGCATCCTGCGTCACCGAACTGCGGGTTCATGTCTCACCGCCCCTCCGATACACTGGAGATGCATGGCAAAGTTCTCTCTGTTTGGCAAGAAACAGCCCGAGGAAACACCGGAAACACAAGACCGCGGAGCGTCGGGCCTGTTCGATCGCATGCGGCAGGCGGTCTCGCGCACCCGCGAGTCGCTCGCCTCGAAGATGGAGGGCCTGGTAGCCCTCACGCGTACGGTCGATGAGGCCACGCTCGAGGACCTCGAAGCGGTGCTGCTTACCAGCGATCTTGGCGTCTCTACAACCACCGAGATCCTCACCGCGCTGCGCGACCACGCCAAACGCAAGGACATCGGCAGCGGCGAGGAGTTGCGCGCGCTTCTGCGGGCCGAGCTGGTGCGCATCCTTGAAGCGCCGCAACAGCCGATTCCACAGCCAGACGCGCCCCCGAAGGTCACCTTTCTGGTTGGCGTAAATGGCACCGGCAAGACCACGTCGAGCGGCAAGCTTGCCGCATGGTCTCGCGCGCGGAACCACTCCGTGATCTTGTGCGCGGCAGATACCTTCCGCGCCGCGGCAATCGAGCAGCTTGAGGTATGGGCGCAGCGGTCGCAGGTGGAGATCATCAAGACCAAGCCCGGTGGCGATCCATCGGCGGTGCTCTACGACGCCATCTCTGCCGCAAAGGCGCGCAACGTTCAGGACCTCTACGTGGACACTGCCGGCCGCCTGCACACCAAATCGGGGTTGATGGACGAACTCGACAAGATGCGCCGCACCGCCGCAAGGCTCATCCCCGGCGCTCCCCACGAGGTGCTGCTGGTGATGGATGCGACGACGGGCCAGAACGGCCTTCAACAGGCCCGCCTGTTCACCGGTTCGGCAGGAGTAACGGGCATCGTGCTGACCAAGCTCGACGGCACCGCCAAGGGCGGCATCGCCGTAGCCATCGCCCGCGAGCTGAACCTGCCTGTTCGCTTTGTCGGGGTCGGTGAAAAGATGGAAGACCTGCTGGAATTTTCTGCCGGAGAGTTTGTCGATTCGCTGCTCGGCTAACGAGGCGCGTGAATCAGGCGGATGCCGGTCAGCCCCGATATCTTCTACGTCTGGTCAGCCGCACTCTGGCCGGGAGGCAGTTTGTACGCGGTGGCCTCCACCTTGATGTAGTGCAGGATTACGGGCGCCAGCACCATGCCCGCGATCCCGGCGAGCCGCTCGCCCACAATCAGCCCGATCAGCGTCAGCCACATCGGGCTGTCGATCCGCTTGCCGACGATCCTGCTGTTCAGAAAGTACTCCAGCTTGTGGATCACCACCAGGAAAGCCAGCGCGAAGAGTCCCGTGCGCGGCGAAACCGTGAAGCCCACGCCGACGATCAGCGCATTGCTGAGCAGGTTACCGACGATCGGCAGCAGCCCGCAGAGAAAAACGAAGGCCAGCAGCAAAGGGGCGTAGGGATAGCCGTTCAGGAGAAGGAAGATTGCGGTGAGAATCGTGTTGATGGCCGAAATCGCGAGCTGCGCGCCCATCACCGTGGCAAAGCTATCATAGAGGCCTCGAAAGCGGGCGCTCAACTGGCGCGTTACGGCTGAGTAAACGTTCTCGGGCGCGTCCGGCGCGGGAGCCTCGACCGTCCACGATCTGCCGATAAACAGGCTCAAGGCCACAATAATGCCGGCCACCAGCATCACAAATTGCAGCGAGGCGACCTTCGCGTACTGTCCAATGACGGCTACGCCTTCGCGCGCCTCATCGAGCGCGGCGCTCTTCAGGCTTTCCCAATCGGTGACCGGCAGTTCGATGCCGTTCTTCTCTGCGTATGCGGCCATGGCGGGGATGGCGTTCTCTGCGATCTTCGGCAGGGTTCGGTAGGCGAGGTGCGAGAAGTATGCCAGCCCGGCAACGATAATGGCGACAACTACCAGATAGATCGCGGCGGCCAGCGCCCGTCTGTCGCGAAAACAGAAGACCCGCAGCGCAAGATACCCGAAAAGTGTGGTCAGCAGCAGCGTCCCCAGGTTCAGCCAAACTACAACGGCCAGTATAAGGACGAGCAAAGCATACGAGATGCGGGCAGAAGAGTTCATAAAGGAAATGCAGATGCGCTTTGCGTACAGTCTACGCCATTGCCCGCCGGCTCACGCTCCCACGTGTTCTCCAGTTAAACTGAATTGTTCCTTTAAGCCGCGCAGATGACCGCCACGAAACCTATCGCCGACGCCGATCTCCGCTACATGCAGCGCGCTCTTGCGCTGGCCCGCAACGGAATCGGCCTCACTTCGCCCAATCCCGCCGTGGGCTGCGTCCTTCTCGACGAGCGCGGCCAACTTGCCGGCGAGGGCTGGCACGAGTACGATCTGCGCGACCACGCCGAGGTTGCCGCGCTCAAGCGGGCAGGAGAGCGCGCCCGTGGCGGCACGGCCTACGTTTCGCTTGAGCCCTGCAACCACACCGGGCGCACCGGGCCTTGTTCGCAGGCACTTGTCCAGGCAGGCGTTAGGCGCGTGGTGGCGGCCACCATCGATCCTAACGTCGCCGTTTCAGGCGGTGGCTTCAAAACTCTTCGTGACGCAGGCATTGAAGTCACAGTGGGCCTCTGCCAGCCCGAAGCCCGCCGCCTCAACGAGCCTTTCGCCTGCTGGGTGCAGTCGAAGCGCCCCTTCGTACTGATGAAGGTTGCACAGTCGCTCGACGGCCGCATCGCACCGCTTCCTGCCGCTCGCGCAGTACGGGAGCCCTTCTGGATCACAGGCGAAGAGTCCCGCGCTCAGGTGCAGCTCCTGCGCCGGCAGGCCGACGCGATCCTGACCGGCGTCGATACCGTGATTATCGATGACCCGCAGCTCACCGACCGTAGCGGCCATCGCCGCCGCCGCCCTCTGCTGCGCGTGGTCCTGGATTCGAACCTGCGCATCCCACTCGATTCCAAACTTGTCGAGACGGCCGCTTCCGACCTGCTGGTCTTTACCGTCAGCAGTGACGAACCGAAGCTTCGCGCGCTAACCGAGCGTGGCGTTCGGGTTGAAGTTGTCCCGGCGGCCAGCGGCAAAGTCTCCCTCGAACGGGTTCTCGACGTACTCGGAGCGGAGGGCATCCTCTCTGTGCTCACCGAGACTGGCTCGCGGTTGAACTCCGCGCTGCTTGCAGCCGATCTGGTCGATCGCATCCAGCTGTTTGTTTCGCCGCGGATCGTCGGCGCGGATGGCATTCCTGCCTTCGCTTCACAGCTCGCCATCGCGCATCCAGGCCCGCTTGAAGTCGAAAACCACGGCGACGATCTGAGCCTGACCGCACTGCTGCGCGATCCGTGGGTCTGACCATGCCCTTGCGTGGTTCGTTTGCCGCGCCCGATAATGGCATCTATCAATCCGTCCGGCTAATTCCGGCGTCCGCAAAGGAACCAGCTCATGTCCTCACCTCTTCTCGATATCAAAGTCGAACAGAAAGGCGGCGCCGCCATTGTGCGCTGCTACGGCCGTATTGTTGCCGGATCCGGCATCGACCTCTCCATCCGTGTCCGCGAGCTGATTCCGTCGTGCCAGCGCATCGTTATCGACCTTGATAAAGTGACGTTCCTCGACAGCATGGGTTTGGGAGTGCTTGTCCGCCTCAACGTCTCGGCTCGCCAGGCCGGCGTAACTCTCGAACTGGCGAATCCGAGCAGGCAGGTGCAGCAACTGCTCACCATGACGAATACGATGTCGCTCTTCGGGGCGTAGAGTGATGCCGCACCGCCGAGCAGTGGCGGCGGCAACTGTCTTACTGATCCGGCCCGAAAGGATGAGTTCTTGCTTTCCCACTCAAACCGCAAAGAGCGCGGTTTGGATGGGGCACTCAAAGTCGTACTCTTTAGGGCTGGATCAATAACCCCTGTTCCCTCGGCCCTATAGAATAGAGCTATGTTCACCGGCATCATCGAGCAGACCGGCAAGCTTGTCAGTCTCGTAGAGCGTGGCGGCGTCCGCCGCATCACTGTCGAAGCCCCGGGTCTGGCCAACCGCCTGCGCGAGGGCGATTCGCTGGGCGTCTCGGGCGTCTGCCTCACCGCGCTCGACCCCGACCCCAATCTCTTCTACGCCGATCTGGCCCGGGAGACGCTGGACCGCACCTCGCTTGGCAGCCTGGCCGCAGGCGCTGAGGTGAACCTCGAACTGCCCACCGCCGCAGGCAGTCCGCTCGGAGGCCACATCGTGCAGGGGCACGTGGATGGCACCGGTACGCTCGTCTCGCTCGAACCCATCACGCCTGAGTCCGATCCCGCATTCGATCGCCAGACTACAGACTGGACCCTCAAAGTGCGCGTGCCCTCGAACGTTCGCCAGTGGATGGTTCCCAAGGGTTCGGTGGCTATCGAGGGCATCAGCCTCACTATCGCCGACACCAACGGCAACGACCTGATCGACATCGCCATCCTGCCGCTTACCTACTGGAGAACGAACCTGCACACGCTTGCCCCCGGCGCACCGCTCAACGTCGAGGCCGATGTGCTGATCAAGCTGGCCTCGATGCAGGCCAAGGCCAAAGAGCAGGAGAGCGATCTCACAGCGGAGTGGCTGGTCGCTAACGGGTACTAAAGGCAGGGAATAGAGATTAGGGAATAGGGAATAGAGGCTGGGGGATGGTAATCTCCTGGCCTTTCTCTTTTATCTTGTTGATTATTAACGGCTTATTGTATTTATTTGGTTTGAGAGTTGGGGCTTTTGCGGAATGGGGCGGCGGGAGAGAAGTTTGCGGTTTGAGTGTAAGTGTATAAAAATAAAGGACTTTCGTTTTTTAATTTTGCAAGTGCAGAAAATAAAGGGGTTACGCGGATATTACTTGTAAGTGCAGAAAATAAATGGGTTACGGGTAAGGCGGGGGACATGGTAAGTGGTTCGAAGCACGTGGTACGTAGTTCGTGGCGGGCCGTGGTGAAATATGTGCGGAAGCATGTTGTAAGTGCAGAAAATAAAGGACTTTCGTTTTTGGGTTCTGTAAGTGCAGAAAATAAAGGACTTTCCTTTTCTCTGCTTGTAAATGCCGAAAATAAAGAACTTATGGGAGTTGATGGGCGCGAGTGAGCCTGGGCTAGCGTGGGGAAGATCCGGGTTGAGAGTGCGAGAGCCGACATAGAAATATTGTGCGCCAAGGGGTGGAAATGATCGGCAGATGGGCTTCCGCGGCATGTAGTTGAATCTGCGCCGGATGGTTGGCGAAGTGAAGAGCAGGGGGTTGACTGCGGGGGCGAGCGGGGTGTGGTCTTTTATTGTTGTTGCACCGTCTAATAGTGCAGTATCTCAGCCTCAGTTTTCGGGAAACACCTTGCGTGCAGGTCGGTGCGCGTGGCGCGGTTTCGCTGTGCGTTTCCGGCTGCGGCGGATGTCTTTATTCTTCGAAGGAGAGAAAGAGATGAAGAGGATGGGATCGTTCCTGCTGAATGCGGCGATTGTGGCGTTGAGCTTGTCGTTTGGTTCGATGTTGTTGGCCCAGGACCCCGGCGGTCCAGGTGGCCCTGGTGGAGCGGGCGGTGCCGGCGCGCGGGAGGGCGGCCAGGGCGGAGGGACAGGGCAGAACGCGCCTCTCGATCCCTCGATCAAGCGGACCTACGTGCAGGTGGCGGGCGGAGCATACCTTTATGAACCGGTAGCGCCGGGCGAGAAGGCGCACATCGCGATTGTGGTAATGCACTCCGATCTCAACTACATGAATCACTCGGCCTGCACGGAGATGTCCAAGCGCGGCTACCGGGTGTTCTGCGAGACCCGCAACGGGGCGGGAACGCTGGACCAGGGGATTGCGAGTCTGCGGCAGGGGATGACGTATCTGCGCAAAGTTGAAGGCGTGCAGAAGATCGTGCTGCTGGGCCACTCGGGCGGCGCGACGCTGATGAGTTCGTACCAGATGATCGCTGAGAAGGGAGTGGCAAGCTGCCAGGGACCGGAGAAGCTGTTCAAGTGTCCGAACAGCCTGGCTGGGATGCCGGCGGCTGACGGGGTGATGCTGCTGGACGCGAACTGGGGCAACGCTGAGATGTCGCTGTTCAGCGTGGACCCGGCGGTGATCGAGCAGGACAACGGGATGAAGATCAATCCCGATCTCGACCTGTTCAACCCGAAGAACGGTTTCAACGCCAAAGGCAACTCGGACTATAGCGCGGAGTTCATCAAGAAGTGGCAGACGGCGGTGGGCAAGCGCGAGCAGGCGCTGGTGAAGCAGGCGCAGGACGCGCTGGCTTTGGTGGCGGCGGGCAAGGCGCGGTTCAGCGACGACGAGCCGATGATTATTGCCGGCATCAGCCAGACCAGCAACAAGCTGTTTGCGCAGGACGTGAATCTGATGTCGCACACGGCCAAGCCGCGTCCTCTGCTGCATAAGGACGAGACGTTCACGACCGAGATAGTGCACACGGTACGCAAGCCACGGAACTTCCAGGCGACGACAGCGCAACTGGCGCGCGGCGGCGAGATGACGACGGCGAAGGAGTTCCTGAACGACCACGCGATTCGGGTGACGGACAAGTTCATGTACGACGCCGATCATGTGGAGGGAGTGGAGTGGGATTCGACCTACTCGAGCCCGCCGGGAAATATGAAGCAGGTAAGTTCGCCGATCCTGATCATGGGCATGACGGGGAGCTGGGAGTACCTGGCCGCTGAGACTATCTACGAGAACGCCGGCAGCAAGGACAAGACGATCGGGTTCGTCGAAGGCGCAAGCCACGGCTACAACACCTGCAAGGAGTGCGAGACAACTCCGGGGCAGTTCGGCGACACGCAGAAGACGCTGTACAACTACGTGGACAAGTGGCTGAGCGCGAAGGGGCGGTTCCAGTAGGGAACGGCTTTTGATCGGTACACAACTAAGAGCGGCGCGGATGATTCCGCGCCGCTCTTAGTTGTGTATGCGGGGTTATTCCCCGGTCCCCAAATGCGAGGGACCCTTCGGCTGCGCTCAGGGCAGGCTCGGGGGCACCCATTCAGTGGTGGTGAGTTTTCTTCTCTGAGATGCGGGCCACCTGCCGAAGTGGAAGGTGGAGAACGACCCGAACAAGGTGGAACGGGAGCTTTGGCAGCAGCTGTAGGGAATTGAAACTGGTTGAGTGTGGTGGTCTCCCACATCTCAAAATCGAGATGTGGGGCACCCATTCAGTGGTGGTGAGTTTTCTTCTCTGAGATGCGGGCCTTTTTGCGTTCAGAAGCGATTACTCCCCGGGGTTCCAGACGTAGGCGTCGGGCTGGGGGAGACCGATGTGGGCCAGGACGCGATTGATGAAGTGCCGGACCATGGTGAGGGTGTCGGTGGGTTTGTTGTAGAAGGCGGGCATGAGGGGGAAGATGGTTGCGCCGGCTTCGGCTGCGAGGGTCATGTTGCGCAGGTGGATGCGGTTGAAGGGGGTCTCGCGGACGCAGAGCAGAAGGGGGCGGCGCTCCTTGAGGCAGACGTCGGCAGCGCGGGTGAGCAGGGAATCTGCGAGGCCGTTGGCGATGGAGGCCAGAGTGCCCATAGAGCAGGGAAGGACGATCATGGCGTCTGTTCTGTAGCTGCCCGAGGCGATGGATGCGCCGATGTTGGCGTTGTCGTGGACGGTGATTTTGGCCGGAGGCGCGCCGAGCATGTCTTCGATGATGTGGGCCTGTCGGTTGAGGCCCAGCTCGTCGGCCATGACGCGGCGGGAGTGCTCCGACTGCACGAAGTGGACGCGGGCGACGCGGGAGTCAGCTTCGAGGGCACGCAGCAGTTCGCTGGCGATGACGGAGCCGGATGCTCCGGTGACGGCGACGATGATCTCGGCAGAGTTCACGGAATCAGGATATACCGTTGGGTGGCGGGTTGAAGATTGGTGGTTCCCAGGTCCCCAAATGCGAGGGACCTGGGGCAGCCAGTTTTGTGGTTGGTTGAGATGGACGGGTTGAGGGTAGGTGGTTCCCACCCATTTCTGTGGTTGGTTGAGAATGGTTGGTGGAGAAGGGGCGGGTTGGCCTTGTTAGCTGGGGTAGGAGCCGGTGATGTAGCCGTGGAGGTCGCGGATCTGGTGGGCCTGGCTGGTGATGATCCACTTGACCAGGTCGCCGATCGAGACCAGGCCTACGACCTTCTCGCCGTCAACCACAGGCAGGTGCCGGAAGCGGCCCTCGGTCATCAGGTTCATGCACTCGTCTACCGTGTTCGAGGGGCTGACGTAGGTGACGGGGCTGGTCATGATCTCTGTGACGCGGGTGGATTTTGCCAGGTGCCCTTTGAGGACGCCTTTACGAGCGTAGTCGCGCTCGGAGATCATGCCGACGAGCTTGCCGCCTGCCTCGATCACCATCAGTGCGCCGATATGATGCTCGGCCATCAGGGAGAGCGCGTCGTATACCGGCTTGTCGGGCGTTATGGCGAGGATGCCGTGTTGCTTGGCTTTGAGAACCAGAGAGATGGGATCGGTTCCGTTCATGTGTAGTCAAACCTCCCGAACTTGAGATGCCGTATGGGTTGGGGAAACGGCACGCGGGTAATATAGACCAGCGCCGGTACGATGGGGAAGTGGGAAAGTGCTATGGAGAGTAGATGCCGTGCGTGGGGAATAGATTCGTAGAGTAAGTGCAGCTTTGTCGCGGTTTATTCAGGCGTTCCGGCTAACTCGACTGCTTCCTCGTAGACCTTGACGTACTCGGCGGCGGCTGTCTCCCAGCTAAAGTTATGCTCCATGCCGTTGCGCATGAGGATCTGCCAGGCGATCTTGTTCTTAAATGTGGCCAGCGAGCGGTCGATGGCGCCGAGCAGCGCGGCCGGGTCGTAGACCGCGAACTTGAAGCCGCTGCCAGTGCGGTTGGAGGGATTCCACTCGTCGATGGTGTCGTCTAGCCCGCCGGTGGCATGGACCACTGGTACGGTTCCGTACTTGAGCGAGTAGATCTGATTGAGTCCGCATGGCTCGTAGCGCGAGGGCATGAGGAAGATGTCCGCGCCGGCCTCGATTTTGTGGGCGAGGGCGTCGTCGTAGCGGATGCGGACCGAGACACGGTCTGGGTAGCGCTCGGCCCAGGATCGGAAGAAGCCCTCGATGGCGGGCTCGCCGGTGCCGAGGACGGCGAAGGCGGCGTCGCGGGCGATCAGCTCCTCGCCGAGGTGCGAGACCAGATCGAAGCCCTTCTGGCTTGCCAGCCGGGAGACGATGCCAATGACCGGAGTGGTATCGGCGACCTGGTCGAGACCGAAGGCGGTGAGCAGGTCGCGGCGGCAGGCGCGCTTGCCGGTGAGGTCCTGAGGCGTGTAGTTCGCGGCGATCAGCCGGTCAGTGGCGGGATTCCACTGGTCGTAGTCGACTCCGTTGAGGATGCCGCGGAGGCGGGCGGCGCGTCCGCTGACGACGCCTTCGAGGCCCCAGCCGAACTCGGGGGTCTGGATCTCCTCGGCGTACTTGCGGCTGACGGTGGTGAGCATGTCGGCGAAGACCGAGCCGCCTTTGAGGAAGTTGAAGCAGTCGAACTGCTCAACCCGGTCCATGGTGAAAACTTCCCAGGGCAGCAGCAGATCCTCTGTGGTGACGGGGGGAAATGCTCCCTGGTAGGCGATGTTGTGAATGGTTATGACCGAGGCCGCATGGCTGAGCACGGGGTCGGCCGAGTAGACGGTCTTGAGATAGACCGGGATCATGCCGGTCTGCCAGTCATGGACATGGAAGACGTCAGGCACGCCGAGGATCTTTGTGGCCTCAAGGACGGCGCGGCAGAAGAAGGCAAAGCGCTCGGCGTTGTCTGGGTAGTCGCCGCCTGCGGGGCCGTAGAGTTCGGGCCGGTCGAAGAGCTCCGGGCACTCGACGAAGTAATACTGGACGCCGGCGCGGATGCCGCCGTCAACGATGCCCGCAAACCGGTTGTAGTAACGGAAGGGTACGGTGACGGAGCGGAGGGCGTAGCTGGGCTCGCCGAGCAAGGACCTGACCCGGGAATAAAGGGGCAGGTACACGGTGACCTTGTGTCCGAGTCGGACGACTTTGGCCGGCAGAGCACCTGCCACGTCGGCCAGACCGCCGGTCTTGGCGAAGGGAACACACTCGGAAGCCGCGAAAACAATACGCATTTTGCGCTCTCTTAGCGGAAAGTCTACTACGCGCGGGCGTTGAGGAAGGCGGAGGATAGCGCGGCCAGGATTTAGGCTGCTTTTTCGGTCCACGATGTGGGAACAATAGCGTAAGAATGGGACACGGCGACCGGAAGTCCTTTTCGCAGTGTTCATCCGTGCTGCTACCATATCGATGGATTACAGGCGGATTATGTCTTTTACCTACTTCCCTCTCGTTGTACTTTTCGCGGCGGCACTGGCCTTCGGGCTGGTTCCGCTATCGCTTGCCTGGACGTGGGCCAGGTTTTTCTCTCCGCGTAAACCCAACGCAGTGAAGAACTCCATATATGAGTGCGGTCTGGTGTCGAAGGGCGATGCCTGGGTGCGCTTCCGTTCCGCCTACTATCTGTACGCCATCATCTTTCTTATCTTCGATGTGGAGGCCGTCTTCCTAATGCCTTTCGCCGTGGCTTTTACCGGACTGAGCATGGCCGCTTGCGCGGCGATGCTGGTGTTTGTGCTTTTGCTGGTCGAGGGGCTGGCATGGGCATGGGCGAAGGGGATTCTTACCTGGGCGTGAAGACAGGGTCAGGGAACAGGATCAGAATAAGCGATCGTTTCCCGCGGCCAGATATCGGTTGTTGGGCCTGTTAGACAGGTTGAGCCATCCGGACGAGATTGCGGGCAGGGTCCGCAGAGCGAAATACCCTGAAGAGCCGAAGCTAGCCCGATCGGGCACTGAGCACCGATCAAGGACACTGGAGCGCAGCGAAACTATGGCCATCGACCAGGAACTGAAGATCGAGATGGGCAAGCAGGGAGTGGTTGTGACCACCCTGCAGGAACTCTATAACTGGGGCCGGAAGTCGTCGGTGTGGCCGATGCAGTTCGGTCTGGCCTGCTGCGCGATCGAGATGATTGCGACGACGATGGCTCGCTACGATCTGGCGCGATTCGGCGCCGAGGTCTTTCGGCCGTCGCCGCGTCAGGCGGACCTGATGATCATCTCCGGCACGGTGACCAAGAAAATGGCGCCGCAGGTGGTGCGGCTCTACAACCAGATGGGCGAGCCGCGGTACGTGATCGCGATGGGCGCCTGCGCGATTTCGGGCGGGCCGTTCAAGCAGGGCTACAACGTGCTGAAGGGTATCGACCGCTACATTCCGGTTGACGTGCACATTCCCGGCTGTCCGCCGCGGCCCGAGGCGCTGTTACAGGCCTTTATCACTTTGCAGAACAAGATCCAGGCGCAGCCTCTGACCGGCCCGAACCGGCCCCGGCATCTGGACGCCGAGGCGCAGGGCGAGTTTCCGGTTCCTGTGCAGGGCGAGCACGATCTCGAACCTACTTCCAATCCCGGTGTATGGACCGTTCCGGTGGTGATCCGCTGATGAAGACGATTGAAGAGATCCAAGCGGCCATCGAGGCAGCCGTTCCAGGCGGCGAGGTCACGATTGTGATGAACCCCAGTCCGGCGGCGCAGCACTCGCTGCTGGTGGGCGCAGGAAAGGCTGTGGCCGTCGCCAAATTTCTGCGCGACGACGCCGAACTGGCTCTGGACTTCTGCTCGAACGTTACGGGCGTGGACTGGCTCGACAGGGAGATCGCCGAGAAGGTCAAGGTGACGAAGACCGTTACCAAGACGGTGGACGGTGTTGAGCAGCAGGTTGAAGAGACGGTCGAGGAGACCGTGAAGCGCGCAGTGCCCGGGTATCTGGAGTGCGTCTATCACCTCTACTCGGTTGCCAAGAAGCATGGGCCGGTGGTGATCCGGATGCGTACGGCCAATCGCAGCGACATGGTGGAGCTGCCGTCGTTGACGCCGATCTGGCGCGGCGCGGAGTTTCAGGAGCGCGAGGTCTTCGATCTGTACGGGATCGTGTTTACGGGGCATCCCGATCTGCGGCGGATTCTGATGTGGGATGAGTTCAAGGATCATCCCATGCGCAAGGATTATGTTTTGCCGGACGACTTTGAGTACGAGCCGACTCCTCACGACGATGTGTTGAAGCGCGCCGAAGCGCACCGTGCGGACGTTGCGCAGGAAGGAGCCGCCCAATGAGCTCCTGGACACTGCAACAGAGCACAAACGAGCATCTTGCCGGGTGGAACCGTCCTCAGGTGATCAAGCCCGAGGGCGACGGCGAAGTGCTGGAAGTATCGATGGGGCCGCATCATCCCTCGACTCACGGCGTCTTTCGCATGGATGTGAAGCTGGACGGCGAGAAGGTGATCGGCCTTAAACCGGTATTCGGGTACCTGCACCGCAATCACGAGCAACTGGGCGAGAAGTTGAGCTATCTGGCCATCATGCCCTACACGGACCGGCTCGATTACTTCTGCTCGCTTTCAAACAACTGGGGCTATGCGATGGCGGTTGAGAAGCTGGCCGGCCTCGAAGTGCCCGAGCGCGCCGATCACTTGCGCGTGATCCTGGCCGAGCTGACGCGGTTCCAGAACCACGCATCGTGGATCGGCTTCCTTGCACAGGAGATGGGCGCCAGCGGCACGCCTCTGATGTATGCCTTCCGCGAGCGCGAGAAGATTCTGGATTTATTCGAGGAACTGACCGGGTCGCGCATGATGTGCAACTACATGCGCTTTGGCGGCTGCCGCGTGGATCCGACCGCGGAGTGGCTCAGCGAGACTCGCAAAGTAGTGCAGGGCCTGCACAAGTTCGTCGATGAGTTCGAAAACCTGCTCACCGGCAATGAGATTCTGATGTCGCGTACGCAGGGTGTGGGCGTTCTGTCGCACGATCTGGCTGTGAATGCGTCCGTGTCGGGACCGATGGCACGCGCCTCGGGCGTCAACTACGACATCCGCAAGGTGGACCACTACGGCATCTACGACCGTTTCAACTTCCGTGTGCCGCTCGGCGAGCACGGCGACATCTACGACCGCTACATGGTGCGCGTGCTCGAGATTCGCGAGTCGCTCAGCATTCTGGAGCAGGCGCTGAAGAGCGTGCCGGGGGGACCGATTCTCGATCCCAAGGCCAAGAGCCGGGGCATCCGGCCCAAGGCTGGCGAGGCCTACGGACGCATTGAAGCGCCGAAGGGCGAGCTTGGCTTTTATCTCATCAGCGACGGCGCGGGAAGTCCGTACCGGTACCGGATCCGTCCGCCGAGCTTTATCAATCTGACGGTTCTGGAAGATATGTGCCTGGGCCACAATGTTGCCGACGCGATTCTGATTCTGGGCAGCGTGGACATTGTGCTTGGGGAAGTGGACAGATAGCTACTAGCCTCTAGCTTCTAGCTGCTAGCTGCTTCTTACTGTTATTTGCTGATTGGGTTTTTATCGACGGTAACCGAACGCGAAAGCTATGGATTCGGCCCGGATGTATAGGAAGATTGCACCTGCACGATGAGCTAGAAGCTAGGAGCTAGCAGCTAGCAACTTGGAGGACCCCTTGCTGGGTGAAGGAATCATCAAAGGCCTGCTGGAGACGGCGAGAAACTTCGTCGGCAGCTACGTCTCCAAAGAGCGGCTGACCACGGTCCAGTATCCGGAGGAGCGCTGGGAGGCGCCGGAAGCTTCGCGCACCTTCCCGTTCCTGGTGTACGACGGCGACGAATGGCTGGCGGGGCTGCGCTGTACCTCGTGCCAGATCTGCGAGAAAGAGTGCCCGCCCAAGTGCATCTATATCGAGAAGTCGGCCGACAAGAAGCCGGACGCAGTGGGCAAGATGCAGTTCTATCCGACGCGCTTCGACATCGACATCTCGGTGTGCATGAGCTGCCAGATCTGCGTGGAGGTCTGCCCCTTCGACTCGATCAAGATGGACCGGATCTTTGAGCTGTCGACCGACGACCGGTTTGAAGGGCTGATTCTGGACAGGCAGAAACTGGCCAAGTCGAACTCGTATTATCACCAGATTCATCCCACAGAAGCCGCCGAAGTAGACGCGGCGCTGGCCTCTGAGCGCGCCGCCGCCGCAGCCAAGGCCAAAGCCGCTGCGGAGGCTGTCGCAGCGAAGGCCGCAGCAGCAAAAGCCGCCGCTGAAAACGCCGCGCCGGCAGGGGGAGGAGCATAACCATGGCCCAAAATCTGGACCAGATATTCGTCCTTCTCACCGGCTGGATGGTCTCGTACCTGCCCGAGTGGCTCAGGCCTTATGGCGTGGCCGTTCTGGGTGTGGTGGGAGTGCTGGCCGTTTACGTAACGCTGTTTGCGCTGACCACATGGTTTGAGCGCAAGGGCCTGGGCCGCATGCAGAACCGCTACGGCCCGAACCGCTGTGGGCCTTTTGGCCTGTTTCAGCCCGTGGCCGATGGCATCAAGGCACTGACGAAGGAAGACCTCGTACCCCGGAGCGCCGATCAGGTGGTTCATTTCCTGGCGCCGCTCGTGCTGCTTATCGTGATCTGCATGGGGCTGGCTATTCTGCCGGTGGGCCGCAACATGGTGCTGGTAGACATGGACGCGGGCCTCTTGTTCTTCTTCGCGCTGGGCGCATCGACAGAGTTGAGCGTCTTCATGGCCGGCTGGTCGAGCCGTAACAAGTTCTCGCTGCTGGGCGCCATGCGCGCCATTGCGCAGATGATCAGCTACGAGGTGCCGCTGCTGCTTTCGGCTATCTCCGCGGTGATGATCGCCGGCACTCTCTCGTTGCCGAAGATCGTCGAGGCGCAGGCGGGCTTCAGCGGGATATTGCCTCACTGGTACGTGTTCACGCCGTGGGGATTTGCCGGAGCGGTGATCTTTGGCATCGCGGCCAAGGCAGAAACAAATCGCTGCCCGTTCGATCTGCCCGAGGGCGAGAGCGAGTTGGTGGCCGGCTACTTCACCGAGTACTCGGGGTTCAAGTTCGCCATCTTCTTCATCGCCGAGTATCTGGGCATGTTCTCGATATCGAGTGTCTCGGTGACGCTGTTCTTCGGCGGCTGGGGCGCGCCGCTGTCGTTCCTGACATTCATCCCGTCGTGGATATGGTTCTTCGCCAAGGTGCTGACGATCATCTTTGTCTTCATCTGGGTTCGCGCCACGCTGCCACGGCTGCGTCAGGACCAGCTGATGAACTTTGCCTGGAAGTTTCTGCTGCCGCTCTCGCTCATCAACCTGGGCGTGACGGCACTGTGGCGGTTCATGGGTGATGGCTGGCAGCGCTGGATTGTTTGCGCCGCGATCGTGATTGTCTCTTACATTGTTCTGGGCCTCTGGGGCATGCGCCGCCAGCACGTGGCCCCAAGGAAGTATAGCTATGCGGATTGAGGTGACTCAATGAGCCCGGTCTTCTATCTGCTTGCCGCGATAACGATCGCCGGCGGCCTGGCCGCGGTGCTGCTCAAGAAGCTTGTCCACTGCGCGCTTGCCGCGGCGGCGGCCTTTGCTGGGCTGGCGCTGCTGTTTCTTTCGCTCGACGCGCAGTTCGCAGGCTTTGTGCAGTTCCTGGTTTACCTTGGCGCGGTTGCGATTCTGATTGTCTTTGCCATTCTGCTCACGCGCAACGCCGAAGAGCAAGATGGCGGATTGTTCAGCCGCACGTGGTTCGCGGGTCTGGTGGTGGCGGCCGCGGTCTTCGCTGTTATTGGCTGGGCGGTTCTGCGCAGCGGATCGGTGCTGCCGAATCAACTTGCTGTTCCTACCGCCACGGTGCGCGACATCGGCGTGGCGCTGATGGGACGTTACGTGCTGCCGCTCGAGATCGTCGCCCTGCTGCTCACCGCCGCTACTATCGGCGCGGTGATTGTGGCCATGCACGAAAAGGAGGGCGAGCAATGACGCCTCTTTCGGCCTATCTATTGGTAGGCGCGCTGGTGTTCGCCATCGGACTTGCCGCGGCGCTCACACGCCGCAACGCGATCCTTGTGCTGATCGGCATTGAGTTGATGCTCAACGCAGCGAACCTGAACCTGATCGCCTTCTGGCGGTTTGGGCCTAATCCTGAAGCGCTGATCGGCATGATGTTCGCCATCTTCTCGATTGCGGTGGCCGCGGCCGAGGCCGCTGTCGGCCTGGGTCTGGTGATCGCGATTTATCGCCACTACAACACGACCGACCTCGACCAGTTGAACCGGATGAAAGGGTGAGAGAGTGATACAGGAAACTGCCTTAATCTTCACCCCGCAAACCGCCGCATCGGCGATCACGGGCAATCTGTGGCTGATCCCGGCGCTACCCATTGTGGCCTCTGGCATCATCGCGCTGCTCAAACAGAAGCGCCGTGTGCCTGCGGCCGCGCTGGCGATCGGATCGCTGGGCATCTCGCTGTTGATCGCTATCGCCGCCTTCGCGCATGTGCTCGCTGGATGGATGGCGAACCATGCGGTGCGCGAGACCTTCAACTTCTCATGGATTCAGGTGGGCACATCATCGGTCGATCTGGGCTGGGTGCTCGATCCGCTCTCGGCCGTGATGCTGGTGATGGTCTGCTTTGTGGGCCTGCTCATCTTCATCTACTCGGTGGGCTACATGGCTCACGACGAAAACTTCACGCGGTTTTTCTGCTTCCTCTCGCTGTTTGCGGGCGGAATGCTGGGCGTGGTGATCGCCAACAGTATTCTGCTGCTGTTCATGAGCTGGGAGATTGTTGGACTAACGTCGTACCTGCTGATCGGTTTCTGGTATCACAAGCCTTCGGCGGCGGCGGCAGCCAAGAAGGCGTTCGTAACCACGCGCGTGGGTGACATCTTCTTCCTGCTGGGAATCGTGTGGCTGTTCTCTTCGACCGGCACGCTGCTGTTTTACAGCCACGGAGCGGGATCGCTTGAGAGCCTGGCGCTGAGCAATCTGCTTACGCAACACGCCGGACTGGGATTGAGCGCAGCAACTGCAATCGGATTGCTGATTTTTGCCGGAGCGGCGGGTAAGAGTGGCCAGGTTCCGCTGCATGTTTGGCTACCCGACGCGATGGAAGGCCCGACGCCGGTGTCCGCGCTGATTCACGCGGCGACGATGGTGGCGGCTGGCGTTTACCTGATTGCGCGCGTGTATCCGCTGATGTCGGCAGGGTCGCTTGCCGGCGGCACAACGGTTGCGCTCACAGTAGTGACGTGGGTTGGTGCGGCGACGGCGGTGTTTGCAGCGTTGATCGCCGTAGCGCAGAACGACATCAAGAGGATTCTGGCTTACTCGACGGTTTCGCAGCTTGGCTACATGATGGCCGGACTTGGACTCGGTGGCGTGGCGGTGGGCTTCTTCCACCTGATCACGCATGCCTTCTTCAAGGCGCTGCTGTTCATGGGCGCGGGCTCGGTGATTCACGGCGTGCACGAGGAGCAGGACATACGCCACATGGGCGGATTGAACGCGAAGATGAAGACCACCTTCGTGACGTACGGCATTGGTATGCTGGCGCTGTGCGGATTTCCGCTGGTGTTTTCGGGCTTCTGGTCTAAGGACGGAATTCTTGAGGCCGCGCACAACGGCGCGATCAAGGGACCGTTTTACATGCTGGCTTTTGGCGCGCTGCTGACGGCGTTTTATATGACGCGGCAGGTCAGCTACGTCTTCTTCGGCAACAAGCGGGCGCACCACGAGGCGCACGAAAGCCCGAAGGTGATGACGATGCCGCTGGCGATTCTGGCTTTCTTCGCCATCGCGCTGAGCGCCATTGGAACGCCGGCCTGGCCGTGGTTCAAGAGCTTCCTGAACAACGAGGCAGCGCCGTTCGAGTTTGCGGGATTTGCGGAGCCGGGTCTGGCCTCGCTGATGCTGCTCTCGTCGTGCATCGTGCTTGTGGGCATCGGCCTTGGCTGGATGATCTACGGAAATAAGCAGCAGGACGCGCACGCCAAGGACGCGCTTGAAAAGGCGCTGGGGCCGATCTGGACGCTGCTTGCCAACCGCTTTTATGTGGACGAGCTTTACGGCGTGACCGTGATCGCTCTCTACAAAGGGTTAGCGATATTGACGGACTTTTTCGACCGCTGCGTGTGGGGCGGCATCGTTGCTCTGGTCGCGTGGGTCTTCGGTCTGTGCGCAAAGATCAACCGCTTTCTCGATGAGACGTTCATCAACGGCGGCTTTGACAAGGGCTGCGAGCAGCTCTCAACCGGCGGCGGCATTCTCTCGAACGTTGAGAGCGGCCGCGCACAAACCTACCTGCGTTATCTGGCTGTCGGAATGATTGTTCTTGTTGCAATTCTGCTTTGGAGCGCACGGCCATGAATGAAATGAATACCGGCATCGGGCTCCTTACGCTCATTACTCTGCTGCCCGTGGTGGGCGCGCTGATCGCGCTCTTTTCAGGCAAGCAGGCCCGCGCGGTCGCGCTTGTCACCGGGCTTGGTTCGCTGGCGCTTTCGCTTGTCATCTGGACGCATCTTCCCGCCGACGGTCACATCGGTCTGGTCGAGAAGATCGCGTGGGTGCCTTCGCTGGGCATCGAGTACCATCTCGGCGTCGATGGGCTGGGCGCGCTGATGCTGGTGCTGTCGGCGATCGTAGGCCTGATGAGCATTGACGCGGCCAACCGCGTACACCACTCGCCAAATCTCTACTTTGCGCTAGTGCTGCTGCTTGAGGCGGGCCTGTTCGGAGCGTTCACGGCACTGAACTTTTACCACTGGTTTATCTTCTGGGAGATCAGCCTGATACCGGCCTTCTTCCTGATCAAACTTTGGGGCGGACCGAAGCGCGGACCCGCGGCGACGCAGTTCTTCGTCTATACGATGGCGGGTTCGGTGGCGCTGCTGCTGAGCTTCATGGCGGTGTTTCTTGCCACGGGCTCGATGGACTTTATCAAGCTGTCAGAGCTTGCGCACTCGGGCTTACTGGCGCAGGCGGTGACGCAGCATCTTGGACCGGTGATGCCGTGGCTGGCGGTAGGCGTGCTGGCCGGATTCGCGGTAAAGACTCCGCTGATGCCGTTCCATACTTGGCTGCCGAACGCGTATGCCGAGGCGCCTTCGGCGGTGACGATGCTGCTTACCGGCGCGATGTCGAAGATGGGCGTATACGGTTTTCTGCGGATAGCGGTGCCGATCTTCGGGCACGAGATTGCGCAGATGCGGACGGTGCTGCTGGTGCTGGCGGTTGCCACGGTTGTGCTGGGCGCATTCGCAGCCGCCGCGCAGAAGGATCTGAAGCGGCTTCTGGCTTACTCCTCGGTAAACCACCTGGGCTACTGTATGCTCGGCATCTTCGCGATCGCCGTTCCGGCGAGCGGCATGCAGATTGCGAGCCAGGCCGCGGCGCTGAACGGCGTGATTCTGCAAATGTTCAACCACGGCATCACGGCGGCGGCGCTGTTCTGGTTTATCTCGATGATTCAGTTCCGCACCGGCGGGCCGCGCGGCATCGACGACTTTGGCGGACTGCGCAAGCCTGCGCCGGTGCTGGCCGGACTGATGGGCATTGCGCTTTTTAGTTCGCTCGGGCTTCCCGGACTCAACGGCTTCGTCGGCGAGTTTCTGATCTTCCGCGGAGTTTTACCGTTGACCTGGATTAGCGCAACGGTTTCTGTTCTTGGTTTGCTGGTCACCGCAGTGGTGCTGCTTACCGTGATTCAGAAGGTCTTTGCCGGTCCGGTGCCCGCGCACCTGGTCGAGTTTCCCGATCTGCACCTGAGCGAGCGGCTTGCCATGGTTCCTGTACTTGGGCTGATGCTGCTGCTCGGACTTGTGCCCCAGCTCATCGTCGGCGCCGTGAATCCCACGGTCCTTAGGCTGCTGTCGCACTGGAGCTTTTAATGTTGGCTTGGACGATCTACCTCTCATTTGCCGGCGCGCTGCTTGAGACCCTGCTGCCCAAGGGCAAGCCGGGACTTGCGCGCGCGCTGGCTCTGCTTGTGGCCGTTGCCGGTCTGGTTGTTGCTGTTGCAGGCTACGCGGCCGGCTTCTCGCAGGGTCGGATTACGGTGACGGACGTGCCCTGGATTCCGTCGATGGGCATCCGCTACATTCTTGCCGCCGACGGCATCAGCCGCGTGCTGGTTTTGCTTACCGGCCTGGCTTCGGTTGCCGGTGTGCTGTTCAGCTGGAACATCGATAAGCGCACCAACCAGTTCTTCGCGTTTTATCTGGCGTTGATTGGCGGCGTCTTCGGCGTCTTTCTAAGCTACGATCTGTTCCTGCTCTTTGTGTTCTACGAGATTGCGATCGTGCCCAAGTACTTCATCATCGCCATCTGGGGTTCGACGCGGCGCGAGTACGGAGCGATGAAGCTGGCGCTGTACTCGTTTGTAGGCTCGGCGATGGTGCTGATCGGACTGCTGGCCTCTTATGCCACGGCCGGAGCGCACTCAACAGGGCTGGTCGATCTGGCGCACGCAGGACTTTCGACTTCGTTCCAGATGTGGTGCTTCCCGCTGGTCTTTATCGGTTTCGGAATTCTGGCCGGCCTGTGGCCGTTCCACACATGGGCGCCGACCGGACACGTGGCCGCTCCGACCGCTGCATCGATGCTGCTGGCAGGCGTGGTGATGAAGCTTGGCGCATACGGCTGCCTGCGAGTTGCGATGGGGCTCTATCCACACGGGCTCGATCCGTGGGGGTTCAGCCTGCTCGGGCTTGGCTCCTGGCGCGATGTCTTCGCGGTGCTGGCGATTATCGGCATCATCTACGGTGCGCTGGTGGCTCTGGCGCAGACCGACTTCAAGTTTGTTATCGGCTACTCGTCGGTGAGCCACATGGGCTTTGTGCTGCTGGGCCTGATGACGCTCAACCAGATCGGCATGACGGGCGCGGTGCTGCAGATGTTCTCGCACGGCGTGATCGCCGGGCTGCTGTTCGCCATTGTGGGCCGCATCGTCTACGAGCGCACGCATACGCGACAGTTCGCAGACCTGGAGAAGATGCATCTGAGCAGACGGCTGCCCTTTGCGGCCTGGGCCTTTGTGATTGCCGGTGTGGCGTCGATGGGCCTGCCCGGCTTCTCGGGCTTCGTGGCCGAATTGCAGGTACTGGTCGGCTCCTGGCGCGCGGCTCCGGGGTGGACTGTAGCGGCCGGCATCGGAATCGTAATCGGCGTTGCCTATACATGGCGCGCACTGCAAAAGGCGTTCTTCAACGACAAGCTGCCGACCGCGGAAGATCATCCCAAGACCGGCTGGCACGATATGGCCGCTATTACCTGGCCTGAAGCCACCGGAGTCACGCTGCTGGTGGCCGCAACGCTGGCTGTCGGCGTTTATCCACGACTGCTGCTCGATCAGATTGAGCCGGCGGTCAAGACCTTCCTTGCCGGAGGAGTGCAATGAACTACAACGAACTCTTCCTGGCCACACTGCCTGAAACCGTTCTCGAACTAGCCGCGCTGCTGGTGCTGATCGTTGACCTGGGCTTGGTGCGCAATGCCGGTCCGCGATACCGCGCGGTTGTAGCCGCTTTCTTCGGCGTTGCAGGATGCGCCGTTGCGCTGTGGGCGGTTTCGATTGCGCCGGCACTGCACTTCGGCTCGACACTGCTGCTGACTGTGGGCGGCACGGCAGGCGTTGCGCAGTGCTCGATCCTGATTCTTACCGGCATCACGCTGCTGTTGCTTGTCGATTGCGTATTCTCACGCAATCCCGGCGAGTACGTTGCGGTGGTGTTGATGGCCGCGGCCGGAGGCCTGTTGATAGCGGCCGCGCAGGACCTGCTGGTGATCTTCACCGGACTCGAACTGCTTTCGGTGAGCTTGTACATTCTGGCTGCGTTTGCGAAGAAGTCCGCTGCGAGCGCCGAGAGCTCGCTCAAGTACTACCTCTTCGGCGGCATGGCTGCCGCGTTTCTGCTGTTCGGTTTCAGCTACCTTTACGGCCTTTCGGCTTCGACGAGTTTGCCGCAGGTTGTTCTGGGTGTTTCTGTTGCAAGCCTCAACGGAGGCGTCGCGCTGGTATCGGTTGCGCTGGTGATGATTGCTGTCGGTCTCGGCTTCAAGGTGGCAGCGGTGCCGTTCCACTTCTGGGCTCCCGATACCTACGAGGGCGCGCCTGCTCCGGCGGCTGCGTTCATCGCATCGGTTTCAAAGGTGGCGAGCTTTGCGCTGTTGATCTCGATAGGCACGGCGCTCGTGCCAGGGCATGGCGCCGCACAGAGCTGGTCGCTGATTCTGGCTGTGCTCGCTGCCGCTTCAATGATCTTCGGCAACGTGGCCGCGCTGGCGCAGACCTCTGTCCGCCGTCTGGTTGCCTATTCGGCGATCGCTCATGCAGGCTACATACTGCTGGGCCTCGCTTACTTTGAACCAAGCGGCCGCAATGCGCAGGCGATTCTCTACTACATCCTGACTTACGGTCTGACTACGATCGGCGCCTTCGGCGTGATCAGCGCGGTGGAACGCGCCACGGGCAACGACTCGATCGGCAACTTTGCAGGGCTGCACCGGCGCAATCCGGTGCTGGCGGCGGTGCTGCTTGTGCTGTTCCTGTCGTTGGCCGGGATTCCGCCGCTGGTGGGCTTCTGGGCCAAGTTCAACCTGTTTGCGGCGGTGCTGATGGTTGGCGGCGGCGCGGCTCCCTTTGCTCTGGTCGCGCTTGCCGTGGCCTTCAGCGCGGTGTCACTCTTTTACTACCTGCAAGTGCTCAAGAGCGCCTACGTGGCTGCTCCGGCGGCAGAGACAAAGATCAAGGCCGGACCGGTCACCATGCTGGTGCTGATCGTAATTGCGCTGGCGGTGCTGGGTTGCGGCTGCTTCCCAGCGTACCTTCAGGACTGGATCGCTGGTTTCTATCTGTAGGCTTCGCTTCGTGAGATGAAAAGGCCGTTCGGAGATCGACTCCGAACGGCCTTTGTAATTTTGGCTGGTTGAGCTCTGTTCTTTCCCAGGTCTGATAATGCAGACCTGGGGCACCCAGTTTCAGTGGTTGGTTGAGAGTGCCTGGATGAGGTTCGTGCTTTCCCAGGTCCCTCCGCAGCGGCGGACGAGGGACCTGGGTCACCCATTTTCGTACTAACACCGCTAACAACTCTAACCCCGCTAGCGCCGCTTGTATTAGTACTTGACGATCTTCTCGAAGGAGTCGGCTTTGAGGCTGGCTCCGCCGACGAGAGCGCCGTCGATCTCTTCCTCGCCGATGAGCGAGGTGGCGTTCTCGGGCTTGACGCTGCCGCCGTAGAGGATGCGGATATTAGCGGCAACATCTGCGCCGAGCAGCTTGGCAACTTCCGCGCGGATAATGCGATGGGCTTCAACGGCCATCTCGGGGGTGGCGGTCTTGCCGGTGCCGATGGCCCAGACGGGCTCGTAGGCGATGACGATGGGAGCGGCGGCTTCGGGCGTGATGCCGACGAATGCGCCCGTGACCTGGGTCTTGAGCACGTCCGCGGTCTTGCCCGCCTCGCGCTCTTCGAGGACCTCACCGATGCAGACGACGGGGATGAGGCCGTGCTTGAGGGCGGTGTGGAGCTTCTTATTGACGATCTCGTCGGTCTCGGCGAAGCACTGGCGGCGCTCGGAGTGGCCAATCAATGTATGTGTCCCGCCGATGGCCTTCAACTGGCCGACAGAGGTCTCACCGGTGTAGGCGCCCTCTTCGGCAAAGTAGATGTTCTGCGCGCCTACGGCAACGTTTGAGCCAGCGCAGGCGGCAACAACCGTGGGCAACAGAACGGGCGAGGGGAAGAGCGCGATCTCGTCGCGGGTGTGGCCTGCTACCAGGGGCAGAAAGGCCTTAACAAAGTCTGCGGCCTCGGCCGGGGTTTTATACATCTTCCAGTTGGCGGCGATAAGTGCTTTGCGTCCCATATGTCCTCTTTTCAGAAATTGCGCGAATTGCCTCAATTTTGATTGTAAAAGGATGCGGCGCACCAGAGGGTGACGGAAAGCACAGGGCGGCACGAGGATGTGTCCCCGTGCCGCCCGAATTGGTACCGATCGATTAGAGTTCCTTTAAGAGAGCCTGACGCTTCTGATCGAACTCCTGCTTTGTGATCAGGCCTTTTTTGTAGAGGTCGTCCAGTCTCTGGAGCCGGTCTTCGACCGAACCAGAGGCAGGCGCCGGGCCCGCGGCTGGCTGCTGTGCGACAGGCGCCTGTGCAGCTGACTGCGACTGCTCGAACTGCTCGGTTCTCTGCACCACCTGGCGCATCTCGGACTCAAGCTGGGCCGACTGATTGGTTTCAGCGATGGTCTGCTCAACGATGTTGCCGCCCTTGAGCCGGAGAGACTGAGTGAGAAACTGCATAGCCCGCTCGTGATCGTTGACCAGCAGATAGGAGAGGCCGACGTTATAGTAGGCATGCGCAAGGGTGCTGTCCTTGACCTTCGGCGTGACCTTGCAGGTCTCGAGGTTCTCCTGGGACATGCGCAGTGTGCCGGCAAGGTCACCCGCCTTCAGCAGCGAATAGGCGGTGTTGAGGTTACATGGTTTGTCGTCGAAGAAATAGAGCAGCTTCTGCTCGTTCCAGGTCAGATACAGAGTGATCGCATCCTGAACGGCACGCCCAATGGCTGGGTCGCGAACCGCGCGATCGGGAGGATACTCAGGAAAGCGATCCTCGCCCAGGTTTTCGAGCCTCGAATCCTGCACGATCGGCGTGGCCGAGAAGATGCGCCCAGTAGCCAGATCGACGGTCTGAATGGTCCCGCGCAGATGAATCTCGGTGATGGCGTGATTGATGCGGATGGTGCGGTACTGCTTTTCCTGCCGGTTGTTATTGTTGTTATTGTTGTTGTCGTTCTGGCTGTTGTTGTTGCTGTTGTTGTTGGTGCTGGAGTAGGGCCGGTTGTTCTGCTGATTGTTCTGCTGATTGTATTGCTGATTCTGCTGATTGTTCCGGACCTCTTCGCGCCGCTCGGTCGTGGCGTTGTGGTGGTCGACGTCGCAGTTGGAAATCTTGACGAAGATGAGCGCGGTGGGTCCGAAGACTCTTCCCAACTGCGTGGCGCTCTGCGCGTCCATCGAAGTGCCCAGGGTCATCCGCCGCGAGGTCATCATCGTATTGAAAGCGTATGTGTTCACCACCTCGGCGCCGCTCGATGCCAGGGCCGAGGCGAGCTGGTCGGCGATCTGGTCGGCACATCCGCCCCATGCGGGACCGATGGCGAACTTATTCAGGGTCAGGCCGAGGCGCGGCGGGTGGGTAAGGTTCACGGTGATCTGGGGATTGGTGAGCATATCCCAGAGCTGTGCGTGAGCGCTACATGCCGACGACAAAACGGCCATCAGGACAAGAAACGCACAAATGCGCGCAGTGATTGCCGCATACAAAATACCGGGGAGCTGGTTCTTTCTGCTGGTATTGCTGAAACTTGTCATGCGTACCTCTGTCCGATAGCGATCGTCCAGATTCAAACTGGGCGGAAGCAGGCTCGGTTCATGATGATAAATTACCTTGAATCTATCACGGAAGGCGCAAGGACAAAGTGATAGGCATCAATAGCGAGGATACAAACCGAGCCTGCTATATGCGGCTTTCAGAAGCGCGCACGAGGAGTTGGGTGCAAATAAGCTCAGGCCTGTTCGCAGGCCGAAGCTAGACACGATGACTCACCGATCGCACCTGCTGAAGTTGACTCGACTTCGCGGCGATCGTGGCCTGGCTGTCCGACGGCCTTGCCCAGCAGGATGAGGCTGGGTGCTTCGATCGGCTCGGCATCGGATAGCGTAGCCAGAGTTAGACGCTGGACAGTTTCACCGGGCTGAGATGCGCGCGACACAACCACGCAGGGCAGATCGTGCGCCAGTCCTTCGGCAGCAAGAGACTCGGCAAGCGCCGCCAGATTCTTGCCGGGCATATAGATGACTCGCGTCGGCTCCGTTGCTGCTTCGTCTTTGTCTTTGGCTCGATGCGCGGTGGAGATTAGAGTGCTGGAGGACGAACCGCGCTGGGTGAGCGAACAGCCAGCCGCCGCGGCCGCGGCAAAGGCGGCGGAGATGCCGGGCGTAACGTGAAAGGGAATGCCGGCCTCGCGCAGGGCTTCCATCTCTTCGGCAGCTCTGCCGAAGAGCATGGGGTCGCCGCACTTGAGCCGAACCACGGCGCGGCCCTGGCGCGCGTGGAAGATCATGAGTGCGTGAATCTCATCCTGCGTAATGGATTTTGTGCCGCAGCGCTTGCCCACATTAACGATATCGGCATTGGCGGCAGCCAGATCGAGAATTGCTTTTGGCACCAGATCGTCGTGCAGCACGACATGGGCCGATTCGAGCAAGCGCAGAGCCTTCACGGTCAGCAGATCGGGATCTCCGGGGCCAGCGCCGACGAGATGCACTTCGCCGGGCCGCGCTGACTGCGTTTTGTTGCCGGAATCTCGCGCGGTACTGAGTAACTGCCGGCTTACCAGACTCTTCAGCAGCGCCTTGCGATCAGGCGAGGGAGGCAGACTGGCCAGAATCTCTCGGCGCTCCTGGCCTACTGTTTTCAGCCACTCGCCCAGGTCGTGACTGAGCAGATCGTCGATTTCTCCGCGCAGTTGCTGGGCTACGGCTGGGCTCTCTCCGGCCGTGGAGACAGCGACCAGCAGCGCTCCGCGGCGTACGATCGCGCCGAAGTAGAAGTCGCAGTTGGGCGGATCGTCAACGCTGTTCGCTGGAATTCCGCGGTGCCGCGCATCGGCAAATACCTGCGCATTTACCTCCGGCACATCCGTCGCGGCAATCGCGAGCGCCGCTCCATCGAGATCGGATGGAGTGTAAGAACGCTCAATCCATTCGATCCGTCCTTCTTGCGCGAGCTTCTCCATTGCGGCCGTAGCAGCCGGCGCGATGGCAAGAATCCGCGCGCCGGTTTCAAGCAGCGTGAGGGTTTTTTCGAGCGCTACGGCCCCAGCGCCAACCAGGAGTACGCGCCTGCCTTCGAGTTTCACAAAGATGGGCAGCAGATTCACCAGCGCCTCCTTATTCACCTGCTCCTGAGGGCGGCCGTCCAGCCGGCAGATCGCGCTCGACCGCTGCTGTGGTCTCGCCTGCCAGCAGAGTGCGCAACTCTTCGTTGGAGTGGCGGGCAAGCCAGGCACGCAGAGTCTCTTCGTTGCTCCGCGTTGCAAGGTAGCCGCGCAGCAGCCGCTCGATCGCATCGGGCGTCTCGGTAGCCAGGCATCGGTATCCAACCGGCCGGGAGATTCGCGCGTGCTCGCCCAAGCCGCCCCCGACGCAGAAGTAGTAAGCATCGACAAGCTGGCCGTCGTGCTTGATCTTCTTGCCTTCGACGCCGATGTCGGCAACCCAATGCTGTCCGCAGCCGTTGGGGCAGCCGGTCACGTTCAAGTGCAACTGCTGGTCGAACTCAGGCAGACGGTTTTCCATTTCGTCGACCAGCCAGCGCAGGAAGCCTTTGGTCTCAGTAATGGCAAGCTTGCAGAACTCGGTACCGGTGCAGGCCACGGCTCCGCGCCAGAACGACGAACCATCCACGCGGAGGCCCAACTTGTTGAGTTCTTCGGCAAATGCCCTGGTCTTTTCCGTGGGGATGTTGAGGAAGATGAGATTTTGTGCCACGGTGGTGCGCAACGATCCGTCGCCGTAGCGCTCAGCCAGATCGGCCGCTGCGACCAACTGCTCGCCGCTCAGCCTTCCGCGCAGCACCGATGCGCCAACGTAGCTCAGGCCCGGCTGGCGCTGCTTGTGGATGCCGGTGTGATCGCGGTAGACATCCGACGGAACCTGTTCTTCGCCGGCCGGCTCAAGCTTGAACGGCAGCCTCGACTGCACTTCGGCGAGAAACTTCTCCGCCGTCCACTCTTGTTTAAGGAAGAGATACTTCAGCCGTGCTCGCTCGCGGCTCTCACGCAACTCCTGCTGCTCGCGGAACAGCTCCGCCACTGCCTGGATAACGCGCGGCGCCTGCTCGGGCAGAATGAACGCGTCGAGTTTAACGGCAATGTGCGGCTCGCGCGAGAGACCGCCGCCTACGCGAATGGAAAAGCCGTCGCGGCCTTTGCTTCGCGCCGGCGTCATTGCAACGTCGTTGATCTCAGGGTGATTGCACCAGGAGGGGCAGCCGGTGATGCCGATCTTGAACTTACGCGGCAGATTGTAGAAGTCAGGATTGGCGGTGAGCAGCCGTGCCGCCTCAAGCGCTACAGGCGAGGCGTCGAAGGCTTCGTCCGCATCCACACCGGCCAGCGGGCAACCGGTCACGTTGCGCACAACGTCTCCGCACGCGCCCCGGGGCGAGAGTCCCACGGCATCGAGCGCATCCACGATCCCGGGCAGTGACTCGATGGTGAGCCAGTGCAACTGGATCGCCTGGCGCACCGTGATGTCGGCAAGATTGCGCGCATACTTCAAGGTCAGTTCGCCGATGGCGCGCAACTGCTTTGCGTTCAGGATGCCGTTCGGAATGCCGATGCGCATCATGAAGTAGTCGGAAGTTACGCCCTCGCCGCCTTTTCCGCCGGTAACACCCGCGCCGTCGCCCTGCGTGTAGATTCCCCACCATTTGAAGTAAGTGGACGCCCACTCCTGCGTGACGCTGGTGCGGCCCTCGCGCGCGAAGGCGCGTACTTCATCAAAGGCCTGCCAGGGGTTCTTCTCCTGCTTCAGCCGCTCGGCGCGCTGCGCCTTGGTCTCTTTCCGGACTGCTTCGCTCATTGCACCTCGCTTGAAAACGGAAAACCCGCGGCAGCATGGCTGCAACGCGGGCGAAAGTAGGGAATCGGAATCTAGCTTACTAGGACAGGACCGATGTCACCTATGCGCCCACATGTGGCGTACAAAAGCGACAACAGAATAAACCAGCCATAAGTGGATCGTATGGGCGAGGAAGTTGAATGTCAAGCAAGCATCCCATGTGTTGGATTGTGCGATGGCGTTAAGTGTTGTGTGCGCAGGCGTTTACCCGGCGGAATAATTGGACTGGTTGCGTCCAAAAGGCGCGCATGATATTGTGCATATATGACGTTTCCCTTGCGCAAGAATATGGCCTGTTGCCGCGCTTTCAGCGTGTGCATGCCCTGTTGTTGTCTGCGCTAGCCCTCGCAAACGTCTTAAGCCGTAGCCAAAACGGCATTTCCCCCACAACGAACCAGCAGCACCGAGCGAGCCTTGACTGACTTCAGCCAATCCGTCCGCCCCACTGCCCCGGCGATCGTCGGGATCGCGCCTGTTTCCTGTTGTTGTTGCCGCTGATCCGGTCCCGTCGCTTCTGTCGCTCAATTCACCCGGGAGGTCCAATTGACTGTCGTTGATTCCTTGCAAACCGCCGCAGCCGCGCACCCGCTATCTGGCGAACGCCTCAGCCATCTGCGCCTGCTTGAGGCGGAGAGCATTCATATTTTGCGCGAGGTCGCTTCAGAGTTCGAGCGGCCGGTGATGCTCTACTCGATCGGCAAGGACTCTTCGGTCATGCTTCGCCTCGCGCAGAAGGCCTTTTATCCGGGGCCGATACCATTTCCGCTGCTGCATGTCGATACCGGCTTCAAGTTTGCCGAGATGCTGGAATTCCGGGATAGTATTGCAAAGCAGTTGGGCGTGGAACTGCTGGTGTGGCGCAACGAGCCGGCCATCGCCGCAGGCACGAATCCCGTCGCTCTCGACACGAAGCGCTGCTGCGGGGCTCTCAAGACGCAGGCGCTGCTCGATGCGCTCAAGCACTTCAACTTCGACGCTGCCTTCGGCGGCGCGCGCCGCGATGAAGAGAAGTCCCGCGCCAAGGAGCGCATCTACTCCTTCCGCGATGCGAACGGGCAGTGGGACCCGAAGAACCAGCGTCCGGAGTTGTGGAACCTCTACAACGCACGCGTTCATCCCGGCGAAAGCATCCGGGTCTTTCCTCTCTCCAACTGGACGGAGATGGACGTCTGGCAGTACATCCACGAGGAGCACATTCCCATCGTCGATCTCTACTACGCCAAAGAGCGCCCGATGTTTGTTCGCGGCGAGGCATTGATTCCGATTGAACAGTCCTACGTGGCGCTTCCCGGAGAAAAGCCGCAGATGATCAAGTGCCGTCTGCGCTCGCTCGGTTGCAGCCCTTGCACGGGCGCCATCCGTTCCGACGCAGATACGCTGCCCAAGATCATCGCCGAGCTGATCCAGTTCAAAACCAGCGAGCGCGCCAACCGCGCTATCGATCACGACCAGGAAGGCTCCATGGAGTTGAAGAAGCGGGAGGGTTACTTCTAATGACTGCTCTTGCTCAAGCAGAATTTTCAGTTGAAGAGTTCCTGGCGCAGGAGCGCAGCAAAGATCTGCTGCGGTTCTCGACAGCCGGCAGCGTCGATGACGGCAAGTCCACGCTCATCGGCCGCCTGCTTTACGACACGCAATCGGTCTACGAAGACCAGGTGAAGTCCATTGAGGGCAAGGGAACTACCGCGCCCGGCCAACTCGACTTCGCGCTGCTTACCGACGGCCTTCGCGCCGAGCGCGAGCAGGGCATCACCATCGATGTCGCCTATCGCTACTTCTCCACTCCGCGGCGCAAGTTCATTATTGCCGACACGCCCGGCCACGAGCAGTACACGCGCAACATGGCCACCGGCGCATCCACAGCGGATGCTGCCATTGTGCTGGTCGATGCGAGCAAGGGCGTTCTGGTCCAGTCGCGGCGTCATGCTTACATCGCATCGCTTCTTGGCGTGCGCCATGTCATCGTTGCGGTGAACAAGATGGACCTGGTGGGCTACGATCGCTCGCGTTTCGAGGCGATCGTCGAAGACTTCTCCGCGGTTCTCAGCCACATCGCCGCCGACACGGGCAACGCGGTCGAAGTGCGCTACGTTCCTGTCTCCGCGCTGGCCGGCGACAACGTCGTTCATCGCTCCCCGTCCATGCCGTGGTACGAAGGCCCTTCGCTGCTCGAACTGCTGGAGTCGCTGCCTGCCACGCTGACAACGGGAGCCGAGCCATTCCGCTTTCCGGTGCAGCGCGTTCTGCGGCCCAATCGCGACTTTCGCGGCTTTGCCGGGCAGATCGCATCGGGTGTGGTGCGCGCCGGAGACAGCATCGTGGTGCTGCCCTCGCGCCGCAGTGCACGCATCGAGCGGATCGTCACCTTCGATGGCGACCTCGATGAGGCGCAGGCTCCGCTCTCAGTCACGCTGGTTCTAGATCGCGAACTCGACATCAGCCGCGGAGACTTGATCGTTGGTGAAGAGCAACAGCCCGAGGTAAGCCGCCAGTTGAGCGCCGCGCTTGTCTGGATGGATGCGCGCCCGCTCGATTCAAAGCGGCGCTATCTGCTCAAGCACACCAGCCACACCGTTCCCGCTTTTGTATCGCATGTGGATCACGCCGTCGATCTCGGGTCGCTCGAACATCGGCCTGCGGACGTGCTGGAGATGAATGCGATCGGCACGGTCTCGATCGACCTTCTGCGTTCGATTGCGATCGATATCTACAGCCGGAACCGCTCGACCGGCGCATTCATCCTCATCGATCCAACTACCAACGGCACTGTGGCGGCAGGCATGATCCGCGCCTCGGTTCCCGACACCTCGGACGAAGACGGTCTTGCTTCTGAAGTCGAAGGGCCGGTGTTGGCAACAGAGCGCGCCTCGCGCTGGGGACATCAGGGCGGTGTACTCCGACTGCGGGGGACACGACTAGAGATCGAAACTGTCGAGCGGTCGCTCTTCGCATCCGGCGCGGTTACGCAGCGCATTGACGCCGCATCGGCCGACTTTGCCGCAAATCCTCAACTACTCGATGCGCTAGTGAGTGCAGGCATCGCCTCAGGGTTTCTTGTCATCGTGGCAACCGTTACACACGATGAGCCTCTCACTGCTGAGGCAGGCGGGCGGAGCATCGTCGCGGACGAGAGCAACTCCGGTGGCGCGCGGGCTGCTGTACTGCGCCTGCTGCGCGAAGTTGGCATACTTCACCAAATCGAAAGGGCTGGACTCTGATGAGCATCGCCGCAATTCACGCTGAAGTTGAAGCAAAAATCGAAGTGGTTCGTTCCGCTCTTGCCGCCACTCTCGACGGCAGCCGCAGCGCCTGCCTGACGTGCAGCTTTCAGGCCGAGGATGTTCTCCTCACCAGGCTTGCAATCGCGATCGCTCCAAGCCTGCCAATTCTGTTTCTCGACACCGGCTATCACTTTGCCGCAACGCTGGAGTATCGCGACAAGATAGCAGCCGCGTGGAATCTGAACCTTGTCAACCTGATACCGGCGCAGACCGTTGCCGCGCAGGAGGCTGAACACGGCCAGCTCTTCCGCACCGCGCCGGACCAATGCTGCAAGCTGCGCAAGGTGGAGCCGCTCTTCCGCGCCGTTGCGGGCTACGACCTCTGGCTCACCGGCCTGCGCCGCGAACAGGCTCGCAGCCGCACTGTGCTTGAAGAGTCTGCGCCCTTTGCATTGCCCGGTGGTAAGACCGTGCTCAAGCTCGCGCCTCTCGCGAATTGGACGACGCGCGAAGTCTGGTACGCATGCGAGTCGCTCGGCATCGAACGCCTGCCGCTCTACGAACTCGGATATACCTCGATCGGCTGCGAGCCCTGCACTACGCTACCGCTCGATCCGAACGACCCACGTTCGGGCCGCTGGGCCGGGCAAAAAGTAGAATGCGGCATTCACATTCAGGCCGCGTCTTCCAGCTCGTCTGTTCAGGGAGGTTGATAGGTGCGCTACCTCATCGGGTTCTTCATCGCGCTGTATATCATCCTCACCGGCGTCGGCGCGGGTACGATCACGGTTCCGGTGCTGGCTCTGTTTCTCTGTGTGCCAGCGCCCGAGGCCAAAAGCCAAAGCCTAAAGCACTAAATCCATGGTGCCCGGAGGGGGACTTAAATTTCTGCAATATGTGATTGCAAACAAGTTACTGAAACTGCCTTATGCTTGAATCTGTCAATACGCACGAATCGCGGATCTTGAGTACGCTACAAGTACACGCATTTTAGACAATTAGGATCAGCATTCGCTCGTTCCTGGTATTTCCCACGACCTACCGATAGGGAGTTCTACCAATGAGATTCTCTCAGGATAATCTTGGCAGAGCTTTCAACTTTCGGTTCTACCGGGCATCCGGCCTGCTATTAAAAATGGGCTCACTTAGCGCATAGGATTGATACTACAAATTGACTATCGTCCTCGGTTCCGTGGACGACTCGAGCGATACAGGCTAGCTGACTTTTCGTTCCTGATCTGTTGTCGATGAGCGCATCGATGATTTGGCGCTCGTAGACGCCTTTTGAAGATTTCTGGACGGAATGGCGTTTGCCGGGACGTATTAGGGCGCCACTCGATCCACTGTTTTAGCTGCTTTGCCAATCCGGTCCAACAGCGAGATACATTAAATGTGGCAAGAGAAAGGAAGCGCAGTGAATTGCAGACGAGCACTGGCGGCGATCGGGTTGATCTTTTTGGTAGCGGCGTGGTCGTCCTCCTCAGCCCAGGACCTTGCTGATGTGTGGCGGTACAGCGGCACGATTTCTAACCGGGAGACGCGCAGCGAGGGATTCATTGGAGCGCTCTCTTACGACGGGAAGCCGGTTCCAGCCAAAGTGGGGCAGATTTTGACGCCGATCGGAGAGTATGAGTTCGTTGCCGAAGCCAAGCTCTGGTCTGTAAGCGGCTGGAAGAAAACGAGCGGCTTGGCGAAGTCTTCGAAGTCGGGCCAGAACTTCGAAGCCGGACAGGAGTCCGGGACGCACTGGTACAAGGGTGGGTGGCGGCGCGGCACACCTGGATCGTGGCTCTACCTTCCGAGTCAGCAGGTCTGGGTCGATCCACACTCTCTGAACGCCTATGCCGAAACCGAACTGAAGGACATCGCCGAACCCGGCAGCCTCATGGCAAGTTTTCTTAAGGAGGCGGGCTCTCAGCAACAGGCCGATACGAGCAGCGCAGTATTTACCTACGAGTTGGGGACATCGGCCAAGGGATCGAAATCGGCTGGCGAACGGGGTGTGCTTACCTACAATGGCCGACCGATTCCGGCAGGCGCCGGGAGCTTGAAGACGCCTATCGGCTCGTTCACCTCCGCCAGCGGAACCCTCCCATGGGAACCTCAGGGCTGGTTCCCCACCGAGGAGGAAATCAAAGTGGAAGACTCTGTAGCATCGTTCCGCCAGGCAGACAGAGAGCATGGGAGCTACATTGGGCGGCGGAAGGCCGGAACGCCGACCGAGTGGTGCTACATCCCGGAGACAAAGACCTGGTCGGAGCCGGAGAGGCTGCAGTAGCGGGACAGCTGCCTGTTTCTGACAAGCGCCCGGCCAAGAACAACTCAAATCAGGCTTTGGTACTGCCTCGGGAGATTACTTTTCCCGGAAGAGCCAGGTCTTCTCCTCATGCTCAAGTCCGAACCCTGCACAATGCCAACTCCGCCAAAGATTTCGTAGAGAAGCGCCGGGCCGGCGAGTCAAGTAAATCTACGAGGCGAAGAGCGCACCGAGGTTCAAATTTCGAGGCTGAGGCCTGAGCGGTGGCGGCTACAATCGTTTATTGTTATGACGATCTGAAAAATCGAAATTGCGAAGGCTGTAATTTGAGCTTTCGTAACGGGTATTCCATTTTGTGGTGCCCGCAGAGGCGTCCCCTTCGGCCGCGGAATCAGCGGCGTGCGGTGCGTCTCGATCATACGAGAACGCGTTTGTCAGGGGAGATCAACCAGCGATGAAGAGCGCCGCTCGAATCTATTCAATACTTGCCATCCTTCTTTTCGGAAGTCTTTCCCTCTCCAGCCAAAGCCTGAAAGATAAGCTGATCGCGGCAATCGATGCGGGAAAGGTGGACACGGTTCGATCGCTGCTGGCCCAGGTCACCGATCTCAATGCAAAAGACGACCAGGGCTACACGCCGCTCCAGCATGCCGTCATGGCGGAACAAGCCGATGTGGTTTTGGTTCTGCTGAATGCCGGCTCCGACACAGAGGTAAAAAGCGACGTGGCCGGCAACACCGCCCTGCACTGGGCGGTCATTGGCGACAATCTGGAGATTCTCCGAGCCCTGTTGACTCGAGGGGCCAATCTTGAAGTCAGGAATAATGACGGGCTGACGCCTCTTATATTTGCCGCGGCCAATAACAAGCCTGTTCCAGTGAATCTATTGGTCAGCAAAGGCGCCAACGTCGAGGCGCGAGATAACTACAATCGCACGCCGCTGATGTGGGCAGCACGCAACTGCCCGGTAGAAACGGCTACGCTTCTGCTGAACCATGGCGCCAACCTGGAGGCGGTAAATAATGAGGGTGCGAACGCCCTGGTCTTTTCCGGGTATAACAAGAATCATGCCGACATGACCGCCTTTCTTCAGGAACGCTTTGCGGCTCTCGGCGTTCAGCGGGAGTTGAACAATAAATTGGCCGCTGCCATCGCGGAACGAAGTCCAGAACAACTGAAGCTGCTACTGGATGCCGGGGCCGATATCGAAGCCAATTTGAGCAGCGACTTCAAAGCGGAAGGGTACTACTCGACGACCCTCAAAAATGTCACGCCGCTTATATGGGCTGTGGCGATCAACCAGCCGGAGCTTGTTAAACTGCTCTTGTCCCGTCACGCCAACATCGATGCCATGCGCGAGGGCGCAATCGACTGCTACCACTTCAACGTCAAAGTGGAAGGCTCCATGACGCCGCTGACGTTGGCCATTGAGATGGGAAAGATGTCCATGGTCCAACTGCTGGCCGACCAAGGGGCCAATCTTGAGCAGCGCGACGCTCAGGGGCGCACGCCTCTGCTGTTCGCCATCGACAAAATCCAAGTCGAGATAGTCAAGTATCTGCTAAAAAGGGGAGCTGATCCCGGGGTAAAGGATAAGAAGGGTCTGGCCGCATTGCAACACGCGGCCCTCGCCGGCAATGTGGAGGTTGGCAAGCTGCTGCAGAGCGGAGACCTGCAATACCGGCAGCTCGAACAGACGCAGTGGAAGGACAATCAGGAACAATTTACGGCCTACGTGCGTGCACTTTCCTCCGATCCGCAGAGCCTATTGCTACGCCGAAGAGTGATCCAATTAGGAACGGCGCTGCCTGCGGCGCCCGCACTGCCGGAGGTTGCCAGGCAATTGTTTGTGCAGGCTTCGCAACAGCTTCAGCAGGCCAGGACGCCGAATGCTCTCGATGCGCCTATCGAACTGTTGCACAAGGTGGTCGATCTGGCGCCGTGGTGGGGAAACGGCTACTACAACCTAGGGGTCGCGCTCCAAATGCACAGCAAATTCGACGATGCAATCACGATGTTCAATTACTATCTGGACTCGAAACCCTCGGCGGATGACGCTGCGGAAGCGCAAATGCGCATCCAGGCGACGCTAACGGCGAAGAGTGCGGCCAGATAGCGCTAATCAATTGGGGGCAACAATGCAGCCATCGTCATTCAACGACTCGCATGATCCTGAAAGGCATTTCTCAAACGCGGGATCGCTGTGCGCCAGAGGGTTCGGATCGGGGCCAGGTTCTACGCCGGCGCCGTGGCGGAATACCTTTGCGCCGTACAATCCGAAGGGCGATAAATCAAAGGGGTATTTACGCGGCTCAGCTGGGGAGACACCCGGAGTCTGACAGTTCCTGGAGTATGCCATGATTTCGTTGCTCGAAATTTTTGTATTAGCTTTTGTGGTCGTTGTTGCTTTTGTTTTAGCTTTTGCAATCAAAAGGTCGCGAAGAGCCCCGTTGGATGGGCCAGCAACAGCAAGGCCTTCGGATTTACCGGAGGATAGTCGCTGGAGTCTAGCGCTCCGCATGGTTGGAGGCGTGGTAGTTCTTCTGGCGCTGATTGCGTTTTACGACTTTGTGTTCCCGGCGCCACCCAAGACGCTCTACAACTTCGGCATGATGATGTATGGGCGAAGCCCCAAAGGAGCGGCCCTTTCGCTGATCACCAGAGCTTGCGACGGTGGTGCAAAGCGAGCCTGCGATCAGTTGGGGGCGATGTACGAGGACGGCGACGCCGGAGTGCGGGATTACGACAAGGCTCGCGCCGCGTATAAGAAGGCCTGCGACAGCAACGATTTCTTTGGCTGTATCCATCTTGGACAGATGTACGACTGGGGCAATGGAGTCACAGTAGATGACGATCTGGCGTTGACCTATTACATCAAGGCTTGCAACGGCGGTGAGATGCAAGGGTGTTCTGAGGCCGGATCGGTCTATGAAATGAGTGTCCGTGACTTTACAGCAGATCGAAAGCAGGCGTTTTACTACTTTCGCAAAGCCTGCGACGGCGGCCAGCTCAGCACCTGCCGAATTGTTGGCGATAAATACGAAGGGGACGAGGAGGGTGCGCCGGACCATGTACGCGCCCGGGAGGCGTACCAAAAGGCCTGCAACGATCCGGATGCCGTCACCAAAGAAAGCTGCACATCGCTGGGAAGTCTTTACGAAAAAGGGTTAGGCGGAGACGTGGATACCGCTCAGGCGAAGAAGCTCTACCAGGCGGCCTGCGACCATATGAATCCAGACCTGCCGGGCTGCGAGGCGCTGGGGAAGCTTTACGAGAAGGAATTGAACTATGAGCAAGCGCGTGCGCGCTACGAGCAAACCTGTGACACCGGAACCTCGCAGTCCTGCATTGAGCTAGGCAGACTCTACGAAGAGGGCTTGGGAGTCGCGGCGGACTCGGCGAAGGCGCGCACCATCTACCAGAAGGCCTGCAACGACGGCTGGGCGGAAGGTTGCGACAGAGTCAACGGCAAGAAAACGGAAGAGAGCGCGGTGGCGCCGCCAACGGTTACGGCTCCGAGAGTGAGAGTTGCAAGTGTTGCAAGCGCACCAAGTCCGTCGAGCGCGGCCCCGGAGCCGGCGCAAGACGCGGCTCTAAAGCACGATGAGGGCGCCATCCGCTTCTATCGCAAAGCCTGTGACGGGGGGGATGCGCGTGCGTGCGAGTCGCTGGGCAGACTCTACGAGATGGGCCTTGGCCTACCGCAGGACTCCTCTCAGGCGCGCTCTTCTTACCAGAAGGCCTGCGAGTATGGAGACTCGCAGGGATGTGCCGCGGCGAACAGAATGCATTGAGCGCGTCGCCGCTTAAAATGGATCGAGGAAAACCCTCAAGGGGCACACCCTTGAGGCTTTACTTCTGATCAGGCTTGCAGAATGAAGTTGCGAACAGCCTCATGAAGCGTTCTTGCGGGGCTTGAATTACACGCATAAGCTTTTTGTTCGAGGGACGCCATGACTTTAGTCAAATTTGATTACGAGTCTCTTCATTGCGGTTACAGTATTCATCGAGTCTGGAAGATGCGGCACATCACGCTTCTGCTGGGTGTTTCAATATTCGTTTGCCTTGTACTTGTTTCCAGCGAGAAGGCGGCTGCGCAGTACATTCCACCGCCACCGGAGCCAACTTGCGTCAGAGTCTCAGGTATCCCCTGCCCGGGCGATTCTTCCTCGTCTTCGTCCTCCGATTCTCCAGTGTCCAATCCAGTACAGGTCTGGAAAGATCGCTTCCAAAAGTTGGCCGAAGCGAATAAGCGCCGCAAAGCTGCCGCCGATGCCAAGAAAAAAGCCGATGCCGCCGCTGCGGAAAAGAAGAAGCAAGACAAGATCGATGCCGATAATCAGCGAGCCCTGGCGCTCAGACAGTTGCAGCAGGCTGCGGAGAATCAGCGCCAGGCGTCCCTCGAGGCCGCGCGCCGCCAGGCCGCCTTCGACTCATTCAAACCCGGCGCAGCCGGCGGATTCAAGGGAATCGACGGAGCTTCTTCGGAAGCGCCGCCTGTCGTTTTTGGCAGTTTGAAGGGGCTCGACAGCGGCAACGCGAACCCGACTCAATCTGCATGGACAAGGACCATCACCGACCCGCAGGTGTCGCCAATTGCACATCGCCTGGCCTCCGTGGTTCCTCCGCTGCCTATCCCGGCCAAAGAGGTAAAGCTGGACTGGAAGAAGGTTTATCTGAACGACGACCGGCTGATGAACGCCCTCGATCTGGTGGTGGCCGGCTGGGAGATGACCGGCGTGCTGGGCGAGTCAATCAGCATGCCCTGCAAGATACTGATCATCGGCGGCAAAACCTTCATCGCGGGCGAGGATGGCGCCTACGCCTTCCTGGTCAAAAAGGACGCCGATTACGACGCAGCGCTGGCCTATTTGAAGGATCCCGCCAAAGCCAAGGAATTCGCCCACCTGGTCCAGGACGTGCGGCTGCAGCATGACGTGCCCAGGAACGTCGATCCAGCCATGCTGCGCGCCGCGCAAGCCGTTGTCGATCCCAAACTGGGCGACACTGGCGCCATGGTCTGGGACGCCATGACTTCGAAAGAAGCTCTCAGCGCCATGTTGCGCAAAGTTACGCTCGAAGTGGCTAGCGAACTGACTCCCTCGACCGGAGGACTGTTGAAGGACGAAGCCGAGCGCAAGGTCCTGTTCGATGCGGTGCGTCTGGAGCGCAAGCGGGCCACCGTCATGCTTGAGCGGACCGCGGTGTCCGAGGCCCAAAAAGTGCAGTTGAAGACCGTCATTCGGCAGGCCGACAAGCTCTCTGCGGAGATGTATGTGGTGGACAAGCTGGAGAACGCTGTCTCCAGCAGGGTAGACGACAAGATATCCGACGCCTGGGATAATGTCAGCGAGTCGATTGCCGATCACTTCCTCGGGCCGGAAGCCAAGGGGCGTGAATACTGACGGCAATATGATGGCGCCTTCCGGAACTAGCACGGAGCCAGATGGCACGATCAAATCGATAAGAAATACTGCAAGAAGAGATGACCCTGCCGTTCTACAGTTAGACGAACCGATTTGCCGCCTTTGGGAGCTATCTCAGCGGATCAAGCGGGTCGACGAAGGAGAAAAACATGATAGTTTTCAGCATACGTCGGTATCTGCCCGTAGTAGCACTCATGCTCGCGATTGCGATCGGACCGTCCGGCCGGGGCATCGCCCAGTCCAAATCGAACAGCGAAACGGCCTTGCCGAATTTAACGCACGCAAACAACCAGTTCGCCATCGAGTTCTACCGTAGTTTGAGCGGCTCGCGAAAGGCGCAGAATGTCTTTGCATCCCCGGCGAGCGTTTCGACCGCGTTGGCCATGACCTTCGAAGGAAGCAGCGGCAACACCCGCAAAGAGATGGCGGATACGCTGCATCTGGGGATGACCGACGCGGAGCGCATGGAAGGCTTTGCCCAACTGATGGATGCTGTAAAGGCCGCGCCCGGAAAGCACTACCAGCTTGCAATCTCGAACGCGCTATGGGGACAGCAGAGCTACGCCTTCGTGCCCGAGTTCACCAGCAGAATCAATCGATACTACGGAGGCGGCTTCAAGACGGTGGACTTTGTGGGCGCGCGCGGTAAAGCCGTAGCCACCATCAACTCCTGGGTAGAAGACAAAACCGCCGGCAAGATCAAAGACCTCATTCACCTCGATGACGTGTCGGAACTGACTCGCCTGATCCTGACCAATGCCATCTATTTCAAAGGCGATTGGAAGCAGCCGTTTCCAGAGGCGAACACTCGGCCCCAGGACTTTCATCTGGACGACGGCAAGATCGTCAAAGCCCAGACGATGCAGCAAAAGTCGCATTTCCGCTATGTGCATCAGGACAACGTTGCAGCCATTGAGCTACCGTATGAGGGCGACGACCTCTCCATGATCGTACTGCTGCCCGACGCTGGCGTGGACTCGCTCGAGTCGAAGCTTACGGCCGATAGCCTGGCTGCGATTGAGAAGGCGATGTCAACCGCTGAGGTCATCGTTGCGCTGCCACGCTTCACATTCACGGCGCGCTACAGCCTTGCCCCGGAATTGACCGGCATGGGCATTCGGGATGCTTTCAGCGAGAGCGCCGCGAACTTCTCAGGCATGACTGGAGACAAGGATCTGTACATATCCGCCGTCATCCACCAGGCCTTCATCGACGTCAACGAAAAGGGCAGCGAAGCCGCGGCAGCCACCGCCGTTATTATGAGCAGCAAGAGCGTCCAAATCGATATGCCGGAGATATTCCGCGCCGACCGGCCCTTCCTCTTCCTGATCAAGCACAAGGCATCGGGATCGATTCTGTTCATCGGAAGGGTGGCGAATCCGAACGCGTAATCGGACGCCATGTGGCTTTTTGCAAAGAGTCTGCGTTCGCGACCTGGGGCGCTGGTATTGATTGGGGTTTTCACCGGCGCCTCATTGGGCAATCGCAGACATCATCCACGGATGATGTCGCAGACCGCTTCCGGCGTCAACGCAAACCAAACCACGGCGATATGGATGCATCTTTGTTGGTGGCCGCGGTCGGGTTGTGATTTCGCGCTCGCGCTGAAGCCTGTCCTACGTAATCCAGCCGCGCGTCCGGCTGATTACGCTCCATTTTCCATTAGATTTCGTTAGCAGCAGGTAAGCGCCGCCGCCAACCTCGCCGTTACGGACATTGCTCACGTAGATAAGCGCGGTATCGCGCTTCTGGTTGAATCCAACGCGCGAAAGGTAGGTAATGCCGGATGCTCCAGGATACTTCCTGTAAAAGTTGTCCCAGCCTTCTTCAATTGAACTTGCAAACAGGCTCTTGTGCTCGATTTCAGACAGGAATACGACATGAATGCCTTCGGGGAAATGTTGGGCAAGGGGTTGGCTGTGCCTGTTCCTGGATTTGAAGTCTTCGATTAAAGCCCTGCTGAGATGGTCTGCATCGTCGATTGGAAAACTCAGGGCTCGATCCAACTCCTTCTCCCTGACTGGAACGAATGTGGTGGCTGCTGCCACATACGAGCCGGAGCCGACATACTTATCGAGCGCAGCAGCATAGACTGAGTACTCGTCCGCAACTGCGTCATGGATTTGGCTTGAAGTTTTGCAAGGAGTTGCTTCAACCGCCAGCAGGCAAAGGAAGATGATTGCAACGATTCTGAAGTTGACAGTCTTTTTCATGTTTTACTGGGCCTTCTCCCTCAAGCGCAAGCAAGCACATCTTTCACTGAGCTCGGCTATTTCGTTGTCGCGTCGATAGCGGCCGAACTTCATGTCACTCTAAGCCGGATGATTGATACTTCCTGGAAATCATCCAGGGAAGTTCTTGGAAATTGGCGATAGGCCGGTGATCGTGAGTGAGCAGTGAACCTGCGCCAAAAATACAATTACGCCACATACCCAACATTTCTGATCAGTGTTTGGTACAAGCAGTATCGCATTCGGACTCGGTGCCTGCCATATCTCCGGTTGTGGCAGTGACCAGTTCAGGATAGGACTGACCAAGCATCCAATACCCGGTACTGATGATGTCATACATGGGCTGCATCGGCATCTCTCGGCGATAGGCTGGTTCCCTTATTCGGATTTGGGAGAGGCGGTCGTCTGATCTTGCTCCGGCGCGCACAACAGATCGAAGAAGCAGGAGATGCTGCTAAAATACGGCATCGAAACAATATCGTGCAGAAAATGCCTATGACAGAGCCTAGAGTATTCAGCCAAGTGAAGTGGAGCGATACTCAGCGAGCAGAAATCGCTGAGGAGCTGGACCGCATCCTTGCCGACCCGAGGTTTAAGACCAGCCAGCGATGTGTGCAGTTGCTGCATCATCTTGTCGAATCAGCGCTGAATGGCAACTGCGAGGGGATCAAGGAACGCACTCTGGGCATTGAGGTCTTCGGGCGCGACGCGGACTACGAGCCGAATACGGATCCGATTGTGCGCAGGACCGCGAGCGAGATTCGCCGTCGCCTGGACCAGTATTATCAGGATCCCAGCAGCCGGCATGGCGTGAGAATCCGCCTGGCCGCCGGCGGCTATCTGCCGCAATTCGATTTTGGAGTTCTGGAGCTGCCTGCGCAGCCGGTCGAGAGCAGAGAGCTTGCCGTGCCCTGGGGGGCTAGCGAGGCCGAGATTGCCCACGCGGGACATCCGAGGCATTTCCAGCCCGGTCTTTGGCGCAAGAGGATTCTGTGGTGCGCGGCAGTGTTACTGGTGCTGGCTGGCGCCGCTCTGGTGGTAAGCCGGACCGGTTTCTGGCATTCCACTGTCTACCGTGTGTGGGAACCATTTCTCGACAAGAAGCAGGGATTGTTTGTGTGTCTGCCCGACGATGGCCCGGCTGTTCCGGACACGAACGCGCGTGCCGACGCGGAGCCGCACCAGGGCAACCGGGGCGACACAATTCATGGAGGTCCGGGTAACCCTCACGGAGCGAATCCGGAACCAAAGGTCCTGTTTATGGATGCGACAATCGCCTACAGGATCTATAGCCGGCTTCAAGCATATGACGTTGCTGTCGCCTTGAGGTCTTCTTCTCAAGTCAGGATGCACCAGTTCAGACATCGGTCGATCGTGCTGGTCGGGGGCTTCAACAACCCATGGTCAATGTTGGTCCTATCCAATCTGCGATATAGCCTCCGAGAAGATCCAGCCACCGGCGCGAAGTGGATTCAGGATGCACATGATCCCTTGAATCGAGAATGGATGGATGGTGGCAGTTCGACGCAGACCAATGCCGATTACAGTTTGATCTCTCGATTCTGGGACGCTGAGACAGGCGGCTGGGTGATGGTGCTGAGTGGCCTTGATCCGTTTGGCACCGACGTTGCTGCTGCATTGCTCACGGATCCTTCGATGGAGAGCCTGCTTCCCCCTCGGCTGTCGTCGGCAACGAACTATCAGCTGATTCTCAAGACCTCGGTTGTTGAAGGTAGCGCTGGCTCGCCCCAGATCGTCGCCGTCCATACCTGGTAGAGGCATTTTGCGGCCTCGCACTTCCCCTGTCCCGTAGCTGCCTGGGCAGTGCTTTCATCGGGAATCACATGGCTCCCCCATACTGCTAAAACCGAACCCGAAAATCACTCTCGAGCGCACCACCGCAGACGTCCGGAATTCTCGGAGACATGTCAGGGCGAGAAGAATGCAAGTCCTTGTATTAGCTAGACATAAATACTGCGACACGTACTCCGCACGTACCCCGTACGTTCCCGGACCGTCCGTATCTTGACCCCGTATTTTTCGCAGGCTAGTCTATCCCCCAGAAACTGCCACCTGCCATTACAATGCCTTCGCTCAATGCACTCTTGAGGCTCGGTGAAGTTTGCGGAGTACTGAACCCAGGTTCCGTACCGACGCAAATGACTCGCGAGGGAGCTGCAGATCAGCAAGGAAAGTCCCTGCTCTGGAGGCCCCCTTTGCTGGTAGTCGAGTTGATTTGGCAGAACGATAAGCGTGATCCGGAGTGGAAGCAACGATTTGCAATTTGCTAGAGGACGGAGGAAGTGATGCATTCTAGGTTAAACAGAGTAGGACGAGTTTGGTTGGCGTTGCTGCTGGTTGTGGTCGGGTTGACCACTCTTCCAGTGCAGGCCCAATCGTTTTTCGGTTCGATCGTGGGAGCCGTGACCGATAGTACGGGAGCGGTTGTACCCGGAGCGACGGTGTCAGCCACGAATACCGGGACCAATGAAAAACGGACCTCGGTATCCGACGCGGCCGGCAGCTATCGTTTTGTCAACCTCGTGCCCGCTACCTACAAGGTGGAGTTTGAAAAGGCCAACTTCAAGCGCTATGTGCTGCCGCGGGTGTTGGTTGAGGTAGGTGGAACCGATCGCGCCGACGCGGTCCTGCAAGTGGGCGCAGCCTCCGAGACGGTGGAAGTGACGACAAATCCTCCGCTGATGGAGACCGAATCCAGCTCTCTGAGTCAGCAGGTGACAGGCAAGACGGTTCAGGAGATGCCGCTCAACGGCCGCAACACGATGAATCTGATCGCGCTGGCCACGGGCGTCGTTCCCCAGGGTTCTTCCCAGGGCTCCACAGGTCTGAATTCCAGCGGCGGAAACACAAGCGCCGGCGGGTGGGGCAACTATCAGATCGGCGGCAATATCGCCGGTCAGGGCGCATCGTACGTCGATGGCGCGCCCATCAACACCCTGGGCGGCAACACGATGGGCCTGGTTCCAACGCAGGATTCCGTGCAGGAGTTCGCCGTGTCCAGCAGCAACGTGGGGGCCGAGTTCGGCCGCTACGGCGGCGGCGTGGTCAACATGACCACCAAGAGCGGCTCGAATGCATTCCACGGATCCGCATATGAATACTTCCGCAACACGGTTCTCGACTCAAACGACTTCTTCAATAAGAGCTTCCAACTGCAGGTCGGGATGAAGAACAAGCCGTTGCAGTTTAACCAGAACCAATACGGAGTCGTCTTCAGCGGCCCTGCTGTGAAGAATAAGGTCTTCTTCCTGTACTCCTGGGAAGGTTACAAGTCGCGGATCGGCCTCTCATCGCCGGCGATCGTGCCGACGGAAAACCTCAAGAACGGCATCATTGCCGAGACCTACGCCATCAACGGCAAGACCGGCCTGATGGCGCTGAGCAACTCCGGACTGGACAAGGGCGACCCACTGAAGAACTGCACCATTACACACCCCGTCAAGGGTACGGCCACCAGCCCCGGGTACTACACCATCACCAATCTATCCAGCTGCATCAGCCCCTTTGCAAATGTCGTCAAGCAGTACTACGGTCCTCCAACGGTCATCAATGGCGCTCAGTATTCCGATGCGGCAGGCGATAATTACTTCCGCCAGGTGGCTGTGGGCGACAACCAGAACCAGTACACAGGCCGCATCGACTACAACATCAGCCCGAAACAGAGATTCTTCGGCCGCTACACCTACTGGAATATCACCGACACCAACTTCAACCAGTTCCCGATGAGTCCATACAACGTGGGCGGCGCCGCGATGTACTTCCGGACGCACCAGGTTGTTCTGGGCGATACCTACACCGTCAATCAAAAGACCGTAGTGGATCTGCGCCTCAGCTTCATGCGCGGTCAGAACCTGAGCCTCCTGCCCAACATGAACGTCGATGAAACGATCTTCGGCGGGACCTGGGGCCAGTTGGGCAGCTTTATGCCGTACAAGATGTATCCGCTGGCCTCGTTGAGTGCGGCGCGCGGCGGCCAAACCGGCGGAGCCTATGGCTTCTACAACAGCTTCGGCAACGGCTACTATGCCGGCTTCAACGACACCTACTCCATCAGCGGCAGCCTGATTCGGATCATGGGCCGCCACAACCTGAAGATCGGCGGCGAGGCCCGGAAGATGGACAATCCCTCGCTGATCAAGACCAACTCCGGGCAGTACACCTTCGATGGAACCTATACCACAGACGCCTGGGCCGACTTACTGATGGGCTACTCCAGCCAGGGAAACATCAACGTCGGCACCTGGACCACGGCGATGAATTACTACCAGGCATATTATGTTCAGGACTCGTGGCAGTTGAGCCGCAAACTGACGGTCAACCTCGGTCTTCGTTACGAGCTGCCGGGCGGAATGGTAGAGATAAACGACAAGAATACCGTTCTTCTTCCCGATAGCGTCGATCCCAATACGAAGGTGACGGGCACCATCGGCCTGGTGAACGATCCGCAAGGCTACGGCTCCCGGAGCAGCATTGGAATCCGGCACAAGGAGTTCGCTCCCAACCTGGGCTTCGCCTACCGGCTGAACAGCAAGACATCGATTCGCGGCGGATACGGGCTCAGCTATCTTCCGCCCGACATGGGCTCCGCGGCTCCTAGCGCTTCGCCCATCAACTCCAACGCGCCCGCCTATACGAACGGCGCCAGTGCAGCGGTCTATTACCCGGTCACCGATCCGATCAAGAACTTCGGAGCCCTGCTTGCCAAACCGCAAGGCAGAAACAACTTTTCCACGTATATCCAGAACTACGTTCCAACGGTTACGGCGACCAACGGCGTCTCGCAGGCCGGCCTCAGCGCAGGCAACCCCAAGGATCCGACTGGCTATATGCAGCAGTGGAACCTTAGCCTCAGCCGCGAACTAAAGGGCGACTCCATGATCGAAGTCGCTTATGCGGGAACCAGGGGCACACATTTGGCTGCGCTGAGCGGCGAGATGAATCAGTTGGATCCCAAATACGCCTCGCAGTACTCGGGCAACTGCCTGATGAGCGCCAGCACGGTTTCCACCGATCCCAGCTACTGCAAGGCCAAGGTCACCGTGACCACTCCGGGAGGCGTCTCTCAACTCGTCACGTTCGCCCAGAGTCTGAGGCCCTACCAGTTCTATACGGGCTTCAGCGACACCAACGCGCACTGGGGTTCCACGAGCTACAACGCGCTCCAGGTCAAGTTCCAGAAGCGCTTCAAGTCGGGTGGATTGATCATGACCAGCTACACCTGGTCCAAGCTCCTCGGCGATACCGACACCGCGACGCCTGGACTGGAAGTCAAGTCGACGGCGACTTCCAGGGACAAGGGCCGCGGCATTCTGCAGAACAACTACGACCACCGCGCCGAGCGCTCAATCCTGAGCTATCAGGTGCCTCAGCGCATCGTAGTGAGCTACGTGATGCCGCTGCCGTTCGGCCAGGGACAGCGCTGGGCGCACTTTAACGGAGTGGCAGGAAGGCTGGTTTCGGGCTGGGCCGCCAACGGCATCTCCAGCTTCCAGACTGGCTTCCCCCTCGCCCTCATGGAATCCACCAAAAACAATTGGACATCGTTCGGTGCAGGCACAATCCGGCCCAACTACACGGCGGGCTGCAATAAGATTTACACCGGCTCGGCTTACAGCCGCCTGGGCTCATGGTTCAATACCTCCTGCTTCACTTCACCTTCCACATCCACAGGTCTCGATGCCAACAATAATTTCTCAGGCTTCGGAAACGAGCCTCGCGTGGATGGCACGCTGCGCTCGGCGGGCATCGCAAACTGGGATCTCTCCGTGCTGAAGTCGACGAAGATCACCGAGCGGATCAGCTTCCAGTTCCGCTCCGAGTTCTTCAACATCTTCAACCGTGTTCAGTTCGCTCCTCCCGGAGTTTCCAACACCGGCACGGGCTTTGGCCAGATCAAGGACCAGGCCAATCAACCTCGACTGATTCAGTTCAGCGGGCGGTTGTCCTTCTGACCTTCGGCTATTGAATGGGCAAGACGCAGAGATGCGCCTTGCCCGTCCATCCGCCGCGTTGTTCAGCCACGTTTCGCAGGCAATCCTGCGCCGCCGAATCAGTGGGAGAACTGCTTGCTCAGTTGAATGTCATCGTTCCTAAAGAGGAGTTGCAAATGAAGCTGTTCCGGAAAATTATGTTCTGGCTGCACTTGATCACCGGATGCCTGGCCGGACTATTAATCGCTATGTTATGCCTGACCGGGGCCATACTCGAGTTTCAATCGAAGATCAATAATGCTCTCAAGCCCACGGTTGTAGTGCCGCAGTCTGGCACGGCTACGCGTGTATCGCTCGACGCCACTTTGAAGTCGCTCAAAGAGAGCGGCCAGGGAACTCCCTTCGAGTTCGTGGTGAACAACGGCGCCGATCAGCCGATCACCGCGCAGTGGGGACATATGAAGTCCCTGTATATCGACCCCTACACGGGCGGACTCTTGCCCCAGAAGACGGCAGGCGTGATGCAAAGCATCATGTACTTCTCAGAGAACCTGCACATCAGCCTGGGCGCGGGAAAAGGCAGCAAGGTGGGGCGCTTCTTTGTGGACAGCGCAACCTTCATCACGCTGATTCTCTTGATTACAGGAATCTATCTGTGGTTTCCTCAGATCTTCACCAAAGTCGGATTCAAGGCCCGCGGACTGTTCAAGCGCGGCCTGAAGGGTAAGGCGCGCGACTTCAACTGGCACAACGTGATCGGCATCTGGACCGTAATTCCGATGCTGGTGATTGTATACACAGGCCTGTGCTGGCCTTACCGCTGGGCGAATAATACCGTCTACTATGCACTCGGCTCCAAGCCGCCGGTGAGGGGTCCCGGTGGCGGCGGCCATGGCGCTCCCGCTGCTCCCCGGATCGCGGCTGCACCGGCAGGCGCCGCAGCTGCCGCAGGAACGTCTGCTCCTGCAGGCTCGCAAAGGCCCGCTCGTGAGCAGTCCGCGAAGCCCGCCAGCAATCAGCCTGGCGCACAGACCAGTGGCAACTCCGCCACGAATGCCGGCAGCGTTCAACCGGCTGAGCCAACTCCCGGCCAACCCGGCGGACGTGGTGACGGTATGGGACGTGAACCCGGCGCAGCTGGCGATCTGATGGCCGGTGGCGAGCGCGGCGGACGTGGCGACGGCATGGGTCGCGGTGACGGAACAGGTCGTGGACCCGGCGGACGCGGCGATGGAAGCCGCGGTCCGGGCGCGGGTCAGCCCGCTCCCGCTACTGAAACGGCTGCACTGCCAAGCGCGACGCCTGCCACTCCAACAAGCACAGAGAAACCGAAGAGTGCTTCGCCTGCTGCTACGGCGAAGAGCAATGCCGGCAAGGCACCCAAGCAGACAGCGCAAGCCTCTCCTGCTCCTGCAACTACTGAGGCCGCTCCGGCCCAGCTCTCCTACGACCAGCTCGCTGCTGCCGTAGAGAACCTGACTCCGGACTGGAGCAACTTCCAGCTGCCCATCATTAGAGACGGCGTCTCCACAGAGCCCGAAGAGGTGATGATCTTCGCCAAGCTGGGACCTCTCAGCGGTGGCCCGGAAGGCATGACCCGCGTCATGCTCGACTACCATACCGGCAAAGCAGTCTCCGTTACGCCATTCCGCGATCGCGACCTGGCGCTCAAGCTCCATGCCTGGATGCTCTCCTTCCACACCCTCCAGGAGTTCGGATTCTTTGGGCAGCTCATCGGCTTCCTCACCTGCGTTGGCGGGCTATTCGTTGTCTGGACCGGATATGCTCTCTCAATTCGTCGCTACATCAACTACCGGAATCAGAAGAAGCGGCGCAAGCTGGCTGCCCAGGCGTAACCACTTCCTGGTTATTTGCTTTCAGGCGGCAGACGCTGTTGCACAGCGCTGCCGCCTGAACTGCGAAACGCCCGGCAAGTACTAGGCGAACAGTCTGGCGCGAATACAACCGCGAGGTGGAGCTGCACATGAAATCGTCTTCCTGCTCTTCTGTTTCGAGCCTGGCTGCGGCGGCAGCGATCCTGCTGTTCTTGAGTGTCCCCGCTAGCGCACAACATCCGTTGGTCGTAGTGCCGCTGCAAACCACCGCGACACGCTCGAACGCCGCAAGCGACCCCGCGCCCGGCCCAATCGCGCAACCTGAGATCGTCAGCATCGCCTACAACACGTATTTGATCAACGAATTCGACGTGGACAACCAGTATCTGCTGATCGGCAAAGACAGGGCGCTGCTCATCGATACCGGAACCGGCTTCTACGACATCAAGGCCACGGTCGAAAAGCTCACCAGCCTGCCTTACGATGTCGTCATCACCCACGGACATCCCGATCACGTCGGAATGATCGGCGCATTTGATGCCGTTTACATGGGGAATTCTGCCGCAGACCGGTCGCGAGTTGCCGACGATCAAGTGCAGAAGGGCGGCGGCACCGATAAAGAGCAAAGGAAGCCTCACGACAAGAACAGCCCCAACGGCGGGCCTTCGGTCGTCTGCGGATACTGGAATTACTCTCCTGTTCATTTTGACAAGCGTCCGACGGTCAACGAACTCCACGACGGCCAGACCTTCGACCTTGGCGGCGGCCGCGTGATCACCGCCTACTATGTTCCTGGCCACACGATCGACTCCTACGCGTTTCTGGACCGCAAGACACGCATCCTGTTCAGCGGCGATACCTTCTTACCTACAGTCGATATCCGTGGCGTAGCTCCGGTTGCGGCCAGTACACGACTGCGCAGCTGGATCAAAATCGAAAATCTGGGTGCCGAATACGATCGCATCTTCTATGGCCACGCGGTCTCAGGGTGCAGCGTTGACGTAAAGCCCATGAACCCCGCGATCCTCGGAAACTTGATTGAGATCTACCGTCAGGCCCTGAGCGGCCAGACCAGCTTCAAGACGATCGAAGACCCTGCAAATCCGTCACGGTACAGAGCTGTATGGAAGAACGCCGAGGCCGACGTAGAAACCGGCAACCTTTGGGAAATCGGCGAAACGCACATTGTTCCCTGAATCGGACATGTAATTTAAGTCGGCCAATGTCCGCCGGTTTTACTGGCATGATCTTGCGTTTACGACAACAGGGCAATACGCTTATTGAACGAAGGTCAGGCGCCGCACTTTTGATTACTCCTCGAAAATGCCGTTGTAATTACTCAATAGCCAATTTGCATCTGATCAGGATTCTAGAAATCATCGATAACAAGCCATTGAAAGCCATAACCATAAAATGGACCTGGTTTTAATAAGTTGTTGATTGTAAATGACTACTGGTGCCCGGAGGGGGACTTGAACCCCCACGACCTTGCGGTCTGCGGATTTTAAGTCCGCTGCGTCTGCCGATTTCGCCATCCGGGCATTTTCTATCCGTCTCCATCATAAATCCAATCCTGCTGGTTGCTGCTCGCCAAGGTGGTTCGACAGCACATCTTGTCGTGCCTGCACTCTTGCCTCTACAGAAAATCTGATTACAAATCCGAGCATCGTTTTTGTCGAAACATCCTCGGAGACTCCGCGGCCAGGATCGGTCCGTTCCACTTTGACGGCGACGGTGCGGCCAAAAGCGCGCTGGCCGGGCTGCTCCTTGCGCGCCTCCGTCCTCGCGCCGCCGCAGCCCCGATTATGAGAAACTAGAAGAGCAGCCATTCCACGGCGTTCGCTCTACCGGCCGCGCCCAACCAACTGCCAAATCAGGCTCAAATGGCCGCTCCGGCGCGGGACCGTAGCTTTGCGGGTCTGGCCTGGAATCGACTTCAACATCAGGATTACGGAATCAATGATCAGCGTCAGCAATGTCAGCATGCGTTTCGGCTCGAAGGTGCTCTTCGAGGAAGTCAGCACCACCTTTATCCCTGGGCGTCGCTACGGCCTCACCGGGCCTAACGGCTCCGGCAAGTCCACCTTCATGAAGGTGCTCACCGGCGATATAGACGCCCAGAAGGGAACCGTCGTCCGCCCGCGCAAGTTCGGCGTGCTGCGTCAGGATCAGTTTGCGTTTGACGCCTATCGCGTGATTGACACCGCGATCATGGGCAACAAGCCGTTGTGGGCCGCGCTCGAAGAGCGGGACCGCATCTACGAGAAGCCTGAGATGACCGACGAGGACGGCATGCGTCTCGGCGAGCTCGAAGGCATCATCGGCGACGAGGACGGCTACACGGCCGAGTCCGATGCCGCCATTCTGCTCGACGGCCTCGATATCCCCGAGTCGCTCCACGATCGCAAGATGGGCGAGTTGCAGGGCGGCCAGAAGGTGCGCGTGCTGCTGGCGCAGGCGCTCTTCGGCAAGCCCGAGGCGCTGCTGCTCGACGAGCCTACGAACCACCTCGATCTCGATTCGATCCACTGGCTCCAGGACTTTCTCTTCGGCTACACGGGCACGCTGATCGTCATCTCTCACGATCGCCACTTCCTCAACAGCGTCACCACCCACACCGCCGACATCGACTACCAGACCATCATCACTTACACGGGCGGCTACGACGACATGGTGATGGCCAAGACACAGATCCGCTCCACGCTCGAATCGCAGAACGCGCAGCGCGACAAGAAGATCGCGCAGCTCAACGATTTTATTGCGCGCTTTGCCGCCGGCACGCGCTCCTCGCAGGTCACCAGCCGGCGCAAAGAAGTCGAGCGCTTGCAGACCAACGAGCTGGCGCGCTCGAATATTCAGCGCCCGTTCATCAAGTTCGACCAGGTGCGCCCCAGCGGCAAGCACGTGCTCGAGTTCAAGCACGTGACGAAACTCTATGGCGACCACACGGTTCTTGACGGCTTCAGCGCGAACATCTTGCGCGGCGAGAAGATCTGCCTGATGGGTCGCAACGGCGTGGGCAAGACCACTCTGCTCAAGAGCCTGCTCAACAACTATCCCGGCCTTGCGGAGAAGGACTTCACGCTCGACTCAGGCTCGGTCTTCTGGGGCCACGAGGCGCAGATCGGCTACTTCCCGCAGGACGTTAGCGCAACCATCGACTCCGCCAGCGAGCCCAACCTGACCGTAGCCGAGTGGCTGCACCGCTGGAACCCGGCGGCGCACGTCGAAGACATCCGTGGCATCCTCGGCCAGATGCTCTTCAGCGGCGAAGAGGGCGGCAAGCCTCTCAAGGCTCTGAGCGGCGGCGAACAGGCGCGGCTGGCCTTCTGCAAGCTGATTCTGACCAAGCCCAACATCCTCATCTTCGACGAGCCGACGAACCACTTAGACCTCGAAGCCATCAACGCGCTCAACATCGCGTTGCAGCGCTACGAGGGAACGGTGTTGCTGGTGACCCACGACCACGACTTGATTGACGAAGTTGCCACGCGGCTGTGGAACTTCCATGACAACGTGATCGAAGACTTCCAGGGGCCGTATGCGGAGTGGAAGGGCAAGCACAGCTAGAGGCAGAGATCAGGGGAGTGGCCGGGGTAACGATTGTGCAGAACGCGCTCTTCAACCTTGATGCGCCTAAGCCAGCGTCGTCGCGAAAGTGGCGCTGGATCAGCTATGCCTTGATCTTCTGTCTGATCTCAGCCTCGACTTATGTGATGATGCTCTGCCCCTGCGATATCGTGGGCATTCATGACCACTACGCCATCTCCCTGGTGGCTCTCGCCGTCCTCTTCGGAGTCGGAGCCGCGTATCTTATCTATCGCCTCATGAGGTGCGATTCAGGAATCACCGCATTCCTGAGAGCGGTCATCGCCCTCGTCATTGCGGGAGTGAGTGTGTACGCAGAGCTATTCATAGCGATGGAGATTGTTGCGTGGCTGGCTCGTCGGCAGTAGTGGCGAGTAAGAAGAAAAGGGCAGGGAACAGCTACCAGACCACGCTGGCTGCCACATGCGGCGGACCGGGCTGGTTGTCGATGACGTTGATGCTCAATACGATCTCCAGATTCTTCGTCTGCCAGTCTTTCGGTGCAGTCTTCAGAAAGTCGCCGAGCAGTTGCGGGCTGGTGACAAAGTTACCGGCTGCAAGCGTGCCGGCCGGCGTCACTCCGCCCAGGATGATGGTCGGCTGCTTGGTCTCCGGTTGAATAATGCGGGCCACAATGGCGTACTCCTCGGGACCGTATACGCCCTGGTCCAGATTTTGCTTGCCCATCGCCACATTCGGGCTGTTGCTGTCGGTGATCCACTGGAACTGGCCGGCGTCGTGCTGAAACCTGTAGCGCATGGACTGTGTGAAGCGTATGGCCCAGGGGTTGTTGAATGCCCCGAGAATCACCGACGGTCCTTTTTGCAGGTCCTCGTAAGTGGTCTTCGATTCGCTCAGAATGGAATAGGTCTTATTTCTTGCGCTCAGCTGGGCCGCAATCATGGCCTGCGTGATCGCGTCGTCCAGAATTACGGTTGTCAACTCGCTCGATAAATTGCCGACAGGCCCATGAGCGCTTACGGAAGCAGCGGGATGCTCAGCGCTGGCCCCGTACAGGTATCCGTACTGGCCAACGCATAACAGGACAGGATTGGGCGATTTGACGATCTGGGCCCAGAAGGCATCGACCGGAGATTGAGGCGCAAACATGCTCCAGCCCGCCACCGAAACGGCAATCAATGCAGCCGCAAGCGCCATACCCGCCGCAAGCCAAATCAGCCTGCTGCGCAGCGCGCCTGCCGGAAGCGGAGTTGGTTGTGCGGCAGGGGAGAGATCTCCAGTCGCGGCGCGTACGCTCTGTTCGCTGGCGTAATCGGCGAGCGAAAAGGTTGGCGCGTAGGAGCCCATGGGCATTTCGATGCGCACTTGGTCCTGGTTGCCTGGTTCGTAGTAATACTGTGCCAGCTTCTTGCGAATCTCGCTCACCGCCACGCGGACGGTGGGGTCGGCGTTGGTGTCGTAAGCCGGGTCGCGCTTGAAGACGGCGATGCCGATGTTGCGCTCTTTGAGTGAGTCGGCGTTGCCCCCCAGGGTCTCTTCAACCACATAGGTCAGCAGGTGCTGACAGCGCTGGCTGGAGGCAAAGCGTGGACTGGCCAGCAGCTTTGCCAGCTGCTCCCGGACGGCCTCTGGGCCGGGGCGGCGAATTGGCGCGTGTGCGGCAGGAGGCAAAATGCCGGAGTCTGTCTCCGGACTCGCCAAGGGCGTCTTCGGAGGCTGAACCTTGTTTGCCGAATCTTGTGCAGAGTCATTCATTGAAGTGTCAGATGGACGTATATTACGCCCGATTCCACCTGCTGTCCATGCAGAAATCTGCGATGCCTATTTCATACAAAAGCAAAAAGAAGCAGTACTAAGTTGATGAAAATTAAGAACCTGTTCAATGTAAAAGCCGATGCGAGCCGCGCATTTGAAGCAGCTCCGCACCGTTAAATACGGTAAACGACCAGAAAGCCCTAGAAGCATTTGAGTTTCGCGACGAGAATCCTCCCGAGATTCGCGCACAGATCGTTCGTGGGCGCGAAATGAGGAAACTTCCGTGCGATCGGCTTCCGGAACTGAGCTCTCATGTCCGAGAAATTCAGCCGGGTCCGGGCCAATCGCGTGAGAAACCCAAACTGCAAGAGGACAAGGAGAACTATGGTGAGGCAATCTGGATCAATCAGTCAAGAAGGGCTTAGGCGCTCAAGCCGGTTTACGGTCGGCACCGCAATTGTTGCGGTCGTCTTCCTGTTGGCATTGGCCGCATTCTGGCCAGCCGGCGCAGGCGCGCAGGGGGCGTACGGCTCGCTCGTCGGAACCGTTGCCGATGCAACCGGCGCGGTCGTTCCCGGCGTTAACATCACGCTGGTTAACAACGGCACTTCAGAAAAGCACGCCGTCAAGTCAGACGATCGCGGCAGCTACCAGTTCGTCAACCTGCTTCCCGGCGCATATAAGCTCACCTTCGAGCGCCAGGGCTTCAAAAAACTGCTTCGCGACAACGTCGAGATCAAGACCTCGACCGTCGCCCGCATCGACGCGGCTCTCGAAGTGGGCGCGGTCGATGTGCAGGTGGAAGTGACCTCCGCCGCGCCGCAGATCGATACGCAATCGTCTTCGGTCGGCGCGGTCGTTGAAGGCAAGGTTGTGCAGGAGACCCCGCTCAACGGCCGCAACGTGATGAATCTGATCGCGCTTGAACCCGGCGTTGTGCCGCAGGGCTCGGCCTCGGGCAGCGTCCAGTCAAACCAGCACGGCGGCACGTTTTCCAACCCCGCCGGATGGGGCAACTACCAGATCGGCGGCGGCATGGCCGGCCAGAGCGCCATGTTCCTCGACGGACAGCCATTGAACGGCACCCAGAATAACTCGCCGGTTATCGTCCCTTCGCAGGACGTTATTCAGGAGTTTCGTGTTGAAACCAACACGGTGAGCCCCGAGTTCGGCCGCTTTGCAGGCGGCGTCGTGAATATGACGACCAAGCAGGGAAGCAACAAGTGGGGCGGCAGCGCATACGAGTACGCTCGCAACCGCAACTTCAACGCCAACGACTACTTCAGCAAGCAGGCCAACCAGCCCCGCGGCCAGTGGACCCAGAACCAGTATGGCGTCACTGTCGGCGGGCCAGTAAAGAAGGACAAGGCCTTCTTCCTGTTTGCATGGGAGAGCTTCCGGCTGCGCCTGGGCGACCCGAACACCAACATCCAGATTCCCACCACTGCCGAGATGGGCGGCGACTTCAGTGCCGTTTCCGGTGCGATCAATGATCCGCTCACTGGCGGCACTTTCTCCGGCAATAAAATTCCTAGCACCCGCTGGGACTCGGCCGGCGCCTACATCATCAACCACTACTACACGCCGAAGAGCGGCGTAGGCACAACGAAATCCGCCGCTGGCGGCGCATTCAATCTGTGGTCGGGCAACGGCGGATCGGGCTCCAACTACAACCAGATCACCGGCCGCGCCGACGTCAACCTGAGCGCGAAACAGCGACTCTTCGCCCGCTTCACCAACTGGACCGCCGACACCATCCCCGAAGATCCATTTCAAAATGGCTATGGCAAGCCCGGAGAGAAGCACCAGACCCATCAGGCTGTAATCGGCGACACCTACACCATCAACGAAAAGACCATCGCCGACGTGAGGCTCTCCTACTCTGGCCTGCACTGGGATTCGATGGCGCCGAGCACCGGCAAAGACCTCAGCGTCTACGGCGGCGTGTGGTCCGGGCTGGCCAGCCAGGTCACCTGGAAGCAGAACCTCGATGCCGCGCTGCCTGCCGGCGGCCCCATCTGGGGCCTGTTCATGGACGTCACACAGGTCAGCTACGACAACGTCCTGAGCGCGAGCGGCAACCTCACCCGCATCCAGGGCCGTAATACGCTGAAGTTCGGCGGAGAGTGGCGCTACACCAACTACAGCAACATCGCGGCCAACAACGCCAGCGGGCAGTACCTCTTTGTTCCCGGATCGCCCTACACCGGCAACATGTGGGCCGATCTGCTTCTGGGCCTGCCCATCGGCGGCGGCTTGTCGACGGTGCGCCAGACCGGTTCGCAGATGTTCTACGCCGGTCTCTACGCCATGGATACATTCCAGTTCAGTCAGAAGCTCACTCTGAACTTAGGCATCCGCTGGGAGCAGCCAGGCGCCTTCCGCGACCACCACGACATGAACACTGTCTTCCTGCCCGGAGTAAACGATCCCACCGCGGTAGTGAACGGCGTCACCTCGTCCAGGCCCGGATTGCTGGCTCTGGTCAACAGCACCGATTACAACTCCCGCTACGATCAGCAGCTCAAGTGGACCCTGATCGCTCCGCGCGTGGGCTTCGCCTATCGCGTCACCGACAAACTGGTCGCCAAGGGCGGATTCGGTATCTCCATGCTGCCCTCAAACAGCCAGGGTTCCAACTCACCAATCACAGGGGCCGGCAACTCCATCAACCCCGGCAACGTATTTCCGGCAATCTTCGGAACCGCGTCGCACACCTGGCTCCAGAACGCCTACGGCGGCACGGTGGCTCAGCCGACCGGCCGCGCGGCCAACTACCGCACCGCCGCATACGGATCCACGATCTCCGTTCAGATTCCGAACTACTCGGCGCCTTACGCCACGCAGTGGAACCTCTCGCTCGGAGAGGACTTCGGCAAGGGCCTCTCGCTTGAGGCCGGCTACGTCGGAGCCAAGGGCACTCACCTGCCCAATAACGGCAACAGCAACATCAACCAGCTGCCTTCAAGCTCAATCGCCACCTACAAGAGCGCCTGCGACGGCGCGTCTTCGGCATGCACTCTGCTTACACCGCAAGGAAGCGTAACTCCCGCGGGTCAGCTTCTGTTCCCGTTCCCGCAGTACGTGGGCGTCAACCAGAACCGCCAGTACTGGGGCTCATCGATCTACCACGGCTTCCAGGCCCGTCTACAGGAGCGGCTCAAGCAGGGCAGCTACGCGCAGCTCTCCTGGACCTGGTCCAAGATGATCTCCGACGTCGATTCGCTCTACGGCTTCGTCGAAGAGGCCACCGTCGCCTCCGGCCCGCAGAACCTGTACAACCACCAGGCCGAGCGCTCGATCTCCAGCTTCGACACTCCGCAGCGCATCCAGGTCAGCTACTTCCTGGCTCTGCCCTTTGGAAAGGGACAGCGCTTTGCCAACAACACGAACGGTGTGGCCGAGAGGATCGTCGGCGGCTGGGGCATCAACGGCATCACCACATTCCAGAAGGGCTTCCCGCTGGCCATCCAGGCGGCGGCAACAACTCTCTCCAGCACCTTTAACGCCGGTACTCCGCGGCCTAACATCACCGCCGGCTGCGCGCTGCCCATCTCCGGGTCGGCAAGAGACAAGCTGAACAAGTGGTTCAACACCACATGCTTCACTCAGCCCGGCAACTTCTCCTTCGGCAACTCGCCGCGCAGCATCGGCAGCCTGCGCGCAGACGGCATCTACAACTGGGATCTGTCGCTGGTCAAAAAGACTCAGATCGTCGAGGGGCAGAATCTCGAGTTCCGCGCCGAGTTCTTCAACATCGCCAACCACGCCCGCTTCATGGCGCCGAACACTTCTCTCAGCAGTCCGATGTTCGGTCACGTTACTTCAACAGCCAACAAGCCCAGGCTCATCCAGCTGGCGCTGCGCTATAACTTCTAACTCAAAAAGCTTGGACGCCGCGGCCTTTCGGCTGCGGCGTTCTTTCAATCTCTCCTGAAAACTGAACGGATGTATTGCTTCCAGAGCCTGCCCATAGGGCAGGCTCTTCTGTCTTGGGCGGTTCGTTTCCGAATCGGCCAGCGTGACCGGCTCCGGCGTGGGCCTTTATGGTGCAAAAGACCGGAACCCGCATATGCGAGTTCCGGTCTTTGAGTCAGGCAGCAGGTCTTAGTTGAGCTTCGGCAGCTGGAGCATCTGCTCGGTCTCTGCCACGGTGGCCACCTGTCGGCCGATGGCCTTGGCCACGCCGACGAGGCGGCGAACCAGCATCGGGTTGTCGGCCGGTACGCCCTTGGTGAACTGGAGCGTGTCTTCAAGGCCGGTGCGGGCGTTGCCGCCCATGGCCAGCGCGATGGTGGTCAGAGCCAGGTTGGCGCGGCCGATGCCGATCATCTGCCAGATGGCGTTCTTGGGCATGCGCGAGACCAGGATGTTCAGGTTCTCGGGGGTCGCGGCGGCGCCGCCGTCGACGCCAAGGACTGTAGAGAACTGCAGCGGCTCGGCCAGAAGGCCTTCCTTGAGCAGGCGCAGAGCGAAGTCCAGGTGGCCGGTGTCGTAGATCTCAAGCTCGGCCTTGACGCCCAGCTCCATCATGCGGGCGGCAACCTTGCGCACTTCGAGCGGCGGGTTGCGGAACTCGAACTTGCCGAAGGTCATGGTGCACAGGTTCAAGCTGGCCATGCGCGGCTTCAGCTCGACCAGCTTGGCGCGCTCCTCGTACGGGAAGAAGCCGCCGGTCGAAAGCTGCGTGAGAATCGGGCAGGACTCGTTAATGGCGTCCAGAATTTCCTTTGTCCGGCCGTAGTCGGAGGTGCACATGCCGTCTGCGCCGCGCGAGTGGATGTGAATGACCGAAGCGCCTTCGTCGTAGACCTGCTTGGCCTGCCGGGCGAACTCCTCGGGAGTGTAGGGCAGATTCGGGTTGTCTGCCGGAACTGCAATCGGGCCGTCCACTGCGGCGGTAATGACTACCTTATCCGAAATATCCATCTGGTCCTCTCTTTGTTGCCGGGATGGGCTTGTCTTGAAGCCATCCCTCGGTTGGAATGCAGCGGACACGCCGCTTGCGGCACTTTTCTTTTTCTGCGGAAAGGTCCGGAGCCAGCGAAGGCCCCGGACCGATTGCACTCACTTACGCGCGAACTATGCGCGTTCCACAATCATGGCCGCACCCATGCCGCCGCCGATGCACAGTGTGGCCAGGCCGTTCTTGGCCTGCCGCTTCTGCATCTCGAAGAGCAGGGTGACCAGGATGCGCGCGCCCGATGCGCCGATGGGATGGCCCAGAGCAATCGCGCCTCCGTTGACGTTCAGCTTGTCGGCCGGAATCTCAAGATCCCTGCCTACCGCGATGGCCTGCGCCGCAAACGCTTCGTTGGCTTCGATCAGGTCGAGGTCGCTCATCTTCAGCCCGGCCTTGGCCAGAGCCTTCTTCGACGCCGGAACCGGTCCGATGCCCATGATCGAGGGATCCACGCCGCCCACGCCGTAGCCGCGGATCACGGCCAGAGGCTTGACGCCCAGTTCCTTGGCCTTGGCTGCGCTCATCACCACAACTACAGCCGCGCCGTCGTTGATGCCCGAGGCGTTGCCGGCTGTAACCGTGCCGTCCTTCTTGAAGGCCGGCTTCAGCTTGGTCATCGCATCCAGCGTAGCTCCAAAGCGGGGATGCTCGTCCTGCGCGAAGATCGTCGGCGGGCCCTTGCGCTGCGGAATCTCAACGCCCACGATCTCATCCTTGAAGCGGCCGGAGGTGATCGCTGCTTCAGCCTTGTTCTGGCTCGACACTGCGAACTGGTCCTGCTCTTCGCGGGTGATGCCGTACTTGGCGGCCACGTTCTCGGCGGTGATGCCCATGTGCAGGCCGCTGAAGACGTCGGTCAAGCCGTCGGTAATCATGCTGTCGAGCAGCTGCACCGCGCCCATGCGATAGCCCTTGCGCGCGCCCGGAGCGATGAAGGCCGCCGAGGTCATGTTCTCAACGCCGCCGGCAACGATGATGTCTGCGTCGCCGCATTGTATCGACTGCGCGGCCAGGATCACCGACTTCAGGCCCGATCCGCACACCTTGCTCACTGTGAAGGCAGGCGTCTCTTGTGGCAGACCCGCCGCGATGCCGACCTGCCGGGCGATGTTCTGCCCAAGGCCAGACGTCAGAACGCCGCCCATGATCAGCTCGTCAACCTGTTTGGGGTCGACGCCAGCGCGGCGCAGGGCCTCGATGACAACCACGGAGCCCAACTGAGACGCAGGAATGTCGCTCAGTGCTCCCATAAATGTGCCAACAGCCGTTCTGCATGCCGCGGCGATTACGACTTCATTTGCCATGCCTTCACCTCTGGTTTAAGAAATCCAACTTCGACTTTACCCTACCGACGGGCAGAGCGCGTTACGGCCTGCGTCGCGAACTCGCAATCGAGCTTCTACGCTGGGCGGCTACATCTGTGAGCTCGACATCGCTGGCGAACCGGTCGCGCAACGTGTAGAAGCTGTCCTATAGCTTGCTCACGATACGATACACGCGTACTGAGAAACAGTACACGCTTTCAACCATGATATGACAGATGAGCCTCTATCTGTGAGCGCCAGCACGTGAGTTGCAGCCGGTTGGCTTTCCTCTTGACAAGCTGGCCCCGTCAATTCCATACTGCTCGCAATACAATACGACTGTATCGTATTCCAGTACATGATCGCGACCAGCGCGAATGCGGCCGCCGATCCAGCCGGGAAAGCGTCAGAAGCGCGGCCCGGCGGATGTTGTATGACACACATGCCGGCCAGCTTACTGGTCAGCATCATTTATCCGAAGGCGTAGCCAACCAAGGAAGGCAAGCGATATGGAACAGAATGTGAATCTCGATGCCGTGAAGAAGATGTTCGATCTCACCGGCAAGGTTGCCATCGTAACCGGCGGCGCGGGCGCGCTGGGCGAGGCGCTCGCGCTCGGCCTGGCCAGCTATGGCGCAGATGTCGTTGTCACCGGCCGCACCGTCAAGACCCTTGAGCCGGTCGTGAACAAGATCCAGGGCCTCGGCCGCAAGGCTCTGGCCGTCAGCTGCGACGCCACCAAGGAAGAGAGCGTCGAGGCCATGTTCAAGACCGTCGTCGACAAGTTCGGCACCGTCGACATCCTGGTCACCGTGGCCGGTATGGCCAAACGCGCTCCGGCAGAGGACTTCCCGATCGACGACTGGCAGGCTGTGATGGATGCCAACGTCCGCGGCACGTTCCTGTGCTGCAAGCACGCCGGAAAAATCTTCAAGGAGAAGAAGGCGGGCAAGATCATCACCATCTCTTCGGTCCGCGCCTTCGCCGGCCACCCCGGCGGTTATGCGGCTTACGGCGTCAGCAAGGGCGCAATCAACCTGCTCACCAAGCAGCTCTCCACCGAGTGGGCAAAGTACCACATCAACGTCAACGCCATCGCGCCCTGCATCTTCTGGACGCCGCTTACCCAGGAAGTTCTGGATAACGCCGAGCTTTACAAGATCTTCATGTCGCGCATTCCTCTGGGCCGCGCGGCCGTTACGCAGGACTTCATCGGCGCTGCTGTCTATCTCGCCTCGCCGGCGTCGGACTTCGTTACCGGCCAGGTGCTCTACGTTGACGGCGGTTCGACCGCGGGCTGATCTGAACTACTGTCCATGCCTGTTGCAGCCCGCCTTCATCTCGGTGGTGGGCTGCAAAGGCGATCCGGGTACTTTCGAAATCTCATAAGGAACCACCATGGAAAAGATTGCAGTAGTCGGCGCGGGAATGATGGGGCAGGGCATCGCGGAGGTCTTCGCCGCCAAGGGATTTCCGGTCGCGCTCTATGCCCGCCGCCAAGAAGTTCTCGATCAGGTACACGCCAAGGCGCGGGCCAACTTGAAGCTCTTCGGCATTGATGAAAAGGCTGCTGAGAACATCAGCCTGCACAACAAGCTTGAAGATGCTGTACGCGACGCAGACCTCGTTATCGAGAACGCCGCCGAAGATCTCGAAGTCAAGCAGAACCTCTTCGCCCAGATGGAAAACATGACCGGCAAGGACTGTATCCTTGCCAGCAACACCTCGGTCAAGCCCATCACCGACATCGGCGCAAAGTGCAAACAGCGCAATCGCGTCGTCGGCACCCACTGGTGGAATCCGCCTTACCTGATTCCGCTGGTTGAAGTCGTGCAGACCGAGTTCGCCGATATCGAAATGATTCACCGCACTATCGACATCCTCAAGCGCGCCGGCAAAGTGGCCGTGCACTGCAAGCGCGACGTGGCCGGCTTCATCGCCAACCGCATGCAGCACGCTCTGTGGCGCGAGGCCGTCTCGCTCGTCGAGCACGGTATCTGCGATGCCGAGACCGTCGATCTCTGCGTGAAGAACAGCTTCGGATTCCGCCTGCCTGTGTTGGCCCCGCTTGAGAACGCCGATCTGGTGGGAACCGATCTCACGCTGGCCATTCACAAGGGCGTGCTGGCGCACATTGAAGACTCGCACGAGCCCAGCCCTTACCTCGTTGACCTGGTCAACAAGGGCGAACTGGGCATGAAGACCGGCAAGGGCTTCTACGAGGGCTGGACCCCCGAGAAGATGCAGGCCGTCCGCAGTCGCCTCAGCACCTATCTGCTCGAGGCCAACAAAAAGAGGAACGCGTAGGCTGGGGATTTATCCCCGGCTGATGCCGAACTGAAACACGACTTGGGGGTGTGACACGGAAGCTCCGGCGAATCCTACGGTTCAATCGCGCCGGCCGCAACTGGGCGTGCAGGTCATCGCGCGCGCGGCTGAAGTGCTTCGCGCCCTCGAGGGCTCCGACCAGGGTCTGAGCCTCGGTCAGTTGGCCCGCCAGCTCAACCTGCCCAAGTCCACCGTGCAGCGCATCGTGGCCGCGCTCGACCGCGAGAACTTCGTCATCGCGGCCACACCGCAGTCCGGCGTGCGACTCGGACCGGCGTTGTCACGCATCGCGCGCTCGGTGCGCTTCGGGCTGGTGGAGATCGCGCACCCCAGCCTCGAAGAGCTTGCTGCCCGCACCGGAGAGACCGTAGACCTGGCAATCATCAAGGGCGCGGAGGCCATCTTCATCGACCACATCGAAGGCCAGCAGCGGCTGCGCGCCGTCTCGGCCCTCGGTGTATCGTTCCCGCTGCACTGTAGCGCCAACGGCAAAGCCATGCTCTCGATCCTCGGCGACGATGCGATCGAGCGCCTCAACAAGCGCTTCAAACTCACCCGCTTCACGCCCAACTCGATCGTCTCCTGGAAGGAACTCGAAGAGCAGATCGAGGCGGTGCGCAAGACCGGAATCGCCTACGACATCGAAGAGCACACGCTCGGAATGTGCGCGGTTGGCGTGCCCATAGTTGGACCTGAGGGAGAGATCGCCGCAATCTCCGTGCCCACTCCGTCGGTTCGTTTCGAAGAAAAACGCGAAGAGCTCGAAGCCGCTCTGCGCGACTGCCGCAAGACTCTGGAGGAGCGTATCGGCCGCGTCTAATGCCGAACGCACTCGAAGCAACTTCAAGTTCTAACCCGGCCTCGTGAAAGAACGCCGGCAAACTTTGTGAAAGACACAGCATCACCTGGAGGAAACATGGGAAAGAAAGTATTCGTCGACCTGAGCCACCCCTTCTTCGGAGATATGCCCCTGTGGCCGTACTTCTCCAAGCCTGAGATCGCGCCGATGCACAGCCTGGCCAAGGCCGGCGTACTCACCCAGTCCATCAAGTGCACCATGCACACCGGCACTCACGCCGATGCGCCCCGCCATGTGATGGAGTACATGTTTGACGGCCGCCGCGCGCTCTACTCGCACGAACTGGCTGTTGACGCCTACTGCGGCGACGCCGTCTGTCTCGACATCAAAGTCGATCGCTGGAAGCTGATCATGCCTGCCGACATCGAAGACGCCCTGGCGCGCGCCGGCGTCAAGCCCGAAGAGACCGCCGGCATGGTGCTCTGCCTCAACACCGGCATGCACCGCAAGTTCGACGACTCCAAGGAGTACTATCACTACTCGCTCGGCTGCGGCGCCGATGCCGGCAAGTGGTTCCGCGATCACAAGGTCAAGGTCGTCGCCATGGATCAGCAGGCTCTCGATCATCCGCTGCATACCTCGATGGGCAACAACGGCACACGGATGAAGCTCGAAGGCTACTCGGGCCGGTCTATCTGTGATGAATACGCCGAGCAGTTTGGCGAAGAGGCCTATGCCGAGTTCGATCGCGAGCTTTACATCAAGCTCCACGGCAAGAAAAAGTACGACGAGAAGTTCGGCGACCTTGAGGCCATCGGCTGCCCCGGCACATGGGAGCCTTGCCACAAGTACATGCTCGGCAACGGCATCGTCGGCGTAGAAAACCTGGGCGGCGACCTCGACAAGGTCAAGGGCCAGCGCTTCCGCTTCTTCGCGCTGCCCATCCGCTGGCACCTCGGCGATGGCTCCATGGTTCGCTGCGTGGCAGAGATCGACGAAGACAAGATCCAGCCCGCGGAGCCCCGCGTCTACAAGTACGGCGCAATGTAATCGCCTCAACACTTCTGCCCCTTCCCACGCATGGGAAGGGGCAGAAGTGTTTTTATCCTCTTTCGGCCTCCCCCGCCGTCCCAACGCTCTCCTGCTTCGCAATTTGTGAAGATCGGACCCGTGTCGCAGCATCTCAGCGCTGCAAGGGGCTATAGCTATAAGCGCTGCTCTGCGCGCGCGAATGCGGCCAAGGGCACCCCTCGGGCGAAGGCAATATTCCTGCTATCGGTACTGCATATCGAAGGCCGGCTTAAAACCGATCGAGGAAATATGTTGCTCGCCCAAAATGGTTTCAATAACTACTGACACCTAGGTCAAAGTGACTAGTAGGACATTTCGGACTAATTGTGTTGACAAGGTTTTTACCGCTGGCGCCTACTCAAAGTCGGTCGAGTTTTCAAGCTCTCCCCCTTTAAGTCAACAAGTTGGTCAAACATCCTTTCTGGAGGCAGATATGGGTAGTCGTTCGCATATCGAGGCTAAGTGCACTCGAAAATGGCGCAGGATTGCGTTCGTTGCAATCGTTGCTGTTGTAGCAGTTCTCAGTGTCACTACCGCCAGTGCTCAAACATTTTACGGTTCGATCGTAGGATCGGTGACCGATAACACGGGCGCGGTAGTTCCCGGCGCCACGGTGACGATTACCAATATTGGCACCAACGAAGTTCGGACGGCCAAGTCGAGCCCGTCTGGCGACTTTAGCTTCATCAACCTTGTCCCCTCCAACTACAAGGTCGACGTGCAGATGGCGAATTTCAAGCGGTTTGTGCGCGCATCCGCCCAGGTGGCGGTAAATTCCACAATCCGAGTTGACGCCAAGCTGGAAATCGGCGCTACCACAGAAACGGTGGAAGTCACGACAAATGCGCCGCTGTTGCAGACCGAATCCGGGTCGCTGGGCGATACGGTCGGGACCAAGCAGGTAGAGGAGATGCCCCTCAACGGCCGCAACACCCTGAACCTGATGCAACTGGTCCCCGGCGTCGTCCCTCAGGGAACGACTCAGTCCGGCGTGGCCATGAACCAGGGTACCGGCACGGGCAGCGTAGCCTGGGGCAACTACCAGATAGGCGGCGGCATGCCGTCGCAGGCGTCGATATTTGTCGATGGCAGTCCCACCATGATCATGCAGAAGAACTCCGCGGCCCTGGTTCCCACGGCTGACACCATTCAGGAGTTCCAGGTTCAGACCAGCGGCGTCAGCCCTGAGTTCGGCCGGTTCGGCGGCGGCGTCGTCAGCATGACCACCAAGAGCGGAACGAATGCATTCCACGGCACCGCTTATGAATACATCCGCAACCGCGTCCTCAACGCAAACACCTTCTTCAACAAGCGTTCCGGTGTGGCGCGCGGGCAGAACAATCAGAATCAGTTTGGCGGTACGGTAGGCGGACCCATCTGGAAGAACAAGGCGTTTTTCTTCTTCGCCTATGAACAGATTCATATCCGTGCGTCGGCTACTTCCTCCACAAACGTCCCGACCGCGGGAATGGTGAACGGCACCAATATTCCTGAAGTCTGGATCAACGGCGCCATGGCAAACAAGAATCTTGCCGATACCCTGGGTAACTGCATCGTTACGCACCCGGTAGTAGGCACCGCCTCATCGCCGGGCTACTTCAGCATCACCAACCTCTATCAAGGCGGTTGCGGCGACACGACAACAAAGATTTTTGCCAGCTTTTATCCGACTACGCCGAAGAATCCGAATGCGGTCACAAACTGGAACACTCCGTACTCTCAGGGCAACGACGGGTACCAGATGAGCGGGCGTGTCGATTACAACATCACCAAGAACAACCGCTTCTTTACCCGCTTTACCCTGTGGCCGCTCAATGACAAGTCGCCGAACATCATGGGCGTTGTCAATCCCAAATACAACACCGTCGGCGCGGCAAGCCACAACCACACCAATAACATCGTCGCCGGCGATACCATCACCCTCACGCCCACCATGGTGCTCGACATTCGCGCCGACTACCTGAGGCAATATGGAGATAGTGTCTCTCCATCCCTTGGAAGCGTGAACGAGGCGGATTTTGGAACGCCCTTTGCGACGCTGTCGCCTACCATGAACTACCACGCCATTCCTGCTTTCACATGGGGCGCCGGTCAGGTTCACAATCTCTTCCAGTTCAGCTACGCAGGCGCGTTGAAGACGTGGTACAACAACTATCACCTCAGCGCCAGCGTTACAAAGATCGCGGGCAAGCACTCCCTCAAGATCGGAGCTGAAGCAAGGCTCATGAATCGCGAGGATCTCGGCACCGCCAACTCCGGCACCTTTGCCTTTAACAACGACATCGCCACTGCAACCGCGAACCTTGGCGACGAGTGGGCTTCGTTCCTGATGGGACAGTTTGATACTTCTTCGATCGGGAGCGCGAAGAGAACCACAACCTACAACTTCTACACCGGCTACTACGTCGCGGACATCTGGCAGGTCAACAACAAGCTGACGCTTAACTACGGCCTGCGCCTGGAAGCGCCGGGTGGTTATGCCGAGGCCGGAAACAATGCCTACGTGCTTCAGCCCACGACCGCAGACCCTGTCACCGGGGTAATGGGAACGCTTGGACTGGTGAACTCCACCACCTACGCTCCCAAATACACGCTCAATACGGTTAGCCCCCAGGTCGGGCCTCGTGTCGGTTTTGCGTATCGGCTAAACAGCAACACCGTGATCCGCGGCGGATATTCGTATACGTACCTCTCGCGCGACACCCAGACCGGCCCCTTCGGCGGGCAGATGTCCATCAACTCGACCACCAGCGGATGCACCAACACTGCAACCGCGGGCGCCAAGCCCTCCTACACGGTGGCCAGCAACCCCTTCGTGTTCCCGTGCAGCGGCACATCGAATCCCCAGGGAATGGCCATTGCTGCGGGACGCAACCAGTTGGCCGACAAAACCAACTTTATGTACCTGAACCTTGCGGGCGGGTCCAACATCAACGGCTCCATTCCGAACGAGCCTGCGCCTTACTCGCAGCAGATGAACGTCAGCATCGGACGCCAGCTCAAGGGCGACACGCTCATCGACGTCGGCTTTGCGCATTCGCTGGGCGTCCACCTGGCGACCATCGGCACCGGCGGACTCAATGCTGCCTATGGAATCAACCAGTTGCCCAGCACCTACTTCATCTGCGGTGGCGTTGCGTATGCTTCAGCGCCGCAGTGCAACAACACACAGTTCGGAACCAACCTTCCGACCGCCAGCAAGGTATCGGTTACCACGCCGCTCGGTGCCGTTCTGCTGCCGAACGCGTTGCAAGTGTACGGACAGGCCCAGCGGCCTTTCCCGTACTACAAGAACGTTTCAAACACCGCCGATTACCACGGCACTTCGTCGTATAACGCGCTCGAAGTCAAGGTGCAGAAGCGCTTCCATGCCGCGGGCCAGATTGGCGCCGCTTACACCTGGATGAAGATGATCACCAACACCGACAGCTTCCTGGCCAGCCAGGATGCGGGCAACGCAGGCGTATGGCAGGACTTTAACAACCCCAAGGGCGAGCGCTCGCTCTACAGCTATAACATCCCCCATCGCCTGATCATCAACTACGTCCTCAACCTGCCCTTCGGTAAAGGACAGCGTTTTGGCGCAACCAGCAATCCCATTGCCAGCAGGGTGATTTCGGGATGGTCGGTGAGCGGTATGACCTCCTTCCAGTCCGGTGCTCCGTTGCACCTGTCTACGACGGGCAATAAACTCAGCTCGACCTTTGGCGCGGGCACAATCCGGCCCAACTACACCGCCGGTTGCACAAAGACCAACGGTGGTTCCGGGTTAGACCGCTCCACGGCAACAGCCGGCTCAGCCTCTACTGCGAAGTGGTTCAACACCGCTTGCTTCACCCTCCCGGCCACTCCTGGAGATGCAGTTACCACTCCGGGAACCTCGTCGTTCGCCTTCGGCAACGAGCCGCGCGTCGATGGCGGTTTGAAGGCCTCGGGCGTAGACAACTTCGACATGTCCATTGTCAAGAACACGACTATCCACGAGCAGATCGGGCTCAAGTTCACGGTTGAGTTCTTCAACCTCTTCAACCGTGTGCAGTTTGCCCCGCCGAACGTTCAGGCCGGCAGTACTAACTTCGGCCTGGTCACTGCTACGCAAAACTCCCCCCGTATCGTTCAGGGAGCTTTGCGCCTCAACTTCTAATTCCTCCACACCGGGGCGCCTTCGGGCGCCCCGGTTGTTTTTTGCTGTCACTACCGGAAACACCTGATCAGCAGATACATCTCCACTAGCTACTGTGATGAAACTTGGAGATCACTTCGCTTTCATTCCCGTGGCACACCCCCGCAGCCTCGACTTCTGGGGCTCCTCTTCACAAAAACAAATGCGGGGTAGGAATCGGATATTACCAGCAAGTTAAGAAGGCCTCCGGGCAGCCGGAGGCCTTCTTCTTTCGTCGTATACATCTGCAGTATTCGGTTATAGCCTCAAATGCTGACTCAGGAAAGACGCGAAACAATATACAGCGCGGATGTTCCATGCGGGAGAGGAATTCGAATCGCCAGACATGTAGTTGAATATAAATGACAAATAAATTAGGATTCGAACTCGTACATCCAAATGTACATCCATACTGTTTCACTAATAAGCAGCCATCGAAATCAAGGCTATGCGGCAACTATTCGGGGCGTTCGATAATCCATAACCTCCAAAACCTGTTTCATTTCAATTCCACAACGCAACCAAACGGCTGCATGGGAGGGGGTGGGATGGGGTAACCAGCAAGAAAATCGGTTTGGCGACAATCCAGGTGCAACTTCGATCATTGACCCTGCGGCGTTTTCGGATACCTATCCTGCTTTTCTCGCACAAATCATTCTGGATGAGCGATTTGGCCTGAAATCGACAGCGGACCCGAAGGTGACGGCAAATCGGTGAATGCTAACCGACTTCTCGCTGCCGATAGTGGGGCCGAAGAGTTTTCATGAGATGTGGGCCACCTACCGTGCATCGCAGCTTCCAAAACGTGGAGGTAATGCTAAACTTGATGCCGAGCCTTGAGGCCCGAGGAATACTAATGAGCGGAATTGAAAGCATTGTGGCACCTGGCGCAACTACGCTAGCCGTTGACCTTCTGCGAAGATTGGCTGGGCCAGCCGCAGACCAAGTCGGGTTCATGCTTGGCGATAAGGCCTGGGAGTACCGCGCCAATAATTTAATCAAGATCACGCTGCGGCTACAGCGGAAATTGCGCGAGGTTGGTCTGCCTGCAAACGCTGTTCATCCGCGACTGCTACTCCCGATCATTGAGAACTGCTCAGTCGAAGACAACGAGACACTGCAGGAGATGTGGGCTGGACTGCTGGTCACCGCATCGCAGGAGAAAGATTCAATGTCCCCCTCGTTCATCGAGACGTTGAAACAGCTCACGCCAGATGAAGCGAGACTACTTCAGCAATGGTGGACTGATAAAATTCGCCCCGCACTTGCAAAGGAGCGCAGTGAGGCCGCTGAAATGGACTCCAAAGTGCGGGAATTGAGACGACAAAAAGGACTTCCCGATAAAACTGAATCTCTGATGACCGGCGTACGGCGTCGTGTCGTAAGGCAGATCCAACAATGGGATTTTGGAGTTCATTCCGACACATTGGAACGGCTAGGCCTAATTCGAAGGGACTTTGGAGTGCAGGTTAAGACAACGCGAGGCGGCGGCGACGAAATCACTGATGTCGAATCTGAAGTCGGGTATCGATTGGTATATACGGAATACGCTGTCAGATTTCTAGAAGCTTGTCACGGCGCAGAGTCCAAGATTTGAACGGCGGGTGGCCAGGGGCCCGGTGTGTGAGTTCATCCACTAAAACTGGGTGCTCCAGGTGCCTCGCTTTTGGGCACCTGGAAGAGTGAATCGATACCCTAAAGTCGCCATGTGGCATGTTTTGTCATGCGCTGCCAGAAAGCAGCAACCCAACGTTTCCGGGGTCTGATCTCTTACCACAAAGGAGTAGTTCGATTCGTCATCTCAATACAGTTTGGCCTTTAACGTCCCGTTAAAGGCCAAACTTCCTTAATGAGTTCCAGTGTCCAAATATGTTCATGACCAATTAAAAACACAAATGAAAGCGTCAGGCTTCCATTGATTTACCAAGCGAGAAAAGTGCATTCAAGCTTGCATTCTCATCTGGTGTGTATTTGCGAATCCTCTCAGCTATGTCCAACTCAAGAGCGCCTTCGCCAGCGAAGATCCCAATCATTCCCTTAATTGAATCCATACAGTCAGGGATTAGCCGTCCAATCTCCATCAAACCTGAAAACCCCAAAGGGTAGGTTTTTGGAAACCAACGCGAGAAAGCTTCATTTGCCATATCGCCACCAACATCTTCACAGTTTCCAAGCGCAAACGATACGACCGCAGAGAATTCACGAGAAGCAGCTTCTTTGAGAGCGGCAAATAACTCGCCCTTCCTGTCAAACAAGCCCTTCGCTCCTGCTGATGTTATGGAGTCGATAGTTTTAGATCCGAATTTACCATCATTCCTTTGCGGAAGAACGAGTTCTGCAGTTACTTCCTTCTTAACTCTAATGTTAGCATTAGAGGACATCCAACTACAAAGGTCAATATACGGAAGAACCCCATAAAGAGACCAATAGTAATAGGGGTCCTTATTGACATCTTTGCTTGTCTTGATTTTTTCAATAAATTCGCTGAACTGCTTCACGAGGATTGGTGTCGGCGCGCACAGGTCAACCACAAGCAGAAGTTCATCCAGCAAGTCCTCTGAGACAACTTCGACGGCCGATTTGATTTGCGATGGGGTGTATTTGTCAAGATCTAGCTGATCGTTGTCGTCATCATCAGAATCATCAATTGGGGCAATATTGTTGAATCGAGTAAAAGCGATTTTCCACCGCGTATTGAGCTGCCGCTCATGATTATCGACAGCATCCTGCATTTCTTTGATTTCGCTGATGCGGGCTTGACGCACAAATGAATGCGTTTTCGGGTCGGTATAGAACTTTGATAGAGATGGAAAAGCGTAAAGCGTAAGCCCTAATTCCGCCAAATCTGCTTCGTCTAGGACGTGTTTCTCGCGGATCAATCTCTTGAGATCATTTGTATGCTCAGAGATCTGAGCATACTCAAGCAGCTCTCTTTCCTCATTGGCCGGGTCGTTCAATTCTTGAAGGGCTGACTCAAGATCGAGGCGGATTGCCAATTGAATGAACCATCCGAGCGCCTTCGCTTTGAACGTCAAGTTATAGTTCTTCCGTTTGTAGCACTGAATCCGCTGGTCTAAAGCGTTGCAGATCTCATTTGTAGAGTCACTTCTCGGTTTACCCCGCATCCAGAACGCATCCCCCAAGAGTTTATATTTTGTCGAACATAGAACACCTGCTTAGGTGTCTAAGCAGCTGCAGCTGACTGCAATTCAGATTCAAACATTACGAATGGCTACCGCACGCTTATCGGCAATTGCATGGAAATAATTCGGGAATCTTCTGCACGAGATCTGTACGCTGAACCCTGCCTGATCCTGTATTGCGATCCCTGGCGTAAATAACGGGGCAAGAGAACGTCAGCTTGAAATTCATACACGGTATGCGGTTCAACTCTGACTGTATTGGTTTAGTTCCTTTATTACAAATAGCGCATATCACGGATTACATCGTACGTCAACCCGTCCAAAAGCCGCAAAGTGCTGGTCGTTGAAAAATCGACTAAATGTGATCCTCGCAATAGGAGGAAACACAATGCACAAGTTCATGAGGCTGAACGACGTAAAGGCAGCAACGGGGCTCTCTCGTAGCTCAATTTACGGGCTAATCGCACAGGCCAAATTTCCCCGGCAAGTCCTACTTTGCCCAGGCGGCAGATCGGTGGGATGGCTCTTCGCGGAGGTCGAGGAATATCTCGAACAACGAATAGCCGCGAGGTAGGGGGACGCGGGAAGCAAAAGACCAAATTAAAACGACACTAAACCGAACTACAACCGACGCTCAAAGCGAAAGGGATAAATATATGGATAATGTAAACGCCAATAATGGCAACGCGAACATCAAGGGTGGTCTGGTGCTGACCTCTCTGTGCGATTTACTCTCAATGCCTGTCGTACCCCAGGAGTGGGTTTGGCAGGATAGGCTTGCAGCTGGCGCCCTCGGCCTGATTGTTAGCAAGCCGAAGGTTGGAAAGTCCACGTTGGCGCGTAATCTGGCTCTCGCCGTATCGCGCGGGCAGTCGTTTCTTGGCGGAGCGGTAAAGCCTGGAAAGGTCCTGTACATGGTCCTCGAGGAGCGCGCTCAGGATGTGACGGCGGACTTCCGCACCATGGGTGCTACCAATGACGACAATATCGCGATTGCCGAAGCCGGTGAGATGAAACAGGTAGTTGCTACCCTGAAGGAAATTCAGCCGGTTCTGTTGGTTATTGACCCGCTCATTCGCCTTGTTAGCATCAAGGACGAGAACTCGTATAGCGAAATGTATCGTGCACTGGGTCCGTTGGTCGACGTGGCTCGTCAGACGGGAACTCATATTCTATCCGTTCACCATTCCTCCAAATCGGAAAAGAGCAATGCTATCGACACTCCTATTGGCTCAACTGCTATCAGCGGAGCAATGAGCACCGTGTTTTATATGCGTCGCGAGGGGAATTCCCGCTCGATTCAGTCCGTTCAGCGCATTGGTGAAGATTTGCCCGAAACCATCTTGAACTTTGACAAAAGCTCGAAGACGCTTGCTCTCGGTGCTACTCGTGCAGTTATCGCTGTTCAGAGCATTGAGGAAAAGATCTTGCTTGTATTGCAGGAGGAATCGATGACTGAGCTGGAAATTACGGATGCCGTGGGTGGAAACACCAAGAACCAGCGCAATGCTCTCCGTAATTTGACCCGCGCCGGGAAACTGATTCGCCTGGGGAGCGGCACGAAAGGAAAACCATACAGATATGAACTGTCATCATAGCCATACAAGTTCTGACCCTAGGGAGAGAAACCGGAACAAGCATTTCAAGCCAATCTTACGAAAGACCTGAAATGCTTGTTCTAAAAACCATTCTTAAATAGAGAACGAGAAACGCGAATTGTTGTGAAGTCGCTGAGCTAAGCAAACTGTGAAATAGCCGTCCGCGTCGCAGCAGGCATTGTGCTATTCACCAGCCTCGAAGCCAGACGACTTAAATTTTAAAGCGCTGCAATTCTCGCGAACTGCGCGCTGTACGCCGTCGTCAAATCCAGCGGAAGATTCCGCCTGGATTTCGACCACGATGCGCACTCGATCATTAGGACGCGTCGTAAATTGCTGCACGACCTCATCCACGATGTCCGCAAATTGCTTTTTGGCCATGAGCGGATCTAGATCTACAGCACCGTAAAACAGCCGATTAACGCTTTTGGAAGCCGGTACTGTTGGACGCGGCGAACCCGCTGTTGGCAATACAGTTGCGTTTTGCTTGTCGGGCTGTTCAATCTTTCGGGAAGCCTCTTCTGCCGCCCGTGCAGCCGCTTCATATTCAGCGGCAGCCGTTGGCTCGATTAGAAGATTCGACTCCAAGTGCACCATAGCGGGCTGGCCAAAAGTAAAACCAAGGTACTTGTCCTCGCGCTTGCCTTGCGCGAGGCCAAAGAAGTCACGATTGTCAGTACCTTCGCTCACGGTCGACGCAAAGACAAAACTGTCTTTGAGTCGTGGCATATACAAATACATACAGCTCTTCTGCCAAACATCTTGAGCGGAAACGTCCTTAGCGCCGTCCTTCCAATACCAGGCTTTTAGCAGCGAATCCAAATGGACTGGTGCCCAGCGTTCGATCACCAACTCGTGCTCCGTCATCACGCGCTCAATTTCCTTGACGAATGAACTAGCGCCCGTGTTGAGTACGAAGTGTTCCCAGCGCATGGCGGTAATCCCTTTACCCTCTGCTTCTTCTGTTGGGGCAAGCAACCACTTGTAGGTCTCGCGCACGGTTCTGTTCACGGCTTCAGCAGCACTCGTGCAACTGTTCCTGGCCTGTTTGCTCTGTACCGCGTCAAGGTTAAGAACTCCATCATCGAAGTCCTTCACAATGGATGCCCAAGCTTTGAAGGTGCAAACCAAGTCATCCAGGCGCTCGGTGGTTTCCGCATCAGCCGCAAGAAAGAGGAGCCGATTGCGTTTCAATCGCGGCTGATCGCCACGATTATTGAGGATTTCCAGAGCAGCGGCTGTAGCTGCCGGATTGGGCGCGCGACTGAACGGAGCGACTGGGGGCAGAACCACCAGATGCATTCTCCAGTCGTCAGGAACATCGGCGCTGCTGGTAAAGACGTGAATACCGGCCAATGGTGTCCCCTGCAGCAACGTGCTCAGACGTGATTGGATTTCCGGCAGAGTATGACCGCTCGATTGGAACCGCCGTTTGCGGTCTTCCATCTCTCGCCGCAAATTGGGCCGAACATCAAACCAGAAGCGATTGTTGGCTACGTTCAAGTAATGCAGCCTGTCTGACAAGCGGCGAACGGCATCCTTATAGATGCTGATTTGCTGCCCTGGCTGAAGAACGCCCAACAGAGCACGGTCAACGTCAATGCCGCGCACAGTTTGATCGGCTGTGGTGGGAGCACTCCCCAAGAAGATCGTCCTTGCAAGGCGGCGGCAGGCTTGCACACTGCCAAAGCGCGTGTCGTAGTTTTCGATCTCCACGGTCTCAGACCGTTCGCCGTCAATGTCCCCTTCAACGACTGGGTCCCAGCCTTGGGGAAGGTAGTAGATCATCTCATTGCGGCTTTCAGCATCGTAAAGCGGCAGACTGCCGGGCATGATGAAAGGATCGTTATTGCCGTCCTTCCAAAGACGGTGGATCACCTTGGCCATCAACTTCAGCACGCCACGTGTTCGCTGGAAGTTGTCCAGCGAGGACCAATCCTCATAGAGCCGGTCAAAGACTTCCGGGTGGATGGGATAGGCGCGCACCATACGCTCAAAATAGCGGGCCTCTTGCGTTTCCTTGGGAAGATCGGCGCGGTTGTCAGCATAGGCATCGGCAAAAGCGCGGCAGGTCTCTGCGGCTTGCCCTGGATCTTCGATCCGGGCAAACAGACGGCGGCGGACAATCTCGAATGCTTCTTCAGTTCCTACAGGCTTCCATAGAGCGTGGACGCGGCCAACCGTTTTCTCCAGGCTGGTCAATGAGAGAGCGCCTTCCAGCTTGTCCATTGCGCGCTGGCCGCGCGCACTTCCGGCTTCTGAGAGCTTCGAGGCCGGTAATGAGACCAGCAGAATGGCTCTTGGCACAGCTTTGAAGGCCTGGGTCAGGTTCTGAATAAAGGTCAGGTTCGATTCGAAGGTGCCGCCGGAGTAGCTGCGCCCATCTTCGAATTGACGCAGGTAGGCGACCAATTCGTCCATCAACATCACAACAGGCTGATGCGGCTCCAAAAGCTTTTCAATAAAGGTTGCATCTGGTGCGGTGCCGTTGGCGTCGCTCTCGGCGATCTGCGCAAATGAGTCTGCGCCGCCCAACTGCCAAGCCATCTCGCCCCACAGGGTTCTGACCTGTTGGCCGTCATGATCTTTGGGCTGGCTGGGAGAAAAGCGCGTTCCGTCCAGAACCACGATCTTGGCCTTGGGCAAGTCGGTGACTCCGGCAGCATCCAAAATCGGAGAGATGCCTGACAGTCGGCTGGAGGGCACGGTACGGTTGGCCAAGTGGTAGACGGCCAACATCGTGTGCGTCTTGCCGCCGCCGAAGGCAGTCTGGAGTTGCACAACCGGATCACCGCCGCCGCCAGTCAGGCGGCGGATGACCGAATCGAGCAGAAGCTTCATGCCTTCGGTGATGAATGTCCGCTCGAAAAAGAGTACAGGGTCGCGATACCCATCAGGGGCTGTGCCTTCGTGTACTTTGGCCAGATCGGCGGCAAACTCTGACTGCTGAAAAGTGCCTTTCAGAACGTCTTCGTGCGGAATAGCAATCTCACGCCAAGGCTTCATTCGACTTTCTCCCCTTAAAACAGATCAGCCTGAGTTTCGATAGGACCGATTGCGTCGGCGGCGAGTTCAATAGCCGCCCAGGCCCCAATCAATTCATTGTACGGACGTGCATCTTCTGCCAGCCCTTTGCGTTCGCAAAGGGTATAAAGGCGGTAAGCCAGCGTACGAATCGGGCCGCTGATGGCGGGCATTCGCGCTAGCAAAGCACCGGCGGCCTGCTCGCCGTGCGTGTTCAGGCTGTGAATCAGGTAGTGCAGCCCCTCCCACACCGGCGTTTGGTTGTTGCGATCCGGGTGCCAGTCGGTCGGCAGTTGGCTCCAACGGAGCAACTGCACTTCGCCGCCGCCGGAGTCCAGCACACCGGCCCGGAAAAGAGCATCAACGCTTGTTCCTTTTGCGCGGGCCGCTACATCGGCAGAACCATAGAGACCGGCCTTCCAATAGTTGGTTTCAAACCATTGCAGACAGAATTGTGTTTCCGAATCGAATTCGTCGTCGGCAAGAAACCGATTGATGAGTTGCAAAGCAGTACGAACCGACATCGGTGTTCCATCGGCTTCGAGAACAGCCTTGTATTTGGAGAAGATGCCCATACCAGGGCCAATGATGGACTGCGAAAGGTCAACAGGCGCGACCGGAGAATTGACTCCCCCACGGGTCATGTCAATGAGTGCGTCGGGAAGTACAGCGTGAAGCTCACGGAGGAACTCTCGACGGGAAATCGTTGGAGCATCAGCGTCGCGCTTTCGGCAAACTAGAACAATTGAGGAAGCCAGAGCATTGCTATCTGTTGCTCTCATTCGTCCTACGCCTTCCGTGCTGATGGGCCAAGTGCCCGTTATAGCAAATCCTGAGTGAATGATCGCACCAATAAACGTTTGCCAGCCAGTACTTGACACTTCCTCGTTTTTTGCTGTGTCTGCTTGCTTGAATGCATAGTAAAGAGTTACGGGAAATGCTGGATGCCCCATGTCAGATAATCCTGCCAGCGTCTTTTCCATTCCATCTAGAAAGAAATCTTCTGCTTCTTTCTTTCCTCCATGTCGTGCGGGCGTAGCAACCAGCTCTTCAGCTTTCGGAACAGAAACCGTAGAAAAAAGCATAGGGAGGGTATCCCTAATTGAATGCCGAAGCCAGACATAAAAAAAGTCGGAAAGATCCGCGTAACCTATGTTGTCGTAGTAGGGAGGATCAGTAGAAATCACTTTGTTGGCTGAGATTGTCTGGTTTGAAGCGTTCGCTTGTGAAGCAACTCCGCCTAAGCCTACTCCCAAAGTCTCAAATGCACGAACTTGTCTCTCGATTAGATTGTTGTAGCTTCCAGATGAATCCGAAAAGACGTTGGCTTCTGCGTAATCCCATGTCATGGATAACGCATGGCGAGAAAATACGCTACGCATCTGTGTGTTGGGGTGATTCCAACTACAAATGTTGGATGCATGATTAGCAACTTGATCGACCAAAAGACCCATGTAAAGGCCAACAGCTTGCGAATAAGCTCTAGCACCAGCTCCACCCTGTTCAAGCGTACGATCATCACTCATCAGATGTTCGCATGAGGCTTCCAGGCATAAACGTTGAACATCCTTGCAGAGAGCACTTAGAGTATCCAAAGCTACAAGCTGCCTTGCAGAGAAAAGGTCACTCCACTTCGAAAAGCCATAATTTCCGAGTCGAAATCCAAGGGCCTTCTGGAAAAATTCGGTTTGCGGAGTCCATTCAGGGATAGCTGTTTGGGCTACAAGCTCTTGTTCGGTAGTAGGAGGACAGAAGCATCGCCCGTGTGCGCCTTCAGCGACTATCGCAATTAGCCGTGATCCAATTCGGCCAGCCTTTCCTTCCGCCATGATGTACTCACTCGTAATTGGAGTGTCAGACAGAATGCAGCGAAAATTTGCTCCACGACCTTTAGATTTTGTTCCGATCTCAGCGCTAGAAGGTGCTTTTCCAATCTTAACGGTAAAGCGATATTCATCTACGCCAACAATAGGCCGGACATAGGCTTCCTTATCTGCCTTAGAGGACAGAACGAAGCTGGAAACAAGCGGCACATCAATGTGGGAAAATGCCGGATTAGGCGACTTAACAGTGCGCGCCCAGAGCCAAGCAATAACAGTAAGGGATTTGCCGACTAAATCTTGTAAATCTTGGCGATCAACGGCCATTTCCTCTGTAATAGTTAGCTTTGGATATAGATTGCCAATTCGTCTTTCGGCTTCAGCACGCATCCATGCTCCAAAGCGTCGGACGTCTTCTGCTAGACCACTTGCCCCTGGCCAATCTGTTCTAGTAAGGAATGGATTTGGTTCACAGGATGGCATAGGGCCGACAGGTGTACGGCACGCAAAGCGCGGTGGAATCTCGATCATTGCCTTATTGATTGTGACGGCAACAGGGTTCAAGTCAGAGGCATAGCTTTCAAGGCCGAGCCGTTGTGCTTCGAGCGGAATAGCCCCACCACCGGCAAAGGGATCGTGGAAGGCAGGCAGCTTTTCCGGATTAAAAAGCGTCGCGGCGTCAGGATGATTCCGATTGAGTTCGCAAGTTTCGCGCCAGGACTTCCAAATTTCTGCACGCGCGGCGGCCAAAACGCTCTCTTTGTTGGTGTTTTCCCACACCACCAGATCTTCAATGATCTTGAAGAGACGTTCGCGCTCCTTCGCGGCTTCCACCTTGTTCACGCCGCGATTGAGATGGCGTTCATAACCGGGATCGTTGACCAGTTGCGCAAACAGCACCGCGCGAGCTGCCGCAAGGGGACGACGCGCCCACCAAAGATGCAGTGCGCTTGGATGACCGTGACGTATTGACTTTTCACGCGCTGATGCTGCGTTGATCTTATCCAGCGGCAAAGCGACTTCAATCAGCTTGCGCGGGGATTTGACTGCTACGGTCTTGCCTTCGGCCATGGGAGATTATCTCGAAATGATTGGCTCTGCGCGTGAGAGCAGAGATTGAAGATTGAGGTTGACGCTGGTCGTGGCCCAGTCAGGCTCAAGCGTAAACGGACGCCGAATGTAGTGCGGCCCATCGATCTGGTCTCCATGGACCAGCACGATGGCCAGCAGGAACTTTTCCTGCTGGTTCAAGCCGTACAGAATTTCATTGCGCGTCACTGTAATGGTATCGCTTCCGTGCAAGCGCCCTTTGACTTCAATGTGCCGGGGCGGCGGGAGCGGACAGCCGGGAATTGCCGGCGGCTGGCTGGTAATGTCCCAACCGCATTTTTGGGCGGAAACGTCCAAAACGTGGTGGCCGAGCGCCTGCTCGGCCGCAAAAACCGCCTGCATGGCAAGCTGTTCGATTCGCTTACGGGCAGCGGAATCGGCGCTCCAAGTATTAGATTCAACAGCTTCTCCACGGCGACGGGCCAGGAGACCGGCGGGAATGACCAGCGCGCCGCCAAGGACCACGGGCGTAGCCGAGCTGACATTCTTCATGGCGGTAAGCTCAAGCTGGCGGCTGCGTAGCCGATTGGTCAGATCGTCCAGGATGCGGTCGATGTTGCCCAGCGTCATGCGCGGCACTTTACCGGCGGCAATATCATCCTGAATGCGCATCCGGCGGTTTTGCCAGTGGTTGATTTCTCGGACAAGCCGGTCTTGAACAGCGGCAAGGACGCGATCCGCATACCGCTCCGCTCTTTCCTTCACACTACGAAGGTGTTCTGGGACGAGCGTAGCCGATGCCTGCTGGATGGCCAGCAGTTCAAGATCCTGGGTGATCCAGCCAGCTTGCAGAATATCGGGAATGAGCTTGAGATCGTCTTCTGAGGCTGGCTGAAGATCGAGGTGAGGCGCCCATCCGGCATTTTCAGCCTGGCCGTCAGCATGAATGTCGATGAATTGGACAAGCCGGGAGATAGTTTTGGCCGAGTCGCCACCCTGCCGGATGGAATGATCGACCAGAAACATCACGCGCGGGTCAGTCGCGGCATCCGATCCGGGGTCTGTGGGATCGATAAAGACCGTGCCTTGCTTGAGCTTGTTGCGGCACTGTTCCAGGATGAGATCCGTTACGGCTTGCATGAGCGGATGGGCCGGGTGCAGCAAGCTGGCCATCGGCGCACCGGCCCGGTCTTCCATGCGGACAAACTTCTTTTCAAAGCAAACACGCTCATAGCGGAGAGTGACTGGATTCAGATTGCGGCGGTCGCGACCAGCAATCTGACGGTCACGCTCCCGGATGATGGCCGGAACGTGGGTGATCTCATAGCGTCCCTCTTCTCGTGGGCGCAACTCGCCACCCAAATGCTGGAAAGCTTGCGAGAAATAGGCGCGGATGAAATACGGCTGCAGCTTGCGCGCTTCCGCCTTTTCCATCTCCTCTTTGACGGAAAACAGGCGCTGCATATCCATGACTTGTTCATCGAGTGCATTGCGCGAGAGGATCTCTTCAATGTGCGCTGTATCAAGCGCGCCTTCAACTCTGGTGCGCAATTCCTCACGGCGTTTTGGGTCATCGCCATAGCGGATGGCTTCAATCAGCAAATCCTTGAGGCTTCTTTCCTCAAAGATTTCACCAAGAATGTCGAAGACTCTGCCACCGAGAGCGACACGCTCGACCTCCAGCTTTTGAAAGAGCCGGGCGAAGACATCCCCCTCGCGTGTTTCGTTGGCAAGCATGTTCCAGAGGTGGCAAACCTCGGTCTGCCCAATACGATGAATGCGGCCGAAGCGCTGCTCGATTCGGTTAGGGTTCCAGGGAAGATCGTAGTTGACCATCAGGTTGGCATTCTGGAGGTTGACACCTTCACCGGCGGCATCAGTGGCCACCAGAACGCGCACGACCGGATCAAAACGGAAAAGCTCCTGAACCTTGCGGCGCTCATCGCGGTGAACACCACCATGAATCTGAACGACGGCATCTTCGCGACCAATAAGGCTTTTGATCTTCCGGTCCAGGTAATGCAGCGTATCGCGATGCTCAGTAAAAATAATGAGCTTGCGTTGGTTGCCTTCAGCATCCCGCATGACCGGGTTGTCCTGAAGGAGCGTGGACAGCTCATCCCACTTCCGATCTTGATTGGAGTTGCGTAGTTGGAAGGCTTGCTGTTCCAGGCCCGCCAATAGCAAAATCTCGGCTTCGAGTTCCTGAATGGTCTGTGCCGCAGTAGCCTGATCGACAACCGCTTCCTCGAAGGTGTCGAATTCTTCAGGCAACATCTGCTCTGAAAGATCCCACAGGTCATCCGCGTTTTGTTCAATGGGAAGCGACTCCAGACGACCACGAGAACGAAGCCGTTCTTCCTCAAGACGGCGCTTCATTTTGCCATGACGACGGCGAAGTGACTGGTAGATAGCTTCAGGGCTTGACGCCAGTCGCCGCTGGAGAGCGGCCAGAGCAAAACCAACTGTACCCTTTCGATTGCCATCCTGGAGACGATCAGCCCTATCCATCTCATCGGTGACGTATCTCGTCACCGATTCGTAAAGCGCATCTTCGGCGGCCGACAGTTTATAGGACGCAGTATAGGCACGGCGTTCGGGAAAGAGCCGCGTTCCGTCAAAGCGCAGCATCTCTTCCTTGACCATGCGGCGCATAAGGTCAGAGACGTCTGTTTTGTGCGCGCCGTCGCGAAACTTGCCATAAAAGCGATCCGAGTCCAAAAGGGACAGGAAAAGCTGAAAGTCGGCCTCTTTTCCGTTATGCGGCGTGGCCGTCATCAGCAAGAAGTGACGGGTAATGCTGCCGAGAAGTTCTCCAAGCAAGAACCGCTTTGTTTTTTTGACTTCGTTACCGTAGTAGTTCGCGGAAAGCTTATGGGCTTCATCAACGACGATCAGATCCCATCGAGACGACTTGAGGCTCTCCTGCAGGTCTTCACTACGGGAAAGCTGGTCAATTCTGGCGATCAGGCAATCCGTTTCGTCGAATGGATTGCCTGAGAGGGACTGCTCGACCTGATCTCTCGAAAAGATGGTGAAGCTCAAGCCAAACTTTTCGAAAAGTTCGTCCTGCCACTGATTCACCAGACTGCCGGGAGCAACAATGAGGATGCGGACAGCATCAGCTCGCATGATCAGTTCGCGAATGTAAAGCCCAGCCATGATCGTCTTGCCAGCGCCAGGGTCATCGGCAAGTACAAAGCGCAAAGGCTGTTTGGGCAGCATTGCCTCATATACCGCCGTAATTTGGTGAGGAAGCGGCTCGACGTTTGAGGTGTGAACAGCCATCATGGGATCGAAAAGATGCGCCAGATGAATACGAAAGGCCTCTGCCGCGAGCTTAAAATCTTCCCCGGCTGCATCAAAAGCCCAAGGACGACCAGCTTCTGCCAAGAACAGATTTGGCTCGTCCGCCCGGAAAAGCATCCGTTCTAAAACTGCACCCTCGATGGTTTTGTAGTAAACAGTGAGAGCATTGTCCCCTACAAGCTCCGTTGCAACCACACGGACAGGCCGATTGGCGTCAATCCCAGAAATTGCAGAATGCTTCTTGATATCTTCGAGCTTCAACACGCTTCACCACCGTGAAATCCGCAAAAGGCCTCGGATGTTCGTCAAGGCAATCGCGACTCAAAGCTTATCTTACAACCCGAATCGAATCAATTGGGTAGCCTTTATGGGGGAATATTCCCATTGGGTAAGCCTTAATGCCAACATAACCCCGAGCTTATCCTTATGCATTAAAGCTATTCACGGTAGCTGCTACCCAGCTGTAATAGATAGGACACGTCACCCCCAATGGGTAGCTGTACAGGATGCGGCAAAGTCCTTCACGGATTCGTTTTACGTGAAAAGTCTACTGGGTTGTATTATTTGTTCTCGTGCTATTGGGGATAAGTCGGATACTAGTTAAAGTATCATTATGACGATTACTTTATCTAAATCTGTAAGTACTAAACTGTCTGGCTCACAGTACGCGATCCTCTCTGCAGGTGCACATGATCGCGGACTGTCGGTATCTGAACATTCGCGCCAAATCATAATTACAGCACTTAGTGGAAAACAACTTAACGAACAAACTCAAATACTGCAGGGCGAATTCAAGGCTCTGCGTTCAATCATTTTGAACATCATCTTCGCCATCATCACCGGCGAACAACTAACCAAAGAGCAAATGCAGTACCTGATCAACCGCGCTGATCAGGAGAACTATTCGCGGGGTGAATATCCCGACAGCGCGGAAGGAGCGAAATATGACTAAACATTTTGAATGGGGACGATCTACTAAGGGGTCATTACCTGGATCTGAACATTGGTGGACAATTCTTGCCGTAATGGTGGCCTTAAGCGCTGGGATCGCGGTCGGGATGTACCACCTCTATACGGACAACAGCGGGTTGCAGCAATGGTATCTCCGCGCTTACGTCGGCAGCATTTTTGCCCAATCCCGCCATATTCACGGCAATGGCAACGGCCAGTATCAAGTACTAGATCTAATCGATGACCGGCAACCTGATTTGATTTTGTCGCGTCTTACTGAGGATGATGCGACCGTTGCACTTGGGAAGAATAATCATCTCGATCTCCACTACACAGAAAAATGGCCGCACTACCAGCATTTGCGCGTCATCACCAACACGATCACATCTGATAACAGCCAAATGCATGCCTGGCTGCAGCAGCACATTTACCATGGCGATGGCATCTTGGATCTACTGCAGTGGCCAGCTCGGATGGGGACATTTGCGGCGGGCATCTTGCTGATACTAGGCTTATATTTCGCCGTTCCGGCCGACAAACGACGTGCGGATATGCGGCGTGATGGGCGGCGGGTGCGGGGCACACAGTTGCTCAACACATTTGAATTCAATCGCAGCTTTCATACTGATGGAATTGGCTGGATTAACGAAGCTGATTTCAGCATCTTGCCGATGGCTTCTCCATTAATCCGCGTCCCCAAGAAGGCCGAGGCGAATCATTTTCTTGCCGTTGGCGCATCGGGTTCAGGGAAGACAGTATTGATTGAGGATGCACTCTGGCAGATTCAAGACCGTGGTCAAAGCGCAATTGTGTTTGATCCGGATGGACGTTATACCAGCCACTTCTATACTCCTGCTCGTGGAGATGTAATCCTCAACCCCCTCGACGCACGAAGCGCGTACTGGCATCCAGGCGATGAAGTGCGGAATATGGCCGAGGGGCTAGTTGTTGCCGGGGCATTTTTTCCCACTACTCCAGCTGCATCTTCTACAAGCCAAGATTTTTTCAGTGACGGGGCTAAGCAGGTCTTAGCACGACTGCTGACGTACAATCCAACACCAGAAGAACTCACGCAGTGGCTTTCAAATCCATGCGAAATTTCACGGCGACTGGCTGGCACGCCACAGGCTCAGATACTGAGCGAGGCCCCCGGGCAACGCGCTGGCATATTGGGCGCACTCTCCAAAGGCGCAAACAGCTTTTCACTACTCCTGAACTCAGATGAAGCCAATGCACTGGGTAAGCCAAACTGGAATTCACGCCAGTGGGCCGACAATCCCACGGGTTGGGTGTTCCTTACTTCGCGTGCTGAAATGCATGATGCGATTCGACCACTCATTAGCACTTGGATCGATCTGTGCATATTGCGCCTGCTGAGCCGCCTGCCTGATGATCGGATTCCAGTCTGGTGCATTCTCGATGAACTTTCATATTTAAATTACCTGCCGATGCTTCATACAGGTTTGACTCAGGCGCGTCGTTTCAATTTGCGGTTTGTTTTAGGCTGTCAGGACGTAGAACAACTGACTTCTCGCTTGGGCAGCGATGCTCATACCATCGTGGGCATGCCGAAGACAAAAATCTACCTTCGCGCGGGAGATTCCAAATCTGCCGAGTGGGCATCAAAAAATTTAGGGGAAGTTGAAGTCGAGAGAATATCAGAGACTTGGACCTACGGCGAGCGCCGAACTCGCTCAGAATCTATTCACAAATCTATCGAAAAGCTGGTTCTTCCGTCGGAACTCATGTGTCTGCCTGATCGGCACGGCTACTTGCAACATGAAGGCCACGTTGTTCCTATTAACTTTCCATATCGTGAGATTCCGGTCATAGCCAATCCCTACATCGAACGCAAACTTCCCAAGCAATCGCTATCTGTCCCGGTCGTTTTGCAGCAGGCTGAGCCATCTGCAGCGGCAGAAACAAATTTGGAGCAGTTGCAGTTCTTTAAATAAGCATGAACTCGCCGCAATGAGAATTTGCGGCGAGATCATCCATATATGACACGATGCCGGTGGGCTAGTCAGTAACGCTTAGTAAATGGCGGCCATGGGCAGATTAGACAAGGACAACAATATGTTGACCATCTCCAGATCGATCAGTGCATCACAAGCAAGGGACTACCACAACCGCGAGTTTGCAGCAAAAGAACAGAACTACTGGAGCCGTGACCAAGAGGGATACAGCCAGTGGCAAGGCAAACTTGCGCAGAAATGGGGCTTGGAGGGACCGGTCGATGCTGAATCTTTTGCTCGTCTAAGCGAGGGCATACACCCAAAGGATGGCCAGCAACTTGTCCGGCATCAGACTTCGAGAACGTACGAGAACAACTCTGGAAAGACCATCACTTCTGTTGAACACCGGGCTGGATGGGATGCTGTGTTTTCAGCCCCCAAATCGGTATCCATAGCTGCGCTTGTTGGCGGCGACGAGCGAATCCGAATTGCACACCGAGATTCGGTCTCTGCAGCCCTGTCGGCCTTAGAAGAATTTTCGGAAGCACGCATCGGTAACGTTAAGGCTCCAGAAAGGACGGGGAAATTCGCGGCAGCGGTCTTTGAACATGACACAGCTCGTCCTGTAGACGGTTACGCCGCACCCCAGCTTCACTCCCATGCCGTGATTTTCAACATTTCAGAACGGGAAAACGGTGAATGCCGTGCGCTTCAGCCGAAAGAGCTTTTCGATTCGCAGCGCTACGCTACAGGCGTATATCGCTGCACATTGGCGAGTCAACTGAAAGACCTCGGATATGAGCTGACCAAGGGCGAATATGGTCAACCGGAAATCGTTGGCATTTCACAAGAGTATATGGCGGCTTCAAGTCCACGCCGAGAACAGATTAAAGCCGAACTGCGAGAGACCGGAATGGAGGGTGCGGCAGCCGCACAAGCCGCAGCTTACCGAACGCGCGACCGAAAGGAAATCTTATCGCGCGATGAAGTTTTGCAGAAGCACCGCGATTTGGCGGATCAGTATGGAAATCAGGCCGATATTGTTGTCGCGCGCGCACTTGCGCTCGGACGCCAAAATGCGAATGAGAAGTCGCTGGCTGATCAGCAAGCAATCACCTTCGCACGCGACCATATTTTCGAACGAACAGCCGTTGCAAATCGCCGCGACATACTCACTGCCGCTTTCAATCGAGCGCTAGGAAACGCAAAAGCCTTAGATATTTATAGCGAGTTCGAGCGCCGGGTCCAAGCGGGTGAATTCTGTCATGTGAAATCCGACAAAGCAGGGCAATATACGACGGCCGCGATTATCCGCCGCGAGCAGGAGATCATTGGCCACGTGCAGATGGGCAATAAGCGCGAATTGGTCGACCAAATGCTGGTATCGCCAAAAATTCGGATTGCGACAGAGGATCGCCACCCGGAATTGAATGCTTCGCAACGCCATGCCGTGGATGAGATCTTTCTTTCAAGAGAAAAAATCGTCGGCATAGACGGGCTTGCTGGAACAGGCAAGACGACAACGTTGGCTGTTATCCGCGAAGGTGCGGAAGCAGATGGGTATAAGGTCGCGGGTCTTGCACCCACATCCCGTGCAGCCCAAAAACTGGCTGAAGCCGGGATTGAGACGACTACATTACAGATGCATTTAGCGCGTGGGCAGCAGCCGGACACAGGCGAAAAGCGACTGTTTGTAATGGACGAAAGCTCTCTTGCGTCGGCTAAGCAAATGCAGCAATTCTTTAATCGCTTGTGCCCTAGCGATACTGTATTGGTAGTTGGTGACCGCCGCCAGCATCAGAGTGTAGATGCTGGAGCGCCCTTTGAAATGCTTCAGATAGCCGGAATGAAGACTGTCACACTTGACGAAATCGTTCGCCAGAAAGATCCCGACTTAAAAGCAGCTGTCGAACTTCTTGCAAAAGGAGAAGTTCGTGCTGCGGTTTTAGCATTAGAGGGGCAGGGCCGCATCCACGAGATCAAACACCATCAAGAGTGCATTGCCGCCGTCTCCATGGAATACGCTAAATTGCCTAAGAGTACACTGGTCGTCGCGCCTGACAACATCACACGGACACAGCTAAACGAGCGAATACATCTCGAACTGCAGGCAGGCGGCCTGGTGGCCGACGAAGAACACTCAGTCAAAACTCTTGTGCCGCGCCAGAATCTAACCGGCGCGGAGCGCGCGGTAGCTGAGCGTTATGAAGAAAATGACATACTTCGCTATGCTCGCTCGTCGAAGGTGACCGGCCTCAAGCGCGGTGAATATGTACGAGTAATTGAAATTGACGTTGATAATAATCGCCTATTGGTCGAACGAGCCGACGGTACAGAGCTTACCTACGACCCAAGTCGCCATCAAGGTGTTTCGATCTACCGTGAGCAGAATAAGGATTTCTCGGTAGGTGACCGTATCCAATTTACGCAGCCCGCGAACGACTTGCATGTCGCAAACCACGAGCTAGCCACGATTGAAGCCTTTGGTGAAGATGGGCAACTCAACTTGAAGGTGGATAGTGGACGGAACATACAGATCGACCCGCGCCAGTATCCACACCTAGATCACGGCTACGCTCTCACATCACATTCTAGCCAGGGCCAAACCGCCGACAGGGTTCTCATCTTAGCTGATACGAAGCTACCGGCGAAGGATCTGCTCAATAGCCGCTTCGCTTACGTCTCCGTCTCTCGTGGCAAGTTCGATGCGCAGATTTTCACTGATGAAAGTAGCAAGCTAGCCGAGTCGCTAGGACACGAAGTCTCGCAGCAGTGTGCCACTGCTGTTGGGCAAGGGCTGGAGCAGTCCGCTACACCGCAAAACGAGATGGAGCGGCACGATACTAACGCAGAACATTTAGAGCTTGGCCAAGAACTTCTTTAACTACAACAACCTAGACAAAGAATTTCCGATTGGTTCCATTACGGAAAAGTACAAAGTCAAAAGCAGCTAAGGGGCGCTCTGCCCCCTCGCGCCCGCAAGGGGTTTCCCCAGGCTTCCGCGCTTTGCTTGTGCAGCCCGTCGCTGTGCTCCGTCCTTTCCACTCTCGCTGCGCTTCGTTTCAAGGATGGGAGATCCCCCTCCCCTTGCAGTTGCTACCCCCCGCCTTCGCCAGGAGGCGTTCGGTATTTGGTTTTCAAATACCGAGCAAATACTACGGAGGAACCCCAATGAACAGCAAAACCACTCAGCCACAGCGGCAAACCACAGAAGAAATCATCACCGCAAACGTAAAGAATTTGATCGAACAGCTAGAGCAAGGTAAAAGCGACACGCTTACCGCGTACCTTACAGCGATGGCGCGTTTCCATCGATACTCATTTGGGAATATTTTATCTATCGCTCAACACCGCCCTGATGCAACGCATGTTGCAGGCTTCCACACTTGGATTGAGCTGGGGCGACACGTTATGAAGGGGCAAAAGGGAATTCCCATTCAGGCCCCAATGATTGCCAGCAAGCGCCAACGTAATGCACGAGATGAGGAACAAGACGAAAGGGCCGCGCCCCGTGTACTGGGATTCCGGACCGTGTACGTGTTTGATATTGCCCAAACAGATGGAGTCGAACTACCTAAACCAGCAGTGGTTACCGGCGAAGTGGGCGGTTTCCATGACCAACTTGTAGATTTTGTGGTCCGGCAAGGCATTGAGCTAGAGTTCGATGAGCGTATAGCGCCTGCGCAAGGGAGCAGTTGCGGCGGGAAGATCATATTGCTGCCGGGGCAGTCCAAAGCCGAGGAGTTTACAACTCTCGTACACGAACTGGCGCACGAGATCTTGCACCACGCTGAACGCCGTACCAACACCACCAAAGCAACTCGCGAAACTGAAGCCGAAGCTGTTGCCTTCATAGTCGCCCGTGCCGTGGGACTGAACACAGGAAGCGCCAGCGCCGACTACATTAGCCTCTACAATGGCAATGCTGAGCGGCTTACTGAATCGCTTACCGCCATCCAGAAAGCGTCGGGAGCCATTCTTGGAGCGCTATTTGATGAAAATCCAGAACAACTGGCCAAAGCTGGCTAATGGCCGACCGCGAGTGGGCCTCTGGCGAGACCCGCTCGCGGAAGAAATGTGGGGAGATTAAAGAAGATTCATGCCGTCTTCTGGTGCATGGCAACTACTTCCCCCCTGCGTTGGGTTTGTTCAAGGTAGTCCGCCCAATCTTGCATCATTTGGGTCCGAGGTTTTAGATAAAGGGCATGGTTATATGCTGCGCTAACGGCGTTTCGAGGAGCATGGGCTAGCTGCAGTTCGATGTGTTCATGGTTATAGCCCTGCTCATGCAGGATCGTTGAAGCTAAACCTCGGAAGCCGTGGCCGGTCATAATTCCCTTGTATCCCATTCTTTCCAAAGCCTTAAGGATGGTGTTATTGCTGATCGGCTTGATCGTTGACCGATCTCCAGGAAAAAGCCATTCACTGTGGCCCGTGAGGCCGTGCAGCAAATCCAAGGCCTCTAATGACTGCTTTGCCAGTGGAACAATGTGCAGGGATCGCATCTTCATCCGCTCGGCAGGAATATCCCACCGCGCGTTTTCGATGTCGAACTCCGTCCACTTGGCCCCGATCAATTCGCTGGTACGTACAAATGTCAGGGCCAGAAGCTTCATCGCCAGCCGAGTGATGTGCGTTCCCTGATAAACCTCGATACATCTAAGCAACTTGGGCAATTCCCTGGCGTCAATTCGAGCGTAGTTGATCTTTCGCGCGGATTTCAAAATGTCGCTGGGGCGGATCTCAGCGGCGGGATTGCGACGCGAATAGCCGTGGGCAATGCTGTAGCGAAAGACCTGCCCAACGGTTTCCAGTGCGCGCTTTGCAATATCGCGTGCTCCGCGATCCTGAATAGCCTTCGTCATGGCCACCAACTCTGGCGCCTCAATTTCTGCTATCGGCCGTGCTCCCAAACACGGCAGAATGTCGCCGTCAATACGCCGCTTTACATAGTCCACGTGCCGTGGACTCTTCCCGTCTTGCCAATGTTCCAGCCACAGTGTGACAACACTTTGAAAAGAATTCTCGATGGCTGCTTTCTCAGCGGTCTTTTCTGACTTCCGCTGCGCCATCGGGTCAATACCCGTTGCAAGGAGTTTGCGAGCCTCGCTGTGTTGCTCTCGTGCTTGGGCCAGGGAAACGTCAGGATACTTCCCAAGCGCCATGAGCTTTCTTTTGTTCTCAAACCGATAGGCCCAGCGCCAAAGTTTCCCGCCCGACGGCGAAATCCAGAGGTAGAGGCCTCCTCCATCACTCATGCTGTAGGCTTCGTCTCTTGATTTGGCTTTTTTGAGTCCTGTATCGGTTAGCTTCACAGTGCTAAACCCTCCTACTGGGAATATACATCCATTCCATCGGCAGGATACATCCAAATATACAGTCAAAAATCTATGGCTTCCGCTGGACGTCCTCGGAAGTGGAAGGACGTAATGTGTAGTATTTATATGGTTTATTTGGATTTAAAGGACGTTCCTGGATGTTCTTGGAAGTAGTCTTGGCGGAGGGAGAGGGATTCGAACCCCCGGAGCCCTTTCGAGCTCAACGGTTTTCAAGACCGCCGGTTTCAACCGCTCACCCATCCCTCCGCAGGTTGGCTGGCGCCACTCTCAGTGTATCTCAGCTTTTGGAGACTGTGCCCGGCGATGGAAGCGCGGGTCCGGTACGAACTCCGGACCCGCACCTGGCTACTTGACTGCCGGCTTGGCCACCGCGATCATCGGCCTCGCAATGTCGTCCAGCAGCGCCGGCGTTCCTTCCACGCGCTCCAGGGCAGGGAACTTCTCGCCGTCGTGATAATCGATGTCGACAGTCGAGACATAGGACTCTGTCTGCACGATGAGATGAATCGGCTCTGGGTTGCCTTTAGCCCCGCGAATGGCAGCGCGCAACACATCGGCGGAGAAGACTCGCCCGTTCACGGCCAGAATCTTCTCGCCTGGCGCCATGTTGGCTTTATCAGCAGCTCCGTTCCAGCGCACGTCGGAGATATTGCCCTCAGCGCTGAGCCGCAACCCCAGCGAGTACCAGCAGTCGATGCCTCTGCGCCCAGCCCCGGAGGCCATCTCGCGTGACGTTGCGTTGGGCTCGTCTTTGTAGACCAGCCGGTAGCCGCCCTGCTCAATCCCCGCCACATCGGCCCGCGGATTCACCTTGCCTACGCGGTCGCGCAGGAACGTAGCCCAGTCATACGCGACAACGGAGTTCAGGTCCGCCGCCACCTCGTCGAAGGAGTAGGTGGCGATCAGCGGTCCTGTGTTTCCACCCTTGCCGAGGAAGATCTTCTCGAAGTCATCGAGCGACTTCTTGTTGCCGGTCAGCTTGCGGATCAGCGTGTCGGCGTCGAGCCACAGCAGCTCGCCCTCGGTGTAGTAGTCCTGGCTGCGCCGCCAGTTGACCCAGGCCATGTTGCCGCCGCGCACGATGCTGGCCGCCACGGCCGTATCCTCGGTCGAGCGCCACAGCCGTCCGCCTTCGGCATCGAGCGATGCGGCGGTCATGGCTAGCTGGTCGCGGTACTGCTCAGCCGTCTCCAGGCCCGAACGTGCCGCCAGCACATTGCCCAGGTACTGCGTCATCCCCTCGTAAACCCACAGCAATGCTCCTTGCTGCGCTGTGGCAAAGTCGGGCTGGTAGAGTCCCTCGGGCCGCCGGTACTTGCCGTTCCACGAGTGCGTGAACTCGTGCGGCAGCAGATCGGCGTCCGCTATCTGGCGCGTCGCATCGGAATAACTCTTCAGGCCAACTCCGTTGTCGGACGACTGCCCGTGCTCCAGCCCCATGCCTCCCGCCACATCGGAGAGCGTGAGCAGGAAGTGATAAACGGCATAGTGATGCGAACTATACAGAGCATCGGCCTCGCGTACCAGGTTGCTCAGCTCGGCCAGAAACTCCGGACGCAGCTTTGCGTCGGCTGCCTCATCGGCCACTACGTCAATGTAGTGTTTCGGCGAGATCTCCGGCGCCAGTTCGTACTCGTGGAAGTATGCGCCCGTGAGGATGGGCGAGTCTTCGAGCTGCTCGACGTTCGTCGCGGCAAAGTGCGTCGTGGCGCCATCGGCAGGCACCGGATAGGTGCCGGCACCCACCGGAGCGAGCGCGGCTCCAATGCCCCAACCGTTCGGCACCTTGACGGAGGCTTCAATCGGAATCTCGCGTACCGCCGTGTGGGCCGGATACATCAGCAGTGCCTCCCACTCGAGCGCCGCCATCTTCTGCGAGACGCGCGAGCCCACAATATAGTCCAGATGCGCGTGCAGGTTGGTAACGCCCTGCGGAACCGTAACGTGAAACTCGTATAGGTCCACGTCGTCGCGGCGCCAGTCCAGCGTCTTTCCGTTTGCCGTGAACACTACGCCGGTAATGGCGCTGGCTGGACCAGACGGAGAGTGGTGGCCGGGAATCCACTTGGGAGTGGTGAGCGTAAGCGGTCCGGGCGTGACCGGCAGATCGATCTCGGCATGGTAGAGCTTGCGTGGCGCGTCGCTCAGGTCGGCCAGAATCCGGATGGGCGGCTTCTGGGCGGAAGCGGCAGAGGCAGTCAACAGCAGGGCCATGACGCCCAGACAAGCGGGAGCGGGTCTGAATCGCATCAGCATCGGTGCATTTTCTCCTGAACTTCCAGCCTACCGCATCCTCCGCGCGCTGTCAGTCTCCCCGGACCACACTCAATTTCCGATTGGCCTCAACTGCCCTCTCGCGCTACTCTATCTACATAAACCTACATGCTGGCCTGTCCGCCTAGTTGCCGGCAGGCGTGTATGCAGCCCAAGCGAAGGAGTGCCATGAGTCAGGATTTCCGTAACTTTCTTGCCCTTTCTTACGAGGAGTTGGAAGAGCTCAACCTCGAAGCTAAAAGCGAACGTTCCAGCCGTGTTGCTCCCGACAAGATACTCGAGAAGCGCATCAAGTACCTCACCGACGAGAAGCGCATCAAGGCCGTGACCGTACTGTTCACCGACCTTGAAGGCCGTCTGCACCTGATCGACTACGACAAGAAGTTCCTTATCGGTTCGTATGAGAACCTGACCTTCGACGGCTCCTCCATCCGCGGCTTTACCGCGCAGAAGGAATCCGACCTGCGTCTGGGCATCGACTGGAGCGCCTTCTACTGGGTGCCCTCCGACGTCTTCGGTAATGGCAAGGTCCTCGTCTTCGGCCACGTCATCGACAAGGACGGCTCTCCTTACAAGGGCGACATGCGCGGCGTCCTCAAGGCCTACTCCGACAAGCTCTTCGCCGAGAAGAAGTGGACCCTGAACGCGGCCAACGAGATCGAGGGCTTCCTCTTCGCCGGCACCGATGCCGAGCGCAAGTTCCACGAGACCGGAAAGTTCGAGTTCATCAACACCGGCGGCTACTATCATGTGCTGCCCCTCGATCCCCTCCGCAAGTTCATCGACACCGCCGCCGAAGTGCAGCGCGCCATGGGCTTCCAGAACGAGAAGGATCACCCCGAAGTCGCGCCCAGCCAGTTTGAGATCAACTACGGCTACGGCGAAGTGGTTGCCGCCGCCGACCAGATTCAGCTCTACAAGCTGCTCTGCCGCCAGGTCGCCAACAACATGGGCTACACGGCCAGCTTCCTGCCCAAGCCCGTCGTCGGCGTCAATGGCTCTGGTATGCACACCAATGTTTCGATCGCCAAGGCCGGCACCAACATGTTCTGGGATCCCAAGGGCCAGGAGATGATGTCGAAGTTCGGCTGGGAGTTCATCGATCGCATTCTCACCAGCGCGCTCGACATCTGCCTCATCCTGAACTCCAGCGTCAACTCCTTCCGCCGCCTCGATCCGCACTTCGAGGCGCCGAACCAGATCAAGGCCTCGGCCACCGATCGCGGCTCCATGGTTCGCGTTCCCATCGGCAACGCGCGCTCCATGCGTACTGAGGTTCGCTCGGTCGCTCCGGACGCCAACCCCTACCTCACCATGTTCTCGATCTTCAAGACGGGCATCGACGGCCCCACCGCGAAGATCAAGAACCTGCGCCAGGCTGAGCGCTACCTGCCCGACAACATCCAGCAGGCCATCGAAGACTTCAAGGCCTCCAAGTGGATCGCCGACATCCTCGGCGCAGACGTGCAGGGCCGCTTTGCCGACCTCAAGCAGGCCTCGGCCAACCGCTGCCCGCGTGAGCTTGGCACCTTCGTCAAGCCTTCCGAGGTCCAGTTCCACCACGAGGTTTACAACCAGTCCCTCTGGAATAATTTTTAGGGGCAAAACCGGTACTCAACCAGAAGCGGCGCAGCCATCAGGCTGCGCCGCTCTTTTTGCGCCCCGGCATTTCTTCACGCCCTCCTTATAGACCCCGTGCTACAACCGGAACAACACAACAGGGCGGAGTTTGCCCCAAAACTCTCCGGCCTCACGAATTCAACGCGCCAACATCGAACTCGACGAGACCCATGAACGCCGCCCATTCCACTGAACTCGACGCCCTCTTCGGCAACTACCCTCTCGACCAGGCCTTCGACGAGATGCGCCGCCGCGACGGAGAACTGCGGCCCCAGTACCGCGCCCTCGCCGAGACCCTGGCCGGCCTGCCCGCCGACGAGCTGCATCGCCGCAAACAGTCCGCCGACCTCTCCTTCCTCACCCAGGGCATTACATTCACCGTCTACGGCCGCGATGAGGGAACCGAGCGCATCTTCCCTTACGACCTGTTGCCGCGCATCGTCACCGCGCAGGAGTGGGAGCGCATCGAAAAAGGCCTCACCCAGCGCATCACCGCGCTGAATCTCTTTCTGCGCGACGTCTACTCCGATGCCAAGATCCTCGCCGACCACGTCATTCCCCGCGATCTGGTTTACAGTTGCAAGCACTACCGCCGCCCCATGAAGGGCCTCCAGGTGCCGCGTAACGTCTACGTCGGCGTCGTCGGCAGCGATCTGCTTCGCCTCAACACCGGCGAGTTCGTCGTGCTTGAAGACAACCTGCGCGTTCCCTCTGGCGTCAGCTACATGCTCACCAACCGCCGCGTCATGAAGCGCACCTTTCCGCAGCTCTTCAATAGCTACGGCGTGCGCCCCGTCGAGCACTATCCCCAGTTGCTGCTTGCGACACTGCGCTCCCTCGCTCCCGAAGGCCGCCCCGAGCCCAACATCGTTCTGCTCACCCCCGGCGTATTCAACTCCGCCTACTTTGAGCACACCTACCTCGCGCGCCAGATGGGCATCGACCTCGTCGAAGGCCGCGACCTCGTCACCCACGACAACATCGTCTATATGCGCACCACCGACGGACTCAAGCGCGTCGATGTCATCTACCGCCGCGTCGACGACGACTTCTCCGATCCGCTCATCTTCCGCTCCGACTCCTCGCTCGGATGCGCCGGCCTCTTCAACGCCTATCGCGCCGGCAACGTCACCGTCTCGAATGCCTTCGGTACCGGTCTGGCCGACGACAAGGCCATCTACGCCTACGTTCCGCGCATGATCAAGTACTACCTCGACGAAGATCCCATCCTCAACAACGTCGAGACCTTCCTGCTCGGCGAAGACAAAGAACGCAGGCACGTACTCGCCAACCTCGACAAGCTTGTCGTCAAGGCAGTCGGCGAGAGCGGCGGCTACGGCATGTTGATCGGCCCTCACTCCACTGCAAAACAGCGCGAGGAGTTTGCCCGAGCCATCGAAGCCAACCCGCGCAACTACATCGCCCAGCCCACGCTCGACTTCTCCCGCGCTCCATGCTTCATCGGCGACAAGCTCGAGCCACGCCACGTCGACCTGAGGCCCTACATCCTCTATGGCGACAAGATCAACATCGTCCCCGGAGGGCTTACCCGCGTCGCACTCGAAAGAGGCTCGCTCGTAGTCAACTCTTCGCAGGGTGGGGGAAGCAAGGATACATGGGTACTGGACTCCTAAACCCGACCTTTGGCAGGCGTGAGAGCCGGACGATGCTATCCCGCGTCGCCGACAGCCTCTACTGGATGAGCCGCTACCTCGAGCGCGCCGAAAACACCGTGCGCCAGCTCGACGTAACCATGAACCTCATGCTCGATACCGGCCCTGACCAACTCGAAGCGCGCTGGCTCCGCATGGTGGCGGGCCTCGGCAAGCAGGTAGGCATGGTCTGGAACGGCTCGCTCGAAGATATGGCCTACAACATGGTCTTTGACAGCAGTGAGCCGGCCTCTGTCATCTACTGTGTGAATGGCGCGCGAGAAAACGCCCGCCAGGTGCGCGAAGAGATCTCCACCGAGCAGTGGCAGAGGCTGAACCGCCTCTTTCACCACATCAACTCACCGCAGGCACAAGACCAATTCCGCGCCGATGCCAGCGAACTGATGGCCTCGATCGTAGACGGCATGTACCTCTTCAAGGGCACAACCGACACCACCATGATCCACGGACAGGGATGGCAGTTCATCCGCCTGGGCCGCTATCTCGAACGCGCCTACGCCACCGCCACGCTTCTCGAAGTCAATCAGCCGCAGTTGTTTCAGCCTTCGGCAGACGAACGCAGCGAATACTCTTACCTCGAACTGGTGGGGCTGCTGCGCAGCTGCACTTCGTTTGAGGCCTACTGTCAGGTCTACACCGCCGACCTCTCGCCCGACCGAGTCCTCGAGTTTCTTCTCCTCAATCGCGACTTTCCGCATGCTATCCGCTACTGCATCGACGGCGCCCATGAAGCGACTGACGCAATTCAGCGCTCCGGCGGCAGGCGTTCGCCCGACGAACTCACCGCTTCCATCGGCCGCCTCCACGCGATGCTTGGGTTTACCTCGATCCGCGAAGTCCTGCACGGCGACCCGGCAGCCTTCCTGCATGCCATTCGAGAGCAGTGCCTGCACATCCACGAACTCATCTACCGCCACTACGTGCAATATTCCATCCAGTCGGCGCTTGCAGTCTAACGCCGCTAACTCCGCTAGCCCCGCTAGCTCCGCTGGCTCTATTATGAACTTCTACTCAATCCGCCATCTCACCCGCTTCCGCTACTCCACGCCTATCAGCGAGAGCATCATGGAGACGCGCATGAACCCGCGCTCGGACTCCAGCCAGCACTGCCTCTCCTTCACACTCTCCGTCAGCCCGCGCTGCCGCGTCTTCACCTATCGCGACCACCTCGGCAACAACGTTCACCACTTCGACATCCCCGGCGAGCACAATCAGCTCGTCATCATCGCCGAATCGGTAGTCGAGCAGCAGCAACTCCCCTATATCCCCGCGCAACTCTCTCCCGATGCATGGACCGCGCTCGACAGCCTCATCGACACCGGCGACTACTGGGAGATGCTCCTGCCCAGCCAGTTCGCCGTCGAAACCCCGGCCCTCGTCGAACTCGCAAACAAGATGGAAGTCACACGCCGCGATGATCCACTCATGCTTCTGCACGAGCTGAATCGGCGGCTCTTCGAGTACTTCGATTACTCGCCCCGATCCACGCGCGTCGATTCGCCCATCGACGAGGCCATCCTGTCCCGTCAGGGCGTCTGCCAGGACTTCGCGCACACCATGATCGCGCTGCTGCGCCACGCGCGCATCCCGGCCCGCTATGTCTCCGGATATCTCTACCGCGGCAGCGACGACAACGACCGCTCCACCCCCGACGCCACCCACGCCTGGGTTGAGGCGCTCGTTCCAGATATCGGTTGGGTGGGCTTCGATCCCACCAACAACCTCGTGGCCCATCACCGCCACATCCGCACCGCTGTCGGCCGCGACTACGCCGACGTTCCCCCAACCCACGGAGTCTTTCGCGGCAGCACCGCCAGTGAACTCTACGTCGCCGTGCGTGTCACCGGCAGCGCACAACCGCCCGCCCTGGATCGCAAGCTGCCTATCCCCGAAGACTGGAGCGTCCTCGTCGAGCGCGCTCAGCAGCCTCCGCAGCCCGCCCCCATCCGCATCGACCTCCAGCATATGCAGCAGCAACAGCAGCAGTAGTGCACAAAACAACAAGCCTGACGAACCACAACCATGGGAGCCCCATCCTAACGACGTCTTTTGTCGTTAGGGTGGGAATCACCACTCTCACCCAGCCCCTCTGATCTCTTCACGAAAATAGGTGCTCCTGGATCTCGATGTTGAGACCTGGGATGGATCGACCCTCAATCAACCACACTCCATCAGCCACAAAAAATTCCCAGACTCAACGCTTCAGGAAGCAGGGTCCGCCAGACTTTTCGCGTTCGTTTCGCGTCACATAAAGTAAGATTCCATACGCGCTGGTATTGCCTGAAAGATTCGGCTGAAACTTGACCTGCGCCTCGCTATTTTTATGAAAGGCTCGGAACGATGAGTAACTTTGTATGTAAGACCGCAATTTTTGCAGCTACTGTTCTTGCTGTTACCGTCATGCATCCGCTCACTGCGCAGTCGTCGCAGCCTGCCGGCGGCGAAGTACTGCTCGACATGATCGTTCACGACAGCGGAAACAAACCTGTCCTCGATCTCCGGCCGGCCGATCTTTCCATAACCGACAACGGACAGCCCGTCACATTTTCACAACTCCGTCTGGTGAACGGCGTCCAGCAGGATCAGCCCTTGGTCACTCTTCTCTTCAATCGCCCGGGGTTCACTCCTCTGCGGGGCTCCGAGGAGGCAGACGCGCAGCAAATCAGCGGAAGGTTACGCGACCTCGCCTCCCGGTTCCTCAAGCAATTCCCCGAGAGCGGCTATCAATTCTCGGCGATGAGCGTTTGGGGAAGGCTCCAGTTGCAGCAGGAATATACCTCCGAACGCAAGGCGATTGCCGCCGCCGTCGCCGCCGCCGTAGAACCGGGGCAGTATGGACTGGCAATCCAGATGAATCCAGCCGAACAGCGCATCGACAAAATGGTGCAAAGCGGCAAAGACGAGGCAGGAACTCCTCTGGGGCCGCGGGCTCTCTCTCTGGTTGATGCGCAGGACGCCGCAATTGTCAACTCTGCCCGCCTCGCCGGCGAAAAGCATGGCACCATGGGCCTGGCATGTCTCATGGCGCTGGTTCAGGCGCAGCGCTCGGTGGCCGGGCGCAAAGCTATCGTCTACTTCACCACTGTCAGCGATCTGACCGGAGTCACGGCAACCAGCGAGGGCAACAGCGATGAGGTTCGAGAGGCAATCAAGTCCATTGTGGGAGCAGCCAACCGCGCCGGCGTTAGCATCTACGTCGTCCGCCTCAACGATCGCGATGAGGCCAGAGAGATGAGCAATATCGCGAATTCTTTTGATATTGCTAACTCCGGACCAACAATTCCCGGCTCAAAATCGGGACGCATCGACAGCAAACAGCAGGCGCGTGCCGCACAGTTCTCCAGCACCTCTGAGTTCAAGATGCTCTCCTCCAGCCAGTCCATGTCTGCTCCTGTTGCCGGCTCACTCGACTCGCTCGTTCGAGATACCGAAGGTTACTCGTTTAGCGAGAACGAAAGCTTCACACCGCCCGTCAAACAGATCATCAGCGACCTGACAACGTATTACGAGTCCTCGTATGTGCCTCCTTCGGCTAACGACAACAAATTCCATGCGATCGAAGTGAAAACATTGCGCGCTGGATTGCGTGTGCGTACCCGATCGGGCTACCTGGCCGTTCCACTCGATACTGGAACCGCAGGCTCAGCGAAATAAAATGCGATAAAGGCCGCAACCGATGCACCGGTTGCGGCCTTTGCTATGGATAGCCACCGTTCAATCTCTTCCGTAGCTCAACCAGGAATCAAGAACCGCGGCCGCTCTTCTACTTCTTCTTCCCCGGCAGCATCCCCGTAACTTTGCTGATCAGTCCGGCCTTGGCCGGTGCGGCAGGCGGTGGATTGGGAGCAGCCGCTGGCGCGGCCGGCGGTTTGTCCGGCTGTACAGGCTCTACTTTCGACGGCTCAGGCAGTGCCGCGCCCTCTGCAACCTGCGCGTGTTTCAGCACTGGCGGCGGAGCGCCCTCGGCCGAATTCTTCACCAATATCGAAATCCGGCGGTTAGACGGATCGGTGGGGTTCGACTTCACGCGCAGAAGCTGGTCGGCGTAGCCACGTACCTGCGTCACCTGGTCGCCGCGCACTCCGTTCTGTTGCAGCAGCCGCCGCGCGGAGTTGCCACGGTCGGCCGAAAGCTCCCAATTGCTGTACGTGCCCCCACCCGCGTAGGGCGTTGCGTCCGTGTGTCCTTCAATCAGCAGCTGATTCGGAAGCGTATTCAACTCCTTGGCAAGCAGAACAAGCAACTCCTGCCCGCTCTCGCTCAACTGCGCGCTGCCGCTCTGGTAAAAAGTGGCGTTCTTGCCTTCGATCAGCTCGATGCGCAAGCCCTCGGGCGTGACCGTGATCTCGATCTGCTTGCGCAGCTTCTCCAACGCCTTGTTGGCCTCGATCTCCTTGAGCAGCTTCTCCTTCAGATCCTCAAGCATCATTTTGTTCGCTTCATCGTCTACCACTACCTCGCCGGTGCCCGTCATAGTAGTGCCTAGCAACTGCGCCGTACCCTTGGGATCGTTGAAGTACCCCGCTACCGCCTTCTTCACCTTCTCGCTCGATCCCATCAGCCACAGCACGATAAACAGCGCCATCATCGCGGTCACAAAGTCGGCGTAGGCTACCTTCCACGCGCCGCCGTGGTGGCCGCCGTGTCCGCCCTTCTTCTTGATAACGATGATCGGCGCGGACTTCTGCGACATGGCGATTCGTTCTCCAGGTGGTTCCGGTTATCAGGCCGCCGCGGCCTCTGCGCCCTCGACGCGGTTCTTGCAGTTCTTCTCCATCTCGTCAAAGCTAGGCCGCACGTGTCCCGGAATCGCGCGCCGCGCCATCTCGATCGCGATCATCGGAGCCGAGCCTTTCAGAAACGAAAGCAGCAGCACACGCAGCACATGCAGATACTCGTTCTCCTCGTCGGCCGTCTTGCGCATGTTCGCGCTCATCGGCCCCACCACTCCGTAACAGAGCAGAATGCCCAGGAACGTGCCCACCAGCGCAGCCGCAACGTGCAGGCCGATCTCCTCGGGTGGTCCGCCCAGCGAGCCCATGGTGATCACCACGCCCAGCACCGCCGCCACAATTCCAAGGCCGGGCAGGGAATCGGCCATCGTCGTCAATGCGTCGATCGGCAGCACCGCGTTGTTGTGATGCACCTCCATGTCCAGCTCCATCATCTGGTCCATGTCGAATGGCTCCACGCCGCCGGTGATGGCTGTACGCAGCGTGTCGCACAAAAAATCCAGCGCATGATGATCATGCAGAAACTCCGGATACTTCTTGAACAGCGCACTCTCCGCGGGCTTCTCCACGTCCATCTCGACGCACAGCAGCCCCTCCTTGCGCACCTTGTTCAAAAACTCGTACATCATCTTCAGCGTGTCCAGATAGCGCTTCTTCGTGAAACGCGATCCCTTGAACACTCCGAGCAGACCGCCCACAATGGCCTTGAGCACGCGCAGCGGATTGGCCACCAGCACCGTGCCCGCAGCCGCGCCGGCGATGATGAGCAACTCGGCCGGCTGCACAAGAACCATGATCTGGCCTTTTTCCATCAGGAATCCGCCTACTACGGCCCCGAACACTACAAGGATTCCTATGATCGCGTACATAACGGCTCCTCTTCCTGAGTCGCAGAATCGCTTTGCTCGCGTGCGGCGCGGATCACGCGGTTGCCGCCCTCGCGAATACACTGCTCCACGCCGCGCCGTGCGCGGGCCAGCAGTATTGTCAATGTGTCGCTCCGCTCGGCCTGCACCGCGCCGATCGATACCGTCAGGGATACCCGGTCGCCCCACCAGCGGAAGTCCGCCGTACGCGCCAGACCGGCCAGTGTGCGCGCGTGGCGTTCCAGCATCTCCGCCGTGCGCTCGTGCGAGATCACCAGAAACTCCTCTTCGCCCCAGCGGCCAAGTTCGTCGGCCGGGCGCAGGCCCGTGGCCAGCGCATGCTCCATCTTTCCGAGCATCGCGTGGCAGGCCGCGATTCCATGTGTACGGCGCAGATCGTGGGCCTGGTCGATGCCGATCCATAGCAGCCCTAAGGTCAGCCCGCCTTGCACAAAGTCATCGAACTCCGCGCGCAGCCGCTCTTCAAACTCCGCCTGGCTCGCTGCCACCGACGCGTCGTGACCTGTCTCGCCGTGAGGAAGCGCATCCAAACGCTCTGCCGGATGAAACAGAACCATTGCCCCGACGGTCTCGCCCAGATCGTTATGCAACTTTAGATTGCGGGCGACCACCGGAACCTCATGGCCCAGTTTGTGCGCCGTCAATGTCTGGCAGCCCCGCGCCGCGTGCTCTGCTCCCACCAGCAGAGGCCCGCGATAGTGCGGCTCCTCTACAAGTTCGCTCAGCTCCCTGGGAAGTGTCTGACTCTCGAGTTCCGCTGCCGTGTAGCCCGTGATCTCTTCCGCCGCCGCATTCCAGTACGCCACCTCGCCTGCCGCATCGAAGACAGCAACGCCGTCCGGAAGGCTGTTGAATGCGAATTTGAGCAGTGCGGATTGATCGGCCATCGAACCCTCTTGGCGACGCGCACACACATGTGCGGCGCAGGAAGGCAGCGCCCCAACGTCAGAAATCCGGCCACCGCCAGACTTCGCACCGTCACGCACCGTCCTGCCTTCTCCATCGGCTAATTCGCCGCAGACTTCAAGGCATGAAACAGTTACGCAACCGTGGAAAACCGGCCCGGTCTCAATATTGAAATGTTCTAAGAAAGTCTTCAGCACCCACTGAAAACAGGAACTGTGAGAATGAGTTTGTGCTGAAAGCTGAAAGCTAGCAGCTAGAAGCTAAAAGCTAAAAGCTCTCATATCTCAGTGCGGCTTGCCCGGCAGAACAAAGTGCTCGGAGCACCTCGGCTCATACGAGTCGCCCGGTACCTTTACCGGCGTGCCGTACGCCGCCGGCCGGCCGTCGATCAGACGCTGCGAGTAGAGCGCACGCGCGCCGCAGGTGCAGTAGGCCATGCACTCCGTGATGCTGCCTCCGTAGGCATTCACCAGCCAGGTCAGGTTCAGCATCTCGCCAAAGGGAATCGCACGGAAGTCCAGATCCAGGCCCGCAACCAGCACATCGTAGCCGGCGTCCAGCAGATTCTTCGAAAAAAGAAACAAGCCTTCTACAAACTGACCCTCGTCGATGGCGATGCACTCGACGCGCTTGCCGATCTTCTGCTCTCTGTCGTGAATCGCGGGCATCACCTCCCACGGATTCGTCGACTGGAACTCGATCGCATCGCACTTCGAGTGGCCGTTCGGGTTGCGGCTCTCCACCAGACCAGGGCCGCCCTTGGTGTCGTCGCTGGGCTTCAGCACCACCACGTCCTGCTTGGCATACTGACGACGCATCTCGCAACGGCGCAGCATCTCCGCCGTCTTGTTGCTGCGCATCGGCCCCATCATCAGTTCAATCTTTCCAGCCACGCACCCTACCCACTGTTAGAGAGTTCTTACTTCCGGACCTTCATCATAAACGCCCGTACTGTGTCCGCACCCGCTACTGCCGTCACAGCGTGAATCTCGATTGTGGAAAATCAGTGCGCTGCTCTCATCGCCGCCTCAACGGCCGCCTTTGTCACGCCGCTGCTTTGAAACAGCCGCACCAGATCTCCGCTCAATCCACGCGCGCCATTCGCTGGATTCGGCGCAGCCGCAGGATCGACCGCAGCCAGCCTCTCCGCGCCCACGCCCTGTGCATCGAGAATCAGCGCGGTCAGCTTGCGGGCAAGCGGCACTTCGAAGCTCTCGGCCACAAACACCATGTTGTCCCGCGTAGTAATCACCACCGGTCCTTCGCGAGTCTCAAAGCGCTGCTCCACGCTTCGGGTTGCCACGATGTCCGCGTCCTCAACTGGAACGGCCTTCACTCCCGAATACTTTCGACTGAGATTATCCGCATAAAGCCGGGCAAAGATCTTTGCGCTCGCCGGACTCTTCCACACCGAGAGATAAAACAAGCCCAGCGACCGCGTCTGCGCCTTCTCGGCTGCGGTCTTGGCGCTGTGCAGTTGTCCCGCCCAGTAGATGCCGCCGTTCCACGCCGGAGTCAGATCGCGGCTCAGCCGCTCGCCGCCCATCAGCTTGGTCAGAATCTGCAAGTCGATCTGGCCAATCTGCCCGATGTCGTAGGGCTTATACAAAGAATCCACCAGCGGATGGATGTTCGGCAGCAGCGGCACGGCCGGCATGTGCCGCTTCTCGTACTCGCGGGGGTTGAGAATCTCCCAGCTCGAGCGCGGCGGCCGATCCAGCGTTCCCGCAAAGGCCGCGTCCCGGCCCAGGTCCATCCACACGTCCTGCTCGAAGCTCAGCCCATCGCGATAAGGAAACAGCATCGACTCGGCCAGCAGCAGCGGAGCGCGCGCCATCACCGGCGAGTCCGACTCGCCCATCTTTCCGCGGAACGCGTCCAGAATCTCAGGATTCTTGATCAGGTTCTTGCCCGACGGCTTCAGCGCGTAGTCCAGCATCACGGCCGTGGCCTGGCCTTCGGCCACCGCATCGCGCGCGGCGTCCATCTCGTCCCGCACCACGTGATCGGTATCTGCCGAGGAGGTGGTCGAAACCTCTTCCGGCGTCTGGCTGCTCCACTTGTCGAGGTCGGCGTGCTGGTCCTGAAGCGCGTGAGTCAGCTCGTGAGCCAGTACAGGACGCTGCTCCTCGGCGCTCACCCAGTCGAGCAGGTTCACCGTCTTGGCCTTGGGGTCGTAGTAGGCCTCGATCTGCTCTTTCAGCAGCGCCACTAGAAACGGCTTCAGATCGAAGTCCCGGTCCAGCAGGCCGAACTTCTTCAGTACGATCTCGTTCTTCTCGAGCCGCTTCGCGCTCTCATCCTCGGCGAACTTCTTATCCAGGTAGCGTTCTACCTCGTCGCGCGTCGTCATCTGGCGCTTCACTTCGCTCTTCACTTCCAGGCCGGTCTCGCTCGACGAAAACCGGATCAGCTCATCGACGAGCGCGAACAGTTCTTTGGCCTGTTCGGTGGTGATGCGTGTCTCCGCCGGTGCTGCCTCAGTCCGGGCCGTCTTGCCGGTGTCCTGTGCTGCCACGGCCATCGTCGCGCACAGGCAGACCGCGCACACCCGGCAGACCGTCCTCATCGTTCTTGTCGAAATCAAACTCACGGATTGCGCTCCCCGGACCCGGCCTGCGGCCACAGTCCGCCTCTGCCTCTCAAGGCTATAATCAGGATGCGGCGCGATGCACGCCAATCCGCATAGCGCCCGTGGAAAAGCCGTACTCCTATGACGATAGAGAATGATCTTGCACAATCTCTTCAGGCCACTGCGCTGGCCGCCATGCTTCAAGCTGGACGCACCCCGCCGAAGCTGGTGAACTACCGCGGTGTCCTTACCCCACAATCGTTGGACGCGCCCGAGGCCGAAACGGCGGCCCTGCTTACAGGCGCCGCCATTCACGATATGGGCTGGATGCGTCGCGTCGCCGTCCGTGGCGAGGACCGCTTCCGCTGGCTCAGCGGCATGATCACAAACACGGTCAACGATCTGTTTCCCCACTCCGGCGCGTGGAACTTCGCACTCAATCCCCAGGGCCACATCCAGGGCGATCTGTGCGTGTGGAGGGGCACGGAAGAGCAATCTCCGGCCCGCCGCAAGACCGAGGTCCCGGGCAGCAAGTCCGCCTCCGCGTCCGAAGCCATGACCGGCACGCCGTTCGCAGGCGAGTCCTCGCTTGAGCTGGAGATCGCCGCCAACCAGTTTGACAAGCTGCTGGCACACTTCAACCAGTTCATCATCATGGACCAGGTCGAGCTGGTGCCTCTTGGTGCCGAGCACACCGGCGAAGCAGGTTCTGAGACCGCTATAGGACTCACAGGACCGCAGGCCGAAGAGGTCTTCTCCCGTGCCGGCCTTGAGGTCGTGCTCACTCAGCCCATGTCCTCGCTTGAGATCGAGTGGAACGGCATCGACCTGCGCATCTATCGCACTCACAGTGTGCTTGCGCCCCACTACGAGATATTCCTTCCCTCGGCTTTCCTGAAAAAGCTCTGGTCCTGCCTCGTCACTGCCGGCGCTACCCGAGTCGGCAGCGAGGCCCTCAATGCGCTGCGCATTGCGGAGTCCGTGCCCCTCTACAGCGTCGATATCGCCGAACGCGACCTCGCCCAGGAGATATCCCAGTCTCGCGCCATTCACTTCAACAAGGGCTGCTACATGGGTCAGGAGATCGTTGAGCGCGTCCGCTCCCGTGGCGGCGTTCACCGCCATCTCCGCCCGCTCGAACTCTCCGGCGCAGTTCCGGCCGCTGGTGCCGCACTCAAGCTCGAAGACGGCTCCGAGGCCGGCTGCATCACCAGCGCAGCAGAACTCAAGTTGGCTTCAGGAAGCCGCACCTTCGCCCTCGCCATGCTGCGCTCTCAGGCTGAAAAGCCCGGTCTAGCGCTCAACTACTCCGAGGGCACGGCCCGTATCCTCGATACCCCACCCAATTTCAAATTCAAGGCCTGAAACGATGACCGACGCACCCAAGTTCGAAGTAATTGATCGCCGCAAGATGAAGCAGCAGCAGGAGGAGGCCGAGTCCTCGTCTGCGCAGGCTCCAGTTCCTGAACCCGAAAAGCCGGCCGCCACTCCGGCAGAGCCCGCTCCCGGCCCCCGTCTGGTAACCAGCGCGCCTCAGGCGGCCAGGACCGAGCAGCCCGCCGAGCCTCAGCTTCCCCCCTTGCCAACGGCAGAAGAGACCAGCAAGCAGAAGGCGGCCTACGACGCCTCGGCCCAGCGGGTCGAAGACGTTATCCGCGCCCAGAACCCCACCATGGGCTCGCAGCCTCAGCCTACGTTCGAGCAATTGGTCCAGCAGTTCTACGTCTCCGGCCTCATCCAGATGGGCGCGGGAACCCAGGAGGGCCAAAAGCCGCGCATCGACATCATCGGCGCCCGCGCTACCATTGATCTGCTCGGCGTACTGGCGGAGAAGACCAAGGGCAACCTCTCGGACCAGGAAGCACACATGTTGCAGGCCGCACTCTACGAACTGCGCATGGCGTTTCTTGAGATCTCGGGAATGATCTCCATGCCCGCCGTTCCGCCTCCGCCCAAGCCGCAGGCATAAGCGCGGCTACAAGCCGCCCGGCACAAAGAGATAGCCCCGAGTCTCAACCTTGAGACTCGGGGCTTCCTCTTTACTGGAATCCGCTGCGATTGTGAACGCGACTACTGCCACGTTGCATAGGGCTGCGGCAGAAACGCTGTCCTCGTCAGAAAATCCCTCAACAGAATCCGCCACACATACCACTCGTGGCCGCCGTGGATAAAGTTGGTGGTCACCGGAACCCCGGCTGCGGCAAGCGTACTCACCTCGCGGGCCGGCCCCAGGTGTGACGGCACACCGTTGGGGCTGAAGCCGACGGCGAAGATCACGTCCTGGAAGCCTGCGCCTACCCAGACGCTCTTGCCCTTCAGCGCCGCTGCCTGCGCCGGTGTAAGCGTGGCGTTGGCGGGCGGCAGACCCGCGCTCATCATCCCGAAGTAATCGAAGACCTCAGGATGGTTGATGAGGAATGAATTGGTCAGCATGCCGCCCATCGACAGCCCTGAAAAAGCGCGCCCATGCGAGCTGTGGTCTACGCGGTAGCGAGACTCGATCAGGGGTATCATGTTGTCGATCAGGTCGCGGTCGTAGGCCTCGTTGAAGGCCGAGTTCGCGTAGCCCGAGCCGTTCGGCATCACAACGACCAGCGGCTCGATCTGCCCGGTCGTGATGAGGTTGTCGAGGATGTTCCGCACATCGCCCTGCGTGGACCACCCCAACTCGTTCTCGCCCCCGCCGTGGCTCAGATAAAACGTCGGATAAGGCTTCGGCCGCGATGGGTCGAAGTTGGGCGGAGTGTAGACGACAAGGTAGTTCTTGTCCTTCGGCGTCACATGGCCCGGCGAGTTGTAGGTCAGGTGCGTGAGTTTGCCCTGCGCGCTCGCCGGCCCCTGCCACGAGTAGTCGATGGAACCAAATTTAGGGTCAGACGGCACGTAAACCTGCGAGTTGTTGTTGCTGGAGGCGTCGGCGATCTTCTCGCGCTCGGTCCACGGCAGGTTTGAGGGGTCGGCTATGCCGCGGCACTTCGATCCGTCGGCCTGCGGGCAATCGACGATTAAGCTATACGTCCACACCCCGGAGGGCAGGGGAGTGGTGAACGTCCACAGCCCGGTCTTGTCCTTCTTCATCGCCGCCACTGGAAAGTTGGGGCCGGTGGAGTTGGGCTTCTGTAGAGGCACGTCGCCGGACTTCCACTGCGCTGGAAGCAGTCCCTGCCCCTCGACCACAGGATGGCTGGCCGTTGGCGCAAGCTGTGTCAGCTCGCTGGGCCTCTCGAAGGACCAGTCGCCCTTGATGAGGACGGACTTGGCCGTAGGGTTAGCGTACCGGAAGGTAACGGTGTAGCCGGTGGGTGCTGTGCCCGTGTGCGTCACCTGCGGAGCATGGACCGCCTTGGGGGCGGACTGTGCGACGGCTAAGGTGCAGGCGAGGAAGAAAGCAGTAAAAGTTGCGGCAAGCCTTGGATACATGGATCGGCTCCTCGGGGGAGGTGTTTGAGATGGAACGATTGGCACGGGCTTCCGTGCGTTAGCTGAAAAAGGGCGCTGCATGTTTGCAGCGCCCTCGTTTGCCAGGCTCAAGCAGGGATGAGCTGCTTGGGGCTGTGGTAGGGGTAACGGGCCTTCGCAATGGGTGTTCCCACAACCTCGATACGGCTCAGGTCGCGGGTTCCGAGACCGAGTTCCTCGGCGTAGCGAAGCATCGAGTCGGCGGTTTCAAAGGGCGGCTGACCACGGTCGGCCATCGGGTCGAATCCCATCACCGCGGTGGCCACGGCATCCGTGCACACCGGGTTGAAGCCCGCGATCAGCACGCCGGGGTGCAGAGCCTTCGACACAGGCTGCGGGCCGGGGTTGAAGGCGCCGGGCCGGGGAGCACCGGCAGGCTGATCCGGCCGTGCGGCGGCATTCGGCTGCTGAGGCCGCGGGCCTCCGCTCGGCAGCTCGCCGCCTTCCATCGAGTAGATGCCGTCGATGATGGCGATGTGGATAGGCCGTGCCGCCACCAGTTCGGGGACGACGCGCGGCATCCGGTAGCCGGGCTCTTTCGACGTCACATCGATGGCCGCGGGCGCGCTCTTAGGAGGAACTCGCATGCCCATATGCCCCATAGTGGCGCGGTTTCCGGGCAGGATGGCCACCGAGGGCTCGTCCACGGGGGCATTCGTGCCATAGATCGTGGTGGGCAGAATGCCGAACATGTTCTTCATCGAGAGGGTGATGCCTGTGACGCGGTGGTTCTTGAGCTTGGCCAGCGATACCATCACGTCGCAGTCGCGGTACGAGGGGTTCACGTCGTAGCCGGCATACATCATGGGGCTGCCGGGAACCATGAAGCGGGCGTACTCCTTGTGTCCGGCCAGATAATTCGTGTTCTCGAACTCGACAACCCGGGCGGCGGTGGCAAGCTGCTGCACATTCCAGTTGGCCGAGCCCATAAAAGATTCGAGCGAGTCTGTACCGGCCGTGTGGCTTTCAAGCAGACGGACGCGCTTGGCCCCGGCCTTGCCCATCAGGGCAATTGTGGCGCCGATAACTACCGGGTGGGCCCAGGTGGTCATCTCCACCGGCAGACCATTCAGTTGCTGCGTCGGGCCGCCGGTCAGGTTGAGCTTGATGGCGACCGTCTTGTTGCGGACCAGCTTATCGAGACCCCCAAGCTGGTCGAAGATCGTTGTCAGGGCATCGGTTACCCGGTGGTCGTACTCGGGACATAGTCCGATGGCAACGCGGCTGGTAGGAGCAGTTGCAGCGCGGAGCAGGGCGGGGTGAGCGAGAAATGCGCCTGCGGTTAGACCCGCGGCGCCGAGAAAATCCCGGCGGGTACTCTGCTTCATCTGTATAGTCCTCTCTGCTGTGGGCAACAAGACTCTATGGGGAAGACGATGGGGTTGCCCGGGAAGTTGCGATCGGCTTCACTAGGCGCGAAGTCACGGTCATTGTACGACAGAAAGTGGATTAAAGTCGTCTAGTTTCTCGGCAGGGGGCCCGGCGGGGAATTAGGGGGGCAATTTGCACTGGCAGCAGGCAGAGGAAAGGCGCGATACTGTTGGCATGACTGGCTTGACGGATGGAATTGAGGTTCTTTACTCGCGGGAACAGATTGCGGCCCGCGTTGCTGAGATGGGCGCTGAGATCGGACGCGATCTGAAGGGCGAAAAACTGGTAATGGTCGGCGTCCTGAAGGGCGCTGCGTTGTTCCTTTCCGATCTGGCGCGGTCGCTGGACCTCGATGCCACCTTCGACTTCGTGGCGGTCTCCAGCTACGGACAAGGCCAGCGATCGAGCGGCGCGGTAAAGATGATCAAGGATCTGGACCAGTCGATCGAGGGCAAGAATGTGCTCGTGGTCGAGGACATTCTCGACACCGGACTCACGCTCTCTTATCTGCGCAAGCTCTTCCTTCAGCAGAAGCCGAAGTCGCTGCGCATCGCGGCCCTGCTCGACAAGCCCTCGCGGCGGATTGAGAAGATCGAGGCCGACTACGTGGGCTTTTCCATTCCCAATCTCTTCGTGATCGGCTACGGAATGGACTACGCCGAGCGATACCGCAATCTCGCCGACATCTGTATCCTCTCTCCCGAGCATCCCGAGTAGGCTCGAAAAACTTGTGGCGACAACGACTGCACGGATTCCGTGCACTGTCCGGCATGTGGGCTGCGCTCAATCCCGGTGCAGGCCCTGCGCGTGCGTCGTTGCTGCCGACTGTCCGGAAAATGGGCGCGGATTAGATCCCTCTCATGACCGCTGTGCAACGGGCTCTTGTCTCCCGCGCAAAGGCCCATCTGCACGTCCGCGCGGTACCTATCGGCTTGAATCTAATTAGTTTTTTGCGGATCGGAATGGGTTGAAATCCGGTACGGGAGACCCCGCGTCGATCGGCAGGACTACAGACGCACTGGCCGTTATTAAGACAAATCCGATTTTTTTAAGGGTCTGCGATCGGACTCCGATGAATACATCAAACGGCGAGCGATCGCCTTACGAGGTGTGCGATGGGAGTTTCGATGAATAAGTTGAGTATGGTGCGCTGGAGCCTGCGCGTCCTGGCGGGGATGGTGCTGGCTACTGGTCTGATGGCGCATGCCGAAAACCGCAATGTGCTGAAAAAGGTAGCTCCGGCCTATCCGGAACTGGCCCGGAGAATGCATATCGCGGGCGCGGTGCATGTGTCCGTAACTGTTGCTCCCGACGGGAGCGTAACCGACGTGAAAGCGCTCAACGGCAACCAGCTGCTGAGTGGAGCCGCAATGGATGCGGTGCGCAAGTGGAAGTTCGAGGTGGCTGAAGCCGCTTCGAAAGAGACGCTGGAGATCAACTTCACTTCAGGCGATTAAGCAGGGCGGCGCCGTCTGATGCAATCGCCCGTACCCCGGGCAGACAAGGCCTCGCGCTAACAACAGATGTCTCTATCCTCCCGCCGGCTTTCCATCGGAAAGCCGGCCTTTTTCATGCTTAAAAACAGCAGACGGCGTTGCCGCCAAGGGTGCGGGTCTTGCGCTGTGCGACGGCAGCATGAGGGAACTTGGTACACTTCGGTTAGATTCCCATGCCTGCTGATCCCCACAACCCGGTCGCAGCGCACGAGATGGAGGGCGACTATCGCCCCGCCGAGAGGCCTGCGTCTCTTGATCCGGTGAATGCGCGCATTGAGACGGTCGATCTCGTCTTTCTTATGCGCCTGGCCGACACTCTCAACACCACCCTCGATCTTGAAACGCTCCTCAAGAGCACGGCGGAACTGCTCAAAAGCCTGATCCCCTACAAGCTCTTCGCCGTCTTTCTGCTCAACGAGCGGCAGCACGACCTGTATGTGCGCTTCCAGACCGGCCACGGCCCGGAGATGTCGCGAGTCCGCATCCCCGTTGGCAAGGGAGTGGTCGGCCAGGTAGCCATGACCCGCCAGCCCATCTTGATCAACGACGCCGCCGCGGAATCCCACTACGTCCAGTTGAATCTTGAGGTCGAGTCGGAGCTGGCCGTGCCGCTGATCGTCAAGAACCGCCTGATCGGCGTCATGGATATGGAGAGCGAAGAGCCCGGATTCTTCCGCCCCGAGCACCTGCATCTCCTCACTCTGACCGCGTCGCGCATCGGCCAGGCGATCGAAAACGCAAGGCTCTATACCCGGGTCTCGCGACAGGCCCAGCAGCTGGAAGTGCTGAACGAGATTGCCGTGGAGCTGGCTACCATTCTGGAGCCAAAGCCGCTGCTCGAACGCGTAGGCCAGTTGCTGCGGCGGCTCATCGAGTATCAGATCTTTTCCATCATGCTGCTCGACGAAAAGGGACAGACCCTGGTCACCCGCTACTCCTGGCGCTTCGGTTACTCGAATGCGCCCATGCGCAGGATCCCAATCACCAACGGCCTTGTCGGCGCGGCAGTGCAGGAGTGGCGATCCATCAACGTGCCCGACGTCGAGAAAGACCAGCGCTACATTCCGCTGAACGCCGAGACGCGCTCGGAGCTGATCGTCCCGCTGTTTTACAAGGGCAGAATCATCGGCGTACTCGATCTCGAGCACACCAAGCCCAGCTTCTTCACCGATCAGCACGAGCGCATTCTCACCACGGCTGCGGCCCAGATCGCCATTGCCATTGAGAATGCGCGCCTCTACCAGGCAGTCCGAGAGCAGGAGCGGCAACTGGAGCGCGATATCGCGACCGCCCGCCAGGTGCAGTTGCGCCTGCTGCCGGCTGAGCCTCCGCGGCACAAAAACGCCGAACTGGCGGCGCGATTCCTGCCCGCGCGCACCATCGGCGGCGACCTCTACGATTTCCTCAGCTACGGCAAGGGCCGCGGCGCCATCGTCGTCGGCGACGTCAGCGGCAAGGCGGCTCCGGCCGCGCTCTTCGCCGCGCTGGTCAGCGGCATCATGCGCCAGGCGGCACAGCAGCGCCCCACTCCCGCCGCAATGCTCGAGCGGCTCAACGACGCCCTCCAGGAGCGCAAGCTCGAGTCGCAGTACGTAGTCATGTTGTATGCGGTGTGGACCGACGAGACCCGAACGCTCCAGGTGGCGAACTCCGGAGCCAGCCAGCCTCTGCTCTGCCGCGCCTCCGGCACCGAACTCGTCAAAGTCGAGGGATTCCCGCTCGGCATGTTCCCCGGCGTTACCTACGAGGAGACAAGCGTCACGCTGGAGTCAGGCGACATCGTCGCATTTGTCTCCGATGGAATTCTCGACGCAGAGAACGCGCAGGGCGAGATGTTCGGACAGGCAAGGCTCGAAGCCGTGCTGACCAGCCATCGCGGAAAGACCGCCGCCACCGTCGCCGACGCCATCCTCTCCGATGTGACACGCTTCCAGGAAGGCAAAGAGCGCTTCGACGACGAAACCATCGTCGTGCTCAGAGCAAAATAATGCAACGGCGTGTGTCCTGAGTCCAAAGTCCGCTTCAAATAACTGTCATCCTGAGCGTAGATTGGCGCGTATTTCGCGCCAATCGCAGTCGAAGGATCTGCGGTTGTTCTTCAAAGAGTTTCGGATTCACCACACCGGGCTCAGGCGCTTTTCTCGCCCGCCGTCTGCTTGCGCTTCTTTGACTCCGCTTTTGAGTACATCGTCCCGCGGCAGTGCCGGGTCCCGCAGTTGCAGTGGGCGTGGTCGTCGTCGGCGCCGTCGTAAAGGCAGTAGTCGTAGGTGAGCTCTTCGCCCGGCGCAATGTCGCGGAGGGCCTTGATCCACACCCGCCCACGGATCTCGCTCGTCTCGCAGTTCGGTCGGCAGCTGTGGTTGATAAACATCGCCATGGCGTGCCCGTCGATGACCTTGGCGCCGTCGCCGAGTCCAAACAGATAGGTGATAGGCGAGTTCTCGTAGAGCTCGTCGGCCTTATCCTTGGTGATCGGGTGGCCGGTGTACTCGGCTACACGCGCGTTCTTGCGAATGGCGGTGGTCGTGTAGACGCCGGCGGCATGGATTGCGGAGGAGCGGACGATAAGACCCATGGAAATATGCGATGCTTTCTCTTAGGGATGTGAATGCTTCTCTTCAATCGCATCCTATCAAAGTTGGGGCTGGGAGTAACGGTGATGACGAGGGGTGTGCGGCTGAAGATACTTGTGGCGGTGCTGGCTGCTATGGCGGCGGCCGTCGTCTCCGCGCAAGCCTCCCGCGGCCAGAAGCCCCAGCAGACGGCTCCCGCTCCGCAGCCCGCGCCACAACAGCCGGCGGGCGGCAACCCCTTTCCCGAGAACCTCAGCACGGTTCCGCTGATGTCCGCGAGCGATGGTGTAGCGGCTATTCCGAGAGAGGCGGGGGCCAACGATCCCAATGCCGCCCCGGCCGTTGACAGCGACCCGGTCATGAGCCCAGAAGATCTTGCGCCCGGCGAGGCAGGAGCCTCGGGAGACTTCAGTTCCAGCCGCTCAGGCATCGACAGCCTCGTGAACGCCCCCGACGACGAGCCCGCGCAGAAGAAAAAGAAGGGCCAGGAGACGCTGCTCGACATCATGCCCAAAGAAACCGCCGAGAAGAGCATCGACGTGGGCAACTACTATCTGGATCGCAAGGACTGGCGCGCCGCGCTAAGCCGCTTCCAGTCGGCCCTGGTGCTGGCTCCTGAAAACCCCGACGTCTACTGGGGTCTGGCCGAGAGCCAGAGGCATATGGGGCAGTTTGCCGACGCTCGCAAGAACTACCAGATGGTCGTCGACTACGATCCTGACTCGAAGCACGGCAAGGAGGCGCGCAAGCTCCTCAAGGACCCGCAACTGGCCAATGCCGAGCCGAAGAAATAGCCCCCGTTATCTGAGTCCGGCAAAGCTCATGTAAGCAGCCACAATGCGCTCGCCCCACAGCGCGCTCACAATTCCACCGATACAAAGAAACGTACCGAAGGGCAGCGGCGTAGCCGCCCACGATCCTTCCGGCTGCTCACGCAACCGCGCCGCGCGAATCAGCGCCACCGCGGCAATCATGCCCAGTACCGTTGCGGCCACCAGCGCCACCAGCACGTTCTGAGGCCCCAGCCACGCGCCCAGCATCGCCACCAGCTTCACATCGCCCAGTCCCAGGCCCTCGCGTCCCCGCAGAATCTGGTAGCCCCAGCGGATCAGCAGCATCAGGATGCCTCCCAGAACCGCCGCGCCAAAGTGGATAGCGAAGGGGGTCCACAGCCCGAAGCGCGTCCCCTCAAGGTTCGCCGTAAAGGGGAACTCGACCATCGAACTGATCCACGAGAGCGCGAAGGGCTGCGCGATGAAAACCGCGAGTCCAAGCCCGATCCCCGGCAGCGTAAGCCGGTCGGGGAGCCACAGGTGTTCGGTGTCCAGCACCGCCAGACAGACCAGAAGCCAAAGAAAGATCGCCTGCATCACCGCCGCGATAATCAGGAAAGCCAGCATCGGGGTGGGGAAGAGCATCCCCGGCATGGTGGGAATAAAGCTCCACGCCGTGTAGGCCCACAGTGCTGCAACGACCAGTTCAACAGCCGGGTAGCGCACGCCGATCGCCGCATGGCACTCGCGGCACCGTCCGCGCAGAAGGATCCAGCCCAGCAGCGGAATGTTCTCCCACCAGCTGAGCGTGTGTGTGCAGTTACGGCAGTGCGAGCGCGGTTTGACGACGCTTTCTTCGGCGGGCCAGCGCGTAAGGCAGACGTTCAAGAAGCTGCCAAAGGCGAGTCCGAGCAGGGCGGCGATGACGATCGAGACAGTGAGCAGCATCAAGCCAAGTGTAAATGTGGCGGGGGATGATGCAGTGCAATCGCATTTGTAAATTGTCGATCGGAGTTTGTTTTGAAAGGGCACGGATTTATCCGTGCCGCAAAAGGCCCCATAAACGCCCGGCTTTAGCCGCTGAGGGATGTTTCTCGGGATTTTTAGAAATCGATATCCAATGCTATCGCCCTGGGGATGATGGCCGAGAGCAGGTCTCGAATGTTGCGCGCGATACACTGGGGCTGATGAAGCCAGATGAAGAAGTGAAACAGTCAGCGCCGGTACCAACCGATGCCCGGCGCGCGGCCGAGTTGTTCGCCGAGTCGGTCGCCATCATGACCCGTCTGCGCGCCCCCGGCGGCTGCCCCTGGGACCGCGAGCAGACCTTCGACACCATTCGCAAGTACACGCTTGAGGAGGCCTACGAGGTCTTCGACACCATCGAGCGGCGCGACTTTCCGCACTTGTGCGAGGAACTGGGCGATCTGCTGCTCCAGGTCCTCTTCTACGCCGAGATGGCGGCCAACCAGGGCCTCTTCACGATGGCCGATGTCCTCGACGGGCTGAACAGCAAGCTCATCCGCCGCCATCCCCATGTCTTTGGCGACGAGGCGGCTCGCGAAGCCGGCAACCGCGCTGATGTGGACGCCAACGTCGAAGGCTCTTCCGCGGCGGTACTGCGCAACTGGGACGAGATCAAAAAAGCGGAGAAAGCCGATTCGGCACAGAAGTCGAGACTCGATTCCGTGCTGAACGCAATGCCCGCGCTGGCCGAAGCCGCCAAGCTCGGCGCAAAGGCCCGGAAGGCGGGCTTCGACTGGCCCCACTGGCAAGACCTGCTGCCCAAGGTTGAAGAGGAGTCGCGCGAACTCGAAGCCGAGCTGACCAGAGAGCCAGTGGATCAGGCCGCCGTCGAGGCCGAACTCGGCGATCTGCTCTTCACCGTCGTAAATCTTGGCCGCCACGTCGAAGTGGATGCCGAGATGGCGCTGCGCGGCACGAATCGCCGCTTCCGCAACCGTTTCCGGCAGATGGAGCAGGACACTTCTCGCCCGCTCGAAGAACTCTCTCTCGATGAGTTGGAAGCCCTGTGGGTCGAGGCCAAGCGCAAACTCGCCGATCGCAAATAGCGCGGAACTGCGCCCAGCTCAGAGCCCACGCTAACGATCCGGCTTGAAAGGGTACGACAAAGGCTGCCCCATCCTAACCGCGTTGTTTGCGGTTAGGATGGGATGGTAATAGCTCAACCTTTTGGGCAGGAACGCTAAGAGCCTTTGTGGCCCCAGTCGAAGCGGCGGCCCACAATCGCCTTGATGAGCCACCGATCCGTCGCCGCTGTCGGGCCAATGCCGACGCCGAAGTTCAGCTCCCATTTGGGCGAGACGTTCAGGTCCACCGCCGGCACAATCATCTGACCCTGATCGTGCAGCGGGGAGATATCTTTAATGCTGCCGTAGTCGCCGTAGTACTCAACGCCGCCTGCAACCTTCTTCGTGAAGTCCCAGCTCAACTTCACATCCGTTTGAAAGTCGAAGCTGTCGCGAGTCCCGGGGCCGTGGAAGGCCCGCTCGAACGCCGGGTTGACGGCCCAGTAAAAGCGCCCCCGCGTCATATCCACAATGGGCCGAATCTCCCACGTCCAGGTATCGGCGGAGAACTTGGCCCGCTGGTAGCCGATCTCCTGCGAGATGCTTGCGCCCACCGGCCAGTGCCAGCTGTCAGGCACACGGACGCGGGGACGGATGTGCGTGCCGACGAACTGCATCCCCAGCCCGCTCTGTTCGCTGGTGAAGATGTAAAAGCCGACCTCGGACCACTCGTTGAGTCCCTGGGTAATTTCCAGCGTCTCGTGCTCGGCGTGGTTAGTGGCGGCTTCGCCGTCCGGAGACGTTGGGTGGCCCTTGGCGGTGAAGTTCGAGTGCACTTCGACCATGGTCGTACGCGGCGCGACGGTGTCGGCGCCGTAGACCTGGACCTCGTAGTTGCCCTGGGCATAGGCGCAGGTGGTTGAGGCGAGCAGAGCAAAGAGCAGCGTGACAAAGCGTCGGGACATATCGGTATTAGTTGGATGGCGCAGCCGGTGTTCCGGATACTTTTCCTTATCTCATGCGTCTATCCACCAGCCAATCAACCTGCAATTCCTCTCTGGATTCACGAAAGGAGCAATTCTGTGAAGAAATATGCAATTTTGGCCGTGGTGCTTCTGGCCGCGACCTCGATGTTTGCGGCAGACCTCAACGGCAAGTGGGTCGCCCAGATCGTCAACGCCAACAACGGCTCGGTAACCGAGCGGATCTTCAACCTCAACGTAGCGGCCGGAAAGCTGACCGGCACGGTCGTCAATCAGGCGGTTACTGAGGCCACCTTCGAACAGCCGGGCAAAAAGCCGATGACCGGCACCTTGAAGACGCTTCAGGGTAAACCGGTTGAAATTATCGAAGGCCAGGTCACTGGCGACAGCGTTACCTTCGCGATTATGAACGTTACGTACCAAGGCCAGATGAAGGTGGTCTACACCGGAACGATGGCCGGCAACGAGCTCAAGCTGACGGCCGAGACCAAGATCCCCGAAGGCGCCAAGACCCCCAGCGGTGCTCCGATGACCGCGCCAAAGCCCCAGGATATGGTCGCCAAGCGCACGAAGTAAGCCGGCTAAGGCCATCCTTCAGTATTGGACTCACAACAAGCCTGAGCGGTCACTGTGGCCGCTCAGGCTTTGCTTTTGAGAAAAGCATCCACCTCGGCCCGCGTCGGCATCGACGCCTGCGCCCCCTTGCGCGTCACGCAGATCGCGGCGGCTGCATTGGCCATCCGGGCGGCGGCAAAGGGGTTCTGGCCCTCAAGCAGGCCCACTGCAAAGGCTCCGTTAAAGCAGTCACCGGCGGCTACAGTGTCAATTACATCTGCTTCGAAGGCTTTTACCCAGGTGGAGCGACCGGTTGCCGTGGCGATGTAGGCCCCTTCGGCTCCGCGCTTCAACACCACGCCGCGCACGCCGCGAGACAGCAGGTGCTTTGCCGTCTGCTCCACCGTCTTGGCTTCGGGTGCGTAGAAGGCGGCCTCCGTCTCGTTCGGCGTAAACCAGTACACCCGCGACCAGATGGAATCGGGCAGCGCGGCGGCCGGCGCCGGGTCCAGCATCACGGGAACGTCGCAGCCGTAGCAGTAGTCGATCACGTAGGCCAGCGTATCCATCGGAATCTCAAGCTGGCACAGAACCATGCCGGCCGAACTGAGCAGTTCCTTGTTGGCGTCCACGGTGGCCCGGTCCATCTTGCCGTTCGCACCCGGAACCACCACGATCGCGTTCGATCCGTCGTCGGCTACGAACAGCGGCGCAAGGCCCGACGAGCCGGAGCTCTGCGTCATGCTCGATGTGTCGACGCCGGCCAGCTTCAGGTTTTCGATCAGTTCTGGACCATACGCGTCGTCGCCGACCTTGCCAATCATCTTTGCCGGATAGCCCAGTCGCGCGGCGGCGATGGCCTGGTTGGCGCCCTTGCCTCCGGGCGTGGACTCGAAACTGCTTCCGATCACGGTCTGGCCGACCAGGGGGATGCGTGGGGTACGAGTAACCAGGTCCATGGTGATGGAGCCGAAGACGACCAGCGGCTTGCGATTTGTTGCCATGCGTAGAACCTCAGTAGAGCGGGGCCAGGGCAACCGCGCCAAGACCGAACAGGAAAAATAGGAACATCAAGACCAGCAGCGTGCGTGCCGAGCGCGGCGCCTGGGCAAACTCGCGCCACACAAAGACTCCCCAGCAGGCAGAGACCATAGTCGCTCCCTGGCCGATGGTATACGAAACCGCCGGGCCAACCAACTGCGCTCCCGATGCGACGAAGTTCGCGACTCCGCCTATGCACCAGATGGCTCCGCCCAGCACTCCGGCCAGGTGCCAGCCGAACCCGGCCTGCCGGTATCCCGCAAACGCCACCGGCGGCTTGCCGTCCAGCGGCCTCTTCATCAGAAAAAGATTAGCCGGGAAAGTGGAGATCACCAGCCCGATAGCGAAGAAAAAGCTGACCGCATACGGGCCGGGAGCGGCTTGGCCTGGAACGCCGTTCAGCGCGCGGGCCACAAACGGATAAAAGCAGCCCATCAGCACTCCGCAGGCCAGTGAGAGGCCGATGCCAAGCGCGGTTGCGGCCTTCGCAACGCCTTCCCGGCGCCGGTAGGCGGCTGCGTCCAGAACGATGGCGACCGCCACAAGTGCGACTCCGCCGAAGAGCAGAAATGGATTGGCGACAGGGGCCAGAACGTAGTTTGAAACCGCGCCGATCACCAGCGCCAGACCGATGCCCACCGGGAACGCGACCGCCATTCCCGCCACGTCGATCGCGGCCACCAGCAGCAGGTTGGCTACATTAAAAATCGCCCCGCCGATCAGCGCATAGATGATCGAGGCGGTCGGCGTATGTGCGACGGCGGCAAGAAACGGCGTGCCGGTAGAGCCCATCGAGCCGGCGGTAAGACCGAACAGCACCGAGGCCAGCAGCAGCCCGATCGCGTAGTCCCAGTAGTAAAGCTGGAAGCGGTATTTGGGGCAAAACTTGAGTGTGTTGGCCCACGATCCCCAGCTGAACATGCTCAGCAGCATCAGCCCCAGGGCGGCGTAATACGAGTGAGGAAGCAGCATGGAAACCTCTGCGCGTCTGTTCAGCGCGAACAGCCAAAGTTAGCGCATCGCCCCGGGGGTTGTACAGAGACGGCGAGGCAAGCGCCGGGCATTTCGAAATTGGTAGAGATGCCGGGCAAATTGCGATAGGATTCTCTTACGACAAACTAGACATTTGAAATCACAAAATGTCTTGAGCCGCCACGGATCAACTCAGGCCGGGCGGATGTTTGGAGCACGCTGTTCGACTCCCCATTACGATCTGCAGGACGCGATACAGACGCGGGCGGAGATTCATGTCCAACGAGGGCGGTCGGCAGAGCAGTCGCACAGCACAGCCAGTGGAGCAGGGAGAGACCGGGATGAACCGCCGCGATGAGTCGCTCTCGTTGCGCGCCCTGGGTCGGACACTTGTGCGGCGTTGGCGTACGGTGCTCGCCATCGAGGGCAGCCTGCTGGCTCTGTGTCTCCTCTACTGTTTCCTCACCCCCAACGAATATGAGGCTCGCGCGCGGGTTGAGCTGCGCACCGAGCCCTCGTCACTGCTCGCTGCCGGTGGCGCATCGTCTGGTTCCGCATCCGTGCTCGTCGAGCCGGTAGCCCTTGAGACCGTTGCCGGTGTGCTGCGTGGCGACGACCTCGCATGGCAAACCATCAAGGCCCTCAAGTTATACGACACCGCCGGCTTCAAGAGCGGCTTCGAACGCAAGTTCGCCGCCTTCAATCCGGACGCGCCCACTCCCGAGGCCCAGAACTGGCTCCTCGAACGCTTTGCGCGCCGCTTGAGCGTCCAATCGATCCCGAGAACCCTCCTGATCGAAGTGCGCTTCCGTTCGCGCGATCCCAAAGTGGCGTCTGCGGTGGTGACCGCGCTCATCGCCGCGCACGAAGACCAGGAGCGCCAGAGGCGCATGCGCGCCACCGCAAACTCCTCTGAGTGGTTGCGGGGCCAGCTCGGCCAGCTCAAGGCGCGCGTCGATAAAGACGAAGAGCGGCTCGCCGCCTTCGAGTCCGAGCACGGCGTCGTTACCACGCCCGAGACCCTCAGCAACGGACTCCCCGGCGTAGCAGAACACACCCAGGCCGCCTCCCAGATGGATGAGACAGGCAAGCAGCTGGTCGCCGCTACCGCCGAGCGTGTGCTGGCCGAGGCCGACTACAAAGCCGCTTCAACCGGCGATCCGGAACTGGTGATCGCTGCCGACCCCCGCTTGCAGGGACCGCAGAGCGGACTGGCTACCTCGGTCCTTGAGCAGATTCACTCCCGCCAGAGCCTGCTCACGCAGGAGCGCGCCCAGTTGAGCGCGGAGCACGGCCCAAACTTCCCCCGCGTGGTCGAGATCGACAGGGAACTCGAAGACCTCGCCCGCCAGAAGCAGAGTCAGGACGCGCACCTGGTGGAGCGCTTCCGTACCAACCTCGCAGCGGCAAAGGATCGCGAGTCGATGGCCCGCAAAAGCCTGGCCGATGCCACCCAGACCGGGATGCGCGGAAACCGTGCCGCGACCGAGTTGGCCGCCATGCGGCTTGAGGCGGCGTCCAGCCGCGCTGTCTATCTGCGGGTTCTCGAAAAGGTCGAAGAGGCGGGGCTTGAGTCCGGAGTAAGCGGCTCGAACGTGGCGGTCGTGGACCCGGCGCGCGTCCCCTCCAAACCCATCTCGCCCGATCCCGCAATGTATCTGGCGATTACATTCTTTGCCGGGCTGTGGCTCGCGGTTGGAGGTGCCCTCGTGGCGGATTGGCGGCGCGGCGGCGCTCTGAGCGCAACGGTCCTACTGGCGGCGTTGGCCTGTCTGCACGGATACGCGCAGGCTCCCACGCCGAGCACTTCCGGCCTTCCCACCGGCGTGGCCCGCATACCGCAATCGTCGGATGCACGCACCTCGCCCGACCCACGCGAGGCGCCTCCCGTCTGGGCAGCGCAGCAGGGAACAATACCGCAGGGCGGAGCAGCTCAGGCTATGCGCGCGCCGTCACCCATCGGTGCCGGCGACCTGATTGAAGTCACCGAGGCGCATACACCGGAGTTCCGCTCGACCGTACGCGTCTCACCTGCGGGAACCGTCAAACTCCCGCTCATCGGTGAGGTGCGCATCGCCGGCATGGACGAGACCGCAGCCGCCCGCGCCATCGAGGCCGAACTTGAAGCCCGTGGAATGTTGAAGCATCCTCTGGTGACGGTTCTCGTAACCGCCGGCGCAGGACAGGACGTAAGCGTTCTCGGCGAGGTCGGCCGTCCCGGCGTGTATCCCTTCGCCGTGCGCCACAGACTGCTCGATCTCATCGCCGCAGCCTCCGGACTCAGCCAGACAGCCGGTCGGCTGGTGAACATCTACCACGCATCCGACCCGAAGACGCCTCACGCAATTGCACTCGACCCCGAGGGGACCGATCCTGCCGGCGAGCACAATCCCGAACTCATGGCGGGCGACACAATTGAAGTCAGCCGTGCGGGCCTCGTATTCGTCGTAGGCGACGTCATGCGGCCGGGTGGATTCCCGGTCGATCCCACACACGGATTGACTGTTGTGCAGGCGCTCACCCTGGCCTGGGGACCCACCGCAAACGCCGCCCTCACCAAAGCCGTCCTTATCCGCGAGCAGAAGGGCGGCCGCACCGTCACGGCCCTCAACGTCAAGCGGCTGCTGCGCGGCCAGGACCCCGATCTCAAGATCGAGGACCGTGACATTATCTACGTCCCCGATTCTCTGGCGAAGAATCTAGCCAACCGGTCGCTCGAAGCGGCGATTCAGTCCACCATCGGCGTCTCCATCTACTCCGGCCTCGTCTACTCGCAGAGGTATTAGCCATGCGCAACGTCGCGTGGGTGCTGCTGCTGGTCTTCGCCTTCGCGATTCCCTGGGAGTACTCGCTCGACCTCGGAGCGCCGCTGGGCAACGTGGCACGCGTCGCGGGTCTGCTCATGCTGCTGGCTGCGGTGCTGTCGGTCTTGCAGGCAGGCAGAATTCGCAATCCCGGCCCGCTGCTATGGCTCGTTCTCGCGCTCTTCCTCTGGTTCTGCTGCACCTGCTTCTGGACCATCGATACCGGCGCAACTCTCGTCAAACTCCGCGGCTACTTTCAGGAGCTGATGATCGCCTGGCTGGTCTGGGAGTTCGTCGAGAGCCCCCGCGACCTGCGTCTGCTCATGAACGTGTTTGTCGCCGGTTGCTGGGTGCTGGCGCTTCTCACACTCTTCGAGTTCCGCTCCGCGGAGGCGATCGCCGCCGGGCAGATCCGTTTTGCCGCCTACGGGCAGGATCCCAACGACGTGGCCCGCTACCTCTGCTACGGATTTCCGCTTGCCGCGTTGCTCGGTTCAGGCGGCGCGGTGCGCTGGCACAGATGGCTTACCAGCGCGTATCTGCCCGTCGCCCTCTTCGCCGTTCTTCTCACCGCATCCCGTGGAGGCCTGCTGACCGCCGCCGTTGCTCTTGCCGGCAGCGCGTTGCTGCTGGTCCGTGGCCGGGCAAGGCCGGTGTTGACCGCCATCTTTGTGCTTCCCGTGCTGGGCGTTGCTGTCTGGGCGCTCATCCCGGCTCAGACGCTGGCGCGACTTGCCACAATTCCTTATCAACTTGGCTCGGGAGACCTCAACCAGCGCTTGAACATCTGGTGGGCCGGTTGGCAGGCCTTCCGCAGAGACCCGGTCCTCGGATCGGGAGCCGGAACCTATGTCCAGGCCGCGGGTCTGTCGCAAATCGATACCGCGCACAACACCGCCCTCTCGCTGGCGGTCGGCAGCGGCTTGGTGGGCCTCTCAATATTTGCCGCACTCGTGCTTTGCGCAGCACTTGCTGCGTTGCGAACCCAATCTGTCCTGCGCCTGGCTCTGGCTTCCGTGCTTGCCGCCTGGCTGGTGGCTTCAACCATCGGCACGGTTGAGGAGAACCGCACCACATGGCTGCTGCTCGGGCTTATGGCAACGGCCGGCAGGCTCGCAGTTGCTTGCCCGGAGTGGCTGCAAGCCTGCTTCCCTGAACCCCGGATGCGAGAAGCCCAACCGGCTGCTCAACTGGCCGAGGCGGGCTAGCGCTATGGCAGCGGATCGAGTCCTGCATCCGGCAAACGGATACCGTGCCGTGCTCGGAGCGGTCTTGTCGGTAAGCGCCGCGGGACTGATCGTAAAATTCGCCGGCACCGCCAAAGAGATCGCTGTCGCCGGCGTCTACGGTCGCTCCGACGCAATGGATGCATTTCTGGCCGCGATGCTGATTCCGGCGATGCTTGTAAACCTCATCTCGGAGTCGATGAATCAGGCGCTCACGCCAACCCTGGTCAGCGTCAGAGAGCACGATGGCCCCGAGCAGGCACGGCGGCTGCTATCAAACGCCATGCTGGGGATGGTTCTACTGCTGGCGGCCGTTTCAGCCGTCATGGCGTTGGGCGCGCCTGTCTTCTTTCCCCTCGTTGCTTGGAACTTTGGCCCGCAGAAGCTCGCGCTTGCGGTGCGGATGTTCCGCTGGCTCTTGCCGCTGGTTCTCTTCACCGGCGTGGCGTCGAACTGCACCGCTGTGCTCAATACGCTCGACCGTTATGCCGCGCCTGCCCTGGCGCCCATCGTGATCTCGGTCGCGGTCGTGGTTGGTGCGCTCGGCTTCGGCAGCCGTTTCGGAATCTGGGCGATGGTTGGCTCTACTCTTTTGGGCTCCCTGCTTGCCGCGGCAATCGTGGTCGCAATGTTGCCCCGACGGGGATACTCGCTCTGCCTGCGCTGGTACGGAATGACCCAGCCAACGCGCGAGGTTATCGGCCAGTACTGGCCGGTCCTGCTCAGCAGCCTGGTTGCCTCGGGTGGCTTGCTGGTCGATCAGGCGATGGCCGCCGCGCTTCCTCCCGGCAGCGTCTCGGCGTTGGTCTACGCCAATCGCTTTGTGAGCGTTGTCATCGCCCTCGCCGGTGGAGCGCTCGCCTCCGCTCTTACCCCGCACTTCTCCTTGCTGATTGCGCGCGGGGAGTGGGTCGAGTGTCGCAGGTCGCTTCGCCACTGGATGCTTACCGCGGCGGCTGTCACCATCCCCATCACCGCCGTACTTATCGCCGGTGCGCACGGGCTGGTTCGGCTGGCCTTTGAACGGGGTGCCTTTCACGCAGGCGATACATCGGTGGTGGCGCGCGTCCTCGCCATGTACGCCATCCAGATCCCCTTTTTCGTCGTCAGCCGGATTCCTTACCGGATGTTGGTCGCATTGCGCAGGACCGATCTGATTCTGTACTGCGGCGGTATGAATCTGGTTCTCGATGTAGTGCTGAACATTGTGCTCATGCGCTGGATGGGCGTGGCCGGAATCGCACTGGCCACATCGCTCTGGTCGATCGCCACGCTGGTGCTGCTTGGCTACTGGTCGCGGCGGCTGCTCCGGGATGAAATTCAACAAAACACCGCGCAGTAGCAGAAGCAGGTACGAGTGATCGAGAAGCGGCTAAATATCGCGTCAAAGTACAGCTGGCCCCCGCGTCCTGCCCAGTACCTGCTGCGCGTCGACGACCTCTGCCCCACCGTAGACGCTGAGAAATGGCGCAGCCTGGCCGCGCTCATTGCCGAGTTCGACATCGATCCACTACTGGCGATCGTGCCCGATAACCGCGATCCCGACCTTATCCAGTCGAAACCGGACCCGGCCTTCTGGGATCAGATGCGCGCCATGGCCGCGCGCGGGGCAACCATCGGCCTGCACGGTTACCGGCATCTGTGCCAGAGCCGCAACGGCGGCATCCTCGTTCTGGCCCCGTACACTGAGTTTGCCGGCGTCCCGGAAGAGATGCAGCGCCAATGGATCGCGCATGGTCTCGATATCCTTCGTGCCCAGGGGCTGAATCCTGCCGTATGGGTCGCTCCCCGGCACGGCTTCGACGCGGCCACATTGCGCGCGCTGCGGTCGTGCGGTATCGGCGCAATCTCCGACGGCTTCGCGCGTCTGCCCCACACTCGTGACGGTTTGCTATTCATCCCCCAGCAGCTATGGGCAGGTATCCGGAAGAACTCCGGCTTATGGACCATCTGCCTGCACCCAAACACCATGAGCGATGACGATCTAGCTGCGCTTCGCGGATTTCTTCGCCAGCACGCCGCCCGGTTCACCTCTTTCGAGCGCGTAGCCGCCGAGTTCCGCGGAACCACTCTCAGTCCGGTCGAGAGACTCCGCGCCGCCGCAACTTGGCTGCGCCAACTGGCCAAAAAGCTCTTTGAGTTCTAGCCGCGATGCCGCCGTTGCGCTGACGGCCGTACACAGTCTCCCACCGGTTCAGCACCAGCTCGATATGGAACCGCTCCATCGCATGGCGTCGCGCGCGATCGCCCATTGAGGCGCGCACCTCCGCGGGCAGCCCCATCATGGCCTGCATCGTCCGCGCCAGCGCATCCGGTGCCGATGGTGGCGCAAGCCACGCTGTCTCTCCGGGGATCACGGCCTCGCGCGTGCCGGGCACATCGGTTACCACCGCGGCAAGTCCGCATGCCGCCGCCTCCATCAGCGCCACGGGCAGGCCCTCCCACAGCGACGATAGTACGTACGCATCCGCCGCGCGCATCAGTCGCCCGGGATCGTCCTGATAGCCCAGAAACCGGACACGGTTGCCAAGGCCGAGTCGCACCGTCAGGCTCTTCAGTTCTTCCGCCAGCCTCCCGTCGCCAGCCACTGCCAGGTGCGTACGCTCAGGCAGCAATCGCATTGCGCGCAGCAGACTCTCGTAGTCCTTCACCGGGTCCAGCCTTCCGGCCGCCAACCAAAGAAACTCATCGCGGATGCCCAGGCTGCGGCGCGTGGCTTCTCGCTCGGCAGAATCATGACTTTGAGGCTCGATCCGGATGCCGTTGGGCAATACCTCAAGTTTGTGCGACTTCACCATCCGCGCCGCACTGTGCGAATGAGCCGCGGCATGGCTCACCGCTGTAACGCTGTCGCTCAGCCAGTCGCTGATCCGGTACCCTATCTTCCGCCCCGCCCCGCCGGTCGCAGAACTGTGTACCGTATCGATCAAATACGGAATCGGCGCGCCCAGCCGAGACCACCGCGCCAGCCACGTGGCGTGCGGCAGATGCGTATGCACGATGTCCGGCCGCTCTCTGTGCAGCCACCGCGAGAAGCGCACCCACCCACCAGGGTCGGCCAGCCCCCGGCGCATCCCCAGGCTGTGAAAGCGGATTCCGCCCGTAGTAAGCCGGTGCGCAGCGCCCGCGCCCGTACCGGAAAGAGCCACCACCGAAACCCGCCGCCCGCGCCCGTGCAGCCCCTCGGCCAGCAGCAGCACCTGGCTCTCTGCTCCCGCAATCGTGTCCAGGCTGGGAATAACCAGGGCTATATGCATGTTGGTTCGACGCCCTTCACCTTCGGCCGCCTTCCAGCTCGGATAGCACGGCATCGATAACCTGCTCGTACCCTTCGATTGCGCGCGGAAAGCTGAACTCGCCGCATGCGCTGGGCGCAGCAGGTGTCGAAGCGGGTGAGAGACGGTGGCGCGCTCGCCGGGCAATGGCAAGATACGGCAGCGTCAGCGCCTGCAACAGGAATGTAAGCAATAGGAACGAGTTGCGAACGATCATGGAGGTTTCCCTTTGAGGAAAATCTCGCGGCACAAGGCCGGATTCGTACGCAATCTGGGTGAGAAAGGAAAAACAGCAGCTTATAACTGTCCTAAAATTGGACAAAAATCTCTACCCAAAGGAAATATCGAACCGCAAAAAATGTCAAGCAGTAAAAATGCCTTAGGAAAGCACTAGGGTCAGTGCATTAACGGTTGCCCTCCAAGGGAACGTTCTTTTCCCCTGCCACAGGCCGGCTTCCAGCCCGGTTGAAGCCCGGCCGGTGAAAGCGCTCACCCGGTGCAATAGCCTCCAGAGCCGCCAGAATTGCCTCCGAAAGTGCGGTAGCCGAAACCTCCGCCGCAAGCCATGCCCCGGGCATCGCGTCCAGCAGTTCGCACAATCCCCCCGAGGCCGGCGTCGCAACCAGCGGCATCCCGGCCGCCGCGGCTTCCAGCAGGGCATTCGGCATGCCTTCGTGCCGGGAGCTGAGAACGAACAGCGTTGCTCCCGGAAAATATCTCTGCGGCCTGTCCAGATGCCCGGCAAGGTGGATGGCATCGTCAAGACCCAGCTCCAGAGCCTGTCTTTCAAGTTGCTCCCTGAGCGGTCCTTCGCCGGCGATCGTCAGATCTGCCTGTGGATGCTGGATGCGAACCGTCTTCAGCGCATCGAGCAGCAGCTCGAAGCCCTTCTCCTCCGCCAGCCGCCCCACTGCCAGCAGGTGCGGCCCCGGTCCGCTCCATAAGCTGGGCGCAACGGCGGCGGACTCGATCGCCGCAAAATCGATTGGGTTGGGCAGTACCACCAGACGCTCGGGGCTGATGTTCGTAATTGTGAGCAAATCGTCGGCCATGGCGCGTGACTGGCAGACCACGCACTCGGCGTGCGGAAACAGCCAGCGGTACAGCAGCCGCGTGTAGCGCGGAACCCGGCCCGACGCGACGATCGCCGAAGCGGTTCCATTCTGTCGCACCAGGATGCGCGTGGCGCGGGGTAACAGCGGTCGCAGCAAAAGCACTAGAAATCCCACATGCGCCATCCCGGCCAGCACAATCGCGGGACGAATGCGCCAGATGAGCCCGAGCAAACCGGGTGCCGCCGTGCGAACCCGGCGCGCGCCAATCGCGTGTACGGTCACATTGGCGGGCAGTGCAGTGCCTTCGGTGCCGCTGGCCGTCAGCAGCGCAAGGTGCAGATCGTACTTCTCCGCGGACAGGCTCCGCGCCAGCAGCGCTATTACCTGTTCGGCGCCGCCGCCGCCAAGATGCGGAATGAGCAACAGTACGCGAGCCTTGCCCGGCATGTCTCCCCTTCCAAGGTGACCAATCTGCTTACTTTCGTTATGCTAATTCGTAACATAAGACACATGTGAGTTTTATCCGGATTACCGTCGCATGAGCGAATCGGGGGCAGGGAAGAGCCCTCCCCGGTAGGAGAGCAATGGGTGAACAAGCGAACGGCGAGGCGCGCAACTCCGCGGCTGGTACCGGAAACTCTGGCCCGCGGATGCTGGTGGGGGTTACGCATCACCACACCTGCATCGTTCACAGCGCCCGTCTGCGGGCGCTGCGCCAGGCCGGTTTCTCCGTTACCCTCGTCTGCGGCCCGGGAGAGGAACTTGACCGCACGGCGAAACTCGCCGGCGTGGATTGCGTCCCGGTTCCCATGCAGCGCGAAATATCCCTCGGGGCAGACCTCAGGGCTTTCTGGTCGATCTGGAGGCTCATCGGCAGGCTCCGCCCGCAAATCGTGGAGTTCGCCACGCCAAAGGCTGGACTGCTCGGCATGACGGCCTCAGCCCTCCGCCGAGTGCCGCACAGAGTCTATCTCTTGCGCGGGCTCAAGCTGGAGACGGCTCGCGGGTTCAAGCGCCGGCTTCTGGCGGCAGCGGAATGGTTAACCTGCGCCTGCGCACAGGTCGTGCTCGTCAACAGCCCCAGCCTCCGCGAGGCGGCCATCGCCGCCGGAATCGCCCCCGCCGCCAGGCTCCAGGTGCTCGACTCCGGCAGCAGCATCGGCGTCGATGTCGAGCGCTTCTCGCCCGGAGACAGCGATGTGCGCATCCGTCGCGGAATCAGCCAGACGGCAAAGGTCATCGGCTATGTCGGGCGGCTGACCCGGGACAAGGGCCTACCGGAGCTGGTGCGTGCCTTCGACCGCATCCTCCAGTCCGTGCCCGATGCCGTGCTGCTGCTGGTCGGCTGGTTCGATGCCTCCGAAGACGCCCTCGACCTCTCCGAGGTGTCGCGCATCGGGAATAACCCCCGCATTCACTGGGTCGGATTCCAGCAGGATACGGTGCCCTGGTACCGCGCCATGGACGTAATGGTGCTGCCCACTCTCCGCGAGGGCTTTCCGAATGTAGTGCTTGAAGCGCTCGCCACCGGCGTGCCCGTGGTAACCACAACCGCCACCGGCTCGCGAGACTCCGTGCTGCCCGGCATCACCGGAGAGCTCGTTCCCCCAGGCGACTCCGATGCTCTGGCCGTCGCGGTTACAGCGCTGCTGGCCGACGCCGAGTTACGCCGCAAGATGGGCGCGGCGGCAAGAGCCTGGGTCCACGAACACTACCGTGCCGAGCTGGTGCAGGCCCGTGTTGTGGAGTTTTACAAGGAGTTGTCGAGTCGAGGAGACAGCTGCCGTAACCCTGTCACGTAGCCGCAACGCTGGATCGGGCAGCCTTCACTGAAGCCGTTCTCCGGCGGGCAGGCCTTGCCCCATGCGGCCGCGGCAGCCCGTCCAGTTGGACCTTGCCCTCGGCCAGCTGCATCAGAAAGTCCTGCGACGAGAAGGCGGGCGCGTCGTGATAGATCTTTGCGGCGCGGATGTAGCTGCCGTCGGGCTGCTGAATGCGGGCCTTCAGCGTGTCGGCCAGATAGGCCGGAAGAATCTCTTCCTTGAGCCGTGCCAGACCCACGGGGTCTTTGACCGGGAAGACCACCTCGCAGCGCTCAAACAGATTGCGCGGCATCCAGTCCGCCGATCCCAGGTAGATCTCGTCGTTCCCTCCATTTGCGAAGTGGAAGATACGCGAGTGCTCCAGGAAGCGGCCCACGATCGAGCGCACGCGTATCCGCTCCGACAGGCCTTTTACGCCGGGCCTGAGGATCGAAATGCCTCGAACGATAAGGTCGATCTCAACCCCCGCTTGTGAGGCCTGGTAGAGAGCCTCGATCACCGACGGCTCCAGCAGCGCATTCATCTTGGCCACGATGTGCGCCGGCCGCCCGGCAAGTGCGTGCTCCTGCTCGCGGCGGATCAGTCTCAGAAAGCTCTCCGCCATGGTCAGAGGCGCAACCAGCAGCGGGGCGTAGTCATCCAGCTGCGCGTGGGCCGTCAGGTAGTTAAAGACCTTGTGAACCTGCCCGGTGATGAGCGGATCGCTCGTCAGCAGGCTTACATCGGTGTAGAAGCGCGCCGTCACCGGGTTGTAGTTGCCGGTCCCCAGGTGGCAGTACCGCCGGGTCACGCCGTCCTCGTCGTGGCGCACCAGCAGGGCCAGCTTGCAGTGCGTCTTGAGACCCACCACGCCGTGAAACACCTGCACGCCCGCGTCTTCCAGGCTGCGCGACCAGCGAATGTTCGACGCCTCGTCGAACCGCGCCATCAACTCCACTACCACCGTAGCTTCCTTGGTTGTGGCCGCCTCGTTCAGCGCGCGGAAGATCGGCGAATCGTTGTTGGTCCGGTATAGTGTCTGCTTCAGAGCCACTACCGCAGGATCGTCCGCCCCCTGCTCCACAAATTCAACCACCGGGTCGTAGGAGTCGTAGGGGTGGTGCAGCAGGATGTCCCGTTGCCGCAGCTCCTCGAAGATCCCGGTCGACTTGCGCGAAAGCACCAGCGGCTTCGGTGTAAACGGCGGAAACTTCAGGTCTGCCCGTTCCACATCGCTCAGTGACATGATCCGCGCCAGATTCACCGGCCCCTCGCAGCGGAACACCTGATCCTGTTCCAACTCGAAGTTCACCCGCAGCCGCTCCACGATCTCAGGATGCGCGCCGGCTTCTATTTCCAGCCGCACCGCGTCGCCCTTGCGGCGGTTGTGCAGCTCCACGCGGATCGTTTCAAGCAGCGAACGCGCCTCTTCTTCTTCGAAGTAGAGGTTCGAGTTCCGCGTCACCCGGAAGGCCGTTTGCGCCAGCACCGAGTAGCCGCGATACATACCCGCCAGATGCTGCGCGATCAGGTCCTGAAGCAGCAGAAAGTCAGAGTGGCCGTGCGTGGCCGGCAGGCGCACAAAGCGCGGCAGCGCGCGCGGAATGGTCACCACGCCCAGAACCTGCGGCCCGGAGCTGCGCCGCTTGGCGCGCAGCAGCAAGGCCAGGCACAGCGCTTTGTTCAGCACCCGCGGGAAAGGATGCGCCGGGTCGATCGAGATCGGCGTCAGCAGCGGATCGACCTCGCGCTGATAGTATTCGCGCGCAAACTCGCGGGCATGTTCGCCAAGCTCACGCCACTCCAGCAGGCGGATGCCCTGCGCGCGCAGCTCGGGAAGCAGATGCTGGTTCCAGCACCGGTACTGGGCGGCCACAAAGGCGTGAATGTCGGCGGTCAGTGCGGTCAGCGATTCGTCTGGACGCAGGCCGTCGTAACCGGGGTCGCGCGAGCCGTCTTCGATGCGTTGCAGCAGGCCCGCTTGACGAACCTCAACGTACTCGTCCAGGTTCGACCCCGTGATGGCCAGAAACTTTACCCGTTCCAGCAGGGGATTCGACGCGTCCTCGGCCTCTTCGAGTACGCGGCCGTTGAACTCGATCCAGGAGTGATCGCGGCTGTTAAAGAGGCGGGTTTTTTGCCGTGCTTTGGCCATCGTCGTTCGTATGCACCGATGTTGGAAGTCTACTAGGTCGGCCAAGGGTATGACGTACGGAAAGTGTGTGCGCGGAGGCACAGTGGGTGTGTCAATCGGACCGGCGTCCGGGTCGTTGCCGGAAGAGTATCGGGGCCTGTTCGCTGCTCATGCGCCCATGCCCCGGGTTCGATACACTAGAAGAGTAAAGATGTGTAACGGTGCATCCGTTCATCTCCGGGATGCGCGTTTTGATTCTCGCGCTGTGCGCGTGTTGAGGAAGCTTGGTGCTTTCCATGATCTCCAATCGAATTGCCGTGGCAGGACTGTGCGCCGGCCTGTTGCTGGCTGTATGCTCTCCCGTGCCCGCCCAGCAGATGCCGACGGCCCCCGGACTCACCGCGGACTCATTTAACGGCAGCATTACAAAGGGCGCGGTAACGGCGGTGCCTGTCGCGCTCTCGCTCGACGACGCCATCCACCGCGGCCTCAATGCCAACCTCGGCATCATCCTCAGCGGAACCCAGACCGAAGCCGCACGCGGCCAGCAGGTAGCCCAGCTTCAGGCGCTGCTTCCGGTCGTCGACGCAAGCGCCCGCGAGACCGTCTCGCAGACCTATCTGCCCGCCATGGGCTTCCGGCTCCACGGAATCCCTCCCACGCTCGGGCCCTTTGGGTTCATCGACGTACGCGCATCCCTCAAGTGGTCGCTCGCCGATCTTTCGTCGCTTCAAAAATACATCGCCGCGCGCCACAACTTCGCCGCCGCCAAGCTCACCGCTGAAGACGCCCGCGAGCTGGTAATTCTCACCGTCGGCAACGCATACCTGCTCGTCGTCTCCGATCAGGGGCGGGTCTCGGCAGTCGAGGCCGAGGCCGCCACCGCCAAAGTCTCGCTCGATCAGGCAGTCGCCAATCATCAGGCCGGCACAGCGCCGCTGCTCGATGAACTCCGCGCCCGTGTCGATGCCCAGTCCATCGCGCAGCAGTTGATCGTAGCCAAAAACAATCTTGAAAAAGACAAACTGGCCCTGGTGCGGATGATCGGCCTGCCGGTCGCGCAATCCATCAAGCTCACCGACAATACCCCCTATACCGCCTTCGACGACCTCGATGTCGATGCCATGATCAAGCAGGCCGAAGAGAAGCGCAAAGACCTCGCCGCTCTCGTCGAGCAGCTTGCCGCGGCTCGCGCCGTGCGCAAGGCAGCCACCGCCGAGCGTCTGCCCGTGCTGGCCGCTGCTGTCGACTACGGCGTTATCGGTGTCACGCTCAACCAGTCGCACGGCACCGTCGACGCGGCCGGACAGCTGAGCGTTCCGCTCTTCCGCGAGTTCGGCCTCCGCGGCGACGCCGAGATGGCCCAGGCACAGGTTGACAACGTGCAGGCCCAGCTCAACGACAAGCAGATGCGTGTCGAGTCCGAGGTCCGCGATGCGCTGCTCGATATCGCCGCCGCCCAAAAAATGGTTGAAGTCGCGCGCTCCAGCGTCGAGCTGGCAAACGAGGTCCTGAGCGAGGCGCAGCAGCGCTACGCCAACGGCGTCAGCGACAACCTTGCCGTGAGTCAGGCCCAGCAGTCGGTTGCCCAGGCCAACGACCGGCTGGTGGTCAGCCTCTACCGCCACAATGTGGCCAAGCTTAGCCTGGCACGCGCCGTCGGCGCCGCCGGCGATTACACAAAGTATCTGGGGCAGGCGAAGTAGGCCGCTCCCGCAAATGAACACTGGGTTTCGCAGTTGAAGAGGAGAGCAACGTGGCAGACAGCCTGAATACGCCGGTCGCACCGGTTGAAGACAACGAGATCGAGCAGACCCCGAAGCGCAACCGCGGCATCATGATCGCCGCAGTCGTGCTGGTGGTGCTCATCTCCGTGGGAGTCTGGTGGCGCTCAACGTACTCTGAGGATACCGACGACGCGCAGATCAACGGCCACCTCATCCAGGTCAGCTCGCGCGTCAACGGGCACGTGGCAAAGGTCTATGTTGAAGACAACCAGGTAGTCAAGAGCGGCGATCCCATCCTCGACATCGATCCGCGCGACTATCAGGTGGCTGTCGAGAACGCTGAGGCCGCTCTTGAGAGCGCCAAAGCCGCCGCCGCCGCCGCGCACGTCTACGTCCCCATCGTTCAGATAAACACCGGCAGCTCTCTCCGCTCGGCTCATGCCGACGTCAGCGGCACTGAGTCCGGCGTCTCGCAGGCCGAGCAGCAGCTCGCCGCCGCAAAGGCGCGCGTCGCCCAGGCCGAGGCCAACAACATCAAGGCCCAGTCCGATCTCGCCCGCTACAAGCCGCTGGTTGAAAAAGACGTAATCAGCAAGCAGCAGTTCGATGCGGCCACGGCGGCTGCAAGTGCGTCGGCCGCGGCTCTTGAAGACGCGCGCGCCAGCCAGAAGGCGGCTGAGAACGGCGTCAACGTGGCCCGCCAGCGCGTCGCGCAGGCTCAGGCCTCGCTCAACAACGCTGAGACCGGACCCCAGCAGGTGCAGTTGCAGAGCGCGCGCGCCCAGCAGGCCGCCGCCCAGGTTCTTCAGGCCCAGGCCGCGCTCGATCAGGCAAAGCTTAACCTCAGCTACACCCACGTCGTTGCGCCTGAGGCCGGCCTCATCACCCGCAAGAGCGTCGAGATCGATCAGAACATCGCCGCCGGGCAGAACCTCATGACGCTCGTCTCGCTTGAAGGCGTCTGGGTCACCGCCAACTTTAAAGAGACCCAGCTCCGCCAGGTGAAAGCCGGCCAGAAGGTCGAAGTGAGCGTGGACTCAACGGGCCGCAAGTACAAGGCACACGTCACGCAGATCGGCGGCGCCACCGGTTCGGTGCTCTCGCTCTTCCCGCCCGAGAACGCCACCGGCAACTACGTCAAAGTTGTGCAGCGCGTCCCCGTCCGCATCGACTTCGACGACCTTAAGAACGAAGACCCCGACCATCAACTAAGGCCCGGCCTCTCCGTCGAACCCAAGGTCTCGGTAAAGTAGCCGAGTCTGCTTCTCTCACCCGCCACAACTCTGGGTGCCCCAGGTCTGGATTTTCAGACCTGGGAAAGATCGACTCTTAACCAACCACTCCTCACCCACCACAACTCTCTGTCATCCTGAGCGAAGATGGGCGCGCGTTGCGCCCATCGCAGTCGAAGGATCTGCGGTTGTTCTTCAAAGAGCTTCAGATTCATTACGCTAGGTCTCTGACTGCATATTTTTGTACGAATGTGGGTGCCCCATCCTCGGCGCGCTTTTGTTTTTGCGCCTAGGGTGGGAGGCACGAATTGATACGGTCAAAGTCTTAACCTTGCGCCTTCACATGCTCCGCGCGCACGTCGTTGGCCGTAAACAACCGCAGAAACGGCGCGCCCCCGGCGGCAGCCTCCACGGCCGGCCTTCCGTTGGCCTCTTCGCGCTCCACAATGCACACCACGGCGGCAATCTGCATCCCCGCCTCGCGCGCCGCATCAATCGCGTTGATCGTCGAGCCGCCGGTCGTGCACACGTCGTCCACAATCACCACCCGTGCGCCTTCGCGGCAAAAGCCCTCGACTCTCCGTCCTGTGCCGTGCGCCTTCTCAGCCTTGCGCACCAGGAACCCGTGCAGCAGCGGCGAGCCGGGCCGCTCAATAGCCCTCCATGCGCTCGCCGTAGCCACATTCGACACAATCGGATCGGCGCCCATCGTCAATCCGCCTACCGCCTCGGCCTCAATGCCGTTGGCTTCAAGCAGCTCAAGAATCGCGTGTCCGGTCAGGCGTCCGCCCTCGGCGTTGAGAGTCGTGGTGCGGCAGTCGACGTAGTAGTCGCTCGTCGCTCCCGATGCGAGCTTGAACTGGCCCAGCCGGAAGCTGGTACGGGCAAGGAGAGAAAGTAGCTGCTGGCGGTAAGAAGTTGGATTCATCGATCTTGATTTTATCGAACGCGCCTTCCCCGCCACCCCGCAGCGGTTTAGACTGCGGGCAGAACCAGGGCCCCGTGATTCCACCCCGGAAGGAGGCAGCAGATGCGGACACTTCTAGGCGCAGGCGCGTTTGGCGACATTGTGAGGCGGGTGCAGACCCAACTATCCGGCTCCGGCTACGACACCCACGGCGTCGACGGCCAGTACGGCGGAAACACCACGCGCGCGGTTACGGCCTTTCAAACCGCGCAGGGACTCGCCTCCACCGGCACACTCGACGACAATACCTGGACGCCCCTCATGAACGCGCCCCTGCCCACCGTCTCCGAGCGCGCCCTGCAACTGACCGCCAGCATCGAGGGCCACGGCTACACCCTCGCCCAGGGCAACTTCGACGGCGCGTGGCTCACCTGGGGCATCATCGGCTTCACCATGAAGTCCGGTGAGATACAGAAGATCATTCTCGAAGTCAACGATCAAAGCCCGCAGAGCGTAATCGACGCATTCAAGGATCAGGCCCCCACCATCCTCAGCATCATGCGCGATACTTCGGCCAACCAGATTGCATGGGCACAGCAGCACACCCTCACCAACGGCGGCCTCGATCAGCCGCTCAAAAGCATGTTCGCCGCCTTCGGCTATGACCCGGTTGTGCAGGCGGTTCAGTTGGCCCACGTCCGCGCGGACTACATTCAGCCCGCCATCGCCACCGCAAAGCAGTACGGCCTCAAGAGCGAACTCGGACTCGCGCTCTGCTTCGACTGCCACGTGCAGAACGGCGGCATCCACGCCGCTGCGGAGATCAAGTCCAACTCCTATCCCGGAATCCCTGAAGCCGAGTTGCTCAAGATCATTGCCACCGCCGTAGCCAACGCCGCCAATCCACGCTGGCAGGCCGATGTGCTCGCGCGCAAGACCATGATCGCCACCGGCGCGGGCGCAGTGCATGGAATGAACTACAACCTCATCAACTGGGGCCTTGACCTGAACTATCCCGCAACGGAACTCGCCTGACATCTGTGGTGAAAGTCGCGTTTTGAAATGGCATGGATTTACAGCCTGCGAAAAATTCACCTGATCGGCTACTGTTTTGAAAGGGCACGGATTTATCCGTGCCATAAAATGCGGCAACATCAACGCGGGCTTTAGCCCCTGAGGGGTGTTCTTCGGCTCATTGGGACTTGTACACAGGCTCTTGAAGAGTCTACTGCTGCATGTGCTGGAACCCCTTCGTGCCCGCCAGCATGATCGTGAACAGCACAAAGTTGTAGACGGCGTGAACCAGCACACTCGCCGCCAGTGACTTTGTCTTCAGCCTCACCGCGCAAAGCACCAGGCTCACTCCGCCCAGCAGCAGCAGCGGACCGATGGCGTGTCCCGTCTGTTCGGCATGCATCGCGGCAAAAGGAACGCTGACAGCCAGCGAGCCCGCGATCATGGCCGCCGGCGTCCACTGCGGATGGCCGTTTTCTCCGAGCGGCAGCCGTGGCTGATGCGCAATTTTCTCGCCAAACCAGTCGAAGGCCGTGCACACGGCGGGCAGCAGAAATCCCCGAAACGCCAGCTCCTCAAAGAACGGCGCAAAGCTGACGCCAAAGGCAAACAGCCACCAAGCCGCGCCCGGCGCGCGGATGATTTTATCGATCGGCGCGTCCTTCGGCCCGGCAAAGAACGCGCTGCTTACCGCTGCCAGCAGCAGGCAGCCAAAGGCCGCTCCCACTAGTTGCCAGCGCAGCCTCACAGCCGTATCGCCGTTCCATTGCACGCCCGCAAAAAACCTCTTCTCCCACACCAGCGGGAAGAGAAACAAACACGCGCCCAGCGCAAAAAGATAGAGAATCGCCTCGCTGCCCAGCTCGTAGTGGATGTCTTCCACCGCGGCGCGCAGCGTGGTAACGCCGAACCAGTGCATGTGCAGCGCCAGCCGCGAGAGCAGCGCCGCGCAGATCAGCCCAAGTGTAAGGAAGACACCGAGCAGCAGCACGTGGCCCAGGTGCGGAATCCGCACAGGTGGAATCTCCACCTCGTAATTCTGAAACAACGGCGCCTCGGGCTCCGCGGTCGATGCGGCAGCGGCGTCCATCTCAAGCGAACCGGGCGCGCTATCGCTCAAGCTCTCTTCCGGTGTGCTCCAGCTCTGCTGCGCGTTCTCTTCCGTCATGCCGGCCGTCCTGTCTTCTTCTGCCGCGGCCCGGTTGCTTTGGGACGGCTCTGCGCCTTCTTCGGCGCTTTTCCAGTCGCGTTCTTGCTGCCCTCTGAGTCGCTGCTTCCGGCAACTTCGGCGGGAACTTCCTCTTCCACCACTTCCATCAGCCGCCCGTCGCTCAACGTGTAGTACCGCCGCAGAAACTGCCCGGTATAAGACTCTGCCGTAGCCGCGATCGTCGCCGGCCGGCCTTCGCCCACCAGCCGCCCGCCGCCCTCGCCGCCCTCGGGCCCCAGGTCGATCACCCAGTCCGCGTTGCGAATCACATCCAGGTTATGTTCGATGATCATCACCGAGTTGCCCAGATCAGTCAACCGGTGCAGCACCTCAAGCAGCCGCCGCACGTCGTCGAAGTGCAGCCCCGTAGTCGGCTCGTCCAGCAGATACAGCGTGCGCCCCGTCTGCCGCTTCGACAGCTCCCGGGCCAGCTTCATCCTCTGCGCCTCGCCGCCTGAAAGCGTCGTGGCGCTCTGACCCAGATGCACGTAGCCCAGACCCACATCCACCAGTGTCTGTAGCTTCTGCCTTACCTGCGGCACGTCTGTAAGCACCGCCAGCGCATCCTCAATCGTCAGATCGAGAATGTCCGCAATCGAGTGCCCGTGAAACTTCACCGCCAGCGTCTCCTGGTTGTAGCGCCGTCCGTTGCACACCTCGCACTGCACATAGACATCGGGCATAAAGTTCATCTCAATGCGACGCTGCCCGTCGCCCTCGCAGGCCTCGCAGCGGCCTCCCGCCACGTTAAAGCTGAACCGCCCCGGCTTGTACCCACGCTCGCGAGACTCCGGCAGCATCGCGAAGATATCCCGTATCGGCGAGAACACCTGCGTATACGTCGCCGGATTCGAGCGCGGCGTGCGCCCAATCGGCGACTGGTCGATGCGCACAACCTTGTCGATCTGGTCCGCGCCCAGCAGTTCGTCGTGCGAACCCGGCTCCTCCCGCGAACCATAGAGGTCCCGCGCCAGCGAGCGATACAAGATGTCGTTGATCAGTGTGCTCTTGCCCGAGCCGCTCACGCCGGTCACAACCGTCATCACGCCCAGCGGAATGCGGATCGTCAGCTCTTGCAGATTGTGCTCTCTCGCGCCGGTGATCGTGATCCACTTGCCGGTCAGAGGACGTGGCTTCTCGCGGCTCACCATCGTGGCCAGCCCGCTCAGATAGCGGCCAGTAAGCGACTCAGGCGCAGCCATAATCTGCTCCGGCGTGCCCTCTGCCACAACACTTCCGCCCAGCCTTCCCGCGCCCGGCCCCAGATCGACAACATAATCCGCATGGCGAATCGTATCTTCGTCGTGCTCCACAACCAGCACCGTATTTCCCAGATCGCGCAGCCGCTCAAGCGCCCCAATGAGCCGATTATTGTCTCTCTGATGCAGCCCGATCGAAGGCTCGTCCAGAACATACAGCACGCCGCGCAGCCGCGAGCCTATCTGCGTCGCCAGCCGGATGCGCTGCCCCTCGCCGCCCGAAAGCGACGCCGCATTGCGATCGAGCGCCAGGTAGTTCAAACCCACCGCGCAAAGAAACTCCAGCCGCTCCACAACCTCGCGCCTTATGCGTTCCGCAATCAGCGCCTCGCGCTCCGTGAACTTGATATTGATTGCAGCCGACAGCGCGCGATTCAGCGGCAGCGCCGTAAAGTCCGCAATCGACAGACCGCCCACCTTCACCGCCAGCGACTCCGGCCTCAGCCTCTTGCCGCGGCAGACAGGGCAGGGCGTGGCCGACATGTAGCCCATCATGAACTCGCGGTAACCCTCGCTCTTCGCATCCTCGACTGAGTCGCGCAGCCACGTAAGAATTCCGTGAAACCCCGTGCGCGGTCCCTCACCCTTGGGAGGCCCGTAGACCAGAATGTGCTGCTGCTTCGGTGGCAGGTCTTCAAACGGAACCTTCAAATCGATCTTGTACCGATCGGCCGCAAGGTGAATCAACCGCAGCAGATACTGCGACGACGATCCCGGACCAAGCCCTCCATCGAGCAGTGGCTTCGACCAGTCCGTAATCACCTTCGCCGGATCGAAGTCGTACAGCGACCCCAGGCCATGGCACTCCGGGCAGGCGCCAAACGTCGAGTTGAACGAGAAGCTCCTCGGCTCCAGCTTCGGCACGTCCAGTCCGCAATCCGGGCAGGCCATCGACGACGAAAACAACTGCTCCTCGCTGTTGCCAAACACCACCAGCACCAGCCCGTTCGCCATCTGTAGCGCCTTCGTGATCGCCTGTTCCAGCCGCTGCTCTGTCGTCGCTTTTGCTGCCGGTTGCAGCAGTGCGGCATTGCCCGCCGGCTCCACGGCAGTCTTCAGCAGAATCCGGTCCACGATCGCTTCAATGTTGTGGTTCTTCCGCCGGTCCAGCAGCACAGGTTCTGAAAGGTCTTCCACCGTGCCGTCGATCCGCGCTCTGAAGCCCTGTTGCTCAATCTCGTCCAGCAGGTCTTTGAACTCGCCCTTGCGCCCGCGCACCACCGGAGCCATCACGGTCACCCGCTCGCCCCGGCCGGCGACCATCACGCGTTCAACAATCTGCGCAGCGGTCTGCCGCGCAATCGGCCGGTCGCACCCCGGGCAATGCGGCGTCCCAACGCTCGCATAAAGCAGCCGCAGATAATCGTAGACCTCGGTAATCGTTCCTACCGTCGAGCGCGGGCTGCGGCTGGTAGTCTTCTGCTCAATCGAGATCGCCGGGCTCAGACCCTCGATCGAGTCCACCTCCGGCCTTTCTATCTGATCGAGAAACTGCCGCGCATAAGCCGAAAGCGTCTCCACATACCGCCGCTGTCCCTCGGCATAAATCGTGTCGAAGGCCAGCGAACTCTTCCCCGAACCCGAAAGCCCCGTCACAACCGTCAGCGTGTTGCGCGGAATACGCACGTCGATGCCGCGCAGATTGTGCTGGCGCGCTCCGCGTACCGTGATGTGTGTAATTGCCATGTGCGTCAGGTTCCGGTCAGATCGGCAACGGGTGAGGGAATCGTTCGATGGGAAAGCTATCTGCTGAAAAATCTCCTGGGCTGATCCACCCGCTCGCTCTCCTGTCTCAGCGTGCGAAATCGAGCAGAAGCCCCTGGAGGTATTCTATTGGTCAATAGAAAACAGGGTCAACGCGGCGGATATTCTGCGACAATCGCAGCAACCGAACTGCGAGAATCCGTGAAATTGCCGCGCGGGACACACGGATCGGGGCCAGAGGTATATCGAGTGGGTGACTTGTTGAACCTTGCAATGCTGATCTGTGCTTCCGTTGCTTCTCTTGCTTTTGGCGTCCTCGCGGCTTATGGAATTCTGCGCGCCGCCTTCGCTTTCATGCGTCCCCGTCCCTCGGCTGCCCCTGTCAAACCCCGACCGCAGATGGCCCGCATCTCCTAGCAACTCCTTCCAACTCCGCTTGGCCGTTCGATGCGGCCTGCATCCTTATATCGGCGCGGTGTCGGGCTGGTTCCCCGGCGTCGGCTGCGGCGCACTCGGCGCATTCTCCGGGAATCCCATCCGCATTCCACCACCGAAGGGACCGCGTGCCGGCGCGGGCTGCTGCTGTGGCTGGGCCTGCGGCGGCTGGTCGGCGTCATCCGGCTCAGTAGCTTCTTCGTCATCCGCGTCTTCATCCTCGTTCGCGGGGCGAGTGCGCGCCTGTGGCTGCTGGCTGCCGCTGCCGCGCACGCTCAGCACAATTTGTGTCAGCGGCGCACCGCCCTGACCGCCGGTCAGCAGTACGTTGTAGCCGCTTCCATCCAGCAGCTTTGAAAGCACCTCTCGTGCCGGCCCCGGGCCATAGCTGCCAAAGATGCGCTGGTCTTTGCCTAGCCCCGAGAGTTTTGCGCCCGTATCTGTCGCCACTTCCTTCAAAATCTGGTTCAGGCTGGAGTTTGAGGCCGAGATCCCAAGTCCGCGGCTGTCCCAGGTCACCGTCGCACTCTTCGGCTCCTCGTTCGCAGGCCACTTCGGCGCAGCAGGAGCAGCAGGAGTCACAGGCACCGGAGCTGCCGCCGGCTGCTCCGCTTGCTTGGCTGTAATCGGCTTCCGTACCGCTCTGTGCGAACCCGTCCCGGCAGCCGATGCCGTCTTCTTCGGTGCTGTCTGCGCAGGCAACGCGCACGGAAGCGCCACTGCAAGCACAAAGGCCACAGAGGGCAGAAGAGCAAACCGGATTGTACTTGTCCGTGTCATGGCAAATTTGAGGTGCGCCCTTATCGGGCAGCACTCGTCTATGTACTAGACTAGCAGTGGCCCGCAAGCGCTCGTGTTCCGCGCGCGACGAGCGGGAAGAGAGGATCGCCATAAGATGGGATTCAACTGGAAGCTGAGAGTAGCCGCCGTGCTGCTGGCTGTGCCGTCCGTGGGGCTGGCCGCCACCTGCACTACTCAGGCCGCCATGAGCGCCGAAGACCGCGGAGCGCTGTCGGCAGAGGTCCTGCTGCTGGCCGGCAACATCGCCCAGCAGAACTACTCCATGCTCCAGTCCGCCCTCGTGCCCTCCCAGACCGGCTCCTGGGACGGAATCCTCGCCACCGCCCAGATGGCAGCGCCGCTGCTCGCCCAGGGGCAGATCCAGGTCCACAACCTCTATCTCCTCGATGTCTCCAACCTCACTGCGCCCGCCGACGCCGAGTTCTTCTGCTCAGACCAGAGCGGCGCAATCAACGTAACCATCGACCTGCCCGCGCTCCCCCCCGGCAAGTACGCTCTGGCGCTGGCCAAAGCGATGGGCTCTCCCCTGGCCGGCCAACTCGGCGTCATCCTGGCCTGGAACAAGCCTTCGAACTCCTGGCTTCTCGCCGGTCTGTTCGCCCATCAGGGCCTCTTCGACGGCCACGACGGACTCTGGTACTGGACCCGCGCCCGCTCCCTGCTCCGCGCCGACCCATGGACCGCCTTCTACAGCTACGTCGCCGCCCGCTACCTCCTCGTTCCTGTCGATTTTCTCTCCTCGCCCAATCTTGAAAAGCTCTCCCACGAGCAGGAGCAGATCTCGCCCTCGCCCGCAAATGCCTTTCCGCTCTCTCTCAAACAGGGCGAGCGCACCTGGAAGATCGTCGGAGTAGTGCTCGATCCCTCGCTCCGCGAGCCCGACCTCGGCGTCGCATACGAGTCCACCGGAGTCACCGATCCAGCGGCTCTCAGAACCGAAGCCACCAGCGTCATGAGCGCTCTGCTCGCATTCCAGCCCGGCCTCCGCGCCAACTTCCACGGCCTCTGGGCCTACGCCGTAGTCAACGGAAAGAGCACCCCCGTCATGGAACTCCCCATGGCGCAAATTCCATAACCACCCGGCCGCTTCCGGTTCCTCTTCAAAGCTCCTCGTTTCCGTCGATTTTGAACTTCGTGCCCCCGGTCCCTCGTCCGCCGCGGCGGAGGGACCGGGGAGAGAACAACCCTCACCCAACCACTCTCGTACCCCCTGTTCCCCGTCACAATGTTACGTCCAACCGTCACAGACCGCGATTTTCACTTCGCATACTATTCCTGTCTATGCCATCGATCATCGATCTGCGTTCCGACACTGTTACCCGGCCCAGCGAGCTCATGCGCGCCGCCATGGCAGCCGCCGAGGTTGGCGACGACGTTTACGGCGAAGACCCCACGGTCAATCTGCTCGAAAAGCGCGCCGCAGAGCTCTTCGGCCGCGAGGCCGCTCTCTTCGTCCCCTCCGGCACCATGGGCAACCAGATCGCCATCCGCCTCCACACCCGCCCCGGCCAGGAGATCGTCGCCGAGTCACGCGCCCACATCCTCGACTGGGAGATGGCCTCCGCCGCCGTCTTCTCCGGCTGCCTCATCCGCGCCGTGCCCACCCACACCGGCATCCTCACCTGGCACGACATCGAGCCGGTCCTCAATCCGGTCTCCAACTTCCGTGCCCCTACCGGCCTCATCGAGATCGAGAACACCCACAACATGGCCGGCGGCCGCTGCGCAACGCTCCCCGTCCTTGAAGAGATCTGGGCAGGCGCAAAGGCTCACAAGCTCCCCACCCACTGCGACGGTGCGCGCATCTTCAACGCCGCCGAGCATCTGGGCACCGACGTCAAGACCCTCACAAAGGGCTTCGATACCGTCATGTTCTGCCTCTCCAAGGGCCTCGGCGCTCCGGTCGGCTCCATGCTCGTAGGCTCGGCTGAACTCATGGCCCGCGCCCGCATCTACCGCAAGGCTCTGGGCGGCGGCATGCGCCAGTCAGGCATCCTCGCCGCAGCCGGTCTGTTGGCTCTCGAAGAGGGCCCGAAGCGCCTGCACGAGGACCACGCCAAGGCCCGTCTGCTGGCCGAGGCACTGGCCAACATGGAGGGCGTCTCCATCCATCTCAAGACCGTCGAGACCAACATTGTGCTCTTCAAGCTCGCCGGTGGCCTCTCCGCCTCCGATCTGGCCGCGCGCCTCAAAGATCGCGGAATCCTCATCAGCGCGCCGGGCAAGGACACGATCCGCCTGGTTACGCACCTGGACGTGAATCGCGGCCAGTGCCTCGACGCCGCCGAAGCGCTCATGGAAGAGATCGAGGCGGCTCTGGCGCGGTCCGCAAGATAGATCGGTACATTGGCACAAGATCCGGGCGGCCGACGGCGGCTACCCTCGTTTTTCGAGTCTTTACTCCCGCCTCCGCCATCCAATCTCTGACGCTCCGCCCCGCGAGCGATCCCACGGAGGTCTCTACATGGAAGAACAGCACCGCACAGTCCCCATCGAAGCCGTTCTGCTTTACACCGATTACGCCCACGGCGAAATCAGCCGCCGCCAGTTCCTCGACGGCATCAACAAGATCGCCGTCGGCAGCGTCGCAGCAGCCGCACTGATCGAAGCCCTGTTGCCCAAATACGCTGAAGGCCAGCAGGTGGCCCACAACGACGACCGCATCAAGGCAACCTACGAGACCATCCCCTCGCCCACCGGCAACGGAACCATCAAGGGTTACTTCGTTCGGCCCATCAGCGCCGACACCCGCGAAGCCAAGCCCTCCAAGCTCCCCGGCATCATCGTCGTCCACGAGAACCGCGGCCTCAACCCCCACATCGAAGACATCGCCCGCCGCCTCGCCCTGGCCAACTTCATGGCCTTCGCCCCAGATGGCCTCACCTCGCTCGGCGGATTCCCCGGCGACGACTATCAGGGCGGACAGCTCTTCAACAAGGTCGACAAGGCAAAGATGTTCGAGGATATGGTGGCCTCGGCCCTCTGGCTCAAGAACCGCCCCGACTCCACGGGTAAGATCGGCATCACCGGCTTCTGCTACGGCGGCAGCATCTCCAATCTCATGGCCGTCCGCCTCGGAGCCGACCTCTCCGCGGCTGTGCCCTTCTACGGCGGACCCCCGGCAGACGCAGACATCCCCAAGATCAAGGCCGCAATCCTGGCCCAGAACGGCGAACTCGACAAACGTCTGGCCGAGGGCTGGCCCGCATACGACAAGGCCCTTACAGCGGCCGGCGTAACCCACGAGGGCTACGTCTACCCGAACTGCGTGCACGGCTTCAACTGCGACGCCACACCCGAGCGCTACAACGAAGAAGCCGCCAAACTAGCCTGGACCCGCACCATCGCCTGGTTCAACAAATACGTCCGCGGATAGTTTCCTGTCTCTATAGTTCGCGTCAAAAACAATTTGTCATCCTGAGCGAAGATTGGCGCATGAATTGCGCCAATCACAGTCGAAGGATCTGCGGTTGTTCTTTTACACAACCCACCAAAAATCTGGGTGCCCCAGGTCTCGATTCTGAGACCTGGGAAAGATCAATCCTAAACCTGGCAGGTGGCCCCGATCTCAAGATAGATGAATCAAACTGAGGGTGCCCCCGGTCCCTCGCATTTGGGGACCGGGGAATGAACAAGCACGAACAAAAGAAAGGCCGCACCGGCTTGTCCGGTGCGGCCTTTCCAAGTCAGGGCAGGGAACTACTTCTTCTCCACGCTGTTGACCGTCTTAACCACCTGCGCAACGATCTGGTACGGATCGGCCTCCGAGTTCGGACGGCGATCCTCAAGATATCCCTTGTAGCCGTCGCGGATAAAATTCACAGGCATGCGGATCGAGGCGCCGCGATCGCTCAAGCCATACCGGAACTCGGTGATCGGAGCCGTCTCGTGCAGGCCGGTCAGCCGCAGGTGGTTGTCCGGGCCGTACACCGCGATGTGGTCCTCGCGGCTGTCCTTGAAGGCGGCCATCAGCTTCTCGAAGTACTCCTTGCCGCCCACATCGCGCAGGTGGCCGAAAGAGAAGTTGGTGTGCATGCCAGAGCCGTTCCAGTCGCCGCGGATCGGCTTGCAGTGCCAGATCACGTCCACTTCGTACTTCTCGCAAAGGCGCATCATCAGGTAGCGCGCGACCCACATATCGTCGGCGGCCTTGTGCGAGCCCTTGCCGAAGATCTGGAACTCCCACTGGCCCTTCGCCACTTCGGCGTTGATGCCTTCGTGGTTGATGCCGGCGGCCAGACACAGGTCGAGGTGCTCCTCAACGATCTGACGCGCGATCGAGCCCATGTACTTGTAGCCCGCGCCGCAATAGTAGGGGCCCTGCGGTCCGGGGAAGCCGTCCTTGGGGAAGCCAAGAGGCTTGCCGTCTTTATACAGGAAGTACTCCTGCTCGAAGCCGAACCAGAAGTCCGCGTCGTCGGGTGCGGTGGCGCGCTTGTTCGTCGGGTGCGGTGTCTTGTCCGGCATCAGCACTTCGCACATCACCAGAAACGCGTTCGTCCGCGCGGCGTCGGGATACAGCGCCACCGGCTTCAGTACGCAGTCCGAGCTGTGTCCTTCAGCCTGCATCGTCGAGCTGCCGTCGAAGCCCCACAGGGGCAGTTCTGCCAGCGTTGGGGTGGAATCGTATTCCTTGATTGTGGTCTTGCCGCGCAGCTCCGGGATCGGTTCCCGGCCATCGAGCCAGAGGTATTCAAGTTTGAACTTTGCCATTGCTCTCCTTAGGGTTATGACGGAATATCTAGGGGAGTTCCCACTTGGATCCTAGGTCCCGGACCATAAAGATCCCATGAAGATTTCCCCACTCCGTTTGCCCTCGGAAGCAGTGTTAGCGATGGCGCGCCAAAAACAGCATAATCAATAAGATAACAACCGGGATCAGCGCCAGCGATCCGTAGTAAAGTATCTGCCGCGGAAGCCGCGCCTTGCGCTTATGCCAGTTGCTCAGCTCATCCCGTTCTTCTACCCCGACCGCGTCCAGATGTTCCAGATCGTTCTTGAACTCGGCCGCGTGCGCGTACCGGTTCCGCGGGTCCCGCTCGATGGCCCGGTAGATAACCTCCTGCAACTGCGCCGAAACCCGGGAATTGGCAACGCTCGGTGGCAGCGGGTGATTGATCAGCCGGTCGTTCATCACCGCCAGCGCCGAAGGCCCAGAGAAGGGAAGCTTCCCCGTCACCATCTCGTACACGATGATGCCCATCGCGTAGATGTCGCTGCGCGCGTCCCCGCGCTTGCCCTTCACCTGCTCCGGTGCAATGTAATTCGGCGTCCCCAGCGCCGGAGTCAGGCTGGTATAGGTCAATCGCCGCGATTGCACGTCGCTGGCAATGCCAAAGTCGATCAACTTTACGTTGTCCTCGTCATCGACCATGATGTTCTCAGGCTTCAAATCGCGATGCACCACACCCTGCGAGTGGATGTACTCAAGCGCGTCCAGTACCTTGCATGAGATAGTGATAGCCCGCTCCTGAGGCTGCAGATCCTCGTCCAGAATGTGCCGCAGCAGACGTCCCTCGCACCACTCCATCACCATGTAGATCCGCGACCGCTTCTCATCGCCAAACACGCGCATCACCTGCGGGTGATCCAGCCGTTCGCCGATCGCGCTCTCGCGCTTGAAACGGTCGAACAGAATCGGGTCGCATTCCATGTCCGGATGCGGAATCTTCAGCGCCACCACCCGCCCGTCGCGCGTGTCCGTGGCGCGGTAAACGGTCGCCATTCCACTGCGCGCCACCTGCGACTCGATCCGGTAATAATCCAGATGATCCCCGGCTTCGTACGTATCGTGCAAGCCCATTCGCGGCTCCAAACTCACTTTCTACTCTATCGGCAAAGGGGTTAAATTCAGCTAAGGATTGTGTAAGCGGAAAAACAAGGGACTAAGGGACTAGGGGAGGGAAACCTCGTTGCCGCTCCTCAAGTCCGCTCACTCACAGCACTGCCATCCAACCCACAGCACTGCCATCCAACTCACAGCACTATCATCCAAACCACAACCGCTTGTCATCCTGAGCGAATCCGCCGTAGGCGGATGAGTCGAAGGACCCGCGTCTGTCTTTCCCTCACCCCACCACCAAACTGGATGCCCCGGGTCTCGTTTTTGAGACCCGGGACAGATCGACCCTCAATCCACCGCACTAGTCCCTCAGTCCCTTAGTCCCTTAGTCCCTGCTTTTCTCACCCCGGCAGCCGATACGGCCTTCCCCGGTACATCCCCACCTGTTCCACCGACCTCACCCGCCCCACCATGCACGTCGTGTTGTCGTTGCCATCAATCTCCACGGCACGCGCCACAACCTCGCGGGCAATCTCCTCGGCGGTCTTCTTCTGTGATGCAATCCGGGCCAGTTCCCGCTCGCCCAACTCGTCATGTACGCCGTCCGTACACAGCAGCAGCGTGTCTCCCGCTTGCAGAGTCACCGCCGTCGTCTCCGGAGAAACAAACATCTCCGGACCCAGCGAGCGAAGAATCACATGCCGCGAATCCGAGGTGCGAACATCCTCGGCAGAGAGCAGCCCCATCTTGCGCTGTTGCTGAACCAGCGTATGATCCTCGGTAATCTGACGGGCTTCGCCATTTCTGATCAGGTAGCACCGCGAGTCGCCAACGTGCGACACCACCGCCTGGTCGTAGCGCACCGCGCACGCCACCAGCGTCGTCGCCATGCGTTTGCCGCGGTACTCTTCCTGGAGAGTGCGGTCGTGAACCGCGTTGTTGGCTTGCTGAACAAGACGCGGCAGCAGCGTCGTCAGCATCGAGTCCGGCTGCGACTGCGCAAACCCCTTGGTCATGCTCTCAATCGCGGTTGCTGAAGCCACCTCGCCCAGATCCATACCGCCCACGCCGTCCGCCACCGTCAGCAGATAGCCCAGCGTCCGCCCCTGGTGGCGAGTCTTGGGGACAAAGCTTCCCGCCGCGTCCTCGTTATTGGTGCGGACCTTACCGAAATCGCTTGCCTGCCCAACTTGCACGTCCAGCATATGTAACCCGTTACCCGATCGGTTTCAAAATAAACAGTGAATTCAGATTATAGATCCGGTCCGAAATAGTACGACCGTGGGTGGGAGACCACAACCCTCAACCAGCCACCTCTCGAACAACCACCTAAAATGGGTGCCCCATCCAAACCACGTTCTTTGTGGTTTGGGTGGGAATGCACGAACTCATCCCTTCGCGCCCGCGCCATGGGATGTTCGAAACGGACTTTGGGTGCCCCTGCTGCCCGCGTGCCTTGAAAAGCCGCGCGGATCGCAGAAGCACCCATAAGGTTCCCGTTTGTAGTCATGCCGCCGTGGGTTTACTTGCTTTCCAAAAGTACCGAAGCGCCCTTCGCCTTCGAGCTGCGAATGAAGTAGATGGCGCCGTAGATGCCCCACAGACCCGAGATGCCCAGAGCCAGCAGCGGCTCCTTCACCGTGCCCAGACCGAAGACCGGGGCGATGACGTAGAAGGCCATGCACACCAGATTCGCCAGCAGTCCGAAGCCGGGAATCACGTAGTGGATGAACCAGTGGCTGTCGTGCCGCTCGTGGTACGCCACGATGCACAGTACACAGCTCAGCGCGTACAGAATGAACGTGCCAAAGTTCGACGTCAGCGTAATGGTCAGCAGCGTATTGGGCAGCGCCGCCATACCGGCATGAGTCGTATAGCCGAAGCTCGAGAAGATGCCGTGGGGCAGCGCCGCGATAGCGGCATCGCTGGGAGCGCCGGCATCGCCGAAGGCAATCGAGACGGCAAACACACCGATGACGGCCGAGATCACAGCCAGCGTCCAGATCGCGCGACGCGGCGTGAGCGACTCGGAGTGCAGAAGTCCGAAGTGCTCCGGTACTTCCTTGTCCTTGCCCATCGCGTAAGTAACCCGAGCGCCGGTATTCATGCAGCTCAGCGTGGTGCCGATCAGCGCCAGGAACACGGTGAAGGCCTCGATCAGCATGAAGTACCTGCCATTGCCCTGGCCCAGAAGCGCGTCGCCCACAATGATCATCATGTCGCCGATCGGCGCCGCCGACGTCGCCGCGCTCTGCATCGTATAACCCGAGTTCAGGAAGTAGTTGGCTGCGAAGTACTCAAACAGGTAGCAGACCAGTCCCTGAATGAGAAGCGATGCGATGACGGCAATCGGTATATGTTTCGTTGGGTTTTTGGCTTCGCCTCCCATCGAAGTTACCGATTCGAAGCCGACCAGAATCAAAATGGCCACCGTGGCCTGAATAAACATCCAGTTCAGGTTGTGGATGCTGATAACCGACCACGCATTTTTGTGGGTCAGGAAGTTGCCTGTGGCGGGGTCTGTGCTCGGGTAGTCGATGAGGAACGGAACAGCCTTGCCGTCGGTGCCGAGCAGGGGCAGGGGAGCGCCGGCCGCATCGCGCAGAACCGTGCCGTCCTTGGCGGTTGCGAACTGGTAGCTGTACGTGGCCAGGCTCTGGCCGTCGTACTGGAAGGCCGCCGAGCCGGCCGGGTGGCTGGCGCGATAGCCCAGTGCGAGCACACTGAACACAACCAGAGCCGAGATCTGAATCACGTTGATGGCAAGGTTGACTGCCGTCGAGGCGCCCGCGCCCTTCTGGGCGATCGAGGCTACGAAGAACGCGAACACGACGGCTACCACCGCCATGAAGACGGGGCCAGGGTTCGACGCGCTGATGAAGTTCGGGAACAGGAAGCCGACCACGTAGCCGACAAACACGCCGGTCACGCCCACCATCACGCCGGGGTAAACCCAGTAGTAGAGGTGCGAGCCCCAGCCGACGATGAACTTCGAGATTCGCGCGTACTTGAACGCCTTGTTCTTCGACAGCATGGCCTGCTCGGCGTAGTAGTAGCTCGAACCGGTGCCCGGATACAGCTTCGACATCTCGGCGTATGAAACTGCTGTAGCCAGACAAAGCACCAGCGCCGCCAGAATGCCGATCAGCATCGACGGCGACGTGGAGCCGGTCGTGGCCTGGATAAAGAAGGTGAGCCACAGGAAGGCGCCGGGAGCGATGAGCGCCATCGCATTGCTGGTCAGGCCTGTAAGGCCCAATGTGGCCTGCATCTGAGGAGCATTATTTTCTGCCATGATCTTCTCCTGAGAGTTGGATTCGTCTGGTTGTGCCTGTCTGCCGGGGTTTACTCGGTTCTCTGATTCCTTCTCTGCGAGCTAGTACAGAGACCGCGTGATTTTGTAATAGTGCCCATGAACTTGGGTGCCCCAGGTCTCGTTTTTGAGACCTGGGAAAGCACCAATGTTCGCAGTCATGGCACTAGTCTTCGCTTCTTGTAATTAGCAGGCGTGCCTGCCGAGCTTACTTCTTCGCGATGTTGTCGCCGAAGATGAAGCCGAACTCACCCGCGGCGCGGAACTGGCTGGCGGCAATCCCGGTGGGTCCGAAGGCGTAGCCCTTCGAGTTGCTGGTGTTGACCACGCCCAGGTCGGTACGGAAGAAGAATCCGCCCTTCTGATAGGTCGGCGTAGCCGTAAAGGACGTTGCCGAACTGCCCGGGCCGTAGAGCAGGCTGGCATCGGGGCCGTTAACCGCACCCGACTGCTTGATGTACTCAAAGCGAACCGGGAGTGCGATGCCGCCCTTGAATGACTTGCTCAGGTAACCGCCGAAGCCGTTCGTTGACGCTCCCTTCGCGATGCCTATCTTCGTGTTCGTCGGCACGTTCGAGTACTGGTAGGTGGCCGATGCAATCCACGAACCTTTCAGGTAGGTGTAGATGACCGTGTGCATCGAGCTGTTGTTCTGCGTCAGCGGAGTTGCGGCGGTCGAGTAGCCGGTTTTGCCGGCGTTGCCCATGCCGTCGTACACCAGTGTGTGGACTCCATTGGTGAAGGTGATCGAGCCGCTCAGCCAGTTGTAGCGGTTCGAATAGTAACCGTCGTTCCAGCTGAATGCGGCCGATACATGCTTGCCGATGGCCTGATTGACCTGGATGCCGCGGTTGACGGCGTTCTCCTGATACCAGAGCAGGCCGCGGGAGACGTTGAAGTTCTGATAGGTGAAGGTGGACTCAGCGCCCATCAGCGTGGGCAGAGCGCCGATTGAAAAACTGGTGGTCTTGCCCGCCAGTATCTTTGCAAAGGCCACCGGAACCGGCCCGTACAGGTTGCTCACGGTGTTCTGCGCATTGACGAACGATGCCCCGATCGTCGGCAGATCGTAAACACCGGCCTGCACAAAGTACTGGAAGTTGCCGTCCGCCTTCTGAATGAAGACTGCGCCATTACTCAGCGTGGCCTGCTTGGCGTCGTCGCCGGGGATCGAGTTGTTCTGTCCCTGCGCGTAGCCGGTAACGATTGCGTTTACCGACAGCTTGCCGAAAGGGCCGGCATCGAATGTCGCCGGAGGTACCCACTGCAACGGACCGGAGAGAACGAAGGTCGAAAGCGGCGCGGGCGCCGGCTCGGCAGGGGCAGCCGGTGCGGCCGGTGCCGGAGTCTGAGCGTACGTGGCGGCGGCCAGCAGCATCGTGCCGGCTGCGGCTATCATCGCGGAATAGATACCAAAGCGATTCATCTTCATTCTTAACAATCCTCCGAAGAATTATTTAGGTTCAACTGCCAAGGAAAGCGGTGGAGGCTGACTTGTTTCTTTTCACCCTCGGCACCTCCTCTCACGAGGTAAGTGCGCTCACCGGTGAATGCCGGACTTACATGCGACCGGCGCTGGATATGCAAAAGATGCAGTTGCGGCCTTTCGCGTCTGCATCTAGTTACGCTGAATTCGCATAAAGAAAACATGAGAAACAAAAATCCATCGCAATGTCATCGGCGGCTCAATCTTGCCGCCCGTGACTAATTGATTGCACGGCACTTATCAAATCGGGAACAGGCTCTGCCCAGAACCGCTTCGTTCTGCGTACATGAAGATCGCATCAGGATTTTCCAGCCATCCTTCATGCTTCGCCCCTCCACTCATCTCGCGTATCCTGTTGGTGAAGCCAAAGAATCTTTCTCGCCGGGCAAAGTGACAACCTTGCTGCATAAGAGCATTCCCGCACTCCCGCAGTTGCGCGCATGGCGCCTTAAAGGCTCCATGCAGGCGCTGGTGCTCTTTGTGCTCGAGTGCCTCCTTGGCATCCTTGCTGTAATCCTGGTTGCCGCTCTGGCTCGCTGGGCGCGCGGGCTGGCCCCCGTCGAGGAACTCCTCTATCTCCTCATCGTCGTTTCCATCGCCCTGCTCAGCGGCTTCTGGCAAGCCGCTATCGTCTCGTTCTCGGCCGTCGTAGTCGAGACCCTCTTCGTCTCCCGTGCTCTGCGCCTCGACGAGGCCGCCGAGCCGGTACACACCGTCGCCTTGTTCGTCTTCATCGTCGTGGCCCTCATCGTCAGCCAGCTCTCGGCGCGCGTTGCAAATCACTCCCGCGAGGCCGAGCTGTGGGGCGGGCAGATGCACGACCTCTACGAGTTCACTCGCCAGACACTGCATCTGAACCTGCACTCGCAGCCAGGCCCGCAGCTCGCCGAGCTCATCCACGATATCTTCGCCCTCGAGGCCGTCGCCGTATTCGATGCCGATCTCCACCAGGTCTACACCGCCGGTTACTGGAACATCGATCCCCAGGAGATCGCGCAGAACGTCTACTACTTCGAGAACACCGACGACGACCCCGAAACCGGAGTCGGCCGTCGCGTCGTCCGCCTCGGCACCGTACCTGTCGGCAGCCTCGTCGTCCGCGGTGACACCAGCCCGCTCACCAACAACGCCATCGCATCGCTCATCGCCATCACCTTCGACCGCTACCGCGCCATCGCCAACGAGAGCCGCATCGAAGCCGAGCGCCGCGCCGAGCAGTTGCGCGCCGCCGTACTCGATGGCCTCGCCCACGCATACAAGACTCCGCTCACCGCCATCCGCGCCGCAGGCACCGGACTCGTCGAGATGGGCAAACTCTCCATCGGGCAGGCCGACCTCGTCGCTCTCATCAACGAGCAGACCGAGGTGCTCAACGAACTCACCACCCGCCTGCTCACCACCGCAAGGCTCGACTCCGGCGAGATCGTTCTCCACTCCGCCCGCGTCAACGTCAGCGCCATGATCGAGGAGATTCTGCTCGCGCTCAAGGACCGCCTCGCCAGCATGAAGGTCGTCCTCGATGTCGCCGACGAAAACCTCGAGCTCGAATGTGACCGCCAGCTCATGATCATGATGCTGACCCAGTACGTCGACAACGCCTGCAAATACTCCCTGCTCGGCACCCCGGTCACCATTCGAGCCGCCGTCGAGGGCGCGGAAGTCGTCTTTTCCGTCCACGGTTTCAGCCCCGCCATTCCCGCCTCAGACCGCGATCGCATCTTCGAGCGCTACTACCGCTCTTCGAAATCTTCAACAGGCGCCTCGGGTACCGGGATAGGATTATCTGTAGCTAAGCGCGTGGCTCAGGTGCACCGCGGCCACGTCTGGGTCACCAGCGGCGAGATCGAAGGCACCACATTTTTCGCCGCGATTCCCCGCACCGGCAGCAAGGAAAGAAAAGCATGAATCAGCCCGCAATTCGCATTCTTGTAGTTGACGACGAGCCCGCCATCCGACGCGCCCTGCGTCCCCCGCTCATGGAACTCGGCTTTCAGATCACCGAGGCCTCGCGCGGTGAAGAGGCGCTGCTGGCACTGCGCGCTGCGCCATGCGACGCAGTGCTCCTCGACATGAACATGCCCGGCATCGGCGGCATGGAGACCCTTCGCCGCATCCGCGCCATCGCACCGCGCCTGCCCGTTCTCATGCTCACCGTCCGCGACCAGGAAGAAGACAAGGTCCAGGCACTCGAACTCGGCGCCGACGATTACGTCACCAAGCCCTTCTCCACCCGCGAACTCATCGCTCGCATCCGCTCCGCCGTGCGCCGCGTTCACGCTCCCGCACGCGCTGAAGACGCGCCCATCGACATCGGCGAGGTCATCCTCGATCCCGTCAAGCGCCGCGTCACCAAGCGCAACGAGCCCATCAAGCTCACCCGCAAGGAATTCGACATACTCCACTGCCTCATGAGCCGCGCTGGACGCGTCGTCACCTACTCCAGACTCCTCACCGCCGTCTGGGGCGCGGACTTCCGCGAAGAGGTCGAGTACCTCCGCACCTTCATGCGCCAGCTCCGCAAAAAAATCGAAGACGACCCCTCCAGCCCCGTCTATCTCCTGACCGACGTCTACATCGGATACCGATTCGCAGACACCCAGATGCTCCGCGACGCCGGCGTAATTCCAGCCACAGAAAACGACACCGAACAGTAGCCAGGCTCAGAGTAGGCATGTAGCTCAAATCTGACCAACCACTGAATCTGACCAACTAATAAATCTGACCAACCACTGAATCTGACCAACCACTGAATCTGGGTGCCCCAGGTCTCGATTCTGAGACTTGGGAGACCACCACCCCCAACCCGCCACGACAAAGCTAGAAGCTGGGTGCCCCATCCAAACCGCGTACTTTGCGGTTTGGGTGGGAAACCACATTCCTATACCAGCCACTCTGAACCAACCACGAAAATGGGTACCCCGGGTCTCGATTCTGAGACCCGGGAGAGATCGACCCCCAATCCGCCACTCCTCGTCCACCCTGCTATCGCTTGCGGCGTGCCAGGATCTCGCGGACCGGCTGGTTGTCCGCGAATACCCTCCATTCGGATACTTGCCCTCCCTTGATAACGGCCTGCCAGGCCGCAGGTATCTTCCATGCAGTGCCATCGATGGTCCCGCCCGCTTCGCCCGTCGCCAGTGCGGTTTCCCCTTCCGACAACAGATTCTCTACTCGAATCCAATAATCCGGACACATTGCAAAGTAACCAAGCCATCCGGTCCGCATAAACTGCGCGCCCTGCATACGGTTGTCCGCGGAATCCACAAAGAGATGGTCCGGGGCCATGAGATCGCTCAGTGCTTCAATATCGTGACCATTGATAGCGGCAACGAACTGCTGAAACACCGCGACTGCCTCAGTCTGCATCATTTGCCTCCAGGCAACTACGGTCTGAAGTTTACTATCGCCCAGTAGGCAGCGCCGGGTGCCCCGGGTCTCGATGTTGAGACCCGGGAACCACAAATCCCAATCCGCCACAACAAAGCTAGAAGCTAGCAGCTAGCAGCTAAAAGCTGCCGTTTGACACCCCCAATCCCCATCCCCTACCGTGATTCCGGCAGCAATTCGCGCCGCTAAACCCACGGAGGCTTCATGCCCGATCAACCCAAAGTTTCAACCGTCATCGAACGCCTGCGCGCCGCCGCCGCGCCCACCTGGAAAGACCAGTCCTGGGACGGCCTGCAATCCGGCTCCCTCGACGCACCCGTCAAAGGCGTAGCCGTAGCCTGGGCGCCCACACTCGACGTCCTCAAACAGGCCGTCGCCCACGGCTCCAACCTCATCCTCACCAAGGACCCCAACTTCTGGTACGAGGACGAAACCCCCCGCACCTCGGTCGACTCCTCCACCTCTCGCGTAGCCGAGGGCATGGCCGCCGGCTCCAGCAAGGCCGTCGTCATTAAAACCGACCTCTACGCAGCCAAGAAGAAGTTCATCGAATCCAACAACCTCAACATCTACCGCATCTCCGAAAACTGGTACGGCAAGACCTCCATGGCCAGCGAAGGCCTCCTCAACGCCCTCGGCTGGAAGGCCTCAAGCTCCATCTCTGCCGTCGCCCCCTACCCTGAAGAGAAGACCGCCATCGTCACCCTGCCTGCCCAGCCTCTTCTCGCGCTCTCGAAATCCGCCAAGGCCAAATTTGCCTGCAAGTCCGCCCGCTTGCTCGGCGCACCCACGGCAAAGATCGCCAAGATCGCCGTACATCCCGGCTACCTTACCATCGCCGCCATCACTGAGATCGCCAAGGTCCCCAACCTCGACCTCATCCTCACCGGCGAGGCCTGCGAGTGGGAGGCCTTCGTCTACGCAGAAGACTGGATCAACGCCGGCCACGGCAAGGGATTCCTCATGCTCGGCCTCGCCGTCACCTCTGACGCAGCCGCCAGCGGAGTCGCCGCCTGGGTCAAAAAGACCCTCACCGGCATCCCCGTTGAATCCCTCCACGTCGGCGACCCATTCCAACCCGTCTTTGCAGGGAGGCTACGCGCATGAAGTCCACTTACATCACCCGCCGCCAGGCAATCGCAACCGTTGGCGCAGCCGTAGCCGCCGCCTCGCTCGGCAAACTAGCCTTCGCCCAGGCCGCAGCGCCGCCCACCGCCCAGCAGGTCGTTGACATCATCAAGGCCCACCTCAACATGACCTGGAACCCGAAGACCTACCGCGACACCTTCAAGACCGGCGACCCCAACACGCCCGTCAAGGGCATCGCCTCCTGCTTCATGTCCACCTTTGAGGTCATCAGGAAGGCGCACGCCCAGGGCCTCAACTTCGTCATCAGCCACGAGCCCACTTACTGGACCGACGCCGACCTCATCGAGCCCATCAAAAACGAGGCCCTCTACCTCGAGAAGCGTCACTTCATCGAGTCCAACGGCATGGTCGTCTGGCGCATCCACGACCACTGGCACCTCTACCGCCCCGAACCCATGATCCAGGGCAAAAACCGTCTCCTGCGCTGGGACAAGGACGCCAACGAAGTCTTCCACTTCCCGCCCACCAAGCTCAGCGTAGTCGCCGCTCAGGTGGCCGTGCGCGAGTTCACCCGCTCCGTCCGCATCGTCGGCGACCCCAACATGCTCGTCACCTCTGTTATGCAGGGCGGCCACGGCCTCTCCCAGAACATCGCCGCATGGGAGAAGGCCGACGTCTCCATGTCCTCGGAAGTCCGCGAGTGGGAGACCGTCGAGTACGCCCGCGACCTCGTCGCCTCCGGTGCGAAGAAAGCCCTCATCCTCATCTCGCACGAAGCCGGCGAAGAAGAGGGAATGGTCATCTTCGGCGAGTGGATGCGGAAAATCGCCCCCACCATCCGCACCGTATTCATCTCCACCAACGACAACATGATCCTGATCTAAAGCAGAACTCAACCCACCACGAACATAGGTGCCCCACCCTCGCCGCGTCTTTGTTTTTGCGGCTAGGGTGGGGAAACACCAACCCTCACTTCGCCACTCTCAACCAACGACACCTCTGGGTGCCCCAGGTCTCGATTTTGAGACCTGGGAAACCACAACTCTCAACCCGCCACAAAATAGCTAGAAGCTAATAGCTGTCTTTCCTACTTCTCCACCTGGTACTTGAACGAAACGCTCAGCTTCGTCCGATACACAAGCTTGCCGTTCTCCACATGGATGTCGAGCTACTCCACCTCGGCCACGCGCAGGTCCCGCAGCGATTTTGACGCTGTCGTAAGCGCCACCGCCGCAGCCTTCTCCCACGAATCCGTGCTCGTTCCAACCAGTTCAATCACCTTGTAAACGCTCTCAGGCATTTCGCCCTCCTTCTCGCCGCAACCAGCCTCAAGGCCTTTCCCGGCGCGGCAAAATTTTACCACCGCTTTTCAATTTGCAACGGAATTTTTCTCAACCACCCACAACTCCAGGACCCGGGGCACCCACCACCCTCGACCCGCCCCAAAAATCCCTCCCCACCGTTGCCGATAATTACCCCAAAATCCCCTACACTATCCCCAACATCAGAAACAGCCACAGAAAAGGCCCAGCCAAAGCTGGGCCTTTTCCAT
>CAIMKZ010000097.1 GCA_903842065.1 uncultured Acidobacteriaceae bacterium | reverse complement strand
GCTGCGTGAGCTTCTTCTCGACCACCTTGATGGCTTGCAGGGGCGGCCAGGCATCCTCCGGGCGATGCGGGAGCAGGTAGGCGTATTCGCGCTTCGACTCCTTCACCACCTCGGCGAAGATCCGGTAGTGCTGCGTCTGAAACATCGTGCGCTCTGGTCGGGGCATGGCTTATTTTCCCTCCTTGCGGATCCGGGTCCGCTTCTGCTTCGCCCCCTTGTCCCATGCCTCTTGGAGCAAGGTCTTCGTGTAGAGCGTGGCCAGGTCGAACGTCAACTCCTTCCGCCGCGGCTCGCGGAGCCCCAGCACGGCGCCGGGGTACAGCGTCACGATCAAGCGTTGTGCGAACCGATGCGGGAGCTTGACGGGCGTGGTGCGCTTGACGGGCTTCGTGAGGGCGGTCATGGCAGCACCGCCTTGGCGAGAGCATCACGGGCCGCCTGGATCGCCGCGTCTGCCTCTTTCTGGTTCGCGTTCTCGCCCCAGTGCTTATGCACCATCGCGCAGTGTCCGAACAGCCCTTGGAGAGCCGCCAGCAGATCCGGCGCCGCGGCGATGAGGTTCTCTCGATTGGCAATATCTTTCCGGGCCTGAGAGCTTCGGACTCTGTGAAATAGGTTCCAGCCTTTCGGATGCTGTGCTGCAAGGTCGGGGTGCGGCTTCAATCCCTCTCCTCGCAGGACGATCCATCCCCCGCCTTCATAGTTCGACCAAACCTTGCCAGGATTCTCCAGCGACAGCGGGTGAATCTCTGCATACCGCTTGGCGAGTGCGTGACCGGTGAGCATAGTTAGTTCCTCCTCCTTATCGGTTGAACAGCTTGCCACATTTGGGACACCCCGCGTAGGTGTCGCCGACGGTCTCCAGACTCCAGCCGCGGGTCTTGAATCCACACCGCGGGCACGGGGGCACGGCCCGATCTTGCAGGGCCGTCCGACGGGCAAACGGATAGTGGCGCACGGGCGCGGCGTTCATCGGCGCACTGGAGCGTGAGGCTTCCCCGTGTTCTCTCCCGAATGACACGCCGGCTCATTCCCGCGGTCTCTCCATTCGCCGCGGCGGTATGGGGCAAGGTTCTCGATATCCAGTCCGCAGAATCGGCAGGACGTTTGGATGCACCCGGCGGCCTTCGGCTGGCTGCTCACCTGCGCAAACCGGCAGGCCAACCAACCATTCCCGCCGCGCTGGCACTCGGGATGGGCGCACAGGTCCACCGAGGCGCTCTTGCCCTTCGTCAATCCGCCGTTCGTCAGCTCTACCACGTCGAAGACTGTGGCGATACTCTGCGGGTCTCGCTGGATGGCCTGCGCACAGGCCGCAGCGTCCTCGGGTCGGTCTGCGTCCAGGTCGATGGTCCAGGTCACGCGATAGGTTGTCATGGGGTCGTTGCTCCTTCCGTGCGCTTCAATGCGCGATACAGGGTGGACTTGCCGCACTTGAGGGTTCGCGCGACTTCGCGCGGGGGGATGTTCAGGGCCAACAGGCGTTCCGCGTTTGCAATGTTCTCGCCGCTCAGGGTGAACGGGCGCCCGAACTTCACGCCGCGCTTGCGGGCCGCCTGGAGCCCGGCGTTGGTCCGCTCAATCGTGAGCGCGCGCT
>CAIMKZ010000096.1 GCA_903842065.1 uncultured Acidobacteriaceae bacterium | reverse complement strand
GGCACAACGGGCAATCTAGGCAATCCAGGCAAACTGCTGTCTTTACTCTTCAAGGAGACGTTCTCTTCTCGCCCTACTCAGTAATTACCAGCTATGAAAATGTCTCATCTATATTGGCACGGAGGGGCCACGCGTGCTGGGGATTGATGACTGGGCTTGGCGCAGAGGACATCGTTATGGAACGATCCTCTGCGATCTAGAACGCGGCAAGGTGGTCGACCTGTTGGCGGATCGCAGTGCGGAGAGTACGGAGTGCTGGCTGCGTACGCATCCTGGGACCGAGGTAATCAGCAGGGACCGTGCCAGTCTGTACGCCCAGGCAGCGACGAATGCAGCGCCGCAGGCTATACAAGTGGCTGACCGCTGGCATCTGTTGCACAACATGACCGAGGCTCTGACGGAGGCATTGGCACCGCACCATCGTTTGCTCAATGAAGCGGCGCGAATGGCTGTTGCGGCAGAACCGACTCCGCAACCAGAACAAGAAAAGAACGGCTCTGTTACGCCTGTCACACCCGCACGGCGGCTCCAGCAACAGAACCGCCAGCGGCGCCTGGATCGCTACGAAGTGGCGATGGAAAAGGTACGCGAGGGCCGGTCGCAACGAGAGATCGGCAGGCAATGTGGTTTAAGCCGGAAGACGGTTCGACGTTGGATCAAAGCCGGAGACTTCCCAGAACGCAAGCGCGGCCTTCGTCATTCGTCTGTCGAAACACATCGCGAGTATCTTGAACAACGCTGGCAACAGGGTTGCCATAATGCCGCGCAGCTCTGGCGGGAGTTGCAGACGCGCGGCTTCTTCGGCCGACCTCATACGCTTCGCGACTGGCTCCAGAAACAATACGGACGCAGACGAGAGCGTATGCAAAAGCCGACGCCTCAGCTCAGGCAGCCCCGCATCTCACCGCGCAAGGCCGCCTGGCAAGTGCTGAAGCAACCAGAGGAGGCACAGCACTTCCTGGACGAGTTGTACCATCGATCCCCGCAAATCGCGGCGCTCGCAGCAACCGCACGTGAGTTCTGTCGCATCATCCGGGAACGCGATGCTGTGGCATGGCCGGATTGGCAACGTAACGCCGCCGCTGGCCCTCTGGCCGGCTTTGCAAAACATCTATGCCGCGACGAAGCCGCCTTCCTCGCCGCCCTTCAACACCTCTGGAGCAACGGACCGGTCGAAGGACAGGTCCATCGCCTCAAGCTCATCAAGCGCTCCATGTATGGCCGCGCTGGCTTCGATCGTCTGCGTCTACGCGTCCTCCATGCTGCATAGACTCGGCTCGGCAAACGCCGACGGGCCCCGGAGATCCTTCACCAAATGTGAGGGAGAACCCAAAATCAGTTGCCAAACGCAATGCTTAAAAAAAGCCAGTATTAGGGCTGATCGAGCACCAGAGGAACAAGCGCATGCCGGTCGGCAAGAAGCTGGAAATCGTGACCTTGGTGAACCGTTCGCCAGTGACGAAGCAGGCGACCTTGCAGGAGTTAGGCCTGCCGCGTTCGACTTTCTATCGCTGGCAGCAGCGGTACCGCGCGCAAGGAGAAGTGGGACTGCTGGACCGTCGCCCGGAGCCGAACTCGGTGTGGAACCGGCTGCGTCCCGCCGAACAGGAGGCGATTCTGGCCGAAGCCCTGCGCCAACCCGATCTGAGTTCGCGCGAGTTGGCGTTTCACCT
>CAIMKZ010000095.1 GCA_903842065.1 uncultured Acidobacteriaceae bacterium | reverse complement strand
GCTCTGGCCCGACTCAACAAGCCGAACTGCTTCCTGCTTGAACTCAAGCGTGTAACGTCCCCGCTTCGACTTCGTCATCTTCGCTACCCCTTCGCATTAGAACAGCTTGCTAAGGGATACGTTTTGCGCGGGCAAGGTCATAGAGCTGGGAGCGGACCCAGTCTGCACGTCCAAACGAGCTCGCTCGTTTTAGGTTTTGGAGGAGAGTAGTGGGAAGTGGAGAGCCGGTCTGGTAGTGCTTTGCGAAGGATTGGAGGAGCTCGTCGTCGTGGAAGAACTCTTCGAGGGTCTGGGAGGGGACTTCGACGAAGTCGCCTTCAGTCGAGAATCCGGAGAGGCCGGCCCACTCCGTGTGTCCGCCGAGGAGGGCGTGCATGAGGTGGCCGAACTCGTGCAGGTAGGTGACGACGTCGGTGTACTGCATGAGGCCGGGGTCCCGCCCCGACGACGAAGACCTGTCGTCGGGGGCCCCAGTATCAAAATTTTTGGGCTCGGGGAAGTTGCAGATGAGGGCGGCCTCGGGGAGGTAGCGGTTGCGGACTCCGGTGACGACGGGGTGGGCGCTGAACCACTTGTCCTTGCCTTCGCGGGGGTGCATGTCGAGGTAGAAGCGGCCGCGGAGTTCACCGGCATCGAAGACTTCCCAGACGGAGACGCTGGGGTGCCAGGCTGGAGAGGTGGAGGGGCGGAATTCTACCTTGAAGAGGCGGGAGGCTGTGGAGAGGACGCCGGCCTGGACCTGGGCGTAGGGGAAGTAGGGACGGACGGCCTGGGAGTCGAAGTCGAAGGCCGAGCGGCGGAACTGCTCGTACCAGTAGGCGCGGGAGGCGATGTCGATGGGGGCGATTTCCGGTTGACGGCGGCGGGCGAAGGCGAGGATCTGGGCGTGTTCGCGCTTTGCTCCGTCCGCTGAGGCTTGATTGAGTTTGTCGATGAAGTTGCGGGCGTTGGCGGCCGAGCCCATCATCTGGTCGGCGGTGGCCAGGTCTGCCCAGCTGCGGAAGCCGAGAATGTCTGCGATCTGCTGGCGGGTGGCTAGCAGGTCGAGAAGGATCTGCTGGTTGGCGGGGTAGGCGCGGGTGTTGTAGGCCCGGAACATGCGCTCGCGCAAGGGCTGGCTCCGGGCAAAGGTCATGACGGGGAGCATGTCGGGCTGGTCGGTGGTGAGGGTGACGACGCCTTCGGCGTTGGGCTGGCGGCGGGCGACGTAGTCGGTGGGCAGGCCGTCTAGTTCGGCGAGGGAGGCTTCGATGGTCTTGCCGCCCTCCTGGATGTTGCGGGAGAAGTCGAGGGAGAGGCGCGTGGCCTGCTCGTGGAGGGCCTGGAGGCGGTCGCGGGTGGGCTGGTCGCGGTCGACGCCGGCGAGCCGGTAGCCGAGGAGGGTGCGCTCGACGTAGTGGCGGGTGGCGGGGGTGGCGGCTGCGAGGTCGATTGCCGAGAGGGCGTCGTAGACCCCCCGGTTGAGGCTGAGAGCCGAGCCGGCCTGGGCGATGCGCTGGGCCTCGGCTTGAGCCTGGTCGCGGACGGGTTTCAACTGGGCGACGGAGTTGAGCAGTCCGGCCTGGCATCCGGCGAGGTTAAGTTGTTCTATTGCAATATCATAGAGCGCGAGAGTGTTCTCGACAGTGCGGGGGGCGGCGAGGGCGATGAGGGCATCGAGGGCTGCTTTGTGGGCGTCGAGCCGGGCCGAGACCCAGGCGGAGAGGGCCTCGGGGGAGGCGGCTCCGGCGTGTTCCCAGACGTGGATTTGGGTGGTGATGGCGGCGGGGGAATCGGGGGACATGGGGGTTTTGACCTCTAACTATTAAGGTTGCCACACGGGGGCGGGAGGGCGTGCCGGGTGCGGGGCAAAGAAAATTGCACGGAAGTTGTTGCATCTGCGGCCAATCCCTTTTAAGATGCGTCAATTAGAGGACATGACACATAAAGCGCACAGTTCGAATGAGTCTGGCCCTGTGCCGGTGCCCGGGCCGCGTCTGCGGCTGCCGAAGGTGTGCGTGGCGGTGCAGGCGGAGACTCCGGCAGAGCTTGTGGCCCGGGCCGAGGGTGCTCTGGGCGATGCGCGGTTCTTTGAGTTCCGGCTCGACTCGCTGGATAAGCCAGCGGCTGGGCTGCCGAAGCTGAAGGAGTTCCTGGGCAGACGGCGGGATGTGAGCGCGATCGGCACGTGCAGGCGGAAGCCGAACGGAGGCGCGTTTTCGGGTTCGCTGAACTCCGAGTTGGACGTGCTGCTGAAGGCTGCTGAGGCTGGCTGCCAGATTGTGGACCTGGAGATTGAATCGGCCGAGCAGATGACGAAGCCACAGATGAAGAAGTTCCGCGAGCAACTGCGGACGGCAGGCGCTTCGCTGCTGATCAGCTTCCATGACTTTTCGCGGACCAAAGGATTGAACGAGGCGGCGAAACGGATCGAAGCGTTTGAACCGGATTATGTGAAGGTGGTTTCGACGGCGCGGACGCTGGCCGACAACCTGGCTGTGCTCAAGATGATCGAGGATCACTCGCTGAACTCGCAGGTGGTTGGGATCGCGATGGGCGAAGAGGGTCTGATCAGCCGCGTGCTGGGCCCGCGCGAGGGCGCCACGTTTACGTTTGCCTCGCTGGGCGATGGGACGGAGACTGCGCCGGGGCAGGTTTCCGCGCGAACGCTGCACGACCTGTATCGCATGGAGCAGATCGACTCGGCTACGCGCATCTTTGGCGTGGCAGGAAATCCGATCGGGCACTCGCTTTCGCCGCTGATGCACAACACGGCCTTCAAGCGCGAGAACGTAAACGCGGTGATGCTGCCTTTGAAGGTGAAGGCGCTGGACGATCTGCTGCGCGTGGTGCGGGAGCTGCCGCTGGGCGGCTGCGCAGTTACCATGCCGCTGAAGCAGGAAGTATTGCCGCACCTGGCGAACATGGATGCGCTGACGGCGAAGATTGGCGCATGCAACACGCTGCGCACAGGAGCGGACGGCAAGCTTTACGGGTTCAATACGGATGTGGCCGGAATTATTCGCCCGCTGGAGAAGCGTGTTAAGTTGCAGGGCGCGCGGGTGCTGGTGGTGGGCGCAGGCGGCGCGGGGCGGGCGGCGGTGTTTGGGCTGGTCGATCAGGGCGCTGAGGTTTTTGTCGTCAACCGAACGCACGAGAAGGCCGTGGCGCTGGGGCGCAAGGCCAAGGCGAAATCGCTCAAGCAGGAAGCGCTGGCCAAGCAGAAGTTCGACGTGATCGTGAACTCGACGCCGCTGGGGATGGAAGGGATGAAGGGGTCGCTTCCGCTTAAGGAGAACGAGCTGAACGCGAACCTGGTCTTCGATCTCGTCTACAACCCGCTGGTGACGCCGCTGTTGAAGCTGGCTCACTCGAAGGGGATCGCCGTCATCAGTGGTCTTGAGATGTTCGTGCAGCAAGGCGCGCGGCAGTTCGAGATCTGGACGGGGAAGCCCGCGCCTGAGGCGGAGATGCATCGCGTGGTGGAGCTGGCGCTGAAGAGGCGGGCTGAGGGCTGAATTTCCCAATTAGATTTTCCAGCCTACCCAAGATAAAAGAGCGAGATATTCCACCCAAACTATGTCATCCTGAGCTTAGGCGAAGGATCTGCGGTTGTTTTCCTTCTTTTACCGAGCTAGGAATTTGTATACGCTTCGTTCCGATAGCATCTGAATTGCCAATTGACACTTCAGAGTTCCATAAGGAGAAGGTACCGTGACTCAAAGAACCTTGGTTTGTTTTGCTAGTTTGCTAATCGCCATATTATCTCCACTAGTGACAGTTGCCCAGAACATCGTGAATAACAGTGATCGAAAGCTCATGACAGCTGGGGAGTATGAAACTCTCATCGGGCGAATTTCTCAAGACCTCACGACTTGGGAGGCCAAGATTAAGGGAATTGACCCCGGTAAAGGCAATCCGTCCTATGACGTCGGAACGCAAATCGACATGTACAAGACATTAGGACTTCTTGAAATATCGAATGCCAAGAAAATGATTCAACAATTGAAAGTCAAACGAACGGTCTATGCAGAGCTATCACTCGGAGACTCTTTGGGCGAAATCGCATTCTGTTTCTTTGGGCTGGAGTCGTCAGGGGTATCAGACCTCGGAAACCAGATAAAGAAGACGCAAGATGCAATTGAGTTAAGTTCCGTCGAGATTCTCCTCAAGAATGATGGGATGGAGAGGCTGCGTCTACTGGAGAATAGCTCGTGCGCCGCAGGATTTATGCCTTAGAAGTCAACGGCACTCTGTTGCATGGACCTTGGCTGGGCGCTCATCTAGCCTCATTTGTCCAGGAGAACACCTATGAATGAAATGCATGATGAGGAGCAACACCGATTGCAGCACCAACTAGAACCAGATTATGACCCGCACGAGATCCACCGTCTCCGGCTCCTATTAGATGCCGCGAACAGGCAAAAACGAGACGTGGAGTCTGTCAGAAATGATAGTCAAGTTGAGTCTGCGAAAGGGCGAGTAGATTTCTACGACAGACTCACTATTGGATCGGGAGCTACTATTGCGGCTTTGGTATCGTTTCTTGGGACTCATTCCGAAAAGTTGCAACCTCGATGGATACTTCGCAGCGCGTTGATATCTCTTGTATTGACGATGCTCGCAAGCCTCTTTCGCAATTATCGCTATCCTAACTATGTGCTCCAGATTCACAAAATATCGTGGATTAATTGTTGTCGCTATGAACAGCAGTGCAGGCTAAATCTGATACGAGCCGAACCGGGTACAGTTTCCATCAGAACAGGTCAACCAATTGATTCAGATACCGTCACTGAAAGTATTGGCAAGTCTGATCAAGAAATCGAAGCGCTGCTCAAAGAATGCCTAGAAGCCAGTGAACATCTCCGAAAACAATGGACCTATGCACAATTTGCAAGCATTGGTTTTGCTGCACTTGCAATGATATTTCTTGTGTGGCTTGCTATTGCTAATTTCTGATTTGAGCTGTAAGGAACTCCATAATGCGTTTCTCCTCGCAAGACGCCCGGCTCTCTCGCATTTGGGGCTCTGGAGAATACGCCCCAAACTTGCCACGACAACGCTAATGGCCAATCGCCAGAGAAAGTATTACAATCTAGTCAGATAGTCCGTTCGGCTCAGGAGCAAAGTCATGGCCCCTACTTTAGCGCGGCGAATCAAGAGTGCGGAGACGGCTTCTCCTGCCCTTACCGGCATGGAGCGGTGGAAGCTCGAAGACGCGAAGGCGCGGCTGAGCGAGGTGGTGCGTCATGCGGGCACGGCGGGTCCGCAGTTGGTGACGATTCGGGGCCGGGAGGCGGCGGTGATCCTTGCGCCGGAGGAGTACAGGCGGCTGCTGCCGAAGAAGAAGGGCGGGCAGTCTCTGGCCGGTTTTCTCAAAGGGCTCGATCTTGGCAAGCTTGACCTCGAACGCGAGGTGGATCGCGGAAGGGATGTCGAGTTGTGAAGGGCTGGCTGCTCGATACCAACGTGATCTCAGAGATGAGCGGCGCGCGGCCCGACCAGAAGGTTGCCAAGTGGTTCGACGCGCAGCCCGAACATCTGCTTTTTCTGAGCATCCTGACTCTTGCCGAGTATCGGAAGGGAATTGCGAACCTGTCCAGAGGCGATAAGCGCCGTCCGCAGTTCGAGCGGGCCGTTTTGGCTCTGGAGAAGCGGTTTGCGGGGCGGGTGCTTTCTATCTCCGATGGGATTGCGCTGCGGTGGGGCGCGATGAGTGGAGATGCGAAGCGGCTGACCGGGCACTCGCCTTCGGTGATCGATACGATGCTGGCGGCCACGGCCATTGAGCATGGGCTTTATCTAGCGACGCGGAATGTGGTGGATGTGACCCACAGCGGCGCGGCGGTTTTCAATCCGTGGAAGGACGATCCGGAGTTGTTTCCGTTGAAATAGGCGGGTTGAGGGTTGTGGTTTCCCCACCCTAGCCGCAAAAACAAAGACGCGGCGAGGGTGGGGCACCACCGGTTGTGGTTGGTTGAGCAAAAGACAAACGCAGGTTCTTCGACTTCGCGGGCCGCGCTATGCGCGGCCCGCTTCGCTCAGAATGACAAGTTGTGGCGGAGTTGGGTGGGCGCCCATTTTCGTGGTGTGTAAACTTAAATGCGGTAGGACAATTGAATCATTTGAGAGGACTCATGACTTTGAATCGATACATACAGCCGGCGCTGGTTGCATTTGCGCTGATGGCGGCGACGCTCGGGTGCGTGGCGCAGGGAAGTTTGAAGGTGGGTGCATCGCGGATTGAGATTACGCCGACGGCGGCGGAGCTTCCTGCACCTTATACCAAGGTGCACGACTCGATTTTTATTCGCACCATTCTGCTGGATGACGGGAAGACGAAGGCCGCTGTTGTAGTGGTGGACGTGCCGATGGTCGAGGGTTCGATGTACAACGAGATGGCGGCGCAGGCGGCGAAAGATGCCGGTATCCCCGAGGCGAACCTGATTCTTGCCATCTCGCACACGCACAACTCGCTGCGGCTGGACACGTCGATGCGCGGCAAGCGGATTCCGTTTACGGTCGAGTTCAATGCCAAGGTGAAGGCCACGATTACGCAGTCGATCAAGGAGGCCGGGGCGCATATGCAGGCGGCGCGTGCTGGCTTTGGGCGCGGCAAGGCGTACATTGCCGCGAACCGGAACGAGTGGTCGGCGAAGGAAGGGCGCTACCTGGTGGGCGTCGATCGAACGGGGACTCAGCCGTTCGATCCGGCGGTGGATGTGATGAGGTTCGATGCCACGAACGGCGAGCCGATCGCGTTTCTGATCAACTACGGCATTGAGCCGGTGGTGGCCGGGGCGTGGGAGATCAGCGGCGATGTGCCGGGCGCGGTGGCGCGGTATGTGGAAGGGCACTACGGGCCGGGTACGGTGGCTGTGTTTACGGTGAGCGGTGCGGGCGATGCTTTGTATCCGAACCCCTCGGCGGGCAATTCGCCGGGGCGCAAGCCTTCGTCGCCGTTCGAGGTGTTGAGCGCGATGGGCACGCTGGTGGGCGAGGAAGTACTTTCGATCTCGGATGGAATTGGGAGCACGCGCGGCGATGTGGCGATCACGGCGGGCCTCAAGACGGTGATGTGTCCGGGCAAGATAACGACGCCGCTGAATCTGCCGAACTCGTGCGCCTATACGGCTGACTCGAAGCTGCCGCCGTGCAGGGATTACAAGGACGAGGCAGTGGACCCGATCGGGGTGCGGATTGGCGCGCTGCGCATTGGGCAGATGGCGATTGTGCATGCGGATGTGAACGTGGAGCCGAAGCTTTCGATGCGGATGGTTTCCGAGTCGCCGCTGCGGAACACGATGTTTGTGTCGACCAACTTTGGGCCGGGGTGGTTCATTGTGGAGGATGCGACGTATCCGCTGAATACGTATGAGGCGACGGCGAGCCGGTTCAAGGTGGGGTGTGGAGAGGGCGCGCTGCTGAAGACTGAGGCGGAGTTGTTGAGGTAGGGGATTGGTGGACGATTGAGAGTGGTTGGTTGAGGGGTGTGCTTTCCCACCCTAACGGCAAAGTACGCCGTTAGGATGGGGCACCCAGAGTTTGTGGATGGTTTAGAGGTGGCGGGTTGAGGGGTGGATCTTTCCCCGGTCCCCAAATGCGAGGGACCGGGGGGCACCCAGATTAGTGGTGGGTGTAGAAGTGGCTGGTTGAGAGTCGATCTTTCCCACCCTAACGGAAAAGAACGCCGTTAGGAAGGGTAGCCAGAGTTTGTGGATGGTTTAGAAGTGGTTGGTTGAGGGTTGTACTTTCCCAGGTCTGAAAATCCAGACCTGGGGCACCCAGATTTGTGGTGGGTTTAGAGATAAGGGGCGTTGCGAGTAATCGCAACGCCCCGGCTCTTTGATGCGGGTTGTCGTAGATGTTTACTGGAAGATCATGGTCGTGTATTCGCGGAGGGCGGCGCGGACCGAGCGCCACTCGTGGGTGTAGCCTGCGAGGTCGGTCTGGTGGTATTTGACGCCGCGCTCGTCGAGCAGCTTCTTGACGAGGGCTTCGGTCTGGACGAGGGGCTCGTTGGTTCCGTTCGACAGGTAGACAAGCTTGAAGTTGGCCGAGGGCAGGAGCTTCGGAATCTCAGAGCCGAGTACTTTCATGTCGGGCACGCGGTTGAGGTCGGGTCCGCTGAACTGTTTGGGATCGAGCTTGGACTCGATGCGTACGCTGACGTCGGGCCAGGTGGGGAATCCACCGCTGAAGACGCCGATGTAAGCGAACTTGTCTGGGTTGTTGGCTCCGGCCATGAAGCCGAGGGATCCGGGCGAAGAGAAGCCGGTGATGGCGCGGTGGTCGCGGTCCGGAATTGTCCGGTAGGATTTGTCGACCCAGGGCACGATCTCATCGGCTTCAGCCTGGGCGCTCTTGATGAACCCGGGTGCGCCCATGCCGCCGCCGCCGGGATAGGGGGTCTGACCGAGGGAGATGGGGTCGGTGGCGTTGGGGTCCATGACTACGGCGATCATGGGCTTGGCGCGGTTCGACGCGATGAGGTTGTCGAGCAGGAAGTGCAGGTTGACAGAGTGCTCCCACTCGTTGGAGTAGCCGGAGATGTAGAGGACCGGGTAGCGCTGGGTGGGGTTTTCAAAGTAGCCAGCGGGGAGATAGACCTCAAGAATCTTGGAGAGTCCGCGGAAGGGAGCGTAGGGGTAGGAGACGGTTCCGTGGGCTACCTTCTGCGGGCCGAAGTCGCTTCCGTAGGGTCCGGGGATGACGAGCTTGCCGGCGGGCAGAGCGCCCGAGACCAGGTCGGCGAGGTTGGGAGCAGCCGGAGGCATGGTGATGCCGTCAACGATGAAGTTGTAGTTCCAGGCGTCTGAGGTGAGCGGGCCGACGGTGACGGTCCAGACGCCCTGGTCGTCTTTGGTCATGGGTACGACGGTGTTGCCGCCGAGGCCGCCGGGCCAGTCTCCGCGAAGTTTGACTTCAACGGCCTGCGGGGCCTTGATCTGGAAGGTGACTTTATTGTCAGGTTGAAGCTGGAAGGGCGGGAGTTGGGGTCCAGGCTGCGCGGAGAGCACGACGGAGGCGATGACAAAGACGATGGGAAGAGCGATGCGTATGAGTTTCATGGCTTCCTCTGTGGAGTTCGTGATTGAGCGGAGGATGGCAGCCGCGCTGTTCCATGAGGGGAACGGCGCGGCGGGTAGGATGGCGATTACTTGTTGTACTTATCGAACCAGGCGAAGATCTCCGGAGGCGAGTCGATGAAGACGGGGTTGTGCTCGTCGACGGGGTACTCGACCACCTTAACGGGGTAGTTGGCCGCCTTCACTTTTTCGTAGGCTGCAACGGCATCGGAGCAGGGATTACCGGTGTCTTTGCCGCCGCAGGTGATGAGGATGGGAATCTTCTTGCCGGTGGCAAGTTTGGCGTCGAGATCGGAGACGATGGAGTGTGCTCCGGCCATAGGGGCGATGGCGGCGAACTTATCGCGGAACTCGAGGCCGACGTTCCAGGTTCCGGCACCGCCCATGGAGTGGCCGGTGAGGAAGATGTGTTTGGCGTCGATATTGTAGTACTTCTGCATGAGGGCCATGTCGTCGAAGATGTCCTGCTGCGCGCCGCTTTGCTTGGTGTAGCCGCTTTGCGGGCCGCGGCCGTTGACCGAGACGATGAGATAGCCGAGGCGCTCGGCGAGGGGCTGGAGGACGTCGCTGTTCATGAAGGTGTTTTCATCGCAGGCTGCGCCGTGGAGGAAGACGATGAGCGGCCAGGCCTTCTTTGCCGTGTAGTTGGTGGGGACGTAGATGCGGTAAGGCATCAGCACCTGGTCGAGCGAGGAGCGGTAGGCGAGATGGACTTCTCCGATGATTCCGGCCATGGGGTTCTTGCCAAGTTTGATGGCGGCGGCGATCTGCTCGGCGCGCTTGAGTTCGGGCTCAAGATCGAAGGCGAGCGGAGAGAGCGGAGAGACGTAGGAGGAGAGCTCTTTGGATGGAGCCGCGGGAGGCGGCGCGGGCGCGGGTGGCGGAGCAGGTGCGCCGGGAGCGGCTGCCGGGGCCGGAGTTCTCGGGCCGGGACGGCGTGCCTCGTATGGCTTGGGGTTGGCGAGGGCGTCCTTGATGACCTCAAGTGTGTAACGGGCGGTGGTGGCAGAGAGGCTGGTCTTGTCTTTGGCGGCGTCGAGGGACTTCTCGAGTGCGGCGAGGCGCGCGCTGAGGTTGGGAATGGCGGCGAGGCGCTGAGCGACAGACGCGTTTCTGTCAGGATGCGCGGTGGCGGGCTGGGCGGCGGCGAATTGCGTGAGCGCGATGCAGAGGGCCGCGCCGAAGGCGATCTTAGAGAGCGATTTGAATGACATGATTCAAACTCCGTTGTGGAGATGGCGCAGGAAAAGCGCGCGGATTCCGATGGCGGAATTCTAGGCGGTTCGCGTGTTTTCGTCGAGTGGTATTTGGGAGTTGAGGTGGCGGGACGATTTGCTTGTTCTGCTATCGTTTGAATCAGTGTGAGGGTTGTGGGTTCGAATTCAATGGATATTCTTGAGCGGTTGTTTGAACGGCATTTCGGGTTTGCGGCAGAGAGTGTGAAGCCGTTGCAGGGCGAATTGGGCGGGTCGGGGCGCGCGATTGTGCGGCTGTCCGGGCGCGGAGTTTCTGCTATCGGCGTGCAATATGCGGTGCGCGAGGAGAATATTGCGTTTATTGAGTTTTCGCGGCACTTCAGAAAGCACGGGCTGCCTGTGCCGGAGATTTTTTCTCTGGCTTTGGATGAGGGGGCGTATCTCGAAGAGGATTTAGGCGACACGACGCTGTTCGAGTTTTTGAGCGAGAAGCGTGGAGAAGATGGGGTGGGGCCGGAGGTTGTGGAGGCCTATAAGCAGACCGTGGCCGTGCTGCCTCGTTTTCAGGTGGAGGCGGGGCGGGATCTGGATTATTCGGCGTGCTATCCGCGGGCGAGCTTCGACCGGCAGTCGATCCACTGGGATCTGAACTACTTCAAATATTATTTTCTGCGGCTGGCCGGGGTGGGGTTCAACGAGCAGGCGCTTGAGGATGATTTCGAGCGGCTGAGCGAGTTTTTGTTGTCTGCGCCGCGGGATTACTTTCTCTATCGGGATTTTCAGTCGCGTAACGTGATGCTGCGCGATGGAGAGCCGTGGTTTGTCGATTACCAGGGCGGGCGCAAGGGCGCATTGCAATATGACATTGCATCGCTGCTCTACGACGGCAAGGCGAATCTGCCTCCGGCGCTGCGCGAGGAACTGCTCGCGTATTACCTCGATTGCCTGGAGAAGTATTTGCCGGTAAATCGCGAGGAGTTTCTTGGGCACTACTACGCGTTTGTGTATGTGCGGATCATGCAGGCGATGGGGGCGTACGGGTTCAGGGGATTTTATGAGCGCAAGACACATTTTTTGGAGAGCGTTCCATTTGCGCTGAAGAACCTGCGCTGGCTGAAGGAGAATGTTACGCTGCCGGTGTCGTTGCCCGCACTGATGGAGGCGCTGGACCGGGCCTCGGGGATGGAGAGGTTCGAGGCGGGCGCGAAGGCTGTTTCGCCGCTGACGGTGCGGGTGTTTTCGTTTTCGTTTCATCGCGAGATGCCGGCGGACGAGACGGGCAACGGCGGCGGGTTTGTGTTCGACGTGCGGGGGCTGCCGAATCCAGGGCGAGAGGAGCGGTTCAAGACGCAGAACGGCAAGGACGCCGCGGTGATTGAGTATCTGGAGCAGAAGCAGAGCGTGCGGCAGTATCTTGCGCATGCGATTGCGTTGGTGGATGCGAATGTGGCGGAGTATCAGCGGCGGGGGTTCGCGAATCTGATGGTGTCGTTCGGTTGCACGGGCGGACAGCACAGAAGCGTGTATCTGGCTGAGCAGATGGCGAAGCACATGCGCGTGAAGCCGGGCGTGACGGTGGTGGTGCGGCACGTTGAACAGGAGAAAATCGGCCGATGAAGGCGATGATTCAATGAAGGCGATGATTCTGGCGGCGGGGCTGGGGACGCGGCTGCGTCCGCTGACCGATGAGAGGCCCAAGGCGCTGGTGACGGTGCGGGGGAGGACGCTGCTTGAGATCACGATTGAGCGGCTGCGCGCGTTCGGCGTAACGGAGATGATCGTAAACGCGCATCACTTTCCGGAGCAGGTTGAAGAGTTCTTGCGGGCGCGGAAGTTTGGAATTCGGATTGAGGTTTCGCGCGAAGAGGAACTGCTGGATACGGGCGGCGGATTGAAGAAGGCCGCGTGGTTTTTTGCCGGCCCCGGGACCGATCACGACGAGCCGTTTCTGCTGCACAACGTGGACGTTGTGAGCTCGATCGATTTGGGCGCGATGGTCGAGGCTCATCGGGCGAGTGGAGCGCTGGCGACGCTGGCGGTGATGGAGCGGAAGACCTCGCGGTACTTGCTGTTTGACGAGGCTGGGCTGCTGTGCGGAAGGCGTGCGGGACTAGACGGCGCGGTGGAGATGGCGCGGCCGGCTCCAGAGCCGCAAGCGCTGGCATTTTGCGGGATTCATGTGGCTTCTCCGCGAATGCTCGGGGAGTTGAAAGAAGAGGGCGCGTTCTCGATTATTCCGGCTTATTTGCGGCTGGCATCGGCGGGGGAGAAGATTGCGGCGTTTCGCGCGGATGGGTTTGAGTGGCGGGATGTGGGCAGGCTGGAGAGTTTGGCCGCGGCGGAGCATGAGGTTGGTGCTCGATAGTATTGACCAATCGCAAGGAGCAAAACAAAAGGCCCTCGACGCAATCGATCGAGGGCATTTTGTTTTTTGGAAGTGGGGAAGCCGGGAGTTTGGTGGATCTGATGGGCTACGCCTCGCTCAACAGTCCGCGGCGCGCGAAGGATTTGCGCAGGTGGCGCTTTGCGGTAAAGATGCGGGACTTGATGGCGGAGACGCTGACATCGAGTGCGGCGGCGGCTTCTTCCTGCGAGGCGCCTTCGATGAAACAGAGATGCATTGCCTGTCGGCATCCGGAGCAGAGGCGATCGATCTCCGATTGCAGCAGTTCGTGGATCTCGTCCTGTTCGAACTGCTGCTCGGGAGAGAGGCATGAGTCCGCCAGATCGTGAACCGGCATACCGGATTCATTGTCCTGCTCGATAGAGACGAAGCGGCATCCACGCTGCTGGCGCAACCATTCGATAGCGGAGTTGTGGACGATGGTCTGGAGCCATGTGGAGAGCTTTGCTTCTCCGCGGAAGCGGGGCAGGCTGCGGAAGGCGCGCAGCATGGCTTCCTGGACGATATCTTCGGCCTCCTCTTGAGTTGGGGCGATGCGCCGGGCCAGGCGGAGATAGTGATTACGGCGACTCTCGGCGGTCTCGACGAAGCGCAGCATCGTCTCATCCCAGGAGTTTGAATCATGAGGGAAGGGCGCGGGGATGCCGGGTGAAAAGGTAGTTGCAGCCATGGAAGACGTTCTCCGTGCAGCGCACTGTGAAATGCCGCAGCTGGAGCGCCGAATGGAAAGGGCGCAACGCCGGGCAGTGCCAGTTGCAGGCAGACTCCCAAGACATAGATTGAATGCTTCGGAGACTGCAAGTTCTCAGAAGGGAGAAGTTCAGGCGAGTGCAGGAGGAGAACGGAGAGGAATTCCAGATTTGAAAAAAGAAGCCCGGTGAGCGGAGAGGGCAAGCGGAGCACGGGCGGTGAGCGAGAAAGCGATGCGTTGCAGTCCGTGAACGGGGCCGAGGGCCGTGGAATTTGCCTGGCTGTGGGCGCGAAGGCGGATGCGGGCCTTGGTGGGCGCAGCATCAGCGAAGCGATGTTCGGGAATGGCCTTGGCGCGCGGCAGACGATGTGCCGGATCGGAGTGGAAAACGAACTGGGAGATTCGGCTTGAGGAGGACCATCCGGCAACCGCGATGGCCAGCGCCAGAACGGCCAGCTTACCGGGCCTGAACGAAAGCAACATGATCGGCCAACTTTTGCATGCCGCATGGATCCGGGCGGCACTGCGGGCTACGAGTTTGGGCGTCTGGTCAGTCATGCTTTGGCGCGGGAATTACACCATTTACAGGCAGAGTATAGCGTATCTGGCACGAAAGGCCGGACGGATTAGCAGACCGGTACGGTCCATATTGCCAGTGTTTTGAGCCTTGCAAAGGGCGCATGGCATCGACGGCGGTGCCCGAGCGATTGATGCCGGGGAGGGTATTAGCGGGTTGCCAACGGCCCGGGCCCTAGCCGTAATTCGTATGGCACGACTCAAGCAAGAAACCATGCGCGGACACACAGACGAGTAAAATTGGGCTAAGTCTGGCCATCGCCGGGCTTTCAGGCTGCTGCCTGAATGCTGAATCTGGCTCGGGACCGGGCCTGGAGGTTTCTTGCTTTACTGGCTGCTGTACGAAAAGCTTTTCCCGTACTTTCACCCGTTCCGGATCTTCCGCTATCTGACGTTTCGCACGGCGTTTGCCTCGGCGACGGCGCTGCTGATCGCTTTGTTCATCGGTCCCTGGGTGATCCAGAAGCTGCGCGAGTTTCAGATAGGGCAGTATGTGCGCGACGACGGGCCGCAGTCGCACCTGAAGAAGAGCGGGACGCCGACGATGGGCGGAGTTCTGATCGCGATTGCGATTCTGCTGCCGACGGTTCTGTGGTCTGACCCGCGCAACCCGTTTGTGTGGATCGTGGTGTTTTCGACGACGGCGTATGGCGCGATTGGTTTTGCCGACGACTACACGAAGGTGGTGAAGAAGCGCAGCCTGGGGCTGACGGCGCGGGCGAAGTTGTTCTGGCAGGGAGTGGTGGGGCTGGTTGTGGCCTCTTCGCTGGTTCTGCTGGAGCAGTTCAAGCTCTTCTCAACCACACTGAGCGTGCCGTTCATCAAGAGCCTGCGTCCCGACCTGCTGTGGAACCACTGGCCGGCGACGCTGCCGCATCTGGGGCTGCTGGCGTTTTTGCCGTTTGTGATCTGGGTGGTTCTGTGGCTGACACTTTCATCGAATGCAGTGAATTTGACGGATGGGCTGGACGGGCTGGCCATCGGGTGCACGATCATCGCGGCCGGAGCGCTGGCGGTGCTGACGTATGTGAGCGGGCATGTGGTGTTTGCCGACTATCTTGAGTTGCAGAGGATGCCGCCGGTTGGAGAACTGACGGTGTTCTGCGGGTCGATGGTGGGAGCTTCGATCGGATTTCTCTGGTATAACGCCCACCCTGCCGAGGTCTTCATGGGCGACGTGGGGTCGCTGGCGCTGGGCGGGGCGATCGGGACAGTGGCGGTGGTGATCCGGCAGGAGTTGCTGCTGCCGTTCATTGGCGGCATCTTTCTGCTCGAGGCGCTCTCGGTGATCTTGCAGGTGGGCAGCTACAAGCTGCGCAACGGAAAGCGAATCTTCAAGATGGCTCCGCTGCACCACCACTTTGAACAGCTGGGGTGGGCAGAGTCGAAGGTGATTGCGCGGTTCTGGATTGGGGCGCTGGTGTTTGCACTGTTTGCACTCACGACGTTGAAACTGAGGTGAGCCGGGCGCGCGGGGGAGTGAGTTGCGCGCAGAATAAGAAGCGGAGCCGGCAGGTGGCTGCTTGAGGGTTGTATCTTCCCAGGTCTCAAAATCGAGACCTGGGGCACCCAAGTTTAGTGGTTAACGCAAAGTGGTTGGTTGAATGCGATGTTGAGCGCAGATGTTTAAGGGTAGAGCAATGATGGAATTGAAGGGTAAACGAGTTCTGGTGGTTGGGCTGGGCAAGAGCGGCCTTGCGGCGGCGCTGTTTCTGCGCCGTCAGGGCGCGCAGGTAACGGTGTCGGACGTGCGGTCGGCGGAGTCGCTGGCCAAGGAGATTCCGGCGCTGCTCGAAGAAGGAATTATGGTGGAGGCCGGCGGTCACGGACTGCTGACCTTCCGCAAACAGGACCTGATCGTGGTGAGCCCGGGGGTTCCTCTGGAGACGCCGGAGCTGGCGCAGGTGCGAGCCTTCGGGATTCCTGTGATCGGAGAGCTGGAGCTGGCGGCCCGCTATCTGAAGGGCAGGATTCTGGCCATTACCGGTTCGAACGGCAAGACGACGACCACGACGCTGGTGGGCGAGATGCTGAAGGAATCCGGAGTTGTGGCGCAGGTGGGCGGCAACATCGGTGTGCCGGTGGTGGAACTGATCGACACGAGCCGCGAGGACGGCTGGTCGGTGCTGGAAGTGTCGAGCTTCCAGTTGGAGACGACGGCGGAGTTTCATCCGGTGATAGCGGCGATTCTGAACATTACGCCGGATCATCTGGACCGTCACGGCAACCTGGAGAACTACGCTCTGGCCAAGGAACGGATCTTTGCGGCCCAGGGCGCGGACGACGCGGTGGTACTGAATGCCGACAACGCGCGCACGGAGCAAGCCGCGGCGCGGTCTCGGTCGCGGGTGTTCTGGTTTTCAATGGAGCACGACGTGGAGCAGGGCGCCTGGGTGGAGAACGGCTGGGTTATGTATCGGGGCGGTTGCGATGCCGAGGCGGAGAAGATCGTTCCTCTGGCGAAGATTCCGCTCAAGGGTGAGCACAATGTTGAGAACGTGCTGGCGGCGGTGAGTGTGGCGCGTCAGGCGGGCGCGGCGGCCGAAGCCGTGGGCCGCGCGATCGAAAAGTTTCAGGCCGTAGAGCACAGGCTGGAGTTTGTAGCCACGGTGAATGGCGTGGACTACTACAACGACTCGAAGGCGACGAACGTGGACGCGACGGAGAAGGCCGTGGCGGCGTTCCAGTCGGGCGTGCATCTGATTCTGGGCGGCAAGGACAAGGGATCGCCGTACACCGTGCTGAACGATCTGCTGCGCGAGCGGGTGAGGGCCGTTTATACGATCGGCGCGGCGGCGGAGAAGATCGAGTCGGAGTTGCGTGGCGTGGTGACGATTTATTCGTGCATGACGCTGGAGCATGCAGTGAACGCGGCGGCGGCGGCGGCTCGGCCGGGCGAGGTGGTGCTGCTGGCTCCGGCGTGTTCCAGCTACGACCAGTTTGAAAACTACGAGCAGAGGGGACGGAACTTCAAGGAACTGGTGAAAGCGCTTCTCACATAGAGCGTAGCGCGGGCAGAAGCGGGGTTGCATTATGGCGAAGCACGTAGGCGTGGATCGGTGGATGTTCTGCACGACTCTGCTGCTGGTTGTGGCGGGGCTGGTGATGGTGTTTTCCGCCTCGGCCGTGGTGGCGCAGGAGCGCTTTCAGTCGCCATATATCTACGTGTGGCGCCAAGCCCTCTGGGTACTGGTCGGTATTGTCGCCATGCTGGTGCTGATGCTGGTGGATGTGGAGCGCTACCGCTCGCCGAAGTTTGTGTACGCCGCGCTAACGATCACGATTCTGCTTTTGATCAGCGTGTACTTCATGCCGGGCTCGCGCAATACGCATCGCTGGATTCGTTTTGGACAGTTCTTTACCTTTCAGCCTTCTGAGATTGCTAAACCCGTGCTGGTTCTGTTTCTGGCCTGGTTTCTGCACACGCGGCTGGACCGGATGCGAGAGTTCACACAAACGCTGCTGCGGGCGGCGATTGTTCCGGTAGCGATCATTCTGCTGGTCGTGGGCCAGCCGGATCTGGGTACGGCGCTGGTGCTATGCGGCGTTACCGCGATTTTGCTGATCCTGGCAGGCATGGAGTGGAAGTACCTGGCAATGGCGTTTGCTGCGGCCCTTCCCGGCCTGCTGGGGCTGCTGTTGATGGTGCCGTGGCGGCGTGCGCGGGTGATCGCGTTTCTGCATCCTTCGGCTGATCCGCAGGGCGCCGGGTTTCACATCAACCAGTCGCTGATCGCGGTGGGAACGGGCGGATTGCTGGGCCGCGGCTACATGGAAGGGATGCAGAAGCTGTTCTATCTGCCCGAGGCCTCGACCGACTTCATCTTTGCGAATATCGCCGAGGAGTTGGGATTCGTGGGGTCGATTCTGGTTGTGTTCCTGTTCGCATTTCTCGGAGTGCGGGGGCTGCGGACGGCATTCAAGTGCCGCGATCCGTTCGCGCGGCTGATCGCGTTCGGCATCACGACAACGATTCTGCTACAGGCGTTTTTCAATATCAGCGTGGTGCTGTCGCTGGTGCCTACGAAGGGGATTCCGCTGCCGCTGATATCTTCGGGGGGTACGTCGGTGGCGTGCACGCTGGCGTCGATCGGCGTGCTGCTGAATATCACGCGGCAGACGGAATAATGCAGGGACTGAGGGACTAGGGAACAGGGATCAGAAAATGCCTCCCTGGTTGAAGGTCTCGCTTCCCCAGGTCTCAAAATCGAGACCTGGGGCACCCGGCGATTGTTCTGAGATGGAAGTCTGAAGAGGTGAGCTTGGCGGGATTTCGCGTTTTGATTGCCGGAGGAGGGACGGGGGGGCATCTGTATCCCGCGCTGGCGGTGGCGCTTGTGCTCAAGGCGAAGCACTCGGCGGAGGTGCTGTTTGTGGGCACGGCGCGGGGGCTTGAGACGCGGCTGGTTCCGGAGGCGGGCTTCGCGCTGAAGTTGATTGAAGTGGGTCCGCTGAACAAGGTGTCACTGGCGACGCGGCTGCGGACGCTGGCGCAGTTGCCGATGAGTTTGTTCGATTGCCGCAGGCTGATTCGGGAATTCAACGCCGATGTTGTGTTTGGCGTGGGCGGATACGCTTCGGGTCCGGCGATGGGCGCGGCTTTGATGATGGGCGTTCCGGCGATGGCCTTTGAGCCGAATGCGATGCCGGGGCTTGCGAATCGACTGGTGGGCAAGCGCGTACAGGCGGCGGCGGTGAATTTTCCCGCGGCGGCCGGGTACTTCCGCAACGTGGAGGTGACGGGAATTCCGGTGCGGGCGGAGTTCTTTTCGCTGACCGAACCCGCGGCTGCGGCTCCGCATCTGCTGGTGTTTGGCGGATCGCAGGGGGCGCGAATCTTGAACACCGAGATGCCGAAGGCGGTGCGGGAGCTGCTCGATGCAGTGCCGGGATTAACGGTGTTGCACCAGAGCGGGCCGAGGAGCTTTGAGGAGACGCTGGCGGCTTACAAGGCGAGCGGCGCGGACCCTTCGCGGTGGGAGGTGCGGCCGTTTCTGAGCGATATGCCGGCACAGTTTGCGCGCGCGCATCTGGTGCTGAGCCGGAGCGGGGCCTCGACGGTGGCGGAGCTGGCCGCGGCGGGCAAGGCGGCGCTGTTGGTTCCTTTTGCCGCGGCTGCGGACGATCACCAGAAGCGGAACGCCGAGCAGATGGTGGCGGCCGGAGCGGCGGCGATGCTCGAAGAGCGGGAGCTGGCGGTGAAGGGTCTGCTGGCCGGAACGCTGGCGGCACTGCTGAAGACGCCGGAGCGGCTGGCGGCGATGGGCAAAGCCGCGCGGACGCAGGCGCATCCGGACGCGGCGGAGCGAATCGCGGGCAGGCTGGTGGAGCTGGCGAGCGCGCCGGCCCGGTCAGGGAACTGAATCGGGCGCTTAAGAATTACATAGTGCGTTTATGTTCTCTTTGCGCCTCACCGAAGCAGGTAGCCGCGTCGGCAGCGGGAAGGGCGGCGCACTTTTTCAGCCGCTCGGTCCAGGCCTCACGGCCTTGAAGAACCGCGGACGCGCGGATCCTGGCGAGCTGAACTACCAGTTGATCCTGAAGCGATAGCAATTGCTTCTCGTCGGCCTGAGCTTGCTCGAGCAGAACACGTCTTCTTTGTTCTAACTCGGCTTTTGTGCTGGTGTTGCTTTCGCAGCTGTCGCGCTGGTTATCGGAGCTGCATGACTTGGAATCGAGCGATTCTTCCTCTTTGAGGAGCATGTCGCTCTGCTGGTTCAAGTCCGGGATCTGCTCCTTCAAGGAGCGGATATGGTGGCTGATCTTCGAGACTTCTTTGTCCGCCATCTTCCAATCGGCTTCGGTGGTCAGCGCCTGAGAGCGGAGCCCTGGCGCCGAAAAGCCACATATCAGCAGCAGGAGAGATGCATTTACAACGTAACGGAATGCGAAATGCTTCATGGACTCCTCCTTTACAGACGCTCGTGCCCAGTAACGATAGAACGCGCAATTGTAGCGCCGGAAGTTGAGGAATGCAAAAGGCCCGTCTGCAAGGCAGACGGGCCTTTTGCATTCCTGTTGAATCGGCTACCGGCGCCCACCCCTCATGCCGCCGCCAAAACCGGGGCCGGAGTTTCCGCGTCCGGGGCCAGCATATTCACGTCCGGGGCCGGATGAGTATCCGCGCTCGGAGCCGGATGAGAAGCCACGCGGGGCAGGGGATTCACGGCGCTCGTTGGCATATCCGCCACGGTAGCCTTCGTCGCCGCCACGCCTTTCGTATCCTTCACCAAACTCCCGGCCCCTGAAGCCCCGTCCGCGCCATGGACCCGCGCCGATAAAGACGCCGCTGACGAACCACTCCCGGCCATAGTAGCCGTAAGGGACGCAGGCATAAGGAGCGTAGGGGAGATAGCCCCACTCGCATACGGGCGGACCGTAGGCGCCGTAGTACTGCGCCGGGACGACGGACGGGCCGATAGCCACTCCGATCTGGAACTGAGCGTTCGCGGATGCGGTAAAGGAAAGAGCGGCTACTGCGATCAAAAGGACGAACCAGATCGGGCGTGTGAATCGCATACATCCTCCTCGCGTTGTCCGCTGTGCTTGAGGCGGGGGGCGGAGATTGTCTCCGCTCTCAACGCTGCCGTCTACGGAAGCTCCGTGGGCCGGCTTTCACTTTGTCAAACAGCGTGTGACGGAAATAGTTGCGCGGGCGAGTCACATGGATGCCGGAATGAGAAAGCCGCGCCTGTGCTCAGGCATCGCTGGTGATACATTGAAGTTTCAACCTCATGTTTGCAACCAGCCAACACGCGCACTTTATCGGCATCGGCGGAATCGGGATGAGCGGCATCGCCGAGATCCTGCTCAACCTGGAGATGCGAGTCTCGGGCAGCGACCTGAAGCGGAGTCCGGCGACGGACCGGCTTGCGGCGCTGGGCGCGACGATCTACGAGGGCCACGACGCGGCCAACGTCGCGGGTGCGACGGTGGTGGTGACGAGTTCTGCTGTAAGCCGGACGAATCCCGAGGTGGTTGAGGCTCATGCGCGCAAGATTCCGGTGATTCAGCGGGCGGAGATGCTGGCCGAGTTGATGCGGCTCAAGTACGGGATCGCGATTGCCGGGATGCACGGCAAGACAACGACGACTTCGATGGTGGCCGCGGTGCTGGCCGCGGGCGGCCTGGACCCGACAGTGGTGGTGGGCGGCCGCGTGGGCGCGCTGGGATCGAATGCGCGGCTGGGCAAGTCGCACTTTCTGGTTGCCGAGGCCGACGAGAGCGACCGTTCGTTCCTGAAGCTGTCTCCGATTCTGGCGGTGGTGACGAATCTGGACCGCGAGCACATGGACTGCTACCACGACATGGAAGACGTGGAGCGAGCGTATCTGGAGTTCATGGACAAGGTGCCGTTCTACGGCGCGGTGACGGCGTGCGTGGACAACGATCTGCTGCGCGGGATTCTGCCACGTGCGAAGCGGCGAGTTTGTACATATGGAGAGCGCACGGAGGCCGACTTCCGGATGGAGATTCTTGCCCGGGGGCAGGCGGAGTGCCTGGCGCGATTCCAGGTGTGGGAGGGCGGCGTACCGCTGGGGCCGTTCGAGCTGCATGTGCCGGGAAAGCACAACGTGCTGAATGCGACGGCGGCGGTGGCGATTGCGCGGCAACTGGGCGTGGGACCGGAGCAGATATCTGAGGGGTTGAAGAGTTTTCGTGGCGTGGACCGGCGATTCCAGCCGAAGGGCGTGGTGCGCGGGGTTTCGGTGGTGGACGACTACGGGCATCATCCGACGGAGATTCTGGCGACACTGGCGGCGGCGCGAGAGTGTGGGCATGGGAAGATTCATGTGCTCTTCCAGCCGCACAGGTTCTCCCGAACTCTCGATCTTATGGACGAGTTTGGTGGCGCGTTCAGAGACGCCGATACGGTGTTTGTGCTGCCGATCTATGCGGCCAGCGAGGAACCGATTCCGGGCGTAACGGCCGAGCGGCTGGCGGAGAAGATCGAGGGGCCGAGTGTGGAGTACGTCCCTGAGTTTGCCGATGCGGTGCGGAAGGCAGCCGAGGCGGCGCGCGAGGGCGATCTGATTCTGACGCTGGGCGCGGGAAGCGTGAGCCAGCTGGGGCCGATGATCCTTAAGGCGCTGGAGTAGGTTCAGTCGAAGGAACGGTAACAGAGGCAAGTAAGCGCCCACATCCTATTCACCGGATGGGAAATCCTGAAATGTTCTTTCGATGGAATTATTCTGCATTCAAAAGCAGATAAGTTGTATGATTTCCAACATTAGCGAGGTTTCGCTGCGCCCTTTCCCGACGAGGAGCGGGCAGAATGGTTGAGGTTAGTCATGCGACGCTCTTCCGGCGTAGCACTTGCATCGATCATTGGCGTGGTTGCAATGGTGGCGCCGATTCTGGGTTCTATCTGGATTGCATGGAACGAGAGCCTGACATCTGAAAAGTCTCTAGCATTGAGCTATGCGCAAGACGTGTTGCACCGCTTGGATGAAACTACGAGCCAGTTCAAACGAGCCCGGGACATACTCAATAACGACCATCTGGCGCCCTGTTCCCCTGGCGAAATCAAAATCATGCATCAACTCGACGTGGAGTCGAGTTATATCCAGGCTGTGGGCCGCGTCTCCGGCGACATGCTTGTGTGTACTTCACTGGGCACCACGGCTCCAATACCGATTGGTCCTCCGGAACTGGTCACAAGCGGTAGGGTCACGGAACGAAACAACATTCGGCTTTCAATTGCCCCCTCGTCCCTAATAAGCGTGATGTCAACGGACGGCGTGGCTATCGTCATAAACCCTAACCTCGCTGTCGATACTCCAACCGAGGGGCCCGATATCTCAATCGGGGTTTTTGTTCCCTCCTCCCCAAATCGGAACTTCATCTCAAAACGTGGTGGAAACATACCCTCGAAGTGGCTTACGGTCATCCCAAAAGGCGGCGCAACGACCTTTATTGATGCGGGCTATGTGGTCCCCAGGTGCGATCTCCAGCACGCGACTACGCGGTTGTTGCGGCAATCCCAGTAATCTATGCGAACCGCCGAGCACAGCACTTCGCCGTAGCCTTCGTCCCCATTGGACTCTTGTGCGGAGTTGGTCTTGCGTGGGCTGTGAAGTACATTTCGCGTATCCAGCTCTCCCTGCCTTCCGTTCTCCGTGCAGCGGCGAAGCGCGGAGAGTTCTATCTGGAGTATCAGCCGGTTGTGGAGCTGGCAACAAAGCGTTGGATAGGCGCCGAAGCTTTGGTGCGTTGGCGGCGTGCCGGCGGGGAGATTGTCCGCCCGGATACTTTCATCCCCATCGCCGAAGAATGCGGCGTTATCACCCGCATTACCGCCTGCGTGGGCGAGATCGTCGCTGCCGATCTCCCCAGCCTGCTCCAGATCGATCAGGAGTTTTTTGTCGCCATCAACCTCTCCGCTGCCGATTTGCGTTCCGCGGAAACGGTTGAACTCTTCCGCCGGATGCTAAATAGCAGCAAGGCGCAGCCGAAGAATATTGCGGCCGAGGCCACCGAACGCGGCTTTTTGCAGGGCAAGGAGACGAGCGAAATCCTCGACGCCATCCGCAAGCAGGGGATTGTTGTTGCCATCGACGACTTCGGCACGGGTTATTCCAGCCTCTCCTGCCTCCAGAGCCTCGGTCTAGATGTGCTCAAAATCGACAAGTCGTTCGTGGAGACTATCGCCACCGATGGCGTTACCAGCCAGGTCGTTCCCCACATCATCGACATGGCCCACTCCCTCAAGCTCTTCATCACAGCTGAAGGCGTTGAAACCGAAACCCAGGCGGACTTTCTCCGCAGTCGCGGCGTGCAGTTCGCTCAGGGCTGGCTCTTCGGCAAGCCAATGCCGATTGAAACGCTTTGTGAACTGCTTGTCGCGCAACGGACGAGTCCTGCAGTGAGTTCGGAGTCAAATTCGTGAGTTGGTGCGGGCGGTCGTACTCCACGGGCGTACGGATCGAACTCAGCTTGTCAGCGAGTTAGCTTGTTCGTGGCGGGTTTTGGGCGTTCTTGCACCACATCCGGCATTGGAGCGCCGTGCTTTATCTGAGTACCGAAAATTCCTACGCCGATTCTTGACACCTGTTCTTCCCCGTAACGGCGCGGATTCCCCTTAATCGTGCGCTGAAATTGGCACACAAATTGCGGGCTATAGTGAAGGTTGGCGACTCTCACGACCAAGCTCAGGCGTGACGAATCATGAAAACCAATCCCGTTCTCTTCCCTGGGAAGAGACAGCGCCAGCCGAGGCTCAGGCCTCGCGCTCACGGCGCTCCACGCCCCGAGCGGAGCGGGTTCAGCCGGAGATGCGGCTGGACTTTGGCGATCCGGACGAGGATGGCGAGGCTGCGGGTAGACGTGCGCGTTTTCCGAGGTTCGATGAGCCAAGAGGCCCATGGTGGCGTCCGCGCTCGCGGGTAGCGCGAATCTTCTTCGCATTAAACGCAATGGCGGTGCTGGTTGGGCTTGGGATCGGCGTGCTGATGCTCCGCACCTACCTGGAGCGCGATTCGCGCTTCCGCATCACCGGCACCGATGCGATTCAGGCCGCGGGGCTGACCGAGGTGAGCCGGCCGGAGATGCTCACTGTGTTTGGCGAAGATGTGGGCCGCAACGTCTTTTTTATTTCACTGAGCGAGCGTCGGCGGCAGTTGGAGCAGCTTCCCTGGGTGGAGCATGCGACGGTGATGCGCCTGCTGCCGGACCGGATCAGGGTATCTGTCGTGGAGCGCAGGCCGGTGGCGTTTACGCGGCACGGCAACGAGATCGGTCTGGTGGACGCGAACGGTGTTCTGCTGTCGATGCCGGCCTCGGCGATGGCGCGGCACCATTATTCGTTTCCAGTGGTGACGGGGATCGATGCGGGGGACACGGCCTCGGCGCGACAGAAGCGGATGGCGGTGTACCAGCGGCTGATGGCGGAGCTTGGCTCCGGTGGCCGGCGCGCCACCGAGCAGTTGTCTGAGATCGATATGACCGACCCCGAGGATGCGCGGGTGACGATGCCGGAGCAGGGCGGCGACATTCTGGCGCACTTCGGCGACGACCGGTTTCTGGAGCGTTTCGAGCGGTACCGGACGCACATTGCGGAGTGGAAGCAGCAGTATCCGCACTTGGCGAGCGTAGACCTGCGTTACGACCAGCAGGTGGTGCTGGAGATGAATCCAGGCAAAGGTACTGCGGATGCAGTTGCCGGAGATGCGGGAACGGCGCAGGTGGCAGAGGGCAAGGCGCCTTTGACTGCGAAGGGCAAGCCCTCGGCGGTGAAGAAGCAGGATTCAGCCAGGCTGGCAAAGACGGCAGGTGTTACGACGGCGAAGCAGTCCACGTCTTCTGCCTCGAAGAAGAGTTTGGCGGCCAAGAAGACGGCGCTGAGCGCAAGCAAGCGCAAGACGGTGAAGAAGCCCGTGAAGCCGGCCTCGCAGAAGAAGCGCGCGGCAAGCGGGGCCAAGATGCAGGGCGGTGGGTGAGCACAATGGCGCAGAGAGAAGACAATCTGATTGCTGTGCTCGACGTCGGCAGCGCCTGGACGCGGGTTCTGGTGGCTGAGGTGATCGACGGCCTTCCGCGCTATCGCGGGCACGGCATCGTGGAGTCGGCGGGGATGCGCCGGGGCCTGATCGCCGAGTTGGGCGCGGCCACGCGCGCCGTGCGCCGGGCCAGCGAGCAGGCCGAGAAAGTCGCGCGACTCAACATCGACCACTGCGTAGTGGGCATCGGCGGACCGCATATCCGCGGCATTAATACCCGGGGCGGGCTCGAACTGGGCAGCCGTCTGCGGGACATCACGCGCGAGGACGTGCGCACGGTGGTGGACCGGGCGCGGTCGATCGAAAGGCCTCCGGACCGGGAGTTTCTGCACCTGCTTCCGCGGCAGTTCATTGTGGACGGCGAGCCGGGAGTGTTCGATCCAGTGGGGATGGTGGGAACGCGGCTGGAAGTGGACCTGCATATCGCCACCTGCTCGGGGAGCGCGCTGCAAAGTGCGATCACCTGCGCGAACAAGGCGAGTTTGGTGGTCACGGACGTAATCCTCGAGCCGCTGGCAGCCGCCGAGAGCACGCTGTCGGCCGACGAGCGGGAGCTGGGCGTCGCGTTGATCGATATTGGCGCGCACTCGACCGAGATTGCCGTGTACTTTGAGAGCGCGGTGGCCCATACGGCTTCGGTGCCGATCGGGGGCGCGCACTTCACCAACGATCTAGCGATCGGTTTGCAGATGCCGGTGGCGCTGGCCGAGGACCTGAAGCGGCAATATGGCTCCGCGGTGGTGACGTCGGTTTCAGAGGGCGCCGCGATTGAGATCGCCAATCCACAGCCGCAGCGGCTGGAGCTGAGGGCGATGGCGGAGATTCTGGAGCCGCGTGCCCGGGAGTTATTGCACTACGTGAAAGATCGGCTGCGCGAAGGCGGCGTGGAGAACGCGCTGGGAGCGGGCTGTGTGCTTACGGGAGGCGGGGCGATGCTGCACGGGCTGCTGGATGTGGCCGAGAGTCAGCTGCGCGCGCCAGCAAGGACAGGTACGCCGATGCGATTGTCGCAGATGCCGGGTGAGCTGGCTCATCCGGGCTTTGCGACAGCCATCGGCATGCTTTTATATGCCAACCGGACGCGCGCGATGAGGTCGGCTGAGGATCGCAGTTTCCGGGCGCGGCTACGTGCCGCGTTCGCATCGAGTTATTGAAGGCAGCAAGTCGGCAAGTTAGCGGGTTTCAAGAGGAAGCGGTCAGGGGAGCAGAGATGATGGAGCATGAGCGGAACGAAGCCGGAGAGATGCGCATCCAGTATCACGACGATAACGAGCGTGGTGCGCGGATCAAGGTAATCGGAGTGGGTGGCGGCGGCGGCAACGCCGTGAACCGCATGATCCAGGCGCGGATGGAGGGCGTGGAGTTTATCGCGGCCAACACCGACGTGCAGGCTCTCAAGCTCTCGCAGGCTCCGGTGAAGCTGCAACTGGGCGTGCGATTGACCTCTGGCCTGGGCGCGGGCTCGAACCCCGACATCGGCCGTCGCGCGGCGCTTGAAGACTCGGAGAAGATTATCGAGGCTCTGGAAGGCGCCGATATGGTGTTTGTGACCGCAGGTCTTGGCGGAGGCACGGGCACGGGCGCGGCTCCGGTGATCGCCTCGCTGGCCAGCGAGATGGGAATTCTGACCGTGGCGGTGGTGACGCGGCCGTTCGCGTTTGAAGGCAAGCGGCGGTTGCAGCAGGCCGAGCGAGGATTGAACGAGCTGATCGAGAGTGTGGACACGATGATCGTGATCCCCAACGAGAAGCTGCTGGCGGTGGCCAAGGACGCGGGCTTCTTTGAGAGTTTCCGGATCGCCGACGACGTGCTTCGCCAGGGCGTACAGGGCATAAGCGACATCATTACGATTCCGGGCATCATCAACCGCGACTTTGCCGATGTGAAGACGACGATGGCGGGCATGGGTCAGGCGGTAATGGGCACGGCGGTGCGCTCGGGAGCAAACCGGGCGATTGAGGCGGCGCAGGCCGCGATGGCGTCGCCGCTGCTCGATGCGGGCGCGATCGACGGAGCACGCGGCATCCTGATCAATATCACGGGATCGAGCGGTCTGAAGCTGTCTGAGGTCAACGAGGCTTCGTCGCTGATTCAAACTTCAGCGCACGAGGACGCCAACGTGATCTTCGGCGCGGTTCTGGACGAGAAGATGGGCGACGAGGTGAAGATTACGGTGATCGCAACCGGCTTCCGCGACCAGATGCCGGAACGCCGCGCGCGCATGCTGAATGTGGAAGATACGCCGGTGATTACGGTGCCTGTGATTGCTCCCGATTCATGGATGCGGGAGCGCGATGCGCAGGCCGTCGAGCCCGAAGCGCCGTCAGCTCCTGCTCTGCCCCGGTTTATGAGCGAAGAGGAGGACAGCCAGCCGGCGGAGCCGTTGTTCTTTTCGTCGTCGAAGCCGGCAGTTGCGACTACGGTGACGGTGTCGGCGCCGAAGATGGCCGCGCCGCAGCCGGAGTTGGAGGCGGAAGAACTCATAGAAGTGGAAGAGCAGCCGGAGGTTGATCCGCACGCGATGCGGGATTTTGCAACCGACTTTCGGGTAGATCCGCGGGCAGAGGCAGGCATAGAAGCACGGCCGTTCACTACCCGCCAGCCCGAATTGGAAGCAACTGAAGCGCCGGAGCCCTCGTTGTTCAACGAACCGAAAGAGGAAGAGCATCGAGATCTGGATGTGCCGGCTTTCCTGCGGCGGTTGAGATTTTAGCCAGCTCGTTGTGTGGCAAGGAGTTGCGGCCACTTTCGATGTGGGGTTGACCGGTTTCAGGAATGGGCCGGCCGTGACCGGCGCCTGGTAAACAGCGGTATACGGGGTGTACCGTTTTTGTACAAACCTTCGAGTTGGGGGCGTATCTTCGGGTATGGTAGAAGGTGTCTCCCGTAGATTTCAGGCCCAGTTGAAGGAATGGCTTGACGATTGCACTTGGGAATGGATGTACTAAAGCGACGGCGCCAATTTTTATTTTTCCGTGGATAAGTTAAGGAAGTTCTTAGGCTAGACGATGATCGCAAGGAAATCTGTAGTGCGGGGGATATACACAAAGATGAAGCGCTTGAGCATATTGCTGATACTGGTGGCCGCGGGTGTATTTTTCACCGCGGAGTCCGGCGCTTCGTCGTCAGCCACTCGACCCGCCCGGAGCGCTGCCCGGCAGACGAGCAGTACGGCAGCGAAGAAGACCGCGTCAACGGCTAGAAAACCGGCCACGCCAGGCAGGAAGGCCACTACGGCCAGGAAGCCAGCGGTATCGACCGCGAAGAAAGCCGCGACCACGAAGAAGCCAGCTCAGACTGCATCGAAGAGCGTAGCGAAGAAGGTTTCCACGAGCAAGTCCACCAAGGCCGGCGTGAAGAAAGCGGTGGTGAAGCGTTACCGCGAACGGTTTACGGCGAGTTCGTTTGCGAAGGGCGATATCACGCAGGGCGACATCATTACCGGCGAAGATCCGATCGTGCGTCAGGCGGCGATCGATGCCCTGGGCGATATGAACGGGACAGCGGTGGTGATCGATCCTTCGAACGGCCGCATCCTGGCAATGGTGAACCAGAAGCTGGCGCTGTCGCCCGGGGCCGAGCCCTGTTCGACGATCAAGCTCTCAGTTGCGCTGGCGGCTTTGTCAGAGGGGTTGGTGAACAAGGATACGCCGGTGAAGCTGGCAGGGTTCAAGATGAACATGACCCAGGCGCTGGCCAAGAGCAACAACCTCTACTTCGAGGAGTTGGGCCGGCAGTTGGGTTTCGAGCGGGTTCACCACTACGCGAACCAGTTTGGGCTGGGCGAACTGGCCGGATACCAGCTCGCCGGCGAGCAGCTTGGCACGTATCCCGACCAGCCTCTGCCCGAGGCGCAGGGCGGTGTGGGCCGCATGTGCAGCTTCGGTCAGGGCGTCTCGATGACGCCGCTGCAACTGGGCGCGATGGTGGCTGCGATCGCCAACGGCGGAACACTCTACTACCTGCAGCACCCAGCCACCATGGAAGAGATGGTGAGCTTTGAGCCCCGAGTAAAGCGGACGCTGAATATCGCCGACTACGTTCACGATCTGGATGATGGAATGGCGGGCGCGGTGCAATACGGCACGGCGCGGAGCCTGCGCACGAACTTCCGCGAGTTGCCGGTCTTCGGCAAGACGGGCACGTGTTCGGACAAGGGCACTCGCTTCGGTTGGTTTGTGTCCTATTCCACGACCGCGCAGCGAAATCTGGTGACGGTGTTCTTCCTGGAGGGCGGCCGGCCTACCTTTGGCCCGCGGGCGGCAGAGCTAACGGGCGAGTTCTACCGGAATCTGTGGGACAGCAACTACTTCGGCGAAGAGCGGCAGGAGGCGAACCGGGTTCAGGAGCCGGCTATTAGGGCTGGAAGTTCGAGGTCCGGTGCAGGAACGTCCGAGTAAAGGCAGAAATATCTGGAAATGAAAAGGCCGCCCCGTGGGGCGGCCTTTTGCTGGTATGAGTGCCAGCCTGAACCTGCGCTGTATCGCTGTAAAACGCCGGTATCTGGCAAGCAGAAGAGAGAGCTACTTGAGTGTGCGCATGAACTTGACCAGATCGCCGATCTGCTGGTCGGTCAGCTTGCCCTGATAGGCAGGCATCTTGTTCTTGCCATTTTTGGTAATGGTGGTCCACTCGGCATCGGTCTCCTTGGCGGCAGGCCCGGCTGTGAGGTCGCGCGCACCCATCGTCTTGCCGGCAGGAGTGGCGCCTTTTCCGTCTGCGCCATGGCACATGGCGCACTTGGTCTTGTAGTTGTCGGCGGCGGCCTGGCCGAAGGAGGCCGGAACAGCGGCGACGAGCAGAGCGACGAGAGCTGCAATCGAGAGAGTCTTCTTCATCATGTTCTCCTTCAGAACTGGATCAGAGCAGAGTGAGGATCGTGGACAACTTGCCGGCGCCATCGTAATGAGCAAGATGGCGCTTTGCCGCGATCACAGCCTTCGCACCGGCTCCAATTGTTTATACAACGGGTGAATTCTACATTGGGTGCGAGCAAAGGTGCTGTGACGGGCGAACATTTTGCTGTGTCCGATCCAGCATCGGGACCGCTCCCGAAATGCGATAATTACTTGACGGATAACCTAGTTATCGGAAGCGGCGATCCGGGAACCATGGCCGAAAAGGCCGTAAACTGCACATCAGAGCAGATGCTGGACGCCTATGTGGGACGGGCGCAGGCTCGTTTCGTGTCTTGGGTTCACAAATACATTGCGTTTATGGAGGATTTTCATATGTCAGCAAAGCGAATTGGGATTCTTACCGGAGGCGGCGACGTACCGGGTCTGAACTCAGTCATCAAGTCGGTCGTCTATCGCGCCTACGAAGCCGGATATGAGGTTGTTGGAATCCGTCGCGGGTGGGAGGGACTGACACACGTCGATCTTGACGATCAGGCCAGCCGGGCGCGCTATATCCTGCCTCTGAACCGCGAGAACACCCGCACGATCGACCGCACCGGCGGCACCTACCTGCACAGTTCGCGCACCAATCCGACCAAGATGAAGAAGCTGCCTCCGGTTCTCGCAGGGCAGACGTTCGTCAGCAGGGAGTTTACCAAGAAAGGCGAAACGAACACGGTCTTCGACGTTACGCCAGCGGTTCTGAAGAACATCGAGAAGCTGGGATTCGATTATCTGATCGCGATCGGCGGAGACGACACGCTGAGCTATGCGGCCGAACTGGACCGGCAGGGCTCAAAGGTGATCGCGGTGCCGAAGACTATGGACAACGACGTTCGCAACACCGAGTACTGCATCGGTTTTTCGACGGCGATCACGCGCGCCATGGACGCCATCGAGCGGCAGCGGACGACGGTAGGCTCGCATGAGCGCATCGGCATCTTCCGCATCTTCGGGCGCGACGCGGGCTATACGGCGCTGTACACGGCGTTCGTTACCTCGCTGCGTTGCTGCATCCCCGAGTATAAGGTGAACCTGCAGAAGCTGATCGAGATCCTGATCGAGGACAAGCGCAAAAATCCCAGCAACTACTCGCTGGTAGTGCTGTCGGAAGGCGCGGAGTGGGAAGGCTACAAGGTGAAGGAGTACGGTGAGCCCGACGCCTTCGGACATCGCAAGAAGATGAGCGTGGCCGAGGATCTGAGCAGCGAGATCATGGCTGCTACGGGCCAGGACACGGTGGTGAGCGATCTGACCTACGACCTGCGTTCCGGCAGCCCGGACTTTGTGGACCGCATGGTAGCGACGACCTTTGCCGGCATGGCTATGGATGCCGTTCTGGAGGGCAAGTCGGGCCTGATGACGGCGATTCAGGAAGGCCGTTATGCGATGGTTGGGATTCCCGACCCGAAGCTGGGGCCACGCAAGGTTGAAGTATCAACGATGTACAACACGGAGCGGTACCGGCCCACGTACGATCACAAGCTGGGTCTGCCGATCTTCCTTACGCGTAGCTAAGGGTTTTCACTGGGCGGCCGGCGCTTCGAGCGCCGGCCGCTTTTCGTTTGTTCGATAACGGGCGTGGCGTGGCGGTAAGCTAGAAGAGATCGCAACGGTATCGGGGGCACTGCTTGGCTTATAACGATTTGCGCGAATGGATCCATGCGCTTGAAAAGAGCGGCGAATTGCGCCGCGTCCGCGAGGAAGTTTCTCCAGAGCTTGAGATCACGGAGATCACCGATCGGGTGAGCAAGATCGGGGCTAGATCCGGCCCTGAGACCCACGGAAAATATGCTCCTGGCGGACCGGCGCTGCTGTTTGAGAACATCAAGGGCCACCCCGGGCATAAGGTACTGATCAACCAGTTTGGCTCGGAGCGCCGGATGGCGATGGCGCTGGGTGTCGAGCGGCTCGACCAGGTTGCCGAGCGCATCACCGGCCTGATGAACGTGAAGCCGGGCGAGGGCCTGTTCGACAAGCTGAAGATGCTGCCGCAATTGGCGGCTCTGGCAAGCGCGTTCCCGAAGACGGTGAGCGCCAAGGACGCTCCCTGCAAGGAAGTGATCCGCCGCGATGGCTTCGACCTGAATGAGTTTCCGATTCTGAAGTGCTGGCCCCACGACGGCGGGCGGTTCATTACGCTGCCATGCGTGCACACGCGCGACCCGAATTCGGGAAAGCGCAATATCGGCATGTACCGGATGCAGGTCTACGACGGACAGACGACGGGAATGCACTGGCAGCGCCAGAAGGTTGCCGCCGAGCATTATCGCAACGCGATGCGGGCCGGAGCCGGTTGGCAGGGCGAGGTGGCTGGGGGAGAGTCCGCGGCCGCACGGGTTGCGATGATGGCGGAGTCGGCGGGCGGATCGGTGCGGATTCCGGATGGACCCGAGGGGCTGCCGCAAGTATCTTTCGGCAACGTGAAGGGCAACCGGATGGAAGTGGCGGTCGCTATCGGGACCGACCCGGCCCTGACGTTTGCAGCCATTGTTCCAGCGCCTCCGGAGGTCGAGGAGTTCCTGATCGCCGGGTTCCTGCGCGGCAAGCCGGTGGAGATTGTGAAGTGCGAGACGGTAGACCTCGAAGTGCCGGCCAACTCTGAGATCGTGCTTGAGGGCTACGTGGAACTGGGCGAACTGCGCAGCGAGGGGCCGTTCGGAGACCACACCGGGTTCTACACGCTCAAGGACGATTACCCGGTGTTTCACCTTACCTGCATCACGCATCGCAAAGACCCGATCTATGCAGCGACGATCGTGGGCAAGCCGCCGATGGAAGATGCGTGGATGGGCCTCGCGGTGGAGCGCATCTTTTTGCCCGCGATGAAGATGACGATTCCGGAGCTGGTGGACGTGCACCTGCCTGTAGAGGCGGTGTTTCACAACCTGATGATCGTGTCGATTCGCAAGAGTTACGCGGGCCAGGCGCGCAAGGTGATGCACGCCATCTGGTCGCTGGGCCAGGCGATGTTTACCAAGTGCGTGGTGGTGGTGGATGAGGACTGCGACGTTCACGACATGAGCGAAGTGGTGCTGCGCGTCGCGAACAATATCGACCCGGAGCGGGACATCCAGTTCACGATGGGTCCGCTGGACTCGCTCGATCATGCCTCGCGGCTCCCCGGGTACGGATCGAAGATGGGCATCGACGCAACGCGCAAGTGGAAGGCCGAGGGTTTCGACCGGCAGTGGCCGGCGATGATCGAGATGGACGCGGGGACCAAAACGCGAGCAGACGCGATCTGGAAGAAGCTGGGGATATAAAAATTCTGCAGAAATCGGGGATGTAAAAACACCAAGGCCCGGGTTACCCCGGGCCTTTCGATCATTTGGATGCCTGTTCCTAGCGCATTCGTTTCGAGGGCTCGTCGGAGAAGATCAGGCCGTCGCGGATGTGGACGACGCGGTGCGCGTACTGTGCGATTTCGGGCTCGTGGGTGACAAGGACGATGGTGTTGCCCTGGGCGTGGAGATGATCGAAGAGCTGCATGATCTCGAGTCCGGTCTTGGAGTCGAGGTTTCCGGTGGGCTCGTCGGCCAGGATGATGGATGGGCTGTTGACCAGGGCTCGAGCGATGGCGACGCGCTGGCGCTGGCCACCGGAGAGCTCGTTGGGCTTGTGGTTCATGCGGGATTCGAGGCCGACGTCGGTGAGGACCTGTTTTGCGCGCTCGATGCGAGCAGCAGCGGGCGTGCCGTTGTAGATGAGCGGCAGCTCGACGTTGTGCAGCGCGGTGGCGCGGGCCAGCAGGTTGAAGGTCTGGAAGACGAATCCGATCTCTTTGTTGCGGATGCGCGCGAGCTGGTCGTCGTTAAGGTCGCTGACCAACTGCCCGGAGAGCCAGTATTTGCCCTTGGATGGCGTGTCTAGGCAGCCGATGAGGTTCATCAGCGTGGACTTGCCGGAGCCAGAGGGCCCCATGATGGCTACATACTCGTTGCGGTTGATCGTAAGGCTGACACCGCTGAGGGCGTTGACCTGCTGCTCCGAGCCCATGTCGTAGGTGCGCCAGAGATCCTCGACGACGATAACGGCGTCATCGGTGGCAGGGGAGGTGTGCGGATTTTCCGTTGTGTTGCCGTTAGGTGACATCCCGGTTGTATCCTCGGTTCCTCATACTTTGACTTGATTCATCGTACCGCTGTTTCCCCGCCGGAGCATGAAGCTTGGCGGCGGGAGCCGCTGGAGCGCTAGGACGAGCTACCCGTATTCAACGAGAGCGGCTGCGTATCGCGCTTGAGCAGAGCTTCGCCCTTGAGTCCGCGCAGGATCTTGTACGGGCCGGTGACGATCTCGTCGCCGGGCTTGAGACCGCTGAGCACTTCAATCTCCGTTGCTCCGGTGATGCCTGTTGTTACCGGTACAAATTTGGCGCGCAGGCGGCCGCGGGAGTCCTTTTCTGCCAGGAAGACACCCTGCACCGGATTCAGTTTGGGCCGAGACGACGGGGCCGCATCGGCCTTGACGGCTTTCGCCGGGGTCTTGTCCTCGGCCGGGTCGTGCATGGTGAGCGCTTCGATGGGCAGAGTGAGCACATCCGCCTTGTGCGCGGTCGTGATCTTGGCGGTGCAGGAGAGGCCGGGGCGCAGGTCGTTCGAGGGATCGTTGAGTGTAACGATGACCTTGAAGTCCTTGGCCTCTTCGGTGCCTGTGGTGGACTGCGAGGTGGCGATGCCGGTGGAACGAAGCAGGGCCTGATCGCCAACCAGAGTAACTACGCCGTGGAAGGTCTTTCCGGGCATGGCGTCGATGGTGACTTCGGCTGTCTGGCCCACCTTAACGTTCAGGATGTCGGTTTCATCCACCTTGACTTCGGCGGTAACGACGCTCATGTCGGCGATAGTCATCAGCGTGGAGCCGAGAGCGTTCTGGATGCCTTCGACGACGGTCTCGCCCTCGCGGACGGGTTCGTTGGTTACGAGGCCGTCAAAGGGAGCGATAGCGATGGTCTTGGCCAGCAGATCCTGGTTTGCTCGCAGCGTGGACTCGGCGGTGCGCAGGTGCGCGCGGGCCGACTCGGTCTGGGCCTTGGCCTGGTTGAGCTGGGCCTGGGTCTGGGCGAGCGCGGCCACGGCGAGATCGAAGGCGGCCTTGCGGGCGTCGTAGTCCTGGCGAGCCATGATGCCGCCCTTGAAGAGCTGCTGGGCGCGGTCCCAGTCCAGTTTCTTCTGCTCGAGATCGGCCTTGGAGCGATCGACGTTGGCCTCGGCAGTCTTTTCAGCGGCGGAGTAGGAGTTGATGTCGGTCTTGCCGGCGGCGATGTTGGCTTCCTGTCCGCGGACCGAGGACTCCTGCTGAACGTTCTCGATGGTGGCCAGAGTCTGGCCCTTCTTCACGTGGTCGCCTTCTTTGACGAAGAAGCGCGTGATGCGTCCAAACGAAGTGGCGCCAACGTTGACGTAAGTCTTGGGCTTGATCTGTCCGGTGCCGCTGACGACCGAAGCGAGTTCCTGCTTAGCGATCTTGGCGGTGTAGACCTTGGTGTAGCCGGACTGCTGGCGGACGACCATATAGATCACGAGGATGGCTGCGACCAGTACGGCGAGGCCAATCAGGATGAACTTTTTCATGAACGGCAGACTCCTGTAGCTCTAAACAGTGTACGCAAGGTGGGCCGGGGCGGTTCCCAAAAGTGCAGGATCGGCATGGACGGGGCGAATCCGAGCTGTTACGGGAGAATTTCCGATTTCCGGCACGGTCGCGCAGGGGCTTTGGAGTCAGCAGGTTGACGCTGAGGGATGCAGTTTCGTCCAAGGAGTGCGCGAGGAATGTTTATTGAGCCTTGCCGGGCCTCATCCATGCTCGTAAAATAAAGACTCGCAGGAGTTTTAAGGTAATGATGCCGAATCGCCTTCGTAATACGGGTTTCGTCCTGGTCTGCGCGCTGGTCTTTGTGTCAGCGCAGCGGATCAAGGCACAGCAGTCTTCCACCCCCAGCCCGGACCAGCCGCAGGTTCAGCCCGCGAGCCCCGATCAGGATCCGAACTTCGATCCGCGCAAGCGTCAGCTCTCAGACAAGACGCGCGCCGCCGCGCAGAAGGCCCTCCGGCAGGAGTTAAAGGGCACCTACAAGACCTGGCTGAACGACGAAGTCGCCTACATCATCGCGGATGAAGAGCGGAAGGCGTTTCTGACCCTGGCCAACGACGAGGAGCGGGATGCGTTTATCGAGCAGTTCTGGCTGCGCCGGAACCCCGATCCCGACTCGCCCGAGAACACGTATCGCGAGGAACATTACCGGCGCATCGCCTATGCCAATGAGCACTTCGCGGCCGGCAAGCCGGGCTGGAAGACGGATCGCGGCCACATCTATATTGCGTTTGGCCCGCCGGACAGCATCGACGGGCATCCCTCGGGCGGTAGCTATGAACGGCCGATGGAAGAGGGCGGCGGCACGACCAGCACGTTCCCGTTCGAACAATGGCACTACCGCTATCTCGAGGGGATCGGCGAGGGCATCGATCTTGAGTTTGTGGATACCTGCCAGTGCGGTGACTATCACTTTACGATCGACCGCAGCGAGAAGGACGCGCTGAAGTACGTGCCCAACGCGGGTAATACGCGGTTTGAGGATCTGGGCAAGTCCGACCGCAAGGACCGTTTCAGCCACGCCGGCATCGAGCAGCTCGGCAACGGCCCGCTGCACAACTCGCAGACCGAGAGCAAGCAGTTCGAACGCCTCGAACTTCAGTCGAAGATCTTTTCGCCGCCACCGGTCAAGTTCAAGGACCTGGAAGCATACTTCTCAGAGCACAAGATTCTGAAGGGGCCTCCGCTGCCCTTTGAAGTGCGCACCGACTTTGTGAAGGTGACCGACAGTACGGACCTGATGCCGGTTACTTTGCAGATCAAGAACCGCGACATCACGTTTGTGACCAAGGATGGGGTGTCAAAGGGCGTAGTTAACATTCTGGGCAAGGTGACGACGCTGACCGACCGCACCATACAGACTTTCGAGGACACGGTCGAAGTAACCCAGCCTGCCGAACTTCTGGAAAAGAGCCTGGATCGCAAGTCGGTCTACTGGAAGGCACTGCCATTGGTGCCGGGCATCTACCGTCTGGATATCGTTATCAAGGACGTGAACAACCCGGATCACGTGGGCATCTACGCCCGCGGCATCACGGTGCCGACCTACCACGAAGAGAAGCTGGGCACGTCGTCGCTGATTCTGGCCGACCAGATGAATACAGTTTCGTCGCGTGAGATTGGCAACGGCAACTTTGTAATCGGCAATACGTTTATCCGGCCTCGCGTTGCTCCGAATCCGACTGCTCTGGTGAGCTATCCACGGAGCCAGCCGCTGAACTTCTGGATGCAGGTATACAACCTAGGTATCGACGAAGCCACTAAGAGCAACTCCGCCACGGTGACATACCTGATCACAGATCTGGCATCGGGCAGCGTGATTCTTGAAAAACAATTGGAATCAAAGGACTTAGGTCCACACAGCGATCAGTTGACGGTAGAACGGACTTTGCCGATCGCGGGCCTGACGCCGGGCAAATACAAGGTAACGGTAAAGATCAACGACGCAATTTCAAAACAAGAGATTGCGCAGTCGGCATCTTTTATCGTGGAATAGTAGTCAACCCGCAGAGAGTCAGCAGACCGGTCGTTAGAACCGGACCATGCGCGGGGCATTGAGGGAAGAGCTGGGGACGCGTCGGAAGACGATGCAGTCAATGAAGCTGTGTGCTCAACTCGCCTGTATACCGCTGCTGCTGGCAGCGGTGTGCGCCCCTGCGCGGGCAGCGCAAGGCAGTGTGTCAGGAGTAGTTCGCGACTCCGCCGGCGTGCCGCAGATGGGGGCTCAGGTCCAGCTGATCCGCCTGGATCTGAGCGTGGTTTCGAGCGTCTACACCAATGCCCAAGGCCAGTTCGCCATCGCATCGATACTCCCCGGCCGCTACGCGCTCAAGGCGATGGGCTCATCGTTTCTGCCCTCACTGCGCGAAGATGTGCGCATCCGCAATGGCCGTACGGTAGTCAACCTTACACTCAACACACTGTATGAAGTGATCCAGTGGCTGCCCGCCGAGCCGCGCTCGACGAACGCGCAGAAGGACGACTGGGAGTGGACGCTGCGCTCGGCCGCGGATCGTCCGCTGTTGCGCTGGCTTGAAGACGGGCCGCTCGTAGTGGTCTCTGATGGCAAGGGATCGGCTCCACGGCTCAAGGCGCGGCTGATGGCGACCGGTCAGGCCGGCACGTTTGGCGAGAGTGGAGAGCGCATTACCGCGAGCATCGCGGATACCCCAAACGAGAGCCGGGAGTTGCTGGCGCAGGTGGATTTCTCGCCCGGTTCGAACGGCAGTATGGAATCGATGCTGGGGTTCCAGCAGGATCTGGGTTACGTCGGCTCCGTGCAGTCGGTTGCGGCAGTCGCGATCAATCCCGACGTGATGGGTGCGGGAAGTTCGGGCATCGCGGAATGGGCGTTCGTGAGCCGGGAGACTATGCGTTTGGGCGACACGGTGACAGCCGAAGCGGGCGCCGTAGAGGCTGTGATCGGCACGACCGGCGAGGTTCTGGCACTTTCTTTACCGTTTGCGCAGGCCGCATGGCACAGCGGGAACGATACGGTTCGCTACCGGTTTGCGACGCAACTCAGGGCAGGCGGCGAGTCCGGCAGGCTGCCGCGCGCAGCCACGGCAGATGGCCGATTGACGCTGGAGCACGGCGTGCATCAGGAACTGGGCTGGGAGCGCCGTTCGAGCACGTCGGCGACAGGGATTAAAGTCTTTTCCAGTAAGTACGATAACCCGGTGCTCGAAGCGAGCGCGAGATGGGCCGCAGGGTCGTCTCCAGCTGCCGCGCGGGTCCTGTTCGATCCGGAGAGCGGGCTTGTCCGGCGCAGCATTCGCGGCTACTCCTCGTTGGGCGTAGAGGCAACAGCGGAGCGCAAGCTCCCCGGGAATACGCTGATCCGCGCCATGTACGCGACCGGCAAGGCCGTGGTGATGCCGGCCATGGCTTCTCCAATGTTCGAGCAGGCGATGGCTGAGCTTCGTCCACGGCGGGTGCAGACGTATGCGATCTCGCTCTCAGGGACTCTGGAAGGCACCGGAACTCACTGGAGCGCCAGCTATCGCTGGCAACCGGAGGATGTTGTCTCGGATGCGGTACCGTTCGACTCCGAGGCTATGGACCCCTATCTGAACGTGCAGTTCCGGCAGCGGCTGGCGCGCTCGCGGCAGGGGTCGGTTGGCCTAGAGGCGGTGATCGATATGCGGAATTTATTGGCGCAGGGTTATCGCCCCTATATGCTGAGCGACGGCACGATGCTGATCTTCGCGGCCGATCAGCGCGCGCTGCGTGCCGGCGTGGCCATCACTTTCTAATTACTTCTGACGATTCACATCGAGCAGGCCTTCGGGGAGAGCCATCTCCAGACGCCGGGCTGCGAGATCGATGTTGCGTATAAAGCTCTTTGCGAAGGGAACCAGAATCTCGTCTCCGTCATCTGCGGTAACGACGAGCAGAGGAACGGGTCCGGAGTTGCGATCCACGTCGGCGACTACGCCAACAGTTACCGGCTCCGTGGCGGCAACATCGATGAGCGTGCAGCCGGCCAGGTCGCCGATGTAGGCTTCATCGGGGCCGAGCGGAGCACGCTCAGCCATGGGAATGGCGACGATAAGGTGGCAGATCTGCTCGGCGGCGGTGATGGAGTCGATGCCTTCAAAGTGCAGGACGACGCCGTCTTTGTGAAGCCAGTGCGAGACGAGGTTTATCTGGCGGGGCGTCTGGGCTGAGGCGGACGCAGTTTCAGGAATCAGCCAGAGGTGCTTTCGCTCGGCAAACTTTTCAGGGAAATCGGTAAGGAGCGAGGCGAAAACCTCGCCCTTTCGGCCTTGCGGCTTGCGAATCCTCGCCAGCCAAGTCCATTCGGTCAGGGATACCGTCACGGCCGGCACCTGGCACCGGCGTGAGCCGGGAATGTCGGCATGGAGCTGCTCCTAGCCTTCGTCTTCTTCGAGGATGTCGAGGGTGTACCGGTGATGGAGCTTCATGCTGACGGCGCCGAGAATCGTACGCACGGACCGGGCAGTACGCCCCTGCTTGCCGATGACTTTGCCCACATCCTGCGGTGCGACCCGGAGCCTGAGGACGGTGTTTTCGTCCCGATCCACAGATTCCACTTCGACGGAGGCCGGCTCATCTACCAGGGCTCGCGCAATCTCGCGAACCAGCTCATCTACTGCGACCATATCTGCCTGGGTCATGTTCTTACCCTTGAACCCGTTCCAACTGGATTTGGATCAGTGCGCGAATAGTACCACAGGAAGCGGTACTTGGGCGAAAAATCCAAATCCAAGGCGGGCAGAGCCGGCTGGATGGCCGGGGAGCGAAATCAGGCGGCAACAGCGGCGGGTGCCGGGTGCTGCTTGACGAGCTTGTCGACGATGGGGGTAAACTGTGCGCCGACGCCGCGCCAGTAGGCGATGCGCTCGTGCTTGAGATCGACCGAGGCGGGGTTGGTGCGGGGGTTGTAGGTTCCTACCACTTCGATCGAGCGGCCGTTGCGGGCGCGGTCCTTTTCGATGACAACGATGCGGTAGTAGGGCTGCTTGCGGGCGCCGATGCGCGCCAGACGAATCATAACCACGAGATGGTGTTCCTTTCAGCTTGAAGCTCTGTTGGGGTCTCTTGGAAGTGGCCGCCGCTGTTTGAGGGTGGCCAGAAAGGCCGGACACACGTCCGCGCCGGACTTGAAGACTCAACACCTAAGTATCGCCGAAAGCGGGGGTTTGAGGCAAATCGGGAGAAGCAGTGAATAGGGAATAGGGACGAAAGGCAGGGATGAGGGTTCTGATGCCATGGATGGGGTAGGCATCAACGACAGGTTCGATCTCGGTGGGGAGATCGAACGATGTGAGAAGCGACGGGTCGACTTATCGAGCCTGTGGTGGCGGCAGTAGGCCGAGTTGCGCATGGCGGGGGCCTTACATTTGCGTCCGGTGGGCATGAGATGGCGGCAGATTTTGCAGTCGTAGTTCATGGTTCCTCCTTCTGGCTTGCGGGGCACAGGCCCCCCCACAGGGGCCCCCCCTCCCCCTACCAAAAGTCTAAAAAGTCTTTGCTTTGTGCGGGTTAGAGTTTGATATCCTGCGGTATGTTCTTTCTTTTCAACGACATGAGATCTGGAAGTATTGAAAATACATGGTTTAGCCGCGCCCGGTGACCAGACGAGCCGGTCCCGGGAGAGATTTTTTGACTCCAGGTCAAGAGTAGAGCGGGGAGGGGCAATTGTATGCAGGGGTAGAGAGATCTATATTTCGTTTGGGATGAACAGGTTGCATTGGTTTTTGGTGGGATCGGGGGTTGACGGGTATTTCAGGGGGCAGGGGGCAGGGGGCAGGGGTCAGGGGTGAGGGAGAAGAAGAACCCCGGTCCCTCCGCCGCGCCACGGCGGGCAGGCGCGGGGAAAGGGTTGGGGACGGATCGGCGACAATGCGTCCACGATGCTCTAGGTCAGGCAAATAGCTCCCCAGGCACTGTCATCCTGAGCGAAGCGCAGCGGAGTCGAAGGATCTGCGGCTGCTTTTGGGGAATTTTCATCGGCGATACTTCCGGATTGGCGACGATCCGACCCGAATGCGAGTGCTTTCAGAATCACTGAATCAATTATTGGTCTTCACGCTACAGTCGCTCAACGTGTATCGCCATACCTCATGGTGACTTTCTCTGATTACAGCAACGTGCTCGGGTAACTCCACACCGCCTACGGTCTGGTAGGTAAAGGTGTAGATCAGGCTGTTGCCCCGCTCGGTGTTCCCGTCTTCACCCATTGTCCATGAGGCCAAAAGAAACCCCTGCTGGCCAGGCTCGAATGATGTCTCAAAGTAATCGGATGGAGATCCCTTCACGGCTGTCCTCTGCAAGCGCATATCAGGAGCAATTACCATCTCGACGTCATAGGTCTGAATCTTGAAAGAAAGTTTGTAGCCGGACGGGGATTGTTCGAAGGAGACCGGCGTGGCGAGATTCGGAAGGACTGTGTTCGTGCTTGCGGGCAACCAGCCATAGAGGCTCTTCTGCACCGCATGCTCCAGCAGGAACTCAGCCATGCCGCCGTGGGGTAGCTTCATTATTGCGTCGTCCGTAAGTCCGGAGGAAACGATAACATTCTGTCGCGTCACCGTAACGCGGTTCCGAATCGGCTGAAAGATCTTCTCGAGTTCCTCGTCTGTCCCTTCATCTCCTACGCGTGTCGTCTCAGTGAAGTGCTGCTTCCAACTGAAATCGACAGCGCAATCAAAGGACTGTAAGTTCCTGTTGAACGGAGCATCGTATTTCTCGCGCACCTGACTGAGCCGCGTCTGGTCTATTTTTGGTGTTTGAGCTTGGCAAAGCATTGCGCAAAAGCAAAACACGATCAACACACGATAAATCCGCATCACATAATCTCCATTGAATCGAATGAGAGCTGAGAATGTGCGGCCAGCATACATCAGGGCGAAGAAACCAGCAAACTCCGAGAAGCTCAGGGGCTGAAGCCCGCGAAGTTTTGTTGCCCTTTGCGGCACGACTGAAGTCATGCCCTTTCAAACCGCAAAATGCAAAAGCAAGAACAACCGCAGGTCCTTCGACTTCGCCCCGCGCGCGGGGCTTTGCTCAGGATGACAAGCGTTGGTGATGGGTTCTTCGCCCTTTCAAAGCAACGAAATACAAAAGCAAGAGCAACCGCAGGTCCCCACCACGGCGGGCGAGCTTTCGACTTCGGTCGCCGCGGCGACCTTCGCTGATATGACAAGCGTTGGTGTTGGGTTCTTTGCTCTCCCATGTCTCAGAATCGAGACATGGGGCACCCATTTTTGTGGGTGGTTGAGAGTGGCTAGTTGAGGGTGGTGCTTTCCCCGGTCCCTCCGCCCCGCCACGGCGGGCAGGCGCGGCGGACGAGGGACCGGGGGCACCCGGCTTTGAACGGGAGGATTGGGTCGGCGCGCATCCCGGTGGGACGCGCGCCGAATTTCTTTTAATTGGGGACGAAATTCAGGGGCCCTGAAGGCCCCTGCTCCCTCCAGATGGTGGGTTGGGGGTGGTGGTTCCCACCATAGCCGCAAAATCAAGAACGCGGCGAGGATGGGGCACCGCAGTGGTGGTTGGTTTGGATGTGGCTGGGCTCAGGCCTGGGGCTTCCAGCGGAGGTGGGGCGAGCGGGCGGCGCGGACCTCGTCGAGGCGGCGGATGCGCGTGGAGTGGGGGGCGGATTTGACGAGGTCGGGGGTCTCTTCGGCTTCGCGGGCGATGGAGCGCATGGCTTCGATGAAGAGATCCAATTCTTCAAGAGATTCGCTCTCGGTGGGCTCGATCATGAGTGCGCCGGGGACGATCATGGGGAAGCTGACCGTGTAGGGGTGGAAGCCGTAGTCGATGAGGCGCTTGGCGATGTCGCCGGTTTTGACGCCGCGGGCGGCCTGGCGCTTGTCGCTGAAGACGACCTCGTGCATGGAGGCGGTCTTGTAGGGCAGCTCGTAGATGTCCTGGAGGCGGGCGCGGATGTAGTTGGCGTTGAGGACGGCGTCTTCGGTGGTCTGGCGGAGACCGTCTGGCCCGTTGGCGAGGATGTAGGCCAGGGCGCGGATGAGTACGCCGGTGTTTCCGTAGAAGGCGCGGACTCGGCCGACGGAGTGGGGCCGGTTGTAGTTCCAGTGGAGGCTGGTTGAGTCCTTACTCTCCCAGGTGCCCAAGTGCGAGGCACCTGGGGCAGCCATGTTCGTGGTGGAACTGCCTTCCCTAGTCCCTAGTCCCTCAGTCCCTGTCCTTCTTACGAGCACCGGTGTGGGAAGGAATGGCTCTAAGAAGGCTTTGCAGGCCACCGGGCCGGAGCCGGGGCCGCCGCCGCCGTGGGGGGTCGAAAAGGTCTTGTGGAGGTTGAGGTGCATGACGTCGACGCCGAAGTCGCCGGGGCGGACCTTGCCGACCAGGGCGTTCATGTTGGCGCCATCCATATAGAGGAGCGCGCCTTTGGCGTGGAGGATCTCGGCGACGCGGTGGATATCGCTCTCGAAGACACCGATGGTGGAGGGGTTGGTGAGCATGAGCGCGGCCGTGTCTTCGGTGACCTGGCGCGTGAGGGCTTCGAGATCGATGCCGCCGAGGGGGTTGGACTTGAGGTTTTCAACCTGATAGCCGCAGATGGCCGCGGTGGCAGGATTGGTGCCGTGGGCCGAGTCGGGGATGAGGATTTTTTTGCGCGGGTTGCCTTGCGACTCGTGCCAGGCTCGGACGAGCAGGATTCCGGTGAACTCGCCGTGCGCGCCGGCGGCCGGCTGGAGGGTGACGGCATCCATGCCGGTGATCTCGGTGAGGCAGTTCTGGAGAAGCTCAATGACTTGAAGCGCGCCCTGAGCGAGGGATTCTGGGCGGTAGGGATGGGCTTCGGCGAGGCCTTCGGTGCGGGCGACGAGTTCGTTGACGCGCGGGTTGTACTTCATGGTGCAGGAGCCGAGGGGGTACATGCCGGCGTCGATCGAGTAGTTCCAGGTGGAGAGGCGGGTGAAGTGGCGGACGATCTCGATCTCGGAGAGCTCGGGGAGCAGCGCGGGCTGCGTGCGGTAGACATCCTGGAGTAGTTCTGGGGCATTCACAGCAGGCACATCGAGCGCGGGGAGCTTGTAGGCGCGCTTGCCGGGCGAGGATTTCTCAAAGAGCAGGGCTTCGTTCTGGCTGGGGTGGGGACGGACTTTGCCTAATGTGCCGGTGGGAAGGGCTTCGGATGGAGCTGCCATGTCTTTGCCTCTTGTGGATGGAAGCTCGGATTTGCAAACGGAGCTTCGATCGTTTGTCATTCTCAAGTTTAATAGGGATACGGTTGCGGGGATCCGGGCACGGGGCTGGGGTTGAGGAAAACGCGGACTTGAATCGGGCAAAATGTTTTGGGCGGGGGTAAGATGATTCGCATGAAACGTACAGGGTTTGTGTGCATATTGTTTGTGGCCGGCACGATGATTTCAGCACAGGGCGGTGTCCGGACGGCGGCGAAGGCAATTGATTACGAGACCGCGGTGAAACATGAACTGAAGCCGCATCGCAGCCTGATTCCGGTTGAGGGTGTGAGAGGCGGCAGCAAGCGGCTGGGGCTGAGGCTGACAGTATCCGCCGAGGGCGCAGTGGTGGATGCGCGGGCGAGCGGATATGACGATGCAGTGGCGCTCTGGCCAAAGGTGAAGCCCGAGGTGATGGGCTGGAAATTTATGCCGTTTGAGGTGAACGGGCGCGCGGCGACGGTGCAGGTGGACGAGGAGGTGGAACTGCGGACTCCGGAGGTTTTGCCTACGAAGCATGTGACATCGCCGGAGGTGGGGCCGGAGTCGAAGGTGAAGATTACGCTGAGCCGCTCGGGCTGCTACGGGTGGTGCCCGGCGTACACGGTGAGTATCACCACCGAGGATATTGCGTACTTCGGCGAGAGGTATGTGGGCGTCACGGGAGCGAAGTCGGAGCCTGTGGATGCGGCAAAGGCGCGGGAGCTGGCAAAGAAATTTGTCGCGGCGGACTTCTATTCGATGGACGAGGAGTATGTTGCCAACGTGACGGACCTGCCGACATACACTTTATCGATCGACATCGACGGGCACGAGAAGAAAGTGATGGATTACGCGGGGACGTGGGTGGGGATGCCGCAGGCGATCAAAGAATTGGAAGCGGCGGTGGACGAGTTCGCGCGAACGGAGCGCTGGGTGAAGGGCGGGAAGGGAACGCGGTAAGAGGAATTGGAGCGTCCTTTATGGGGCTGGTTTACCATGGAGTCTTGATCGGCGCTGCCGATCTGTAGAGGTTCTATGCGAAAAATCACTCCTTTCCGCCGGTTGTGGCTTTGCCTGCCGGTTTTGTTCTTGTTCGGCTTTGGGAGCGCGCTGCTCGCCCAGGATCTGAAGAGCTTCGAGCAGAAGATCACTGTCGACAAGCTGCCCAACGGGCTGACGCTGATTCTGTGCGAACGGCACGACGCGCCGGTGTTCAGCTACGACACGTTTGTGGATGCGGGCGACGTGAACGATCCCGCCGGCCAGAGTGGGCTGGCGCATATGTTCGAGCATCTGGCCTTCAAGGGAACGAGCGAGATCGGCACCACGGACTATGCGGCCGAGAAGGTTGCGCTTGAGAAGGTGGAGGCCGCCAACGCCGCTTATGAGGCCGAGTATCTGAAGCCCGTGGGCCGCGACGAGGAGAAGCTGAAGGCGCTGAAAGCAGCCTTTGCAGCGGCGCAGGCAGGGGCCCAGAAGTTTGTAGTGCCGAACCAGTTCACCGATATTGCCGAGCGGAACGGGGCGAATAATCTGAACGCTGGTACGGGGCTGGACGATACGAGCTACTTCTGGTCGATGCCCCAGAACCGGCTGGAGCTTTGGGCGTATCTGGAGAGCGGGCGTTTGAGCGATACGGTTCCGCGCGAGTTCTACAAGGAGCGCGATGTGGTGCTCGAAGAGCGTCGCATGAGGACGGACTCGAACCCCATTGGGCGCATGGTGGAGCAGTTTCTGGCGACGGCCTACGTAGCGCACAACTACGGGCGCAGCGGCGTGGGCTGGCCAAGCGAGCTGGGCCAGATTACCGCGACCCAGGCGATGGAGTTCCACAAGAAGTACTACACGGCATCGAACATTGTGGTGGCGGTGGTGGGCGACGTGAGCAAGGCCGACTTGCCGATGCTGGAGAAGTACTTCAGCCGTGTGCCGGCCGGACCGAAGCCCGACGAGATGACGACGGTCGAGCCGAAGCAGTTCGCCGAGAAGCGCGTGGTGATCCGCGAGCAGACACAGCCGTTTTATCTTGAGGGCTACCACAAGCCGAGTTATCGCGATAAGGACGATGCGGTGTACGGCGCGATCGGCGACATCATGTCGAACGGCCGCGTCTCGCGGCTGTATCGCAGCCTGGTGGAGGAGCAGCAGATTGCTGCCGCCGCCGAGGGCTTCAGCCCGTTCCCTGGCGACAAGTATCCCAACCTGTTTGCGTTTTACGCCGTGCCGCTTCCCGGGCACACCACGACGGAGATCGGCGAGGCGATTCATAAAGAGATCGACAAGCTGAAGAATGCCGATGTGAGCGACGCCGAGCTCGAGATGTACAAGACGCGGTCGCGGGCCGACCTGCTGCGGGGCCTGGCGAACAATCAGGGTCTTGCGAACACACTGGCCGAGTACCAGACGCGCTACGGCGACTGGCGGGAGCTTTTCCTTGAACTCGATAAGGTGGACAAGGTGACCAAGGCCGATATTCGCCGGGTGGCGAATCAGGTATTTGTGGATTCGAACCGGACCGTCGCGGAGATCGTGAGCGAAGCGCCGAAGTCGGCGAATGGAGGCGGAAAGTGATGAACCAGGGACTAGGGGCTAGAGAACAGGGACTAGGGACTAGGGACCAGGGATCAGGGTTCAGGGTTCTTTGGCAGATAGGGATGCTGGCGCTGCTTGCAGCACCCGTGCTTCTGTCCGCGCAGCAGGCTAAGCCGTGGGAACAGATTGCTACGCCGAAGCTGCATGAGTTTCATCCTCAGCAGCCCAAACGGATCGAGCTGAAGAACGGGATTGTGCTGTTCTTGCAGGAGGATCATGAGCTGCCGTTTGTCTCCGGTTCAATTATGATTCCGGGCGGCTCGCGGGATGAAGATGCGGCCAAAGCCGGTCTGGTTGAGCTCTATGGGCAGGCGTGGCGGACCAGCGGTACGGCGAAGATGAACGGCGACGCGATGGATGAGTTTCTGGCCGAGCGTGCCGCGCGCATCGAGACCGGCGGGGATGTCGATTCGACGTCGCTCGGATGGAATTCGCTGAAAGGCAATGCGGACGAGGTCTATGCTCTGGCGATGGACTTGCTGTTCCATCCCAAATGGGATGCGGGCAAGCTGAAGCTGGCCCAGCAGCAGGAGGCGACTTCGATCATCCGGCGCAACGACTCGGAAAACGGAATAGCCTCGCGCGAGTCGACCAAGCTTGTGTATGGAGCGAACAATCCTTACGCACGGCAGACGGAGCTGGCCACGATCGGGAGCGTGAAGCTTGCCGATCTGGAGTCGTGGCACGAGCGGACGCCGAAGGGCAGGCTGATTGTCTCCGTCCGAGGCGACTTCGATTCGGCGGCGATGGAGACGAAGCTGCGCGCGACCTTCGAGGTGCTGCCGCAGATCGTGCGCGAGCCGGCGCGTAAAGACAGCTTCGACAGCGCCAAGCCGGGCGTCTACTTCATCGACAAGAAGGACGTGAACCAGTCGAACATTCAGATTGTTGCGCTGGGCACGGACCGGCGCAGCCACGATGAGGCCGCGCTGGCCGTGCTGAACGACATTCTGGGCGGCGGTTTCGCAAGCCGGCTGTTCCAGACCGTGCGCACGAAGCTGGGGCTGGCGTATGCGGTAGGCGGCGGATTCTCGCTGCCCTACGACCATCCAGGCGCATTCGATGTGGATGTGATGACGAAGAGCGCTTCCACGGTGGAGGCGACCCGGGCTGCGCTCGACGAGATCGCCAGCCTGAATCAGCGGCCGTTTACCGAGGAAGAGCTGAAGCGGGCCAAGGAGAACATCCTGACTGGATTCCTGTTCCGCTTCGATACGCGGGCCAAGATACTTTCCAACCAGGTTCGGCTGGAGTTCTATGGCTACCCGGCGAATTATCTTGAGACCTACGAGGCGGCGCTTGAGAAGGTGACGGTTGCCGATCTGACGGCCGTGGCCCATAAGTACGTGCATCCGGAGAAGCTGTCTGTGCTGGTTGTGGGCAACGGCGCGGAGATCAAGCCGGGACTGGATGAATTGAAGATGGGCGCGGTGATGCCGGTCGACATAACGATTCCGCGGCCGGCGGCGCCAGCGGCGACAAACAAAAAGTGAGCGGGAAGATGAGCGAGAGCAAGCAGGGATTGGCGGTGGTGATTATGGCCGCCGGCAAGGGGACTCGCCTGAAGTCTAAGCGGCCCAAGGTGCTGCACACGATCGGCGGCAAGCCGCTCGTGGCGCATGTGATCGCCGCGGCCGGCCGAGTGGCGGAGCCCAGCAATATCTATGTTGTTGTGGGCCACCAGGCGGAGCTTGTGAAGGCGGCGGTGGCTGCTACCGGCGTGCAGTTCGTGGAGCAGACCGAGCAACTCGGTACCGGCCATGCGATCCAATGCGCGCGGGCGGCGATCGAAAACTACGACGACGTGCTGGTGCTCTCAGGCGATGTGCCGCTGCTGCGGTGGCAGACGCTGGACACGATGCTAGGTTTCCATCTGGCGCAGAAGGCGGCGATGACCGTGCTTACGGCCGTGCCGCCGAATCCTTTTGGATATGGAAGGATCGTGCGCAAGGGGGAGAAGAGCGCGGAGATTGAGGCTATCGTCGAGCAGAAGTCGCTGGTCGCAGGTCAGGTGAAGATCGATGAGATCAACTCGGGGATCTATGCGTTCCGTGTGAAGCCTCTGCTCAAACACCTCGATCAACTGCGGGCGGAGAACACGCAGCGCGAGCTTTACCTGACCGATATGGCGGCGATCCTTGGCGCTGCCGGCGAGCGGGTAGTTGGCGTGGTGGCCGAGGATGCGGAGGAGGTTCTGGGCGCGAACACGATTAGGGAGATGATGGAACTGGACGCGAAGATGAACATGGCGAATGTGACACGGCTGATGGCGAACGGGGTTACGATCTTCCGGCCGGAGACGTGTGTGATCGAGCCCGGTGTGGAAGTGGGACCGGACACGGTGATTGAGCCGTTTGTGCAACTGCGGGGAAAGACGAAGATCGGCTCCGACTCGACGATTCGTTCCTATACGGTGATTGAAGATTGCACGCTGGGCAGCGATGTGCTGGTGCGGCAGAGCTGTGTGCTGACCGAGAGCACGATCGACGATGGGGCGCGCATCGGTCCATTTGCGCATCTGCGACCGGGATCGGAGATCGGACCCGACGCGCACGTGGGCAACTTTGTAGAGACCAAGAAGACGCGGCTGGGCCGTGGCGCCAAGGCCAATCACCTGACGTATCTTGGCGACGCGGAGATCGGCGAGAGGACAAATATCGGCGCCGGCGTGATTACCTGCAACTACGATGGGGCCAAGAAGCATCTAACGCGTATAGGGAAAGACGTATTTGTGGGCAGCGATTGCACGCTGGTGGCGCCGGTAAGCATTGAGGATGGAGCGCTGATCGGGGCCGGGTCCTGCATTACGAAAAATGTGCCGGCCGGATCTCTGGCTTTTACACGTCCGCAGCAGGTCGTGAAGCCGGGTTGGGCGGATTCGCTCAAGGCGGCGCGCAAAAACCGCGCCAAGTAGGGCTATTTCTGAGATTTCGAGTATTTCGTCAATGCAGGCAGGGGCAAGGAGCTTGATGTATTGGCATAGTTTGATCGAGCTACGATGACACTCTTTTTGCATGCCACCTTCGTGTGATTTTTCATGTGGCCGGAGAGCGATACAGTTATTCTTTCTGCGGTCGGCGTTCGGATGCCGTTCTGTTCTTTCCGTTTTTTGCCCGCAGAATTCGGCAGGCATTGTGGAGGTAAACATTGAGCTTCCCAATCAAGAAGCCGGAATTGCCCGTCCCCAGGCAAGCAAGTTTTGAAGAAGGGCCAAATTCTGGCGATGTCACCGCATCCGGCACAACCATGGTGCTTGTAGTGGACGATGAGGCAGGGGAGCGCGCAGTACTATGCGCGACACTCGAGCAGCAGGGCCATACGGTGAATCTCGTCTCCTCTGGAGGCGAGGCGCTGCGTGCCTTGGAGGGTGGGCACTACCACCTTGTGCTGACCGAGGTTGATCTTCGGGACATGAGCGGGATTTCGCTGCTCGATGAGATTCACGAGCGGAATCCTCTTCTTCCGGTGGTGATGGTGAGCGCGGTGCGCGAGATCAGCGTGGCGGTCGATGCCATGCGCCGCGGAGCCTGCGATTATCTTGTGAAGCCAATCGATCGGGAGCAGCTTCAGTCAACTGTGGCGCGAGCACTGGAACACAGTCTGACGCTTACCGAGCACCGCGATTACAAGCAGAGTCTTGAGGAGATGGTGGGGGCGCGGACAGATATGCTGCGCCAGGCGCTGGAAGACCTGGAAAACTCCTATGACGTGACGCTTGAGGCGCTGGGCGACGCGCTCGATCTGAAGGACTCGGAGACCGAGGGTCACTCCAGGCGGGTAACGGGCTACACGATCGCGCTGGCGCGGGCGATGGGCTTGTCATCCGTCCAGATCAAGGTGATTGCGCGGGGAGCGTTTTTGCATGACATAGGCAAGATGGCGATCCCGGACCATATCCTTCTCAAGCCCGGCAAGCTCAATACGGAAGAGCGCGCAATCATGCGCGAGCACTGCACACGCGGCTACGAAATCCTGCGCAAGATTCCGTTTCTGACCGGGGCCGCAGAGATCGTCTTCTGCCACCAGGAGCACTTCGACGGGCGGGGATATCCGAGCGGGCTGAAAGGCAACGAGATCCCCATTGGGGCGCGCATATTCGCCGTGGCCGATGCGCTCGATGCGATAACCAGCGACCGGCCCTATCGTAATGCGCGCAGTTTCGAGGAAGCCCGCGCGGAGATTAAGCGCTGCTCGGGAACCCAGTTCGATCCTGAAGTGGTCGAGGTTTTTCTCCGGCTGCCAAGCCAGCTCTGGCAAGAACTGAAGACGGAGATCGGCGGCCAGAGCGAACGGCTTTCAGGCCTGGCTCCTGACTAGATATCTGACCGCGTGAATTCGTTCCTTAGTGTTCAAGCTTTCCCAAGTCCCAAAAGCGGGACCTGGGGCACCCACATTCGTACAAAAATCAAGAGTTCAAAAATCTAGCCGGCCAGCAGTTTCTTGACCGCTTCGCTCACGGCTCGGCCTTCGGCGCGAAGGCTCTTCTGCTGGAGTTCTGCCTGCACGGCCTTCATGACCTGACCCATGTCTTTTGCTCCGGGCTGACGGCCGAGCGAAGCGATGAGCTCCGCGACAACCGTGCCGATCAGTTCGGCCAGTTCCGTCTCGCCGAGGGCCTTGGGCAGGAACTCCTCGATGACCACAATTTCCGCGGCTTCTTTGGCGGCGAGCTCGGGACGGCCGCCGTTAGTGAACTGCTCGATCGAGTCGCGGCGCTGTTTGATCATAGTGGCCAGCGACTGTTCACCCTCGGCTTGGGTGAGGGGAGCGCGCTTATCAATCGATCGGTTTTTTAGAGCGGTTTTGATGAGCCGGAGCGTGCCTGTGCGCTCCGCGTTGTGGGCCTTCATTGCGGCAATCATGTGCTGATTGACGAGGGCTTCGAGTTCACCTGCATCTGACATGGCAATCCTTTAGCTTCATTGTAGTGGAATTCGGCAGCGCGCTGAACTCCTTTATCATGAAGCGTATAAAGATGGTATGAAGATTTTATGAGGCCCCGTAAGGGCGCTGAAAGCTGCATCACAGAGTGCTTGCATTTTCCTTATGCGCTCTTGAAGAATACAAGTAGACACATTCCTAATCGCCCGTCCGGAGCCAAATCATGCGCCATCGCTGCGTTTTGCCGCTGCTGTTGCTGTCTGCGTTTCTAGCATTTCCGCTTTCTTCCTTCGCCGCGGTTGTCGCGCCGTACCAGGACCGTTCGGCTCCTGTAACGCAGGCCCAGTTCGAAGCACTGACTGCGGCGGTGCGCAACGCTCAGTCGGCAGGCGACAATGCCTGGATGCTGGTTTCCGCTGCCCTGGTGCTGCTGATGACCGGACCCGGCCTGGCGCTGTTCTACGGCGGGCTGGTACGGCGCAAAAATATTCTGGGCACGATGATGCAGAGCTTTGCCATGATGGGCGTCATCACGCTGGTGTGGGCAGTGGTCGGCTACTCGCTGGCCTTCGGCCACGGCAACAGCTTTATCGGCGGATTTGAGCACCTGTTCCTGCGCGGAGTAACGCTGACGCCGAATATGGACTATGCGCCGACGATTCCCGAGCAGACGTTCATGGTCTATCAGCTGATGTTCGCGATTATTACGCCAGCGTTGATTACCGGAGCGGTAGCCGAGCGTGTGAAGTTCAGCTCTCTGGTCGTGTTTTTGACCCTATGGTCTCTGGTGGTTTACTGCCCGATGGCGCACATGATCTGGGGCGTGGGCGGCTGGATGAACGTCTCCGGTGGTTCGACGCCGGTGATGGACTTTGCCGGCGGAACGGTGGTGCACATTACCAGCGGCATCTCGGCGCTGGTGTGCGCGATCTACCTTGGCAAGCGGGCCGGTTATCCGCAGACTCCGATGCCACCGCACTCGATGGTGCTGAGCTTCATCGGCGCCTGCCTGTTGTGGGTGGGCTGGTTTGGATTCAACGCGGGCAGCGCGCTTTCAGCCGGTTCGCTGGCCACCAGTGCATTCATCAACACGCAGTTTGCCGCCGCGGCCGCGGCCCTGAGTTGGACGTTTGTTGAGTGGGTACTGAACGGCAAGCCGACGGCGCTGGGCGCTATCTCGGGCGCGGTGGCCGGTCTTGCAACCATCACGCAAGCCTCGGGCTACGTGCAGCCCATGGCGGCCATTCTGATCGGCCTTGTTGCCGGCGTGGTGTGCTGCTTGATGGTGCTGAAGGTGAAAAAGGTCTTCGGGTACGACGATTCTCTGGATGCATTCGGCGTGCATGGCATCGGCGGTACGATGGGGGCGCTCTTTACCGGAGTGTTTGCCAGCGGGGCCATCAACGCGGTGTATGGCCGCGATGGTGCCGGCCTTCCGATGGCGGTGGGCGCTGTGGACGGCAATTGGCATCAGCTTCTTAACCAGACGATCGCCGTGGTCTTTGGCTGGGTGCTGGCGATAGTGGGGACGCTGGTGCTACTGTTCGTTGTGGACCGCACGATGGGTCTGCGCTTGTCGACGGCAGACGAAGCGGAAGGCCTTGATCTGGCGCTGCATGGCGAAGAAGGGTACGACCTCAACGCGTAAGCCAACAGTCTTCGAGGGGCGGCTTGCAACAGGAGCGGCTCCGCCGAGACATCAGGAATAAAGGGAATCCATCATGGTTAAGGTAGAAGCAGTGATTCAGCCATCGAAGCTGGATGCGGTAAAGCAAGCGCTGATCGAGGCGGGCATCGACGGCATCACGATTCTGGAGGCGCGCGGACACGGCCGTCAGAAGGGTCACACGGAGTTCTATCGCGGCCGGGAGTACACGATCGACCTGATTCCGAAGACGAAGCTGGAGATCGTGCTGGTGGACGAGATGAAGGACAAGGCCATCCAGGCGATACTTGGCGCGGCGCGTACGGGCCACATCGGCGACGGCAAGATATTCGTCAGCCGCGTGGATGAGGCGATCCGCATCCGCAACGACGAGCGGGGCGAGACGGCGCTCTAATACGAAGCTCGGAATACGACCCGGCGTGAAGCGCGCCGGGTTGGACCCGGGCCAGACAAATCCAGTGGCCGGGCGTTGTGTGTGTGTCCGGTCCGGCTGAAGCGAGCATGGCGCCACAACGTACATCCTTGCAGTTGTAAGTGGTTCGAGTGGTGCCAGTTTTCGTGCAGTATAATCGCGGCAAGTTACGGAGCGGCGATGAACGGCAACTGGAGTGTTCAACTCGAAGACGGCCCCCATACCGTCAGCGCTGAGATCCTGACCGGAATGCTGACCTTCAAACTGAAGGTCATCTGGGACGGATCAGTCATCGAAGAGACGCGCATCCCCGCGCTGCTTGGCCAGATACTCACCACATTTCAGCGCAGCGGCCACATGTTTGTAATCCGGCAGAGCGGCTTTGGCATGATAGGCAAGCTGGTGCTGGCTATGGACGGCCGGGAACTAGCTGCCAGTGGCGCGACTCAGATTGCCTCCACGCCGCGGCCGGCACCGTCCGCGCTGCAGTTCGTCGAAGAGACAGAGGTGCGCGAGTGGGAAGATGTCGTGGGGACCGAGGAATACCCGATCGACAACCGCTACGGGAACCAGACGTTCACAACGGCACGCACCGTATCGCGAGAGGCGACGAACGAACTGAGCGTAGATAGCGGCAACAGTCTCGGCGGCAAGGTGAGCCTGGACGTGATGTCGGCGATCAAGGGCGAGATCGAGGCCCAGGTATCGCATCACACCGGGCAGAAGATCGGCGCAAAGTTCACCGAGAGCCAGACGCTTACATTTTCCGCCGGAGCCAGTTCGGCTGTCGTTTATGAGGTTGTATGGAAGCGCAAGGCGCGCACGGGCGTGTGGGTCTACAGCGCGGGCGGCGGAATGGTGCGGGTACCTTACCGTGTCGATTATGGGCTGTCGTTCGAGGTCAGGACCAAGGCGCTGGGCGCATCCTGAAGCGGCTCTGGCGGGCTTAACGGTCTTTCGCGTTTCCTCATACGGTCCTTATGCGGCGCATGACATATTTCAGATAAGCCTTTGATAGGGCTGGCGCGAGCCGATCCCATCGAGCTTTGACCCCGTACGGCTTCAGATCAGCCGCGCGGGGAGCGGTGCTGTCCGGAGCCGCAGGTCGATGGGCTTTCTTGTGCCAATTTGTCTGGGAGATCAACACAAATGGTTCGTAGTAGATCCTACCTTACGCTCATTGCAGCCGCTCTCTTTGCATTTCCGGCCATCAGCATGGCACAAGCAGCCGCTGGTGCCACCGATACTCAGACGCGCATAGCCGCGCTGGAGCAGGCGGTAAAGGATGCGCAGGCCGCAACCGCCAGCGCGCAGTCGGCTGGGGATAACGGCTGGATGCTGATCTGCTCGGCGCTGGTGCTGCTGATGACCGGCCCTGGCCTGGCGTTGTTCTACGGCGGCCTGGTCCGCAAGAAGAACATCCTGGCCACGATGATGCAGAGCTTTGCGATGATGGTGATGGTTACGATCATCTGGGCCATCGTGGGTTACTCGCTGGCCTTTGGACACGGCAATTCATTCATCGGCGGCTTCGAGCACCTGTTTCTGCGCGGGGTAGGGCTGACGCCGAATGCCGACTATGCGGCGACCATCCCCGAGCAGACGTTTATGGTCTACCAGCTGATGTTCGCCATCATCACGCCGGCCTTGATCTGCGGAGCGTTCGCCGAGCGCATGAAGTTCAGCGCGATGGCGATCTTTCTTTCGCTGTGGTCGATCGTGGTCTACAGCCCGATGGCGCACATGGTGTGGGGCGTGGGCGGCCTGCTGAACGCGCTGGGCACACAGGTTCCCAGCCTGGACTTTGCCGGCGGCACGGTCGTTCACATTACCAGCGGCGTCTCGGCTCTGGTCTGCGCTCTCTACATGGGCAAGCGCGTTGGCTATCCGCAGACGGCGATGCCGCCGCACTCTCTTGTTCTGAGCTTCATCGGCGCCTGCCTGCTGTGGGTGGGCTGGTTCGGCTTCAACGCCGGATCGGCACTGGCGGCCAACGGGCTGGCAACCAGCGCGTTTGTGAACACGCACTTTGCTACCGCCACGGCGGCTCTGGGCTGGACGATCTTTGAATGGTTCCACAACGGCAAACCGACGGCTCTGGGCGCGATCTCGGGCGCGGTGGCCGGCCTGGTGGCCATTACGCCGGCCTCGGGCTTCGTGCAGCCCATGTCGGCGCTGTTGATCGGCCTGCTGGCGGGCTTCGTCTGCTCGTTCATGGTCTTCAAGGTGAAGAACCTGTTCGGCTACGACGACTCGCTGGACGCCTTCGGCGTTCACGGCGCGGGTGGAACACTGGGCGCGCTGCTGACCGGCATTCTGGCCACGTCAGTGATCAACCCGATCTTCGGCAAGGGTGTGCCGACGGGCGCGATCGAAGGCCACTGGGCGCAGCTTGGCCGCCAGGCGATCGGTGTCGGCATCGCATGGGGCCTCTCGATTGTGGGCACACTTGTGCTGCTGTTTATCGTCGATAAGACCGTTGGCCTGCGCGTGTCGCGCGAGGACGAGATCACGGGACTCGATCTTTCGCAGCACGGCGAGGAAGGCTATACGCTCGATTAGGCGGAAGTGCTCACGGATGGTCGCCACTGGAGTCCAAGTAACGTGTTTGGTGCTCCTCAAACTTTCATAGCCGCAGGGCGACAAGGATAGGGCCGTTCCTGATAGGCTATCGAACGAGATAGTACAGCGAGGCAATAGTCATATGGTCAAGATCGAAGCTGTTATTCAACCCTCCAAACTGGATGCGGTCAAAGATGCACTGCTTGAAGCAGGCGTAGAAGGCATGACGATACTGGAAGCCCGCGGCCACGGCCGCCAGAAGGGCCACACCGAGTTTTACCGCGGCCGCGAGTACACGGTCGATCTTCTTCCCAAGGTGAAGATCGAGATGGTTGTTCTGGATGAGTTGAAGGAAAAGACCATTCAGGCCATCGTAGGCGCGGCGCGCTCGGGCAAGATCGGCGACGGCAAGATCTTCGTGAGCCGTGTCGACGAGGCGATCCGCATCCGTAACGACGAGCGCGGCGAGACGGCGCTGTAGAACCAGCTGTTAGCTATTAGCTGTTAGTTTATTTTGCTACTGCGGGTGGCTGTGGCCATACTTCATGTAGCCGGGATGTAGACGATTTTCGGGCCTCCGAGGGCAGCAAAGCCCTCGGAGGCCCGTTACATTTGGCGCGCGGAGTTCCGGCAGGCGAATCCCGGGGAAATATAATGAAACAGCGTATGAGAAGCTTATTGACCGGTTTTCTGTTTGCCGTTCTGGTTGTGTCGCGGTTGGCGGCACAGGACGCGCGTATTGTAGTTGAGCCGTTTTTCCCTCCGCTCTGCACGACAGTTGACGCGCAGCTGCACTCCAATGGCCACGCGCTGGCCGCCGCGGACGAGCGCAAGCTGGATACCGCTCGGATTCAGAAGGCTATCGACAAATGCGGCAAGGGCCGCGCGGTGCGGCTGCATATCAACGAGCAGAACGACGCCTTCCTCACCGGCCCGCTAACGATGAAGTCCGAAGTGGCGTTGATTCTGGACCGCGGCGTTACGCTCTATGCCTCGCGCGACGCGACGCTTTACGCCCGCAGCGCCGGCAGCTGCGGCGTGGTGAACGAAGCTCCCGAGGGCTGTAAGCCGCTGATCGCTTTCGACCACGCCTCAGGCGCGGCGATCATGGGCGATGGAACGATCGATGGGCGAGGCGGCGATAAGATCCTCGGCGCGGAGTTCTCGTGGTGGGATCTGGCCGAACAGGCCCGCAAGGGCGGGCGCCAGCAGGTGCCTCGGCTGATCGTCTCAAACGACTCGAACAACATCACGCTGTACCGTATCCGGCTGCGCAACTCGGCCAATTTCCACGTGGTCTTTAACCGCGGCGACGGCTTGACGGTGTGGGGCATCCGCATCGATACACCCAAGCGCGGCGCGCGGAACACCGACGGCATCGATCCGGGCAACGGCGCCAGGAACGTTACGATCACGCGCAGCTACATTCGCACCGGAGACGACGATGTGGCCATCAAGGGTGGACCGGGCGGCGCGGTGAACATGACTATCAGCCACGATCGCTTCTACTACGGCCATGGCATGTCGATCGGCAGCGAGACCAACGGCGGCGTGAGCCACATCCGCGTGACGGATCTCTCGCTCGACGGACCGGACAACGGCATCCGCATCAAGTCCAACGGCTCGCGAGGCGGGCTGACAGAGGACGTTGTCTACGAAGATGTGTGTGTACGCAACTCGCCGAATCCGATCACGCTCGATACGGCATATGGCGATGCGGGTCCGGTTACCGGCAGTCTGATGCCCACGATGAAAAATATTGTGCTGGCGAATGTGCGGATCAGCGGCGGCGGCAAGGTTACCTTCAACGGCTACGACCGGGAGCACCGGATCGAGGCGCAGTTGAACGGCGTGGCGATCACGGACGACGGGAAGTACAGTTATGTTCTGAACCACGCGGACCTGAAGCAAGCGGCGACGAATCTGGAGTTACCAGCGGGTACGGATTCGACTGTGGCGGGGAAGACGGCGCCGGGCAGCCCGGTTTCTTGTGCGGAGAAGTTCGTGGCGTTTCCCGAGTAACGATTTTCAGGGGTAAGACGGTTATGTCTTTGCTTTCCCAGGTCTCAAAAGCGAGACCTGGGGCATCCAGAATTATTGGTTGAATCGGCTTCCCGTGATGTTGTCTACATGCCTAAAGAGAAAGGGCAGGCGAACCGTGTTGGTTCGCCTGCCCTTTTTGTATTTGCGGGAGAGTTATACCTTCAGGGTGTCTTCGCCCTTCTGCCAGTTGCAGGGGGTGAGGCCACCGGTCTGGAAGGCGTCGAGGAGGCGGAGGACTTCCTTGGGGTTGCGGCCCACGCCCAGATCGTTGACCGAGACGTGGCGGATGATGCCCTCGGGGTCGACGATGAAGGTGGCGCGCAGGCAGACACCGGCCTTGGGATGCAGGATGCCGAGAGCATGCGACAGCTCATGCTTGAGGTCGGCGAGCATGGGGAAGGGCAGGTGCTTGAGGGCGGGGTGATGCTCGCGCCAGGCCAGGTGGACGAACTCTGAGTCGGTGGAGCCGCCGAGGACCTGGGTGTTGCGGGCCTCGAACTCCTTGTTCAGGTCGCCGAAGGCGGATATCTCAGTGGGGCAGACGAAGGTGAAGTCCTTGGGCCAGAAGAAGTAGACCTTCCACTTGCCCGGGAAGCTCTCGTTCGAGATGTTGGCGAATGCACTCTTGAGGTTGGTATCGACTGTCGCGGCTACTTCAAAGAGGGGAAACTTGTCTCCGACGGTAAGCATTTTGGCTCCTTGCTGGTGGTGGTTGATCTTTCGGTTCGCTATGCGAAGGCACGCGCGAACCCAACTCGCAGTAACGCAGTGAAAAACTCGAAGCCTGTGCCAGGATCGTGGTGTGCCATAGAAGGGCGTTTACCGAAAAGGATCGCAGCATGCTGTACTTGATGGATGCTCGGCGGCTGTTGAACGGTTCAAAAAATGACGTACAACCGAACGCTGACTATCGTAACTCCGAATGGAGATCCGTGCCGGGGTTCGTCAGAAGATGATCGACGCCGTCCATGCGCCCTGGGGCTCTTCGTAGAGGCCCTGGCTCATCAGAGTCATGGGCAGGACCGCGCGCAATCCCTGCGCCAGACCCCAGTGGAAGAGCGCGGTATCGCGTGCCGGCAATAGAATGCCCGGGCCGTGAAAGGACTCCGCGCTTGCGATGAGCGCCTGAAGGTCGAGATTGGTTGCGGCGACGGAGTGGCCGTGCCATCCGAGTGAGGAGGCGTAGCCGGTCACATGGCCTCCGCGTTCGACCACGACCGCCGACTCGCGCTGAATCCCCTCTGCCAGTTCCGTTCCTCTGTGAAAGCCGTGCACTTTGAGGCAGAGCAGATTACAGGCCTCGACGTCCGCGTTGGACGCAGGCCGCACCACGCATCCGGGCAGCGTGCGCTGCCGCGTCTGGCCCTGGAGGCAGACCAGCGGTTCGCGTACTTCGAAGCCGAGACTGGTATAGAGCGAGAGCGAGCGGAGATTGAAGGCCGCCTGTATCAAGCGAACCCCCGCGCAACCCCGCCTGGCCGCGCGGTCGAGTAAGGACTGCATCATCCGGCGTCCGATGCCACTCTTCTGAGTCTCCGGATCGACGGTGACCATTCCGATGCCCGCGATGGCGGCGCGCTCGTCCATGTAGCTGCTGCCCACGGGCCGGCCTTCGGACTCGGCGACGATGCAATAAAAACCGGGGTGCGAGTATAGGGAGGCGAGGAGTTTAGCGGGCTGCTCCGGGCCAGAGAAGCCTGGCGGAAAGCCATGGCTCTCATTGATGGCCTTGAAGGCCCGGTAGGAGATGGCTCCGCAGGCCAGGGCGTCATCGGGGCGTGCCGGGCGTATCAGAAGCTGGGCCGGGGCTTGTGCGCTGCTCATTCGGGAACCTCTAAGCGAGAGAAAACAGTATATCTCTTAGCGAATACTTCAGCGGGTCAACGAGTTAGGCCAAATTTCTCTCAGCGCAAGACATATTTATGTAATCTTTGTGGAATTCGCTTATGCTTAAAAGAACTTCTTCTTGCTCCGGCTTGCCGGGCAAACCCCGAGTGAAAACAATGCCAATTGAGGTCTTAGATCTTCGGGAGCAGTATACGTGCGAGATGGCGCTGATGCGTCAGACGTGCGAACGGACCGGAGACGGGACCGCGGCGATCCGCCGCCGCTCGGCAGTTGTGGACCGGATTCTGATCGAGTTGTGGCGCAGAACATTCAACGGAGCGCCCAACCCGAACGTGGCCCTGATGGCTCTTGGCGGCTACGGGCGCAAGGATCTGTTCCCCTTCTCGGACATCGACGTACTGTTTGCGTATGCCGACGAAAAGACCGAGGTGCAGAACAAAGACGCGGTGCGGGCGATGATTCAGGGGATGTGGGACATCGGCCTGCGCGCCAGCCCGCAGTCGCGTACGGTGAAGGAAGCCGGGCGTTTCGATCCGGACAATCTCGAGTTCACTCTGGCGACGCTGGACCGGCGCTTTCTGGCCGGGCAGTTTCCGCTTTACCAACAGCTGAATCAGATCGTGCTGCCCGGCCTGGTATTGAGCGAGTGGAATACGATCACGCAGAAGCTGGGCGATATCGCGCGCAGCCGCCATGCCAAGTACGGCGACACCATCTTTCATCTGGAACCGAACCTGAAGGACTGCCCCGGAGGACTGCGCGACTACAGCCTCGCGGTGTGGTTCGCGATCCTGTTCCATCTCAAGGAGACCAAGGAGTGGCCGCGGCAGCGCGCGGCGGTCTTCCAGAGCGCGCGCGGCGATGCCGAAGCGGCCTTCGATTTTCTAGCAGCGGTGCGATGTTTCCTGCACTTTCGCCACGGGCGCGACGACAACAAGCTTGACTGGCAGTCGCAGGACGAAGCCGCGGCCTTGTCGATCGGACTTGAGACGCGCGGCTCGGCCGATCCCTCCTACTGGATGCGCACCTACTACCGGCACGCGCGAATCGTCTTCCGCCGCGCGGTTTTGCTCATGGAGCATCTGCCCGCTCCGGTGAGTTTTTACAAGCAGTTCCGCCGCCGCCGGACGCCGATCGCCGGAACCGAGTTCCTTCTGGATCAGGGCCGCATCGACGTGACGCCGGGTGCGCAGATCAGCGACACCGCGGCTATTCTGCGCATCTTCTCTCTGATGGCCACGCACGGCTACCGCCTGTCGCAGGCCGCCGAAGACCGGCTGACCGATGCGCTGCCGGTTTTGGCGATCCACATCCCCGAAGGGCCGTATCTGTGGAATGCGCTGAGAGAAGTGCTGCTGGGACCCCATGCGGCTCATGCCTTGAGGACGATGCACGCGCTCGGCATTCTGGAGATGCTGATTCCGGAGTTTCACGGCATCGACGCGCTGGTGATCCGCGACAGCTACCACCGCTACACGGTCGACGAGCACACCTTCCTGACCATCGATAACGTGCATGGACTGCGCACGCCGGAGCACGAATACGAGCAGCGGCTGGCGCAACTGCTGCCCGAGATCGACCGTCTCGATCTCTTTCTGCTGGCTCTGCTGCTGCACGACACGGGCAAGTCGCGCCGCACGGGCGAGCACGAGAAGCAGAGCGTGGAACTGGCCGACAGCTTCCTGGCTCGGCTGGACTTCGACTTCGAGGAACGGGACACGGTCATCAATCTGATCCGGCTGCATCTGGACATGTCTCAGGCCATGCGGCGCGACATATTCGACGTGGAAAACGTGCGCAACTTTGCCGAAAAGATCGGCGATCCGCAACTGCTGAAGATGATGACCCTGATGACGTTTGCCGACATCAAGGCCGTGAATCCCGAAGCGCTGACGCCGTGGAAGGCCGAGAACCTGTGGCAGTTCTACATGTCCACGGCCAACTTCATGGACCGCTCGGTGGACGAGAAGCGCTACCATGCGGCAATCGATCCGACGCTGCTCAATCGCATCCGATCGATGGTTCCAGCCACGCAGTACGACATGCTGGGCAGCTTCCTCGAAGGACTTCCGCGCCGCTACCTTCAGACGCGGCTGCCGGAGCAGATCAAGAGCCACTTTCAGATGGCGCTTAATCTGGACGCGGAGCCGGTGCAGCTCGATCTGCGGCCGAACCGCCAGCTCTACGACCTGACCGTGATTACCCGCGACCGCGCACGGCTGTTTGCCGACGTGGCGGGAGTTCTGGCCGCCTGGGGCATGAACATCGTACGTGCCGGCGCCTACTCGAACGACGCGGGCGTTATCGTGGACTCGTTCCTGTTTACCGATGTCTTCCGCACGCTTGAGCTAAACCCAAGCGAGGGAGACCGCTTCCTTGACAGCGTGCGCGATGTGGTGTCGCAGAAGGTTCCGGTGGAGCAGCTTCTGGCGGCACGGCGGCACATGAACCAGCCCGGCAACTTCAAGGTGGATGTGCCCACGCGGCTGGACTTCGACTCCGAATCGTCTTCGCACTCGACGCTGCTTCAGGTAGTGGCGCAGGATCTGCCCGGCCTGCTGCGCACTATCGCGCTGACCTTCAGCTCCGAGGGCTGCGACATCAAGATCGCGCTGATTGATACCGAGGGAGAGAGGGCGATCGACGTCTTCTATCTGACCGGCAACCAGGGCGCCAAGCTGACCCCCGAGGCACAGGAAAGTCTGGCCGGGAAGCTGAAGCTGGCGCTTGATGCGATGCGGGAGCCCGCGAAGGGGTAGTCGGCAGATAGCTCCTCCCGGAGGGAGGAAAAGAGAATAGCCCAGGGTGAAACCCTGGGAATGCATCGCCACGGAATCCGCCCGCCCTGTAAGGGCGGATAGAAGGAACATCCATCAAGCCTGCTATAGGATGGAGTGCGTATGCCGCACACCTATTGTTCTTCGCTCTATCATTGCGTCTTCTCCACCAGGGAACGCGGCAAGATCATCGCGCCGGATATTCAGGGACGGCTTTGGGCCTACATGGGAGGGATCGCTCGCGGACTTCAGATCAAGGCCCTCGAGGTCGGAGGCATGTACGACCATGCGCATCTGTTGCTCTCTTTGCCGTCCACGATGGCGGTCGCCACGGCCATGCGCGAGATCAAGAGTTCCTCGTCCCAATGGATGCACGAGAATTGCAATTTATCGAGTTTCGCCTGGCAGGAAGGCTATGGCGCGTTCTCGATTGGAAGCGCACAGATCGAAGCGGCCGCTGCCTACATCGCCAATCAGACTGAACATCACCGTAAACGGGATTTCCATTCGGAGTTTTTGGCCATGCTGAACAAGCAGGGGATTGCGTACGATCCGCGCTATGTCTGGGGGTAGGCTTGCCGGGTTTCTCCCCGCCCCTACGGGGCGGGCGTCATCTTGTTTGCGCCTAACCCTATTCTCTCCGGCTCCCTACGGGAGCATGCTTTCCCAGGTCTTTGCCGCTGGATTGTGAAGACCGCAGCAATTTTGTTGTTGTCTTCTTTGGCTTCGATCGGTGGGGTGTTGCGGGGTGCCCCGGTCTCGACTTTGAGACCGGGGAGGCTGAAAAACTACACATAGCCCGCCCCGCTCACCTCATCCAGCCTGCGCATTGTTGCTTCGTCCAGCTTCAACTCTGCTGCCGCGACGAGCGCGTCGAGCTGCGCGTCGTTGGTGGCGCTGGCGATGGGCGCGGTGACTCCCGGCTTTGACATGAGCCACGCTAAAGCGACGCTCGACGGCTCGGCGTTGAGTTCTGCTGCGATCTGGACCAGAGCATCGACGATAGCCCAGCCGCGTTCAGTCTGGTACTTCTTTACGTGCGCAGCGCGGGCGTTGGTGGCTTGCTTGTCGTGGCGGTACTTGCCGGAGAGGAATCCGGCGGCGAGCGAGAAGTAGGGAATTACGCCGAGTGAGTACTTTGTGACCACGGGGAGCTGGTCTGTCTCGAAGGTCTGGCGTTCCACCATGTTGTAGTGAGGCTGAAGCGAGATGTAGGCAGGCAGGGAATTCTTCTTGCTGGTCTCCAGAGCCTCGGCGAGGCGAGCGCCGGTGTAGTTCGACGCGCCGATGTAGCGGACCTTACCCGCCTCGATGAGTTTTTGAAAAGCGCCGAGGGTCTCTTCGAGCGGGGTCTCGGGGTCGTCGGTGTGGGCCTGGTAGAGGTCGATATAGTCGGTCTGGAGGCGGCGGAGCGAGGCATCGACGGCTTCAGAAATGTAGCGCGGGCTCAGACCCTGCTTTCCTGCGCCCATATCGATGCCGAGCTTGGTGGCGATAAAGACTTCGCTTCTGCGGCCGGTTTTTGCCAGCCACTTGCCGATGACCACTTCCGATTCGCCGCCCACGTGGCCGGGAATCCAGCGCGAATACACATCGGACGTATCGATGCAATTGAGGCCTGCATCGAGGGCGCGGTCGATCTGGCGAAAGCTGCCCGGCTCGTCGAGGGTCCATCCGTAGACGTTCCCTCCGAGTACGAGAGGTGGAATCTCAGGGCCGTTTGTGCCAAGTTGCTTGTTTCGCATGGAGCCTCCCGGGGCAATCGGAGTCAGGGTTTGCCGCTGGGGATAGGATGTCACAGCGAGGGGGGACTCCCATTCGTCGGGCTGTGGTTGCGTTTTGCGGACCGCATCGCGAGCCAATCCTTCGTTGTGACCCGGAACACAGCGCGTAGTCAGACTACCTCTTGACAATCCGTCCTGTGAAAGTTACGCTGGCTCAGCGAATCACATAGCAGGACAGGTGTATCGATAGGCAGTACGACTTAACTAGCGAAGTTTTACGGGCTGGCTGCAACAGGTAGAGTTTGAGAACTATCCGCGCCAACCCAGGGATTCAAGGGAATACTTGCTGCACGCAAGGGAGATGAAACATGAGCGAGATGCAGAGACTTACGAACGGAACAACAGGCGGTCCCGTCTTCGTCTACGTGAAGGACGGCAAGATCGTCAGAATGACTCCGATCGATCTTGACGACAAGGTCGATGCTCCGGGCTGGGAGATTGAAGCCAGGGGCCACACATTCAAACCGCCGCGCAAGACCACGTTGTCGGTCTACACGCAGGGTTTCAAGTCGATGATCTACTCGAACAAGCGCGCCATGTATCCGATGAAGCGCGTGGACTTCGATCCGAACGGCAATCGCAACATCCAGAACCGCGGCATCTCGGGCTACGTTCGCATTACCTGGGATGAGGCCGTCGACATGCTGGTGAGCGAGATCAACCGCATCAAGCACACATATGGACCGGCCTCGATCGTCAGCTCGCCGAGCTCGCACCACATGTGGGGCAACGTCGGCTACCGGCACTCGACCTACTTCCGGTTCATGAACATGATGGGCTTCACCTATGCCGATCACAATCCGGACAGCTGGGAAGGCTGGCACTGGGGCGGCATGCATATGTGGGGCTTCAGCTGGCGTCTGGGCAATCCCGAGCAGTACAACCTGCTTGAGGACGGCCTGAAGCACGCCGAGATGATCGTGTTCTGGTCTGCCGATCCCGAGACCAACGGCGGCATCTACTCCGCGCACGAATCGACCATCCGCCGGAAGTGGCTCAAGGAGCTGGGCGTGAAGATGGTCTTCATTGACCCGCACTACAACCACACCGCGGGCTGGATCGCCGACAAGTGGTTCTCGCCGAAGATCGGCACCGACCACGCGTTGTCGTTCGCCATTGCTTACACATGGTTGAGCGAAGGCACCTACGACAAGGAGTACGTGGCGACTCACGCGCACGGCTTCGAGGAGTGGAGCGAGTACGTTCTGGGCAAGAAGGACGGCGTGCCGAAGACCTGCGAGTGGGCAGAGAAGGAGAGCGGTGTTCCGGCCTGCGAGATTCGCGCACTGGCACGGGAGTGGGCCAAGAAGAAGACCTATCTGGCCGCCGGCGGTCTGGGCGGATGGGGCGGCGCATGCCGCGCTTCTCATGGTATTGAATGGTCACGCGGCATGATCGCTCTGGCTACCATGCAGGGCATGGGCAAGCCGGGCTCGAACATGTGGTCCACGACGCAGGGCGCTCCGGTCGACAACGAGTTCTACTTCCCCGGCTACGCCGAGGGCGGTATCTCGGGCGACTGCGAGAACTCGGCGGCGGGCTTCAAGTTCGCATGGCGCATGTTTGACGGCAAGACGACGTTCCCGTCGCCTTCGAACATCAACACCAGCGCCGGTCAGCACATCTCGCGCCTCAGGGTGCCTGAAGCCATCATGGAAGGCAAGTTGAAGTGGGCGGGCAAGGGCTTCGCCGGCGGAGACATTGCTCACCAGATGCACATGTACGAGTATCCTGCGCCGGGTTATCCGAAGATCCACATGATGTGGAAGTACGGCGGCCCGTGGATCGGCACCATGACGGCGTCGAACCGTTATGCCAAGATGTATACCCACGAGAGCCTGGAGTTTGTTGTCAGCCAGCCGATCTGGTTCGAGGGCGAAGTGATGTTCGCCGACCTGATTCTGCCGGCCTGCACCAACTTCGAGCGCTGGGACATCTCGGAGTTTGCCAACTGCTCGGGCTACATTCCGGACAACTACAACCAGTGCAACCATCGCGTGATCACGATGCAGGCCAAGTGCATCGAGCCGCTGGGCGAGAGCCTTTCGGACTACCAGATCTACGCGAAGATTGCCGAGAAGCTGAATATCGGGCCGATGTTCACCGAGGGCAAGGACGAGCTAGCCTGGATCGAGCAGTACTACAACGCGACGGACATGCCCAAATACATGACGTTTGCGGAGTTCAAGAAGAAGGGCTACTTTGTGGTTCCGACCAACCCCAACCGCAACAAGAACGTTGCGATGCGGTGGTTTGCCGAGGACCGCGAGAAGGACACTCCCGATTGGGGTCCGCGGCTCAACAACCAAGTCAACCGCAAGGGACTGCAGACCACGACCGGCAAGGTCGAGTTCATCGCCACCACCATCAAGAACTTCGAAGAACAGGGCTACGTGGACGAGTACCGTCCGGCGATGCACACCTACGTTCCTGCGTGGGAGAGCCATCACAGCCCGCTGGCCAAGAAGTATCCGCTGGGAATGCTGAGTCCGCACCCGCGCTTCAGCTTCCACACCATGGGCGACGGCAAAGACTCGTTCATGAACGACATCAAGGACCATCGCGTTCTGGTGGACGGGTACTACTACTGGATCATCCGCCTGAACTCGATCGACGCCAAGGCGCGCGGCATCAAGTCGGGCGATCTGGTTCGCTGCTTCAACGACCGCGGTTCGGTGATCGTAGCTGCCCAGGTGGGCGAGCGCGTGCAGCCGGGAACGGTTCACACCTATGAATCCTGCGCTGTCTACGATCCGCTCGGCAAGCCTGGCTGCTCGGCCGATCGCGGCGGTTGCATGAACATCCTGACTCCTGATCGTTTCATGTCGAAGTACGCCTCCGGCATGGCGCCCAACACGGCTCAGATCGAAGTTGAGAAGTGGGACGGCGGAATCTACGAGATTTACTAACAGGAGCGAGAGGGAGATCGAGATATGAAACAGACATTTATGGTGATCGACGTAGGCCTCTGTCACGACTGCAACAACTGCTTTATGGCCTGCAAGGATGAGCACGTTGATAACAACTGGCCGGGTTACACCGGCCCTCAGCCCCGGCACGGGCAGCGCTGGATGAATATCGAGCGCCGTGAGCGCGGCGTGTACGCGCGCAACGACGTTGCCTATCTGCCCATGCCCTGCCAGCACTGCCAGAACGCGCACTGCCAGAAGGCCGCGCCCGATGCGATCACGATCCGTCCCGACGGCATCGTCATGATCGACATGGAGAAGGCCAAGGGGAACAAGGAACTGATCGACTCCTGCCCGTTCGGCGCCATCTACTGGAACGACGAGCTTGGAATGGGTCAGAAGTGCACCATGTGCGCCCACCTGATCGACGACAAGAGCTGGACTCCGGGCATGCCGCGTTGCGCGCACAGCTGCCCGACCGACGCCATGAAGTTCTATGTCATGGAGCCGGCGGAGTTCGCGGAATTTGCCAAGAAGGAAGGCCTCGAAGGCTACCGCAGCGCGGAACTGAAGAACGACCCGCGCGTGCTCTACAAGAACCTGCACAAGTACACCAAGAACTTTGTTACCGCCGGTGTGCTGGTGAAGGGCGATTGCTTTGAGGGCGCCAAGGTGACTCTGAAGGGCAAGGCCGGTGTTGTGGCCACCCAGACGACGAACTTCTTCGGCGAGTTCAAGTTCGACGGGCTCGACGACGGCGAGTACACGGTGGAGATCGAGGGCGCGGGCGGCAAGACTTCCGCAAACACGGTCGTCAAGGGTGACTCGAAGAACCTGGGCTTCCTCAACCTGGCATAAGCACTTTCAGCCAACCACAGCAGGGGGAAGAGCTCACCTCTTCCCCCTGTTTTTTGCGCCTGGGCGGCCGGTGCGATGATGGATCTGAGGGGCCTTGCGGCAGCATGACCCCGAGTCTTCACCGAAGAAATGGATTGATTGCATGAAGAGCGTTGTTTTGTTTAATGGCAGCCCGCGCATGGACGGCAATATCGCCACCATTATGGGCGTGGTGGCGCGCGGCGCGCAGGATGCGGGCGCTGAGGTGAAGAACTACACGCTGTTCAAGATGAAGTTCATGGCCTGCATGAGCAGCTTCAACTGCCGCCGCGAGAAGGGCGAGTGCCCGATCCAGGACGAGCTGGCAGAGGCGATCGAAAGGGTCAAGAAAGCCGACGCGGTGGTGATCGGCTCGCCCATCTACATGATGCAGATGTCCGGACCGGTGAAGAACCTCTACGACCGGCTCTTCCCGCTCATGGACTCAGACGGCAGCCCCCGCTATCCGGGCAAGAAGTTCCTGACCGTCTACTCGCAGGCCGTGGACGATCCGCAAACTTACGAAACTTATTTCGATTACACCGCAGCCATGTTCCCATCTTTCGGGTTCAACCTGATAGGGAACATCGTATGCACGAACGCCAACGACCCGGAGAACGCCGAGCGCAACGCGGACCTGAAAATCCGGGCCTACGCACTGGGCAAGGCGCTGGTAAGGTGATTTTTTGCTCGGAGCCTGAAATGGACTGGCTTGTTGATATGGCGTCGTTGTATGATGTGGATCACACGAACAACCTTTAGCATCACACCCTAACCCGGAGGAATCATCCTATGAAGAAGTTTATTGCAATCGCATTTGTTGCCATGCTCGCTGTCATCATCTCCTCGTCGATGACGGCTCAAAACGCCAATTACACCGCGAAATGCGCCATGTGCCACGGCGCCGACGGCAGCGGCAAAGCGGCCATGAAGGTAGAGCCTTTCTCTGCCAAGAAGACTGAGGCCGAGCGCATCGCAGCCATCAAGAACGGCGCTTCCGGCGCTGGCCCGATGAAGATGACGGGCTTCGCCGGCAAGTTGACCGATGCCGAGATCACCGCACTGGCAAAGGACATCGCAAAGATGGCCAAGTAGGCTCTTGCTCGTTCGAGTTAGGCAAGGCATAACAAACGGGGTGGGCCAAACGGTCCCACCCCGTTTTGTGCGGCATGAGTATAAATTCGGTCGTAGTGTGGCACAAAGTCCGTTTCGACTTCGGCGGCTGCGAGGTCACGGTGCCGCTGATTTCCGGCGTCGTGATTCCTTTGAGCAAATGACCGACTCACGACAGCCCCGGCCCATTCTTGTCGAGCGCCTCGGCAAGTTGCCCGAGACCCGTCCCTGGCGTAAGCATGGTCTCATTCAGATGTAGTCTTATTCACTCAAGAGCAATTCAACAGGAGGAAAGATGGAAGTTCGTGCAGAGATCGCGGGAGTCATCCTGAAGGTTGAAGTCGCGC
>CAIMKZ010000094.1 GCA_903842065.1 uncultured Acidobacteriaceae bacterium | reverse complement strand
CCCAGCACCTTCAGAATTGCGACCTTGAGCGCTGGATAGTTGGCGAACCCCATTGCTGCCGTGACCGCTCCGGCGCCCATTAGCGCCGGCCTTGTGTACTTCCAATACCTCTCATTGAGCTGGGCGCTGGCTTTTTCCGCCGCATCCTCTGCCCGTTTTGCCGCTTCTCGCTCTTCGAGCCGTAAGGCGCAAGCCGATTGGGTCTTGGATAATCCGCCCTCAACTTCGGCGAACCTCAGCTCGTGCTTGGCGACCGTGCCATTCAATGTTCCCAATCGCTCGCGGATGGCCCGCAGTTCTGCTGTGTGGCTGGATGTTTCCCCTTTCAAGTCCAGGACGGCGGCGAGTATCTGATCGGCTTTTGAGTCCATCTTTGGTTCTTTCCGGCCGTCGAAATGGGCGGCCTCTTGTCGGTTGTCTATTTCTTGGGCGTGGATGCGTCTTTGGGCGGCGCGGGCGTATCGGTCTTTGTCTCGGTCGTCTGGGTAGTTGTCATAGTGGGCGATTCCTGACGGTAGGTCGTCGCTTGCGTGTTTGCCGGCGTGCGGAAGTTCACGAAAGTCCGCATCCCCTCATGGAACCAGTGCCACCACCAGACGATAAAGGGAATCTTGTCGAATGGCGGCGCTGGCTCTTCCGGCATGGTGACCACAAAAGCCAGCCCCAAAAGGGCAATCAAGCCCTTATTGTCCGCAATGACGCGCCAGACATCTGCCGCCGTCATGGAAGCGTCGCCTCGATCTCTTCTGTGACGATCGGCTCCGGCCGCGCCGGCTCGGAGATCAGGATCACCGGCGTATCGAATACCGGATCGACGAGCGTTTCAGCGAAGCGTCGCACCTGGTTGACGACTTCTTTTGTGGTGGTTGTGACTGTGATTGAGTAGATCACGGCTTCATCCCCACCAGCACGCCGAAGATGTACTGGTTGCCGGAGTTTTGATTCACGGACGAACGGATGGCGCGGGCGTTGAAGCCGAACCAATACTTAGCGTTCAGGTCGTGAGTCGCCATCGCGCCACCGGACCAGTTCCAGCCGGTGTTGGTGCCACTCCACGAGGGACCGGCCGCCACGGTGCCGTAGATCTTCCACGTTCCGACCGTCATGACCTTTTGCCCGATGCCGACGCCAAGGTTTGTCGTCGTCGTGAATGGCGTAAAGCTGGTGGGAACGGCATCGATCAGGCCGAAAGCATACGTGCCGGCCGTGGTCTGGTCGCGGGCGTAGAAAGCGTTACCTGAGAATTGTTGTGAGAGCACCGGCGAGGCCGATTGATTCCAACTCACGCCGACGCCCCAGATGTTGAGCGGGTCGGTAATGGAGAGCGCCGGGTTGGTGGTTTGCGCAAAGCCCGCGATGGCCGTGAGCAGGAGGAGTGGAAGGAGTTTGAGTTTCATGGGGTTCGAAGGGGGTTCGAAGGGCGCGACATCGCCGCGCCCTGGGTGTTTGCTACTGGACTGCCGGTGTCTGCGTAACCGGCAACATCGCGGCCTGCGCGGCGGCAACGAGAGCCGTCAATGCATCGTTCTG
>CAIMKZ010000093.1 GCA_903842065.1 uncultured Acidobacteriaceae bacterium | reverse complement strand
CCCGAAGGGCCGGGGCCGATTTTGCCGATCTCCGCGTCGCTCCTCGCTCGGAGACAACCAGTATCCGTCGTTCGTCGCTCCTCGATCTCGACGAAAATCGGCTCCCGGCGCCGCCATCCCTATATGTCGATACAACCTAGTGTCACTGGCTAGTGTGGTGAATCTGAAGTTCGTTGAAGAACAACCGCAGATCCTTCGACTGCGATTGGCGCACAATTCGCGCCAATCTCCGCTCAGGATGACAACCTGTACCTGATGCGAACTTAAGAGACAGGACACTAGCGGAAGAGATTCAGCTCGCGGAGATGCCTGGCGGAGAAGATATCGAGAGGGGCGGATTGTGCCGCGTGGGGCGCGCAGTGGCTTTGGGCCGGAGATGCCGAGAGATACGACCGCGTGACGTGCAGCCGCTCCATGACGATGTAGCGCGTGCGCAATCCGCGAATGGTTTGCGGCAGCCTCGCAGGGACCTGGGCGCGATCGACGTAGACGACCAGCGCGGCCTCGCGGGGGTTGTCGTAGCTCTGCCCCACACCGACACCGAAGTAAGATGGATTGCGCTTCAGAAGTCCAGCAGATACCTGCTGCTTGATCGCGATGGCGGAACGCAACGCAGAAGCCTGTAGGGCGGCATCGTCGGCTGGAGATAGCGGCGCGGTTCCAGCCGCCAGTGTCTGCATGGTGGTGGCAACTACAACCGTACGCACACCACCGACTGTTGCCGGAATGCTGGTCTTAGTGTTCGGGTCAACGTAGACCACAACGGCGGCCTCGCCGAGGTTGTCGCTGCTCTTGCCCAAGACAACGCTGTAGACGCCTTCCGAAGGATTCACCAGCACCCGCGCCTGGGCAAGGGCCAGCTCGCCGCGGGCCTGCTCGGCATCGGTCAGGGTTTTCGTCTGGGCAGACGCTGCGCCCACTCCATAGTTCATGCAGCTTACCGGGTGATCCGCACCGCCGACGAAGGTATAGCTGGCGCCGTTGCCGACGTGGGCGCTCAGATCGCTCAGCACCTCACCGGCCGGGTTTGCTACGCCCTGCCCCATGCCGGCCGAGTCTTCGCCACCGGCGAAGAACAGCCCCACAGGCTCGGCGTTTCCGGCGTTCACGACGAGCGCTCCGGAGTCGCCCGCATCGCTGAACTGCCTGCCGGCAATTCCGATCTGATTGGTATAGGTCTTGGTGTAGTAGGGGCGGGTTTCGGCGCAGTCGGAGAAGTAGGAGACCTTCACATCGAGGCTCAGCGCGGAAACTCCTCCGCAGGTGAGCCCGGTGGTGCGTCCGCTCTTGGCTACGCTCATGTTGAGGGCTGCTGCCTCACCTCTGCCTCCGCTTGAAGAGATGCCGGGGGGCGCGCTGGCAAGCGTTCCGTTAGCCTGCCGCTCGCCTAGTTCGAGGATTGCGCCGCTCGGGTTCACTGCGCCCGAGTTGACCTGCGCTATGGCCGCATCGACGTTGGTTGCAGCGGACTTGATCGGCACCCAGCCGGTGAGAACGCCCACCGGCGTCACCTTGCCTGCCGGGTATGGGGTGCAGCTTGAGTCGATGAGGCCGGGCTGCACGATCGCTTCGCCTACGCCGGCTCGATCGGTGCGCGCCAGCACGTGGTTGTTGCCGAGCAGATACTGAACGCCGCGCGCGTCCTGCAACAGGGCGCCAAGGGTCCCGCTGCAGCAGTCCGCGATGTTGCCGTTGCGCGTGTCGTAGTCGTTGTTGTTTCCGCCCGAGCTGCCAAGCGCAATACCGGTCCCCGCCTGCTGCTGATGCCCGGCCGGAGTGCTCTCAACGCCCGCGGTGTTGAGCAGCACCAGCGCCGCCTCACGGGACTGCGAGCCTGCGGGCGATGCAACGATATAGACCGCGGCTGGTTTTGCGACTGCCGCCGGAGCTGTATAGGTGACCGTGCAGTAGGTGAAGGCCTCGTTGGATCGCGTACACTCCGGCACGCTGAGCGAGCCCTGCCCGCTGCCGGTTCCTGATGGAGTGTCCGCCAGCCGGAAGGTGACACCGGCGGTACCGCCCGCCTCGGCGAGGTAGCCCGTGACCCGCACCGTTCCGCTTGCGCCTACGGCGAAGTTCTCAGGAGTGAGCGGCTGTAGAAATCCTGGAGTGACTGTGATCGTGGCTGTAGCGGTCTCGGCGGGGTTCGAGCGGAGCGAGGCAGTAACTGGAACCTGCAAGGAGTCTGCCGAGAGATACGCGGGCGGCGTGTAGCGTCCGGTGGCCGCGTCGATGGCGCCGTAGTTGCCGGCAGCGGGGAGCGACCAGAGGACTTCGGCCGCGGCTCCCGAGGCAAGCGTGGCCGCAAACGACTGGGCGACGCCGCGGTTGCAACCGGTGCAGTTGGTGTCGATGGCCGTTACGCCGGGCGAGATGGAAAAAAGGGCGTGGGAAGAGTTGATGGCGCTGGACGCAGCGCTCATCCAGCCACCGCAGCCCGAGAGCGCCGCCACGGCAGGCAGCAGAAGGAGCAGAGCGCGCAAGGACCGGGTGAACGCAGGTGTGCGCCCGCGATTCAGTCCCGGTTCTCTTTGTGCCGTTTCTGCGGTCATGTGCAATCTAAGAGACATCCCTCAGGGGCTAAAGCCCGCGTTGTTTTTGCGGCGATGATGCCGGGGATAAATCCCCGGCCTGCCAGCTTAATAGACTCCCGAACAGAGGAAGATGTTACTTAAGTCCTTCCGAACGGCTCATTTGACGATACTCCTTACCGGAGTGGGTTGAAAGCCGCAAAACGACACGAATGAACGGATTTTCTTACTCGGGAAGGTAAAACGAAAGCGGGAACAGGCACCAGTATAAAAACCGGACACTGAAGACGGCCTCTGTTCATGCGACAATGGGGGCACTCTATGGCCCAACTGATCGCTACCTCCGGAGATATCACCCGACTCACCGTCGATGCCATTGTGAACGCTGCCAACACGTCGCTGCTCGGCGGGGGCGGAGTGGACGGGGCGATTCACCGTGCCGCCGGACCCGAACTGCTGGGAGCCTGCGAGAAGCTGGACGGCTGCTCGACCGGCGACGCCAAGGCTACTTCCGGCTTCCGCATCCCGGCGCGATGGATCTTCCACGCGGTTGGCCCTGTTTGGAGAGGCGGCGGACACAACGAGGACGAGCTGCTAGCCAGCTGCTACCGGCGCTGCCTGGAACTGGCGCGAGAGCACAACGCGCGCTCGATCGCCTTTCCGGCGATCAGCACCGGGGTCTACGGCTTCCCCATGAAGCGGGCGGCGGAGATCGCTCTGAAGACGGTGCGAGAGAATGTTGAGGCGAGCGGTGTGGAGCGCGTCGAGTTTGTGTGCTTCAACGAGGAGACGCTCAGCATCTACGAGCAGCTTCTGGCGCGGGATTAGCCGAATACTGGTTGCGCATGAATTTCATCAGGGGCTGAAGCACACATCGATTTTGCGTGCGGTAGGCCTGGGATAAATCCCTGTTTTATTGAACGAGTGAGCCCATTTCCCCGAGTACAAATTGGACCTAAACGGGCGTGATACAGGGCACAGCCTCGCCCAATTTGCGGGAATACTGTGATGGCCGTCATACGGTGTGGCCTCTGGGCCTTCTGTAAGGGCCGGGCAATCAGAGCGCACCGACGGTTGAGACGAGGTGCGCGATGGGTCAATCGATCTGGGAATCGATGCAGCAGAAAGGTTATGGCCGGCGAGAGTTTCTCCAACTCTGCACGGCGGCTGCCGCGGCGGCGGGGCTGGACAAGTCCGCAGTGGGCCAGGTGGCTCATGTTTTCGAGAAGAAAGAGAAACCTGCGGTAGTGTGGATGCACTTTCAGGAGTGCACGTGCTGCAGCGAGTCGTTTATCAGGGCATCGCACCCGATTGTGCTCGATGCGCTGCTGGACGTGCTGGACCTGAACTACTCCGAGACGCTGATGGCGCCGTCGGGGTTCCAGGCTGAGAAGAGCCTGAGCGACACGATCAAGAACAACAAGGGCAAATACATTGTGCTTGTAGAGGGCGCCGTGCCGACCAAGGACGGCGGCGTCTACTGCATGATCGGCGGCAAGACCGCCGAATCGATTCTGCAAACGGTAGCCGCCGACGCGGCAGCCATTGTGGCGTGGGGCAGTTGCGCGTCAAACGGCTGCGTGCAGGCCGCGAAACCGAATCCGACCGGCGCGACACCGATCTCGAAGCTGGTGAACAAGCCGGTGATTAACGTTCCCGGCTGCCCGCCGATCGCCGATGTGATGATGGGCGTGATTACGCACCTGCTGGTTCTGGGTCAGGTGCCGGAGCTCGACAGCCTGGGCAGGCCGAAGGAGTTCTACGGGCGGCGCGTACACGACACCTGCTACCGGAGAGCGAACTACGATGCCGGTCTGTTTGTGGAGTCGTGGGACGACGAGAACGCGCGCAAGGGGTACTGCCTGTACAAGATGGGCTGCCGCGGTCCGGTGACCTACAACGCCTGCTCGGTAGTGCGTTGGAATGAGGGCACGAGCTACCCGATCCAGTCTGGTCACGGCTGCATAGGATGCAGCGAGGCCGGCTTCTGGGACAACGGTCCGTTCTACCAGCATCTAGGCTCGTTCCCCGGCTTCGGGATCGAGAGCACAGCCGACACTATCGGCACGGTGGTGGGTGTAGCCACACTGGCCGGCGTCGCCGCCCATGCGGTGGTGACCAACATTCGCAAGCACCGCGTGATCGCGGAAGTGCATACGGAAGACATGAAGGAGTAGCTGACGCCCATGACACGCATAGTCGTTGATCCTGTTACTCGCATCGAGGGCCATCTGCGCATTGAGGCGGTGGTTGAAAACGGCGTTATTACGGACGCCTTCAGCTCCGGCACGATGGTACGCGGGCTTGAGAAGATCCTTGCCGGGCGCGATCCCCGCGACGCCTGGGCCATCACCGAACGCGTATGCGGCGTGTGTACGACGATTCACGCGCTGGCCAGCGTGCGCTCTGTGGAGGACGCGCTGGGCATCGCGGTTCCGCCGACCGCCGAGCTGATCCGCAACATCATGGAGACCACGCAGTACGTGCACGACCACGTGGTGCACTTCTACCACCTGCACGCGCTGGACTGGGTGGACATTGTGAATGCGCTGAAGGCCGACCCGAAGAAGGCGGCCGAGCTGGCGCAGAGCTTTTCCAAGTGGGACAAGAACACGGCCTCCTACTTCGCCGAGGTGCAGAACAAGATCAAGGCCTTCGCGGCCAACGGTCTGGGAATCTTTGCCAACGGCTACTGGGGCCACCCGGCGTACAAGCTGCCGCCGGAGGTGAATCTGATTGCGGTGGCGCACTATCTGGACGCGCTCGAGTGGCAGAAGGAGATCGTGAAGATTCACGCCGTCTTCGGCGGCAAGAATCCTCATCCGAACTACCTGGTGGGCGGCGTTCCCTGCTCGATCAACACCAACGAAGTGGCGGCGATCAATGGCGAGCGGCTGAATCTGGTTGGAAAGCTGATCTCGCAGGCCGACGAGTTTCTCAATCAGGTGTACATACCCGACCTGCTGGCGGTGGCCTCGTTCTACAAGGACTGGGCGAAGTGGGGAGGCGGGCTGCACAACTATCTCTGCTACGGCGATTTCCCGACCAAGGGGTACAACTCGCCGGAGGGCTTCAAGTATGCGCGGGGCGCGATTCTGAACCGCGACCTGTCGCATGTGATGCCGGTCAATCCCAAAGACCAGCAGGAGATCAAAGAGTACATTGCGCACTCCTGGTACACGTACAAGGGCGGCGAGAACGAGGGGCTGCATCCGTGGGCCGGGGAGACGGAGATCAAGTACTCGGGACCGAAGCCTCCGTTCGAGACGCTGGAGGGGTTCGAGAAGTACTCGTTCCTGAAGACTCCGCGGTGGAAAGAGAATGCGATGGAGGTGGGCCCGCTGGCGCGGCTGCTGGTCTCTTACGCATCGGGCCGTGCGGATGTGAAGGAAGTGGTGAACGCCACGCTGGGCAAGCTGGGCGTGCCGGTGGAGGCGTTGTTCAGCACGCTGGGACGTACGGCGGCGCGCGGCATCGACGGCGCACTGGCCATGGTGTGGCTCAAGGAGTTCTACGCGCAACTGATCGAGCGGGTGAAGGTGAACGAGGTTTCGACCTTCAACGGCGAGCGGTGGGATCCGAAGACCTGGCCGAAAGACGCCGAGGGCGTGGGGCTGGTGGAGGCTCCGCGCGGCGCGCTGGCGCACTGGATCAAGATTCACAACGGCGCGATTGAGAACTACCAGCTGGTGGTGCCGACGACGTGGAACGGTTCGCCGCGCGACGCCAAGCAGCAGCGTTCTTCGTTTGAGGCCGCGCTGATCGGGACGCCGGTGGCAAATCTTGAGCAGCCGGTGGAGATTCTGCGCACGATTCATTCTTTCGATCCGTGTCTTGCCTGCGCCGTGCATCTGTACGATCCGCAGGGACGGCACCTGAACCAGATCTCGTTCGAGTGAGCGCTATGAGTACTGGAACGCAAAATGTCTTTCAGGCCAACGGCTCGGGTCCGGTCGAGTACCGCAGGGTCTATGTGTGGGAGTTGCCGGTCCGGTTCTATCACTGGATCAACGCGGTGGCGCTAGTGCTGCTGATCGTGACCGGCTACCTGATCGGCGCGCCGATCCGGGCCTTCTACGCGGCCGAGGCCTACCAGCAGTACTGGTTCGGCTGGGTACGATTCATCCACTTCGCGTCGGCGTTTGTGTATGTGTTCAACTTCGCGGCGCGCATCTACTGGGGCTTTGTAGGCAACAAGTACGCCGCGTGGAACAACTTCTTCCCGATCACGCCGAAACAGCGGCAGGAGATTGTGGATGTGGTGAAGGTGGACGTGCTGCAGGTGAAGATGCACGGCGAGATTTCGACTGGGCATAATTCACTGGCGGCATTTGTGTACTTCTTCACGTTCCTGGCGTTCGTGGCACAGTCGATTACGGGGTTCGCGCTCTACTCGAGCATGAGCAACTCGTTTCTGCCGCGGATGTTTACGTGGATTGTGCCGCTGATGGGCGGCGAGATGGGTGTGCGGCACTGGCACCACCTGCTGATGTGGTTCTTCGTGGCGTTCATCATCGTGCACATCTACCTGAGCTTCTACCACGATTACATCGAGGGTCGCGGCACGATCTCGTCGATGGTGGGCGGGTGGAAGTTCGATCGCGTGAAGAGCGCGGCGGAGGCTGCGGAAACAGAGGCCAAGCGCAACTGGGGTCCGGGCATCAAGTGGCGTCCCGCAGTTAAGGGGCATCACAAGAAGCCGACCTTCCGCGAGCCGATGTGAGGCGGCGGGAGAACGAAGAGCCGATGCGCGAGACGAAGACGCTAGTCCTTGGGCTGGGCAACCTGATTATGGGCGACGAGGGCGTGGGCGTGCACGTGGTGCAGGCCATCGAGAAACATGAGTTGCCTGCCGGAGTGGAGTGCCTGGACGGCGGAACGGGCGGGTTCATCTTGCTTGAACCGCTGCAATCGGCTGATCGGATTGTTTTGATCGACGCGACGGCGGATGAGAATCCACCTGGGACGGTGACGCGGACTACACCTCGGTTCTCAAGCGACTACCCGCCGACACTGACGGCACACGACATCGGCGTGAAGGACCTGCTGGACGCGTTCTATATGCAGGGGGGAACGCGGGAGGTGGTTCTGTACGCGATCTCGATTGACCCGCAGCAGCCGATCCGGATGACGTTGTCAGAAGAGGTTGGGCGGGGGGCGGCGGGGGCGGCGGGGCGGATTGTGGCGGAGTTGGAAGGACGGGCTGAATAGGACTTTATGTCATAAGCAGTAGTGGTTTCCCAGGTGCCCAAAAGCGAGGCACCTGGGGCACCCAGAGTTTGTGGGTGGTTTAGAAGAGGCGGGTTGAGGTTGTACTTTCCCAGGTCTGAACATCCAGACCTGGGTCACCCGGAGTTTTCTATTCATCAAGTTTTCAATACGCGCAAAAGCGGCTCGGGGAGTGAATCCCTGAGCCGCTTTGTTTTGGTTGATGGTGCTTTCCGTTAGGCTTCGATCTTCTTGATGAGGAGCCAGAGGCCGAAGAGCGCGAAGGCGATGGCGATGAGGCAGATGCCAAGACCGATGCGGCGGTGGTTGCGTTCGACCATGGCGTCCTGACCGGCCTTGAAGTTCGCGTTGGCGATCTTCATGCCGTTCTGGACCTCGGCAGCGACGAGGCTGGGCTGGTAGGTGTGAATAGTAACGCGAGCCTTGGTGAGGGCGTCGCGCGCCTGGTCCTGCGCACCGAGAGCAGCGCTGACCTCCATGCCGGAGGATTCAGCGAGATGGAGTATCTGGTTGGCGCTGGTGATGGTCTGGTCGAGCTTGGTGAGGCTCGAGAGAATGTTGACGCGAGCCACGTCGCACTTGTCTCCCGGCTTGTGGCAGGACATGCAGACGCCCTGCTTGCCGGTGTCGAGCATGGCATCCGTGGGCGGGTGGATGGCGTGGTTGGAGTGGCAGACGACGCAGCCGGGCAGGTTTTTATCCTGGAAGGCCTTGAAGTGGGTGCTCTTGCCGTACATCTGCGCCTGGAAGACGTGGCAGGTGGCGCAGACGTTCTGCACCTTGTCGACACCCGGAGGCGTTGCGCCGTGGTTGCCGTGGCAGGTGACGCAGGTGGGCGCACTGAGGTCGCCGCCCTTGGTGAGCGCGTCGTAGTGCACGCTGGTGGTGTAGTTGGCGTACTGGTTGGTTGCGATGCCGAAGGGCTTCATGTAATTGGCATCGGCGTGGCACTTGGAGCAGGTCTTGGCCACGTTGAGCGGGTAGACGGTGGAGTGCTGATCGCTGGGCGGCTTGATGTCGTGGACGCTGTGGCAGTCAGTACAGACGGCGACCTTGGAGTTGCCCGCGGCCAGCTGCTTGCCGTGCATGGAGGTGTGGTACTGCGAGAGCTGGTCGGTGCGCAGTCCGGGGTTGTACTGCTTCATGAAGTTGGGGTCGGAGTGGCAGGAGCCGCAGAGAGCGGGCACCTGTTTCTTATCGATGTGGCCCTTCCAGCCTTTGGCCTTGCTCATGGCCACGGTCATGTCCATGCTGGTGGGATCGCCGCCGTGACAGCTTGCGCAGGTGAGGCCCTTCTGCGCGTGGATGTCCTGGGCGAACTTTTCCTGAGTGACACCCTGGGGTTCGGGCAGGGCGGAGTGGCAGTCGAGGCACGTGTTCGGAGCCTGTCCAAAGCTCAGGCATGCCGCAAGAAGAACGATGCCGCCAATGGCGGTGCGACGGACTCGCCGGAGATTATTTCGCAACATAGCCGTATACCGTAAAAACAATGACGTAAACCAGCGCAAAGATACCAATCCCTGTCATCCAGGACTTCTTGCCACCCGCGCGTTCCCTGTCGAAGAACGGCAGCAGCATCCATAACAAAGCGACCACGCCACAGCCCATAATGCCCAGCACCTCGCCGTCGATGAAGCCGATGTGCGCGGGGATGAACTTGAGGGTCTGATACATGAAGAGGAAGTACCACTCCGGCTTGATGCCCGCCGCGGCTGCACCGAAGGGATCGGCCTTGACGCCGAGGTCCCAGGGGAAGAGCGCGGCCAGCACGCCGAGCGCGCCGATGGCTACGTACCAGGCCATCATCTCGCGCAGCGCGAAGTTGGGAAAGAACTTCATCTCCCTTCGCAGCGAGGGGTTCTGCTCCCACTCTTTTTCTACCTTGGGGGGCACGCTCATGCCCTGCCGCTGAACGAAGAAGAGGTGGATGGCGATGAGCACGAAGACCAGGCCGGGAAGCACGGCGACGTGGAAGCCGAAGAAGCGGGTGAGCGTAGCTCCGGTGACTTCGGGGCCGCCGCGGAGAAAGATCAGGATCGGTTGGCCGATGAGCGGAACCTGGCCGGCCATCTGCGTGCCAACCGTGGTGGCAAAGAAGGCCAGCTGGTTCCAGGGCAGCAGATAACCGCTGAAGCCGAAGCCCATGACCAGGAAGAGCAGCAACATGCCGGTGATCCAGGTGAGTTCGCGCGGCTTGCGATAGGCCTTGAGGAAGAGCACGCTGAACATGTGCGCGACGGCAGTGAATACCATGAGGTTGGCCGACCATGAGTGGATGGAGCGGATGAGCCAGCCGAACTGTACGCGCGTGACGATGTACTGAACGCTCTCAAAGGCCTCGTTTGCGCCGGGCTTGTAGTAGAGCAGGAGCAGGATGCCGGTGAGCAACTGAATGAGGAACAGGAAGAGCGTGATGCCGCCGAAGAAGTACCAGCAAGAGAGCTTGTGGGTGGGGACGGTCTTGTGGCGGAAGGGCTCCAGGAGCCCATCCAGGTGAAGCCGTTCGTCGAGCCAGTCGATGATTTTCTTAAGCATGGCTCATGCCTCCGTATTTCGGCTGACGAAGATCTGGTCGCCGCGCACGTGGACGTTGAACTTCTGCAAGGGACGCGGCGGAGGGCCGGAGACGTTGGCGCCGTTCATGTTGTAGACGCCGTTGTGGCAGGGACACCAGATCTCCTTTGCATCGCCCTTGTACTGCACGGTGCAGCCGAGGTGGGTGCAGCTTGCGGAGACGGCGTGGTAGGTCTCGCCGTCCGCGTCGAGGATGAGCAGGCCGGGCTTGCTGCCGAAGCGGAAGATTGCGGATGCGTTTGGCTTGAGATCGCCAACCTTGGCGGCCACAACCTCATCGACACCGAGATCGGCGACCTGGGGCGGCACAAAGTAGCGCAGCACGGGGTAGATAAACGACGCGAAAGTGGCTAGCAGTCCGCCACCAAGAAAGAGACCGATGAGGCCGCGCCTTACGGGCTCGGGATTGACGACGTTTTCACTGCACATTCACTTCCACCTCCTGGGGCAGGCGGCACTGTGGGAAAGATGCAAGAAGCATGGGCCGTATTCCTCTATATCCAACTAAAAGCAGTTCGAAATTCTGTCCATCTGGCCGGACCGGAGGGCCTGATACGGTTAAGGGAATTCCCCGGTAACTCTGCTTTCCGCGGGGGGCGAGTTGGAAAAAAATGCAAGACACCTCTCACCCCGGAACGTGCTGCCGGAGCGTTGAGGGCAAATTCGAGAAACAGACCTCCCGGCGCTGGGGGAACTTCAGACTGGGAACCCTGCAATTTCGGCCTCCCAGACTCCAGCACCAAGTTGAAAGCAACATATATGCGTAAAATCACGACTCGCTGTGACCACAATCACAGGTGAACGGCCCAATAATTGCACCAAGAATTTTGCCAGTAAAAACAGGCCGGAAGGGTCTGTGGAGATAACTCTTGCTTCACTTCGAGGGCTCCGCAAGGCTGGCTGCACGTCTCGCCGGCGACCAGCAAAACCCACACTGCTCGTGACGGCATGGAACATTTTGGAAGCCATGGCAGAGAAGCATTGCGCCAAGTTATTGATTATTAAGGAGATCGTCACTCGGCAAGATCAGAATTTTTCATAGTCTGGCCGCATCGAAGGATCGTACAGCCGTGCTACCCTGAGTCAGCTTCTTCCCCGAAGCGTAAAAACGAAAACCAGGAGGTCATTCCATGAAGGCAAACTCTGCCCTTCTCGGGCTCACCCTGCTCTGCGCCTCGCTTGCTCCGGCAGCGACCGCATAGAGCGCTCCGTCAACCCCGGCGGCCGCTCCGCTCACGTGCAACGGCGCCTACAACATCTTCCGCGTCTCGGAACTGAAGCCCGGAGCCACTGCCGAGCAGTTTCAAGCCGCCGTTGCCGCCCAGCAGGCCTGGTACAAGAGCCACGGCTACTCCGATCTGATCTTCGCGGCTCGTGTGATCGACATGGACTCCAAAGCCCATACGGAGTCGTACTCGACCACTCAGTACACCACCTACCACTACTCAACCAAGAGTATTGCGCCTGGCAGCCACGACGCCGCCTGGGACGCTTTCGTGAAGATGTATAATGATGTGTCCACGATCAAGGAATCGGTCATCCAGTGCGTTCCCGCGACCGGCGTTCCTGGCTCGATGAAGTAGGTGAATCGGCGCCTCTGATCTCCGGCGCGTCCGGCGAGGAAGTGCCGGGGGGCGCTTCGACCCTGAGCGGTTTACTCCTGCGGCACTTCGAGGGCGCCGATGAGGCTGGTAACTTGCGCGACGCCATGGCTTTTGCACCAGGACTCGAGGTCCCGGGCGATGCGCTCGGTAGCGCGGGGATCGGCATAGCTGGCAGTACCTACCTGGACCGCAGTAGCGCCAGCCATCAGGAACTCGACAGCATCTGTGGCGGTGACGATGCCGCCCATGCCCATGATGGGGATTTTGACCGCCCGCGCCGCTTCAAAGACCATTCTGATGGCGATGGGCTTGATGGCCGGGCCGGAGAGTCCGCCGGTAACGTTGGTGAGCCGCGGCTTGCGCGTCTCCACGTCGATGAGCATGGCGCGGAAGGTGTTGGCCACGCTTAAGGCATCTGCGCCCGAGCCCTCGGCGATGCGCGCCATCTGGCCGATTGAGGTCACGTTGGGCGACAGCTTCACAATCAACGGCCGCCGCGAAACCTGCCTGGCTTTGTCGACCAGATACTCGAGAGAGCCGGGGTCCGCGCCGAAGGCCATGCCTCCGGCATGCACGTTGGGGCAGGAGACGTTCAGCTCGTAAGCCGCAATGCCCGGGGCGGAGTTGAGACGCTCGATGACCGCTAGATAGTCCGCCACTGTGTAGCCGAAGACGTTGACGAAGATATTGCAGCGGGGATAGCGACTCATGGGGGGGAGCTTTTTGCGGATGTACTCTTCGACGCCGATGTTCTGGAGGCCGATGGCGTTGAGCATTCCTGCCGCGGTCTGTACGATGCGGGGAGCCGGATGGCCGGCAAGTGGTTCGAGAGAGATACCCTTGGTGACAAAGCCGCCGATGCGATCGAGCGAGACGATCTCTTCAAACTCGATGCCGTAGCCAAAGGTGCCGCTGGCGGCAACGACGGGGCTCGCGAGTTCGAGCCCGGCCAGCTTTACTTTCATGTCGGGTTTCACGTCGCGGCCTGTACCTTTCCTGCTTGCTTCTCTGCTCCATGATAAACGGCGCATGCTGGGCGGCGGACGAACGCATAACAAAGGGCGGCCGCGCTGGCCGCCCTTTGTTATGCGGAATCGAGAATCGATCCTCTTTGCTTACTGCTTGGCGCTGGAGGCTGCCGCGGACGCGGGCCTGAAGGCGCCGGGCATGATGGCCTCAGTGAGCACGCGCCCGACGGCCGCCGAGGGCTTGTTGACACCTGCGAGCGAGGCTAAGGTCACAGCCATATCCACCGGAGCGACGAGGTTGTGGTACTCACCGACCTTGAACGGCTCGCCGTAGAAAGCCAGCGGAACGTGGCGGTCGTAGTTCCATGAGGTGGTGTGCGTGGTGCTGGGGGTGGAGCCGAAGGCATCGTATTGGTAGGCGTCGAGCTCAACCATTACGAACCAGTTGCCGTGCGACATGTAGCTGTGGCCGATGAGGCGGCCCCGCTCGGTGGGCGGAAGCTGGCCCGTGGCCATCTGCACGCGGGTGTAGGTGTAGTCGACACGCGGACCCGGCGCGAGGCGCTGCTGGGCTGGCTGCACGGCCACGGACTTGCCGTTGATGACCGGAGGCGCATTGACGTCCTGCGCGGCGACGAGTGCGGGCAGCAGATCTGCAACCTCGTCCTCGGCCTTCTGCTCGTCGATGCCGAGCTTCTCATAGACGCGCTTGTCGAGGGTGATGTAGGGCAGCTCGGGTCCTGGCAGCAGATAGTTCAGATTCTGGCCCGGAGAGTGGCGCTTGTTGAGTTCCGTATTCAGCGCCTCGTAGAGTTTGCGGAGATTGAGTGTAGCGGCGTGGATGCCGAGTTTGGCCGCCTCGACGGTCATGGGAGCGATGCCATGATCGCCGGTTAGCGCCAGCCAGACGTTGTTGAGGCCCACGTTTTTATCGAGCCACGTGAAGAAGTTGTCGAGGTCGCGGTCGAGGGCGAGGATCATCTGCTGCTGGGAGTCAGAGTCGGGTCCGTAGGCGTGGCCCTGTATGTCGTTGGGCGAGAGCGAGACGATCAGCTCGTCGGTGACGCCGTTTGCCCCGAGCTTTTCGCCGGTGATGAGGGCCTTGGCGAAGGCGAGTTCGTACCGGTTGGCGGCGGGGGAACGTCCCACGAGGTTGTAGAACTTGTTGGTGTCTTCCGGCGCGTTGGCCTCTTTGGCGGCCTGCTGGCGGCGGCCACTGGCATTGAAGGCCGCAGCCCACTCGGGCAGATGCTCCATGTAATAGGTGGAGGTGGTGAACTGGCCGGTTGACGGCTCGATAAAGTAGGCCGCATTGGCCGACTGGCCTGCTGGCAGGATGGAGGCGCGGTCCTTGAGCGAGATGCCGTAGACGCGGGCGCGGCCCTGGGTTGCCAGGCGCAGTTCGTCGCCCAGCGTGGAGGCGCGCAGATTCAGCGGGGATGCGCCAACGAGGAATTTGGCGGCATCGGAAGGTGCGTTGGGCTGGTTGGCGGGAATGACGCTGGCCGGCACATCGACGAGCTGATAGCGCTCATCCTCGACTACACCGACCTTTTGCGTGAAGGAGCGCGCGGCGTCCCACCACTCGTTGGAGTCGATGCCGTGGCCGTCGGTGTAAGAACCGGTGCCGATGGTGGCGTGGCCGGGGCCGGTCTTGGTGTTGGCGTAGTCGTAGTAACAGTCGGTGAACCACGCACCCTGGTCCATGAACAGGCGGAAGCCGCGGCCCTTGAACTGGTCGCGGTCGCGATTCAGGTAGTCGCCACGGAACTGGTCGATGACGACGACGACGATGAGCTTGGGGTGCCCGCTATAAACCTGGGCAGAGGCTGGGGTGAGAGTGACGAAGATCGCGGAGAAAACAAGCAGAAAGGTCAGGAGACGGAGGGAGATTCGCATGGCACAACTCCTCGGGATACATGGTACAGTGTGCGCTCATTTTTCGATCTGGGGCGACGGAAGAGCGATCAAGGAACCGGCATGAAAGACCGCGAGCGCCCGCATACAGGCAGGCGCTCGCGGTGTTCAAGTATCGGCTATTTTGCAGCGGGTTCGTCGTACATCTTGATGCCTGCAGCTTTGAAGGCCTCGGCGACGGGCATCTCTACCGCGCCGATGCCGAAGGTGAACAGCGAGACCTTCTGGCGGGTCTGGGAGTTGACGATCTCCATGTAGTGGAGGCCGCTCTCCGGGTTGAGCCACTGGCCCTTGAGGATGGCGTTGCCGCAGAGGGCCTGGTCCTGGAGGAAGCGCCAGTCGAGATAGGAGAGGTCGAGCCGGCCGTGGTTGATGTTGAGAAAGCCGGGGATGACGTTCTCAACGCTGTGGCCGGTGTAGACCTTGAGGCCGTAGCGCTGATAGGGCGGGAGCGTGGCCTTGATGTAGTCGACCAGCTTCTGGGTGTCGTCGGACCACATCTTGAGCGATTCCGCGCCGCGCAGCGAACGGCCTGCTCCGATGCCGAGGCAGTCGCCGGTGAAGATCATGTCGTCGCTAGGCATCAGATAGGTCGCGCAGCCAAGGGTGTGGCCGCGAACCATGAGGGGCGTGAGCACGCGTCCGCCACCGAGATCGAAGGTCTTGGTCTGGTGGTCGAAGCTGGTATAGACGGCCGGATCGATGCCGTGCTGGGTCTTGGGGCCTTGCAGGTCCTCGCCCTTGGGCATCCACACGGTGACCTTGCGCTCGATGAGGGCCATGGTCATGCCGTCGTGATCGGGATGGGCGTGAGTGAGTGTGGCTTCAAGAGGCAGCTTGCCCACCAGGCCATCTACGACGGCAAGAAACTCTTCTTTGGCGTTCTTGCGGGGCAGGATCTCGTCCTGCTTGTAGCCAATCATGTAGTTATTGCCGAGATCGATCATGAGGGCCTTGTCTTTGCCGAGGACGATGTACATGTCGGCGCCGATCAGCCCGCCTTTTACGGAGCGGGGATCGCCCTGATCCTTGAGCTGGTAGATTCCCTCGCCGATCTTGAAGATCTCGTAGGAGCCGTAACGAACCGAGTCACCAAGCTTGACCAGGCCTGCGGCGCTGAACGCGGGCACAGCCTGAGAGATTGCGGATTGAACTCCGAGACCGAGTACGATCGCGGCGAGTGCGAGCCATTTCTTCAACATTGTTCTGGGTCCTTTCTTATTTGTTGCGGAATGCTGTTTGCATTCCCTCAGGGGCTAAAGCCCCTTTGATTTTTTGCGGACTGGATGCCGGGGATAAATCCCCGGCCTACCGCACGTACAAACTTCTCTGCCTTCATGTCAGGGATAAATCCCCGGCATGCCAAATCATTACTGCTCGAGCATTTTGATTCCGGCGACGCGATAGGCCTCGGCTACAGGCAACTCGACCGCGCCGATGCCGAACAGAAACTTCGATGTCTTCTGGCCTGTTTTTGTATTGACGGTTTCAAGCAGCCAGAGGCCGCTCTCGGGGTTGAGCCACTGGCCCTTGAGGATGGCGTCGCCACACAAAGCCTGATCCTGCACGAAGCGCCAGTCGAGGTAGTCGAGGTCGAGCGCCGGATGCAACTCATTCACGAATCCCGCGATGGAATTGCCCTTGCTGTGGCCGGTGTAGAGCTTGAGCGCGTAGCGCTGATAAGGGCTCAGATTCGCGCGTAGATAGGCGACCAGTTTTTGCGTGTCCGCGGCCCAGACCTTGAGCTGCTCCGCGGTACGCAGGGAGCGGCCGGCGCCGATGCCGAGGCAGTCGCCGGTGAAGAGCATGGTTTCGGTCTTGAGCAGATAGACAGAGCAGCCGTTGGAGTGGCCGCGCACCATGATGGATGTGAGCACGCGCCCGCCGCCGAGGTCCCACTTCTTCGACTGCTGATCGAAGACCGTGTAGACGGTTGGATCGATCTTGTGCTGGACGCGCGGGGCCTCCATGTCTTCGCCCTTCGGCATCCAGATGGTGGTTTTGCGTTCGGCCAGAGCCATGGTCATGCCGTCGTGGTCGGGATGAGCGTGGGTGATGGCGGCTTCAACAGGCAGTTTGCCCGCGAGCCCGTCGACGATAGCCAGAAACTCTGCCTTGGCATTCTTGCGCGGGGGAATCTCGTCGCCCGCGTATCCGTCAATGTAGTTGTTGCCGAGATCGACGATGAGGGCTTTGGTGGAGCCGAGGATCATATACATGTCGGTGCCGACCAGGCCGCCGGCCTTGGCCTTGGGATCGCCGTTGTCTTTGATCTCGAAGATTCCGTCGCCGATGCGAATGATCTCGTAGGAGCCGTAACTGATCTTGTCGCCGGCGTGCGCCAGAGGCGAGGCGTTGAAGGCGGGCGAGGACTGGGCCAACGCATAAGTCCCGGCCAGGATCAAGGCGATCACCGCAGCGAAGCAGGTCCTGCGAAGCATATTTCTCTCCTCCTCCCGCCGGGCGCGGGAATTCCAGCGCACGATCGGGAGCAGTAATTGTCCGGCCATTATTTTTGCACAGCCGGGAGGGTCGCGCGGTTCTGAGGCTCACAGACCAGCAAGAGACCGCGCCAACAGAAAACGGGCGGCCCGTTGAGGCCGCCCGCTGCATGGATTGAGTTGTCGAGAAAACCTAGGCCGAGACCGACTCCCTGGCCGTAACCTTGACCGGCGTGAGCCAGCCGAAGCGATCGGGTTTGAGTCCGTTGGCGATGCTCATGAACTCGTCGCCGATCTGCCTGGTGATGGGGCCGATGTTGCCGTCGCCCACGAGGATGCGGTCGATGGAGCGGATGGGCTGCACCTCTGCCGCCGTGCCGGAGAAGAAGACTTCGTCGGCGATGTAGAGCAGTTCGCGCGGAACGGGCTGCTCGTTGACCGGCAGGCCGAGATGGCGGGCGATGGTGAGCACGCTGTCGCGGGTGATGCCCGACAGAGCCGAGTTAGCCAGCGGCGGCGTGAAGATGACGCCGTTGCGGACGATGAAGATGTTCTCGCCCGAGCCCTCGCTGACGAGGCCGTTCACATCGAGCGCGATGCCCTCCTGGTAGCCGTTGATTTCGGCCTCCATGCGGATGAGCTGCGAGTTCATGTAGTTTGCGCCGGCCTTGGCCAGCGACGGCATGGTGTTCGGCGCCAGCCGGTTCCAGCTGGATACGCATACGTCTGCGCCGCCGTGACCGGCGATGTACTTGCCCCACGGGAAGTTGGCGATGTAGACCTCAACCGGCGACCCCTTGGGGCTGACGCCGATCTCGCCGTATCCGCGCAAAGCGATGGGCCGGATATAGCAGGGCGTAACGCCGTTGGCTTCAATCACGTCCACAACCGCGGCGCAAAGCTCTTCGAGGTTATACGGAATCTCCATCCGGTAGATCTTGGCCGAGTCCAGAAGCCGCTGCATATGCTCTGGAAGGCGGAAGACGGCCGAGCCCTCGGGCTGTCCGTAGCAGCGAATCCCTTCGAATACGCTTGAGCCGTAGTGAATCACATGGCTCATCACGTGGAGGTTGGCCTGCTCCCACGGGATGAGGCTGCCGTTGTGCCAGATCTTGGAGGTTGTCTGAATGGGCATGGGGGTAAAGACTCCTTGGTTGCGCCTACACACCTATATTTTAGGCTATCGCGGCGTTGAATGGCTTGCTCCTCGGGACGCATAGGGACATGGACGAAAAAAGCTGCTCGGATTCCCTCATTGCAGCCGCATTACCCGATTTGACGCCGGCGCGGGCGGCGATGAGAGCCTGTGCTATCGTTGGGTGTATTCAGCACCCGGAGCCGCACGCACTCTGCTGCTGTTCCGATTGAAAACTCCCCATATCCGGGTGACCCGTCATGCGCTTGTTCCCTGCCCTATTTCTGATAGCTTCCGTAGCCGCCTACGCGGCCGATTCGCAACAGCCCGCGCCTTTGCGCGGCTATACCGCCGAGCACTCGGCCGCCGAGAGTGCGTGGGAGCAGAAGTTCCGCGCCATGCCGGATGCGGCGCGACTGCGCGAGAACATGCAGCGGCTTACGGCACGGCCGCATCACGTTGGCTCGCCGTACGACAAGAACAACGCCGAGTGGCTGCTGGCGCAGTTGAAGTCCTACGGTCTGAACGCGAAGATCGAACAGTTCGAGGCTCTCTTTCCCACGCCGAAGCTGCGCAAGCTGGAGCTGCTGGGAGCGGATAAGTTCACCGCGAAGCTCGATGAACCGGTGCTGGATCTCGATCCCACTTCGAACCAGAAGGACGAGCAGCTGCCTACCTACAACGCCTACTCGCGCGACGGCGATGTGACTGGTTCGCTGGTGTATGTGAACTACGGCGCTCCGGCCGACTACGAGCGGCTGGAAGCGATGGGCATCTCTGTCAAGGGCGCGATCGTGATTGCGCGCTACGGGCAGACCTGGCGCGGCATCAAGCCCAAGCTTGCAGCCGAGCATGGCGCGATCGGATGCATCATCTACTCCGACCCCAAAGACGACGGCTACGGCCAGGGAGATTCGTATCCCGATGGGCCAATGCGTCCCGCGGACGGCGTACAGCGCGGCAGCGTGATGGACATGCCGGTGTATCCCGGCGACCCGCAGACGCCCGGCATAGGAGCAGTGGCGGGAGCTAAGACGATTCCTCTGGATCAGGTTGAGACGATCACCAAGATTCCCGTGCTGCCGATCTCATATGCGGACGCGAAGCCTTTTCTGCTCGCGCTGGGCGGGCAGCCGGCACCTAATAACTGGCGTGGCGGATTGCCCATTACGTACAGGACCGGCCCGAGCAAGGCGCAGGCACATCTCGCCGTAGCCTTCAACTGGGATCGCAAGCCGCTCTACGATGTGGTGGCGACGATACCCGGATCGACGCTCCCCGATGAGTGGGTGATTCGCGGCAACCATCACGATGCGTGGGTCAACGGCGCGGGCGATCCGGTGAGCGGAGCGAGTCCAGAACTGGAAGAGGCGCGCGCGCTGGGCGAACTGCTCAAGCAGGGTTGGAAGCCGCAGAGGACGATTATTTACGGCTTCTGGGACGGCGAAGAGCCGGCGCTGCTCGGTTCCACCGAATGGGTCGAGACGCACGCACAGGAGCTAAGCCAACATGCGGTTGCCTACTTTAACAGCGACGGCAACAGCAGAGGCCTGTTCGGGGTGGCGGGGTCGCACTCGCTCGAGAACTTTATCAACAGCGTGACGAAGGACGTGGAAGATCCGGAGACGAAGATGTCGGTGTGGAAGCGGGCGCGGCTGGCCGGCGATCTGGGCCGAGATTCCGACGCGCGCGCCGAAGACCGCAACCGCGCCGACTCGCGCATCGGAGCGCTTGGATCGGGCAGCGACTACTCCGGCTTTGTGCACCACCTCGGCATTCCCAGCGTGAACATGGGATTTGGCGGCGAGGACGAAGATGGCGGCCAGTATCACTCCATCTACGACGATTTCTACTGGTACACGCACTTTGTAGACACCGACTTCGCTTACGGCAAGGCGCTGGCGCAGACCGCCGGCACCATGGTGATGCGCATGGCCGATGCCGACACCATCCCCTACCAGTTCACCGATCAGGCCGACACGGTGCGCAACTATGTGAACGAAGTGAAGAAGCTTTCAGACACGATGCGCAAGCAGATCAAGGACCGCAACTCCAACATCGCCGAAGGGGCATACGCGGCGGCATCCGATCCGAAGAAGCCCACCGTGGCGCCGAAGGTTGACGCCGTGCCGCCCTACTTCAACTTCGCTCCTCTCGATCAGGCAGCGGACGATCTGACCGCCGCGTCCTCGGAGTACGACAAGGCGTTGGGTTCGCATCCGGCAGCCGGTGCGAAGGCCGATGCCGTGCTGATGGGGGCCGAACGCGCTTTCCTCGACCCCAGAGGACTGCCTAACCGGCCGTGGTACGCGCATATGCTCTATGCGCCGGGCCTCTACACGGGCTATGGAGTAAAGACGCTGCCCGCCGTGCGCGAGGCCATCGAACAGAAACAGTGGCCGGTTGTCGATGAGCAGATCGCGCGTACAGCCGCGGCGATCGAGCGCGAAGTGGAAGTACTGAGGAAGGCGACCTCGGCGATCTCCGCGGAGTAAACTCCGATAGACGAAAGGCCCGCAGTTGCGAGAATCTCGCGGTTGCGGGCCTTCGCCGTCTTTGGCGTGGCAACATTGCCAAGTGTGCCGACTGTTGAGTTACATTAATAAGGCCGTGATCATCGATTTCGCAAGGCGCGCGCACGATCACAACTGGGAACTCGATCCCATTACCCGATCCCTGCTCGACACCGACTTTTACAAGCTGCTGATGCTCCAGTTTATCTGGAAGCACTTTCCGCGTATCCGCGCATCGTTTACTCTGATCAACCGCACTACATCTGTCCGCCTCGCCGACGCGCTGTCAATCGATGACTTGCGCGACCAGCTTGAGTCCACCCGCAAACTTCGCTTCCGCCGCTCGGAACTGATCTGGCTGGCCGGCAACAGTTTTTATGGGCGCAGCGGAATCTTCGAGCCCGCATTTCTGGACTGGCTGGCCGAGGACTTCCGCCTCTCCGACTATGAGTTGAAGATCGTGGACGGGCAGTTGAGCCTGCGCTTCGAGGGGCTGTGGTCCGAGACCAGCATGTGGGAGATCTACGCGCTAAGCCAGATCGCGGAGTTGAAGACCCGCGCCAGCTTGAAGCGCCTGGGCGAGTTCGAGCTGGACATTCTCTACGCACAAGCCAAGACCAGGCTGTGGGAGAAGATGGCGCGGCTGCGCGGAACGCCGGGCTTGAACGTAAGCGACTTCGGGACGAGGCGCAGGCACAGCTTTCTGTGGCACGAGTATGTGGTATCTGCGATGCGCGACACGCTGGGGCCGGGATTCAGCGGCACATCGAATGCATACCTGGCTTACAAGCACGATCTTGAAGCTATCGGCACCAACGGCCACGAGCTGCCGATGGCGATGGCGGCACAGGCCAATTCGGAAGATGCACTGCGCGAGGCGCAGTACAGCCTGCTCGAACTCTGGCAGCAGAGCTATCGCGGCGAGTTGCTCATCCTGCTGCCCGATACATTTGGAACCACACAGTTTCTGCGTGATGCGCCAGGGTGGGTGGGCACTTGGACGGGACTGCGCATCGACAGTAAAGATGCGTATGTTGCCGGCGACGAGTACATTGCATGGCTCGAAGAGCGGGGCCGCGACCCGAAGCGCAAGCGCTTGATTGCTTCCGACGCGCTCGACGTTGAACAGATACTCGGGCTTCATGCTTACTTTGCGGGCGCGCTGCACAACGGCGCAAAACCCGAGGAGTTCCGCAGCGCCGCGGACTTCCACGATCCCTCGCGCTGGACGCCTGACCATCGCATCCGCTTCAGCGCAGGCTGGGGCACACTGCTCACCAACGACTTCCGCAACTGCAGTCCGCGCGGCGACGAGAGCTTCAATCCGCTAAGCGTGGTCTGCAAGCTGACGGAAGTGGAGGGCAGGCCTGCCGTGAAGTTGAGCGACAACTACTCGAAGGCCCTTGGCGACCCCGGCGAGACCGCGCGCTACCGGCGCATCTTCGGCGTGGCCGGAGTGGCCGACGCGCCGGTGCTTGTCTAGCCTTCCTGGCCCGCAATCGCTGTATGAAATTGTTGAAATCGCATCTGTCTTTAACAATCCCGCTCAATCCTCAGGAAAAAACGGCCCGCCAATCACGGATTGTTCACTCCCTATTCACAGCCTGTTGAATCGGCATTTACATCTTCTGCCTAGATTGGAATTGTTGAGTTGTTTGCTCCTATTCCCATCGGAGGCTGAAGATGAACAATTTGTTAGTGAGGCGGTGGCTCCAGGCCACATGGATTCTTGTGTGCCTGCTGTTTGTTAGTGCGGGCATGAACCTGTTGCACGCTCAGAACAGTGCAGGAGCGATACAGGGAACGGTTGTGGACCAGAGTGGGCGCGCCATCCCGGGCGCAAACGTTGCGGCCATCTCCTCGACCCGCGTAGTTCTCAAGGCGATCTCGGGCGCCGAGGGTAAGTTTGAGATCAGCGGTGTTCCTGCCGGCTCTTACACCGTGCAGGCTTCAGCCCCCGGCTTCTCCACCGTCAATAAGAGCGTAAATGTAACTGCCGGCGGCGCCATCAGCGTCCCTCTGTCGCTCAACATTGCGTCGGTCTCTCAGGAAGTTACAGTGGAAGCGGAAGCGGATACATCGCTCGCCGCCGAACTGTCTCCGGTCAAGTCCGTGCTCGATGCCGGCTCTGCCCGCACCGAGATCACGAGCAACTATGTAAGCCAGTTCACCACTCCTGTGACGGACTTCTCCGACCTGACACAGGCCGCTCCCGGCACGGTAAGCTGGAGCACCAACGGCATTGGCAACGGCCAGGCAAAGACCTTCTTCCGCGGGTTCAAGGACGGCATGTACTCGATGACCTGGGACGGTGTGCCCTTCCAGGACTCGAACGATCCGACCCACCACTCGTGGGCCTACGTGCCTGCCGCGGCTATCGGCTACGTCGACTTCGATCGCAGCCCCGGCACCTCTTCCGACATGGGCCCATCGAACTTTGCAGGCGCTATTCACTACTTTTCGCCGCGCCTGAATGACGCCTCGAACTTCCAGGCCTCCGAGTCCTACGGCTCGTTCAACACCAACAACTTCCTCGGCCAGTACAACTCCGGCGCCTTCCTCAATGGTAAGGCCCACTTCTGGCTGGAAGGCCACCACCAGACCTCGGACGGCTACCAGATGTTCAATTACCAGCAGCGTACTGCCGCCACCGCGAAGTTCACCTACAAGATCTCCGATAAGTCGGACTTCTCGCTGGTCAGCACGATTGTGCTCGTCGACAGCAATACGCCCAACAACGACCCCACCCGGGCGCAGATCGCCGCCAACGGCGATAACTTCCTGCTTCAGAACAACCGTTACAACGCCGACGGTTCAGACAACGGCTTATATTACAAGTTCTATACGTACCACGTGCCCACCAACTTCGAAGTGATCACCTACACCAGGGAACTCAACAAGATCTGGCGCTTCGAGACCAAGCCCTATACTTACGCGTACTCGAACCACCAGCACTACAACAACAACCAGTTCAGCGGCTCGGTTGCCTCGCCGGCAGTGACAACCACCAGCGCCATCAACAAGCTTAACCAGTACGTCCGCGGCGGCGAAATCACCTCGCTCAGCGCCACCACCAAATACGGCGTCTTCCGCATCGGCCAGTGGTATGAATACACGACCACGCACCGCTATCAGGTTGGCAGCGACCCGCGCAACTGGAACGATTCGCCTCTGCTCTCGGCTCTCAAGTTCCATGAACGCTTCAAGACCAACTCCTTCCAGCCCTATGCCGAGTTCCAGTATGTCGCCATTCCCCGCCTGACCCTGACCGCCGGCATCAAGAGCGCCATGTACACCATGAAGCTCCAGCAGCTTGCCGACGGCAAGACGATCGGCAACCTGGGCTGCACCTCTACCACCATCGACGGCTGCTCCGCTTACTCGTCCTGGCACACGGCCTTTTACAACAACATTCTGCCCTCTGTTCAGGCAAACGTACGGCTGAGGAACAACTGGTCGGTGTATGCCGACTACGGCCGCGGCAGCGTGATCCCGCCGTCGAGCGTCTTCGATGTGACCGGTGCGCAGGTTGCCACTGCTCCCAATCCCACAGTTGCCACCACCTATCAGGGCGGCACGGTACTCAAGCTGAACCGCATCAGCTTCGACGCCGACGCGTATCACATCCACTTCGACAACACGTATTCGAGCTACGCGCCTACGTCTGGCCCCAACGCCGGCTTCACCTACTACTACGCCAACCCGCCCTCAGACACCAACGGCTTCGAGGCCGAGGGCAACGTCGCTCTTGGCAGAGGTCTTGCGATCTTCCTGAACGGCACCGCCGGCAAGGCCACCTATGAGTCCTTTGCCGGGCAGGCAGCCACCGCGACATCCGCCGCCATCCCCGCTGCTCCCCAGGCCTGGATCGCAGACGCTCCCCACGACACCGAGAGCATAGGCCTGACCTATCAGAGCAAGGCCTGGGACCTCGGCTTCTTCAATAAGCGCGTCGGCAGCCGCTGGGAAGACGCCGGATCGTATCACCAGACCGTGCCGCTGGACCCGTTCTGGATGAGCAACGTCTTCCTGAACTACACCCTGCGCAAGGGCTCGCGCTTCGATCAGTCGAAGATCAAGCTCAGCATCAACAACCTCTTCGACAACCACGATATCGCTTCAATCGGCGGCGCCACATCCACAGGCACCGGCGTGCTGTACACGCCCAGCGCCTCCAACACACTGCAACTGCTGCCTGCCCGCAGCATCATGATCACCTTCCAAATCGGCTTCTCGCCGAAGGAGCGGTAGGCAGGGACCGTGGCGCTCGACTGAAATCCCGGATCGCCACCCGGCCCTCCAGCGACAACCATCGCTGGAGGGCCTTCTCTTTTCAGGAGGCGTAGTCTGTTGAGTAGATGACGCTTGGAACAGCTCAGTATGCAAGCCGGCTCCGGCAGGAACTAGCGGAGCGGAACCGCGCGTGGGCCCGCGGTCATGCGCATGTCGAGAGCTATGGCGCCGATCCGGTGATTGTCTACGAGCCGGACGGGGCGCATCACGGCAACTTCTTCGATGCCGCATATAGCGCAATTCTTGCGAAACCGCAGTGGATGCGGCGCTTCGATAAGGTGCACACGCAGGCCGCCCGATCGCTGCCAAAACGCGAGCGGCGATGGCGGGAACTTGACTCGTCGATGAGCAGCGACGCGCTGCTGATGAATGTGTTCTGTGCGCCGGGGGTAATAGATTCGAGCAGGCTGCGCGGAGTGTTGGGCATCGATGGGGAGTGCGCGCCGGAGTTTGGCTGGAGGGCGCGAGTGCCGCTTGCCAACGGCAGGTTCGATCGTACCGAGGTCGATATGCGGCTGGGGCCGCTGCTGGTCGAGGCCAAGTTGACCGAGTTGGACTTCCAGAGCCGCTCTGCCGCGATTGTTGAAGGGTATCGCGACTTTGACTTGGTTTTCGATCGCGACCTGCTGCCGCGGGCGGCGATCGCGACGGCACGGCGGCGGAGGGCAAGCGAGTTTCCCGAGGATGTGTCGCAGGAGTTCGAGAGCGTTGTCGGCGATCCGGATTCGGTTGAGCACATCGATCCGATTGTCGAGGCACCTGCCGAGGCCGGCTACGCGAGCTATCAGCTCATTCGCAACGTGCTTGCCGCTCATGCGACGGGCGCGAGCTTTTGTGTGCTTCTCGATGCGCGGCGGCCGGACCTGATCGATCAGTGGTTCGAAGTGCTACGGGCTGTACGCAAGGCGGAGTTGCGGATGCGGCTCAGCGTACTTACATGGCAGGAACTGGCCGTGGTGCTGCCCGATGACCTGCGGCAGTTTCTCGATCGGAAGTATGGGATTGCTGGGCCGGGGGAGATTGCTGCGCCGGTTTAGAAGCAAAAAAACAACCGCAGATCCTTCGACTGTGCAGGCCGCATGTTTGCGGCCTGCTTCGCTCAGGATGACAAATATGAATGAGAGAACTTCTGCGTTCTACCTGGGCTCCCCGCTCCAATCGCATATAACTTCGCAGCGCTTCTCAGAGCTTTCGCCGGCAAACTCAAGCAGGCGCGCGGTGCGCCATGCTTCGACTGCCTTGACCGGCGGCTCGGCCTTGCCCAGCACCGCATCACGCACGCCTTCGTAGTAGCGTCGAAAGTCCCCATGGATAGTTTCAATCGGCATCACCCGGGTTGCGCCGTCCACATCCGCATAGAGACGGCCCCACTCGCTCTCGGGTTCCACGCCCCATTCGCCCTCGGCGATGCGCGTGATCTTGTTCAGCGCGGCCTCTTGCGGATCGACGCCGTACTTCCAGAAGTTCCCCACTGTTCCGCGCAGGTGGAAGCGCGGCGCGGCAGGAGCGCAAAGACTGTTTGCACCCAGAACCACCGTGAATCCCTTGTAGCGCAGTTGAATCTCGAAGCCATCGTTTACCTTTGCCCACTCGCGCTCCATGAGCACATCAGCCTGGACGGCCTCGGGCTTGCCAAAGAGAGTGAGCGCCTGGTCGGCGATGTGCGTGCCGAGATCGAGCAGTACGCCGCCGCTGGCCGGGTCCTCTTTCCAGAGGCGATTGGTGGGCTTGGCCGGACGCCAGCGATCGAAACGCGACTCGAAGTATACGAGCCGGCCCAGAGCATCGTGGTCGAGAAGCTCTTTCACGGTGAGGAAGTCGCCATCCCAACGGCGGTTCTGGAAGGGAATGAGCATTGCGCCTTTAGACCGCGCAAGGGCGATGAGTTCGGCAATGTGACTGGAGGAAGTGGCGACCGGCTTGTCGACGATAGCGTTCTTCCCTGCCCCCAGAACCACTCGCGCCACTTCGAGGTGCGTGGTGGTGGGAGTGGCGACAACGAACAGGTCAAGAGAACTGTCGGCCAGAATCGCATCGAGCGAGCGATGGATGGTTACACCGGGATAGCGCTCGGCGGCCTGGTTGGTGCTGCGCTCCATGACGCCGGCGAGTTCGATGCCATCCACCGAAGAGATAAGAGGTGAGTGAAAGACACGACCCGCCATTCCAAAACCGATAAGACCCACACGAACCATCGCAACACCTCGCAGTAACAGAATAGACGCTGCGCTTCGCCGGGAAAAAACGCGGAAGTTTCAGAGCACATGGAAGAAATGAAAAGCGGCGTCCGCACTGGCGAACGCCGCTCTCAGAGTGTTTGTTGCGCGATCAGTTGACTGTGAGCGCGAAGGTTGGATTGCTTCCGGTCTGTGCCGAGGGCGTACCCGTTCCGCTTACAGTAACGGTGTAGAGGCCGGTGGTGGTGCCCGGCGTTGTCTTGTTCGTGCAGCTCGATCCGCTGCTCTTCGAACCGCAGGCCGCCAGACTGCCCACCAGCGCGATGCCGAGCAGAACCGCCACGAGCATATTGCGGATTGCACGGCGACGGCGCCCAAGGCCAAACAGCACCACACAGGCCAGAACCGCGCCGCCGCCCGTCTTCCACGGCAGTTGCAGAGGCGCGTCGTTCGACGCTGTGCAGACAGTGGTGCTTGCCGTGGTGGTGATGGTCAGCGTGATGGTGGCGGGAGCCTGCGTTCCGGCCGTCATGGTTGCAGTTGCCGAACTGAGCGAACAGGTGGCTGGCAGGTTAGGGCTGCTGATGGTGGTGGTAACCGCGCAGTTGAGCGCAATCGATCCGGTATACGAAGTGGTGGAGTTGACGGTGAGGACCGCAGTCGCCGGGGTTCCCGCGGATACCGTTCCGGAAGCTGAACTAAGCGAAAGGCTGTAGGTCGCAGCCACCACATTCACAGAGCTGGTTCCGGTAGCGCCAAGATAGACCGGCGAACTGGAAGAGTCTGGCGTGAAAGTGGCTGTCAAGTTGTCTGTGCCAAGAGCAAGCGAGTTGGCAGGAACGATTATAGTTGCGCTGCCGCCCGCGAGCGTCGTCGAAGCGGAAGCATAGCTGCCGCTCGACAGGACCACCGCGCCGGACGGCGTGCCGGATGTTCCGCTCACGGTAACCGCCACAGAGAGAGGCTGGACAACGGAGCTGGTTCCCGAGGCCGGAGTGACTGTCACCGTGGGATTGTACTTCGGCGTCACGGTTACGTTTTTGGTCCCGGAAGCAGCCAGATACACTGCCGAGCCCGAGGTGTCGGGCGTGTAGGCGGCAGTGAGCGTGTCGGTGCCCAGGGCCATAGCACCAGCAGGGATGAGGAAGTAGACGGCGCCGCCGGTAAGGGTGGCGGCTGCCGACGTGTAGCCGCCGCCGGAGAGAACGACGCTCCCCGTCGCGGTACCGCCATTGCCGGTGACGGTAACCCCGACGCTCATGGTCTGGCCGACGGTGATGCCGATCGGAGTCGGCGTGACGGTCACGGTTGGAGTCAGTTTGAGCACAACAGTGACCGTGCCCGATCCCGTGGCCGAGGTATACACAGCCGCCCCGGATGCGTCAGGCGTGTAGGTGGCCGTCAGCGTGTCGGTGCCGAGCGCCAGCACGCCTGCGCCGATGGTGAAGGTGGCCCCGCCGTTCGAGATCGCCGTAGAGGCCGAGGTGTAGCCGCCGCCGGAGAGCACGACGCTGCCGGTGGGCGGGATGCCGTTTCCGGTGACCCCAACGGTGACGCTGATCGACTGGCCCACAGAGATGGGGCTAAATGCAGGCGTGACGTATACCGTTGGCGTCAGGATCGGAGTCACAGTGACCGTCTTTGTACCACTTGCCGAGGTATACACCGTGGAACTGCCGGCATCCGGCGTGTAGGTTGCCGTAAGCGTGTCGGTTCCCTGCGCGAGCGCTCCGGCAGCGATGTTGATGGTGGCGCTGCCGCCTGAAAGCGTCCTGGAGGTCGAGGTGTATCCGCCGCCGGAGAGAATGACGCTGCCGGTAGGCGTAGCGCCCGAGCCGCTCACAGTGACGGTTACGGTCAGCGTCTGGCCGACGGTGATGCTCGAAGCGCCCAGCGAGACGGTTACAGTCGGTGTCGAAGTGCTGGAGTAATTACTGAGGAAGTTAGCGATGTTGAGCGAACCCCACCCGGTGGCCAGGTCGAAGCCAGTGTTCAGGGTATAGCCGGGCGCGGAGGATACAGCCGTGTTGTTGCACAGGCTGATGGTGCTGGCTGAGCAACTGCCCACACCGCTCGAAGCGACGGTGGCGTCGTGGAAGATGCTCGAGTAGTTCGTCGAGTTGGCAAGGGCGTAGATCTTCGGATTCATGTTGCCCTGCGCCTTGCTGAGCTTCTCATCGACGAGCGCCGCCACGCCAGCCATCTCGGGGGCGGAGGCCGAAGTGCCTGAAAATACACCCATCGGAATGCTGGTGCCGTTAGAAACACATGTATATCCCGCTGCCGCCAAACAGCCGATGTAGCCGTCGTGCCCCGAGCCAGAGAAGGAGACGTCCGGGGTATAGCGCCCCACGCTTCCGGGCACGCCCGTGCCGGTCTGCCATGTGGGCGTAGCAATGTAGCTGCTAACGCCGCCACCGGTGCCGCCCACTGACGAGGCGGTGGACTCGTTCCATGCGCCCTCGGGAATATAGTTCAGCGCCGACGCATAGCCCGCGCCGCTGGTTGCATTCCAGTAGTTCAACGGGTTGGCGGTGTCGTTGAACTCCGTGCCGCCTACGCAGGTCACATATTGCGACGAGCAGAGGTAGTTGGGACTTGGGGCGCGGTTCACGCCCGGTGAAGTAAAGGCGGCCAGACACCCGGAGGCTCCGGAGTCGCCCGAAGAGACAAAGATCGAGATTCCCTCCCCTGCGGCGATCGAGAAGAAGTTGTCCGCGTCGGTAACGGCTGCACTGCCTGCGCCCGACTCGCATGCGCCCCAACTGATGTCGATGGCCTGCACGGGCACCGGCGTGGTATCGACCATGTAATCAAGGTCAACTCCGATGCCTCCACTTGTGGAGGTGGCGGCAACAAGCAGCATGTTAGCTCCCGGCGCCACGCTACCGATGCGCATTGCGTCGAGTGTCGCCTCGCCCTGCGCGTTGAGATAGCTGGTGCTGCACGCGGTAGTGGTACACGCCTCGCCGGGATCCACTCCTCCATACTGTGTGGGCACAACCGGACTGGGATTTGTGAATGTGGTCAGCATCAGCGATTTGTAGTTGTCGAGGTCGGCTGGATTGATCTTGGCCTCAGCGACGATGCCCACGGTAAAACCCGCGCCGGTGTAGCTCGAAGACAGATTGTAGATGGTAGCGAAATCCTTGGGCGTCAGATAGTGATTGCCGAGAGATGTCGTCATCTGTGGATCGGTGGAGAGCAGTGCAAAGTCGGAGTGCATCGGATGCTCGCCTATCTCATAGAGCCCGCGCACTACCTGGACGATAGGCGTCAGCGCTTCGGGAATGGTTGGCTCGGTGGCTACCGAGAGCATCGACGTGCCGTTCACGTTGTAACGATGTAACGCGGTGCCGAAGGCCTGGGCGATGTTGGCCGCCGTGCCTTTGAAGCGGATGAAGCTGCGGCTGTTGGCCACGTTGACGACCTGAAGGTTCTCTGCCGCAAGCCATCCTTGCAGCGCATCGAGATCGCTGTCGGATACGCCGAAGCGCGCTCCGATCTCGTCGGGCGTGAGCCAGTGGTGATACTCCGGCGAGGCCGGATTCTGCTGGTCGGCCAGCAACTGCTCAAAGGCCTGCTGCCTCTCGACCGAGCGGCCCAGCACCAGCGTCATCGGCCCCACCTGCTCGTCGGCCGGCAGTGCTCCCAGATCGTTGGCCGCGTTGGCCCATAGCGGATGGTGATTGGCCAGCGTCCGCACCCGGAGCGTGTCCACGGCATGGGTGACAAGGTTTGTGGCTTTCGGCTGCTGCGCGGATACAAATGCGGGTGAAAGCAGAGCGACGACAAACATCAGCCACGCTGAGGCGCTCTTGCCGACCTTTGTACCCTGAACAAACTCAAAACTGGCTATCGAAATGCGCATCTAAAACCTCTGCACGGAAAAGAAAACTGGCTTTCTCTTCGAGGATATGACGACCGGGAAACCTGTGTGTTCACAATGAATCCGCGAGGCCTATTGAAACTCCCATGAGTGTACGCTTTTGCCCGCTGTCTGCGCACCTACTATGCGGGGATGCTCTGACTGCAATACCAGCAGCCCGGGCAGCAAAGTGCAACCCGGTGCAGTGAGGGACTCTAATCAACCCCTAACCAACTGAATATACATAGGAAACGTTTTCAGCCAAAGAAAATACCCCCAAATATACCCCCCGCCAAGCAGTGCGGAGGGCTTTCTGCACCGAATAGAGCCAGGATAAGCCACCACAGTTACGATGCAATCCGAAGGACGCCATTCCCCGACACAGATGAATGGAGAGGTCGGGCGCGATGCGCGGAGCAAATGCTCTCGGGCAGGCTGCTCCAACGCCTGAGGTGTCTTCTCAAATGCAGCGCGGTCAACGCTCCCTCGCACGCGACGCTGGCATCACGAACGGACATCCAACTGGACCCAAAACTGTTTGCGAAGCGCCGATTAAAAATAGTTCTGTTCTACCCTTGTCTCTCGCTTACGGCTTTGCAATGATACAGCGAATGAAACCCTCGTCGCCCCAATCAAATCTGCCTACCGGTCAAATCGCAATCCTTCGATTGCCTGAAGTTCAAAGGCGCACAGGCCTGTCCCGAAGCACCATTTACGCATACGTCTCACGCGGCAAATTCCCCGTCGCAGTGCCCGTTGGAGAGCGAGCCGTTGGTTGGGTCGAAGACGAGGTGTGCGGTTGGATTCAGCGCAGAATCGCCATTCGGCAAAGGCCATGAGGGGGTGACACTCCACCCCTGACAGGGTTGCCGCAGGGATACCGAAGTATCTCTGGAGCAACCTTTTCAAATCGCACTCAAACACGTTCTGGAATGGACATATATATATGATGAAGAACGCTGTCGTCAGGTTGGCAAGAACATGGAGCGCACGCTTGAGGTCCAAAGATCCTGGAATTTGCGTAGCCACGCACAGCTCGCCGTCCGATCCGTTGAACATCTTCGAGATCGCGAAGAGGTTCGAACGGGGACAGCGCCTTGGGCTTAGGGAGTGGCAGGTTGTGGTGGGTTACGCCCAGCGTGGCGCAGAGCGCCGAAGCCATTCGAAGTATCGGTTGCTTCAGGCATTCGCCGCCGCATTTGAATTCCGAGATGGCAGCGCTAACGACCCGTATCTGGACTATTACCTCGGCAATCTCCCATTTGAGTTGCGCGGCTACGGCAACCGCTATTTAATCGGGGCCACACTGGCGGACAGGGTGCGCCTGTGCACTTCTCTTACGCTCGATGTACTTGTCGACGATCCAAAGACAAAACTATGGCCGCTGCTACCAGGGCGCAATCTCAATGCAATGCTCAATTTTGAGAGCGTCGGGAACGTCGCATCGCTCAATGCGGCCCTCCGGCCGTATTGGGGTGCGTTGTGGGATGCGGCTGCTTCCTCGGAATGGTGCTGGAGTGACCTTTGCGATTGACCCGCCTGTCTCGCTCAGTGACCGCCAAGATCACGGAACAAGAGTTCGCCGACATTGAGCAGTTGGCGGCAGGAAGCAATCGCAACATCAGTGAATGTGTGCGCGAGTGTCTGCTCCGCGAACTCCAGCGTCCGCGATCATCCGCCGAACACGAAGCATTGCTTGCCGAAGTTCTTGCGCTCCGCGCGATCATGCTCAATCTGGCGTTTCGGTCCAATGCCGGAGAGAAGCTCACTGAGCAGGAGATGCGCGAGCTGATCCAGCGCTCCGACCACGACAAAACCACAAGAGCGCGACAGCGGCTGACCGACGCCACGTTGGGAGAGACAGGAGAGAAGCGTGAATAGCAGCGGCGAATTTCCGAGCCGGTTTCAGGTGTGGACGATCAGTGTCTGCTTCACGACCATTATGGTCTTCTTTTCGCTTGTCTGGCTGACCTACGAGATACAGACAACTTTCGTCCAGCGTCTTTACCTCCGTCTGTATGCAAATTCGTGGTGGCAGAGCCAGTCGATCAGCCGAACTGCAAGGTACAACATCCCGGCGATAGTGAAGCCGGGCGGCACCTGGCGTATCGCCATCGATGGGGAAGTTGAGTCAGTCACCACCGAGGACGGCAGGCAATCGTACACACTGACCGATCTGGCCGCAGCCAGAGGCTACGTCAAGTTCCAAACATTGGACGTGATTCTGAACAGCCAGCAGCTTCACGCCCAGCTCGCCCACTACATCTACCAGGACCAAACCGTTTGCGACTTCCTTCAGCGCCCGGCGTATGGCGCGCTGATCGTATTCATTTTTGGTCTCTTCATTGCTGTTCCCAGGGATGCTGCCAGGGCGCGTGTGCGCCGATATGGCCGGGTCGTTGACGGCCCGGAACTGGTCAGCGCGGCGGAGTTCAACCGTCGCACACCGTCGGATGGTGTCGGCTTCGATCACATCGAGCCGGGCTGGTTCAGCCGTTGGCGCAGGCAAAGCGCGGTGCAGGTTCGCATTCCGCGAGAGTTGGAGAGATACCACATCATGATCGTCGGAGACACCGGTTCCGGCAAGAGCGCGCTCTTCCGCCAGTTGCTTATGCAGATTCGAGCGCGCGGCGAGGCGGCAATTGTCTACGACCCGGCGATGGAATACCTGCCGCAGTTCTATGACGCGCGGCGCGGAGACATCATCCTGAATCCGTTGGACGCGCGCGCGCCCTACTGGTCACCGGCATTCGAGATTGAAGACGAGGCGGAGGCCTTGACTGTCGCCACAAGCATGTTCCCCGAACAAAGTGAGCACAACCGATTCTTCTCAGACGCCTCCCGCCGACTGTTTGCCCACTTGGTCAACCTGAAACCGGCACCAGAGACGTTGATTCACTGGATGTGCAATGTCAAGGAGATCGACCGCCGCGTCAAAGGAACTGAACTGGAAGCGATGATCGATCCCCATGCGGGTCCGCAACGGGCAGGCGTTCTTGGTTCATTGAACATGGCCGCCAGCGCACTGAAGTTGCTGCCAGGCGAGAAGGAAACACGGCAGCGTTGGAGTGCGCTGGAATGGTCAAAGCGCCGAAAGGGTTGGATCTTCATTACCGCCCCGGCGACAGCAAAGGAGCGTGTCCAGCCCCTCGTTACCATGTGGCTCGACCTGCTGATGCTTCGCCTGATGAACGAAGGCCATACGGACAAACCTCCGATATGGTTTGCGTTGGATGAGGCCGCGGACTTGCAGCACGTGCCTCAGCTTGCAAAGGCGATCACACAAAACCGCAAGTCGAACAACCCGATGGTGCTCGGATTCCAGGGCAAAGATCAGGTTGAGATGTTCTACGGGCGACTGGCCAAGACCGTACTCTCGCAGCCCAGCACCCGCATCTATCTCAAGACCGGTGAACCGGATGCCGCCGAATGGATCGAAAGAGCAATCGGGATGGTATCCGTCGAGCACCTGCGGGAGACCTGGTCCACAGGAGCGGATGGGAAAAGGCAGTCGAGCGAGACGATTGATCCTCCCCGGTCGGAGCCGCTGATTTCCTATTCAAAGATTGCCGGACTGTCCAGGCTGCAAGGTTACATGAAGCTTGGCAATCTGGTCGTCCAACTCAGCACGCGCTACATTCAGCTCCCACACCGCTCGGAGAAGTTCATCAAGCGCCCGCCTTGCGCTGAATCCAGCGCCGAACTTGCGACGAACGCCGGTTCGGCTGTGCCCGACTCCGGGCCCCAGAATAGCCAAGGTTTGTTCTTTGAGTAGGGAGCTGGAATGCTAACGATCTCGAAACCGATCAGCGCCAGCCAGGCGCAGGAGTACCATCGCGCGGAGTTTGCCAACGCGAAGGACAACTATTACACCGAGGAGGACCGTGTTCGAGGCGAATGGCATGGCCGTCTTGCCGAGCGGTGGGGTCTAAAGGGAGAAGTGAACGAGGCGCATTTTGCCCGCTTGAGCGAGGGCCAACATCCGCACTCGGGTGAGCAGCTTGTACATCACCAGACTCCGCGAGAATACGTCAGGCCAGACGGCGAACGCGTCCGGACGATGGAGCATCGCGCCGGATGGGACGCCACTTTCTCCGCGCCGAAGAGTGTCTCACTGACCGCGCTTCCCGGCGGCGATGAACGTATTCGGACGGCGCACCGGGAGAGTGTAAGCATCGCACTCGACAAGATGGAGCGATACGTCCAGGCGCGCATTGGAGGTACCCTGCCCGCCGAGACTACAGGCGAGTGGATTGCCGCACGATTCGAGCACGACTCCAGTCGGCCCGTAAACGGCTATTCTGCCCCTCAACTTCATACCCACGCCGTCATCTTCAACATCACCGAGACGCTGGACGGAGTTTCTCATGCCCTCCAGCCGCAGGAACTCTTCCGGACGCAGAGATACGCAACCGCCGTGTATCGCGCCGAGTTGGCCGTCCGTCTCCAGGATCTCGGCTACGAGATCGAGCGCGGCGAGCATGGCAGTCCGGAGATCAAAGGGTATTCGCAGGAATACCTTGAAGCCTCCAGCCCGCGCCGCGCACAGATCGAGAAGCACATGGAGGAACACAACGTCTCTGGCGCGGAGGCCGCCCAGATCGCCGCGTACCAGACGCGCGAGAAGAAGCAAGAGCAGTCGCGCGAGGAGGCTCTCGCCCAGCATCAGGCGATGGCGGAGAAGTATGGAAGCCAGCCGCAAAAGGTCGTTGCGCGCGCGCTCCAGAGCGGGAACCCCGAACGAGTCGAACGCATCACACCGGAGTCTGCCGAAAAGGCGATTCGAACAGCCGTCAACCGGAACATGGAACGGGATGCAGTTGTTGACGAGCGTGCGATTCTGGCCGACGCACTCCGCCATGGAATGGGTAGCTTGCACGCTGATGAAGCCCATGCCGAGTTTGCCAAGAGCATCGAGGCTGGACATTTGATTGAAGTTGCCGCGCGGCCCGGAAGCGCGGGCCATGCCTACACCACGCCGGAGATGAAAGCGCTTGAAGCCGCCGTTCTCCGGCATTGGAGCGAAGGCCGCGACAAGCATCCGTCCTTAGCGCCAGACAGCATCCAGAACGCGGCCCTTGCTTCCCACTCGCACCTTAACGAATCCCAGCAGTCTGTCGTCAGGGCGATTCTCAATAACCACGATCAAGTCATGGGGCTGGAAGGCGCAGCCGGAACCGGCAAGACCACGGCGCTTGAAGCCGTCTGCGACGCTGCCAAACAGGCCGGTTTTGAGGTTGAGGGCCTTGCGCCAACATCCCGCGCGGCACAGAATCTCGAAAGCGCCGGCATCGAGACGAAGACCATGGCGCGCCATTTGACGGAGGGACAGCGCGAAACCTCCGGCGCACCCTGTCTCTTCATCGTTGACGAATCGAGCATGGCCAGCACCCGGCAGATGCATGACTTCCTGAAGAGCATCCACGCCGAGGACCGCGTGCTGTTCGTTGGCGATACCCGGCAGCATGAAGCAGTGGACGCTGGACGTCCCTACGCGCAACTGCAAGAGGCTGGGATGCAAACCGCGCAACTCACCGAAATCATCCGGCAGCAGGACACCGCACTCAAGGCCACTGTCGAGCAGCTATCTGTCGGCGACGTGGATGGCGCGATTCGTAGTCTGGCGGCCCAGGGCCGTGTCCACGAGTACACCGAGCGCGAGGAGCGCATTCAAGCAATTGCCCGCGCGTACGTCGAGCAGCCGGAAAACACGCTGGTTATTTCTCCAGACAACGCCTCTCGCATGGAGATTGCGACGACCATCCATGCCGAGATGCAGAAGCTTGGCAAAGTGAGCCAGGAAGAACAGGCGGTGACGGTGCTTGTGGCGCGCCAGAGCATCACGAGTGAGGACCGGCTCTGGGCGCAGAACTACGAGCCCGGCGACGTTCTCCGCTACACGCGAGGCAACCAGACCATCGGTGTTGCCGCGCGGGAAATGGCTTGGGTCAGTGCCACCGACGACCACGAGAATCTGATTACGGTCGAGCGGGAGAATGGAGAACTCATCACCTACGACCCTCGGAAGGTGAATGGTGTCACGGTATACCAAGAGGCGGAAAGGAGCTTTGCCGAGGGCGACCGCATCCAATTCACAACGGCGTTTCATCCGCAGAAGATCGCCAACCGGGAACTGGGAACGATTGCCGCATTGGACGAAGAGGGCAATCTGAAGTTGCAGATGGACTCCGGGCGTACGGTCGATTTCAATCTGCACCAGCATCCGCATCTTGATTACGGATATGCCGTGACCAGCCACAGCAGCCAGGGCGAAACAGCCGACAACGTCCTGATTCACATTGACTCCGAGCACGCCCACAAGGGCCTGATCAACAGCCGCATGGCCTATGTCGCCGTTTCACGCGCCCGGTTTGACGCTCATATCTTCACCAACGACGCCGAGTCGCTCGGGCGCGAACTCGGCAAGGATGTTTCTCATTCCACGGCGCTCCAACCCGGCGAGTTGGACCAGGCCATCGAATCAGCCCACGCCGAATTGTCCCACGCAGAATCGTCCCATGAGACGGTGCAAGAACAGTCTGTTGGATTCGGAGAATAGCGTTGATCCTTTACTTGGCAACGAGGAACTAGCCCATACATTGGCAGAGATGTGCCGAAGGTTGGTAGAGGGAGCGCGCCTGTGTGTCGTTCTGAGATACGCCATCTCCGTGCTCGTAGAGCCAACCGAGATTGTTGCAGGCTGTCATAATGTCGCCCGGTGCCGAACGCGATGTTCTGCTCTCAGCCTGGACTCTTTCACAATCCTAGAGGATAATGAGTCATCGGAGGGGCAGCGAATGCCGAAGCAGGAAGTGTTTTTCGAGCAAACGACTAAGAATCGGCGTATCGAGGTTCTGAAAACATATGATCGGTCGTATGCCCGCGAAGTGTTCAGCAGCCTAGGTAGCGAAGCCAGAGAAGCCCTTGCGACGGCTCTTGAACTTGAAAAGATCTATGAGTCTGCGGACATTCCGAACCCTGACGGAGGCGAATATGACGGTTTCCTGTGGGACGAGTTGTGTGAGGCCGCCCGCGAAGATGTGCGAAACGACCCCAGCCTCTATTCATTCTTCGTTGTCGCTGAAACAGGACCAGACCGAGCAGAAGATTTGTACATTTCCCCGGACTGGCCGAGTGCCGAGGCCTTTGCGAAGAAGTGCATCGCTGCCACGGGGTCAAATCATCCTACTCTGTGAGACGAAAATGAAGACCGAGATTACCGTTCCTGACCTTCGTGGCGAACTCCACCTCATCTATTTGGCAGCGTCTGGAGCGCCCACTCTCAAAGTTTCGGTCCAGTTCGCGGACGAAGCATCTAGACTTTTCTCTGCCTATCGTGAGAAGTATGAATTCGGAGCTTCAGGCATGATGGCTGGGTGCGGGAACATATACAACTCACAAAAGGTGATCGTCGGACGAATTTCGTACAATGGCCGGATCTGGGATGCGGATGGGAGGCTGGTGGAATAGTCTGGCATTCATCCCTTCGCCCTGAATCTGCAGATACAACCAATACTGACCGCAAGCACTCACAGACGTTGGGGAAGCTCCGAGACAAGGAACGCTCTTAGATAAGTGTCCGACCGGGATTGACATTCCCAGACCAGAATCACTCTCCAGCCAGCCGCACCGAGAGCCGCGACATTCCTTGCATCGCGTGCTTTGGTATCAAGTCGCTTCTTGGCCCAGAATTCTGCTCGTGTCTTTGGAACGACGCTGCCCCACCGACATTCGTGACAATGCCAGAAACAGCCGTGCACGAATATCACTGCATGATACTTCGGCAGAACAATATCAGGTTTTCCCGGCAGGTCTTTTCTGTGAAGCCGATATCTGTAGCCAAGAGAATGAAGGACTGACCGAACCCGCATTTCAGGCTTGGTGTCCCTGCCCCTGATCGCTGACATGTTGCGACTTCGCTGCTCAGTTGTGTGCACATCCATGACGCCGTTGCTCCTGAAGGCGCTACGCCTGCCCGGATGAAGTGTTCTTTGTCATCAGGAGCTTCCTGAGCTCTTCAACTGTCAATGGCGGACTTGTCCGATGTGCCATAGCATGACAGTTGGGACACAACGGCACCAAGTCCGTTGCCGGATTGACGATATAGCCCGCGATGATTTGCGAAACAGGGGTGACATGGTGAACGTGAATAAACCCCTCTCCAATTGTGCCGTAAGCCTCCTCAAAATTGAATCCGCAGGCGAGACAACTGCTTCCTTGTATTTCGATACAGGCCGCGCGGTTGGAGTAGTTCCGCTCATAGCGGTTCACAAGAACCCGAATACTGCCACCCTCGGGAAGCCCATCAGGATTCAGATCGGTCAGCTCTTCGACTTCCTCAAGCGGTACAAGAGAAAGCACGAGACCCGTGAACCGCCTGGCCCATGTGACCAGTTGACGGTCGTTCTCTTCGTAATCTTCCGTGTTAATCGCAAGGGGCGTCTTTTCGAGGACAAGGTCCAGGCTCTTCCAGGCATCAGGCCACGACACGGAATCAGCCGTTGACGCCTGCGCTCCATTGATTCTCATGGTGAGCCTTGCATTTTCCGCGAGACATTTCTCGGCAAGTCGCCGGAAAACCGTGCCGCCGACATTCGCGGCATTTCCCATTTCCGAGATGAGATGGCCCGCAAACGGCCCCGGTACAAACGCAGCCTGGAGGCTCCGCCAGCCAAGCTCCAGCCGAATACGAAACGATTCATTCGGGTGAACGCCGACCGGCGCAAGCTCGATCAGAAACTCCCCTGTGGCGGCCCTGCTTCCCTGTCCCTGGAGGTGGAGGCCGAAGTGCTTGGAAATATCCTCAGCCAACCGAACGGGATCAGCCTGCCACATCTTGCTCACTCTCCGGGTCCGGGAGGTCTTCAACGAGCTTCCGCAGAATGCGCGAAAGTTCGAATCGCATCTCCTCAAAGTGCCGATGTGTGTTTGGGCTCGTGGAACTTAACTCGGCTGCACCCAGTGCCCACAGGAGCGCGTCCATTCCCTGAATAGTGACGTTCCGAGAGAGATTCGGAACATAGACCTTGTGATAATAGGGATGGCCCGTGTTAATCCGAACGGATTGGTGCCCGTTGGTCAGTGTCGGCTCATAAAGCGCGCCGTCAGTCAGGCTCTCGACTGTCTGTACATAAACCTCTCCTGACTTCGGTTGCTTATTGATGTTCAGTTTCAGTTTGAAGCTTCCGCTAATCCTATTTGTAACTTCGGCTTCGCCGGTTTCCGGGTTACTGACGCTTATCTCAGCGAGATTTATCTCCCCTTCTTTCGCCGCAATATTGCGGTTGGAGGTGATGTGCGAACCTTCAGCCTTCTTGAATGCCGCCGCTCGCTGCCCGGATCTGTAGCGATTGTTGGCCTCTCTGCGCGGAGCAGTGAGAAACTCATCTCTCAGCCACACCCAGAGAGTTTCATTGAGGATGATCTGTGATTTTTTGATGTCGATGTGGAACGCTTCATCAAGGTGATGATCAAAGGAGAACTCAACGCGCAGCAGCGAGCCATGCGGTTCCTTCGTGAACATACCGAGCCAGTCCGCTTCGTGAATGAGCCGGTTCTCTCGATAGATATACAGACCCTGACGTGTGTTACCGAGCTTGGCCTTTTCCTCGTCTTCAGGGGTTGGGTACTCTGTCGAGCGCGGAAGAATATAGGCGCGGACACTGAAATTCGCATTAGCTCCGCCGTTCAGTTCAGTCGGGACATCTTCCTTGGCCACAAGATCAGATACGCTGACCTGGAACGGGTCCCACGGCAGTACCAGAGCCTTGTTGATTTTGATAACAACGTTGCGCGCCCGTGAGTCACCAGTATCGAGGAAGCGCTGGTATACCGCGCCAAGATGTTCGGCAAGCGATGATACCTTCCTCTGCAATCCATTTTGCGCCTGAGCTCCACCGGCATTCTTGTACTCACGGTCAAAGAGCCTGTCGATTTTTGTCCAGAGCACGACAGTGCCGGACGCCGATGGCGCAACCTTTTCAAGCAACGCGGCAGCGCCGGCATCCACCTTTTCAGTCAGCAGCAATTCCCAGCGGCCCGTCTTGATCACATGATCCAGGTCCCATGACGCGGACAGAAGCGGTACATCGCCCTTGTTTCGTGAAATCACGGAGAGGCACTGACAGAAGGCCGTGGACGCTGTTTTGAGGCCGAGGCCGAATTTGCCAAGACTTGCGGGGTTCGCACGGCGGTCCGAGCCGTACTTCATCGCGTTCAGCAGTCCTTCCCGATCCATCCCGATCCCGTTGTCGGCAATGGCTATCCGGATATTGCCCCTGAAATCCATATCGAGAAACAATTCAACGAGGGTTGCCTCTGCTGCAATCGAGTTGTCCACGATATCTGCAATAGCTGTGTTGAGCTGATAGCCGGTGTCCCGAAGACCTTCCATAAGCCTTCGAGGATCGGGGAGAAGTTCAACGGATTCGACAGTTGCTGTGCTCATCTGTGTCCTTTCAATGCTGAAACTCTACAACCCGCCAGCTGGAGCCGAGACGCAACACCCCGTCTTTACTCCTGCCAGCCTGTCTTGCCCGGCGATACCTGATCAGATAGCGACCCTCATCACTTCGCTGAAGAATCAGCTCATCTCCTGCCTGAAGTCCGGTCTGATGAATGAACGGAGTCATGCGGGTAAGTCTGAATTCGTTGCGCGTACCACCAAAGAATCTGTTGTTGTAATAGATGAACGCCAGTTCCCAGCGCCCATCCTGGTCATCGTAAAAGATGAGGTGCCGTCGCGGATTGAGCTCACGACGTTCCAGCGGAGGAAAGAAAGAAAGGATCTCCTCCTGTTTAGGCACCAAGATTCCTGCCTGGTGTCCCCCCGTCTCACCTGTGTCATTTGCGCTGAGGATCTTTGAAATACTTCGTTTGCCAGCGTTACTCCTGCGCATGTCTACCCCTTCCTTGCAGGCGACGCCTGTAGGGCACGCATGATGTCTGAATAATCCTCTGCAGAACCGTCAACACCCACGACTGCGGTATCTGAGAGCTCTCGTTTTCGAGTGAGCCGGTCATTTATCGCGTCCTCGACTGTTTCTGCGTAATACAGGCGATGAATTGTCACGGGGCGATCCTGTCCCCTGCGATAAGCGCGGGCGGAAGCCTGATCTTCGATAGCGGGATTCCACTCGAGATTGTAATGGACCACATGTGTTGCTGCCGTGATATTGAGCCCTGCTCCGGCGGCCCGGGGATTCAGCGCAAGCAGGCCGGGGCCAAGCACCTTCGTGAGTGCGTCAATGACGTTCTGCCGATCCGCAATCGGAGTCTCACCGTTGATAGTATCCGCGAAAGCGCCATACCGTTCCCTCACCGCTTTTTCAATAAGAGACGCCATTCGGTTGTACGAGGTGAAAACGAGAATCTTCTCGCCATTAGCGAAAACCTCATCAACGATTTCAAACAGGCGCTGAAACTTCGTAAAACCGAGGGCCTGCTCAACTGTCCACGGTAATTCGTCCAGCAGCATCGGATGCGCACAGAACATTCGTAGCTTCGTCAGAGCAACGAGCGTCGCACTACCACCATAGTGAGCGAGAATCTCCTGCCGTGTTCGTTCGTATTCGACAGTTTCTGTATCGCTGAGGACGAGTGTCTGAGGGATATCAATGCGTGGAGGAAGGTCCTTTGCAACCTCTGTCACCCGGCGCCGCAGCATTATGGGCGAAACTATTGGTTCCAGGGCAGCGGCACTAACCTTCTCATCCGGAAATCTCTGCACGAACTCCTCAGCGTCTCCCAGATAGCCGGGAAGAACAAAATCCGTGATCGACCACAGATCACGCAGCCGATTCTCAATCGGCGTTCCAGTCACAGCGATGCCGACACTCCTTCGGAGTTTTTTTACGGAAATGGCGCGCTTCGTTTCGGGGTTCTTGATTGCCTGAGCCTCATCGAGCACAACAACCTGCCAGGCGACCATCCGAAACATACTGCCATCACGAACGACCGTGTCGTAGGAAGTGATAACAACATCATGTCCGACAAGATCGCGGTAATCGCCGGTACGCCCCGAACCCTGATGTATGTATGTACTGATGCCCTCAGTGAACCTCGAAATCTCCCGCCGCCAGTTTTCCATCAACGTGCCGGGGGCCACAATCAGTGAAGGCGCAACTTTCTTTCTTTCAGGTGAGGCCAGAAGGGCAATGATCTGGATTGTTTTGCCAAGCCCCATTTCATCGGCGAGAATTGCTCCGAGCTGTTCCCGCCATATGTACGTAAGCCACTGCCAGCCAGCCGTCTGATACGGGTACAGGCTGCCTGTAAACATCGCAAGAGCATCGGCAGAGGGGGAGGCATTGATTCCGGGGTGAACGGAATGGCCTGCTGTGCTGTCCCTCAGCCAAAGAGCCGTTCCGGATTCCCGTCGAAGGGCGAGATACTGACGCAGTGTCAGAGGCCCGGCGTCAGTCACCCCTGCCCTCTCGAAAACTCCGAGAATTTCTTCGCGCGATCCGGGTGCGAAAGGAAGCCAGTGACCATCAATCACAATATGGTCAGACGAGCGGCTGCGCAGGTCCTGAAGCTCCGCCGAGACCCCCTCCCCGATTGCGCTGATTGAAAGCGTCAGTCCGGATTCCAGGGATTCTTCGCTGTAATTGATCCGTGCTTCAAGGAGCGCAGGATATCTGAGAAATGTAATTGTTGGCTGATCGTCGTCTTCGACATCGAGCACGGCTCCGCGAAAGCTCAATTCGCCTTCAAACACTCTGGCGTATATCTCATCCGCAGTCAGATGCTCGATTTTCCCCTCGATCAGCAACGACAGTTCATCGCCCTGCAGATACCAGCGCGCGCGCTTCCGCTGCGTCCCGGCGGGTTGAACTTCTGCAGAGCTTTCATTCATGACGTGCCTCCCAAACGATCAGCCATCGGCAACACTCAGGCTGTCCCCTTCCTCAACATAAACTTCTGACATCAATTCAGAATTGTCCACTCTGCTCACGCTTTCTCACCAGAGCGGTAAAACCGGCCACGTCGAGCAGCGCCCTCTGTTGCTCAGGTGCGAACGTGGAGTGCAACCCGCGCGGGATCACCAGCTGCAATCTGTGCTCCTGCATCTGCTCCGTCTGATGAGTGCTGATTGCCGCTTCAAGCGTCAACAGATGCTTACGCTCAATGCGCTTTGCCTCCGCCAGGACCTGTCGCCAGCGATCCTTGCAGGTTGTCTTTGCACCCAGCATCGTAAGAAGCGCTGTATCGAATGTCAGATCGCTGTATTCCTTGCCGCCCGGAAACAAAAAATCCGGTTTCTGTTTTCCCTCTGTTACGGCTCCTCTCTCGAACCGTATTTGGTTGGCCGTAAAAATGACTTCAAGGTGGTTTTCAAGGGCGTGGCCGGACCTGCTCTTCCTCCGGTTCTGTACCGCGAGCGAGAATGCCAGAAAGCCATCCACATCATCGACAAAGCCCTTTCGAAGCGTGTCCCCGAGGAGATGTTTCTCCAATGTTCGGAAAAGGATTTCCTCCCGCTCCATCCAGCCAAGCAGCGCCGCGTCAGGATCGGCGACAGGATCGAGTTCGGGAACAGTTGAACGAGCGTAGCTGGAGAAAATATCCGTTGTTGGGATCTTCCCGCCGAATCTGTCCAGCATTATGTCCAGATAGCTTTCCCCTGCCGCTGGCGTCTCCGGTTCAATGCCGAGTTGTTCCAGAATGAATGCAGAAGCAAACTGAATCCTGTCCTGTTCCGTTTCCAGTTCCTCGCGAACGGAGAATCCGCTATGTTCGAGCTTGACACCAAACAGCCATTGCACCTGACTGGCAATCGTTGAGCCACCCTGAGCGATGATCACCAGGACAGAATTATCAGGACGGCGACCGATCACCAGCAGGTCACCTTCCGCCGCGATCATCGAAACCTGATTTGTCGGAAAGTACATTCGGTGTTCCGTGCGCGTTGAATGCTTCAGTCGGGCGTCGTACCAGGTTAGGGTTGATTTTGCCACGACAGGCTCATCATCCCCGTCGCTCAGGTAGATATACAGCGCCTCGAATTTATGCTTTTCCGTTGCCTGGCCGAAGACCTTCATCAGGCCCTTGTCACCGTTGTATTCGTGCTGATGGCTTCGCGCAGCATCAGCCTCCACGGCGCTGAGCGTTTTCATGGCGACGCCGGTAAAGAACTCCGAGAGGTAACCAGCTTTCATAGGCTCCAGTCTTCACGCGAACATTGGGATTTCCAGCGCGCCGGTTTCATCGTGCAGTTGAAGGGCGCGAATGTGCGGAAGCATCATCCTGGCAACCTCTGCAATCACTGGAACAATGACGCTGTTACCAAATTGTTTGTAAGCCTGTGTGTCTGAAACAGGGATGCGGAACGTATCGGGATACCCCATGAGCCGGGCGCACTCCCTAGGCGTCAGCCGACGAGGTGATTTCTTTTTCCCCCGGCTGACGAGAATTTCAGAACCGTCCTTGTAGTACCGGGCCGAGAGTGTGCGGCTGACGGAATCAGGAGTGACCAGACCAAACCCGAAGCCATTTCCGGCCTTCTTGTGTTTGTCTGCATATGCCTGGAGATAGGCCCACAGCTTATCGGTAAGCACGTATTTCGAATGAACCCTGGCCAGTTCGCCGACTGTAAACGGAGGCTCTGCTTTTTCGGTCCCATCTTCCGGATGCAGGATCGAGCTGAGCCGGGGTCCTGATTCGGGCTTCAGGAAGCTATCGAACGAAAAGCCGGTTTCTTCACGGAAACCGACGATGAGGAGGCGTTCGCGATGCTGCGGGACGAAACTCTGACCATCAATCACTCTCGTCTGAATGTGGTACTTCAGCTCCTTTTCGAGCGTCTCCTTGATGACTCTGAATGTGTTGCCGCCGTCGTGGCTCACAAGGTTCTTGACGTTTTCCAGTAGGAACGCTTTCGGTCGCTTCGCCGCAATGATGCGGGCCACATCGAAAAACAGGGTTCCCTGCGTTGCGCATTCAAATCCATGCGGACGCCCCAGTGCGTTTTTCTTGCTGACACCGGCAATCGAAAACGGCTGACACGGAAACCCGGCCAGCAATACGTCATGATCGGGAATTTCGTCCTCTTCATACGGGACAATATCACCAATCAGGGGATGGTCATTTCCAAAGTTCTCGATATAGGTTTTCTGCGCCCACGGGTTCCACTCACTCGTGAAGACGCACTGCCCCCCTGCCCGCTCAAACCCCATTCTCATCCCGCCAATACCGGCGAACAAGTCTATGAACGTGAATTGCACCTCGCTCGAATTCGGCCGAGATCCGGTCCGGAGCATCTCAAGCAGCGCATACTGAACATACCTTGGGCAATCGGTTTTCCCGCTTTCCCACCGTGAAATCGTTTTCGGGGCTACCTGCAGCTGGAGTGCGATGTCCCGCTGGCTCAGCCTTTGCCGAACCCGCGAAAGCAGGGCCAGAGGACCGGGAGGGAGATTCGATAAAGATTCGCTGGGCATGTCAGAGGACATTTTGTCCCAGAACAGCCCTAGTTGTCCAGGAAATCATGATGATAGCCGTAAGTTCTTTGGCATCTGTACCCCAGATGTCGCCGTTTCCGTTTCGGGGTGGCAACCGGCCAAGGACAAGACGCTCTCTCGCTAATGAGCTGTCAGCAGCCGGATTGAACGCAGATTGTTTTGGGAGAATATGCCCCGCAGTCATTAGTGTTGGTTTTTTGCCCGCGATACGACTCACGCCATGCGGTTGCTTGACTTTATTGAACTCCGAACAGCTTTTCGCGGACAATTACAGGGGCAAAGTGCTGCAGCTCGATTCGAGCAGGACCTGTGCGGGAGAGGAAGAGCTGAAGGAGTTGCTACTGAAGTGGTATGCTCTCGCCAGCCAATATTCCAGCGCAACCGGGGAAAAGGGCTGGCAATAGGCACTCATTCCGCACGATGCTATCAGGGACAACATGACCATCCACGGGCTCGCAGAGCGTTATCGCTGTGGATAGAATGTCAGCGAGCTGTTCTTGTTTACAATCCAGGCCCTGAAGTTCTGAAAAGCAACCGCAACAACAAATGCAGCTAAGGGGAGCTCCGCCCCTCGCGCCCGCAAGGGGTTTCCCCAGGCTTCCGCGCTTCGCTTGTGCAGCCCTCCGCTACGCTGCGCCCTTTCCACTCCCGCTGTCGCTTCGTTACAAGGGTGGGTGATCCCCCTCCCCTTGCAGTTGCTACCCCCCGCTCTTCGCCAGGAGGCGTTCGGCATTTGTTTTTCAAATACCGCGAACCAAAACGGCAACGGCCAAGGAGAAGCCCCCATGAAGAGCAACGCAGACACCACCCAACAGCAACCGCAGCGCCAGACCGCCCAGGAAGCAATCGCCGCCAACGTCAAGGCCCTCATCGAGCAACTGGAACAGGGCAGGAGCGAGACGCTTACCGCCCACCTCAGCGCGATGGCCCGCTTTCACCGGTACTCGTTCGGCAACATTCTTTCCATCGCGCACCACCGCCCCGACGCAACGCACGTTGCGGGCTTTCACACCTGGAATGAGCTTGGACGCCACGTCATGAAGGGGCAGAAGGGCATCCCGATTCAGGCCCCGATGATGGTTGCAACACATGACGAGAAACCCGTCGACCGTGGCGACAAGCCCGCGCCCAGGCTGCTCGGATTCCGCACGGTTTACGTGTTCGACATTGCGCAAACCGAAGGAGCCGAGCTTCCCCAGTCCGCGACCGTTTCCGGCGAAGTTGGCGGCCATCGCGACCGGCTTGTCGGATTCGTTGCACAACGAGGTATCGAACTTGAGTACAACGAGCGCATCGCGCCCGCGCAAGGCGTCAGCTACGGCGGAAAGATCGCGCTGTTACCCGGCCAGTCGAAGGCCGAGGAGTTCGCAACATTGGTGCATGAATTGGCGCACGAGATGTTGCACCGTGCCGAGCGCCGAGCCACCACCACCAAGACCGTGCGCGAGACTGAAGCCGAAGCTGTCGCCTTCATCGTCAGCTGCGCCGTTGGCTTGAACACCGGCAGCGCCAGCGCCGACTACATTAGCCTATATGCAGGCAACGCCGAGTTGCTCACCGAGTCGCTTGCCGTCATCCAGCAAGCCTCCTCCGCCATCCTCGACGCACTCTTCGCAGAGGAGGCCGAGCAACTGGCGCAGGCCAGCTAACCAACTCTGTGCGCACAAACGCGCTGGCCCTCCGGACAACCGGAGGGCCAGCATGCAATGGGTTAACTGTTTTAGCTTTCCCGCCTACCTTCTACGCAGTCCTTCCGGACATCTGAAGCAATTTGCCCCCGCGCTGTGTGCGCTCCAGGAAGTCCGCCCAGTCCTGCATCATCTTGGCGCGCGGCCTCAGGTACAACGCATGATTGTACGCGGCGCTCACGGCATTCCGGGGAGCGTGTGCAAGCTGCAATTCAATGTGTTCGTGCGGGTAGCCTTGCTCATGCAAGATGGTCGATGCCAGCCCGCGAAAGCCGTGGCCGGTCATGCGGCCTTTGTAGCCCATTCGCTTCAACGCCAGCAAGATCGTGTTGTTGGACATAGGTTTCTGAGGGTCGCGGTCGCCAGGAAACAGCAACTGACCGCCCCCGGTCAGAGGCCGCAACAATTCAAGCAGCTCAATTGTCTGAGTAGCCAAATGCACGATGTGCGGGGTTCGCATCTTCATCCGCTCAGCTGGGATGTTCCAACGGCGCCCTTCCTGATCAATTTCTTCCCACCGTGCTCCGATCAGTTCAGACGTGCGCACAAACGACATGGCTAACAACTTCATGGCCAACCGGGTGACGTGTGTGCCTTGATAGACCTCGATGGCCCGCAACAACCCGGGCAATTCCTTCTCGTCGATGCGGGCAAGATTGGTCTTTCTTGTCGGCCGCAAAATGTCGCTTGGCTTTATCTCGGCAGCCGGATTGCGTCGCGTGAAGCCGTGGGCAATGGCGTATCGAAAGATTTGCCCGGCGTTTTCCATGGCCCGTTTGGCCAGGTCTGCTGCGCCCCGCGCCTCTATCGCCCTGACCATGACCACAAGTTCAGGTGCTTCAATCTCTGTAACCGGACGCGCGCCAAGCAGGGGAAGGATATTTGCCTCCATGCGCCTGCGCGTCGCATCCACATGCTGCGGGCTTTTGCCCTCGCGCCAGTGATCGAACCAGAGGCCTGCGATGCTCCCGAACGAGTCTTCGGCTGTCGATTTCAGCGCGGCCTTCTCGGCCTTCCGTTGCTCCATCGGGTCTACACCAGTGGCCAACAATCTGCGGGCTTCGGCGTGCCGGTCTCTGGCCAGCGCGAGCGGCACATCCGGATACTTGCCCAAAGTCATCAGCTTCTGCATCCCTCCGTGCCGGTACTTCCAACGCCATAGCCTCCCACCCGTCGGCGTGACGAAGAGAAACAGCCCTTTGCCGTCGGCCAAGCGGTACGCTTTTTCTCCTGGCTTGGATTTCCGAATTTCCGCGTCGGTCAGCGACATAGCCCCTCCAGGTACTCTATTTCGTGAAATACCACCATTTCCTCCGCAATGTTCACCAAAAATACCACCACAAATGCTCGGCTTTCATAGTACGCCTCTGGACGTAATAATACGAAATCCCCAGTGTTTACTGGGGATTTCTGCATTTTCTTGGATGTCTCTGGATGTCCCTGGAAGGGGTCTTGGTGGGCAGTGAGGGACTCGAACCCCCGACATCCTGCTTGTAAGGCAGGCGCTCTAACCAACTGAGCTAACCGCCCCACCTGCCGCGAGGAACCGCAGCCTGTATCCATCATAGCTGACTCGATGACTTAATGACTCGTCCGCTTGCCTGACTGGTAAACTTGCTCCGTGCCCCGTCTCATCGTCAACGCAGACGACTTCGGCCTGACCTCCGGCGTCAATCGCGCCATTCTTGAGCTGCATCAGGCCGGACTCGTCACCAGCGCCACCATCATGGCGCGGGCACCGGCAACGGCCGAAGCAGTCGAAATGGCCCGGGCCACGCCTTCGCTCGGCGCAGGCTGCCACTTTGTGCTTACCGGGGGCTCACCTGTGCTGCCCGCCGGAGACATTTCATCCTTGATCGATCCGGCCACCGGCGCCTTCTTCTCTTCGCTGGGACCGCTTCTCTACCGGCTGTTCACCGGCCGGATTCGCGCCGACCACATTGAAGCCGAGGCCCGGGTGCAGATCGAATTTCTTCAGAAGGCGGGATTGACGCTCACCCACATCGACGCCCATAAGCACACGCACGCTTTTCCGCAGATTCTTCGCCCGCTGCTGCGCGCCGCGCGCTCCTGCGGAATCACGCGCATCCGCAACCCCTTCGAACCCCTGTGGGCCGTACGCGCCACCACTCAAGCCGGCTTGTTGCGCGCCGGAATGGTGGCGGCCCTCCTGAGCCTGCGCTCCACATGGCAGCGGATTCTGCGCGAAGAGGGCTTTTTAACCACCGACGGCACGCTGGCCATGACCGGCACCGGCGCTCTCGACGCCGCCATGATCCATGCGCTGGTTGGCCGTGCTCCCGAGGGGACCTGGGAGCTGATCACGCATCCCGGCTACTGCGACGAAGAACTGGCCCGCAGCCAGACAAGACTGCGCGAATCGCGGGAGTTCGAGATGAGGGCGCTGCCCGCGTTGAGAGAGATTTCCTCGCTAGAATTGTTGAGTTTTGCCTCGCTGCACACAGGCACTCGCTCCGAGGCGGAGTAACATATGTACGGCGATACCTGCCCGCGCCACGGAGAATCAAAATGAAGTTCAGCAGATGGATGTTTGCGGCATTCGCACTGAGTTCGGTTTGGCTGCCCGCTGCCGTAGCGCAGTCCAACTCTCTAGCGCCGGTGGGTCTGGCGCATGTGGCTCTGCGCTCGAGCGATGTGGAGAAGGAGGTCGCGTTTCTCAACAAGCTGGGATTCGAGCAGGCCTTCGCGAACACCGACGGCGCCGCCATCACCCAGGCCTTCGTCAAGGTGAACGACCGCCAGTTCATTGAGGTCTATCCGCGAACTGCGGCGGGCGAGGCGCCGGGGCCGCTGGGGCTGATGCACGTCTGCTACGAGGCCGCCGACCTGGAGGCTCTGCGCGATGCTTACACGGCTGCGGGTCTGAAGGTGGAGTCGTGGCGCAAGGCTGGCGCAGGCAACATGCTCTTCAACTTGAAGGACCCCGACGGACGCGTCACCGAGTTCACCCAGTACTTGCCCGGATCGCGGCAGATGAACGACAACGGACTGCACATCGGGCCGAACCGGATTGCCGACGAACTGATGGGGTTTGATATGCCGGTCGGCGAAATGACGGCCTCACAGTCTTTCTACAAAGCGATGGGATTTGGCACACGCAAGAGCCGCGCCGACGTACAGATCGACCTGGTATCGAACCCCGGCGTAGAAATACTGATTCACCTGGCGCACAGTCAGGACCGTCCGAAGCTGTATCTTTCGACCGACAACGCCCGCGCGGTGGAAGAGCAGTTGCGAGATGCGGGCCTCAATCCCACCCGCGACAAGAAGCGCGTCACCGTCAGCGATCCGGACGGAAATGTCTTTGTGCTGATCGAGACGGCTGGAAGCCACTCACTGCATCTGGTTCCCTGGAAGAAGAAGTAGCCCGGCCGCTCGGCATTTAGCCGGCGGGGAGAAGATTCTTCTTGCCAAGAGGTCTGACCACTGCTTACAATTAAGCCGTTGGCGCATCCCTGCGCCGGAGGGATTTGAAATGCCTGAAGCAAGCTGCGATATCGGGCTGGTTGGGCTGGCGGTGATGGGCCAGAACCTGGTGCTGAACATGAACGACCACGGATTCAAGGTGGCGGTCTTCAACCGCACCGTCTCCAAGGTCGATGAGTTTCTGGCTAACGAGGCCAAGGGCACACAGGTTGTTGGCGCGCACTCGGTCGAAGAGTTTCTGAGGCTGCTCAAGCGGCCACGGCGGGTGATGCTGATGGTTCGCGCCGGCCAGACGGTCGATGAGATGATCGACCATCTGCTGCCCGGCCTCGAGCCCGGCGATATCGTCATCGACGGCGGCAACTCGCTGTTCACCGATTCGACGCGGCGCACCCGCGCGCTGGCCGAAAAAGGCATCCTGTTCATCGGTACCGGCGTCTCCGGCGGTGAAGAGGGCGCACGTCGCGGCCCCTCGATCATGCCCGGCGGAAACCCGAAGGCCTGGCCGCATGTGAAGCCGATTCTTCAGGCCATTGCAGCCAAGGTGGACGACGGCACTCCCTGCTGTGACTGGGTGGGCGAAGAGGGCGCGGGCCACTACGTCAAGATGGTGCACAACGGCATCGAGTACGGCGATATGCAGTTGATCTGCGAGGCCTACGACCTGCTCAAGCGCTCGCTCAACCTCTCGGCCAACGAGTTGCACGTGATCTTCGCCGAGTGGAACAAGGGCGAACTCGACAGCTACCTCGTTGAGATCTCGCGCGACATCTTCGCCAAGGAAGACGAGGACGGCCAACCGCTGGTCGACAAGATTCTCGACACCGCAGGCCAAAAAGGCACCGGCAAGTGGACCGTGGTGAGCGCGCTCGACACAGGCCAGCCGCTAACGCTGATCGGTGAGAGCGTGTTTGCGCGGTGCCTGTCGGCGCTGAAAGATGAGCGCGTGGTCGCTTCGAAGGTGTTGCGCGGACCGAAGACGATGCCGAAGGTTGCCGACCGAGCCAAGTTCATCGAAGATGTGCGCCGGGCGCTCTACTGCTCAAAGATCATCAGCTATGCGCAGGGCTACATGCTGCTGCGCGCCGCGGCCAAAGAGAACGGCTGGAACCTGAACATGGGCGGCATCGCGCTGATGTGGCGCGGCGGCTGCATCATTCGCAGCCAGTTCCTGGGCAATATCAAAGCTGCATTCAAGCGCAACAAGAACCTCGACAACCTGCTGATGGACAAGTTCTTCTCGCGCGCCATCAACAAGTACCAGGCCTCGTGGCGCAAAGCGGTTCTGCATGGAGTCAAGGCGGGCGTGCCCACGCCCGCATTCGCAAGCGCGCTGGCGTTCTTTGACGGCTACCGCGCCGAACGGCTGCCTGCGAACCTGCTCCAGGCCCAGCGCGACTACTTCGGAGCCCACACCTACGAGCGCATCGACCAGCCGCGCGGCCAGTTCTCCCACACCGACTGGACCGGCCACGGTGGCCGCGTGGCTTCCACCACTTACAACGTGTAAGCAGCGAGTGAAATCAAAATCCCCCGGCAAACCAGCCGGGGGATTTTTGTTGGCAGGAATCCAGAGTTAGTGGTCAGACCTCATGCCGCTTCCTGTCTCGCGGCAGTGATGTGCTTCCACCAGAGTTATCTGGATTGCTTCCAGATTGGCAGGTACTCCTTCTCCAGGCCCACGAATGCATCGGCAATTCCCTGCTCCGCGCATCCCGGCTTAATGCGGTTGTGCACCGCCATTGCCGAAGGAAGCAGATAGGCGCTTTCGCTGGGAATGTATCCGAGGCTGCCATTGACGAGCGTGGGCATCACGGTACGGTCAAAGAGCGATTCCTTCTTGAGCTGTTGACCGATTTCGTTGAAGACCTCGCCGGAGACATTGGCCAGCGCGATGTCGTTGATCATGATCAGGTCGAGAGGAATGACGACCGGGTCGCTATCGACCATGGTTCCGGCGGCCGCAACCGAGGTCGGAGTGTTGGGCATGGCGGCGGGCGCCGGAGATGAGGCGACAAACTTGCGTCCCGGGCAGGTAAGAGTAGTCGCTTTTCCCCACAGAACCGCCTTGTCCGTAGTGTTCTGAATCGTGCCGGCTACGCGCACTATCTCTTCGCCGAGCCGGCGTGAGAGCACATCGAGAACCGCCCAGCCGCCCGCCCCTTCGTCGTGCACATCGGGCGCGTCCTGGTTATACATCGACTGAAACAGCGGATTCTGATCGCCCGCAGCGCCCGATGTCCACACATTCACGACGCCCTTCATACGGTCCTCAACATATCGCGCCGTCCAGCCGGGCAGGTCGCCATTCACCTCGGACTTGCCATCCTTTGTCTTCGACAGAAACATGACAACGCCATGCACCGCGTAGTTGGACCAGACGGCAATCGGCGCGCCGCTGCTGCCGGTAATCAGCAGAACCCCGACGGTCTTGTCTGAAGGCCGCTCGGGCGCGTAGCCCATTTTGTAGGTGTCGCCAATCTTCTCGTCGCGATTGGTGTTCACATAAGCCTTGCCGGTTGCAAAGCCGATGCGCGCCGCCTGCAGTCCGGCATTGGCCTGCCGCGCCGCTTCAAGAATGCCCTTCTTCAGCAGCTCGAGATATGGCTTGCGGTCGTAGTTGTTGTTCGGACCGCCGCCGAATGTCGGAGTGCTGTGGTCGTGCGTGGTTGCCATGCTGATCTGGCTTGCGGGAATTGCCAACTCTGCTGAGAGTGCCTGCACGATCTCATTCGCATTCTGAATACCCGCTGTATCCACGCTGATGAGCGCGACCTTTGTTGAGCCGTTATCAAGCACGATGGCCCGAGCGTAGATCGGGTCGTGAACATCGACAAGCGTCTGAACTCCCTGGGGGATGGGAAACATCTCCGTGGTAGGGCTGATGTCGACGCGCGCGGCGCCGGCGCGAAGCGTTCCTGCCTGCTGAGCGACTAGCAATGCAGGCGCAAGCAGCACAGCTAGAAACAATTTTTGGAAAAGTGGGGAATGCACTTCGAACCTCCAGGTTGGATTGATCTCTCAATCACCCCACGATCTTACATTCCCCAACGCCACACTCGCAGCATCTTTCTGCCGCGAGACGAAACGCGGAAAGTGAGAAGCCAGAGCTACGTTCCCGGCTGAGAGTAAGGCACCTTCTCCACCAGCCTGCGTTCCCTTCCCCGCGGGTCGTTGACCAGCCGAGCCGGCACATCGAAGCTCATGGTCTCGCGCTTATCGAGGGAGTATGGGCTCCAGTGCGGAAGTCCGGCGTGGTTCGGATTGCCGGTGCGCGCGAAGGCGATCAGCGTCGAGCTCATCGTCGCGGCAAGTGTGCGGGCATCGGGGCCGTCGCCGCTCATGCGGTCGGCTGCAGCCGTGTTGTCGAAGATGAGTGGAATGTCGAGCGTATGCGGCGCGCCCCACTTGCCGCCGTCGATGGGAGTCTTCCAGTCGAGTTCATAGACCCACGTATGCGGCTGCGCTGCTGTCTGCGCGGCGCGGCGCTCGGCCTCGATCAACTGTCCCCGCCACGATCTGGATGCCGTCACAGCCGCAAAGAACACATCGACGGCCGAGTAGGCAGGATAGAACTCGCGATACTGGCGGATCACATCGGCGAGATCGAGGTTGCCCAGAAACTGCGAGTGCTGCTTGAGTTTGGCTGGCAGCGTCTCCCATGTGAGCTCGAATGTAGATGAGTCGCCACCGCCGACCAGGTAGCGTGTCTCGTCGTGGGTGTTGCCCAGGATCATTGGAATGGAGGCCGAGAGCGGCGGCGCATCGGGGTCGAAGGGATCGCGCTGAAGTGTGCGACCGTCCTTCACCGGTCCGTAGTAGCCGGCAGCGCGCGAGGCCTCGATAAGCTGCGCCAGCGGCATGGTTCTCAGCTCTGCAGCGCGGCTGCTGGGCAGGTTCAGGGCTTTCAGCACAAGATCGGTGCGCGCGGCAGCCGACTCCCTACGCGAGGCCGTGACCTGCTGACCGCTCATGGTTACGACGCGATGGAAGAGGCCATGTGCGGCGGGCATTCCCATCAGCGTGGCGCACTTGGCTCCGCCGCCGGACTGACCAAAGATCAGCACGCGCTTCGGATCGCCGCCGAAGTTCGCGATGTTGTCGCGCACCCACTCGAGTGAGAGAACCAGATCGAGCTGGCCCACGTTGCCCGAATCCGCAAGCTCGGGAACGAGATCGGCGAGGTAGAGATAACCGAAGAGGTTGAGCCGGTGGTTCACGGTAACAACGACGACGTCTCCGCGGCGGCAGAGGTTTACGCCGTCGTAGAGGGGGCTGTTCACCGAGCCAGTAGAGTAGGCTCCGCCGTGAAAATAGACCAGCACCGGGCGTTTGCGGCCGTCGTTGATCGCCGGGGTCCACACGTTGAGATAGAGGCAGTCTTCGCTGACCGCATCAGGCTCTGGCGGCTGCGCGTAGCCCGTCCTGGCAGTACGGCCCGAATTGGGCTGGGGAGCGCGGGGACCAAAGGCCATTGCCTCGCGAACTCCGCTCCACGGCGTGGGAGTCGTGGGCGGCATGAAGCGATGAGGCGCGGTATCGGCCCCGTAAGGGATGCCTTTGAAGACCGAAATGCCATGATCGCGCACTCCGCGTACGCGGCCGGTTCTGGTCTCGGCGACAGGAGCGCTCACTCCGGCGGCAAATCCACGCTGGACAAGCGAACCACCAACTAGAAGTGTTGTGTTGCGCAGTAGTTCGCGGCGGTTCATGGCATGCCCACCTTTATCTGCGGATCTCGACCAAAGAGCAAATGCGCGGAGCGCTTATCGTGCCATCCAGCCGCCATCGACTACAAGAATCTCGCCGTTGACGTAGTCGCTGGCTCGCGAGGCGAGGAACACGGCTGCCCCGGCCAGATCGTCCGGCTCACCCCAACGGCCTGCGGGAATGCGGCCAAGGATATCGCGGTTGCGAACCTCGTCGGCACGCAGGGCCTCAGTATTGGTGGTGGCAAAGTATCCCGGCGCAATGGCGTTGACCTGCACGTTGCGCCCGGCCCACTCGTTGGCAAGCGCTTTGGTCAGCTGCGCCACGCCGCCCTTCGATGCCGCATAGGACGGAACGCGGATTCCACCCTGAAACGAGAGCAGAGACGCGATGTTGACGATCTTTCCCTGCCCTTTTTCGAGCATGGCGCTACCGGCAAGCTGGCACAGCTCAAAGACGCTGGTCAGGTTTACCTGCAAGACCTGCATCCAGCTCTCGAGGTTGTGGGTCTCGGCATTTTCGCGGTAGATGGTTCCGGCGTTGTTGACGAGAATGTCGGGCGCGCCCATCTTCGCTTTCACAGCCGCGAACAACTCCGCTGCCGCTTCGGGTTTGGCCAGCTCTGCCGTAAAACTCTCCGCCTTGCGGCCGAGCGCGCGGATCTTAGCGGCCGTTTCGTCGGCCGCGCGCCGGTTGCCGTGGCATGCCACGTTTGCGCCGGCCTCTGCCAGCGCCACAGCAATGGCCGCTCCGAGTCCGCTCGCTGCGCCCGTCACCAACGCAGTTTTACCGTCCAGCCGAAAACGATCGAGAATGCTCATCTGTCGCCGCTCCATGATGCTGATGTTCGAAACTCTAGCGCTGGATGCGCGCCGAACCGCCTTTGGCGAAGGCTCGCACGTCGGCTACTTTGGCCATCGTCGTGTCGCCCGGGAATGTGGTGAGCAGCGCACCGTGCGCCCAGCCCAGCTTAATGGCCTCTTCCGGCGACTCGCCTGAAAGCAGTCCGTAGATGAAGCCTGCCGCGAAGCCGTCGCCACCGCCCACGCGATCGACCACATCGAGTTCGGCGGTCGGCGCCTGGTAGGTCTTGCCGTTCACCCAGGCCACCGCGCTCCAGCTGTGGCGGTTGGTCGAGTGCACCTCGCGCAGCGTTGTGGCCACCACCTTCACGTGGGGATGCTTCTTGAGCACGTTGTCGATCATGGCAAAGAAGACGCTGGGATCGAGTTTCGACTTGGAATGAACGTCCGGTCCGGGGATGCCGAGTCCCTTCTGAAGGTCTTCTTCGTTGCCCACCAGCACGTCAACATTTTTCACGATGGTGGCGATGGTCTCAACCGCGCGCTCCTCGCCGCCGTGGATCTTCCACAGCTTCTCGCGGAAGTTCAGATCGAAGGAGGTCATAGCGCCGGCGGCCTTGGCCTCGGCCATAAACTCCGCGGCCAGCGGCGCGGTAGTCGGCGAGAGGGCCGCAAAGATTCCGCCGCTGTGCGCCCAGCGCACGCCCTTGGAGAAGATCGCCTTCCAGTCAAAGTCGCCCGGCTTAAGCAGGCCGGCGGCTTCGTTCGAGCGGTTGTAGAACACCACCGGCGGACGCACGCCGTGGCCTTGATCGCTATAGACCGTCGCCATGTTCGGCCCGGAGACGCCGTTGTGCTTGAAGTGTTTATAGATGGGCTTGACGCCCATGGCCCGCACCCGCTCGGCGATCAGATCGCCGATCGGATAGTCCGACATGGCGGACGCAATCGCCGTGCGCATCTCAAAGCAGTCGGCCAGGTTGGCGGCCACGTTGAACTCGCCCCCGCTGACATGGATCTTGCACTCGGTAGCCTTGCGGAAGGGGATTATCCCGGGGTCGAGCCGGTGCACCAGCGCGCCCAGCGAAAGCAGATCGAGTTCCCCGTCCTTGCGAATATTCAGTCCATCGGCCATGGCAGATTCACTCCCGTAGTCTCGAAAATGATCGACCTCTCGGGCCAAGGGTGGTTCCATGCCCGGAATTCAAAGGTCTGACCACTAGCATACACCTCACATGCCCTACCGGCCAGCAATTTTCGCGGCAAGGATGTTGAAATCGGCCAAAGGTGATAGTCTCGTAATAGAATATCTAGTTAAGTCCTATTTTTTGAGTCTATGCCAAAGACAAAGCGAGACCCGTCCGAATCCGATCGCACCCGTCAAGTGGTTAACCACATCAGGGAACTGCTTGAAAGAGGTGAACTTCGCCCCGGCGATAAAATCCCCCCTGAGCGCGACCTGGCCAAGGCTCTCAAGATCAGCCGCGCCAGCCTGCGGACCGGTATCGGCTATCTGGCCGCCATGGGCGTGCTGAACGTCCGTCACGGCGTCGGCACATTTATCCACGACGGACCGGCAGAGTTCAGCAAGGCCTCGCTCGGATTCATGAGCACGCTGCACGGCTTCCAGTCCTGGCAGATGTTTGAGGCGCGCCGCATTATCGAGAGCAGCCTGGCCGCGATGGCCGCCGAGCGGAGCAACGACGAGCACCACGTCCTGCTGGCCGAGCAAGTGGCCGAGATGTTTTCAATCGCCGACGACCCGGCGGAGTTTCTCAAGCACGACGTCCAGTTTCATCGCACCATCGCGCAGGCCTCGGGAAACCCGATTCTGGCCGCGCTCATCGAAACCATTACCTCGGCGATGTACGAGGACCGTCTCAAGACCGTGAGCCGCGCGCATTACCTGCGCAAGATGGCCGAGATGCACCGCGATATCTATCGCGCCATCCGCTCACGCGATGCGGCCGAGGCGCAGAAGCAGATGGAGCGGCACCTTCAGGTCGCCGAAGACGAGCAGAAGTCCGAGGTTCCCCCGCAGCGGCCGCAGCACCCGCGGTCCGGTCAGAAGCGCGCGACCACATCTTCGCCCGAGATGCCGGCGACTCACAGCGCAACAGCTTCGGCGGAAGGCGCCGGCCCCGAATCCGCGCAAGAAGCGAATATCCCGGTCCAATAATCTGCAATCCTGCATCCTGCCCGCTGCTTCGTTCGTCCAACGAAGCAGCACTCTATTTTCCCCCGCGAGTTGAGAGCGACGAAGGAACACGATGCGAATCGGTATTACCTGTTATCCCACCTACGGCGGCTCCGGTGTAGTCGCCACCGAGCTGGGGATCGAACTCGCCGCCAAGGGCCACGAGATCCACTTCATCTCCTATTCGCAGCCCTTCCGGCTCTCCGGCCGCGACGACGGCATCTTTTATCATGAGGTTCCAGTCTCAAGCTACCCGCTCTTTGAGTTCCCGCCCTACGATCTTGCGCTGGCCTCGCGCATGGCCGAAGTGGCGGAGTTCAACTCGCTCGACCTGCTGCACGTTCACTACGCGATTCCCCACTCGGTTTCGGCGCTGCTGGCCCGCCAGATGCTGGCCGCTCGCGGACGTCACCTGCCCTTCGTCACCACGCTGCACGGCACAGACATCACGCTGGTAGGGCTCGACCGCAGTTACCTGCCCATCACTCGCCACGCCATCGAGCAGAGCGACGGCGTCACCAGCATCTCCAGCTACCTGCGCGATGAGACGAACGAGCGCTTTGAGATCTCGCGGCACATCGAGGTGATTCCGAACTTCGTCAACTGCGACGTCTATACGCCGTTCCGGGACGACGCCACACGCCGCGAAGCCAGAAAGCGTTTTGCAAAGCCCGACGAGGCGCTGCTGATGCACCTGTCGAACTTCAGGCCGGTCAAGCGCGTCGCCGATGTCATCAAGGTCTTTGCCCGGATCGCCGGCGAGATGCCCGCCCAACTCATCCTGGTGGGAGACGGCCCTGACCGCTCCTCTGTCGAGTGGCTGGCCCACGATCTCGGCATCCATCAGCGCATCCACTTCCTCGGCAAGCAGGAGCGCGTAAACGAGCTGCTTCCGCAGGCCGATCTGCTGCTCATGCCAAGCGAGCTTGAGTCCTTCGGCCTTGCGGCTCTCGAAGCCATGGCCTGCAAGGTGCCGGCGATCGCAACGCGGGTCGGCGGCGTTCCCGAGCTCATCGATCACGGCGATACCGGCCTGCTCTACGCCGTGGGCGATACCGAAGCCATGGCCCGGGGCGCGATCGATCTGCTCAGCGATCCTGTTCGTCTCGAAGAGATGCGCAACACCGCGCGCCAGACCGCGCAGAAGCGCTTCTGTGCGTCGCTCGTGGTTCCGCGCTACGTGGAGTTCTACAAGCAGGTACTGGAACAGCAATAGCGCTTTTTCGTTATCGCTGTTCGTGCGCTAGGACTCGCGCGCGACCGCAGTCCTGAAGCCGGCCCGACGCCAGAACTCGCACACCAGGGCGATCGTCTGCTCTGAGGTCGCGGCGGCGGTGCGCAGCTCGATGGCTGCGTCCTCCTGGCCTTCAAGCTCGGCCATCTTCCTGGGCGCGGCGGCGATGGCGATGCACCGGTCGGGGCGATAGGTGCAGTTGGCCAGATCTTCGATCGACATATTCAGGGTCGGCGTGCAAAAGACCGTCTTTGGCGGAGCCATGCGGTCGAGCAGCCACATGGCTTCGAGCTTCGACTCGAGTTCGTCGGGCACGCAGTCGATGGCCAGATCGGCCTCGCGCACGGCGTCCTCGATCGTCGATACAAAGCCTACGATGCCGCCTGCCTGACTCATCGCTTCTTCATTGAGTTCCTCGCGGATGTACTCGCGCGCGTGTCGCAGGTTAGAGGGCATCACGTCCTCAAGAAACACGCGCATGCCCGCGCGCGCCGCGCGAAGCGCCAGCCAGCGCCCGAGCGGTCCGGCGCCGATAATCGCAACTGTCAGGGGATCGCGTGCTTCCATGAGCATCCCGGTAGAACTACTGCTGGTTGAGCGCCCGCGCCACGTCTTCGATGGTGGGCTGGGTCTGGAGCAGATGCTCGGAGACGCGGGTCCGCTCCTCGGCAGTAAGCAGGGGCACAGTGGCCAGAACCCTGCGCAGGGTCACGGCTACGTCGTCAATGTAGTTCATCAGGCGGATTGCTTCTCCGGAGAGCGGCATGTGATACCTCGTCAGATCTTTTCTTCTTCTCTATTTTAGGCTGACGCGCTTCCGGTATGCTGAAAGGGTAGCTCGATCATTCCCTTCTTTCCGGTCTCATGATGCCTAAAGTTTCATTTCTGGTCGTTCTGGCGCTCGCCGCCGCGGGTCTCTGCGCTGGGCAGAGCAGCGCTCCCGCCGCATCGCAGCAGTCTGCGCACAACTTCGACAGCCTCAATCAGCAGGGCGCCGATGTTCCCATGCCCGGCTTTGCCGAGACCGTCACCGGCGAAAAGGCCGCGTACCGTCAGGCCATGCTCAAACACGGGCTTGCCCTGCGAAACAATGCCCTGCCCAGCTTCAGCATCAACCTGCTCAACGCGCCGGTAGACGCCGATCAGCAGACTTACGTGGGGCAAAGGCCCTTCGTCAAGTGGATGACCAACCCGATGCTCACCTGGGACATGAAGCAGCTGCATCTCAAGAACGCGCAACTGCACTTCGGCATCGGGTTCGAAAAGATGAGCTGGAACAAGGCCGGCCCGACTGCCATCGATGTCAGCACGCTCTACTTCTACAAGAGCTTCCTGAAGGACCGCATCGAGCTGAAGACCGGCTACATGCCCAACAATCTGGAGTTCGTCGGCATTCAGGCAGGCGGATCGCTGGTTACCGGAGCGCAGGGCGTCTACGCCGTGCTTCCCTACGAGGCTGGATTGACCTTCTTTCCCGAGGTAACGCCGGCCTTGAACCTGAAGTGGAACGCGCCGTCGCACTTCTACTTCAAGGGCAGCCTGGAGCGCGCGCCCGACTCCGCCGGCGCGCAGAAGACCATCGACCGCAATCTGGGCGGACTGCGCTTCATTCCCAAGGGCGACAAGTTGGTGACGATTACCGAAGTCGGTTTCCGGCAGGCGGCGACCGAGACCGCACGCTGGACCTGGCTGCGCGGCGGATACATCCACAACTCGACGTCCTACCCAAACTATGTGACCGGCACCAAAACCAGCGGCAACTACTGCGCGTTTCTGCTGGGCGACCGGCAACTGACGCGCGGGTACGGAAGTATCGCGGCCAACGGCTTCTACGCGGGCGCATCGGCGATGATTGTGCCGGCCAGCATGAACACCTATACGCAGTACTACGAGGTGCGCGTCTACGATGAGGGGCCGTTCCACTCGCGGCCGCGCGATACGGCATCGTTGGTGGCAACGCACACGGTCTACAGCCGCGACGTGGTGAAGAGCCTGATGGCGCAGGGCAAAAGTTTCTGGCGGAACTCGAGCTCGATCGCCGCCAGCTATACGGTTCGCGCCTCGCGGGGTGTTTACATCAGCATGGGGCTAAGCTTTATCGCCGGACCAGCAGTAACTCCGCGCGTGGCCAACGCGCTGGTGGCAACGGTTGCGCCGACCATCTTCTTCTAGCGATGCGTGTGACCGCGCTCAGCGGCTGGCATATTCGCACATGATAAAGTGAGGATGGTTTCATATTTCAACCAAAGCTGATTTCCGCCACGCGCGAAAGCTCGCGTTGACCCGACTTTTTGTGCGCGCACGAGGGCAGTAGGCAAGACAAGCCCGCGCACATCTTTCGAGCGGCGAAGTCGACCTGAGAAACGTGATGAAGAATTGGATTTCGGCCGCGGCCATGTTGCTTGCGCTGATGGTGTGCGCTGCGCCGTGCCCTGGACAAAAATCGAACGACACCGGCGCCACCACCGAATTGAATGGGCACAGCTACGCTGACCTGAACCAGCGTGGCTCGTCTACCCACATGCCGGAGTTCTCAGACACGCTGGCCGGGACCGAAGTCGGATGGCGGCGCGCCATGCTGCGCCACGGCATGGCGTTGCGTTTCAACACCGCCGACGCCTACAGCCAGAATGCGCTCGATCCTCAGGTTCCGCCCTCGCAGCAGGCTTACGTCGGCCAGCGGGCATTTGGCAAAGTCATGGTGAACCCGATCTTCACCTGGGATCTGAAAGCCCTGCACCTTCGCAACGCGCAGCTCAACATCGGCGCGGGCCTTATGTGGACTAGCTGGAACAAGGCTGGTCCTCGCGCCGCAAACCTGAACACCCTGTATCTTTACAAATCGTTCGCCGAAGGCAGATACGAGATCAAGGCGGGCTACCTGGGCAACAATCAGGAGTTTGTCGGTTTCACGGTGGGAGGATCGCTCGGGCCCGGCGCGCAGGGCGTATACGCCCTGCTGCCCAACGAAGCCGGCCTGAACTACCTTCCGCTGTCGGCTCCCACCTTCAACCTGAAGTGGAACGCGCCGCGGCACTTTTATCTGAAGGGTGCCTTGCAGCGCTCAACCGATCCCGCCGGCGGCGCTGCCACTGTGGCCCACGATTCGTTCGGCGTGCGCTTTGCCATCAACGGCCTCGGCTGGGTGTCGATCTACGAAGGCGGAATCAACCAGGCAGCGAGCAGCACAACGCGGTCGATGTGGGTTCGTACCGGCCTCATTCACAACACGTCCAAGTTCAAGAACTTTATCACCGGCGCAAAGGAGAGCGGGAACTTCTGCGCCTACGTGCTTGCCGACCGGCAGATCGCACAGTTCGCGGGCCACAAGGCCAGCAACGGATTCTACGCCGGCGGCTCAGCCGAAGTTACGCCTGCGCGCTTCAATGCCTACTCGCAGTACTACGAACTGCGCACCTACGTGCAAGGCCCCTTCCGCTCGCGGCCGCAGGACCAGACCTCTCTCCTCGCCACGCGCTCGATCCACAGCCAGGACAATCTGCGCAACCTCATTGCGCAGGGCAAGACAGTCACTCCGTACACCACCACGATGACCGCCAGCTATACGGTTCACGCCAAACGCGGCACTTTTTTCAGCTTCGGGCTGAGCTATATGAAGGGCGCAGCCATCACGCCGCATGTGCCGTCGGCGCTGGTGGGAACGGTCTCAGCGAGCACATTCTTCTAGACTGCTGCTATTTCTGCTGCGCCTCAGACGCCGATTCGCTTCCCGGCTGAAATGCGCCGGTTGAGGCGGCCAGCTTCTTCTGCTTGCGGTAGACGTTGGCGATGGCCAGCGTCCACAGCGGCGCAAGATCGATGCCGGGTATGAGCTTGCCGAAGAACGACGGCATGAACTCCCAGTGCCAGCCCACCAGGATGGTCATAACAGCGGCCACGCCGAAGTCGATGATGTCGTCGACGGGCGAGGCAGCGCCTTCCCACACCAGCGGCGAGACGATCAGTTGCAGGATGTCGGCAGCGATGGCGACGCCGAGTGCGACCTTCATGCGCGGGCCGGGTGTTACTTTGAGATCGGTGTGGGTGTCGGTCATGGGCAAAGCCGCTCCTCTCCTTAAGGTACATCGAAACGAGCGCGGCCGATCCGGATGGATCGGGCAGGTGGCCCGGTCAAGAACCGAAAGAACTCGATTGCAGGAATCTGTGCTGTGCCCCATTCATCGCGGGGTTTTTGTTCAGTATCAGGAGATGCTTTACACATCGTTATCAGTAGATCCTTTACACCAGCGAGGTGTAGAGGATGAGCTGGGGAGACAGGTGTGTGAGGGATCGTCGAGTGGAGTTTGTGATCCGAGCCAGCCGCGGGGAGTCGATCAGCACTCTGTGCCGGGAGTACGAGATCAGCCGTCCGACGGGTTATTTGTGGTTGCGGCGGTTCCAGCAGGAGGGTGTTGCCGGGATCGAAGAGCGAAGCCATCGTCCCCGCCACAGTCCCGGCCGCACGGCACCCATGTTGGAGCAACGGATAGCGCAGTTGCGAATCGAGCGTCCTGACTGGGGCGCGCGGAAGCTGGCCGAGCTGCTAAACAGGGAACGAACTCCCTTGCCCGTAGTGACGGTCCACCGGGTGCTGCGCCGTCTAGGGCTGGTCTTCCACCCAGAAGGACGCCGGCATGCCATCAGACGATTTGAGAGAGACAAGCCCAACCAGTTATGGCAGATGGATTTCAAGGGAGCGGGGCGGGAAAAAGCCAGCGTGGGTCCGCTGTCGGTGCTCGACGACCATAGCCGTTATCTGGTCGGTCTGGAGCAGACCGGCAGTACCGACGGGGATGCGGCGCGGGAGCGCCTGGAAGGTCTATTCCGCCGCAACGGCGTTCCCGACGCTATGCTGATGGATCATGGCACTCCCTGGTGGAGCGCTCATAGCCCTGACGGCTGGACGGTCTTTTCGATATGGCTGATGCGCCAGGGCATCCGCTGTTACTGGTCGGGCTTCCGGCATCCCCAGACGCAGGGCAAGGTGGAACGGTTCCACGGATCGCTGGACAGAGCCCTGATCCGCCCCGGGGCAGAACACTGGCTGGATCAGTCCTGGCTGGATGCCTTCCGCTACGAGTACAACCATGTGCGGCCGCACGAAGCCTTGCAGATGAAGACCCCGGCCTCCTGCTGGAGTGCCAGTGAGCGCAAGTACGATCCCGATCCACCCCCGTGGGACTACGGACAGGGAGCCGAGGTCCGGAAGGTCGATTCTTCAGGACACATCTACGTGAACAATCAACAATGGCACGTCAGCCGCGCCCTCACGACTCAAAACGTCGCCATCGAACGCCTCGAAGATCGCGTCCTGGTCTTGTTCTGCAACTCCCCGATCTCGGAGATCGATCTCGTCAGCCAGCGCACCACTCGAGTGGTGCGCTGGCTGAACCCCCAAGACTGTAAAGGATCTCCTGATAACAACCTGTAAAGGAACTCTTGGAACTTGACAAAAATCGCGATGAACAGGGCACAGCTTCGTACTCTCCGCGTATTTCTTCACGGATTTTGCCCGGGCCACCTGACGAGTTGAGTGCCGTTCTTTCCCGGGTCCCCAAATGCGAGGGACCCGGGGCACCCATTTCTGTGGTGGGTTGAGAAAAAGCAACCGCAGATCCTTCGGCTTCGCTCAGGATGACAAACGAAAAACATGAACTGAAAAAGGCCCCCAGCTTTCGCTGGAGGCCTTTTGTTGTTGCGCAACGGCAAGGTCTGCCGCACCGCAGGTGCTTAGTACATGCCGTCCATGCCGCCGCCGTGGCCGCCGCCTGCGGGGGCCGACTTGGGCTCGGGGATGTCGCAGATCAGGGCTTCGGTGGTGAGCAGCAGGGCTGCGATCGAAGCTGCGTTCTGCAACGCCGTGCGGGTGACCTTGGTGGGATCGATGACGCCGGCCTTGACCAGGTCCTCGAACTTGCCAGTCTGGGCGTTGTAGCCGTAGTGTGCTTCCTTGCTTTCAAGCACCTTGGCAACCACAACCGCGCCCTCTTCGCCGGCGTTGGCGACGATCTGGCGGAGGGGCTCTTCGAGAGCGCGGAGGACGATCTGTCCGCCGATCTTCTCGTCGCCGACGAGCGTGTCAACCAGCTTCTGGACCGCCGGTACTGCGCGAACCAGAGCTACGCCGCCGCCCGGGACGATGCCTTCTTCGACTGCCGCACGGGTGGCGTGCAGAGCATCCTCGACGCGAGCCTTCTTCTCCTTGAGCTCGGTCTCGGTGGCTGCGCCAACCTTGATGATGGCGACGCCGCCGACCAGCTTGGCGAGGCGCTCCTGGAGCTTCTCGCGGTCGTAGTCCGAGGTGGTCTTCTCGATCTGCGCGCGGATCTCCTTGACGCGGCCTTCGATGTCGGTGGCCTTGCCGGATCCGTCAACGATGGTGGTGTTGTCCTTGTCGATGGTGATGCGCTTGGCCTTGCCGAGATCCTCGAGCTTGACGCCCTCGAGCTTGATGCCGAGATCCTCAGTGATGGCCTTGCCACCGGTGAGGATGGCGATGTCGCCGAGGATGGCCTTGCGGCGATCGCCGAAGCCGGGAGCCTTGACGGCCGCGACGTTCAGGGTGCCACGCAGCTTGTTGACGACCAGGGTGGCCAGAGCCTCGCCCTCGACGTCCTCAGCAATGATCAGAAGCGGCTTGCCGCCACGGGCAACCTGCTCGAGCAGCGGGAGCAGATCCTTCATGGCGCTGATCTTCTTCTCGTAGATCAGGATGTAGGGCTCGTCGAGAACCACTTCGAGACGCTCGGCGTCGGTGACGAAGTAGGGGCTCAGATAGCCGCGATCGAACTGCATGCCGTCGACGGTCTCAAGACCGGTGTGCATGGTCTTGGACTCTTCGATGGTGATGACGCCGTCTTTGCCGACGACCTTGACCGCCTCGGCGATGATGGCGCCGATCTCCTCGTCGCCGTTGGCCGAGATGGTGCCGACCTGCGCGACCGAGCCCTCGTTAACGGGCTTCGACAGCTTGCCAAGGGCTCCGCCCTCGGTCCACTTGCCGTCCTTATCACGGACGCCGATGACGGCCGCAACGGCCTTCTCGATGCCGCGCTTGAGAGCGGTGGGGTTTGCGCCGGCGGCAACGGTCTTGACGCCCTCGCGGAAGATGGCCTGGGCCAGAACGGTCGCGGTCGTGGTGCCGTCGCCGGCGACATCGGAGGTCTTCGAAGCGACTTCCTTGACGAGCTGGGCGCCGACGTTCTCTGCCGGATCCTTGAGCTCGATTTCTTTTGCTACCGTCACGCCGTCCTTGGTGATGGTCGGCGATCCGAACTTCTTCTCGATAACGACGTTGCGGCCCTTGGGTCCAAGGGTCGCCTTCACTGCATCCGCCAGCGTGTTGACGCCGCGGAGAATCGACTGACGGGAGTCCTCACCGTGCAGAATCATCTTTGCCATTGTTTTCTCCTGATAGCTGTTAGCTCTTAGCCATTAGCTTTTAGCTGCATCGGCGCAGCTTGAAAATGTATGTGTTCGCCAGAGATCGCTTTCAGCTAATAGCTAAAAGCTGTCTTGGGTTACTTGACGATTCCGAGTACTTCTTCTTCGCGCATGATGAGGAACTCCGCGCCGTCAAGCTTGATCTCGGTGCCGGAGTACTTGCCGAACAGAACGCGGTCGCCGGCCTTGACGTCGAGCGGGAAGACCTTGCCCTCGTCGTTGGACTTGCCCTTGCCGACGGCTACGACTTCGCCCTCCTGGGGCTTTTCCTTGGCGCTATCGGGGATGATGATGCCGCCCCGGATGGTTTCGCCCTCTTCGACCCGGCGGACCAGGATGCGATCATGAAGCGGGGTAAACGCGATTGCTGACTTTGTCATTGAGTTGCTTCTCCTTCACGCGCAGTCCGGTTTGGCCCGGCTGCGGGATTTCGCTACATTGAAAAACTGAGTGAGCCTGAGACCGGAGCCACAGGCTCCGTGCAGATGGGGCACAAGCACTAAGGCTGCGCCACTGCTAGCAGTCTCTACTCCCAATTGCTAAGTTACGAAAAGTGGCTGGATTATGTCAAGGCCAAAACTTTATAATGTGAGTCTAATTCGCTCACATATGTAAGAATTTCTTTAAGTCATTGTAAATAGGTCGGTTATTTCCTATTCTTCGCAGCTCCCGGTTACGCGGGCCAGGCACTTGAAAACCACCGGCTACTGCGACAGGGTATGGACCGGGCCAGAGTTTATCGCAAGCGCCGCGGTTTCCTTTTGTTCGGTGGCCTCGTCTAAGAAGGCAGGGGACCATTGTGCCTCCGCAGAGATAAAATGAATGCCATGTTCAAGCTTTCAACTGTTCGCTTGTTTGCACTGGTATCCGCCATCGCCATGGCGCTGCTTTTGCCCGGAGTTCACGCCCAGGATCAGAGTACGCAGAAGATGCGGAAGTACAAGCCACCGCCGCCCGCGGCGACCATCGAAGTGACTGTACTGAAGGCTGCCAACGGCAAGCCGATCGAGAACGCGGCTGTGATCTTTCGCCCGATCGAGGGTGACCGCGACCGAGGCGGCATGGAGTTGAAGACCAACGCCGACGGCAAAGCGGTGATCGACGTCATCCCTATCGGCGACACGATCCGCCTGCACATCATAGCCAAGGGCTTCCAGACCCACGGCGAGGATTTCAAGGTCGACAAGGCGCGGATATCGATGGAGGTCCGCCTCAAGCGACCCGGCGAGCAGTTCTCTGTCTACAAGGACAGTAACGGCTCAAGCGGCACTCCGCAGCCGAAGGGCGAAAACCAGCCCGGCGCCCAGAGTCCGCAGCAGCCACCGAAATAGATGCGGGGCGGAGCTTTCCTCCCCCAGCGATTGAGTTGAAATGACCGCATTCGACCTCCGCGGAAAGTCGGCGCTGGTGACCGGTGGCGCGCGGCGCATTGGCCGGGCCATTGCGCTGGAACTGGCGCGTGCTGGCGCGAACGTGGCGATTACGTACCGCGACTCAAGAACCGAAGCCGACGAGACCGCCGCGTCCATCTCCGCGCTGGGCGTTGGCGGTTTTTCGATCGCGTGCGATGTGCGCTCGGAATCCTCGGTCAACGCCTGCGTGGCCGAAGCCGCACGGCTGCTGGGGTCGATCGACGTGCTGGTGAACAACGCCGCGGTGTTCGACTCGGCTGCATTCGAAGAGCTGGATATCGAAGCCTGGGACAGAGTCTTTGAGACCAACGCCCGCGGACCGTTTCTGGTGGCGCGGGCCGCACTGCCCTGGCTGCGCAGCGCGCGTGGACGGGTGGTGAATCTGGGATCGCTTGGTGGCCTTCGCGCCTGGCCGACACACGCCCACTACTGCGGGTCAAAGGCCGCTCTGCACATGCTTACGCAGACCATGGCGCGCGCCTTTGCGCCGGAGGTCAGCGTGAACTGCATCGCTCCGGGCTGGATCGATGCGGATGCGGAAGAGACCGGAGTGGGGCTGAGCGCGCACTTTGCCGCAAAGACACCGCTGGGCCGCAACGGAACGCCGGAAGAGATCGCTCAGGCTGTGCTGTTTTTTGCCGCCGGTCCCGCCTACATCACGGGCCAGATTCTTGGAGTGGATGGCGGACTGGGCCTGGTATAGATCGCCCTCTGCCGGTACTATCTGCCGAAGAATCGTTTCAGAAAGCTTTTTCCGGCTGAGGGTGGAAGTCCCACGTCGCCCGGCATCTGACGGCGCTGCGGCTTGTAGCCGGGAAGATGAAACTTCAGGGGCACGCCATTCCACAGACCGATGGGCTCGGGCTGCGCTCCGAGCGGTCGGCCCTCGACGGCCGACCTGGGATTCACTACGCAAAGCCGTCTGGCCGTCTCGATGCCTTTGCGCTGGGCGACAAAGTCGAAGGCCTCCTTCATAAGCGGAGGACGCCGGTCGGGGTTGTGCGCGTCGGTGGCGATAAATTGGACCCAGTCCCGGTCCAGAAGTTCGAGCGCGAGTGTCTCGCACTGCGCGCCGAACTTGCCGGTCAGCGCACCTGCCGTTAGCTGGAGCATGCAACCCTGATCCAACCACTGCGCAATGTAGTGCGGGCTGCGATGCACGAAGGGATAACGCTCGGGATGCGTAATCACCAGCCTGTAGCCGGCCGACATGAGCTCAAACATCACGCGCTCGGTCCCCGGAGCCAGGATGATGTTGGGAAACTCGATGAGCAGATACCCCTTGCCGTCGATCGAGTAGCTGAACGGTTTCGCGACGGCCTCGGAGATGTTCTCCGGCGTGATGTGGAAGTCGCAGGCGAGGCTGAGCTCGATCTCTCCGCGGAGGTTGTGGCGCAGCTCTGCCAGGCGCTCGTTGATGATGTCGACCGGGTAGTTGTATACGTCGTTTGAGTGCGGCGAGCAGACGATGCGCTCGACGCCGTCGGCCGCGGCCAAGCGCGCCATGGCGAGCGACATCTCAAGGTCCTTTGAGCCGTCGTCGACGCCGTAGATCAAGTGTTGATGGATATCGATCATCGTGCGGTCGCGTCCTCTTGGGGAATTAGCGGGCGGCGAGTACGGAAATCATGGAGGAAAATATCTTCCAGCCGTCGGCCGAGCCGAGCAGGGCTTCGCTCGAACGGTCGGGATGGGGCATCATGCCAAGTACGTTGCGGCCTTCGCTCAGGATGCCGGCGATGTTTGCGAGAGAGCCGTTGGGATTGGCCTCCGGCGTAATCGCGCCCTCGGGCGTGGCGTAGCGGAAGGCGATGCGGTCTTCCTTTTCTAGACGCGCCAGCTCTTCCGGAGTGCAGAAGTAGTTGCCTTCCATGTGGCCGATGGGGATCTTGAGGACCTCGCCCTTTTTAAGTTGATTCGTAAAGGGGCTGTTGACGGTCTCGGTGCGCAGGTGGACCTGCTTGCAGATGTATATGAGTCCGGCGTTGCGCATGAGCGCGCCGGGGAGCAGGCTGGATTCGGCGAGAATCTGGAAGCCGTTGCAGATGCCGAGGACGAGGCCTCCGGAGGCGGCGAACTTCTTGACCGACTGCATGACGGGCGAGAAGTGGGCGATGGCGCCGGTGCGCAGGTAGTCGCCGTAGCTGAAGCCGCCGGGGACGAGTACGGCGTCGACGCCCTCGAGGTCCGCGGAGTCGTGCCAGAGGAAGGTGACCGGCTGTTTGGCGACGGTTTCGATGACGTTGAAGGTGTCGTGGTCGCAGTTGGAGCCCGGGAAGATGATGACGCCGAATTTCATGCTTTTAGGGTAACAGGGGAGGGGAAACGGGGGGCATGGTCGGAGGTTCATCCGGATTTGGTCAGACAACTGCAGCTGGGACGAGAAAGGATTTCAAAGAAAAGCGGGGGCGGACGCCTCCCGTTCCTCCTGCCGCGTTGAAGACCGGCAGTCTAATCGACGACAATCTATAAATTGTCTATCGTATGTAATTGACAATGTATCACTTGTCATTATCAGTTAAAGTGACTATATTTAAATAGTCAGAGGCCCACCATGCGCAGCGCGTTCAGAGAACTTCGCCTTAAGCAACTGGGTCGCAGCCTGGAACCATATCGGGCCGCCCAAAAGGTTCCCCGTCCATCGAAGGGCTGGATTCACGCCATCCGGCAGGCCCTCGGCGTCTCCTCCGGGGAGCTTGCGCGCCGGCTTGGAACCAGCCGCCAGCTTCCTCTGCAACTTGAAAAAAGCGAGGCGGAGGACAGGATCACCTTGAAGAGTCTGCGCGCGGTCGCCGATGCGCTCAAGTGCGACCTCGTCTATGCACTGGTTCCGCGAGCAGCCAGTATGGAGGAGCTGATCGATCGCCGCGTGCGCGCCGAAGCAAGACAGCGAGTGCTGGGGGTGGAGCACTCGATGGCGCTCGAAGATCAGGCCGCCGGCAACCTCGACGAGGCAGTTGAAGCCGAGGTGCGCCGCGTCGCGAAAAAGCGCGCAGGCTCGCGGTGACCATCTTCGCCGCGGGCGACGGCAACACGCCGCTCTCTCCCGAAGAGCAGGACAATCTCATCCCCGGCCTCACCTCGAAAGAGGAACTGAACGAGTGGGAACGCCAGAACATCCTCGAAGCCTACACCTGGGCGCTTGAGCCCAGAAGTCTGAACCTGCACGACCCGTTCGCGGAGGCCTACGTGCGGGAGTTGCATCTGCGCATGTTCGATCAGACGTGGAAGTGGGCCGGAACCTACCGATCGACGGAAAAGAACATCGGCATTCCCCATTACCGGATTCGTGAAGCGCTGGCCGTTCTCCTGGGAGACGCCCACTATTGGGTCGAGCATCGCACCTACGAGCCCGATGAACTCGCGATCCGATTTCACCATCGTCTGGTCTCAATTCACCCGTTTGCGAATGGGAACGGCCGCCACTCCCGGCTTATGGCCGACGTCATCGCGCGGAAACAAGGCAGGCCGGTGTTTACGTGGGGCGGCGCGGACATCGTCAGCGCAGGCGATCTTCGGCGCAGCTACATTGATGCGCTTCGTGCTGCGGATAAGAACGACATAAAGCCACTGCTGGCCTTTGCCCGCTCTTAGGTTGTAATCGCCTTTTCGGATAATTCGAGCGGCATGACGGGAAGCGATCGCAAACGATTCCCCGGGGAACGCCGCTCCCTCAACCAGGTCCTCGCGAACCTGGCAATTTCCGGAGCCCTTGGGCACAATGGGAAGATGCCGATTGGAGGTCGCCCGTTGAAAACAAAGCTTGCGGTTTTCGCCTTGCTTGTCCTCGTTACTTTTTCATCTTCCGCACAGCAGCCATCACGGAAAGATCCCTTACTCGATCGTCTGACCGGCAGTTGGATCCTTCAGGGAACTATCGCCAGACAGCAGACGACGCACGATATCGAAGCCGAATGGGTGCTGAACCACGAATACCTCCGGCTGCACGAAATATCCCGCGAGAAGAACGCCGCAGGCCAGCCCGCGTACGAGGCGATCATCCTTATTGAATGGAACGACGCGTCGAGCGAATACAGATGCCTGTGGCTCGACTCGACCGGCGGCGGCGGTCTCCTGGTGCCTACTGCCCGAGGCAAGCGGGGCGTTGACGAGATCGTGTTCTTGTTCAGGGACAAGGATACGGACAGCGGCGTCAACACAACATTCGCTTACAGCAAAGCTACCGACTCCTGGAACTGGCTTATCGATAACAATGACGCCGGCAAGCTGACATCTTTTGCGCGAGTGAAGCTCACCCGGAAGTAGAAAACTTTACTTTCGGAATGGCGGAGATACAACCAGACTTCACCGCAAGTCCCGTAGGGACGTCCGATGTTAGCCCCGGGTGAAACCCGGGGAAAGCGTATCCAAACAAACTGCGCCCCATCGGGGCGCTGCGACGCTGCTGCATCATGTCCGCATAGGCGGTTATTCGGGAACTGAGGTCAACCGCGAGCGATTTTGCGCCTCGACCACCAAAGGAACCCGATGAGGGCAACTTGCAGCGCAACCACCGCGACGAGTATCGTCCAGTCGCTGGCACTGGGCGAAACCCTTACTACCTTAAACGAAAGCTCTCCAGCCTCTTTTACCTTGTCCGAGGTGACTACGATGTCCATCGGAGGCCCATGTCTCCAAAGCTGCCATGCGACCCCTATTTCACAAAGAACGATGAAGGTCAGGAGGGCTTTTGCTGTCTGTCGAGCTAGTCGCATGTCTCGTCCACCTCGTGAAACGTACATGAAACGTACAGGTGACCCACCCCGGTTGGCACAAGTCCACAAACTCAACAATCTCTACCCGAAGTGGTGGTCTATTCTCTTTTCTTCCTGCTACTGATCCGCCGCCATAGCGAACGGAGGTTGACGCCAATTCCGTAAAAATTGGGCGAGTGCATTACGACTTCTTCATTGCTCTGGATTTCGGTACGAGTATCCGCCGCAGGTGGGTTATCCTTCGGTATCGCTAGTCTTGCTTTGTTATCCTCAACCCGAGCCTTTTCTACCGTCGCTCTAATGCGATTCAAGACTGGAAAAGCGATGGGGTCATTTTCAAAATGGGATCGAACACTAGACGGAGCGTTGATGGAAGAGACTCGCAGCGCAATCGTCTGGACAGCATGTTTGTGCTGTACAACGAGAAGCTCATGAACAGCCTGCAAGAGGCAGTCACAAAGCTGCGGAGTCAGAGGAATCTCATACAGCTTGCAGGTCTCTAGCGTTGCTTCAACGTACCCTATTGCACGAGTCTCTTGGGACTCGCGCATGATCTGCCACTCCCGAGCCAACTGCGGACCAGATGCTATTTGGCCTCGGGCTGCCGCTTCCCGTCGCGATTCAACAAGCCTTTGCTGGTAGTTCTTTGTTTCCGATTCGTCTCTGATATTCCGCAAGGTGATGAAATGCGGAACTGCGTCCTTCGGAAGACAATCCTTGATCTCGCTCATCTAAATCCCATGGAATTTTAAATTGATTGTATTCCCCGCAGGCGCGGAACATGTTCTGGGTGTATCGTCGCCAATTGGGAAGTAACTCCACAGTGGAGCGCGTCAAAAGCAACCGCAGATCCTTCGACTTCGCTGCGCTTCGCTCAGGATGACAACGTGGGCAGAGTGGGCTTGGGGTCAGGTTGCGGGTGCATTTTCGCCAACTCAGAAGTAAAGCCAAGCGGAATTGAGTAAGTCCTCACTGCGACGAACCACACTCAGGGTTCTTCGGAGGGGATGGGCGTCTCAGGCCGGGTGTGCAGCGTGGGGCAGGCGAGAAAAGCGTCGTCGGTGCCGCAATTCACAACCTCCCCGGGAGGCTGGTGAATAATCTCGATTTGAGAGGCGACTGACACAACCGGCTTCTTCTGCATCGCTGTTCCCTTTTCCATTGCCGGAAGCCCAACCGGGGCCACTCTGTTGGTTGTGGCCGGCCGGGTTGCCTGCGCAGGGAGGCCGTGGCCGGTAACCGGGGAGACTTGAACCGATGGCGCAGGCGCTTTGGCAGCAGACGCCGCGTTGCCGCGAACCGCAGCGCCGGCGGCGCCCAAGGATGCGGCCACCGGGGGCGCGGCATTGACGCTTGTGCCCTGAGAGGCTGCAACGGGAGCGGGAGTCAGCCCGAGACGTTCCGGGGGAGAGTTAACCCCGGGCCGCGGCTTCGGCGCAGGATAAACCGGACGTTGGGTTCTCGCGGCTTGCTGTGCACTGCCCGCCGGGGGTTTCGCTGTTTGGGCGCCCGGCAACGCAGCCGGCACGGCTTCTGCCGGGGGAGTCTTCCCGTCGAGGCTGGACCCCGCATCGGCTGGCGCGCCGGGCGTCGCATTCGGCTGAGTATCGACCGGCGCATTGACCTCGGGCGAGGCATCGGCCTTCGGCTGTTCGAGTGGGATCGGAGCGGAAGTTGCGGGCGCTCCGGGCCTGCCGAGCTCAGTCCAACCGATAAAAGCCACCAGGAGAATGTTGAAGACGAGCATTGCCCCGACGAGGAGCCGCGCGGAGAGAGGCCATGGCCGGCGATCCGTTCGCGAGCGCGAACTATCCTGGCTGACCTTGGTTCTGCGCCTTTCGGACTCGTCAAAGACACCCAACGAAATGCTCCCATTGGTTCCTTACATGCGGGGAAGCGGATGCAAGAAAATATTGCTGCGCTCAACTTCCAGCAAAGCGCAACTCCATCATAATTCCCGACGAACGGCCGCGCGAGCTGCTCAAAACGGGACGGCTTTCGCCGCGATTCCCTTCTCCGGTCTGTTACGAGCAACGTATTGCCTGCGTGGATTTTTCCCTTGCCAACCTCTGATACCATAAAGATGATTGCAGCTCTGCGTTAGCGCTGGTTTCCCGCATATATTTGGGTGCCGCGCCGGTTGCGACGGGGCTGCCCCCAAAGGAGATCCACCATGCCTTTAGTATCCATGCGGCAGCTCCTCGATGAGGCTGCCAAGGGCGGTTACGGTGTCGGCGCATTCAATGTGAACGACATGGAGCAGATTCAGGCCATCATGGGCGCGGCGGTCGAGACCAACTCGCCGGTCGTCATCCAGGCCAGCCGCGGCGCGCGCCAGTTTGCGCAGGACCGCTACCTCTACCACCTGATTCTGGCCGCCGCCGAGCTGCACCCGGAGATTCCGCTGGCCATGCATCTGGACCACGGCAACAGCTTTGAGACCTGCAAGAGCGCCATCGAACTGGGCTTTACCTCGGTGATGATGGACGGCTCTCTGAAGCCCGACGGCAAGACGCCCTCGACATTCGAAGAGAACGTCGAAGTCACCCGCAAGGTGGTTGACTTTGCTCACGAGCGCGGCATCACCGTCGAGGGCGAGATCGGCGTGCTGGGCGGCGTTGAGGACGGACACGGCGCAGGCGGAAGCGGTCTGGATCACGTCACCGACCCGGATCAGGCGGTTGAGTTCGCCGAGCGCACGGGCGTCGATGCTCTGGCGATCGCCATCGGCACCAGCCACGGCGCGTACAAGTTTACGAAGAAGCCGGACGGCTCGGTGCTCAAGATGGACATTCTGATCGCCATCCATAAGCACCTGCCCAAGACGCACCTGGTGATGCACGGCAGCTCTTCGGTTCCGAAGGACTTGCAGGACATCATCAACAAGTACGGCGGCAACCTGAAGCCCACGTGGGGCGTGCCGGTCGAAGAGATTCAGCTCGGCATCCGCAACGGCGTGCGCAAGATCAACGTGGACACGGACAACCGGCTGGCGATTACCGGCGCGATCAGGAAGGTTTTCGCGGAGACACCGGAGAAGTTCGATCCGCGCGATTATCTGAAGCCTGCCCGCGAGGCCATGCAAAAGGTGGTTGCCGAGCGCATGACCCAGTTCGGTCAGGCCGGCCATGCGGCCGACTACGCGCCGCTCGGCATCGACGCCATCATCGAGGGCTACAAGAGCGGCAAGCTGGACACGCGGCCTTCGAAGACAAAGTAAGAAAAGAGCGCTTTCCATCTACGAAAAAGCCGCTCTATTCCCGGAGCGGCTTTTTTATTCACTTCCGGTTCGGCCGGAGAACGCGCCAGCCGTCCTAAACTGCAACTATTCCAGTGCTTCAATCGTCAAAAAACATGTACCCCGTGCAAGGGTCTAAGGGTCGATTCACTTGCTTTCCGGCAGGGGGTTCTCCGGCATAGGCTGGAGGTGGGCGTGGCACATCAACCGCCCGCGTCGTATCGGCTGGATACTCAAAGTACGGCGCCAGCCCGGAATGAATCGAACGACACCGCGCAGCACCAGTCTGCGATCGGTCTTTGGGAAGAGAGAAACATGGATCAGGGTTCGTCCACTTCGCATCACGATTCCGGAGAGTCACTCTCCCTTACGCCTAAGAAGACTCGCCACCGCTGGATCTGGGCGGTCGTCATCGTCCTGTTCGGCCTGCTGTTTTACTGGGTGTGGCATCAGCACGCGCAGAGCCAGAACCAGACCGCGGCCGCGGGCGCAGGCGCATCGCGCTCCGGCGCGGCCGGAGGGTCCGGCCGCTGGGGCGGCGGGGGAGGAGGCGTTCCGATCTCGATGGCCACCGCCACGATGGGCGATCTGCCTGTCTACTTCAACGCCATCGGCACGGTTACGCCCAAGTTCTCGAACACCATCACCTCGCAGGTGACCGGCGTGATCACGAAGGTGTATTACACCGAGGGCCAGTACATCAAAAAGGGCGATCCGCTCATCGACATCGACTCACGCCAGTACGTGGCACAACTGGCGCAGGCGCAGGGCGTGCTGCAACGCGACCAGAGCCAGCTGGCACAGGCGAAGATGGACCTGGCCCGGTATCAGGATGCGTGGAAGAAGAACGCCATCCAGCGCCAGACCCTGGAAGATCAGGAGAAGCAGGTCGGTGTCATCGAGGGCACGGTAAAGAACGACGAGGCTACGGTTGAGTTCGACAAGGTGATTGTGAGCTACACGCACATCGTGTCGCCGATCGACGGCCGGGTGGGTCTGCGTCTGGTCGATCCGGGCAACCTGGTCACGGCCAACTCCTCCACGGCGCTCGCCATCGTCACTCAGATGCAGCCGATTACAGTGATCTTCACCTTAGCCCAGGACAACCTGCCGCAGTTGCTTGAGCAGACGCGGGGCGGCCGCTCGCTTGAAGTCGACGCCTTCGACCGCACCCAGCAGACACTCATCGCCAAAGGCAAGCTCACCACCATCGACAACCAGATCGACACGACCACCGGCACGGTCAAGCTGCGGGCCGAGTTCTCCAATTCCCCAGAGATTCTCTTCCCCAACCAGTTTGTGAACACCCGCATGCTGGTCAAGACGCTCAAAAATCAACTAGTGGTTCCCTCTTCTGCGATCCAGCACAACGGCGACATATCTTTTGTGTATGTGATCGAGGACAACAAGGCTGTGCTGCGCAACGTAACGCCGGGGCTTAGCGAAGGCGGCAACACGATTGTGTCCGGCCTCAAGCCCGGGGATGTGGTCGCCAACAGCACGTTTGAAAAGCTCCAGGACGGCGTGGCGGTTTACAAGGCCAGGCCCGCGGGCAGCGATGCCCCCGCAGCTGCCGGTGGCGCTCCAGCAGGAGGCGCGGCAGGCCGGCCCGATGGGTCCGCCGCGGGTAACACGCAAGGCAACTGGAACCGTGGCGGCGCGCCCGCCGGCGCGAACGGCGGCCAATCCGGAGCAGCCGAGCGCGGAAACGGAAGCCGCCGCAACGCCCCTGCCACCGGGGCTGGGAACCAAAATCGATGAGCCCATCACGGCCATTCATTCTGCGGCCCGTCGCCACCACGCTGATGATGGCCGCCATCCTGCTGGCAGGCATCGTCGCCTTCACGCAGCTGCCGGTTTCGGCGCTGCCACAGGTTGACTACCCGACCATACAGGTACTGACGTTCTATCCTGGCGCCAGCCCCGACGTGACGGCGATGACCGTGACGGCGCCTCTGGAGCGGCAGTTCGGGCAGATGCAGGGCCTGAACCAGATGACCTCGACGTCGGCTGAAGGCGTCTCGGTGATCGTGCTCCAGTTCAATCTGGCGCTGAGCCTCGATGTGGCCGAACAGGAAGTGCAGTCGGCCATCAACTCGGGCGGCACCTTCCTGCCCTCCAACCTGCCCGTTCCGCCGGTGTACAACAAGACCAATCCGGCCGACGCTCCGGTCATGACTCTGGCCATCAGCTCGCCGACCATGCCGCTCTCGCAGATCGAGGACCTGGTAGACACGCGGCTGGCTCCCCGGCTCTCTCAGCTCGACGGCGTAGGCATGGTCTCGATCAGCGGCGGCCAGAAGCCGGCCGTTCGCATCGAAGTAAATCCGGTGCAGCTTGCCTCCTACGGCCTGAACATGGAAGACATGCGTTCGGCGCTGGCCTCTTCCAGCGTCAACGCCGCCAAGGGTAACTTCGACGGGCCGCGACTGGACTACCAGATCGACGCCAACGACCAGCTGACTTCGGCCGATCAGTACAAGGACGTCGTCATCTCGTACACGAACGGCGCGCCGGTGTTCGTTCACAACGTTGCCAATGTGGTGAACGGAGTTGAGAACACGCGCCAGGCCGCGTGGATGAACGAGACGCCTGCGGTGATCCTCAACATCCAGCGCCAGCCCGGCAAGAACACCATTAAAGTTGTCGACAGCATCAAGAAGGTGCTGCCCCAGCTCCAGGCCAATATGCCGGCCTCGATGAAGATCGTCACGCTCACCGACATGACCACCAGCATCAATGCCTCGGTCAACGACGTCGAGTTCGAGCTGATGCTCACCATCGGCCTGGTGGTGCTGGTCATCTTCCTGTTCCTGCGCTCCCTCTACGCAACCATCATTCCCTCGGTCGCGGTGCCGCTCTCACTGGTGGGCACCTTCGGCGTAATGTACTTGTGCGGCTACTCGCTCGACAACCTCTCGCTGATGGCGCTGACCATTTCGACCGGCTTTGTGGTGGACGACGCGATCGTGATGATCGAGAACATCACCCGCTACCTCGAAGAGGGCATGGAACCGATGGAGGCCGCGCTCGTCGGCGCGGGCCAGATCGGCTTCACGATCATGTCGCTGACCGTCTCGCTGGTGGCTGTGCTCATACCGCTTCTGTTCATGGGCGATGTGGTGGGCCGTCTGTTCCGCGAGTTCGGCGTGACGCTGGCTGTCACCATCGTGATCTCCGCTGTCGTCTCGCTGACGCTGACGCCGATGATGTGCTCGCGCATCCTGCGGCACAACCCGGAGGAGCAGCAAACCAAGTTCTACCGCGCCTCCGAGAGCATGTTCAACGGCCTGATCGGTTTCTACGGGCGCACGCTGAAGGTGGTGCTCCAGTTTAAAAAGATCACGCTGCTGGTGGCGGTCGCGGTGCTGGTTCTGACCGTGTCGCTCTACATCTGGATTCCCAAGGGCTTCTTCCCGGTGCAGGACACAGGTGTGATCCAGGGCATCAGTCAGGCCTCGCAGTCGATCTCCTTCGACGCCATGGCCGAAAAGCAGCAGCAGCTCACCAAGGTCATCCTGGAAGACCCGGCGGTTGAGAGCCTGGCCTCGTTCATCGGGGCCGACGGCATCAACACAACGCTCAACAGCGGCCGCATCTCCATCAACCTGAAGCCTATCGAAGAGCGCCGCATGTCGGCTTCCGACGTGATCCGCCGCCTGCAGACCAAACTGCTCGCCGTGCAGGGCATCCACGTCTATATGCAGCCGGTGCAGAACATCACCGTCGACGACCGCGTGAGCCGCACCCAGTACCAGTACACCCTCGAAGACCCCAACCTCGACGAGCTGAACGAGTGGTCCGACCGTTTTGTGGCCGAGCTGAAGAAGCTGCCCGAGCTGGAAGACGTGGCCACCGACCAGCAGACCGGCGCGCGTGCCGTGCAGTTGGAGATCGACCGCGCGACGGCATCGCGGCTGGGAATCACGCCCACCACCATCGATAACACGCTCTACGATGCCTACGGTCAGCGCCAGATCAATACGCTCTACACGCAGGTGAACCAGTACCACGTGATTATGGAGACCGATCCGCGCTGGCAGCAGGATCCGTCGTCGCTAGGCAACCTTTACATTCAGACCAACGCCTCGGCAGGCGCCACCGGAGCCGGTGCAACTACGACCTTCGCCTCTTCGGCGTCGGCGTCGGCCGGATCCAACGCGCTCACCGCGGGTGTAAAGTACACGGCATCTTCCGGCGTGCTCACGGTGCCGAACACGGTGCTGGCCGGCGCCGCGTCGGGAGTGTCAAACGTCCGCACCACCGCTACCGGTACACGGGCCGTTCCCCTCGGCGCCTTCGCCACCATCACGCCCACTACCGAAGCGCTCTCGATCAACCACCAGGGCCAGTTCCCTTCCGTTACCGTCTCGTTCAATCTTGCTCCGCGGGCATCGCTGGGAACGGCGATCAAGCAGATCGACAAGGTAATCGATCAGATGCACTTCCCGCCCAGCATCGAAGCCGGCTATCAGGGAACCGCCGCCTCGTTCACCAACTCGCTTTCCAACCAGTCGCTGCTCATTCTCGCCGCGCTGGTCACGGTCTACATTGTGCTGGGCGTGCTCTACGAGAGCTTCATTCATCCGATCACGATTCTCTCCACGCTACCCTCGGCCGGACTCGGTGCGCTGCTCGCTCTGTGGATTACCGGGAACGACCTGAACGCCGTGGGTATCATCGGCATCATCCTGCTGATCGGCATCGTGAACAAGAACGGCATTATGATCGTGGACTTCGCGCTCGATGCGGAGCGCAAGCGCGGCAAGGAGTCCGAGGAGGCCATCTACGAGGCCAGCCTGCTGCGCTTCCGGCCGATCATCATGACCACGATGGCGGCGCTGCTCGGCGGCGTGCCGCTGGCCTTGGGAACCGGACTCGGCTCGGAGTTGCGCCACCCACTGGGCATCGCCATGGTGGGCGGCCTTCTGGTCAGCCAGGTGCTTACTCTCTACACCACGCCGGTCATCTACGTATTCTTTGACCAGATCGGCCGCAAGATCACCGGCCGCAGTCTCTCGCAATCCTCGCTGCCCGCAGAAGATCATACGGTCACGGAGGGCGCATGAGCCTCTCCGCACCATTCATCTGGCGTCCGGTAGGCACCACGCTGCTTACCGCCGCCATTGCTCTTGCCGGCGTGATCGGTTACGTGGTGCTGCCGGTGGCCCCGCTTCCGCAGGTCGAGTATCCGACCATCTCCATCAACTCCGGGTTGCCCGGGGCCAGCGCCCAGACCATGGCCGCCAGCGTGGCTACTCCGCTTGAGCGCCAGTTCAGCCATATCGCAGGCATCTCGGAGATGACCTCGTCGAGTTCCCTGGGCGGAACCAATATCACGCTTCAGTTCGACCTGAACCGGGACATCAACGGCGCGGCCCGAGACGTGCAGGCGGCGATCAACGCGGCGCGCACGTATCTGCCATCCAACCTCCCGTCTAACCCCGGCTACCGCAAGGTCAACGCAGCCGACTCGCCGATCATGATGATCGGGCTGACCTCGAACAACACCGACATCACAACTATCTACGACCTCGCATCGAACGTGATGATGCAGCGACTGTCGCAGATCGAGGGTGTTGGCCAGGTAAGCGTGCAGGGCGGTGCGCAGCCGGCGGTACGTGTCGAGGTGAATCCCGCCAAGCTGGCCAGCTACGGGCTGACAATGAGCAACGTTCAGTCTGTCCTGAGCCTTCAGAACTCCCACTCGCCGCGCGGTCAGCTCTCCAGCAGCGAAAATCAGCTCGACATTCTGGACAATAACCAGATTTCGAAGGCCGTAGAGTACCGCCCGCTGATCATCGGATACAAGAACGGGCAGGCCATCCAGCTCTCCGACGTCGCCGACGTCACCGACTCAACGGCCAATTCGCGCGTTGCCGGATACATGGACGGGCACCGCGGCGTATTCGTGCAGATCTTCCGCGAGCCCTCGGCCAACATCATCGAGACGGTCGAGCGTATCCGCGCCGCTCTGCCCTTTGTGAAGGCCACCTTGCCGGCGGGCATCGACACCACCATCGTGCTCGACCGCACCACCACCATCCGCGCCTCGATCTACGAGGTCGAAAAGACCATGGCGCGCTCCATCTCCCTGGTCATCCTGGTGGTCTTCTTCTTCCTGCGCAGCCCTCGCGCCACATTGATCCCTTCGGTCGCCGTTCCGGTGTCGCTCATCGGCACCTTCGGCATCATGTATCTGTTCGGCTTTTCGATCGACAATCTGTCGCTGATGGCGCTGACCATCGCCACCGGCTTCGTGGTCGATGACGCGATCGTGGTGATGGAGAATATCACCCGCCACATCGAGGCCGGCATACCCCCCTTCGAAGCCGCCCTCAAGGGCGCCGGAGAGATCGGCTTCACCGTATTTTCCATCTCCATCTCGCTGATGGCCGTCTTCATCCCCATCATCATGATGGGCGGCATCATCGGCCGGCTGTTCCGCGAGTTCGCCGTCACGCTGTCGATCTCCATCGCGCTGTCGATGATCATCTCGCTGACCACCACGCCCTGCATGTGCGCGCACCTGCTCAGATCGCCGCGCAAGGACGAGAAGCACAACTTTCTCTACCGGCTCAGCGGACGCTTTGTTCAGAGCATGATCAAAGGCTACCGCCACTCGCTCACCTGGGTGCTGGAAAACCAGGCGCTCATGCTGATCGTGCTCGGCCTCACCATCGCGCTCAACCTGGTGCTTGCTTACAGCCTCCCCAAGGGCTTCTTCCCCCGCCAGGACACCGGCGCCATCATGGGCGGCGTGCAGGGGCCGCAGGATGCCTCCTTCCCCTTCATGCGCAATTCGGCTCTCACGCTGGTGAACACGATTCGCAAAGATCCCGCTCTGGCCCACGTAAACGCCTTCACCGGCGGCGGAAACACCGGCATGATCTTCATGGCGCTCAAGCCGCTGGGCACGTCCTGCAAGGAGGACGCGCCCAACTGCGGTGTCCGCCAGGCAGACGCCATGGAAGTGATTAACCGCCTGCGTCCGCAGCTTACCCGTCTGCCCGTGGCCAACGTCTTCATGCAGCCGGTGCAGGACATCCGTATCGGCGGGCGCGGCGGCAACTCGCTCTACCAGTACACGATCCAGGCCGACAACTTTGACGAACTCGCGCACTGGACTCCCATCCTGCTTCAGAACATGAAGCAGCTACCCGGCTTTCAGGACGTAAACACCGACCTTCAGATGGGCGGCCTGGATGAAGTGCTTAACTATAACCGTGTGGAGGCAGCGCGTCTTGGGCAGACGCCCCGCTCGCTCGACAACGCGCTGTCAAGCGCCTTCGGGCAGTCCCACGTCTCGGTCATCTACAAGTCGCTGAACCAGTACTACGTGGTGATGGAGGTAGCTCCTCAGTTCTCTCAGGACCCCTCGGCGCTGAATAATATCTACATCTCGACCGGCGGCTCGGGCGCAACCGTGAACGGCGCGCCGCGTGCGGGCATGAACGGCATGACGCCGATTCTCAACCTGGTAACGCCGAAGGTCGGCACCACTCCCCTGCGTGTGGCGCACACCGGCCTGTTCCCATCGGCCACCGTCTCGTTTAACCTGGCCAACGGCCTTTCACTCAGCGATGCCACGCGCGAGGTCAACGACATGCAGGAGCACCTGGGCATGCCTTCCTCCATCCGCGGCTCCTTCTCCGGCACTGCGCAGGCTTATCAGAAGTCGCTCAGTTCGCAGCCGATGCTCATCGCCACGGCGGTGCTATCGGTGTTCATTGTCCTCGGCATCCTCTACGAAAGCCTCATCCATCCGCTCACCATCCTCTCCACGCTGCCTTCGGCCTGCGTCGGAGCCATGCTGGCGCTCAAGATCTTCGGCATGGAGATCAACGTCATCTCGATCATCGGCATCATTCTGCTCATCGGCCTGGTGATGAAAAACGCCATCATGATGATCGACTTCGCGCTCCAGCAGGAGCGCAACGAGGGCAAGACCACGCGCGAGGCCATCTTCGAGGCCTGCATGCTGCGCTTCCGGCCCATCATGATGACCACAATGGCCGCCATGTTCGGCGCGCTGCCGCTGGCCTTCGGCACCGGCACCGGCTCGGAACTGCGCCGTCCGCTGGGCATCACCATCGTGGGCGGACTGCTGCTCAGCCAGCTTCTCACTCTCTACACCACGCCGGTTGTCTATCTGACCATGGACCGCCTGCGCCGCCGCCCGCTCGAAAAATCCCGCGACGTACTGACCGCCGCGCCCGAACAAGCTACGTCGTAAAAGGAACCGCTCAGCATGATGGATCGAACCGCCCAAACCCGATTGGCAATGCTCGCAGGCGCAACCCTGGCGCTCGTCCTGGCGTCCGGCTGCCGCATGGGCCCCAAGTACCAGAAGCCCGCCCCCCCGGCCATCAGCGCATCGAGCTACAAAGGCAACACGCTCAACGCCGAGGACGCCTCCGGCTGGAAGCCCGCCAACCCGTCCGACGCCATGCTGCGCGGCAAGTGGTGGGAGGTCTATAAAGAGCCCGAGCTGAATACTCTGGAAGAACAGCTCACTGCCAACAACCTGAGCATCCGAGTGGCTTACGAGAACTTCATCGCCGCCGAAGCCGTCGTCACCCAGGCGCGTGCGCAGTTCTGGCCCACCATCACCACCAACGACACTTGGAACCGTGCCCGCACCTCGTCAAACCAGAAGGTTTCCTCCACCACGAACACTGGAAACGCCACCTCGATCTGGAACCTGCCCATCTCGGTCTCCTGGGCCCCCGACTTCTGGGGCAAGGTGCGCAGCCAGGTTGAAAACGCAACCTCTAACGCCCAGGTGAGCGCCGCCAACCTCGAAAACGTGAAGCTTCTCCAGCAGTCCCAGCTCGCCCAGTTCTACTTTGAGATCCGCGGACAGGATAACCTTCAGAAGATTCTCGACGGCACCGTCGCCGCCGACCAGAAGCTGCTGGACTACGCCCAGTCTCAGTACGATACCGGCATCGGCACCTACGTGGCGGTCGCCCAGGCACGCACTACGCTCAACACAGCAAAAGCCCAGGCCACCGCCGTGGGCCTGCTGCGCAATCAGTACGAACACGCCATGGCCATGCTCCTGGGCAAGGTGGCAAGCGACTTCACCGTACCCGTGCGCGCAGCCACCTTTGTGCCGCCTCCCATCCCCACCGGCGTCCCGGCTCAGCTTGTCGAACGCCGTCCCGACGTTGCCGCCGCCGAGCGCAAGGTGGCCGCAGACAACGCCACCATCGGCATCGGCTACGCGGCCTTCTTCCCCAACATCACTTTGACGGCCTCCGGGAGCCTGCAATCGGCGCTCGGCAGCAAGCTCTTCGAGTGGCCCAGCCGCACCTGGGCTATCGGTCCGCAGGTGGCGGAAACCATATTTAACCACGGCCTCTACAAGGCCCAGCTTCACCAATACACGGCCATCTACAACGCGGATCTTGCCACCTACCGGCAGAGCGTGCTCACCGCCTTCCAGCAGGTCGAGGACTATATGTCCAACACCCGCATCTATACCGAGGAGATCGAGCGCCAGCAGGATGCGGTCAAATCGGCCCAGGAGTATCTGGACATTGAGACCGACCGCTACGACATCGGCCTCGATCCATACCTGAACGTAATGGTCGCGCAGAACACGCTGCTCACAGCGCAGTCGGCCCTCAACGCGCAGAGAATTTCAGCCATGGTGGCCTCGGTGCAGCTTGTGCAGGCCCTGGGCGGCGGATGGAATGCGGCCGATCTGCCCACGCCCGAGCAGATCAAGGCCAAGCCCGCCCCCGGCACTTACGACCGGAATCAATAGATTCTTCCTGCTCCTCTCACTCCCGGACCTCGCCCGCAGCGGCCGAGAGACCCGGGAGTGACTAGGGTGTATCGAGATACACACTAGAACCCTCAGCAAACTGGAAATCCCACACAACGATTGCCCTGAGCCGCTCAAACGCGGCATTCTATAGTCATGGCTCGTGCCGGAACTTCCCCGATTTCTCTTCAAGATCAGAACGCTACCGGCCCGGGACCGCGCCGCAAGGGGCCGGGGGTATCGAACCCCTGGCGCGTGCTGCGCCACCGTAACTACCGGCTCTACTTCATGGGCCAGAGTATCTCGGTCATCGGCACCTGGATCACCCGCGTCGCCAGTGCCTGGCTGGTCTACAAGCTCACCAAATCGCCATTGCTGCTCGGCACAGTCACCTTTCTCGGCCAGGTCCCCTCACTGATCTTCGCGCCCATCGCCGGCGTCTGGCTTGACCGGCTCAGCAGGCACAAGGTTCTCCTCTGGACCCAGGCTCTGTGCTGTTTGCAGGCTTTCATGCTGGCAACGCTCACTCTGACCGGAACCATCAATATTCCCTGGATCATCGCTCTCAACGTCCTTCAGGGCATCGTCAATTCCTTTGACCTGCCGGCGCGCCAGTCCTTCGTCGTGCAGATGGTCGATGACAAGGCCGATCTGGCCAAGGGCATCGCTATTAACTCCTCGATGGTGACCACGGCTCGTCTCATCGGCCCCTCCATCGCCGGCATGATGATCGCCGTCACCGGCGAGGGATGGTGCTTCTTCATCGACGGCGTCAGTTATCTGTTTGTCATCGCGTCGCTGCTGATGATGCGCATCGCCATCGAGCCGCCCGTGAGCAAACATGCGTCGGTTTTCGCCGCCCTGCGCGAGGGCTGGACTTACATCACCGGATTCCTGCCGGTGCGAACCATCCTCACGCTGTTCGCGCTCAACAGCCTCATGGGCTACCCCTATATGGTGCTGATGCCCATCTTCGCGGCGCAGGTGCTCCACGGCGGCCCGCACACGCTCGGCTTCCTGATGGCCGGCAGTGGTCTCGGGGCGCTCACCGCCGCTCTCATGCTGGCGTCGCGCGAGTCGGTCCGCGGCCTGATCAGCAACATTCCCATATGGGCATCGGTCTGCGGTGGCGGACTCATCGTCTTCGGCCTCTCGCACGTATTCTGGCTCTCGCTCGTCGGCGTCTACTTCGCTGGACTGGGCATGATGGCATGCATGGCCAGCAGCAACACCGTCTTGCAAACGCTTGTAAGCGAGAATATGCGCGGTCGGGTGATGAGCTACTACACGATGGCCTTTATCGGCGTTACGCCCTTCGGCGCCCTGCTGGCAGGAACCGTGGCCCACGCCATCCCGACGACTCCACTGTGGATCAGGACGGGCATGCCCCTGACCGGCACGCAGTGGACCGTTATGATAAACGGCTGCGTGGTGATTCTGGGCGCGCTATGGTTCTTCTCGCGCCTGCCGGCTGTCCGCAGGGTCGTCCGGCCTATTTACACAGAGTTGGGTATCCTTCCGCCACAGAGCGGCATTCCCACCGAACAATTCGAGTCCTGAGGTGTGAAGCGATAGCAGGAACCGCTATCTGGGCATATCGCGGTGAATGGTCTTGACCGGATAGCCGGACTCTTTCAGCCGCCGTGACATCTCTTCGGCCATCATGACACTGCGATGCTGGCCACCGGTGCAGCCGAAGGCCACCGTCAAGTAGCTCTTGCCCTCTTCAACATACCGCGGCAGCAGATAGAGCAGCATATCCGTGACACGGTTGAGAAACTCTCCGGTCTCGGGGAATCCCTTCACGTAACCGGCGACGGCGGGATCGAGACCTGTCTTGTGCCGGTATTCCTGCAAAAAATGCGGATTCGGCAGGAAGCGCGCGTCGAAGACCATGTCGGCATCCAGCGGCACGCCGTTCTTGAAGCCGAAGCTCTGGCATGAGATGAGCAGCGGACCAACACCCTCCTCATGGCTGAAGCGGGCCTGGATATTGGCGCGCAGCTGATGCACGTTGAACTCGGAGGTATCGATCAGGATGTCCGCCAGGTTGCGGATCGGATCGAGGAGCTGACGTTCCTCACCGATGGAGCGCCAGACCGTTTCTGTGCGGCCCAGGGGGTGTGGCCGGCGCGTCTCAGAGTAGCGCCTTACCAGCACGCTGTCCTGCGCGTCGAAGTACACGACGCAGGTGCGCAGCATCGCCTTGATATCTTTCAGTATCTCGGGCAGCCTATCCAGAATGGCGCCTTCGCGTACGTCAACCACGATCGCCGTGCGATGCATGGAGGCCGACTGGCTTACCAGGGCGGCATACTCCGGCATCAGTTCCAGAGGCAGATTGTCGACGCAGCGAAACCCAAGATCTTCAAAGACCTTGAGGGCAGTGGCCTTTCCGGCGCCGGAGATTCCGGTCACGATGACCAGTTCCTTCGCGGAACCGGGGCTCATCGCAGGATACTGGGCCGCAGGCTTGGATGCGCGTACTGGCGTGTCTTTGTTCGCCATGCGCTCATCCTACACTCTTTTACCCCTGCGCGCCCTAATTCACGGTGCTCTCAGGGTCGACCTGTTTGGATCGCACTTGCGCCAGCGATTGCGCCTGTGCCGCATCCAGCGGCGAAGATATCATCAGTCCCTGGCCGGCTATGCACCCCATCTTAAGGAGCGCGTCCAGTTGTTCGTGGGATTCGATGCCCTGCGCCACAACCAAGATGCCGGAGGACTGGCCAAATTGAAACATGAGATCCAGAAGCGCATTCTGCCGGCCCGCAGCGCAGGCCGCCGCGCTCAGCTTTCCGTCCAGCTTCAGGATGGAAAAGGGCAGCCGCAGCAGATGATTCAGCGGCGCAAGATTGCTGCCAAAGTCATCCAGCGCCACACTCACGCCGCAATCGGCGATCCGTTGCAGCACCGCCACGGCAGCATCCGGCTCCTCGTTCACGGCGCTTTCGGCAATCTCCAGCACCAGCCGCGACGGATCGGCGCCGCTCTCTGCCAGGCACCGGCTGAGATGCGAGACCAGATCGGCGTGATGGAACTGCCGCGAGGTCAGATTCACACTTACAAAAAAGTTGTTGCGGGGCAGTTGTTCGGCCCAGTTCCGCAGCTGATGGCAGGCCATTTCCAGCGTCTCGCGCGCCAGCCTGATCGACAGCCCTGTCTCCTCGGCCACCTGCATGAACTCTCGGAAGTCCTCCATTCCGCCGCCCTGCCGCCGCATGCACAGCGAGGCCTCAAAGCCGAGAAGCGTCCCATCGGTGAGCTGATAGACCGGCTCATAGCAAAACTCGTACAGCTTCTGATCGATGATTGCGCGCAGTTCCTTCTCCCGCTCCTGCTTGCTGTTCACGCAAACTTCCACATGCCGGTCAAAGAACTCCAGGCGCGCGCCGCCGTCCTGCTTTGCCCGGTACATGGCAAAGTCGGCGTCGCGGATCAACCCCTCGGCGGTTTTGTGATGCTCTCCGCAAAGCGCCGCGCCGATACTGGCCCCGGAATGAATGGTGTGCCCGTAGATCTCATACGGCTTCAGCAACTCGGTTAATACCCGCCTGCCCACAACCTCAAGGTCGGCGATGGTAGTAATGCCGTCGACCAGTACCGCGAACTCGTCTCCACCCAGGCGCGCCGCGGTGTCGTGCGGACGCAGCGCCGAAACCATTCGCTCCGACACCGACTGAAGCAGAATGTCTCCGGCCGCGTGGCCCAGCGCATCGTTGATTTCCTTGAAGTGGTCCAGATCGATGTACAACACGCCGCAGCTCAGGTCGGGACGACGCTCTCGCCGGCTGAGCGCCAGCGCCAGCCTGTCTTGAAACAACATCCGGTTCGACAGCCCGGTAAGCGCGTCGTGCATCGCGTCGTGCTCGAGCTTTGCCTCGGTCTCACGCCTCTCGCCTACCTCACGAAAGCTGTACACATAGCCAACCCTTGCGCCGTCGACCAGCAAGTGAGAGATCTGAAGGCTTACATCAAGCAGCTCGCCCGATTTGCCTGAACGCACTGTCTCCGCAGTAGCGGCGCCACGCTCATCGACGGCCTTCAGCATGGAGAAGTGCTCGTGAAATCGGGTCTCGGGAACGATCAGATGGCGAAGGCTACCGCCGCCCGCCTCCTCGGCCGTGTAACCGAACATCCGCGTAAAGGCCGGGTTGCTATACAAAATATGGTCGCCATGCTCGATCGCTACCGCCTCGGGCAAGCTCGACAGCACGTCGTCCATCAGTCGCGTCTTGGGCGCACGCTCACGTCCGCCCGGGTGGGCCACGATCACCGCCTCGCGCCGGTCGGAGTCTACCGGGCTGTAGGTTCCCTCAACGGGAACCAGGCGACCGTTGGCAGCAGGTACAGTGGCATGGAAGGGGCTTCCCTTTTGCGTGCCCGTCAGCAGCGTCTGCGGCTCGGCAGTGCCGGGCATCAGGCCCCACAGCACGTCTTCCACCGCCTTCGGTGTCCACTGCTCCTCTGTGTAGCCCAGCAGTTGACGTGCCTCGGCGTTGGCAAACACAATCGTGCCTGCGCTCTCCAAAAACACAAATACAGGCAGCGCGTCCAGAATCCGGCGCTGCTCAACCGAGTTGAAGTTCTGAAGTAGATTCAATGAGTCCGCCTCCATCTGGGGCCACCCCGGCCTGGGCTGGGATACAGGAGGTTGAAACGTAAAGTCTGGCATCTCTGTGATTCCCTGCATAAAGGAATCGTAGGACGACTCGGCCCGCACTGCCATAGCAAGAATCGGTTACAGGTTGGTTACCAAGGGGTTACAAGGTAACTTTATGCGATCTCAGGACCCAGCAGGTCCGCTATCGTCTCGCGCCTGCGAATCAGCCGCGGCTTCCCAGCCTCTACCAGCACCTCGGCCGGCCGCAAGCGCGTGTTGTAGTTCGAGCTCTGCGCCATCCCATAGGCGCCCGCATCGAGGATAGCCACAAGATCGCCCGGCTCGAGCGGCGGCAGAGCACGGTCGTGGGCGAAGAAGTCCCCAGACTCGCAGATCGGCCCCACCACGTCTACTACCTTGGGCTTGCCCGCGCGGGGACGCACCGGAACAATCTCGTGATGCGCCTCGTAGAGGGCCGGCCGGATCAGGTCGTTCATAGCCCCGTCTGTGATCACGAAGGTCTTGCTGCCGTTGCGTTTGACGTAGAGCACCCGAGCCAGCAGCGCGCCAGCGTTCGCCACCAGGAAGCGGCCCGGCTCAAGCAGGAGACGGCCCTCGAAGCCATCAATGGCACACGTAACAGCCTTGGCCCACTCCGCTACCTTGGCCGCGGCGTCGAACGGCGCTGCGTGGTACTCGATGCCGAGGCCGCCGCCCGCATCCAGATTGCGCAGCTCGATCCCTGCACGCTTCAACTGCTTCACAAGTTTGTAAACCCGCTCCGCCGCCCCGCCAAAGGGCGCCGACGAGCGGATCTGCGAGCCGATGTGAACGCTCACGCCATGCGGCTCAAGCCAGCGATTCGATGCCACGCGCTTGTAGATAGCCGCGGCCTTGCCGATCTCCACGCCAAACTTGTGCTCGGTGAGTCCGGTGGAGATATACGGATGCGTCTCTGCAAAGACGTCGGGATTGACGCGCAGCGCGAAGCGCGCCCGCTTCTTCATGCGACGCGCCCGGGATGCGATCAGTTCCAGCTCGGCTTCGCTCTCGGCGTTGAACTCGAGGATGTCGGCCTCAAGCGCCAGGTCGATCTCTGCCGCGGTCTTGCCCGCGCCGGAAAATACAACGCGTCCAGCCGCCTCGGGAGCAGCCGCCAGCACTCGCTCCAACTCGCCACCGGAGACGATGTCGAACCCGGCGCCGTGGCCGGCAAGAAGTTTGAGAATCGCCAGCGAGGAGTTGGCCTTCACCGCATAACAAACCAGATGCTCGCGGCCGGCAAGCGCGCTTTGAAACAGCTTCAGCCGCTCGACGATCTGATCGGCCGAGTAGACGTACAGTGGCGTCCCGTGACGCCTAGCAAGTTTCTCGATAGAAACCGTGCCGCAATAGAGCGCTTCACCCGGCTGCGGATAATGAAAGGGACGCGAAGGGGAAAGCGATTTTGCCACGCGGTGAAGTCCTTCAAAACAGAGAGCTACAAATAAAGCCTACAGTATTGCGTCTGTTTCCCGCACCCTGCGGCCCATCTGGCGCGTCTATACAATGGAAGAGACGGGCGCGCTTCCCCGCTCCACTGACAAAAGCGCCCCGTGGAGATCAAATGGCACTGTTCAAGACTTCGAATCCAGCTCTGAACGAGAACATCTATCGCGACGCCGCGCGCACAGGGTTCGGCGGCGGATACACGATCGATGCCGCCGACCGCATGACGCTGGCTGGAACCGTGAACAAGACCGCCCTCCTGCTGCTCTGCGTGCTGGCCACCGCCGCATGGACCTGGCATGACTACGCGCTGACGCTCGATCCGAGCGCCGTCTCCGGACGGCTGATGCTGGGCGTATTCGGCGGCTTCGTCGTAGCCATCGTTACGACCTTCAAGCGCGAGTGGTCCCCCATCACCGCGCCCATTTATGCCCTGCTTGAGGGTCTGTTTCTCGGCGGCATCTCGGCCATCTTCAACCAGCGTTATCCGGGCATCGCATTCCAGGCCGTGGGCCTCACCTTCGCGACCTTGTTTGTGATGCTGTTCCTCTACAAGGCCCGCATCATCCGTGTCACCCGCGGCTTTATGCTCGGTGTCACCGCCGCTACCGGCGGCATCTGCCTCTTCTACTTCGCGCAGATGATTCTGGGCTTCTTCCACATTCCGTTCTTCATGAGCGTCTACGGGTCAGGAATCGTCGGCATCGGCTTCAGCCTGTTCGTCGTCGCCATCGCCGCGCTGAATCTCGTCCTCGACTTCAACTTCATCGAGCAGGGTGCGGCCGCGGGCGCGCCCAAGTACATGGAGTGGTACTCGGCCTTCGGCATCATGGTCACGCTGGTGTGGCTGTATCTTGAGATGCTGCGGCTGCTGTCGAAGCTGAACAGCCGGCGCTAATAGCTCGCAAAGTCCAATGCAAAGGCCGTCCGCATTGCGGACGGCCTGATTCTTTGCCGCACTCGGTTAAGCTAGAAGCCCTTCAAAGACACAATCGCCTTCAGAATCCGCTCCGGCTGGGGCAGTATCTCGTCTTCGAGCGCGGGCTGGTAGGCAACGAACGTATCCATGGCCGCTACGCGGCGCACCGGCGCATCGAGATCCTCGAATAGCTCATCGGCGATGCGCGCCGCAATCTCTGCGCCGTAGCCCCAGCTGAGCATGTCCTCGTAGGCCACGAGTACGCGGCTGGTCTTGCGCACCGAGGCGGCAATGGTATCCCAGTCGTAGGGGTTGAGCGTGCGCAGGTCGATCACTTCGACATCGATCTCGTGCTTGCGCCGGGCCATTTCGGCGGCCTGCAAGGCGCGGGGCACCACTGCGCCGTAAGTGATCAACGTCGTGTCCTTGCCCGAACGTACGATCTTCGCCTTGCCGAAGGGGATGGCGAAATCCGGCCCCGGATAGGGCGCGCGGCCATACGTCTCGCGATAGAGCCGTTTGTGTTCGAGAAACAGCACCGGATCGTCGGAGCGCAGCGCTGTACGCAGCAGGCCGTTGGCATCCAGCGCGTTCGACGGGAAGACGACGCGCAGGCCGGGGATGTGCGTAAAGATGCTCTCGCCCGACTGCGAGTGGTATATGGAACCGCCGACCAGATAGCCGCCGATAGGCACGCGCAGCACCAGCGGTGAGGCCCATCCGCCGAACGAGCGCCAGCGAAGCAGCGCCGCCTCGTTGCGGAGCTGCTGCATCGCCGGCCAGATGTAATCGAAGAACTGAATCTCCGGAACGGGCTTCATGCCACGGGCGGCCATTCCAATGGCGCGGCCCACGATGTTGGCCTCGGCAAGCGGCGAGTTGAAGACACGGTCCGAGCCAAACTCCCGCTGCAATCCGGCGGTGAGCTTGAAGACCCCGCCCTTGCCCTTGACCTCGTCGAGTACCTCGGCGCGGCTGGCGTCGGCAACGTCTTCGCCAAAGATCACGATGCGCGGGTCGCGGCGCATCTCGTCGCGCAGGCAGGCGTTGATGAGATCGACCATGGTGCGGTCCGCACCTTCGGGCTTGGCCTCTTCTGTGGCGAAAGCGGCGGTGCAGGGATTGAGATCTTCCGAATAGACGTGCTTTGCGATCTCCTCGACCTTGGGCAGCGGAGCCACAAGCGCGCGCTCGGCAGCCGCCGCGACCTCGTGCTCGATTCCCTGTTCGAGTTCCGTTAGCTGCGCTTCACTCAGAACGCCGCCATCGAGCAGTCGCAGCCGCATCAGCCGGATGGGATCTCGCGCCAGGTCGGCTTCGCGCTCGGCGGTGGTGCGGTAGAGCTTATCGTCGTCCGACTCCGAGTGCGAGTAAGGCCGGATGCAGTGGCCGTGGACGAACGCAGGCCCCAGGCCCGCACGGCAGTGCGCGGCAGCAGCTTCTACAGCAGCAAGCACCTCCACCGGATCGGTGCCATCCACCTCGGCGAAATAAAAGTTGGGAAAGTTTTCGACCAGCCGCGAGATGTTTCCACCGGGAGTGTTGACTTCAACCGGCGTCGAGATCGCGTAGCCGTTGTCTTCGATGAGGAAGATCACCGGCAGCTTCTGGTTCGAGGCCGTGTTCAGTGCCTCCCAGAACTCGCCCTGCGAGGTGGAGCCCTCGCCGATAGTGGCAAGCGACACCTCATCGCCCTGGAAATCTACCGGGCGGAACTGGCGATAGTCGCCGTCGTGCTTCTCGGCCGCTTCAGGATATTTCGCGAAGTAACGGCCCGCCTCGGCGCATCCGACGGCGTGCAGCAGTTGCGTACCGGTCACAGAAGACGGCGAGACGATGTGCAGTTTGCGGCTGCTCCAGTGGGTCGGCATCTGTCGGCCGCCGCTCATCTGGTCTTCGGACGAGCCCACCGCCTGCAAAAGCATCTCGTAGGGAGTGAGCCCGAGCGCCAGACACAGCGCGCGGTCACGATAGTAGGGGAAGAACCAGTCGTAGCCGGGCTTGAGAGCCAGCGCCGCGCCCACCTGCAAGGCCTCGTGGCCGGCGCCGGAGAGCTGGAAGAATATCTTGCGCTGGCGCTTGAGCATTCGTTCGCGGTCGTCCAGGGTGCGGGAGAGGAACATGAGCCGGTAGATCTCCACCAGCCTTGAATCGCTCACGCCGCCGCGCCGCGCGGCCTCACTGCGAACCGCCACTTTCATTCCATCCACTCCTAAATATCCGCTGCGCAGAAACTCCGCGCGCCTTGGCGCGGCCCGCCTGTGAGCGGCGACCTCGATTGGGGCGATCCGAAGAAGGACGGGAAGCCAGCCAGGTGGTATGTCCTCGATCTGGAACCCTGCTCACTGATTTTACCAATCCGCAGGTCTGCACAAACTCAATAATTTGATGCGCTCGAGGCGCTCCGGACTCAGGGAGATTCGCCAGCATGAACCGCTAGTACGAGCGCCGCTGAAATAGTCTTGGCTCGTCGGTAGGCATGGGTGGCGCTACCTGCGTCGTCATCTTCTCACGGATCGAGCGGGCCAGCTTTTCGATCTCTGCGAGTTGCTGCATCTCGTCCGCGGTGAGCCGGCTCGGTTCACGGCTGTTAATCCCGGCGTTCAGGTCGGCGACCAACTTCACCAACCGGTCGGTGTCGGCAACGATCCGCTTCTGGCGTTGCACGTTCAGCGCCCGTATCTGCTTCTTCATGGCCTGCGCCAGCACGGGGTCGGGCTCCTGTCGCCGGTTCGTCCGGTCAAATGGGTCGTCGTCAAAAACAGAGGAAAGCGACTGCGAAGATACTGTTCCGGAGGTTTGCGCCGGAAGCTGTCTGCCTGCCAGGGCAAACAGCACAACCAAAGCCGGCAGCAGCGGCAACGCCCGGCGGCAGCTGCTCCGCCACGCCGCGCGCCGCGAAATTCTTCTCTCAAACCAGCTCACGCCCACGCTCACTTCCCGCTCGGAACGGAGGGCTGAATCTGAGCGCGCAGCCGGCGCGCCAGTGCCTCGATCTGGGCAGCTTTGCGAATGACCGCGACCGACAGCTCGTCCTTGGTGGACTTGCCGACCTCGGATTTTAATGCCAGAGACATCGCCACCATTTCCGCCACCTGGTTGTTGATCTGCTGGCGGGTTTTGTCTGTTCCCGCGTCGGCTGGAGTAGGCGGCGCGGGTATCGGCGCTGTCTGCGCCGGTGCGGGCTGAACGGACTGCGCGGGGGCTGGAGCAGCCGCCTGCTGCGCCCATGCGGCCACGCAGGGCAGAAACACAGCACATGCCAGCAGGCTGCGCCATCTTGTACTCTTTTCAGTTGCTGGATGCATCGTTCAACCTCCCACGGGGAAATAGGGAGCGCCGGGAAAGGAACAGGTCGATTCTCACCGCCTGCCAACAGTCTAGTCTAGTAACAGGAGCTTTGGTATGACGCTGCTTGCAATCCTGCGATGGGGGATCTTTCAGGAAGGCCGTTTCATGGGCCGTGTGCTCGACGAGTGGATCGACGACAGCCAGGAGTTTGTGCGCACACGGATGCCGCACCTGATCGCAGTGGTGCTCATCGCCCTGCTGCTCATGAAGCTGCTGCATATGATCACGCGGCGCATGGTGCGGCTGGCCGAGACCCACGGCGCCGGACCGATGCGGCTGCGAGAGGTTCGCACCCTGGCCGGAGTCATCCGGGCCACGGGACTGACGATCATCGCCGTTATCGCGGGCTTGCAGATTCTGGCCGCCGTGGGCATGAACCTGGGGCCGCTGCTCACCTCGGCGGGCATCGCCGGCGTGGCCATAGGCCTGGCCGCGCAAACGATCGTAAAAGACATGTTCAACGGCATTCTGATTCTGGTCGAAGGCCAGTTCAGCGTGGGCGACACCATCAAGGCGGCGGGCGTGACGGGTGTAGTGGAGACGATGACATTGCGCAAGACGACCCTGCGCGACACCATCGACGGAACCCTCTACGTGATTCCCAACTCGCAGATCGGCACGGTAGGCAACCTGAGCGCGGACTTCTCGCTGGCGACCATTCACGTAAGCGTCGATTACACGGCCAACCCCGATGAGGTGGCAGCGCTGCTCAATGAGATCGCTGCCGAGGTGCGCGGTCTCGAGGCCTTCCGCGAGGTCTTCAAAGAAGACCCGAAGGTGCTGGGCGTAGATGCGGTGAAGGGCTCGCAGTTGATCTTTACCGTGGTCTTCAAAACGCGGCCGACAAAACAGTACGCGCCAATGCGCGAGTTTCAGCGGCGGGTGCGGCTGGCGCTCGAGCAGCGCGGCATTCTGCCCGGCGATCCGCTGCGGGTCTACGGCATGAATAGCTTGACTTCGCTTCCGAATAGCGAGAGCGAAGATAAAACGGTGAGCGACGCCACAGCCGAGAAGCCTGCTGAGCAAAATCCGTTTGCCGCTCAGTAGAAAATGCCAAATCGTTGGCTCGTTCTCTGACCGTGTGAATTGGTTCGTTGAGTTCTTGCAATCCCAGGTCTCAAAATCAAGACTTGGGGCACCCAGTTTGGTACACATTCAAGCGGTAAGAGGCCTAGTTTCCGCATGAAAGCGTCTCGGCTAATGCCGCCGCATCCGCAATAGGCGGCAGGCATGTGTGTCCCTTGCAGACCAGCGCCCACGCATCTGCTCCGGCAGGCTTTGGCGCATTGAGCAGAGTCTCGGCAAGTGCCTCGGGCACTGCGCCGGGTACAAGTTGCGCTGGAGAAACGCGAATCACGGTTTTACTCACGGAGAAGCCCTTTTCGGCCGCGGATTGCAACTGACTGGCAGCATCGCCCGAGCCTACTACTACGATCTGCACCGACTCGCCCAGCAGACGCTCGACGGCGAGTGCATAGCTGCCTGCGTGCAGCCTATATTGCCCCGCGATTCCCGCGAAGGAGGCGAGGGTGTCCTCGGCGATCTCGCTGTAGTCGGCTCGCCCACTCAGATGTCCAAGGCGCAAAAGGGCGGAAGCCCCTGTGGGGTTGCCGGCGGGCGTTGGCACATCCTGAAGCGGCTTGCGCTTCGCCGCCAGAACGCCAAGACGCGAGCCGCCATCAATCGCCGAATCAAGAAACGCGCACGCGGTGCGGTCATAGAAGCGCGCGATCATCGCATCGGCGATCTTCACCGCGGCGCGATAGTACTTCATCTCTTGAGACGCCAGCCAGCCGTCAATGCAGGCGTGGATGGTGAAGGCGTAGTCGTCGAGCGTGCCCGGAGCCACCTCGGCCGGAGCGCCACCTTCGGGATACGCGATCACATGGCCGAGCGTCTGCTCGCCGTCCCACGCCTCGTAGAGCAAGCGGTCAAGCGTGCGCAGAGCGAACTCCTGAGTCCCTGCGATATTTGCTGCTCGCGCGGCTTCGAAGTACGCCGTCACCGCCATCGCGTTCCAGCTTGTGTAGAGCGTGCGGTCGATAAACGGTGTGGGGCGGGCGAGCCGAGCCGCCAGCAACTTCGTCTTTGCGCTCGCAATTTCGGCGCTTGCCTGTTCGACGGTCTTGCCGGTCTTTTCGGCGAGTTGCTCGATCGTGTAGTTGCGATGCAGCACATTCTTCGCGGGGTTGTGGTGCATGTCGCCCACGGCGCCGATATCCCACCACAGCGCCGCAGCTTCGAACTCATCGGGATCGAGCGCTGCCCGTGCCTCGTCCGCAGTCCAGGTGAAGTAGTCGCCGTCGTCATCGAGGCCCACGTCGGCGTCCTGCGAGCCGTAGAAGCCTCCGCGGTCGCCATCCGTCATCACGCCGTCGAGCCAGGCGACGATCTCGCGCGCCGTGCGGAGAAACTCCTCGTTGCCGAGGGCCTGATAGCCATGAACGTAGTTGCGCAGCAGCTCGGTGTTGTCGTAGAGCATCTTCTCGAAGTGCGGCACGACCCAGCGCTCATCCACGGAATATCTGTGAAAGCCTCCGGCCAGCTGGTCGTAGACTCCGCCCGCCGCCATCTTCTCAAGCGTCACGGTGAAGGCTTCGCGGGCTTTCTCATTCCCTCGCGCAGCGGCTGCAAGCAGCAGATCGAGCGCCCCCGGATGAGGGAACTTTGGCTGCGCGCCAAAGCCGCCGTGATGGGGATCGAACTGCGCCACGATGCTCGCAATGATCTTGTCGATGAGCCCACGAGAGAGTTCCCCCTGGCGGCCCGAGACGTTTTCGTTGTTCTCGATGGCTGCCATGACGCTGGCCGCGGCATTGAGTGCCTCGGTGCGCCGCTCGCGCCACACCTGAGCCATCGACTCAAGAACCCGAATGATTCCAGCCCTGCCGTAGCGTTCGTCGCGGGGGATGTAGGTTGTGCCGTAGAAGGGTCTGCCGTCGGAAGAGAGAAATCCCGTGAGCGGCCAGCCGCCCTGCCCGCTGATGGCCTGCACAGCCGCCTGGTAACGGGAGTCCACGTCGGGCCGTTCGTCGCGATCTACCTTTACAGCAACAAAGTGCCGGTTGATGACTTCGGCGACGGCTGGGTCCTCGTAGCTCTCGCCGTCCATCACGTGGCACCAGTGGCACCACACGGCTCCAATGTCGAGCAGGATGGGCTTGTCTTCAGCCTGCGCGCGCGCAAAGGCCGCCTCGCTCCAGGGGAGCCAGTCAACCGGCTGGTGCGCGGCCGAGCGCAGATAGGTGGAAGCGGAGTTTGCAAGCTGATTCAGGGCAGGGGAAGCCGATTCGCTCATGTAGATTCGATGCGCGAACAGGGCCCCACGATCCCTTTACGACAGCGGCTTCGCTGGACAAGTGGTAAAACTTAGTGCAGATGATGTGGCAAAAGAAAGACTAGAGGTGGGCAGCCTGCGATTCCCACTTCCCCGAGAACAAGCGTTATGCAGCTATTCCCTGCCGCGTAGAGGCCTGCACAATGATTTGAAAATGGAGTTCCCTGATGCATACACGAAATCTTATTTCTCTTTGCCTCGCCTTGATTGGAGCGTTTTCTATGGTTGCAGCCGCATCGGCTCAAGCACCGCTTGAGACCGTCGCCAAGGTCGATCTGAACCGGTACACAGGGCGGTGGTACGAGATTGCGAAGTATCCGACCATCTTTGAGCGCAAGTGCGACCGCGACATTATTGCGACTTATTCCCTCCGCCCCGACGGCAAGATTGGCGTGACGAATACATGCACGACCAAGGAAGGCAAGCCCTCGATAGCGAACGGCTGGGCCAAGGTGGTTGACTCGAAGACCGGCTCGAAGCTCAAAGTGACGTTCTTCTGGCCGTTCTTCGGCGATTACTGGATTATCGAGCTGGGCCAGAACTACGAGTACGCCGTAATCGGCGAGCCCAGCCGCAAATACCTGTGGGTCTTGAGCCGCACCGCGAAGATCGACGACAAGCTCTATGCGGAGATCACCGGCCGTCTGGCGGCCAAGGGCTACGATGCCTCAAAGCTGGAGCGGGCAAAGCAGACAGATTAACGGTTACGGCTTCGCGCGAACTTTCGGCGGAGCGGTCACGTACTCGTCGCCGGTGCGGGCCAGAATCTGCGCGCGGCGGTCGGTCAGCAGCTTGATCCGCTTCGTCAGGTCCACAAATTCCTTCTTCTCGTCGGCGTTGAGCCCTTCCGGCGCTTCGGCAGCTTTGTTGAGCGCGTCCATCCTCGCCTGCAAGGCGGGCAGTTCGCGATCGATCAGCACCGGCTCGATCACCGGAATCTTTGTGCGTCCGGCGGCGATCTCGTTGCGGTTGTTCTCGCCCCAGACGGGCAGAATTCCTGCGTGGCCCACTTCGACGCGGATGCCTCCGGGGCCGTAGTCCTTTTTGACCGCCGAGAACAGTCCGATCATCGAGTCGCGTGGATCGCCGTTCGTGTCAGGCATGAGGCCTTCGACGTAGGTGCGCGACTGGTTCGACAAAAAGTTGCCGAGCGAGTAATAGATCAACGTGTCGCGTCCGTCCGTGGTGCGGTAGGTCTCAACCTGTTGCAAGACATGCGGGTGCCCGCCGACGATCACCGAAGCGCCGGCCTCCATCATCTTGTGCGCGATGTCTACGTCTTCGGCGCGGGGAGCGGTGGCGTACTCGACGCCCCAGTGGATGGCGACCACCAGCAGATCGCATTTTTCGCGCGCGGCCTTTACGGCGGCCAGCAACGCGGCCTCGTCTGCCCCAGAAGCGCCTCCCGAGTCGTGCGGATAGGGGAAGAAGTTCACGTGCGGCTGATCGATTTTGTCGGGGTTGCGTCCGCCGTTAAGCCAGCGCGTGATGCCGAGCCAACCGACCTTGATCCCGTTCGCCTCAACGAACACCGGCTGAAAGGCCGTGGCCGCGTCGTCCGAAGTGCCGACGTCGACGAGCCCTATCTCGGTGAGATGCTTTCTCGTCTCAGCAAACCCGGCCCAGCCCTGATCCATGGCGTGATTGTTGGCGAACAGAACCATCTTGATGCCGCTGGCCTTGAGCGCGGTGGGCAGCGCAGGAGGCGCATCGAACAAAAACGCCTTGGTTCCCTTCGAGTGCTCGGGCGCAACCGGCGTTTCGAGATTCACGAAGCCAAAGTCGGCCCCCTGAAAGACATCGCTGACGTTGGTCAGCAGCGCCGTCCAGCCGGTTTCGTCCTTGCCCGCAGCCGTCGCCGCATTTCGCACGGCTTCGTGGGGGATCACGTCTCCGGCCACGGCAAAGCTCACCTGAGCCAGATCGTGCGGATAAGGCGTAACCGCCTCTGCCGCCGAGGCTGCAAAGCTGCGGCCAGTGTGCATCGCGGCAGCAAGCCCCGCCAGGACCAGCGCCAGAGCCGCGAGATCGCCCGCCAGCCGCCGACGGCCTTTGAGAAGGCTTGCGGTCCCGGCGTATAGCCGGTCAAACGCGCATAAAGCGAGCTTCAGCATCGGGCTGTTCCAGATTCGCACTCGATCCATCCTCCCGGATTCGCTCTTGGCCAGGGCTTCCTGGACTGCCGAGATCAGCATACAGCCAAAGCTGCCCCGGTAACCCGGGAATGCCTCGAACGGTACGGCCCCTTCGGGCGTCTATCCATTGAAGTTACACTTGGGAAGGGGTATGTGTATCCCGCCGGGGGGACGGCGGCAACGGCTATGGCAGAGTTCGTTATCAAATTGGCCGACGAGCGCGGCCGCGTTCAAGAGCAGGTGCACACCGCTGCCACCGCCGAGGAACTGCGCGCGCGCTTCATCCACGCCGGCTACCACGTCTTCAGCGTCAAGGCGCGGGGCGGCTTCGGCAGCAGCAAGCGCAAGGTCAAGCTCGAGCCGTTTCTGATCTTCAACCAGCAGTTCCTCACCCTCATCCGCGCCGGTCTGCCCATCCTTAGCTCCATCCAGATGCTGGCCAAGATCCAGAAGAGCCCTGTCTTTGCCGCGCAGCTTGAGGACGTGGCCGGACGCGTAAAGACCGGCGAGTCGCTCTCGGCCGCATTCGAGGCCCAGGGCAGCTTCCCGCTGATGCACACCACCACAATGCTCGCGGGCGAACGTTCCGGCAATCTGCCCGAAGTGCTGGACCGCTACATCAGCTTCCAGAAGATGGCGCTGACCTTTCGCAAGAAGCTGGTCACATCGCTCATCTACCCCTCGCTGCTGCTCACCCTGGTCGTGGGCCTCATGATCTTTCTGCTCGCTGTCGTGGTGCCGCAGTTCGCCGTGCTCTACGACCAGATGGGCTCGCAACTTCCGGCCATGACCATGGGACTGCTCTCCTTCGGCAAGTGGCTCCAGCACAACTTTCTCTGGCTGACACTATTCTTCGCCTGCCTCGCCTTCGCGCTCTATCGCTTCTCTATCACCGAAGGCGGCCGGGACTTTGTGGACGGCGTCCGCGTCGGCCTGCCCGTATTCGGGCGCATCTGGACCAAGTATCAGGTGGCGCTGTTCTCGCGCACACTTTCAACGCTGCTCACCGGCGGTCTGCCGCTGGTGCCGTCGCTTGAGACCGCGGCCCGCTCCATCGGCTCGCGCAAGGTCTCGAAGGCCGTTTTCTCTTCGGTTGTAACCGTGCGCGAAGGCAAGAGCCTGGCCGACTCGCTCATCAAGACCGGCGCATTCCCCGATCTGGCCACCGAGATGATTACCGTGGGCGAGCAGACCGGCGCGCTGCCGCAGATGCTCAACTCCGTAGCCGAGTTCTTTGAGGAGGAGGTGGCCATGTCGCTCACCGCCGCCCTCAACCTTATCGAGCCGGCCATCCTCATCGTTATGGGCGTGGTCGTGGTCTTCATACTTATCTCGCTTTATCTGCCGATCTTCTCGCTTGGCCAGGCCGGCGCGGTCGGAGGAGGTTAACCGCTCATGGCCGACTCCCAGGTCATCGTACTTCCCGTCCTCACCTCCGCCGACGAACGCGCGCAAGCCGAAGCTCTGGCCACGCGGTATCGCGCCGAGTTCGTGGACCTGAAAAACTTCAAGATTCAGCACGATCTGCTGCGCACGGTTCCCGTCGAACTGATGTTCCGCTACAACTTTGTGCCCATCGAACAACACGACGACGAGTTGGTTATCGCTGTCAGCGACCCCTCGCGCCTAATGGTGCTCGATGAGATAGCCGGATTGCTCGGCAAACGCATCTACGCCCGCGTGGCCATGCTTTCAGAGATCACCGACCTGCTCAAGAAGACCGAGCAGAGCCAGCGCGTACTCGACGAGGCCAGCGAGGGGTTGACCTTCGACGTTCTCACCGGCGACGACAACCCGGACGAGAACATCTCCATCGAGAAGCTGACCAGCGAGGCCGAGGACATCAGTCCCATCATCCGGCTCGTGGACACGACGATCTTCACCGCGCTAGAACGGCGAGCCTCCGACATTCACATCGAGACCAACGACGACTCGCTCGTCGTCAAGTACCGCATCGACGGCGTATTGCAGGCCGCCATGGCGCCCATCGCACGCGAGCATCACGGCACGATTCTGGGCCGCATCAAAATCATGTCGGAACTCGACATCGCCGAAAAACGCGTGCCCCAGGACGGCCGCTTCCGCGTTCGCTACAAGAACCGCCTCATCGACTTCCGCGTCTCGATCATGCCGACGATCTACGGCGAAAACGCCGTGCTGCGCGTGCTCGATAAAGAATCGATGAGCGAGAAGTTCAAGAACCTCACGCTCGACGTGGTGGGCTTTGCCGACGACGACCTCAAGCGCTTCCGCCGCTACATCCGCGAGCCCTACGGCATGGTGCTGGTCACCGGACCCACCGGTTCGGGCAAGACCACCACGCTCTACGCCGCGCTCAACGAGATCAAGAGCGACGAAGACAAGATCATCACCATCGAGGATCCGGTCGAGTACCAGATCCGCGGCATCACCCAGATTCCGGTCAACGAGAAGAAGGGCCTCACCTTCGCCCGCGGATTGCGCTCGATTTTGCGCCACGACCCGGACAAGATTCTCGTCGGCGAGATTCGCGACCAGGAGACGGCGCAGATCGCCATCAACTCGGCGCTCACCGGACATCTGGTGTTTACCACCGTCCACGCCAACAACGTGGTGGACGTGCTGGGCCGCTTTCTCAACATGGGCGTCGAGGCCTACAACTTTGTCTCCGCGCTCAACTGCATTCTGGCGCAGCGGCTGGTGCGCACCATCTGCGAGCACTGCGCCCATACTGTCACCTACGATGACGAGATGCTGCATTCGAGCGGCCTCGACCCCGCCCAGTGGCGTGGCTTCGCCTTCCGCGAGGGCACGGGCTGCATGGAGTGCGGCGGCACCGGCTACCGGGGCCGTACCGCGATCCACGAACTGCTTGAGCTTACCGATCCCATCCGCGAGCTGATCCTCGACAAGAGACCCACATCCGAGGTGCGCAAGATGGCCCAGAAAGAGGGCATGAGCTTCCTGCGCGAGTCGGCCCTGGAGCGGGTCCGGCGCGGCGTCACCACACTCAAGGAGATCAACAAGGTAACCTTTATCGAGGCGTCACGGTAAGGAAGTGATCGAATAGAAATGAGTTCGATTTTGAAGAGAGTTTCAATCAAAGCGCAGAGCGCGGGCCGCCCGCCCGCGGCAGTAGAGTTGCGGCCTGAGGGAGCGCTTGCGGCTTCGGTTTCGGCCTCCGGCGCGCCGCTGTTCGCCTTTACCGGATTGCCCGCGGGAGCGCTCACGCCCGCAATCGACGAGACCAATCTTCACCGGCCCGACCTGGTCTCGGCCGCTATCCGCTCGGCACTCGATCAGGTCTCTCCGCGCACGCATGCCGTTACTCTGATCCTGCCCGATACTGTGGTCCGCGTCTTCCCGCTCGACTTCGATTCCCTTCCCGCCAAGCGCGCCGAGGCGCTTCCGATCCTTCGTTTCCGGCTGCGCAAGATGGTTCCCTTCGACGCCGATGTGGCAGGCGTCAGCTACCAGATCCTCTCCGAAACCGAGACCGAATGCCGTGTGCTGGCCGCCATTGTGCCCGGCCCCGTGCTGGCCGAGTATGAGGCCGCCGTTCGCGCCGCCGGATATGAGCCCGGCGCAGTTCTCTCATCCAGCCTTGCCGCGCTCGAATCCACGAACACGATGGAGGCTTCGATGGCTGCCTTGCTGAGCAGCCGGACGCTGACCACGGCTATCGTCAATGGCAACGACCTTCTGCTCTATCGCACCCTAGATCTTCCCGAGAACCCGCGCCAGCGCATCGCCGAGATTCAGCGCGGAATAGCCGTGGCCTCCGCCTACTTTGAAGATCACCTGCAGGCGCGCGCGCAGCTGCTTTTCTATGCGGGCGATGTGCCGATAAACGAATTTGCCGGCTGGCTCGACGAGCCTGCGCTGGCCGTCGCCGATCTTGTTGCCGCGCCTGAGAGCGGACTGGTTACCGGCCTCGGCAGTTCAAGCATCGCCGCTGTTGCCGGCGCACTCGGCCTTCACGGCTATCAGGCGGTGGCGCAATGAGGATTACGCTCAACCTGGCCACGCGCCCCTACGCCGATCTTGGGCCCACGCTGCGGCGCCTGCGCATCGCCATCGCCGCGCTCGCCCTGCTCTGTCTGGCCCTGACGATCTGCCTGCACTTTGTTCATGAGAACGCCGAGGCGGCCCGCGCCCGCGCCCACTCTGTCGACGGCCGCCTTACGGCGCTCACGCATGAGCGGCAGGGCTATCTGACCACCATGCAGCTGCCCGAGAACGCCGATCTGCTCAAGCAGGCCGCCGCGCTCAACCAGCTCTTCGACAACAAATCCTTCTCCTGGACGCTGGCCATGGAAGACCTGGAAAGAGTGTTGCCCGCCGGCGTTCAGGTCACCACCATCGAGCCGGTGCGCGAGAAGGACGGACATATCTCGCTGCGGCTTCGCATCGTCGGGCCGCAAGACCGCAGTGTGGATCTGGTCCGCAACCTGGAAAAGTCCAAGCGATTTCTTGCGCCGCGCATCGTTGGCGAGAACGCCGAGGAGTCCGCCAACAGCAGCAACCAGCGGCTGGAGCCGGTGAGCGTCTCCAATCGCTTTAACTTCGACATCGTGGCCGATTACAACCCGCCCACCGCGGAGGAGCGAAAGGCTGCAAAGAAGGCTCCCGCTCATTCCGAAGAAAAGCCTGCTGTCCGGGGAGGTGCGCGATGAATCAAGATACACGCTCCACCTGGCGCGAACAGTTGGCTTCGCCCATTACCTGGCACTACGCGGCACTCGCGCTTGTGTTTATCTCGGCTGTTCTGCTCGCCGTGCGCGTCGGTCTAGACTGGGCGGCCATCGACCGCAACGCCGGACAGGCTGCTGCTTCAAAACAGATCGAGCTGGCCGCGCTCGAAGCCCAGACCGCGCCCTTGCGCGGACTCGATAAAAAAGTCTCGGCAACCCGAGACGCCATGCACAGCTTTTATGCAAAGCGGGTTCCGCCCAACTACTCCTCGATAGCAGGCCGCATCGGCGAGCTGGCGGTAAAGTCGGGCGTGCGGCTCTCGCGCATTCAGTACACGCACGGCGCTGCCGGTTCCTACCTCACCGAGGTCTCGCTCGACGCCGGCATCAGCGGCAGTTATCCCGAGATCATGCGCTTCGTCAACTCGATCGAGCGCGATCCGGAGTTTTTCATCATCCGCGGCATGGCGCTCACCGGCCAGTCTGGCGGCCTCGTCAACCTGCGGCTGCGCGTCTCCACGTGGCTCAGGCCTGAAGACGCCGCACTGGATACCGCTCCAGACACAACCGCCGCCTCAGGCACGGAGGTCGAAAAGTAGCCATGGCCATCCGAGTCGGTGCAGAAAATAAAAAGCAGCTCTACATCGTGATCGCGCTCTTTGCCATCATCGCCGTTGTGGGCGGCGTTGAGCTTTACAGCAACTTCTCGACTCCCGCGACAAAGCGTCCCGCGCCGCAGCCGGCTGCAACCCGCAACGCCGCTGCTGCCGCGCAAACAACCGGGCCTGAGGCAAAGAAGCTCACCAACGAAGACATCGACCCCACTCTGCACTTCGACCGTCTCTCCGAGAGCGAAGAGGTTGAGTACAGCGGCGCGGGCCGCAACCTCTTCTCCGCCGAGTCGGCGCCTGTGACCATTCCCACGCCGCTCAGTTCGGCTCGTCCCAACTCTACGCCGGTAGCGGCAGTTCCCGCCGGCCCCCCACCGCCACCTAAACCGCCGGGCATCGACCTCAAGTACTTTGGCTACGTGCAGGCGGCCGACAAGTCCATGCAGGCCTTCTTCTCGCACGGCGAGAACATCTACATGGCCAGAACCGGCGACATCGTCGAGCACCGCTACAAGATTGGCGGCATCAAGCCCACCGGGGCCGAGGTCACAGATCTCTCCTACACCAACACGCAGACTCTGCCGTTGCAGGCGTATTAAAGACAGCGGAGTTAGCGGTGTTAGCGTTGCTGGCGGAGTTAGTTACGGATTAGCGAATGAGAAATTCAAGCCGAGGTCGCGAGAGAAAGCCGTCAGAGGACGGATACATTCTGATCGCGGCCATCTTTCTTGTGTTTCTGCTTGCGCTCTCGCTATCGATCGCCGCGCCCATCGTCGCCCGTTCCATTCAGCGGGACCGCGAAGTGGAAACCATGAACCGCGGCTTGCAGTACAAGCGCGCCGTGCAGCTCTACTACCGCAAGTTCAGCGCCTATCCGCCCACAATCGACGCGCTGGTCAAGACCCAGAACATCCGCTTCCTGCGTAAGCGCTACATGGACCCCATCACCGGCAAGGACGACTGGAAGCCGGTACTCTTCGGCCAGAACAAGGCTCCGCTGGCGATGGGCTTCTTTGGAGAGGCGCTGGCAGCGGGGGCAACGCCCATCTCCGGCACCGGCCCCAGCGGCGGCAACGTGGCGGGCACAGGAATCGGCGGCCAGAACGGCAGCACCTTCGGCTCCGGCTCGATCTTCGGCTCCGGCTCTGGGACCACCACCGGCTCAGGCACCGGCGGCTCCACCTTTGGTTCGTCCGGCTCCGGCCAGAATCCCACCACCGGAACCGGCTCGGGAACAACCGGCAGCACGGGCAGCGGTTCGACAACTTCCACCGGCACATCCGGAACCACCACCGGAACAAGTTCCGGCTCCAGCTCCATCACCAATCAGACCTTCGGCGGAGCAGGCGTCGTCGGCTTCTCGCCGGCATCGACCCGCCAATCGGTTCTGCTTTACAAAAAGAAGGACCACTTTAATGAGTGGGAGTTCACCTACAGCCCGCTCCAGGACCAGCCGAAGATCACCGGCGGCAACACCGGCTCAAGCGGCCTGCCAACCAGCGGTTCAGGTTCGAACAGCGGATTCTTCGGCGGCAGCTCGGGTTCCGGCGGTTCTTCGAGCACTGGCACCGGGTCCGGGACCACGATCACCCAGCCCAGGCAGTAACGGCTCACTGCAAACAAGGAAAGGCCCGCGCCAATGGCGCGGGCCTTTCAACGCTGTGCGCTATGGCGCTTACGCGCTGAACGACGAGCCGCAACCGCAGGTGGACTTCACATGCGGGTTATCGAACTTGAAGCCGGCTGCTTCCAGGGTCTCAACATAGTCCACGGTGGCGCCCTTGAGGTACATCAGCGAGGTGGAGTCGACAAAGACCTTGAGGTCGCCGAACTCGAAGACCTTATCCATCATGCCGCTCTGCATCTCGAAGGCCATCGAGTACTGGAAGCCCGAGCAGCCTCCGCCGACAACGCCGATGCGCAGTCCGGATGGCTGGGGGTCCTGGGTGGCCATAATCTCACGCACCTTGGCAATGGCCGGAGGGGTCAGGGTAATGGGCGGCTGCTTAACTGTTTCTTCCTGGGGTACTGCGGATGCTGTGGCCATCGTTTTCTCCATTCGCTATAGCGCTACTATCAATCTACCCCGCGTCAGGCATGCAGACAACCCTGTAGAGGCTCTATTTTGGATGCCGATTCTCCGCAATGGTTTCAGCCATTGAGCACTACTTTCCGGTCGGCCCCGCATTTTTATCAGAATCCGGTACACAAACGCACCAGAATCGAGCTATGATGATTGGCCAAACGGGTTTCCGGCTGACGGATGCAGGATAAATGGCCAATCGCCCGTGGAGGTGGTGTATGTCGTTTGTATCCGTGATGTGGTCGATTTGGGGCGTCCTGGTTGTAGTGGCTATTGTGCTGCACCTCTACCGTGAAAGCGTCAGCAAAAACGAGGAGGATCAGATCTACCTGGACGAGGCTTTCGATCACGAGAAGCAAGCTCAGGCCGAGATCATTGAAAAGATCAACAAGGTAGAGCCTATCCTGAAGATCGCCTATTGGCTGGTCGCCATCATGACCGTTGTGGTGGTCGTCTACTACATCTACGACATCTGCAAAACACTGGGCTTCCTGGGCTAGGACACGCCTTCGGCCGTCATCGCCCGGCACAACCGGGCGGTGAAACATGAGTCACGCCGTCCCCCACGCAAAGAGGGGCAGGAAAGCAGCTTTGCTTTCCTGCCCCTTTTTCTTGCAGTCCGGTGGCGCTATGCAAACTGTCTTGCCATGTCCACTATGTAGTAGACGACCACCACAACGGTCATGGCGCCCACCAGCCAGAGCAGCGTCCGATGGATCGGCTGCACCTTGTCGATGCGCGACACAATTGCCGCCTGGGCCTGCTTTTCCTGTTCGAATGCCTCGTCCAGATAAATCTGGTCCTCTTCATCGCGGCTCAGGCCCATCATGTAGATCCTGGTGATGGCGAACGCGAGAACAAGGACACCCCAAACAACCCACATCACCACTGAGAACTGCATCCCTCACCTCCGTGATATCCGGGAGTCTGTAAGCGAGGGCCGTGGAATTTTCAATACCGGGAGTCGCTTCCAGCTTCCTTCGCCTGCGGATTATGGACCTGTCCCGATTGCAGGTTCGTGACTGTTGTCACGGATGATTGCGGCAGGTGCAAAATGCGTCTCTATGTGCGGACGCAGCGAGGGGCCGCCCGCGCGGCCCCTCGCAAGCTAAGAGTCAATCCTGCCTTATTCCACTTCCTGCCTGGCCCGATAGCCGTCGCGGGCGATGATGTCGTACTTGAGCTGCTTTTTCTTTTCATCCTGCATGCGCAGAGGCTGGCCCTCGTCGTCGACCAGCACCACGCGCAGCTTGCGCCAGCTGCCGTCCTGCTTGGTGTTGCTGGGCCGGTAGATCAGCTCGTACTTGGACCGGATGCTGGAGTTGATCGTCCGAATGTCGTCGGGAAGCTCCGCCGTAAAGCGCGGGTTGAAGTGCATACCGCCTGTCATCTGCGAGAAGGTGCGCATCTGGTTTTCAGCCTGGAGGTAGGTCATGTCGCGCATGCCGCCCATCATGCCGCCGCTGCCCCCGACCATCGCTTCCATAAACCCGCCGGTCGAGAGAGTGAAGATTGTGATGTCCTGTGAGTTCTTCACCTTCTGAAGAATCTTGTCGAGCGTGAGCCTGGACATGGTGTCAATGCCGGAGGCGATCAGCACGATGTACTTCTGTCCCTCGATGCGGCTCACCCGGTCGAGCGACTCAGAGAGCGCGTCGAAGATGTTTGTCTCAGAGAACGCCATGGGCATATAGGATTCGGCGCTGAGACGGCCGATGCCCTGCTCGATCTGACGCTTGTCCTGGGTAAAGTCGCTCACAATATGCGTGTTCAGATCGAAGGTCATCATGGCGATATAGTCCTGGGGCCGCAGTTGCTGGGTAAACGCCCAGGCCGCATTGAGCATATCCATGCGAAAGACCCAGCCACGGGATGCGAACTCACAGAGCAGCAACGCGGTGATCGGCGCATCGATGCGCTTGAAACCCTCGATCTTCTGCTCCACGCCATCCTCGTACACGCGGAAGTTCGCGGGCTTGAGGCCGGAGACGAACATGTGGTTCTTCTCGAGCAGCACGCCCACGTCTACCGTGACCTCAGGCACCTCAACGCGCATGGAAAATGCCGGCGTCCCCTCGGGGAGCTTGATCTTGGGCTCTGCCGGGGCCGGCGGAGGCGGAGGCACGTTGTCTACGGGGGCCTTTTTCGGTATGGCGATTGCGCCCGAATCGGCGCTTGGGCCGCCCAGGTCGGGCGTAGTCTGGGGCGGCTGCTGTCCCTGGCCCTGCGTCTGGCACCAGACCAGTCCGGGAGCCGCCAAGGCAAGCACGAACGCCAGAATCAGGGCAGAAAAACCTGCGACTCGGAAGCGGAACAAACCTACGCCTGGCTTAAACATGGCAACCCCTTTGCTCAACAGCATACGGGATTCGCACCCTGCTCCGCGCGCCGCATACAGGAAGCACACAGATAGGGCAGCGCTCGCGGCTGTACTCTATAGACGTGAAACCGTGCCTGATGGGAACCCGCTTGCGGCTGTCTTTTCTGCTTTTTGTCTTTCTGCTGCCGGTCTCGACGCCTGCCCAGCTCTCCGGGCAGCAGGCGGCCGCGGCCGCTGCGCAGCCCCCGGCCTCCACAAACTTCTTCCCGCTCAGCCAGGTCCATCGTGGCCTCAGGGCTACGGCATGGACCGTATTTGAAGGTACGGAGCCGGAACCCATGGACGTTGAGATCCTGGGCCTTCTGCGCGGCGCGCGCGGCCCCGGACAGGACATGATTCTCGCTCGTCTGCACGGCTCGAAAGCCGAATACACCGGCGTGGTTGAAGGCATGAGCGGCAGCCCGGTCTATGTTGACGGCAAACTGCTGGGTTCGCTCGCCTACCGCATCGGCCAGTTCAGCAAGGAGCCCATCGCCGGCATCACGCCCATTGAACAGATGCTCGGATTGCGCGACCTGCCCTCCCCAGCGGCCTCGGCCTCCACTTCTCTCTCCACCGCAGTCGAATCTACCCTCGATGCTCCGGCGAACTTCGAGCCTATCGAGACTCCGCTGGTCATGAGCGGCTTCTCCGCCGATGCCGTTCGTCTTTGGCAGCAGCAGATGGCCGGAACGAGCCTGGCTACGGTCTCCGCCGGCGGCGGCTCAGGCGCTTCGGACTCCAGTCCGGCCCAGATGCAATCCGCCGCGGCCACACTCAAGCCCGGCTCGGCAGTCAGCGCCCAGGTCGTTCGCGGTGACGTCGAGATCGCCGCCACCTGCACGATTACATACATCGACCCCAGCCAGTTGCTGGCCTGCGGCCATCCCTTTTTGCAGGCCGGACCCGTCTCGCTTCCCATGACCACTACTGAGGTCATCGCCACCCTGGCCTCGCCAATGAACTCCTTCAAGATCGTCAACACCGGGGCACCAGTCGGCGCGTTCACTGAAGACCGAGCCTCTGGCATCCGCGGGATGATCGGCGCAGAGGCGCGCATGATCCCCATGCATGTGGCTATCTCCAGCCCCGAGGGGGCACGAAAGATCAACGTCGAGATGGCCGACCTGCCTTCACTCACGCCTCAAGCCGTCATGGTGGTGCTCTATAACTCGCTCAATCAGTCTAACGACGCCGTCGCCGAGGCCAGCTATCACCTCACCGGCAACATCGGCATCGAGGGCTACCCCTCGGCTCCGCTCGATTTCTGGTCCACGCCGGGCGGCCAGATGCCCGCGCCCATAGCAGCCGCTCTCCAGGTCAGCCAGTTGTTCACGGCCCTTTACTCCAACGTCACCCGCCGCGGCGCTATCCGCAGCATCGATATCGCTGTCGAGACGATTCCCCGGCGGATGCAGCTGGAACTGGCCGGCGCACGCATCGTCTCCGGCAACCTGGTACACGCCGGTGACACCGTAGTGGTTGAGGCCACCCTCCGCCCCTGGCAGCAGCCCGAGCGCAACGTCCGCATCCCCGTCAAACTGCCACCGCGCTTCGGCCCCGGCGGAATCCGCATTCTCGTCTCCGATGCAAGCACGCTCGACCGCACCCTCCAGCAGCCCCAGCAGAACGCCCCGGCGGCCGGCATGGATGCGCTGCTGGCGGCGGCCCGCTCCCGGCACAGCGCCGATCGCGTTTATGTGAGCCTGCTCGCCCCCGAGCCGCAAGCTACGGTCGCCGGCTCCACGCTCACCTCGCTGCCGCTCTCGGTAGCCAACGGGCTGGAAGGCGTTCGCTTCGCGCAGGGTATAAGCATGAATGGAGAGTCGGTTGAGCTTGCCGCGGACACCTCTGCCGGAGGAGTCGTCTCAGGCTCACAGATCCTCACCCTCCACATTCAGTCCGGAAGCGCGGTAAACTAGAGAGAGTACGACAAACTAGCTTTGGGCCCCCGGCATCCCGCCTTAACGTACCGCTAGAATCCCCTTCAAGGAGCCCCCCGCGATCATGGGTCAAATACAGGGACTTGCAGCACACGCCGCAGGAGCCGAACTTCTCTCCTTCCGCTACGAGACCGGAAACCTCGGTTCCTACGAAGTCGAGATCGCCATCAGCCACTGCGGCATCTGCCACAGCGATCTGCACCTGATCTCGAACGACTGGGGCATCAGCCAGTACCCCTTCATTCCCGGCCACGAGATCGTCGGCGAAGTTGCGGCCGTGGGCAGGCAGGTAAAGCACCTCAAGGTCGGCCAGCGCGTGGGTCTGGGCTGGCAGTCGAACTCCTGCGGAGTCTGCGAGTGGTGCACCCAGGGCCTTGAGAACCTCTGCGCCCTGTCCGAAGGCACCTGCGTCCACCGCCACGGCGGATACGCCGACCGCGTTCGCGCCAACTCGCGCTTTGTGCTGCCCATTCCCGACGCGCTCGACAGCGAAAACGCCGCCCCACTGCTCTGCGGCGGCATCACCGTCTACAACCCGATCCGCTCGTTCGGCGTGAACCCGTCGTCGCGCGTGGGCATCGTGGGAGTCGGCGGCCTGGGACACATGGCCATTCAGTTCGCCCGCGCATTCGGCGCCGAGATCACCGTTTTTTCTACCTCCTCCGACAAGGAAGCCGAGGCCCGCGAGCTGGGCGCGCACCACTTTCTCAACAGCCGTGAGAGCAAGAACCTGAAGGATGCCGCCGGCCGCTTCGACTTTATCCTCAACACGGCAAACGCCGATCAGGACTGGAACCTCTACATCCAGGCTCTGCGGCCCACCGGCCAGTTGTGCTTTGTCGGCATCCCGCCCAATCCGGCCTCGCTACAGGTATTCCCGCTCATCGCCGGCGGCCGCTCGGTCATAGGCAGCCCCATTGGCAGCCCCCGCCAGATCGCCGAGATGCTCGACGTAGCCGCCCGCCACGGCGTCAAGGCCAAGACCGAGCTCTTCCCCATGGCCAAAGTCAATGAGGCCATCGAGAAGGTGAAGAAGAACAAGGTGCGGTATCGGGCTGTACTGGGCAATTAATCCTGGCTGGAACAATGTCTGGAACACATGTGTTTTTGAGGGTTGGCCGACTACTCGGCCAACCCTCAAATTTCCTCAGCACTTAAGTTCCTGCACTGTCATCCAGACTTCGCTTTCTCTGTCATCCTGACGAGCGGCGCGAGGAAGGATCTGCGGTTGCATTTGGCGCAATCAACACAGCGTTACTTCCGAATTGGCGACAATCCAGCTAGAATGACCTCGATTAACTGAAAGAAGATGGGAGACAGTATCAAGAGGTGTCACCGTGCTTGCGATGAAAAGGTATTCAGGTGTTGACAGGCTCCTCTTCTTACTAGCAGGCATCTTCTGTCTTTGGAGCGCGATCAGAGGCTTGTCCACCGGCGAGATCGGGTTGAAATTTTTTTACCTTCAGACGATCTGACAGCAAGCTTCTCTTTTGGTTTGGCATCGGGATGAACATCTTCATCGGCCTAATATGTTTGGAAGTATTCATCTTTGGAATGGACATGATTCCGCCACTATGAAGTGGGCATCTGGAAATAGAAACGGCAGAGCCTTCATCCGCCAATACAGGCTTTAGTCGTTGGCTAAAAGGGACATTCATGTTTGTGCCCGTATCACCGTCCATGCGAAAGTTTCAGCCTGGTATCCAAACCGCCTTTATCGGCCGGAATGCCGCCGAATCATCTCGCGGCTACGCACATTCGACAGGATTCGGGAATGCACTTACTTGAGACGGCGAACACCGGCTACGCGTCCAAATGCTTTGTCGAAAGTGATGACCTCGCCGGCGCCCGCCGCGAACGCAATCTCCGCAATCAAGTGGTCGGCGAACCCGGATGCACTCTTTCGGCAGGATTCGAGCGCCTTACGGGCAACGGCTGACGACTCAACGGTCACCCCTCTGGTTTGCAGAAGGCTCTCGATTGCCTCCAGAACCCGTCCCCTGTCCCATCTGCCGCGAAGCACCCACGACAGTTCTGCCAGCACCAGAAGCGGTACAAACACTCCGCCCGCCGAACGCGCTTCAGCCAACGAAGCGCGCGCTTTTAGCGCCTGCGCCAGATCGTCGTTGAGGTAAGCGCGGGCCCACACATTGGTGTCGGCTGCAACCATCCCCGCCGAGGGCATTACCACTGTCTCCGGGCCTTCGCCGCATCCATCTCTTCGAGTGTCATGACGACGCCGGTCTTGCCTCCTTGATCGGCCATCTTCCAAAGGTCTTCGAGATCGTGCTGCACTGGTTCGAGTTTTACGGCTCCTGTGGCTGGAATGTTGAACCGTATCCGGCTCCCTCTCTCGATACCAAGATACTGCCGCAACTTCTTGGGCAGCGTCACCTGGCCTTTGGAGGTAACAGTGGCTTCCAGGCTGGTCGCTGTTGCTTGAATTACCGAAGTCATGACACGCTCCTCCTTACATTATACCTCATTATTCCTTACTTCCTTCTCGATACAGAATCGTTCTTGATAGGGAGCCAAACGCATTTTGCCGGGAATGCTGTTCAAGGAAGACAACCGCACATTCAACGCTTTCCCCCTTTTCCACACCTGTTCAAAAACCCGCATGAAACTGGCCTGAAAACTCAATAATCCCCCGTAATCCACAGGATTCTCTGCCCCTCAAGTTCCGCTCCTTCTTATCCACAAAAACCCCCGTTATCAGCGTTGACCCTGCACTTCCGCCTCCTTAAAGTCACATCATGCGGGCTTTCCGTCCCCCGGAGCGAAGACCGGGAGAGGGGTTCTGCCTACGTTAGCGCGCTCGATGAACTATCCGGAGTAAAGATGCTCAAACTAAAGAAGATCCATATCCTCGGCTTCAAAAGCTTCTGTGACCGTACAGAAGTCGCCGTCGGCGGCACCGGTATCGCCGTCGTGGTGGGGCCGAACGGCTGCGGCAAGTCGAACATTCTCGACGGTGTCAGCTGGGTCCTCGGCGAGCAGAGCGCAAAATCCCTCCGCGGCACCCACATGCAGGACGTGATCTTCGCAGGCACCCGCGACCGCAAGGCACTCGGCATGGCCGAGGTCACCCTCACCATGGTCGACCCAGAGGTCTACGACGGGCCCATCCCCGTCGAGCCCGAGGTCGCTGTCGACAACGACACACCAGCCGACTGGAACGAAGAAGAGCTCCGCAGCCAGCGCGCCACCGAGGCCGAAGAGATCATCGCCGAGCAGCAGCCCGGCAAAGTTACAGGGGACTCCTCAGAAGAAGCCGACGAAGCCACCGCCGCCCAGCTTGGACCGCAGGCGGTAGTGGTCAAGGTCCGCCGCCGCAAGTTCTCCTCCACGCCACGCAAGGGCGAAGTCGTCATCACCCGCCGCCTCTTCCGCACCGGCGAGAGCGAGTACCTGCTGAACGGCAAGCTCTGCCGTCTGCGCGACATTCAAGACATCTTCATGGGCACGGGCCTCGGCCCCGAGAGCTACGCCATCATCGGCCAGGAGCGCATCGGCCAGTTGCTCAGCTCCAAACCCTACGAGCGCCGCTCAATTATCGAGGAAGCCGCAGGCATCACCCGTTTCAAGACCCGCAAGCGCCTCGCCGAGCTGCGCCTTGAGAGCGCACGGCAGAATCTGGCCCGTGTGGACGACATCTTCGAAGAAGTCACCCGCCAGATGAACTCGCTCAAGCGCCAGGCTGCCAAGGCCGAGCGCTACGCCGCCGTGCGCGAGGAGCTGCGCGGCCGCCTGCGCGTGGTGCTGGCCAGCCGCATGGCCGTCATGGACGCCGATCAGGCTCGCCTCAACGAGCAGATCGCCGCCATGACCGAGCTGATCAACGCTTCGGCCATACAGATCGAGAGCGAAGAGGCCAGCCAGCACTCTCTCATCGAGCGCGGCTACTCGCTCGACCAGAGCGGGCAGCAGGCCCAGAACAGCGCCAGCGCGGCTGCCGTGGAACTCGAACGCGCCGCCGCCCGCGAGCGCGCCAACACCGAGCGCGTCGCCGATCTTGAAACCCGCATCACCCAGGCCGGAGCGGAGCTCGAACAGACCCGCGTGCAGCTCGCCGGAATCGCAGAAGAACGCGCCCAGCAGAAGACATTCCTTGAGACAGCCGCCGGCGAGGCTCGCGACTTCCGCCAGATGGTCGATGGCCGCCAGCAGGAGTCCCGCGCCGCCGCGGAAAAGGTCTTCGCCTCAGAGCGCGAGTTGGAGACCAGCCGCCGCCACGCCATGAGCCTGCACACCCAGGCCGGCAACGCACGCAATCACATGGCCCAGGCCGAGGAGAGCCTTGCTGCTCTCGAACGCGAGGCCGAACGCCTGTCCGCAGAGATGCGCCAGGCAACCAACGAGAAGGAGTCCCTCGGCATCGAGACCGAAGCGGCACGAGAACGTCACCGCGCCGCGGCGGATACACTCGCACGTCTTGAAGCCGAGATCGCCACGCTGCGCCAGACGCTCCAAACCCGCCGCGCCGAAGAGAATACCCAGCGCGCCCGCGCCAATCAGTTGCGTCAGGATCAGGCCTCGGCCATCGGCCGCCGCGATTCTTTGCAGTCTTTAATCCGCAACCACAGCTACTCGACAGACAGCGTCCGCAAACTCCTCAAGCCCGGCGCGCTCGGCCTCGACATGGCCCCCAAGGGAACCCTGGCCGACTTCCTCGAAGTCTCCGGCAAGCACGAGGCCATCGTCGACCAGTTCATGCGCGAAGAACTCAACTACGTCGTCGTCGAAAGCTGGGGTGTTGCCGAAAAAGGCGTTCGCCTGCTCAAGACCTCAGACGGACGCGCCACCTTCCTCATCCACTCCGACGATCAGCCCGCTCTCTTCGACACCTCGCTTGAAGACATCACCGAGTCAGGCGTCACACCGCTGCGCGATCTCATCAAAGTGCTCAGCGGCGTTGATCACACCCTCGAAAACATCCTGCCAAAGCTGCGCTACGGATATCTGGTCGACAATCAACAGTCCGCGCAGACCCTGGCCCTCAAATATCGCTGGGCCTACTTCCTCACCCCCGAGGGCGAGTGCTTCCACAACGCCACCGTCACCGGCGGCAAGGCCGCCAGCGAAGGCCCTCTGGCCCTCAAGCGCGACCTGCGCGAGACTGAGATCAAACTCGCCGCCACGCAAGACCAGCTCGCCGTGTCCGAGGCAGACGCCAATGCCCTCACCCACGCCATCGAAGACCTGACCGCGCAGCTCGAAGCAGCCAGCACCTCGCGCCGCCAGGCAGAGACTGAGGCCGCCAACCTGAGCGCCTCGCTGCGCCAGATGGAGAGCGAGGCCCAGCGCGTCGAGCGCCGCAACCTCGACTTCACCGCCCAGGCCGCGCGCAACAAAGACGCCTGCGAGGCCCGCCGCGCCGCCATCGCGCAAAAGCAGGAAGAGACTGCGCGCCTCGAAGCCGACCGCTCACAGGCCGAGCAGAGCCTCGACGCAATCGAAGCGAAACTCGCCGAACTACGCGCCAACCGCGAGACCCTTCAGCAGGAAGCCGCACGCGTCACCGCCGAGCTGGCCGGCCTCGAAGAGCGCCGCCGCGGAGCGCAGGCCAACTTCGACCGCATCGACCGCGTACACGCCGACCTAGAACGCCGCGTACAGAGCATCGAAAAGCAGCGCACCGATGCCATCGCCGAGCGCGAGCAGCGTATCGGAGAAAACACCTCACTCGTCGCGAGGCAGAAGGAACTCACCACCGCGCGCGCCGAAGCCCTTGCGCAGGCCCAGGCCATCGCGGCAGAAGCGCTGTCGTTGCGCCAGCAGCTGGCCGAACTCGATACCCGGCTCAAGAACGAGCGCACCGCCCTCGATCAGCTCCGCGATAACCGCGCAGCGCGTTCGAGCGAACTGGCCAAGCTCCAGTCGGACCTCGAACACCTCGAAGCCAGTTGCCTCGCCGAGGTCAACGTCGAGGCTCAGGTCCTGCGCGATGATGCCTTGATTGTGCGCATGGCCGGCGACGAACTCACCGCCGAAGAAGAGGCCTGCCGCGAACTGCGCCAAAAGATGGAGCAGATGGGCCCGGTCAACATGATGGCTCTGGACGAATACAAAGAGACCGCCGAGCGCCACAGCTTCCTCGAAGCCCAGCGCAAGGACCTCATGGAGTCCATCGAGAACACCGTCGAGACCATCAAGGAGATCGACACCATCTCTCGCACCAAGTTCGACGAGGCCTTCGCCCAGATCAACGAGAACTTCGGCCAGGTCTTCCAGCGCCTCTTCCAGGGCGGCCAGGCCTTCCTGCGCCTCACCGAGAACGAAAATCAGGCCGAAGCCGGTCTTGAGATCGTCGTCTCGCCTCCGGGCAAGAAGCTACAGAACGTGCTGCTGCTCTCGGGCGGCGAAAAGGCTCTCACGGCGCTGGCTCTGCTGGTCGGCATCTTCCAGTTCCGCCCCAGCCCCTTCTGCGTACTCGACGAAGTCGACGCCGCGCTAGACGAGACCAACGTCGGCCGCTTCGCCGACCTCATGCGTTCCATGGGCCACGACACCCAGTTCCTCGTCGTCACCCACTCCAAGCGCATGATGCAGGCCGCCGACATGATCTACGGCGTCACCATGCAGGAGCCCGGCGTATCGAAGATCGTAAGCGTAAAGCTGGGCCACCGCGACGGGCAGCGGGCTACGGCATAAAGCGATCGCTCCGGGGGATTTATCCTTTCACTATGATGGCCCCGATGAATACAACCGCGCTCTTGATACGAGAGGAGCCGTTTCAGATCCGGCACAAGGACCGCACTGGGACCTTTAACAGTAAGGTGTATTTTGACCTCGCACTCGGCAACAGCCTAGTTATCGAGCCACAGGAGTCCCTGCACGACATATATCCGGCTCTATCTATTGAGGGTTCATTTTTTGTCTCGTTTCGCGATTCATCAGAGCCCACAGAGTGCTATGCGAAAGATTCGAACTTTCGAATCGGAGGGGATTTTCCGGGCCACTTCTTTAGACTTTCTCCTCTGCGTTCCAATATCTTTCTTCGTTCGGGAACACCCTTAGTCAGAATTGAAGCGGGCGTCCTCAATTTCGCAAATTACTTTCTGGTAAGAAGACCAGAGGATCAATGTTTCGAACTACGTCATGAGAACTGGGTGTTTTCCTTCATTCCCGTTGACGTACAAATTTACTGTTATCCACCTCAAATTCAGACTGAGGATTACGCATTCACGCACCATGTGAGCATTCGGCTGCTTGACGGTTCGGAGTTTTCGCCTGAAGAAGCTCAAAGACAGCTTGACCTCTTGGGCGATTTTCTGACCTTCTGTCGCGGATTCTGGGTATCGACTGCGCTCACGGCTGGTGTTGGTGCTAACGGAAAAGTTGAGATGGAGGAATTGGGGACAAGAAAGGTAAGCCCGCGTAAAGTCTCATACAACTGGTTGGACTTTCATCATGGTAGCTGCATGGTGGAGCTATTTCCTGGTTTTGTCGCAAAAATGACTGACACCGAGTGGCAAGAAGCATTGAGGTACGCTCTGTATTGGTACGTTCGCGCCGACACCACTCTCGTTGGACCCGACGGTGGATGCTTTTTGTTACAGGCTGCACTGGAACGACTAGCTTGGCACGTACTAGTTCGTGATAGGCAGTCTCTCTCAGAAGACGGATTCTCTCGCCTACCGGCTGCAGACCAATTGCGCTTGTTGTTGTCCACAATGAATGTACCTTTGGCTATCCCTGACGGTCTTTCAAGTCTGCAATCAGTCGGAAAGGCATTAAATTGGAACGACGGCCCACAAGCGTTTGTTGGGGTTCGAAATCGACTTGTGCATCCTCCAAAGGCAAACGCAAAGAATATTATGCTGCCATTCTTCGAGGCCTACACGTTGGGAAAGTGGTACGTAGAGTTGGTCTTATTGAGCGCCTGCGGATACTCTGGAAAATACTCAAACCGAACGAAGATCAACCGCTGGGTTGGCCAAGTCGAAGACGTTCCGTGGGTGTGATCCCGGCAATGATCAGACTAGCGAGGAACAACGTGCAAAGAGCCTGTTGGACTCGAAAGCCGAACAGGTTTCCAGCAATCTTCGGGTGAAGCACGGTCGCCCCGAAATGCCCTAAACTGTTCTTCAGCGTTCTACATTTTCAAGTGAGGTCAAATGGCTGACTGGGATTCCCGATTTCTCGAAATGGCGCGTCTTGTCTCTACCTGGAGCAAGGACCCAAGCACGCAAGTCGGCGCAGTGATTACCCGCGGCAAGTTCGTTGTCTCGCTCGGCTTCAACGGTCACCCCAAAGGCGTCGCCGACACGCCTGAGCGGCTTGAGATCCGCGAGAACAAGTACCGCACCATCATTCACGCCGAGATGAACGCCATCCTCACCTCCAAGCAGGATCTCGATGGCTGCACCGTCTACGTGTGGCCCTTCATGCCCTGCTCCCAGTGCGGCTCGGCCATCGTACAGGCGGGCATCAAGCGCGTCGTATCGCTCAAGTCAAACAACGAGCGCTGGACCGAGAGCTTCGCCTTCACATCGGACATCTTCACCGAGGCCGGCGTCGAACTCGTCTTGCTGCCCGATCCCTCTCAGAAGTAACCGTCTACTTCTCCTTCATCGCCAGGCGCTTGTTCATCATCTCGGTAAAGCTGTTCACGATTGCGCCCTCTCCGCAGCCGCGCTTGAGCGATGAGGCACGCACCTCGAAGATCGGCAGGTCGTAGGCCGCGTCGTCGGGCATGTAGGTGAGCCGGCCGTTCGTCAGCGTCACCATCATGGTGTTGGTCAGCGGCGAATCCTTGCGCAGATGCCAATAAATATTGGTGACAACTTCGGCGGCCACGCCGGCCATCGCGATGTTGTTGATCATCATCAGATCCATGTGCACGGTCTGCGGATCGGCATCGACAAAGCGCAACTCCCCTTTGGCATAGGCGGCTGCATCTACGTGCTGCCCCGGACAGGTCACGTCGCGCGAGTCGGACCAGAGATCGACCGTGGTCGATATGTCCTTGCTCTTCGAAGCTGCCTCGATAGCAATCTCGCCCAATATGCGCCCCATGGCGTCAGAGAGCGCAAAGGCGGCTTCGCCCGGCTCGCGCACCTTATGCGTAAGCACATCGTCCAGATCCCACGAGGTCGCAATCAGGTTCTGGTCGCCGGCCGGACCCGAGGTCCATATCGCCACCACCTTGTCCTTGTAGTAGGACTCGATGAACCGCGAAGTCGAGCCGGGAAAGTCGCCGGTGAGCAGCGTGTTGTCCGGCCCGAGCGTAAGCGCGTGGACGCTGTAGTTGATGAAATACGCCAGAGGCTCGCCAGCCGTGGTCTCAAAGCGCAGAACCCACACCGTCTTGTCGGAGGGGCGCGCGGGATCGCGGCCTGTCTTCCATCGTGTGCCGATATACTCGTCGCGATTGACGTTGAGGTATGCCTGATCCTTAGCCAGAACCATGCGCGCCGGTTGCAGGCTCGCCTTGGCACGCCGCACCGCCTCCACATACGTATCGAGAACGGTCTGCGTATACTGCGCGCTCGCCGGCCCGATCTGGCGCGGGTTCTTCGACCCCACCGGCGGCGCATTATGCGTGTGCGTGGCCGAGATGAAGATGCTGCCCGCCGGAATCCCGGTCTCTTTCTCGATGCGCTGGCGGGTGGGCAGCGTGTCGCCGATGTCCGGCATATCGAGCGTCACAAAGGCCGCGCTCGTCCGCCCGTTGTCCAGCACGATGGCCCGCACAAAGATGTGATCGTGAACCCCGGTAAAGGAGGTGCCCCACACGTTTTTGAGGCCGGTAACAAGCTCGGCAGAGGGCGTAACGTCGATCTTGGCGGCGCCTACACGAAGAGGACCCGATTGCGCTGCAGCTGCAAGCGCAAAACCGAGCAGGACAAAACCAGCCAGCATGGAACGGAACTTCATGTGTGTTACCTCCCAGGGGAATCGGGAAAAGCCTATCAGGATACTAATACCTCGTATTGAAGAACTCCAGCGTCGCCTGCCGGAAGAATACGAAATTCTCCGGCGCAACCGCGATCGGCCCGTTGATGCCCTGGATCGCAATTTCGAACTTGTCTCCGGGCTTTACGGAATCGCTCAGCAGAACACGGTTCGGCATGTTGAAGCCCTGCACCGTAGCTGGACTCGGCCGCCCCAACGAGCGTGGAACGTCGCCGTTCACCGACACCTCGGCGTAATCGTCAACAGTGATAACGAGGCCCGCCCGCAGACCCGTCAGATCGCGATCGCCCAGCTTCGCCGGTATCGTAATTTTTATCCGATACCAGCAGAAGCAGACCTTGCCACCACAGCGGGGATTCTTGAGCGTGTCGGCCGCAATCACCGGCCACGATGAGTCGTCGAAATTCGCCGCGGCCGCCCGGGGCGCAATGTCGTAGGTCGTCTTCCACTGCGCGCCGGCGTTAGGCAGCGAGGGAGCTTCGACGATTCGCGAGTCCATGTACCGCCACTCCCCTCCCACAGCGCTCACTCCGGCGGGCGTCATCAGATCGATCGAGTACGTGGGTGGAATCTGCGGCGTGATCCCCGGAGCGGGCGGCAGCGCCATCGGCGTCTGCGCCATCGCGCTCAAGCCAACCATACACGCCGCTGCTACAACCGCCGCAGCGCCAGCCCTCTTCATCCCGAATCTCAAATGGAACATTGCTACTCCCTCCTGAAAGCTCGAATCCCGGACTACGGCCATTCTAGACGCGCCTTCCTGCAGATATAGCTTCTCAGCAGACTCTCACATTCTTGAGGTAATGATCGTTGGGAAATGCGGACAAAAAAATCACCTCCGAAGGAACTCGTCGCTTCGGAGGCGCTTGTCGTTCTAGTATCACAAGATAACTGTGGGGGACCAGTAGCCGGCACTGGAGGTCGGTAGCACGCGACTACTGGTAGTCCCTCATAAACGAAGCTAGCCGCGGCTTCCCCTTTCCACTGCTGCCTCGTGTCGCCCGGCTCAAGAAGAACTCTTTTAAGGGAGCGCTTCGAGCCTTGTTGACAATTGAAGTTTCACTTATGCGAAGATTTCAATCCGTGACGTTCATCACAGGGCTTTGTAACAACATGTAACGGCCTCGCAATGTCTTACAAGTCATTTTCCGGCGGTATTTAGATCGCTCCTTTCACGTACCCTGCCCCGCCCCTGCCGCGATTGACAAATCACACCGCATCACTTGAAAATCGTCTCTTGTTAAGGCATTTTTCGCCGCGATGAATGGCCCTCCAGTCAGTTTTTTTGAAGAATCCAGACAATTGCCGCCGAATCGAGTCGGCTCCCTTTCTCATCCTTTACACAGGGCACAAACATTTATCTTCTGAACAAAGGAGTCAAGCGTGTCTGCACTCATCAACTCCAACCTCGGTGACACTCCCCTTATCGGCCGCGGCAAGGTGCGGGATCTCTACGCAATCGGCGACGATCTGCTGCTCGTCGCCACCGACCGCATCTCGGCATTCGACTACGTGCTGGCCACCGGCATTCCCGGCAAGGGCAAGGTGCTCACCCAGATCTCGCTCTTCTGGTTCGATCTGCTCAGCCCCATCGTGCCCAACCATCTGATCACGGCCAACGTTGCGGAGTTCCCCGACAGCCTTCAGCCCTATGCCGATCAGCTTGAAGGCCGCTCCATGCTGGTCAAGCGCGCGAAGATGTTTCCGGTAGAGTGCGTGGTGCGCGGCTACCTCACCGGCTCCGGCTGGAAGGAGTACAAGGCCAGTTCGACGGTCTGCGGCATTCCTCTGCCTGCCGGGCTTCAAGACGGCTCGCGCCTGCCCAGGACGCTCTTCACGCCATCCACCAAGGGCGAGGCCGGAGAGCACGACGAGAACATCTCCATGGACACGGTCGAGAAGATGATCGGCCCGGCCGACGCCGCCGAACTCAGCCGCCTCACAGTGGCTATTTATGAGCGCGCCGCCGCTCATGCCGAGTCCCACGGCATCATCCTCGCCGACACCAAGTTCGAGTTCGGCCGCACCGAGCAAGGCATCATCCTCGCCGACGAAGTGCTCACGCCCGACTCCTCACGCTTCTGGGAGGCATCGCTGTGGAAGCCCGGCGCGGCGCAGCCCTCCTTCGACAAGCAGTTCGTGCGCGACTACCTCGAATCGATCCGCTGGAACAAGCAGCCGCCCGCACCGGAGCTGCCTGCCGAAGTTGTCAAAAAGACCCAGGCCAAGTACCTCGAAGCCTTCCGCCGGCTCACCGGCAGAGACCTCGCGATCTAGCCCGAACGGGAGACCGCCATGACGTGGATTGACTGGGCCATCTTACTCCTCCTCGCCGGAGCCGCCATCGGAGGGCTTCGGCAGGGCTTCTTTCGCTCTGTCTGCTCGCTCCTGGGCCTCATCGTCGGCATCGCGCTGGCCTGCTGGAACTACGGAAGCGTCGCGGCGTTGATTCTACCCATGGTCCGCATCTCGCCCATTACCAACGCCATCGGATTCCTGCTCATCGCGCTGGCCACCGGGATCGTATTCGCTATCCTCGGCTTGATCCTCCGCCAGACTTCGCGCGGCGTCGGCCTCGGCTGCCTCGACATTCTCGGCGGCGGCGTCATCGGCCTGTTGCAGGGCCTGGCGCTGGTTATGATCGCTATCCTGGCCGCGGTTGCCTTCTTTCCAAACGCGCAATGGCTCTCGGAGTCGCGCCTGCCGCGCCAGTTTTTCGGCGCGCTGCACGTCTCCACCCACGTTACTCCTCAGGAACTTGCGGAAAAGCTCCGGCAGGGTCTATGGTTACTGGATCAGGAATCTCCTTCGTGGATGCACACCGGTACTAACAAGAACTAGGCGGTCCAATTTCTCAGTGTGAAATTCTTCCCGCGGCGGAACAAAATCGGAAGAGCACAACCCGCCGAAATGCCTTAGACTAGTCGTTGATCATCAGTAGCAGAGGAACGTGTGAGAAGAGAACTCGACAGCCTGGTAACCCAGATGCACTCCAGCGGTGTTCGCTACGAGGAAGCGGTACGCGAATTCAAGCGCCAGTACCTTCGTGAGGTGCTAGCCGCTAACCGCGGGAACCAGTGCAAGGCCGCCGAGGAGCTGGGAATGCACCGCAACACCCTCAGCCGCGCCATGGCCGAGCTTGAGCTCGATCTGGCCGAAATTCGCGCCAGCCTCAAGCGTCCGCCCCGCAGCGAACGTCCTGTATTCAGCGTCTATCGCCAGGGTTACCGCTAAGCGAAACCGGCCGCAGAAGAACCTCAGCACAGGGATTCCGACCCAGCCACAGTTCTTCCTGCCGGGAGTCCGCGCTTCGCTCAAGCCCCGGCGCGACCCATTGGAATGATGAGCGCCACTTCCACATCCGCGCAGCCTCGCATCTATCTCCGCCCCGGATTCCTGTGGGACGCCGAGGACGCTTACCTGTTCGACATCGACGGCACCCTGCTGCGCACCCGCGACCGCATTCACGTTGACGCATTCATTTCGAGCGTCCACCGCGTCACTGGGTTCGAGGTCTCGCTCCAGGGCATCTCCATGCAGGGCAGCACCGACACCGCCATCATCCGCGAGGCCTGCCGGCTGGGCGGCATCCCCTCGCAACTCGTTGAAGACAACCTCCAGGCCATGCTCGACGCCATGTGCGCGGGCGTTGAAGAGCGCCGCAACGAGCTGCGCATAGACATCATGCCCGGCGTGCACGATGCCCTCGCCCACCTGGCCGGCCAGGGCAGGCTCCTCGGCGTCGCCACGGGCAACCTTGAAGTCATCGGCTGGGTCAAGATCGAGCAGGCCGGGCTGCGCCAGTGGTTCCGCTTCGGCGGATTCAGCGACCGCTATCCCATCCGCGCCGAGCTGATCGGCGCCGCCGCCAGAAAAGCCCGCGACATCGCCGGGGCCGAAGCAAAAATCTGCGTCGTCGGCGACACGCCGCGCGATATCGAGGCCGCACGAGCCAACTCGCTCACTGTCATAGCCGTCGCCACCGGCAGCTCCAGCTTCGACGAACTGATGCAGCATGAGCCGGACGCCTGCGTTACCTCGTTCGCCGATCTGCTCGTCCACTCAGGGAGTGCGAAGTGAGCGGCCGCATGAACCGTACCCTGTTGCGGCAACTGGCCGCTGTGGCGCTCATCGTGCTTCTCCCGGCCGCCATCGTGCCACAGACCGCCCCACAGGCGCAGCAACAGCCCGCCGCCACAGCGGCTGCCAAGCCCCCAACCCCGACGACAGGCGCCCAGCGCCGCCGCGCCAACCGGCTCTACCTGGCCGCCGGCAAGCTCTACCTCGACTCCCAGTTCGAGGCCGCGCTCAAACAATACGAAGAGGCCGCGAAGCTCGATCCCGAAGACCCCGACTACAGGCTTGCCGCCGACGTCGCGCGCAGCCATCTGGTGACCGAGCTTGTACAGACCGCAGCCCGCCAAAGGCTCGCCGGAGACGCAGCCGCTTCACGCGCCGCAATCCAGCGCGCTCTCGCCCTCGACCCGCAGAACCCGGTAGCCGTCCAGCACCTCAACGAGCTGGGCAGTGACGCCCTTCGCGTGCAGGAGCAGCCGCTCTACCAGCAATCCTCGGCCGTTGCCGGGGCCCTGGAGAGCCTGGCGCCCACAAATGGTACCCACGACCTGCACATCCAGGTGAACGCCCGTCAGGCCATCCAGCAGACCCTTGCACTGTGGGGCATCACCGCCATGCTCGACGACAGCGTCCGTTCCATGCCCATCAAGATCGACGCTGATAAGGCCGACTTTACTACCGCCCTGCGGTTGCTCAGCCTGACCACCAACAATTTCTTCGTACCGATCGATGCCCACCGGGTCCTGGTGGCCCGCGACAACACCGTAAACCGCGCCCAGTACACCCGCCAGGCGGTTGAAACCGTCCGCTTCTACGGGCTCAGCGATGCCGAGCTCACTGAAGTCTCGAACCTCGCCCGCAACATCTTCAACATCCAGCAGGTCACGCCCATCCCCAGCGGAAGCGCGCTTACTCTGCGCGCCGCGCCCTCGCTACTTGAAGCATTCAACTCCTCGATGACCAGCCTGCTTGAGGGGCGCAACCAGGTCATGCTCGATGTGCGCCTCGTGCAGTTGGTCCACACCGGCACGCGCAAGACCGGCGTCAAGCCCCCGCAATCCATCTCCGCTTTCAACGTCTACGCCGAAGAGCAGTCCATTCTCAAGGCCAACCAGTCGCTGGTCGATCAGATCATCTCCTCGGGGCTGGCCTCACCCACCGATCCGCTCGCCATCCTCGGCATCCTCATCGCATCCGGACAGGTATCAAGCTCCGTCCTTACGGGCGGAGTTGCGCTGTTTGGAGGCGGACTCACCGCTTCCGGCCTCTCGCCCAGCGGTCCGGCCACCTTTGACTTCGCGCTCAACTCTTCCGACACGCGCATCATCGACTCTATCCAGCTCCGGCTCGGAGACGGCGAAGACTCAACCATCAAGGCTGGCACAAAGTATCCCATCCAGACCTCCGCCTATTCGAGTGTTTCGGCCAGCCTGCCCAATATCCCGGGGCTCACCGGCGCAGGCAGCTCTTCCAGCCTCTCTTCGCTTGTCTCTTCGCTCTCCGGCTCGACGCCGAACATCCCCATGATCCAGTACCAGGACATCGGACTCACCCTCAAGGTCTCGCCCAAAGTTCTGCGCGGCAACGAGGTTACGCTTAAGACCGACTTCGCCCTCGACGGCATCTCCGGCACATCCATCAACGGCAACCCGATCATCAGCCATCAGGCCTTCGCGGGCGTAGTTACACTCAAGGAGGGCGAGGCCGCCGAACTTGCCAGCGAGATCGACCAGTCGTCAAGCCGCGCCGTCTCAGGTTCCCCCGGCATCACCGATGTGCCGGGCCTAAACAACATCTCCGGGAAAAATCTCCAGAAGAACTACGCCACGCTGCTCATCGTCCTCACCCCGCACGTAATCCGCCTCACCCAGCCGGCGGGCCACAGCGCGCGTATGGTCATCGAGAAGGCCTCTTCAAACCCATAGCGATTCGTAGCGCGAAATCCATTCCAAATACAAAGGCCTCCGCCGAAGCGGAGGCCTGAGATTGATGAAGAACCCACTGTTTTGAAAGGGCACGACTTTACAGGCTGCGGAAAAACACTATTTTTGATGCTGTTTTGAAAGGGCACGACTTTAGTCGTGCCGCTAAAGCCAGCTAAATAAACAGGGCTTTAGCCCCTGAGGGATGGGCTTTGGGGTTTGTCAGCAGTCCAAGGCCTCCGCCGAAGCGGAGGCCTTCTTGCATTTAACCCAAATAGCTTTACAGCGCAACCCCATCCAGCTGCGCCTGGAACTGGATGATCTTCTTCAGCGTGTCGTAGGGAATGTTGGCCGGGAGCACGCGGCCGTTGATCACCAGCGTCGGCACTTCGTTGATGTCGATATCGTCGGCCAGCTTCTCGCCGGCCTTCACCTGATCCGCCACCGCCTTGTCCGCGGCGCAGGCAGCCACCTTGGCCGGATCGAGTCCAGCCTTGGTCACCGCGCTGTTAATCGTCAGCAAGGCACCCTCGGGTGTGGCCAGCCCATCCTGGCCGTCGAACGTGGCCGTCACGAACTGGAAGAAGGCCGTACTGCCGCCCATCTTGTTTGCGCAGACGGCGAACTGGGTGGCGCGCTCGGCTTCGGGGTGAATCTGCTGAAGCGGATCGAGCTGAAGCACGATGCGCGCCTTGGGGAAGTCCACCAGAAGCTTGTCCATGTTGGCCTGGGCCTCTTTGCAGTGCGGGCATTGCAAGTCGGCGAACTCCACAATCTCCAGATCCTTATTGGCCGAGCCGCGATAAGGACCGTCGGCCCGCTGCTGCATCAACGCGCGCATATCGGCAAAGGGCTTCTCGCCGAAGGGCACGATGCTGTCGGCGCTGATGACGTGCTTGCCGTCGGGGAGCGCGAAGAACTGCAACACCGAGGGCTGATTCTTGCCCGAACGGTCGCCCACGTACACAATCACCTTGGCGATGCCATCCACCGGGGTCTTCAGAATCGCCTGCACCTGCCAGATGCGGTCCTGCTCGTAGCCCCAGTTGGCATGAAGAAACGCGTTCACGGTCTCTTTGGTGAGAGAAGTGGCCGTAAAATTGGCCGGATCGGGTTTCGGAAACACCGGCGCTGCGGCCGGCGCGGGAGCGGATACATCGGCGCCCTGCTGCGCCGCCGCAACCGGCGCGGCCGGAACCTCGGTCTGGGCAAACAGCTGCCCCGCGGATAGCACCAATGCGATCAGCGCCGCGGCGCTGAAGTTACGTACAAACTGTCCAGTCAAGCTCTTCTCCTACGCCCGATCTGCCCGGCCCGTTTCGTAACTCCGGCCGACTCCCAGACGCGCGATTTCGCGGGAAATATCCCTGTTTTGTTTATACCTGAACCCGGATGGCAATGGGAAACCGGCGCCCCATGCCAAACGACTTGGCCGTGACCTTCAGCACCGGCGCGGCCTGTTGCCGCTTGTACTCGGCCCGCTCCACCAGCTTCACCACCTGCCGCACAAGATCCAGGTCGAACCCGTGCTCGCTGGCGATCTTCTCCGGCGTTTCATAGCGTTCGACATACGCCTCGAGGATCGGGTCAAGCACCTCGTAGGGTGGCAGCGAATCCGTATCCTTCTGGTCTGGCCGCAGCTCGGCAGAAGGCGCCTTGGTCAAAATCGCCTCCGGAATCACCTCGTGCTCCCGATTGATCCACTGGCACACCGAGTAGACCCGCGTCTTCACCAGATCCCCGATCACCGCCAGCGCGCCCACCATGTCGCCGTAGAGCGTGCAGTAGCCCACCGCCATCTCGCTCTTGTTGCCCGTGGTCAGCACCAGCGCGTTGAACTTGTTTGAGAGCGCCATCAGCAGATTGCCGCGAATTCGCGACTGGATGTTCTCTTCGGTGATGTCGGCCTTCATCCCGGTAAACAGCGGCGACAGAGCCTCGGTGTACTCGCTGAACAGCCCGCTGATGGGCACAATCTCAAAGCGTATTCCCAGATTCGCGGCAAGCGCGTGGCTGTCGTTGATCGAACCCTGAGACGAGTACGGACTCGGCATCCCGATGCAGATCACGTTCTCAGCGCCCAGCGCATCGGCGGCAATCGCCGCCACCAGAGCCGAATCCACGCCGCCGCTCAACCCCACCAGCGCCTTCTTGAAGCCGCACTTCCTCACATAATCCCGCGTTCCCAGCACCAGCGCCTTGTAAGCTGCTTCGTCGTCGTTGTCCGCTGGCTCGGCAACCGGTGCGGCATCGAAGGGGTCCACGATCACCAGATCCTCTTCAAACGACCTCGCCAGCGCAATCAGATTGCCCTTCGCATCGACGGCAATCGAAGAGCCGTCGAAGACCAGGCTGTCGTTGCCGCCCACCTGGTTCGTCATCACCACAGGAATCCCGTCGCGCCGCGCGATAGCCTTGAGCATCTGCCGCCGCAAGGCGCGCTTCGAGTGCCAGAAGGGCGACGAAGAGAGATTGATGTGCAGGTCGGGCCGCTCCCGCATCAGCTCTTCCATCGGATCGACTTTGTACAGCCGCCGCGGCCAGAAGTTCTTATCGTTCCAGGCGTCCTCGCAGATGGTCACCGCCAGCCGCCGGCCATCCAGTTCCACGATCTTCTGCGGGCTGCTCGGAGAAAAATACCGCTGCTCATCGAAGACGTCGTAGAAAGGCAGCAGTTGTTTGTGCTGTTCGAGCAGCACCCGGCCCTTGTCGACGAGCACAGCCGCGTTCACGGCGGGCTTGCCCGAGGCATCGCCCGCTGGCAGCGCCACGCCCACCAGGACGGCCGTGGACAGCTCCCGAGTCGCCTCAGCCAGCTCCTCGACGGCGCTCACCGCGCGGGCCAGAAAACTCGGCTTCTCAAGCAGGTCGGCGGGAGGATATCCGCACACCGCAAGCTCTGAAAACACCGTCAGCCGCGCGCCCTGCTCAGCCGCACGACGGCTAGCCGCCACAATCTTTTCGATATTGCCGGTAAAATCCCCTACCGTGGGGTCAATCTGCGCCAGCGCGATCTTCACACTTCCAGTGTATCGCCGGCGATGTGCCGAAATCTCGTGTAGAAAGCCACAGCGCGGATTCACTCCGCGCTGTGGCAAGAACCGTATGGAAATCTGTGCTCTACGATCCTGTTCCCGTAAGCACCACGAAGATCGTCTTCACAATAATCTTGAAGTCCAGCCACACGCTCCAGTTGTCGATGTAGGTTTCATCCATCGAAACGTAACTTGCGAAGGAGGGATCGCGGCGGCCCTGCACCTGCCACAAGCCCGTGATTCCCGGCATCACTTCCAGACGCCGCAGATGGCTCGGCTTGTACTGCTTCACCTCGCTGGCCAGAGGCGGCCGCGGTCCCACCACGCTCATCTCGCCCTTCAGCACATTCCAAAACTGCGGCAGCTCGTCGAGCGAATACTTGCGCAGCAGCCGCCCCACCCGAGTGATACGCGGGTCGTTCGAAATCTTGAACAGCACTCCGTCCCGCTCGTTCATGTGCAGCAGTTCCCGCTTGCGCTCATCGGCATCGGAAACCATCGTCCGGAACTTGACGCACCGGAAGACCCGGCCCTTTTTGCCGATCCGCGGGGAAAAATAAAAGATATTCCCATGGGAATCCAGCTTCACCGCCAGAGCAATGGCCAGAAAGAATGGCAGCAACGTTACCATCACGCAGGTTGAAAACAGCAGATCGAAGCCGCGTTTGACGATCAGCCCCGCCTCCGGCACCCGGCCGCGGTGCAGCGGGATCGTCGGGAACTGACCCACATATTCCACCTGGCTGTTCCATGCCAGGCCGCCGTACAGCTCCGGTATCACGCGCAAATCCACGCCCTGCTCCCGGGCGCGATCCAGAACGCTTTCGACCTTGGCGGGATCGCAGCGCGACGTGAAAACAATCTCGTCCACGAACTGCTTGCGCACGCTGTCGAAGATGGTATCCAGAGTCCCAACCAGGTGTTCGGACGCACTACCTTCCGCATTGCCAGAAATCGCCACAAATCCCTTGAACGTGTATCCCAGATGTGGGGAGATCTCCAGGTGGTGGCGCAGGGCCTCAGCCTCAGCGCCAGTGCCCACAATCAGCACGTTGCGGGTTCCTACTCCCTGCTCGTAGCGCCGGCAAAGCACCAGGCGATACAGGAGCCGCCGTAACCCAAGCCCTACCGTCACCATCAGCACAGTCATCAGCACTACGGATCGGGGTACGCGATAGGCGCGCACCAGATAGAGCGCACCGGTCAGCAGCAACCCGGAGGTCAGGCAAGACTCAAGACTCAGCCACTGCTCCTGGAGTACCGTCGAAATCCGCATCGGTTCATACAGATGAGATCGGCGGCTGATCAAAATCAGAGCCAATGCGAAGAATGCGAGCATGGCCAACAGCAGGCTCTTCGAGGTGTTCCAGAGTGCGTCGGTCCAGATATCCCTGGCCTGATCCAGTGGCATGATGCGGAAACGAACATACGTGGCCACAGCGCTGGCCACCAGGATCGTCGCCACGTCGGCGAACATCCAGAGTGCCTGCTCTGCATACCCCTTCTGCATGCCCCGCGACCGGGTTATCTCACGCTCCTGCGCTTCCGTCACTCGTCTATGCCACATCTCGGATGTCGCCATATCGATTCGCGAACCTCGCATCGGTCACTCGTGTTGTCTCCGGATTCCGATGATCCCTACTGGCCTCGGAACGGAAACAACCAACTTGTAACCGGCCCTTTCGTTATCGGCCGGACTTCTGACGGGTCTCGCGTAATGCTCTGCCTGCGACCGAGATGCCTCCCATTTCTTGCGCCATCGTCCATGAAAGTCGAGGAGCGAGGGCCCTGTTATTCCACCATCGAACTTTCCTGGACATACCCGAGTCCAGTCAAAACCTACTATTACAAAGCCGGGAATCGGTAACCATTCCTCAAAAGTGGATGGCCCCTACACCTTTATCCCCACCCGGATTGTGGTTAGATCCTCTCCGGGCAAAAAAGAAGCTGAAACAAGCATCCCTCGCACCTGTGGAAAAATGCAAGCCTTTGACGCCAATTTACCGGCGCCATGTATTCGATTCACCACTCCGGGCGCAGCATCCCGGCGGAACCAGGAGTGCCGCTAAAACATGCTTTTTCATTGTGATTCGGGATAGAGCTGAATCAGACAGCCACGGGCGGAACATACTCGTCCAGGGCCAGAAACTGCTGGATGTGCTCGTCCTCAGAGGCCAGAAAACCCTCGATCGGACCAAAATAGCTCGCCCGGCCGCCGTCCAGGAAAAGTACCGTATCGGCCACCCGCTCGGCGACTCGCATGTCGTGCGTCACCACGATACTCGTGAATCCCTGTTCCAGCTTCAGCCGCTGGATCAGCCCCACCAGACGCCGCGCGATCAGCGGGTCCACCATCGTCGTCGGCTCGTCGTAGAGAACCACCTCAGGCCGGCTGGCCAGCGCCCGCGCAATCGCCACCGCCCGCTTGCGGCCCGTCGACAGGCTCGCGGGCAGCTCTTCGATCACGTCCTCGGCTCCCACCAGATCGATCAGTTGCTCGACGACCGCCAGCAGTTGATCCTCGTCCAGCCCCCCGTTCTCGCGCAATGGAAACGCCACGTTCTCGCGCACGCTCAACGAGTCGAACAGCGCCCCGTTCTGAAAGACCATCGTCACCCGCTTGCGGATGGCGCGCATGCCCTCTTCGTCGAGTCCCGTGATCTCCTCGCCGTCCACGCTGATAGAGCCCTCGTCCGGCTTCAGAAAACCCATCAGCAGACGCAGCGATACCGACTTGCCCACTCCGCTCCGGCCCAGAATGCACAGCGTCTCGCCCCGCTCCACTGAGAAGCTCACATCGTCCAGCACCGGGCGCTCATCGAAGGAGATTGAAACATGGCTGAACTCGATAAGCGGCCCCTCGTAAGGCTCCAGTCCGGCCGCCGCGGCTGCCTGCGTCTCCTGCCTCTCCCGCTCCGTAACCGACAAGAGCTCATCGAGGCTGCTCTCCATCGGCTCGTCGAGATCGGGTTGGTCGAGATCGGGTTGGTCCATCGGATCGCTCATCGAACCTCTGCACTTCCAGCTTATGCAATCCGGCCCTGCACCAGCGACTCGGCCCGCGCAAACTCATCCGGAGTGTTCACATTCAGGAACCAGTGCGCCGGCACCAGCGCCGCCGGATGCTCCACCTCGCCCGCCTGCGCCAAAAGCTCCACGGCAACCACGTCCATCTTCTGCCCCAGAGATTCGGCAGCCGCGCGAAACGCCGAAAAGCACTTCAGCCGCCCGCTCTCAAGCTGATCCCGCAAACTGGGCAGCGCGGCCCGGCTCACTACGGCGGGAAACGTCTCCGCCTCCCCGCCCACCGACACCAGAGTCACCGCGGCTCCCGTAGCCCGCGCCCGCTCCACCATGTAACGAATCAGCGCGGCAGGCAGCAGCGGCACGTCCACGGTCACAAAGACGCCCCACTCGCCCGGCATCGACTCAAGCGCCGCGCACACCCCGCCCAGCGGCCCCTGCTGAGAAACGCGGTCCACGACCACCGGCGCAAACTCCGCCAGGTCCTGCCGCTCGCCAGATATCGACGTATCGAGCCCCGCCTCGCGCAACAGCCCGACAGCCCGCTCAATCAGCGGCCGACCGGCAAACCCGAGCAGAGCCTTGTCCTGGCCCATGCGGCTCGAAAGTCCGCCGGCCAGGACAAAGCCCGATGCCTCGGACCGAGCCGGATTGTGCATCTCCGTGGGCATTTCGTCTCCGGCTTGATCCTTGCTGCAAACTGATCAAAGTTTAGCGTAAAACAATGAGTTAGGCGTCGTGGAAGTGACCCGCATCGTTCCTCGGTGCGAGGTTCACCAGTTTTGACGGTGGAATCCAAGCCTCAATCACGAGACATGAGCCACCCTGCATCCTGCTGACCTGCGACATTCGCCGCCGCCCGCCAGATACCCCGAATTGACAACCGTTAGGCTACAGGCTACAGTAGCTCAGATGAAGATACGGGAGTTCGTTCATAAGGGCCTGAAGAGGCTCTATGAAGAGGACAGCGCCAAAGGCATTCCGGCGAACTCGGCTGACAAGCTGCGCAAGATGCTTGCCTTTCTGGACGGGATGGACGATGCGGAGGAGTTGCAGGATCTTCCCACATGGAAGGCTCACCGGTTGACCGGAGACCGCAAAGGAACGTGGAGCTTGAGCGTGACCGGCAACCTGCGGCTGACCTTTCGCATCGATGCCGCCGAGCGCGAAATCCGCGATGTGAACTTGAAAGATTACCACTAAAACGAAGGAGAAAAACTCTATGCCTATAAAGAATCCTCCCCATCCGGGGGATTTCATCCGGACCGAGATCGTCGAACCCGCGGGATTGACCGTGACCGCGGCGGCGGCGGCGCTGGGCGTCTCCCGGCCCACCTTGTCCAGCTTAATGAACGGCAAGGCAGCCTTGTCGGGTGAGATGGCGCTGCGCATCGAGAAGGCCTTCGGCGTAAAGATGGATACGCTGATGCGGATGCAATCGGCCTACGAGATTGCCCAGACACGGAAGCGCGAAAAGCTGATTCGCGTCGAGCCGGTTCGCCGCGCGGCTTGAGTTGTGGGACATAGATCAGAGGGCAGAAAAAGCCTGCCGGTTGAGATTCTTGATTCCCACCAATCCGCAAAGAACGCGGATGGATTGGGCACACACCTTTACGGGAAGGTCATAATTCCGAAAAACTTTGGATGCGCCACCTGCCGCCCACCGACTTATTATTCGCTGCTCTCTTGAGAAGAGCGAAACTCCTGCGTTGCCAAGGTGTCCACCAAGCTTTCTTCAGAGCCAAACAGCGAGAACGAGTTTAGGTTGTACTCGCCAAGTTCCTGTAAAACCTTCACCCGCTCGGTCGCGGGAATGGTGATCTTCCAGCAAATACCTTGTTGACGAAGACCGTCGTTGAACACCTTGTCATACTGCTCGAATCGCCACTCTGTATCGAAACCGAGGCAGAGCGTGTATTCGCTCTGCTGTAGAAAGTGTCTTCGGTGGGTATTCACGTATGGACCTTGGCGATACACCACTGTCATCTGGGTTCCATGTAGTTTATTGCGAATGTCGGAGAAGACATAGATAGAGACTCTCCCGCTCGGTGTTTTGCTGGGCTTGTTGAACGCGAAGTATGACGCAACGTACACGGATCGCGACCAGTCGAGGAGCGGTGATGGAAAACCGCGATGACGCAGGTACGCCATGTAAGCGTAAGCAGGAAATCGCCCAAACCCAAGATCGAGATCAAACTCGTAGGTTGCGGATCGGTTCTCGACTTCCTGGTAGTCGGGAATTGGCCACTCCTTGCCGGTAAAACTTTCAATTTGCGGCTTGATCTTGGATATCACGCGATAATATTCCTGAAAGCTCATCGGCTTGCGCCAACGATCAAGCGTCGTACTCAGCGACCAGCATGAATTTCCTTGACCGCGAAATAGCAAAGGGTATGGGCTGTCGGCATTGTGAGATTGGCCGCGCTCTAGCCTGATTTTAGCTAACTCGATCTTGAACTCTTCCCAGGAGTCAACATTTATCTCTTCCATCTTTTTGTCTTCCATTCGGAAATCACATTGTTCAAGAGGAGAGCGAGGGTTGCAAGTTGCTTGGCGCCCCAGGTCTCGATTGATACCTGGCATTCCGCACCGCTTCAGCTTGCCACCCGCATCTCTTCGCGCACGATGCGGCGCAGTGTCTCTTCCAGTTTCGGCGCTTTGCCTTCCACATGCTGACGCAGCGCTTGGTTGATGAGCGTCTGGTAGCCCATTGCTCCGCCGTAGGCATCGGACTCTTTCAGGAAGTAATCCACCAAATCTTCATCCAGCCGAATCGTGATGCGCGTCTTGCCGGGCGGCTCCGGCTCCTGCGGCAAAATCCGGCCGCGCTTGCCTTTACTGAAATCGTAACTCTGCTTCATCTGTGCTCCTCGTATTGCTTGCGCTCATGCGCCTCGGCCGGCCGTGCGGAGATGATGCGAATCGTTCTGCCGCGATAGCAGTAGACCACTACCAGGACCCTCCCCTTCATGCCCATTCCGATCGAGATAAATCGCTGCTCATGCAGGCTTGATTCATCGTCCGTACTCGAAACCGCATATTCGTCCACAAAGACAGGTTCCGCCTCAGTAAAGCGAACCCCATGCTTTCTGAAATTTATCTCGGCCTTGCTGGGGTCCCATTCGCAGCTCATACCGCCTCTGCCGTATGTACGTATTGTACACCAGAAACTTATTCGAGAGAGTTCTGCGGAGATCGCCGGGTGCCCCAGGTCTTCCGCCGTGGCGGACCGCGGCGGATGAGACCTGGGAAACCAACTCAACCCGCCGCCTCCTCCAGGAACCGGATCAGCGACTGGATGCCCAGCTCGAAGTTCTTCAAATGGAACTTCTCGTTTGGCGCGTGGATGTTATCGTCCGGCAGACCGAAGCCCATCATCACTGACGGCTGGCCCAGGTGCCGGTCGAAGTCGCCCACAATCGGAATCGACCCGCCCGAGCGGATAAACACCGTATCCTTGCCCCACACCTCGTGCAGAGCCTTGGTGGCCGCCTGAACGTACTTGTTGTCCACGCCAATCAGGCACGCGTCGCCGGAGTGCAACAGCCGCACCTCGACATCAACGCCAACCGGTGCGATCTTTTCGACGTACGACTTGAACATCTCGAAGGTCTTGGCCGGAGTCATGTCCGGCACCAGCCGCATCGAGATCTTCGCCATCGCCTTGGCAGGAATCACGGTCTTAGCGCCCGCGCCGATAAACCCGCCCGGCATGCCGTGTACTTCAAGCGTCGGCCTCGCCCAGGTCCGCTCCAGAACGCTGTAGCCCTTCTCGCCCACCAGTACCTTCGAGCCCACTTCGGTCTCGCGATAGTGCTCCTCGTCGAAGGGCAGGCTCTTCCACGCCTTCAACTCCTCGGGGCTGGGCGGAATCACGTTATCGTAGATCCCCGGAATCAGAATCTTTCCATCCTCGTCCTTCAGCTTCGCGATAATGTGCGCCAGCGACACAAAGGGATTCGGCGCAGCGCCGCCGTACATGCCCGAGTGCAGATCGGTCTTGGCGCCACGCACCTCGACCTCGGTGTAGATCATGCCCCTGAGGCCCACGCATAGCGTCGGCAGCCCGGGAGCAAACAGCTCCGTATCGCTCACCAGCGCAAAATCCGCCTTCAGGTTCGCCGGCTTCGAGGCAACATAGTTCGCAATGCCCTCGCCGCCCACCTCTTCTTCACCCTCGAAGAGAACGCGCACGTTCATCGGCAGTTTGCCGTCGGCCTTCATCAGAGATTCCAGCGCTTTGATCTGCGCCCACACCTGGCCCTTGTCGTCTACCGCGCCGCGCGCATACAGGTTGCCGTTGCGCTCCGTAGGCTCAAAGGGCGGCGAAAGCCACTCGTCCAGCGGCTCGGCCGGCTGCACATCGTAGTGCCCGTAGATCAGCACCGTCGGCTTGCCCGCCGCATGAAGCCAGTCGCCGTAGACCAGCGGATGTCCCTCGGTCTCGATCAGGCCAACATTCTCGATCCCGATCTTCTTGAGATCGGCAACCAGGAACTCCGCCGCCTTGCGGCAGTCCTCTTTGTTCTCGGGCAGTGTGGAGACAGACGGAATCCGCAACAACGCCTTCAACTCATCGAGGAAGCGCGCGTGATTCTGTTCGGCAAAAACTAGAGCTTTCGAAGCCATCGGGATACACCTCATCCAATCGTTTTCTATTCCAATGCAAAAGTATACGACTCGGGCAGTGGCCAGCGCCCAAACCGCCGGGCACAGAAGTTCGGAGTCGCCTTCCGCCAACCTGCGAAGCGGCCACCTCGCAGGTTTGAAGATTGACAGTTTTACGGGATTTTGAATATAGTGAATACAGAAAATACATCGATTCACGAGGCCGCTATGGCAACCTCCGTCCGACTCGAACCCGAACTCGAACAGCGCCTCGACAGCCTCGCCTCGCTCACCGGCCGCACCAAGGCCTATTACCTGCGCGAACTCATTGAGAACGGCATGCAGGACCTCGAGGATTACTACCTGGCCGCGGCCACCATGGAACGCGTTCGCAAGGGCGTAGAAAAGACCTACCCGGCGGCCGATGTGAGAAAGAGCATTGACCAGAGCCACTGAGTGGACGGTCGAATACACCGAGACGGCGCGCCGGCAACTGCGCAAGCTCGACCGCAATGACGCTCTCCGCATCCTTGATTTTATGGATCAACGCATAGCGCCTGGCCGCAGTCCCCGGGACACAGGCAAGGCTCTCACGGGCGCGGCACTCGGCGCGTACTGGCGTTACCGCATAGGCGATTTCAGGATGATCTGCGACATTCAGGATGGAAAACTCTGCGTACTGGTAGTGCAAATAGGCAACCGCCGCGAGGTCTATCGCTAGTCCCTGGTCCCTCAGTCCCTGCCTTTTACAGCTCGCCCCAGCTCAGCTTCGTCCGCAGCGCGTCGAAGAAGCCGCTCTCGCTCAGCTTCACCAGCTTCACACGGCACTCAGACCGCCGGCAGCGAACCTCGTCGCCGCGTTCGATCTCGACAGCTATCTGGCCGTCCATGGTCAGCATCGCCTTGTTCGGCACTGCTTCCACGCGCACCGTCAGGCTGGCGTCGCCGCGCAGTACAATCGGCCGCAGCGTCAGCAGATGCGGACAGATCGGCGTCACCACCATCGCATCCACATCCGGAGTAAGAATCGGCCCGTTCGCGGCCAGCGTGTAGGCCGTCGAGCCGGTCGGCGTCGACACAATCACGCCGTCTCCGCGGAACCGCGCCACGCTCCGGCCCTCAAGCTCCACCTCGAACTCGCCCATGCGCGCAATGTCGCCCTTGCTGATCACGGCCTCATTCAGCGACTCGTAGCTCGAGTGCTCCACTCCGCCCCGCCACAGCGCGGCATGAAGCATCCAGCGCTCGTCGATCGAGTGTTTGCCCTGCCGCCAGCCTTCGAGCGTCGGATACAGATCCCCCAGCCGCACCTCGGTCAGAAAACCCAGTGTCCCCAGATTCACGCCCAGGATTGGCGTACCTGCCGCGGCAAAGATCCGCGCCACCGCCAGCATCGTTCCGTCGCCGCCCAGCACGATCACCAGTTCGGGATTGAGTTTGGGCAACTCCGCGCGGCTCACCGCCTCGGCCGCGCTCGACATCGCGCCGCCCTCGCGGTCCAGTACCGGCTCGAACCCGTGCAGGCGCAGCCACTCCACCAGCTCAGGCAAAATGCGCCTCAGCTCGTCCTTGTTCGGCTTCGAAGCTATCGCTACACGTCTCATGAGATCCAAGTAAGTGTAATGGACCTTATCGGCTTACGACAAAGGACCGGCGCGCAATGCGGAATTCTCCCCCGCCCTGCTGACAATCTCCAGCCGCCGCGGTATATTGGCTCATCACAAAAATTGATTCCTGTTCGCCTGCCGCGCAAGAGACGATGCGCCGCATATGCGTCCGGACGGGCACCCAAAATCTCAGCATGAAATCGGAAATGAGCAAGCGATGGAGTGGTATCTGATGGTGTGGAGGCGCTACTCGGAGTTCAACGGACGCTCGCAGCGCGCAGAGTACTGGATGTTCGCGCTCCTCAACACTCTTGCCATGATCGCTCTGTGCATCCTCGGCGCCATCGGCCTGGCGATCAATCAGGACTACGGGGGAGTGTTGTTCGTGCCTTTTGGCTTTTACGTCTTGGCCACAATCATCCCCAGCCTGTCCGTCACCGTGCGCCGGTTTCACGATACGGGCAAGAGTGGCTGGATGTTCCTGCTGCTGTCCGTGCTCGGCATTATCCCTCTGGTCGGACTCGTCACCAGCATCATTCAACTGGTCATCACCTGCACCGACAGCGAAGTGGGAACAAACGAATACGGCCCGAGCCCGAAGTATCCCGACCTGTCCCCCACAGGCTCGTTCATCCCAACCATCGGAACCTATTCGCCGCCTCAGCCGCAACCGCCAGCCAGCCAGAACGAATACGTCTCCTGCCGGAATTGCGGCCAAATGCTATACCGCTCCGCATCTTATTGCAGCAGTTGCGGTACGCACCTGTGAGTGCTTTTTGATCCAGGCGGTACAAGGCAGCTACAACCTGACTCCGCCAACACCGCTAGCCCCGCTAACTCCGCTTCCGCGCGTACAGCAGAAACTCCCGGTTCCCCTCCGCCCCGGTAATCGGCGAGGGAATCGTCTCCACAACCTGCCAGCCCAGCTGACCGACGCACTCCGCCACCCGCTCGACCGCCACCGTGTGCCCCCGCTCGTCGCGCACTATGCCGCCCTTGCCCACGAACTCCCGGCCCGCCTCAAACTGCGGCTTCACCAGAATCACCGCCTCAACAAGCGACGGCGCAGCCTCAAACACCGGCCCCAGTAGCAGCGTCGCCGAGATAAACGACACATCCATCACCACCAGCGTCGGCACAGGCTCGCCCATAAGAGATCCCGGCTCCAGCAGCCGCGCGTTGGTCCGCTCCATCAGCCGCACTCGCCCGTCGGTCCGCAGCTTCATCGCAATCTGACCGAAGCCGGTATCCACGTCCGTCACATGTGCGGCGCCATGTTGCAGCAGGCAGTCCGTAAAGCCGCCCGTCGAAGTGCCGATGTCCAGACACGCCCGCCCTTCCACGGAGATCTTCCAGTGCATGAGCGCGCCTTCGAGCTTCAACCCTCCGCGGCTCACATAGCGCAGGTCCTCGCCCAGCATCCGCAGGGCGGCGTCGGCTGCCACGGCCGCGCCGGGCTTGTCTATCTTCTGCTCGGCCACTAAAACCCGGCCAGCCAGAATCAGCGCCCGCGCCCGCTCGCGGCTGGCGGCCAGCCCGCGTTCGGTCACTAGTTGATCCAGTCGAACCTTCTTCGCCCGCGCTTTCTCCGCCTCCGCCATCTCGCTCCCAAAACCAAAGGGTCATCCCCACGCGGGAATGACCCTTCTTGAATACTTTGTCCTGTTGCCTACGGCAACTTCGCGCACTGCGCCAGTGTGTAAGAGGCGCTCATCAGCCCCGGAGGCAGATTGCAGGGCTGCCCGTAGCCGGGAATCCTGCTGCTGAAGTTCGGGTTGTTGATCGATATGCTCCCATAGTAGGTTGCAACCGACTGCTGCCCCCCGCTCTGCAAGGTCGCGCGCACATCCACGATCTCTCCCGGCACCAGCACCGTCGTCGTCACCAGATCGGTCTGGGTAGCCAGAATCGTCAGATACGGACTGTTCGACGAAGCCACATAAACCTTGCCGTAGAGCGAGTTCTGCGTCGATACCACCGTGCGCGGAACGCCCACCACAGGCAGTGTCTTTTCGATCGTGTGGCTCGACAGGTTCACGATCGTCACCGAACCGTTGCACGAAGACACCGCGCAGCCCGTGGTGTAGTCGCCCTGGTTGGCCGTGTAGGCCCGCGATCCGTCAAACAGCACCGTCACGCTGGCCGGATTCTTGCCCACCGCGATCGTATAGGTCGTGCCGAAGGTCGGAGCATCGTTGCCATACTGGTCCGTGCTCACGTCGATCACGCTGATCGTTCCGCCGTCGTAGTCGGCCACCACTAGCTGGCTGGTGGCAATGTTGTACTCGGCATACACCGGGCCGGCCGTCGCCTTCATTCCGCTTGTACCGTTCACCGGCGTAACGCCCGTGGACGTCACCGCCGTGGTCGACAGCGGCAGCACAGGATGGCAGTTCACCAGCTGGCCGTTCTGATTCGTAAACGGCGTGCAGGCGTTCAGCGTGTTGTTCTGCGAATTGATCACGGTAATCGTGTCATCGCCGCGATTCAGCACAAACAAACGCCGCTGATCGGGTGACTGCACCGCGAAGACAGGGCACTTGCCCACCGCTATCGGAAGATCGGTCGTGCTCGACGCCACCTCAACCGGCGTCACAACACCTGCCGGCTGCGTTTGCGGCGAAAGATTGCACTCCACGCCCGTAGCGCCTGGGATGTTCTGGTTGATCACATATTGACGCTGGCCATTGCCCGACGGCGAACCCGCAACATACACGGGCATGCTGGCTGGCGCCATGGGAATCGACAGCTTGAGCGACGCCGGAGTACCCGTGAACGTATCCACCGTGTTGCTGGCTAGATTGCCGATCCACAGATTGTTCGGCGGCGCGCTGATGTTCAGCGGCTGGGCGCTCACCGGCAGCGTGGAGGAGCTCACGTTCTTCGCCTGAAGCGACGTCGAAATCGGAAAGTTCGACAGCGTGTGATCGGTGTTGTAGGTATAGCCCGTGCTACCGTACTCGTCGATCGTGAAGGCCGTCGGACCGGGGCCTATCGGCACCTGCGCCATGATCGTATCGCCCGAGTAGTCGATGATCGTCGCCACTCCCGCAGTCGACGTCGAGGGAGCCGAAACCACCACGGCATATGCGCTGATCTGCGACGCCGGACCGCTTGACGTTATCGGCGTAACCACCGGTCGGTAGTTGTTACCGCAACCCGAAATTGCGACAGCGGCGGCCACTGCCCCGCCCACTCCGGCCCATAGCAGCCGTCCCCGGCCTGATCTCATGCCTAAAAGCCTCATTCCAAATCTTCCTGCTTACCTCGTGATTGTAAATCAGACGGCTCGGTATTCTCTTCCCCGAATCAACCATCGAACCCCTCGCCCGGCCCACCGGCTAACATGGAGGTGTGACCGATAACAGCCTGGACTGGGAATCGAAGCTGATCCTCGTGGCCGTTTTGCCCGCGGCCGCCGTCGATGTCCTGTTCAAAACCCAGTGGTGGACAGCGCAGCAGCTCCCCGTCGCCCTGTGGACCATCGGCCTCAGCCTGCTCCTCGCCGTCCTTACCCGCCTGGCCGGGGCCGCCACTTCGACTGCCGCCATCTCCGGCCTGTTCCTCACCGCAAGCCTGATGTTTTCAACGGCCCGCTTCCCCTATCAGCCCTGGCTCACGGCCCTGATCCCGCTGCTCGCAGTCTCTATCCTCGCCGCCGTCTCCACGCGCATCGGCCGCTCCCGGAAACTGCGACTCGGCACCGCGGAAAGGCACGACGGCCGCTCCGCCGCCCAGATCGCCGCCAACCTCGGCGCGGCCATGCTCTTCGCCAGCGAGTTTGCCCGGTCATGGCTCGCGGACCTGCGCCCCTTCGCGCATCTCGGCGTCGAGCAAACCCCGCTGTTCATCGCCGCACTAGCGGCCCTGGCCGAGGCCGCCGCCGACACCGTCTCCTCAGAACTGGGCCAGCTCTTCTCCGCCAACCCGCGCATGATCACTACCCTGCGCAAGGCCGCTCCCGGAACCGACGGCGCCATCAGCTTGCCCGGTACCCTTGCCGGCATCGCCGCCGCCATCCTCGTCTCGCTTGTTGGAACCTGGGCGCTCGGCGGCACTCCCCGGATGGCCGTTCTGGCAACAGCCGGCGGAGTCTTCGGCCTGCTCTTCGACAGCCTCCTCGGAGCCACCTTCGAACGCAAAGGCTGGCTCAACAACGACGCCGTCAACTTCCTCTCAACCATCTCAGCAGGTGTCTTCGCTTTGGCCGTTCTCGGTTTCTTTCACTAAAAAAACCTACAGGTCGGCTGAGCCCGATCACTTGCTAACTCCGCTAACACCGCTAGCCGCGCTAACTCCGCTCTAGCTCAACCCCATCCGCCACAGCGTATAGCTCACAATCTCGTGTGCGATCCGCCGCACCCTGTACAACCGCGCCTCTGAAGCTGCCTCGGGCCGCGGCGAGGTCAGCACCTCCAGCCCCTCGGCCGACAGAAACGCGTGGATCCGGAACAGGTGGCTCGCGTCGCTCACCACCAGCACCCGCCGCAGTCCGTTGGTTCGCGCAATCACCGCCGTCTGCGCAGCCGACTCTTTCGTATCCCGGCTCTCGGTCTCGGCAATGATCTTTTGCCGGTTCACGCCCCGGCTCTCAAGATACTTTTCGCCTACAAGCCCTTCGCTGTAGGCATCGCCGCCCGAACCGCCCAGCGTAATAATCAGCGGCGCCAGTCCCCTCCGGTAGAGATCGAGCGCGTGATCGAGCCGCGCGCGATACACGGGCGACGGCCGGCCGTCGTACTCCGCCGCGCCGAAGACGCAGATCGCATCGGCACGCGCCGCCTGATCCTGCCCCGCAAACCGGTCGATCTGCACGTAAACCCACCGGCACCACAAGGCCGCCGTCAGCAGCAATAGCGCCGCCACCGCCGCCGCAAGCCACTTCCAGACATGTCGTTTCGGATTGGTCCGTTTTACCATGCGGATTTTGACTGGAAACCGGAGTCCTGGCGCCTCAGTCTCTCAGTCCCTTAGTCCCTCAGTCCCTGCTTCTACCGCTGTAGCGCCATCACAATCTCGTGCGTCGGAATGGCTCCCTCGCGCAGAATCTCCCAGCGCCCCGGACCCAGCGACAGGTCCACAATCGTCGTCGGCTGTGAGCGGCCCGTCGGGCCTCCGTCCACAATCAGCGGAATCCGGTCGGCAATCTGGTCCCGCACCGCCGCGGCATGAGTACACTCGGCTGCCCCCTGAAGGTTGGCGGAGGTCGCCGTAATCGGCAGCCCGAACCGCTCCACCACCGCCCGAGGAATCGCCGCATCCGGCACACGGATCGCCACGTTGCCCGTATTTGCCGTCGAGCGCAACGGCAGCTTGGTCCCGGCCCGCACAATAATCGTCAGCGGCCCCGGCCAGAATCTCTCCGCCAGCTTGTCCAGGTTTGTATCCGTCTCACGAGCCAGCGTGTACGCCTGCGACACGTTGGCAATCAGCAGCGACAGTGGCTTGTGCCTCTGCCGGCTCTTGATCTGGTAGATCTGCTCGACGGCGCGCAGGTTCACCGGGTCCACCGCCAGCCCGTAAAACGTATCTGTGGGCAGCGCTACAACATCCCCCTTGCGCAGGCAGGAGACGATGTACTCGATCCGGTCCGGCTGGGGTTCATCGGGATGGACGCGCAAAATCTCCGCAGACAAAACGCCTTACCTCACGCCCCGATTGATGAAGAGCTTATTTTCGGAAACTAACACAGCACCACCCCCGGTGCAAACCATCAAGTCCGCCAGCTGCTTATCAACCAACCACGAAAATGGGTGCCCCAGGAGCCTCGCATTTGGGGACCGGGGAGAGGTTCACTCTCACCCCGCCCCTCTCTACCAACCACAAAAATAGGTGCCCCACCCTCGCCGCGTTCTTGTTTTTGCGGCTAGGGTGGGCTCCACCACGCTCAGCTTCTCGCCGTACAATCCAACCATGCCTGTCCGCCACGTCCAGAGCAAACAGAACCAGCATCTCAAGGAGCTGCGCCAAGCCCTCTCCACCCCCGGCCGCGGCCCGCTGGCCGCTATCGAGGGGCCCATCCTCCTCGCCGAAGCCCTCCGCGCCAGCCTGCGCATCCCCACCGTCTTTGCCGCCGACGACGCCGAAGCCCTCCTCGCCACCCTCGCTCTGCCTCCCGATACCGAGATCCTCCTCGCCCCGCGAGAGATACTCAACTCGGCACTTTCTACTGAAAGCCCCCAGTCCATCGCCGCCCTCGTCGAGCCGCCCGTCTGGACATGGGAACAACTGCTGCTCCATCGCCCTCTCGCCCGTTCTGCATCAGGGCACAACTTCGCTGGTCGCGCGTCAGGGCACGACTTCAGTCGTGCCACTTCCAGCCAGAAAAAAGAAGGGGCTTTAGCCCCTGAAAACGCCCAACTCATCCTGATACTCACCGGCCTTCAGGACCCCGGCAACCTCGGCACCATCCTCCGCTCTGCCGAAGCCTTCGGCGCAACCGGCATCCTCAGTCTCACCGGAACCGTCTCCGAGTGGAACCCCAAGGCCGTCCGCGCCTCTGCCGGCAGCCTCTTCCGCCTGCCGCTCCTCCACGCAACGTGGGAGGAATCCCTCGCCCGCCTCCACGCCGCCAAGATTCCCATCCTCGCTACCACCGCCCACCAGGCCCGGCCCGCCACCGAGATCGACCTCACCAGGCCCGCGGCACTCCTCATCGGCAACGAAGGCAACGGCATCCCCCCCGAGATCGAAGCCCAGGCCGACGCCGCCATCACCATCCCCTGCCCCGGCCCCGTTGAAAGCCTCAACGCCGCCGTCGCCGCATCCATCCTCCTCTACGAAGCCGCCCGCCAGCGAGCCGGAGGGAGCAGGGGCCTTCAGGCCCCTGAATGATGCGCAAACAATACAAGGGCCTTTAGGCCCGGAAGTCACACCATGACCCTCTTCGACAACGATCTCGACCAGCCACTTCACTCAACCAAAGGTCCGATCCATGCAATGGCCCCGCTGGCCGAGCGCATGCGCCCCCACACTCTCGACCAGCTCAGCGGCCAGCGCCACCTCGTCGGCCCCGGCAAGCCCCTCCGCGTCCAGATCGAGCGCGACGACACCGCATCCATGATCTTCTGGGGCCCGCCCGGCGTCGGCAAAACCACACTCGCCAAGATCATCGCCGAGGCCACCAAGGCCAGCTTCATCGAGTTCTCCGCCGTCACCAGCGGCATCAAAGAGATCAAGCAGGTCATGGCCGCCGCCGAAAAGGCCTCCGAACTCCACTCCCGCACCATCCTCTTCGTCGACGAGATTCACCGCTTCAACAAGGCCCAGCAGGACGCCTTCCTGCCCTACGTCGAGCGCGGCACCATCCGCCTCATCGGCGCAACCACTGAGAATCCCTCCTTCGAAATCATCTCCGCGCTGCTCTCCCGCTGCCGCGTCTATGTGCTTGAGCCGCTCACCGAAGACGAGATCGTCGGCCTCCTCCGCCGCGCACTGGAAGACAAAGACCGCGGCCTCGGCAACCTCAACCTCACCGCCGACGACGACGCCCTCGCCCTCATCGCCTCCTACTCCAGCGGAGACTGCCGCGCCGCCTACAACACCCTTGAGGTCGCCGCCCAACTCGCCACCCCCGCAAGCGAACTGGCTTTGAAAGGGCACGACTTTAGTCGTGCCGTAACGACCGATCAAAAAATCGGGGCTTTAGCCCCTGAGGGAAGCCTTTCTCAACCCGCCGGCCACATCACCAAAACCATCGCCGCCGAGGCCGCCCAACGCCGCGTCCTCCAATACGACAAAGACGGCGAGGAACACTACAACCTCATCTCCGCCCTGCACAAATCTGTCCGCAACTCCGATCCCGACGCCGCCCTCTACTGGCTCGGCCGCATGTTTGCCGCTGGCGAAGACTCGCTCTACCTCGCCCGCCGCATCGTCCGCATGGCAATTGAAGACATTGGCCTCGCCGCCCCCGAAGCCCTCAATCTCTGTCTGTCGGCAAAAGAAGCCATCGACTTCCTCGGCAACCCCGAAGGCGACCTCGCCCTCGCCCAGGCCGTCGTCTATCTCTGTCTCGCGCCGAAATCCAACTCCGTTTACACCGCCTGGTCCGCCGTCAAGCAGGACATAGAGCAGACCCGCCAGGAGCCCGTCCCCCTCCACATCCGCAACGCGCCAACGAAATTAATGAAAGACCTCGGCTACAGCAAAGGCTACAAATACGCCCACGACGAGCAAGACAAAGTAGCCGACATGGACTGCCTCCCCGACTCCCTCAAAGGCCGCAGTTGGTACACGCCAACCCAGGAAGGCCGCGAAAAACAGTTAGCCGCAAGAATGGAAGAGATTCGAAAAATACGGACAAACAAGCACTAACGTGATTGAGATTCCGAAAGCAGAAGCAATAACTCATCAGCCAAGGAGATTGAGATGCCTGTCCTATTCAATTCAATCCTGAAACAAGTCGATATCGATCCCGCACATGTGATACTTCTGCGCCATCAAGACAAGAAAGCCGCGCCTGCCCGCACTCCGTACGATTTGTGGCGCGATAACCCGTCTGCGTTTGATTTGTATCAATCAATTCAGAGTTTTGATAACCGTCCTAAGTTTGTCCGCGCGCCAATTTGGGCTTCATTCGTCGTAACACCTGGCGGAGCGACGATGTTTGTTGGCATTTATTACGCTTCATACCGCAGTGTGCTGGCTGAAGACACGCCCAACCCGCACAATGACGGCGTTGAACGAGCTGGCACCTGCGACACTTACGACGTTCGGCTGGACGATAAGCTATCAGACATCTCAGGCAGGCTTTATGTCGATTGGGGTGATGGAACTCGAGCGTGGATTCAAAGGGCAGATAACCAAAACAAAGAAGTTGTTGAATTGCATCCCGAATTCAAAGAACCTGAGTTCCCAGGATTATTGAACTTCATTGCTCACGTCTCCGAAATACCCGGAATGTACAAAAACTGGGTTTCAGTCCTTCAGGAAGCAAGAGGGGTCTATCTCCTCAGTTGCCCAAGAACGAGGGAGCAATATGTCGGGTCAGCCTGTGGAAGCGAGGGGTTCTGGCAACGATGGCAGAATTACGCTTCCGATGGACACGGTGGAAACATAGCGTTAATGAGTCGCGAGCCGAGCGATTACCAGGTTTCAATTCTCGAAGTAGCGGGAAGCGCATCGACGGACAATGACATTCTACAGATGGAAAGCCGCTGGAAAACCAAATTACAAAGCAGGGAGATGGGGCTGAATAAGAACTAAGATAACTCCCCCTATCTCCGAGGTTCCGCTTCCGGGAGCAGGGAAAGCAAGCCCCTCAACCAAGGAGCCTTTCTAGTCCCTTAGTCCCTGCCTCATTCCACGGATTCACGACCTTCGCCCTAATCCCCTCAAAGTGCCGCACATTCCGCGTAGCCAAGGTGGCATGATTCGCCAGCACAATCCCGGCAATCATCGTGTCGCGCAGTTCTCCGCTGCGGCCCATTCGCTTTCGCTCGGCTGACAGTTCCGCGGCGCGTCGAGCCGCCGGTTCATCGAAGGGGAGAATACGCTGCTGCACTACCAGACTCAGCCAATCCTCGAACCCTTGCGTCAGCGTTGTTCGGCGTCGTCCCGCCGGCATCGTATCGAGGCCAAAGCGGACTTCGAAGATCGTCACTGTCGTTGTCCACAAAGACGATGCCGGCTGATGGTCGAGCCAATCGAGCACCCGGGCGTCAGGCCGGGGAAGCATGAACTCAGAAATCACGTTCGTGTCGAGGACGATCATTCTGCGTCAAACCGGATCGGCTCTACAGGAAATCCGCGCCACTCAGTGATCGGCTCATCGAGGCATACACCCCTGCCGCTGAACAGCGCCGCTGAGGCCGAACCGAAACCAACTGTGGGAACCTGTTCTTCGCGCGTCAGTTCGTTGCGAAGAATCTCCCGCACCTCAGCCTCCATGCTCCTCCCGTTGCGCTTGGCGCGCTTCTGCAACCGCGTCTTCAGCGGCATTTCTACATTGCGAACCAGTATCTGCGGCATGGCGCACCTCCATTGCTATCATGATAGCACTTTTTCATTGCAAGGGAATCCTGTCCATTCCCTGGTCCCTTAGTCCCTATTCCCTGCTCTCAGCCTTTTTCGCCTGCCGCGCCGCGGTCCGCAGAATCTCCAGCAGCACCTTCTGCCGATACGCAAACGTCTTCGTCATCCGTCTCCGCACCAGCCAAGACCCCGCCCACGCCACCCAGTCGGGCAGCTCGAACTCGATCGCGTCGCTCACCCGAGTCCCTTCACAGCCCTCGCGAGTCTCGGCCTCGATCCCGTGCCGGTGCCGGAACAGCTTGAACGGCCCCCGCGCCTGCTCATCCGCGAAGTGGCTGTTCCATTCGAACTCCGTAATCCGCGCCATCCAGCTCACCCGCCGCGGCGCCCAGATCACCGGGATAAAGCTGATCAGCACCTCCGACCCCACGCCGGCCGCCACGCTCTTGAACCGCCGCCCCGGGTCAGCCGCCAGCGGTCGCGGAGGCGCAGCCGCCAGCCGCAGATCTTCAATGCGCGTCTGCAACAGCGGCGGAAACATATAAGGCAGATTCGCCGGATTGGCGAAGAACGCAAACACCAGTTCCACGGGATACGGTACCCACTGCTCGGACTCAAATCGCTCGGCCATACGCTGATCCTATCGAACCTCGCGTCCCTGCGCCCTGTAAACTGAATCCATGCGCGCCGCCATCCTCACCGTAAGCGACCGGAGCCACTCAGGCGTTCGCGCCGACCTCAGCGGTCCCGCCCTCGCCAAGTTCCTTACCGAGCGCGGCTTCACGGTCGCAGCCACCCGCATCGTCCCCGACGACGCCAAAGAGATCTCCGCCCAGCTCATCGAGTGGGCCGACTCCGGCTCGATCGATCTCATCCTCACCACTGGCGGCACCGGCGCATCTCCCCGCGACATCACCCCCGAAGCCACGCGGCCCGTGCTCGAACGCGAGATCCCCGGCATCCCTGAAGTGATGCGGGCGGTCTCGATGGCTAAGACACCTTACGCGATGCTGGCGCGCGGCCTGGCCGGAATCCGCGGCTCGGCGCTCATCCTCAACCTCCCCGGCAGCCCCAAAGGCGCAATCGAAAACCTCGAAGCCGTCTGGGTTGCCATTCCCCACGCCGTCGGCAAGGTCCTGGGCGATCCCAGCGACTGCACTCCGCCAAGACCCTCCACGCCTTAATTAAGCAAGAATATGGGTGCCCCAGGTCCCTCGCATTTGGGGACCTGGGAAAGCACGAACCCAAACCATCCGTCCTATGACCCAAGCCCCCAAACTCGGCCAGAACTTCCTCCGCGATCCCCAGGCCTCGGCCCGCATCGCCGCCTCGCTCGGCGACATCTCCCAATCCACCATCGTCGAGATCGGCCCCGGATACGGCGCGATTACCGAACTCCTCGTCCCCCGCGCCCGCAAAGTCATCGCCGTCGAGCTCGACCACTCGCTCGCCCTCTCACTCCGCGCCCGCTACTCCGAAGACCGCCTCACCGTAGTCGAGCAGGACGTCCTCCAGTTCGACTTCGCCGCCGCTGCCGCCGAAGCCGGCGGCAAACTCAGCGTCGTCGGCAACCTGCCCTACTACATCACTTCGCCCATCCTGCACCGGCTCGCCGACGCTCACGCCTCACTCCACCTGGCCATCCTCATGGTTCAGCGCGAGGTGGCCGACCGCGTCACGGCCGAGCCTGGCACACGCGACTACGGCCTGCTCTCGGTCACCGTACAGCTCTACGGCCCCACCACGGATCTCTTCACCCTGCCCCCCGAAGCTTTCTCCCCGCCCCCGAAGGTCCACTCCACGGTCTTCCGCTGGCGTCTGGCCCCGCGCTTTGCCGAACTCGCGCTCGAACCAGCCTCTTTCATCACCTTTCTGCGCCAGGCCTTCTCACAGAAGCGCAAAACCATGGCTAACAACCTCCGCGCAGCCGGGCTCGATTCGGCCCGAATTGCCTCCGCCCTTGAGCAAGCTGCCATCCCGCCACAGGCCCGCGCCGAGTCGCTCTCCATCGAGTCCCTCGCCGCACTCTGGCACGCCCTCAACCCGCCCACGGCCCCGCCGGTTTAATCTACTCAGAGAGGTATCGCGCTGCCAGGGTGGGTGTTTTCTTCCCTCAGGCTGAATCAACACACCGGACCGCGCGTCTCAAGTAAGTGAGCCCGATGCAGAGCACTCCTGACCATCACCAGTCGCGCTTTGAACAGACGCTGCGCAGCGCCCGCCGCACCATGATGTTCAGCGAGATCCTCAAGATCGCGCACGACAGTTTTCTGGCCAGCAAAGCCCGTTTCGTGCTCACCGCCCTCGGCATGGTCATCGGAACCGCCTCGGTCATTCTGGTGGTCACCATCGGCCTCACCGGCAAGCAGTACATCCTCGGCCTGCTCTCGAAGATCGGCACCAACTCCGTCGAACTGGAATACTCCGGCGGCGGCGCAAGCCCTGCCGAGCGCGTGCTCTACAACGACTACCTCACCCGCCTCGACGAGAAGGCCGTTGTTGCGCAGGTTCCCGGCGTCATGTACTCTTCGCCGATCCTCGCCATGAACGCCCGCATCAGCTTCGGCGGCGGCCTCATGAAAGACACACTCATCCTCGGCGTCGATCCCCAGTACCAGAACATCCGCAACCTGATCGTCTCCGACGGCCGCTTCTTCGACTTGACCGACGACTCGGAACACATCAAGTCCGCCGTCGTCACCGAGCCCTTTGCACGAGACCGCTACGGCTCCAATGACGCGGCCGTAGGCCAGGTCTTTCAGATTCAGGGAATCCCCTTCACCATCGTCGGCGTCTTCAAGACCGCCGTAAACGACTTCGGCCAGTCCGAGATTCAGGAGCAGACCGTTCTCATTCCCTACTCGGTCGCCCGATACTTCACCGGGACCGAGCGCGTTAACCAGATCTACTTCTCCATGCGCAACATGAACGATGTCGAGGAGTCCTCGAAGGAAATCGTCCGGCTGGTAAGCTCGCGTCACCGGCCCACCTCCGTCTACAAGGCGCAGACCCTCACCGCGCTGCTGGTTACCGCCGCCCAGGTTGCCAACGCGCTCACCGCCGTACTGGTTCTCGTCTCCGCGGTCACGCTCGCCGTCGGCGGCGTCGGCATCATGAACATCATGCTTGCTAACGTCCGCTCCCGCATCCGCGAGATCGGCATCCGCAAGGCGCTCGGTGCAACCTACCGCGAGATCAAATACCAGTTCCTCACCGAAGCCATCATTATTTCGCTCACAGGCGGCATCGTCGGCACCATCATTGGGCTCGCCATCCCCGCCGCCATCAGCTACTTCACCGACTACTCCCTGCCCTTCTCCTGGATCTCGGTTCTGATCGCACTCGCCTCGGCCATCCTGGTCGGTATCGTATTCGGCACCGCGCCCGCCACCCGCGCCGCGCAGCTCGACCCCGTCGAATCCCTCAAGTACGAGTAGCGCCGCTCCACAATCTACCTGACCGCGAACACAGCTTTACCCTCGCTGCCCCTTTATACTGGCTGGCTATGGCGATCTATCGCCTAAATGCGCATCCAGAGGGCAGCATATGAGCCGTAATGAAAAAGACGAAAGCACGAGCCGCGGCAACCCGTCCGGCTTTTCCCGCCGCGATGTGATCAAGGGCGCCTCGCTCTCCCTTGGGCTAGCATCCGTCGGCATCGGCGCAGCATCCGCAGCCGCGCAATCCGCGCCCGGCCGCGTAACAACCGAGCTGGATCACGACCCCGTCCCGCCGCCCGCCGTCACCAGCTACGAGACAGACATCCTCGTCGTCGGCTCGGGATTCGCAGGCATGGCCGCCGCAGTCACCGCGCGCGAGGCCGGCAAAAACGTCCTCATGGTCGATAAGGGCCACCCCGGCTACTCCGGATGCAGCCCTTTTCCGCAGTGCTATCAGTTCTTCGACGCAAAATACGGCGACGACGCCCAGCACCAGACCATGATGTCCATGCGCGCCGGCGAGTACATCGCCAACCTCGATTGGTACAAGGTCTACCTCGAAGAGTCCCGCTCCTGCTTCGACCAGCTCGTCGAGTGGGGCTATTACGCGCGCTACCCCAAGGCCTCGGAAGGCAAGATCGACTACTACGCCGCCAAACAGGAGTACGAGTACCACCAGGCCTACGCCGCCTCCGACCGCCGCAAGAAGTGGGTCGCGATCCTTGCCAGCAAGAAGATCGATGCCGTCGATCGCACCATGATCGTCGATGTGATCGAGCAGAACGGCCGCGTCGCCGGCGCAATCGGCATCCATGTTCCCTCGGGCGCGGTCATCACCTTCAAAGCCCGCGCCGTCATCCTCTGCACCGGCATCGGCTCCTACAAGAATTCCGGCTACCCCAACTCCGGCAACTCCTTCGATCACGAGTGGATCGCCTGGCGTCACGGCATCCCCGTCACCGGCAAGGAGTGGGACCACTTTGAGGCCACCAACTCCATCGCCCCTTCCAACAACTGGCGCAACTACTCCTGGGGCTATCTTGAAAACATTCACGCCACCTCCAGCGCCTTCTCACAGAAGAGCGTCACCCCCGAGGCCTACATCGGCCACCGCAACCCGCTCCTCTCGGCCCTGGCCGACGTAACCGATGGCATCGTCGAGAACAAGCCTGAGGACTACTCCAAGCAGGCGCTCAGCAACAGCCTCATACCCAACCCAGAAGATCCCCGAAACATCGGTAACAACGTGGACCCCATGCCCGTGCGCAACATCTACGGCGCTTCGATCGGCATGGGCATCTTCAAGAACAACGGAGTCTTCTGCGGTATCGACGACCTGGCCGGCGCAACCAGCCTGCCCGGACTCTACGCCTCCGGCGACGCCTTGGCCTCCATGATGTACGGCGCAACCTACACGCCCGGACAGGGCGGCTCCACGGTCGTCTCCCACATCCAGGGCCGCCGCTCCGCCAAACACGCGGCCGACTACCTCGCCCATTCCGCTCCGCAGCCCCTCGACCCGGCCAAGGTCGCCGCGCTGTCCGATGAGTACCTGGCCCCCATGAAGCGCAAAAAGGGAATCAACCCCCGCTGGGCAGCCGACGTTCTCCATTCCGTCATGGCCCCCTGGTGGGTGTCGATCTCGCGCAGCGAGGCCACGCTCCAGTCCGCGCTCCTCCAGGTCGAGCACCTTCGCGACAAGGTCGTTCCCGTGCTCGCCGCCCGCGACCCGCACGACCTCCGCCTCTGCCACGAGGTCGCCCACAAGGTCCTCGACGCTGAGATGAAGCTCCGCGCATCGCTCGCCCGCAAAGAGAGCCGCGGCGCGTTCTACCGCTCCGACTATCCCTTCCGCGACGACAAGAACTTCCTCTGCTACATCACCCTCAGCCGCGGCGCGGACGGCAAGATGGCCGTCAGCAAAGTGCCCGTCAAGGACGCATGGAAGGGCGATACTTCCGAGCCCTACGAGAAGCGCTACCTGGCCCGCCTCCCCGGCGAAGCAAAAGCCCTCGGACTCAAAGACCCGCAAGGAGACAGAGCATGAGCGTGATCAGAGAAGACCTAAACAAGTGCATCGGCTGCCGGACCTGCCTCACCATCTGTCCCATGGATGTCTTCCGCTTCAACGAGAAGGCCCGCAAGTCCGTCATCGCCTATCCCGACAACTGCCAGTCCTGCGGCCAGTGCTACGTCAACTGCCCCGTCCGCTCGCTGGCCATGCAGAACTGGGACATGAGCCAGGAGATCACCAACTACCGCTGAGTATTCAGACCGAGCTCGTAATTCTCAGTCCGCAGTCGTATTGCACTGTTGTATTCGCCACAGTAACGGGTGTCCCCTCCTAAACGACGCTTTTGTACTTGTCGCTAGGTTGTATCGACATATAGAGGTGGAGGCGTTGCGAGAGAAAATTGGCTCAAGCTAGGCGGAGTCCGAAGGCTTTGGTGGCTCCAAGGTCGAGGATGACAACGACGCATGAGCCAATTTTCCCCGCAACCCGAAGGGCCGGGGCCGATTTTGCCGATCTCCGCGTCGCTCCTCGCTCGGAGACAACCAGTATCCGTCGTTCGTCGCTCCTCGATCTCGGCGAAAATCGGCTCCCGGCGCCACCATCCCTATATGGCGGTACAACCTAGGGTGGGGAACCACAAACTTCGTCCAGCTACATCTCAATTGCTCGCAGAAATGGGCGCCCCCGGTCTCGATTTTGAGACCGGGGATAGATCGAACCTCACCCAGCCACTTCTGTCTATTTACTGCCCTATTTCGAAGCTTTATCAAGCAATTCCAAATAGGTATTGATAGCGGCCGCTGCCTTCTTCGCATCGCCTGACTTCAGCGCGTCGATCATCACGTCCATCTGCGCGTCAATGTCGCGCAAAGATTCGCGCAGGTCGCTCGAATCCCATTTCTCTTCCAACGCTTCAGCCTTATTCAAGGCCCCTTTCATATCGCCAGAGTGAACCAGGTTGAGCGAATCCTTAGCCAATGTTTGATACGGAGCCAGCTTGTTGCCGCTGGCGGGCGCTGCGTGCAAAGTTGAAGTAACTATGAAAAGCATCGCGCACGCAGCGACTCCCAGAAGTACGCGCTTCAAATAATTCCGGATAAGCATGAAATCTCCATTCGAGGGTTCTTGTTTGTCTGGGCGCCGCTTCCATACCAGAATCTAAGGCGCCTTTTACTATTCTCAATAGCGCGCCTGAGGGAAACCTTAATGAATGTGATTGCAAATCGGAAACACTGCCGTCCGGTTCAACCGCAATTCTCAGCCGGCCTCTGGATGAGGCAGCCTAAGATGAACGGCATCACCCGCGGATCTTGATATAACCAGCTTCTATGTCCTGCCTCTAATAAATCGGCGGCGCCTTGGCATCCCGGAAGATCATGTTCGACCTGCGCAGATCGCCCACGTTCCCGAAGCTGGCGATTGTGAAGCTGTACAGCCACTGCGTCTCGTCGCGCACGCTGGTGCCGCCAGCGCCCAGCACAAACCGCCGGAACCCCATCGTCAGCCCGCAGCAATCCCAGTTGTACGAACTCTGGAACCCCGCATACTGAAGCGCCACCTGGTTGAAGTCGTACCCGGCGTGCGCCGCCATGTTGAATCCCTTGCTGCCCATCTTGCCGATCTCAAGAAACGGCGTCACAATCTGGCTTTTCAGAATCCGGTCTGGTGTCCCCGTGTTCTCGTCCACCGCATTCAGCAGCGCGTGGCCCACGCCAAAGGTCGTTTTCCCTACGCTGTAGCCCGCGTAAAGATTGTCTGAGCTGAGCAGTCCGCGCACGCTGTCGTAGTCCAGATCCCACTCCACGCGCAGGTTGTCGAATGCCTCAAATCGCATCCGCGACACAACCGGCGACAGATTCCGGCTTCGCGTCAAAAACGCAACAGCCGAAAGATCGAGCGTTGTCTGGTACACGTTGCGACGTCCGCGAATCACCGCTCCGCCAAAGTACGGGTCCCAGAATGCCTTTTGCGCAATCTGCCAGCTTGCCCACTCTTTCTGCTCGGGCTTGCACTCTTCTCCACTCGTGCTGTCGCACGGCTTCGGGTTCTTGTTGCGCACAAACAGCCGCTGGGTCAGCGAGTACTCACCCTCGTCCGTATCGCTCAGCACGTCTGTGGTGTCAAACAGCAGCACGTTGCGCTGCTGCGAACCGATGCCTGCTACGTAGTGGTACTTCAACTCCGGCTCGATGGTGTGCCGCAACACCCGCGAGCGGCCCAGCACGTAGTCCCGCATCAGCACTGGAGGCCGTATGTCCACACTCGCCTCCACGGCCGCACGGTTCAGCGGCTCGTGGCTGATCGCCGGAATCATTCCCGAGCGCGGCACCAGGTTCGGCGTCTGGCTGATCGTATACGCCGTATTCCGCAGTGCTCCCTCAAAGGTGAACGACCACCCGCCCGCTTCAACCGGCAGCAGGATGTGCGGATACAGGTCCAGCCGGCCCACGTTGCGCGCATGGAAGTTCGGCTCCGAGCGGCCCATATAGCCCAGCGAAGAAGCAAGGCCCCAGTACGCATGCGAGCGGCCCAGAGGCCGATCCAGCACGTCGTAGCGCAGGTTGGGCAGGTGCAGAATGCGCACCTCGTCTCCGTTGCTCACGCTGGCGTAGGTCTGAAAGCGCTGAAAGCCCGCCGACCTGACGATCCCGTTACGAGTGTGCGTCAGCATCAGGTTGCTCGAAACCTGCGAGCTGGTCGCCTGAGAAAAATTGTCGTCGAACACCAGCCGGTACACGTAGCTCGACAGATACTCCGCCACGCCCCCGAACCGCGTGTGTTCGGTTAGCTGCTTGGTGCCTTCAAGCGAGACGTCCACCCCGCCCTGGTTCACTTTCTGCACGCCGCTTGAAGTCGTCTGCTTGAATCCACGGTCGAACAGCGCGCTCCAGTGCACTTGGATGTGATCCAGCCCCGGCCCCCGATATCGGAAGTCGCCATTCGGAGCCCAGCCGCGCTTGGAGAAGTACTCCGCGCCCAGGATGATGTCCATGCTGCGGTTCAGCACCACATAGGCCTGCTCGCCGAACGTGTATCCGCGGATCGACGACCCGTTGCTGATAACCGGAATCAGAAAGCCCGACTGCCTTCCCTCTTCGCCCACCGCGTGACGCAAGTAAGGAATGTCGAACACCGGCACTGAGAATAGCTTGAAGATTGAGTTCGTCGCCCGCGCCTCGCCGTCCTCCAGCACAAACGACCGCGCCACGAGCTGCCAGTCCGGATGCGGCAGCCGGCAGTTTGTGATCGTTCCATCCTCGAGCCGGTAACGGTTCTCGCCCGTCTGAATCACCACCCGCGCTGAAAACACCATCGGGTTCGGCGCGGAGTAAACCATCGCGCGCCCCGTGCCGCGTACCCCCAGCGAGCCTGTCACCTTGTAAAACCGCGCCGTATGGTCGCTCAGCCGCAACTCGCCGCGCTCGGCGCCGATGAGCATGTCGTTCGCGCCGCCGGTCACCTCCATCGGACCCTCGGCCGTCACTTCGGTCGTTGCCCGGTTGTAGGTCACCTTTGCTGCCTTTAGCACGTAGGCGCGGTAGTGGAAAACCACGTTGCCGGTCAATGTGACAACATCGCCCACGCGTGTCTGCTCGTCAGCCTCCCACACCACCGGGGTTCCTGTCGCGGGCAGCGGCTCGGCTTGAGCCACAGGCAGAATCTCCTGGCCAGGGTCGTTGGGAAGCTCCGACTGCGCGCCAAGAAACACGTGCGGCGTCGGCGTTGCGGCCAAAGGTGCCGCATCCGTCAACATCTGCGCGCATGCAAATGCGTGACAGAGCAATAGCAGCGTGATAAACACTAGAGTATGAGGACGCATCCGAAGTCAGCCAACTTAGGCTCAGCATAACAAAGCTGCCTTCATGTTGAATGCGTTTCGATGTTCGGCAATCATCCGCCGGCTCCCGGAGCCGAGCAGAAAGGCAAACGGCACACCTTGACGCCTGCCACGAATCAAGCGATCTCTCCATCGTGGAAAGACGAAGTCAATCGCCGCATCGCCGAACATCGCTGCCGCAAGCCAGCCTCGCCCGCCGAGCGCGTCTCCGCCCTGGAAATCGCTTCGAACATGAGCCGCCGCGCTCAGGAGGCCGCTGCCCGCGTGGCCGCGCGCTACGCCAACGCCCCTAGCTTCGGCGATGCTTTGGCCACCGAGGCCCGCGAAGCCCTCCGCGTCGCCGAAGAGGCATCCCGCACCGCCATCGAGGCTCGCAAGGTCGCAGAAGGCGTCCTCGCCAATCTCCGCGCCATCACCTCCGCGGAGTCCACACTGTCTCAAGGCGCCGACCTCGCCGAGCGCACTCCACGCGCCGAACACATCCCTATCCGCCTGGCTACGCTCGAACAACAGCAGATTGAAACCCCGCGGGTTCTTACTCAACCTGCCCCTGTTCAGCCTGTTGCCGGCCCTGAGAATGACAGGCTTGAACTGTCAGGCTTGGAAAACGTCTTTGCCGAACCCGCCACCTCTCCGGTCCAGGCTCTGCTCGAATCAGCCCCAACCGCAGCCTGCGAGCCTGAGAACATCGCGCAGCCAGCAGCGGCCAATAACCTATTTGAAGACGAGTGGTGGAAGCTCCCCGAAGCTGGCCCTGCCGCCGAGCCCGCCCCGTACGCCGAGTCCGATTCTCTTCCCATCGCTGTTGCCGAAGTTCCGCGCGAACTCGTCGCCGCGCGTCGCGTCCGTCCCCGTATCGCCGCGGGATCTGTATCCGAGACCGAGCAGAACCCGCAGCTGAGCATCTTCGAGGTCAATCCGCTGGTCATCTCCACTGAACCCGAGGCAGCAGCCGTATGGGAACAGCCGGACTGGCCACGCATCGATCCTCAACCACAGTCCCTCGAAGCCGCCAATGTCCTCCCCGATCCCGTGCCATCGCCTGAGCCCTCTCACATCCTCCAGCCGGCCTTCATCGGCCGCCGCCTCATGGCACTCCTGGTAGACGGCTTCCTCGTCGCCTCAGCCCTGCTCGGCGCCATGGGAGCGGCGCTCGTGCACGACGCCGAGCTACCCGGACTGCGCACCATCGCCATCACGTCCGCCGCTGCCCTCGGTATCATCGTCCTGCTCTATCTGGCGCTCTTCTACACCCTGGCCAACGCAACTCCAGGCATGAAGTACGCACGCCTGCGCTTCACCGGCTTCGACGGCAGGACTCCGACTCGCGCCCAGCGCACCAGGCGTCTCCTCGCACTGCTGCTTTCCGTGCTGCCTTTCGGCCTCGGATTCCTGTGGAGCCTGTTCGATGAGGGAAAGCTCTGCTGGCACGACCGCTTCTCCAGCACCTACCTCGCACACCAGTAAGTCCAAAACTTACATGTAAAGCCAGCATCGCGGACGGTGCTAACCACTGCAATTCCTGGTACCGTGTCCCATTTCACGCGCCGAACGTAAACTCTTCTCTATACAGGCGCTGTATTCCGTATAAACAAAAAAAGAGGAGTTCACAGGCCACATGATTTCATGGTGCCTGGGAACTCCTTTCCCCAGATCTGCGTTGTTTCTGTACACAGATTCGCCTATACCGAGTAACCCCACAAGAGCACTTAAGGACACTGCATCAAAGTAACCATGTTAACGTTACAACAGTTAACGTTACTCCCCGTCTGAGGAGCCGCTGTAATAACCGCTTAAAGTTTGGGCTGGAGGGCCTGTCCGAGAGCCGACATGGATAGCCGGATTCGGTTGTCTGCTCCGGCCTTGCGCATCAGCCGGCCCACGTAGGATTTAACCGTTCGCTCCTCGATCCCCAGTTCCTCGGCGATTTCGCGGTTGGAACGGGCGGCCAGAATCAGTTCCAGCACCTGCCGCTCGCGCAGAGTAAGCTGAGAACCGCCGGGAACACTGGATTCCGGCACACGCAGGAGGCGGTCGATCAGGCGGGACAACAGACGCCGCGGCGCCCAGATTGAGCCTGAAGTAACTATCTCGATAGCCCGGTACACGACGTCAGGCCCGGCGGAGGGATCAAGATAGCCACGGGCACCGGCAACAATCGCGCTCAATACGAGTTCGTCGTTGTGTTGCGGGCCGATGACGATCAGCCGGATCTCCGGACGAAGACGGTGAATGGTCTCAACCGTCTCAAACCCCGACGACTCGTGCAGGTCCACGACTATGTACTCGGGAGTGGCGCCTGACAGGAGTTCTGAGACCGTGCCAACAACCGGAACAAGCCGAGTTTTACCCTCTTCGGAGGGCTGCTCGAATATGCTCTTCAGGCCGGCGGCACGTATTGGCTCGTCGGCTACAACTCCAATGCGGATTGTACGTAGACGGGAAACCCCTGCCATCTGAGCCCTTGCCGTTTCGAATTACTGGACCGAAACGGGACAGACATAGCAGTCGACGCTCGCCTCACCCTGCACGGTTGCATCCAGAATAGCCTCCGCACGTTCCCCGGAGGCGAAACAGGACGAACCGGCTCACGATACGAATCGAGTGAGTAAGCCGCCGGTCTGTACGCTGACGAGACACATCTTACGTAAGGCCACAGCAAGTTGCCAATAAAATCGGCTGTGGAATACAAATTCTGTTACGGGTTCCTCCCGTCCCGGCCACCGGTATACTCATTCGGATACCCCCGTTCCAGCAAGGGTGTTCCATAATTGCCGCAAAATCTGTACTATGTGCCATATAGGGCGTAGTGGTGTCAGTATCAAGCCCATGGCCCCAGTGAGGTACCCATTGATCAAGCAGGATATCGTTCATCAGGTAATCGAACGTACGGGACTGCCGCGCACCAAGGCTGAAGCGGCCGTAGACACGGTATTCGAAGGTCTGAAGCAGGCCATGGCGGCCGGCGACCGCATCGAACTCCGCGGTTTCGGAGTCTTCAGTGTGCGCGCCCGCAAGACCGGCATCGGACGCAATCCGCGTACCGGCACCGAGGTGAGCATCGCTCCCGGCAAGGCCGTTCGATTCAAGCCCGGCAAAGAGCTTCACGTCATCGAGACCAGCCCTGCTCAATAGGCTCTGCTGGCTGCGCCGTCAGGGCCCGGAATTCCGTTGAAGCGCGGCCAGCTAATCACCACCGTGTAGTGCTCATCATCCGTTCCAGGCGGGAATTCTGTGCGATCCTTCTTCCGGGCCTACGGACTACCGGCTCTTCTGTTTGTCGTGACTGTTATTACGACCACGGCAAACGGCGCTCGCTTTATGCAGAACTTCCGCGAAGGCATGCCTCCGGTGGTTCGCGATAGCGACCTGTGGCCATGGGGATGGCTGGCCGCTCACCCGCACCTCTTCCCCATCGGAATTCCCTTCTCCGTTACCCTGCTCGGCATTCTGCTCATCCATGAATTCGGGCATTACTTTGCATGCCGCTATCACAAGATCCGCTCCACCATGCCCTGGGTCCTTCCCGCGCCCACACTGAGCGGAACCGCCGGTGCGGTCATCAAAATCAAGTCTCGCATCCCTACCCGCAACGCTCTGATGGACGTGGGCATCTACGGCCCGCTATGCGGCTTCATCGTCTCGATAGTCGCCATCGCAGCCGGGTTTACTCTGAGCGTGGATGCACCCATTCCCACTGAGGGGCTGCGCTTCGGCGGAGAGCCGCTGTCCTTCCGCATCGTTCACGCGATCCTGCTGCACTGGTACCCGCACCTGCCCGCGTTCAATCACCTGGCGCCTCACCCGGTTCTGGTCGCCGGATGGATCGGCATCTTCATCACCTCGCTCAACCTCATCCCCGGAGGTCAGCTCGACGGCGGCCATATCCTCTTTTCCATCTCGCCCCGTCTGCATCGCATCCTCACCAACATCCTGCCATTTGTCTTGTTTGCCGCCGGCATCTTCTGCTGGGTGGGCTGGATTCTGTGGGGAGCCTTCCTGTTCATTCCGGCCATGCGCCATCCCCGCGTGCTGAACGACGAGCCTCTCACCAGAGGTCGCATCCTGATGGGCGTCACAGGACTCATCCTGCTCGTGCTCACCTTTACCCCGACGCCCTTCTACGAAAACTCGCTGCTGCACTTCGTTATGTAGCGGAGTTAGCGGTGTTAGCGAGGCTAGCGGCGTCAGCGGGGTTAGTCCGAAGCTAATACACCTTCCAGCGGAATAGCACGAGGCAACACGTCCTGCTCATTCGTGGCGGCTTGTCAGCGTATTACTAACACCGCTAACAACGCTAACGCAGCTAGCACCGCTGTTTTTTCCTCACATCAGCCGCATAGCATCCACATCCACCACCACATTGCGCCGCGGAACGCCAGCCTTATCGGCCTCCTCCAGCATCGCGCGCAACGCCTCGTTCAGTGACTTGCGCGAGTTCGACTTGAGAATCAGATGGAAGCGGTAGACCCCCTTGATGCGCGCGATGGGCGCAGTACACGGCCCCAGCACGCGAACCGCTCCGCCGCTCTGGCTCTTCACAAGCGCCTTGCCCAATACCGACGCCCACCCGGCCGCCTCTTCCAGTTTCTCCGAGTGCACCAGCACGTTGGCCAGCGCCGCAAACGGCGGATAGTGCATCATGCGCCGGTACTTCAGCTCCTTCCCGGCAAACGTTGCATAGTCGTGCGTAATGGCCGCCTGAATGGCGTAGTGGTCCGGGTAATACGTCTGCACCACCACGCGCCCTGGAAGCTCTCCGCGTCCGGCCCGGCCTGATACCTGCATCATCAGCTGAAAGACCCGCTCGGCCGAGCGAAAGTCCGGCATGGTGAGCGAGTGATCGCAGCCCACCACGCCCACTAATGTAATCCCGTGAATGTCGTGGCCCTTGGCAACCATCTGCGTGCCCACCAGCAGATTGATCTCGCCCGAGTGCAGCCGCGCCAGCAACCTTTCCAGGTCGTGGCGGCCGCGCGTGGTGTCGCGGTCCATGCGTCCGATCCGCGCGCCGGGAAAGATCTCCGCAAGCCGCTCCTCACCCTGTTGCGAGCCCGCCCCCAGGTAGTAGAGGTGCTCGCTCGAGCACTTCGGGCACTTCGCCGGAACCGTGCGCCGATAGCCGCAGTAGTGGCACTCCAGCCGCTGCCCTTCGCGCGCCAGGCCGTCCTCATCCGAAGGTTTGTGGTGTGTCAGCGAAATGGCGCAGTTCTGGCACTCCAGCCTCTCACCGCAGGCCCGGCAGATCACGGCAAACGAGTAGCCGCGCCGATTGAGCAATATCAGCGCCTGTTCGCCGCGATCCAGAGCCGTCCTCGTCTCCTCGACCAATTTGCGCGAGAACAGCTGCTCCTTGCCCGTCTCCTGAAACTCCTGCCGCATGTCCACAAGCTCTACAGCCGGCAGTGCGCGGTTCATCACACGCTCCTTGAGCTCGATGCGCGTGTAGCGGCCCAGCTCCACGTTCTGCCAGCTCTCAAGCGATGGCGTAGCCGAACCAAGCACCACCACAGCCCCGGCTAGTTTGGCGCGCATCACCGCCACGTCGCGCGCGTTGTAGCGCGGCGTCTCTTCCTGCTTGTAGCTCTGGTCGTGCTCCTCATCCACAAGAATCATGCCCAGATTCGGCGCGGGCGCAAAAATCGCCGAGCGCGTGCCCACCACGATCGGCGCATCGCCGCGTCTGATCCGCCGCCACTGCTCGGAGCGCTCATCGGGCGTAAGCGCGGAGTGCAGCAACGCCACCTTCTCGCCAAAGGCCCGATCGAGCAGCCCCACCATCTGCGGAGTCAGCCCGATCTCGGGAACGAGCAGAATCGACGACAAGCCCTTGTCCAGCGCTCTCTGCATCGCGGCCAGATACACTGCCGTCTTGCCCGAACCCGTCACGCCGTGGAGCAGCATCGGCTTGAATCCGCCAAGTGCCGAAACGATCCCGGCCAGCGACTCGGTCTGCGCCTCATTCAGCGCGAAAGCATTCGTTGTCGGCTCCAGCCCGCCCAGATGAAAGACCGCCGCCCGCTCCTCGATCCGCACCAGCCCTCGCCTTACCAGCGTGTCCAGCGTAGAAGGAGAAAGCTCCTTGCTGCGCAGCTCCTTGAGCGTCATCTCGCCGCCCATCGCCGCCAGCTCGGCCAGAATCGCCTGCTGATTTGCTGTGAGCTTCGGCAGCCGTGCTTCAGGCATCAAAATCGCGAAGCGCTCCATGCGCCGCGCATCGCGCTCCGCCGCCGCCGTCTCCCGCGCAATCCACTTCTTCCTCACCAACCCGGCCAGCACGGTCAACGAAGCGGCGGTACCTGTTCGCAGAGTCGATACCTTGACCGGCTCGCCCTTGGCCAGCCGCGACAGCACCCGGAACTCCATGTCCTGCTCTTCGGCGCTCAGTTTGCCCCGGCGCGAACTCCGCTTCTCCGTGCCGCGATCTCTATTTCTACCGCTGTCATCCTGAGCGAGTCCGCACAGCGGACGAGTCGAAGGACCTGCGCTTGCCTTTCCGCTCTGAAGGCGAGAATCTCCCCCCGCCTCCTCCGCCGCCTTGGCCAGCGCATCCCGACCCTGGTCCGTAATCCGGTAGTAGACCGTTCTGCGCACCTCGGCCATCAGCGGCAGCATCGCCCGCAGCACCTCGCCCAGCGGCGCAAGATAGTACTGCGCGATCCACTCGGCCAACTGCATCAGCCCCTCGCTCAGCAGAGGCTCCTCGTCCAGCACCGCCTCCAGCCGCTTCACCTCGAAGTCCGCCGGAGCCTTCACGTCCACCGCAGTCACCACGCCGATCAGCTTTTCGTTCCGGAACGGCGCAATCACCCGCGACCCGCGCACGACACTCTGCGCCACCGGCACCGCATAGGTAAAGGTGCGGTCCAGCGGCACGGGCAGCGCGACTTCGCAGTAGAGGCTCATGGGTCAGCCCTAAGTCTAAACTCACCCCGCACTCCGAAATTTCCCCCTCTTTTCAACCGCGCCCCAAAGTGAAATACTCCCGCAATGAAGATTCTCCGAGTTGTTTCCGTCTGTTGTGCTGTTCTGCTGCTTGTCCTCGCCGCCCCCGCCCAGCCCGCTGCCGATCCCCTGCACGCATGGGTCGTCGCCAAAAACCCCGCAGCGCTCGAAACCTGGGTCAACCAGCGCCTGGCCGCCGTCAAGGCCGATATCGACAAGCTGCTCGCCGTCAAGGGCCCGCGCACCGTTGCCAACACCCTGCGCCCCTTCGACGATGCACAGAATGAGCTGGCCATCGCCGGCAACAACGCCTATCTGCTCTACTCCCTCGCCGACGCCGCCCCCATGCGCGACATGGGCCAGAAGATGACCGCCGCCGTCTCTACCGTCAACACCGACCTGAACCTCAACCAGGCGGTCTACAAGGCTCTGTCCGCCGTCCCCCTGCCCGCCAACGACCCCGCCACCAGGCGCTACCTTGAGCACACGCTGCTCGAGTACCGCCTCTCCGGCGTCGACAAGGACGAGGCCACGCGCAAAAAGGTCCACGAGCTACAGGACAAGATCACCAACCTCTCGCTCGACTTTGGCCGCAACGTCGCCGACGGCACCCTCAAGATCACCGCCACCCGCGACGAGCTCAACGGCCTGCCCGACGACTACATCGCCCGCCACAAGCCCAACGCCGACGGCACCTACACCCTCACCACCGACGCCCCCGACCAGGGCCCTGTGATGAGCTTTGCCTCAAGCGCCGCGCTGCGTCTGCGCATGTTTGAGGCCTACCACGGCCGTGCTTACCCCAAGAACGAGCAGGTCCTCCGCGATCTCCTCGCCGCCCGCCAGGACCTCGCAACAACCCTCGGCTACCCGCGCTTTGCCGATCTCGCCACCGCCGACCAGATGATCGGCTCGGCCGCCAACGTGCAAAAGCTCATCGACGACGTCAACGCCGCCGCCCACACCTCTGCCAACCGCGAGTACGCGCAGTTGCTGACCTTCGCCCAGAAGCAGCAGCCTGATCTCAAGTCCATCAGCGTGGCCGACTCCGGCTACTGGAGCGAGCAGTACCGCCGCGGCACCTTCAACTTCAACGCCCAGAGCGTGCGTCCCTACTTCCCCTACGCCCAGGTGCAGGACGGAATCCTTTCGACCGCCGCACGGCTCTTCCACGTCTCATTCAAGCCCGTGAAAGACGTCACACTCTGGAACCCCTCGGTCGACGCCTTTGACATCTACGACGCCGCGCCCGGCAACGCCGGCAAAAAGCTCGGCCGCATCTATCTCGACATGCATCCCCGCGAGGGCAAGGATAAGTGGTTCTCATCGGCTCCTGTGCTGCCCGGCATCCGCGGACGCCAGTTGCCCGAGGGCATGTTGATCTGCAACTTCTCCGGCGGCCAGGCCGGCGACCCCGGCCTCATGCAGTACGACGAAGTCACCACTTTCTTCCACGAGTTCGGCCACCTCATGCATCACATCCTCGGCAGCCAGGGCCAGTGGAGCCAGCAGGGAGGCTTCAACGTCGAAGGCGACTTCGTCGAGTCGCCCTCGCAGATGCTTGAAGAGATGTTCCACTCCCCCGCCATCCTGCAAGCCTTCGGCAAGCACTACCAGACCGGCGAAGTGCTGCCCGCCGACCTCATCGCCCGCATGAACGCGGCCTCCGCCTACGGACGCGGGCGCTGGCTACAGACCCAGCTCGTCTACACCTCTTACTCGCTCCAGACCCACACCATGGACCCGGCAAAGATCGACTTCGATGGGCTCTACAAACAGGACCTTGAAAAGTTCACGGCCTTTACGCCGGTCCCGAACGACCACTTCGCCGACACCTTCACGCATCTCACTGGCTACTCGTCCAACTACTACACCTACGTCCTCGACAAGGTCATCGCCATCGACTTCTTCTCGCAGTTCGACACAATGAACCTGCTCACCGGCCCAGCCGCCATGCGCTACCGCCGCTCGGTCCTCGACCCCGGCGCAACCAAACCCGCAGCCCAACTGGTCAAGGACTTCCTGGGCCGCCCACAGAACATGACCGCAATCGTCAAGTGGATGAGCGAGGAGTTCGCAGACCAACCCAAGTAAACCCTCAACCCGCTACTCTTCACCCACCATCAAGGCTTGTGGGTTCTCAACCAACCACAACTCTGGGTGCCCCAGGTCTGGATTTTCAGACCTGGGAAGGATCACCCCCCAACCCGCCACCCCTAACTCCGCTGACTCCGCTGACTCCGCTAACTCCAATTTCCCCCACCCACAACCCCATCCGTTTACAATTCAACCGTGAAACGCAAATCCCCGAAGTCGAAAGCTCCCGCCGCTGCCCCCCAGAAGCCGCACCCTCTCGGCCCCATCACGCTGGCTATCGACATTGGCGGTTCGGGCCTCAAGGCCATGCTCCTCGACGCCGCGGGAGATCCCATCTCCGACCGCGTCCGCATCGCCACACCGGCAGTCCCCACGCCGGTAAACGTGCTCAAGGGTCTCGACAAGCTCGCCAAAGAGCTGCCTAAGTTCGACCGCGTCTCGGCAGGTTTTCCCGGCGTCATCAAACAGGGCTCAACATGGACTGCCGCCAACCTCCACCCCAAGTGGATCGGCTTCCCTCTTGCCGCCGAGTTGAAGAAGCGCTGGAAGCGCCCCGTGCGCGTAGCCAACGACGCTGCCGTGCAGGGCTACGGCGCAATCCAGGGCAAAGGAGTCGAGCTGATGATCACCCTCGGTACCGGCATGGGCTCGTCGCTCTTCGTCAACGGCCACCTCTGCCCGGGCCTTGAACTCGGCCACCATCCCTGGCGCAGCGGCACCTACGAGGACCATCTCGGCCGCCGCGGCCTCGACCGCTTCGGCAAGAAGCAGTGGAACAAGCTGCTCGCAATCGCCATCGAGCAGACCGCCCACACCTTCAACTGGGACCACCTCTACATCGGCGGCGGCAACACTAAAAAGATCACCATCGCCCTGCCCAAAAACGCAAAGATCGTCTCCAACAAGACCGGAATCCTCGGCGGCGTCGCGCTGTGGAAAGACGAATAGGCCAAAAGCATCTTCAGCTGAGAAAGGCTCACCCGCCACCAGACTTGGCTGCCCCAGGTGCCTCGCACTCGGGCACCTGGGAAACCTCAACTCTCAGCATGCCAATCTCCACCGGCCGTAATTTTGCTCTCACCGGTCCTACTTCGATTTCGTGCAAATCACCCCGGCTTCAGCCGGCACAAGCGCCCCGTAGGGGCCGCAGGAAAGTAGCCCCGGATGAAGCCCGAGCCCGCCGTAGCGGGCGAGGGCGCAATCTGGGGTTAGCTACCAAAAATATTGAAGGCCGATCCGCGTCCCGCCAAGGACGCGGATCGGCCTTCTGCCTGCTCATTTCGGAAGGGAAACTTCGCGCCTTCCCCTTACGCCCAGTTCTCCACCTTCAAACCCGGCACCCGCTTAAACTCACGCATATTATTTGTGACCAGCGTGAGTCCCAGGCAACGCGCATGCGCGGCGATGAGCATATCGTTGGGACCGATAAGAGCGCCCTTGGCCTTTAGCGCCGCGCGAATCTCTCCATACTCGACAGCCGCCGCTGCCGGATAATCAAGCACCTGTACGTGCTGAAGCAAGAAGTCGAGGGCCAATTGAATCTCGGCACGGCGCCGTGAGTTGGCAACTCCAAACGACAGCTCAGAGAGCGTGATCGCCGACATGCAGACGGCACTGGAAGGAACAATTTGCAACTTGTGCAAGAGCGCCGGACTTGTGTCCCGCATCAGATACGAGCAGATGTCGGTGTCGAGCATATAGGCAATCATCCGAAGTCCCGCTCTTCGAGGGGAAGGTCCTCGACGTCTTTCATGAAGTCCTCGGATGCTACCGGATGCGATTTGAGATACGCCGAAAAGTCCTTCGGCCGCGGCGACAGCACTACGCTGTCCCCCTCCTTGCGGATGTAGACCTCGGTCGTCGAGAACTGGAACTCCTTAGGCAGGCGCACCGCCTGCGACCTGTTGTTCCAGAAGATCTTTGCCGTGGACGCCATGGCTCACCTCCGCGCGGTTGGCATATACATAAGTATATGCCAAATCGGATTCACCAGCCAGAAGGATAGCCCTGATTCCGGAAGGTCAACCAACCACAAGACTCGGCTGCCCCAGGTGCCTCGCACTCGGGCACCTGGGATTCCACATCACCAAACCCGCCACCAAACAGCTAGAGGCTAGAAGCTAAAAGCCAGCTTCTAACTACTGCACCGCCCGGAACACAATCTTCTCCCCGTCCAGCCGGTACTCGGCCGAGCACACATCGCCGCCGCAGATCATCGTCTCGCCGTTAAACAACTGCAAGCGCGTGATCAGCCCCATCGTCCCACAACGCGGGCAGCTCATCACCGCCACATAGGGGTTGCCTTCCACGCCCATGCGCGACTGGTTCTCGAGCATGAAGACCGTGCCCGGATCCATCCGTTCGGGAACCCACTCTTCGAGGAATAATAGTTCGGCGTTCGTCGTAATCGCGTTCATCCTGCCCTCCACGTTGCGTGTTGGCAAGGCCCAGAGTCCTGGACCCGTGTTCTTTGAAACAACAGATGAAAAACGGCTCCCAGCCGCGCTCTTCTCTTCCCGTGACCTCACAGGGCGCGTCCGGTTGCAAACAGTGTGGACGTAACCGGCAGCCGGAGTCAAATGACAATCCTGCAAATGCCGTGACGAGGCGGATTCCGAGGATCGGAAATCAGCCCGGAAGGCAGAGACCGCAGAGGAGGCAGGCAAAACTAAATGCCCCTGAAATTTACCTGACTAACTTGCCGGTTATTTCCACAAAATCGGCATACTGGTACCAGGTGGCGGACTGGTCTGATGTTCGTCTCGGACTGCAACGTTGAACAGGCGGCGTAATACCTGTTTGAAGCTGGGACAAAGCCTTTGCTTTCATGACCGAAGATCTTAAATCGCTGAAAAAAAGGATTTTAGGCTTGATATCAACCCCCTAGACTATTGAAAACAATCGATCAATGACTCATTCATATCCCCCCCCCGGGGGGGGAGGGGGGCCATAACTCTCATTCGGAGTGAACGCGGGGCTGCGGCTACAGCATTTTCGATTCTGCTCTTCACAGGAACCTGGCAGTCGAGTGGCTTGCACGTTGCCGCGATGTCAACATGTGAATCGAAAATGCTCTATCGGGTCTTCTGGCTCCCGTAGGCGTCCAGCGCCTTGTACGTCTCCTCGTTGCGCAGAATCGCCTGCACGTACTCCCGGGTCTCGGTAAACGGAATCGACTCCACAAACTCGTCGATGCCCGAATACGGCCCCGCAGACTGCCAATCCGCGACGCGGCTCTCGCCCGCGTTGTAGGCCGCCAGAGCGTACTCGTCCACGCCGCCGAACCGGTCCACCATCTGGCGCAGGTAGCGGATGCCGAGCTTGATATTCGTCTCCGGGTTGAAGAGCTGGAAGGTCTGAAAGTTCTTCATCCCCGTCTCGCCGGCCATCGTTTTGCCCACCGCGGGCAGCATCTGCATCAGGCCGCAGGCGCCGGCGCGCGACACCGCGCCGGGGTTGAACTCCGACTCCTGGCGGATAAGAGAGACAACCAGATACGGGTCGAGATTGTTCTTGAAGGACTCGGCCTTGACCGTCTCCCACCACGGCTTGGGAAATAGTATCCGCCAGTAGGTGAGCGGAATGGCGCCGATCGATGAACTCGAGGCGCTGGGCAGCGCCCGCTTCATGGCCCGCAACGCATGGAAGGAGTCGTCGAAGGAATCGTAGATTTGTGCCTCGACCAGCGAGCCCCAGCCGGAAGCCTCGGGATCGGACTTGATCTGCTCTGAGACGTAGTCGTTCAGCCCGGCGTTGGCCAGCAGCCGTGCCTTGGCGAGCTGCGCGCTTTCGGCCGGAGCGGCATCGTCCAGCTTCAGCTCGGGCTGAGGCTGAAGGCTCTGCAACCGTGCCTCTTCGGTCGCCGAAGAGACCGACGCCGAGCGGCCCATCGCGGTCAGCCGCAGCTTCGACATCTGGGCGTAGAAGAAGTGCGGATAGGCGCGCAGGATGGCCCGGTAGTCGGCCGCGGCCTGGGCCGGAGCGTGCTCCTGGGTCTCGTAGATGCGCCCCCGCCAGTAGATGGCGGCCACAGTCTCGGTAGCCTTGGGATAGTTCTTGATCTGTGCGTCGAAGCGCAGCGCGGCGTCAGAATATTGCCCCCCGCGATAGGCCAGCCATCCGGCACGCCAGTGCGCCGCTGGAGCGTATTTGTGTCCGGGGAATTGGTCGGCCAGGTAGCCGTAGTAGGCGATCGCGTTCGCGTAGTCGCGCTTGAGCAGGTACATATTGCCGCTCGAAAAAAGCGCCTCGGCCAGCCACGGGCTATGCGGGAAGCGGGACTCCATCTCCTCGACGAGGCGGCGCTGCGCGCTCTGGTCGTCGCGGTTCCGGGCCAGCTCCATCAGCAGGTAGAGCCGGCGCGCGCCGTTCTCGTCAGAAGTGTCGGCCAGATCTTTGGCGCGGCCCTCGGTCAGCCGCTTGAGCTTCAGGTCGCAGCCGGCTTCTGCTACTGCAATGCTGTTGCGGTCCCCAGCGGCAAGCCCCGAGCCGCGCGCCAGCACGGCGTGGTACATGTCGGCGGCGTCGTTGTAGCGGCCGGCGTTATAGAACGTGTCGCCGAGCCCGCGCAGCTCGGTAACGGTAAGTACGTTGTCCCCGCCAAGTTCGTTGATCCGCTGGCGCGCCACGCCCGCTTCAGTGGCGAGAGGATGATTGAAGAGCAGACGTTTGAACATGACGATAGCTGAGAGTTTCTCGCCCAGCGCTGCGTCCACCTGGCCCTGCTCGAGAAGATACCCGGGCCGATCCGCGGACCTTGTGTTTGCCACGGCGTCCAGCACGGCGCGCGCGCGGCTTATGTTGCCGATGGCGAGCAGAGATGCGGCCTCAATCTCCGGCACTCTGGACACAAAGATGCTGTCCGGATAGCGCGCGGTGAATCCGTTGAGGATATCCTCGGCAGCCTTGTAGTTTCCTGAATCGTGCTCGGCCTGCGCGGCAAGGAAGTCGGCAAAGTCGCCGAGGTCTTCGCTGTTCTTGCGGGCCTTGTCGAGGTTGTCGATCGCGTCGGAGTACTTGTGGTCGTTCAGATAGGCATAGCCCAATGCGAGATAGGCCGCGCCGGTCGCTTCGCCTGTGTGCTTGCGGGCATAGGCTGCAACTCCGGCATAAGCTTCGGGTGTGCGCAGCGTCGCCAGTTGCTGAGCCATCGGCCGCAGCTCTTTCGACTCAACAAACGCCTGACGGAGACGAGCCGAACGCGCAGCGTGGGCCGTGCTGGCCTTCGAAGGATTTGCCTTCTTCTTCGCCGGCGTAACGGCCTTCTTCTTCGTTGTGGCGCTGGGCTTGGAAGTACTGCGGGATGACTGCGAGTGGACCGTTCCAGCCCCTGAGATGAGCAGAACAGTCAACACCAGTCCGGTAAGGGCCCGACGACTTAGAAAACCGTGCGACAAATCCATATCTCCACTCTAGACCGATCCGGCCCAATTACCGGTTCCCTTCTTGGTTCCTGCATATCGCACGTGAGACAAGACAGGCTGCGTGTTTTGATTGCGGCAGGTGAGTCCATTACACTCATCCTTGCGGTTCCCGTGCCTGTATATCGGCTGCGGGAAAGAATTTCCGCAACCAAACACCATGCAGACCATCCAATCTCCAGCAGTAGAAAACGAGCCGCATCCCGATCTGGCCCTGGTTGAACGGGTCCGTGGGGGTGATCTTGCGGCCTATGACACGCTGGTCCGCAAGTACGAGCGGCAGGTCTTCCGGATTGCGCAGCACATCACGCAGAACCGCGAAGATGCCGAAGACGTGACCCAGGACGCGTTTCTGAAAGCCTACGAGAAGCTCGACCAGTTTCAGGGGAACTCGAAATTTTACACATGGCTAGTGCGGATCGCAGTCAACGAAAGCCTGATGCGCCTGAGAAAACGGCGCACCGCCAAGACGGTATCGATGGACGACGACATCGAGACCGAAGAGGGGTTCGTTCCCCGCGACTTCGCAGACTGGTCTCCCAGTCCCGAGCAGAACTACGGCAACACCGAGCTGACCGAGATCCTGACCAAGACCATTCAGGGTCTTCCCCGCGGCTTCCGGGTTGTGTTTGTGCTCAGGGACGTGGAGAACCTCTCTACCGAGGAGACGGCCGAGGCGCTGGGACTCAGCGTGCCTGCCGTCAAATCGAGGCTCCTCAGGGCGCGCCTGCAACTGCGCGAACGGCTGAGCAAGTACTTCCGGCGTCCCGACGGGACGCTCAATCTGAATGCCAAGCGGGGCTCGTCCCCGTCGGGAAAGTGAGGATGACAAGATGAAGTGTACGGAATTCCTCTCTATGCTCGACGAGGTGATCGACGAGAGCTTTGCCGCGGAGACCCGCGAGCGGATCGAGCGCCACATCCACAAGTGTGGGCACTGCGAAGTGGTCGTCAACACCACCAAGCAGACCATTCAAATTTTCCAGTGCCACGAGATCGTCGAGTTTCCGACCTCGCTCAGGGACCGGTTGCACCAGAACATCATGGATCGCTGTGCACAGGTGAAACGGAGCACATCGTAAAGCGGATTGGAAGTGAAACCAGCCTGTCGGGCCCTTAGGGTCCGGCAGGCTTTTTACATCCGGGCCAAGCCGCGAACTACTTCTTTCGGCTCAGAAGCTGAGCGCCTGTTCACACTCCTCGGTCCATGCAAGCAGCACATCCATACTGCCTCGCCGCGCCTCTGGAACCAGCGTGCCGGCTGCGATGCCGCGGGCAGCCGTGCGGGCTCCACAGACCGCGATTCCGGCTCCGGTAGAGGCGGATGGAGCGGGAGACAGACAGGCCCTGTGTCGATGGAGGGTTGAGAGTCGAGGGGAGATGTTTTACTCTCAAAGTCGCCATGATGAACAGAACCAGACTCGCCATTTTCGCTCTTGTTTGCGCCACCGCGCTTACTCTGCCCGCTTCGTCCCAGCAAAAGCTTGAAGACCTGCCTGACGCGCCCGTCGCCACGATCCCCAACGGAGCCCTTGCGGTGCTCGATACCTCGATGGGGCGGATCACCTGCCAGTTCTACCAGCGGCAGGCGCCGCTGGCCACGTCGAATTTCATCCGGCTCACAAACGGCACACAGGACTGGCTCGACGCGGCGACCAATAAGGTGCAGCACGGCAAGCCGCTCTATAACGGCACCACCTTTCACCGCGTGATTCCCGGGTTCATGATCCAGGGCGGCGACCCGAGCGGCAGTGGATTGTTCTCGCCGGGCTACGACTTCAAGGACGAGAAGGATCCTAACCTGAACTTCGACCGTCCCGGCCGGCTGGCGATGGCCAACTCCGGCCCGAACACCAACGGGAGCCAGTTCTTCGTTACCGAAGAGGCCTATCCCACCCTGAACCAGGGCTACTCGCTCTTTGGCCAGTGCGACGACGCAAGCATAGCGGTGGTCAAGGCCATCACAGCAGTCCCCCGGGACTCGAACGACAAGCCTTATTCACCGGTCAAACTGATCAAAGTGACGATCGTAGACGTGGGCCAGCCGCTTCCGCCGTTGCAGCCGGGCGAGCCCGCGGCAGGGTCCCCGGCCACCGGAACGGCAGCGCCGATCCGCTAGGGTGTGATTTCGAGGCCCGGTCCGACAGGCCGGGACAACACCAACTGCGCTATCATGCGTCTATAGAGTGACCGCGGCTCTTCCCTTCTCAGGCGGCCGCGTAATGGTGGTGTGAGTGTCCCGATTCTTTCAGCGTTTCGTATTCGTGCTTGGGGTTGCGATCTTCTCGATCCTCGGCTTCGGCTTTCTTTTGAGCGAGTTCGGCTGGTTTGGCGCGCGCGCCGGCAGCGGCCAGGACGGCGCTTACCGCGAGATGCGCGTGTATGCCGAGGTTCTCAGAAAGATCCAGAGCGATTACGTGACCGCCCCTGACATGGGCGACGTGACCAACGGCGCGCTGCATGGGCTGCTCGAGTCGCTCGACGCCGATTCAAGCTACCTGACTCCGACCGAGTACAAGATTTTCAAGGAGCGGCCCGCAACGGGCGTGGCCCAGATCGGCGTCACCGTCTCCAAGCGCTTTGGCTATGCGACCGTGGTGAACGTGGTGCCCGGATCGCCTGCCGACGCCAATCACATCAATGACGGAGACGTGATCGAGTCGATCGGCTCGCAGTCGACGCGCGAACTGTCTCTGGCTGTGATCCGGCTGATGCTCGAGGGCAAGCCGGGTTCTACTGTGGAACTGTCGTTGATTCGGCCGTACAAGCCCGATCCGGCAAAGCTGACCATTGCCCGTGCCGTGACTCCTCCGCCGGCGCTTGCCGAGCAGCAGTATGAGGGCTCTTCGATCCTCTACCTCAAGCCGGGCGTACTGACCGAGGCTCGGGTGAACGAGATGGCTGCGAAGATCAAGGCCGCCGGCAAGGAGAAGGTCCTGATCGACCTTCGCGATACCAGCGGCGACGACGAGCAGCAGGGGATCCGGCTGGCCAACTTCTTCGTCAAGCAGGGTAAGCTGGCAACACTCGCCGGACAGAAGTTCCCCGCGCAGACCTTCGCGGCCGATCCGTCTCAGTTCTTCACCGATGCTCCTGTGGCGGTTCTGGTCAACCACGGCACCTTTGGCGCGGCCGAACTGGCGGCAGGAATTCTGGGCGACCTGAAGCGGGCCGATGTGGTTGGAGAGCGGACCTTCGGCGAGGGCTCGCTCCAGAAGACGATCGAGATGCCCGATGGCGCGGCGCTTATGCTCACCGTGGCCAAGTACCAGATCCCGAGCGGCGCCAAGATTCAGGATGTTGCGGTAACTCCGAACGTGGCGGTGGCGCAGCAGAATGACGACGAGGAGCAAGGCGCTACTCCACACAAAGGCGACGACGCGCTCGGCAAGGGGCTGGAACTGCTGAAGAGCAAGAGCTAGCTGGAACTCGCATCCGGTTTCAAACGAAGGGGTCAGCAAGCATTTGCTGACCCCTTCGTTTTCCATTTCGGGCCTGGTCGGTTACCATCCGATGCACGCCGTGGTTCGTCAGCTTGCGGCGCGCGCGGTTTCACACAGCAGCCGATGCTAGGCTTGGGTTGAGGCATCGATCCGGCTCGAGGCCGGGAGAGCCTTGAGGGATTTCTGCCTTGGCCCCCACGAGAACCCGCCAGTTTGAAAGATACGATTTGCACCGCAATGGCGAGGCCCGCCGCGGCGGGCGCAAGATCGCCGGACGGAGCGCGCTGGTGGTGCTTGTCCTGCTTGCCGTTGTCACCGGGTCGCTCGCAGGGCTAACGCTGGTCTACTCGGTTGACCTGCCTCAGATTGAGGAGCTGGAGCGCTACCGGCCCTCGACCGTGACCGATCTCTACGACCGCAACGGTAAAAAGATCGGCTCGTTCGCGCTTGAAAACCGTCAGATCGTGCCTTACGAAGGTTTTGCGCCGGTGTTGCGACAGGCCGTGGTCTCCATCGAAGACAAGAACTTCTGGTCGCACTGGGGCGTCAACATGTTTCGCGTAGCCGGTGCGGCCTGGCACGACATCCGCTCGCAGGGCCGCGCACAGGGCGCTTCCACGCTGACCATGCAACTGGCGCGCAACTTGTTTCTCAGCTCTGAGCGCACGGCGAAGCGCAAAGTCGAAGAGGCCTTTCTCGCTATCCAGATTGAGCGCACGTTTACCAAGCAGCAGATCTTCACTCTTTACGGCAACGAGATCTACCTCGGCAGCGGTATGTACGGCTTCGAGGCCGCATCGCAGTTCTACTTCTCAAAGCACGCCAGCGAGCTCACTCTGAACGAGGCCGCGCTGCTGGCCGGGCTGCCCAAAGGGCCGACAGCTTTTTCGCCGCTTCTCAACCCGGACAAGGCGCTCAAGCGCCGCAACCTGGTGCTGAGCGTGATGGAAGACGACAAGCTGATCTCTCAGGCCGAGGCCGAGGCTGCGCGCAACTCGCCGCTGGGGCTGCATCTGGCGCCGCGAGAGAGCGCCGTCGCGCCGTGGTTTCAGGAGGAAGTGCGCAAGGAACTGGTCGCCCGCTTCGGCTCGCGGCAGGTCCACGAGGCGGGGCTGCGCATCGACACCACGCTCGACACCGACCTTCAGCGAGCCGCCAACCGCGCGGTCGGCGACGGTCTGGCCGCGTACGAGCACCGCCACGGCTGGAAGGGCCGACTCGATAACGTGCTGGAAGCCAAGGAGACTCTTGAAGGCTACCGGCATCCGGATTGGACCGTTCAGTCCTCACCGGGCGACTACGTTCACGCGCTGGTGACTAAGACCGCGCCGGGCGAGATCGATGCCCGCATCGGCCCACCGGGAACCGCAGGCAGCGCCGTGGTGATGCTGCCTGAGGACTGGGCATGGACCGGCTGGCAGGCCGGCGCATCGCTGGCCAAGCCGGGCGACATCGTCTACGTGCATCTCGGCGCCGCCATGCAGGGCGCGGCCCGCCGGGCCACGCTCGAGCAGGATTCGGGCGTGCAAGGCGCGCTGATGACCATCGACAACACCAGCGGAGACGTGCTGGCCATGGTGGGTGGCCGCGATTATCAGATCTCGGAGTTCAACCGCGCCACGCAGGCCGAGCGGCAAACCGGTTCGAGCTTCAAGCCCTATGTCTACACCGCGGCCATCGAGGCGGGCGCAAAGCCGTCCGACACGATCGTCGACGGGCCGGTGGGCTTCAACGGCTACACGCCCCACAACTACGAGAACGACTACAAGGGCACGATGACGCTGGCCTCCGCCTTCGCCGAGTCGCGCAATATTCCCGCGCTCAAGCTGGCAGCAAAAATCGGCATCAACAAAGTAATCGAGATGGCGCAGCGCTTCGGCGTGACGTCGAAGATTCCGCCCTATCTGCCGATTGCCATCGGCGCGGTCGAGATCTCGCTCGCTGAGCAGGTCGCTTCGTATGCGGTGTTTCCCAACGACGGCGTGCGCGTCGAGCCGCGCATGGTCCGCAAGGTAACCAACGCCGACGGCATCGTGCTCTGGGACGACCGGCCCAAGGTGCAGGAAGTCATCAGCGCAGAGACGGCGCGAACCATGATGACGCTGCTCGAAGGCGTGATCTCGCACGGCACGGGCGCGGCCGCCTCGCAGCTGCATCACCCGCTCGGCGGCAAGACCGGAACCACAAGCGACTTCACCGACGCATGGTTTCTGGGCTTTTCGCCGTCGATCACCTGCGGCGTCTGGGTGGGCTTCGACAGCCGCCAGCAACTGGGCGAAAAAGAAACCGGCGCGGCGGCGGCCCTTCCCATCTGGATATCGTTCATGCGAGCAGCGATCGCCGGCAGGGACAACGAGCACTTCCCCGGCGGAGAGTTGCTTCCGAAGTTGGACCGCGCCGCTGCGCAGACTCCTGCCGCAACCAATACCGCCGCTATTCAGCAGAAGCCTGCCACGGCCGCCAAAGTGCAGCCTGCCACAAGCACTCCGGCAGTTAAGCCCGCGCAGAAGCCCGCGGAACAACCAGCAGCTGTGACAAAACCGGCCGTGCGTCCCGCGCTGCCGCCGCCGAGTACTACCCCAACGCGCGTAGTAGTTGAGGTCAAACCCGCGCTGCCTGGCCGGTAATGCAGTCAGCACGAGAGATATGAAGAGGCTTGTTCCTAACGCTTCAGCGCCAGCAGCCGGAAGTAGCGCCGTGCATGAGCCATGTCGCTGTGTATCTGCTCCCTCAGCGCCTCGGGCGAAGGCCACATCTTCTCCTCGCGCAGTCGCGCAAGAAACTCAAGCTCAATCGGCGCGTGTTCGCCAATTTCGACCGGATCGTAGTTGAGAATGTGGGTCTCGACGCCAAAACCCACCCCCTGAAAGGTGGGCCGGTCGCCGATGTTGGTCACCGCCTCGAACGTGCGCCCTGCAACGTGAATCCGCGTGATGTAAACGCCGTAGCCGGGCAGCAGACCGTAGTAGGGCGCGAGGTTGATCGTAGGCACAAGCTGCTTCGATCCCACGCCGCGGCCCCGCGCCTGCCTTGAGTGGATCGAGAACACGCGGCCCAGCATCCACCGCGCCCGTCGCACATCGCCTGCCGCAATCAGGTCGCGGACGGCGGAGCTCGATACCTCCATATTGCGTACGCGCACAAAGCTGTGGACCGTAACCGTCCAGCCAAACATCTTGCCGAACTCAACTAACTCCTCGACGCCCCCGGCGGCGCGATAGCCAAAGCGGAAGTTATGGCCCTCGTGCAGACCCCGTATTCGCAGCCGTTCGGCAAGAATCTCGTACGCAAACTCGAGCGGCGTCATGTAAGCCAGTTTGGCGTCGAATGGCAGCACCAGAACTGCATCGACGCCGGTGGACGCGAACAGGCCGATGCGGTCCTCCATCGGCGCAATGACGCGCGGCTCGACCGCGGGGCGCAGAAAATGCTCCGGGTGCGGATGAAATGTGACGGCCAGCGCCGTCAGGCCCAGCCGCTGCGCCTCTTCGACTGCTCCACCGATGATGGAACGATGGCCGCAGTGCAAGCCGTCGAAGTTGCCGATGGCGGCAACCGAAGGCCCGAAGTGCTTCGGAATCTCGGCCAGCGATCGGTAAACCGGAATGGGCATCGCGCTCATAGCTCTATGGGCACGCTCAACCCGTCGTGGGCCAGACGCACGTGCGGCGGCAGCGCGCGGTTGGTCTCTTCGTGGCCCAGGTCGTGGGCGATGTGCGTAAACCACGTCTGCCGGGCACCGATTCGCTTCGACCAGGCCAGCGCCTGCTCCACCGTAGCGTGGTTGGGATGCGGCTTATAGCGCAGGGCCGAAACTGCCAGCACTTCGACGCCGCTCAGAATTTCGAAGCTCTCCTCCGGAATGCGATTCACATCGGTCAGATACGCCGCATTGCCGAAGCGAAAGCCCGCGATCTCCATGCCGCCGTGATCGAGCGGTACGCGCAGAAACTCGACGCCATGCACCGTGTTGCTCGCTTCAAGAGGAACAAGCTCCACCCGGGCGCGGTTGATGTACGTGGCTGTCGGCGAAAAAGTATAGTCGAAGATGCGGTTGAGAACCTCGGCCGTGTTCTCGTCGGCGAACAGAGGAATCGGGCCGCCACGCTTGGCCGCCGTAAAGCTCAGCGGCCTCAGGTCGTCCATGCCCAGAATGTGATCGGCGTGGGCGTGCGTGTAGAGAACCGCATCGACGTGGTGGATGTTGTTCTGAATGGCCTGCTCGCGGAAGTCCGGACCGGTGTCGATCACAACGATGCGCTCTTGCGGCTCATGGCCGTGCCCGTGCTGCATCCAGCGCAGTGCAACCGACGGGCGAAGCCGCCGGTCGTACCGATGCTTCGAGGTGCACACCGGGCAGAAGCATCCCAGCGTGGGGACTCCCATCGAGGTTCCGGTACCGAGGAAGGTGAGGGTTGCCTGCATGATTCCAGCTTCCATCCGACAGCTACGAGCTTCTGGTTCTAGTTTACGTGGTAAGCTGCCCCGCACCCATCTCCGCTCGCAACCATATGCGATTTCACATCACAAACATAGTAGGCGGATATCTGATATCGTTTCTGAAATCCCTATAGAAGATCGGTCTGCGCGGTACGGAGTCGCTCTCTGCTGCCCGCATAAAGAGGAATTGCAGATGCACTCTGACAAGTTAATTATTTCAACAGTCGCCGTCGTTACTGCCTTCGCGCTCTGTCTGACTACGGCCGCCTTTGGACAGGCCACGGGAGCCGCAGCAACACAGCCCGGCCCAGCCTGCATGAGCTGCCACAGCGACGGCTCCAGCGGGCTGGCCATGCGCGCCGCCCGGCAGCAGTACGACGAGTCGGGCCACCGTCTCGGTTTCCGGGAGCCAGCCGTGCCGCAAGCCGGACTGCCCGTGCCGGCCGGTCCCGGAGCCGGCGTGCCTGTTCAATACCAGAACATGATCAACGAAGCTACCCAGGACTCGACCGGGAGCCATCCTGAGAGCACTGGCTGCCAGGGCTGTCACACAGAACAAGGCTTCCGGCAGCGGCTGGCGGAGGGCAAGTCGAATGGACTAACCCCGGTCAGCAATCCCGTCCAGATCCAGTGCTTCACCTGCCACCAGCCGCACACCAACGGCGACTTCCGGCTGGTATCGACGGCTCCGGTCGCTTCGATCATCAAGACGAAGGGCACCGATGGCAATACCTTCGACGGCGGCGAGGGCAACCTCTGCGCCATGTGCCATCGCGTTACCCTGAGCATGCCCGACGGCCTGATCAAGCTATGGGATGGCAAAGCAAAAAACGATACCCTCGCTGTGGGCATCAATGTCTTCGGCCACCAGCCGATGGAAGCCGACTTTATGCTGGGGCAGGGCGCATGGCCCTTCGACTCCAACTACGACGGCACCGGCAAGCCGCTCTCGTATGCCACCAGCCCCCACTACACGGCGGTCAAGGATACCTGCGTGGGCTGCCACATGAAGGTCTCAGGGCCGACCAACGGCATGGCCGGACATAACTTCTTCCTCACTAATTACCGGACGGACGTGACGACGGGGTGCGCAACCTGCCACGGCGCGGACGCCTTCAAGGCGCCGGGCAGAATGGGCGGGGTGCGCTTCCGCGACGCGAAGATCGATACGCCCGACAAACTGGTGGACTACGATGGCGACGGGAAGGCCGATCAACTGCTGGTCGAGATCGAGGGGCTGCGCTACACCCTGGTGAACTACTTCCTCGCTCCAGCCAACTTCCCCAAAGCGGACGGCGCAACGCCTGTCGCCCCGATGCGCAAGCTGGCCCACCCCGATCCGCCGGGCACGCTCCATCCCGAGCCTCTGACCAGCTTCCTCTACTACTCCGACTACCGCACCAATGCCGGCCCGGAGATCGCCTTCACCCGCGCCCAGGCCGAGTCGTTCTACAACCTGCGCATGTTCATCTTCGACATGAGCTTCGGCATCCACAACCCGCAGTACGCGGCACAGGTGCTGTATGACTCCATCAAGAATCTGAACGTGAACGCCAACGCAGGCCTGAAGATCGGCGCAAAGCGGCCGTAGCCTAAAGCAAAACGACGATCCCCGGCCCTTGGGCCGGGGATCGTCGTTTTGTGCGATAACAACCCTTGAAGATGGGTGCCCCAGGTCCCTCGCATTTGGGGACCTGGGAGACCACAACGATTAACCTGTTTACGAAGTCACAATCTCCGAGAAGTCGGCGATCGTCGAGAACCTGCTCAGCACCTCGTCGATGATTCCCAGATGCGCCCCGCGCAGCTTCTCATCCGGATCAAGCACCATCACCTTGTCAAAGAAAGCATCGACCGTGGGCCTGAGCGTCGCGATGAGCGCCAGCGCCTCGCCGTAGTTATGCGCCTCGCGCAGCGCGGCAAACTTTGGCGCGAGAGTAACTGATGCATCGGCCAGCGCCTTGGCCTCAGCCGCAAGCTCCGCGCCCGCCGCCGCGCTCTTCGCGTAGCCCTTCTCCTCAGCCTGCTTCAGAATGTTCTTGATGCGCTTGAAGGCCGCAGAGATGGCGGCAAAATCCTCGCTGCCGCGCACTGCGGTGAGCGCCTCGGCCCGCGCAATCGTGTCGCGAACGTCGTCCGCCCCCGCCGCCAGCACCGCGTTCACTACGTCGTAAGAGAATCCGCGCACATCCTTGAGGTAGAAGTTCAGGCGCTCCTGGAGGAAGGCGGAGACCTTTTGTAGATCTTCCTCTCTGCCTCGTCCATAAGCATCTATGACCTGGCCAAGCGTGAGCGGGAGCCCTGACTCTGCCAGAATCTTGACGATGGAGTTCGCCGCACGGCGAAGCGCAAAGGGGTCCTTGGAGCCGGTCGGGGCCATTGCAATCGAGAACATTTGGCCGATGGTGACGATACGATCAGCCAGCCCGAACAATTGGCCTTCGACTGTCGGCGGAATTGAATCTTCGGTCGAAGCTGGTTTGTATTGCCAGTAGATAGCTTCCGCTACCGCCTCGCTCAGACCTTGGGCTTTAGCGTAAAGTCCACCGATGATGCCCTGCAATTCAGTGAATTCTTTGACAAGTTCGGTGGTGAGATCGGTCTTGGCGAGTTCCGTCGCTTTAAGCAGCGCGGCCTCGTCGCAGGTCACACCAGCGGCCTTCACAGCACTAATTAGCCGTTTTACGACTTCATCGTTGTCTATTGTCTTCGACAAATAGCTTCCGAGTTGCTGCTGGAATGTTACGTTCTTCAAACTCGCGACGCGATCAGCAAGAAAAACCTTCTGATCGAAGTCCCAGAAGAACCGCGCGTCCTTGAACCTTGCCCGCAGAACCTTCTGGTTCCCGTGCCGGATCGTCGCGTAGCCTTCCTCGTCCACCTGAATGTTCAGCACCGCAAGGAAGTGCGGCAGCAGCTTCCCGTCCGCGCCTTCAACCGCAAAGTACTTCTGGTGGTCGCGCATCACAGTTACAAGAACCTCTTCGGGCAGTACCAGATACTCGGGCTCAAAGTTGCCCAGGATCACCGTCGGCCACTCGGTCAGATGCGTCACTGTCTCAACCAGCGGCTCATCCTCACGCCAGCACGCCCCGGCAACCGTCCGCGTCGCCTTGTCGAGAGCCTTGCGAATCGTCTGCCGCCGCTCCGCCACATCAACTACAACGAATGCGGAGCGGAGGGCTTCGGCATAACTCTTGACCGAAGGCAGAACCACCGGCGCCTCGCCGTGCAGGATGCGATGCCCGCGAGTCGTATTCCCCGCCGCGATGCCCGCGATCTCGACCGACACAACGGAGGAGCCCAGCAGCGCCACCACCCAGCGCACCGGCCGCACAAACCGCTCGGGCTTGCCAGCGCGCCAGTACATATTCTTCGCCCAGTAGAGGCCCAGCACTTCCTTTGGCAGCTCGGCCGCAAGCAACTCAGATGCCGAGCGCCCCTTGCGCGTGACCGTTGCGCCCACGTACTCGCCCTTGGCGTTTACGACCTTCTCAAGCGCCGTAACCGCCAGGCCGGCCTTCTTTGCAAAAGCCTCGGCGGCGGGAGTCGGAGCGCCATCCTTGAACGCCACCTTCCACGAGGGGCCGGTCAACTGCTCCTGCTGGTCCTGCTGCGCCTCAAGCACGCCCTCGACCACCACGGCCAGCCGCCGCGGCGTCGAATACGTCGTCACCTTGCCGCCCTCGGCAAGCAGCCGCTCGCGAGTCAGCAGGTCCGTAACGCGGCGGCCCAGTTCGGCCTCCGCCTGTGCAATCATCCGCGCCGGAATCTCATCCAGCCCGATCTCAAGTAAGAAGTCTGCCATGATTCATTTCTTTCGAGCTTCTAGCTGCTAGCCTCTAGCTTCTAGCTCTTGTCTTGGTAGTGCCATCGTTCCCGGCTTCCTCGTCGAAGCCACTCCGGCGGATCAGGTGACGCCGCAGCTAGAAGCTAGGAGCTAGCAACTAGCAGCTGCATTCCCGCATAGATCTTCGCCACGCCCACCGCGAGGTTCCGGATGCGTCCGATCATGCCCACCCGCTCCGTCACACTGATAGCGCCCCGAGCATCCAGCACATTGAACAGGTTCGAACACTTCAGCGCCAGCTCATAGGTCGAGATCAGCGGAAATCTTTTCTTTTCCTTTGGCGCAGCGCCTTCATCTGCGAGCAGAGCGTTGCCCCGCGCGATCAACCCGTGGGCCTCTGCCTCGTAACTGTTGAAGTGCTCCCACAGCCGCGCCACATCGGCTTCCTCGAAGTTGTACACCGAATACTGCAACTCCTCGGGCAGCCTGACATCGCCGTAGGTCACCACTGCGCCCGTCTCCGGATCGCGCGACCACACCACGTCGTACACCGAGTCCACATCCTGAAGAAAGGCCGTCAGCCGCTCAAGCCCATACGTCAGCTCGGCGCAGATCGGATCGAGATCGAGTCCCCCGCACTGCTGAAAGTAGGTGAACTGGGTGATCTCCATGCCGTCCATCATCACCTGCCAGCCCACGCCCCAGGCGCCCACCGTCGGGCCCTCCCAGTTGTCCTCTTCGAACTTCAAATCGTGTTTTGACAGGTCGATCCCGATCGCCTCAAGCGACTTCAGATACAGCTCCTGCACGTTCACCGGCGGCGGCTTCAGAATCAACTGAAACTGCGTGTGCCGGAAGAGCCGGTTCGGGTTCTCGCCGTAGCGGCCGTCAGCCGGCCGCCGCGAAGGCTGCGCGTATCCGACTCGGTAGGGCTTGGGGCCCAGCACGCGCAGAAAGGTCTCCGGCGCCATGGTGCCGGCGCCCACTTCCACGTCGTAGGGCTGCTGAAGGATGCACCCGCGCTCAGCCCAGAAGTTCTGCAACCGGAACAGCACTTCCTGAAAGGTGAGTGGGGATTTCGTTGGGGCGGTTTGGGTAGCTGCCACAGGGGTCTCTTTCGATTGAATCTCTACAGAAATTTTATCAGTAGATGTAGGTGAGATCGCTTTTGGCCCAATTTGGCCCGATGATACGATGTTGACGAGACGATGCATGGAGCCGCGGCGGGCGCAAAGGAGTTCGCTTATGACCAAATGGGCACGATTGGAATGGGGACAGGTAGCCTTACTGGCATTTTCCTTCACACTTCCTACCGCGTTTTCGCAGACCGCGGGGAAAGCGCAGCCGTTCGTCATCGATCCCGATCGATATTTCGTTTACCTGAAATTCGACCACATCGGTAAAGGGATCAAACGCAGCGATGAAGAGTCTGAAATTAGGATCTGGCTCAAGTTTGTGAATAACTGCAATGTGCCGGTAAACCTGCGCACATTTGGTACGCCAGAAGGGAGCCCGGCGGAGGAAGTCGGAGTCATGGATTTTGTGGTCCCTGAACTGCCTCCACGCGGAGTTATAGTCACAACCGACGCTCCCATTTCTCCGACTACAGTTGTAATTGGGCCTGACTCGTCTTCGCCAAACCAGACTGAATCAAGCGACAGCCGCAAATACGATAGTGTACGCGATGCTCCTCCTCCTGATTACTGGTTTGAACTCGGTTCAGGAGTAACGGTTCAACCCGGCAAAGAGGTCCTTTTCAGCATCCCTCTCAACCAGTTGGGGAGAACCTGGCACGTAGAGGTTCCCTTCAACTTCAAGGTGCCACAGGGAAAATGCTGCCGTGCCCCCATAGTCGGAGGTGAGCCGGAGATGCACATTACATATTCCATCTACGACCTCCTAGGCGACGTGCGCGCCAGAATCGTCAAACAGCAATTGAAATGACTCTTGAACTGCAAGAAAATGGCAGGCGTCTGTCTTCGTCTGATCCGGATTATAGCTTCGTCCAATCCGGATTACACTTCCGTCTAATCCGGATTTGAACATTCCAGAAAACACCCCTCCCCGCTGTTTGCTGGGGTTTCCTCGCCATCGGATGCCTGCGCACTACCCCCACAGACACCCCAGCGGTGCGGCCCACATCTTCGCCCCAAACGGCGCTGTCGTCTCGCCGTCGTAGAGCACCAGCCCAGCTCGGAACTGCTTGCCCGCGGCCTCGGCCAGCTTGCGCATACCCTTGAAATCCGCCGTCCCGACCGTCGCCCCGGCCTTGACCTCGATCCCCACCACCGCGCCGCTTGCATCCTCGAGAACGAAGTCCACCTCGTCCTGCTCCTTGTCACGGTAGTGAAAGATCGAGCAGCCCGCCTCGATCCACCCCGTCTGCTTGAGCAGTTCCGAGTAGACAAACGTCTCCAGCAGGTGCCCGAACAGCGCCCGGTCGGTGCGCAGCTTCTCTGCAGTCGCCCCAACCAGCGTGGCCAGCAGCCCCGAGTCCAGAAAGTGCAGCTTGGGAGTCTTGATCAGCCGCTTGAGATGATTGCGAAACCACGGCTCCACCCGCCGCAGCAGAAACAACTGCTCGAGCACCCCGATGTATTTCCGCGTGGTCTTGTCGTCGAATCCAACCTGAGCGCCGATCTGCGTAAAGTTGGTCAACTGGCCGGAGTGATGGCCGAGCGCCTGCAACAGCCGCGGCATGCGGTCCAGCTTCTCCACCTCGGCGATATCGCGCACGTCCCGCTCGACGATGGCCCGTATGTAATCCCGCGCCCAGGCCCGCCTCCGCGCGGGTAGTTTGCGGCGCAGCATCTCCGGATAGCCGCCCGTCAGCACCGCATCGATCAGTGCATTGCCGATCATCGCCTCGCCCGGCTGGCACGGTTTACCCCGGAACGCAGCCTTCAGAAATGCCGGCTGCCGCCGCCGGATCTCGGCCTGCGCCAATGGCAGCAATGTCACAATCTCCATCCGCCCGGCTAGACTTTCAGAGACCTGCGGAACGGTGAGCAGGTTGGCCGAGCCGGTGAGCAGGAAGCGGCCCGGCCGCCGGTCCTCGTCGACGGCCCGCTTGATCGAACGCAGCAGGTCCGGGGCGCGCTGGATCTCGTCAATCGTGGCCCTGCGTAATCCCCGTACCAGACCCGCAGGATCGGTGCGCGCCGCCGCGAGCACGGTTTCGTCGTCGAGGGTAAGAAAGGTGCGGCCACCGGCCGCGATCTGATCACGCACCAGCGTCGTCTTGCCGCACTGGCGGGGTCCAGAGACCAGCACCACCGGCGTATCGGCCAGCGCGCGGGCGGCGGCGCGAAGCGAAAACCGGGGATAGAGCGGCGCGCTGCTTTTCGATTTCATACCCTGCTCCAAGTCCGTCCAATCCGGATTATACTCCCGTCCAATCCGGATTGAAAGCCCGTCTGATCCGGATCATATTGACTCTTCCTGCTCTCCCGCGCCGCCCATCCACCGCACCCCCGACGGCCTCCCGCCGCGTCCCGCCTTCAGACGGTTACAAATTCACCGCGCGGGTGTAGAGTCGTTGTGGAACCGTATTGCATCTAAAGCTAGGGCATTGCCCGCCCCTCGCACACCTCCTGAGGAGAAACGCCATGAACTATCCGGTCTGGGACCTGAGTGTCGGCGCAGGACTGCTGATCGCCATCGTCGCCATCCTGCACGTCTTCGTCTCCCACTTCGCCGTCGGCAGCGGCCTGTTTCTCGTCGTCACCGAGCGCAAGGCCCGTCGCGACAACGACCCGGCCCTGCTCGGCTGGGTCAAGAAGCACACCAAGTTCTTCGTCCTCGTCTCGGTCGTCTTCGGAGCCATCTCGGGCGTCGGCATCTGGTTCACCATCGGACTCATCAGCCCCCAGGCCACCAGTAACCTCATCCATATCTACGTCTGGGGATGGGCCATCGAGTGGGTCTTCTTCTTCCTCGAGATCACGGCCGGGCTGCTCTACCTCTACGGCTGGGATAAGCTCGAGCCCAAACTGCACATGTGGTTCGGCTGGGTCTACTTCTGGAACGCCTGGCTCAGCCTGGTCGTCATCAATGGCATCATCACCTTCATGCTCACCAGCGGCAACTGGGGCAAGGACCAGCAATTCTGGACCGGCTTCTTCAACCCCACCTATTTCCCGTCGCTCCTCTTCCGCACCGCCATCGCTCTGGCACTGGCCGGCGTCTACGCGCTCATCACCGCCAGCGTCCTCAAAGACACCGCGCTCAAGGCTCGCATCGTGCGCTGGGCCGCCGCCTGGACCATTCCCGCCCTCATCGTGCTGCCCGCCATCGGCTGGTGGTACATCAAGCGCATCCCGGCCGACATCTGGGCTAACGCCCGCGGCCCCATGCCCACCGCTACGACCTACGCCGGCCTTGCCGTCCTGCTCATCGGCGCAGCCCTTCTGCTGGCGCTCGTCACCGTGCTCATGCCTAAGCGCATGAACCTGGCTGTCAGCCTGCTGCTGCTGCTCATCTCTCTCGGAGCCATGGGCTCATTTGAGATGGTCCGCGAGTCGCTGCGCAAGCCCTACGTTATCTCGAACTACCTCTACTCGAACTCGCTCTACTCCGCCACGCTGCCCGGCGACGGCGGCTTCAGCGAGGACGAGGTCTCAGCCAACGGCGCTCTTAAATCCGCCCACTGGGTCGTGAATAAAGAGATCACCCCAGCCAACGAACTGGACGCCGGACACGAGGTCTTCCGCGTCGAGTGTCAGAGCTGCCACACGCAGAACGCCTACCGCGGCATCAGGAAGCTCATCGCCCAGCGCCAATGGGACGAGGCCAAGATCGAGGCCATGACCGGGGGCCTCAACTTCATGCACAACGGCGTCATGCCCGCCTTTGCCGGTACCGACCAAGAGCGCGTGGCCCTGGCCAAATACCTTAGCTCGCTTGAGCCCATCACCACCGAGGCCACCAACGCCAGCGTCGACGGAGCCACGGTCTTTGCCCGCAACTGCGCCATGTGCCACCAGGTCACGCCAGCAGACCCGCTGTTCACCAACCTCGTACGCGACCCCGCCGCCGCGGCCGATGCGCTCCAGAGTCTCCCGGCGCTCTTCCCCGTCATGCCCGACCTCAAGCTCACCGCTCAGCAGCGGGCCGCGGTCGTCCAGTGGATCAACGCCCAGCGCGGCCCCGGCGGGCCGGCCTACTCCGCTCAGGCAGCAAACACGGAAGGAGCAAAGTAATGATGTCTACAAATATGGTTCCCATACTCGATCTCAATCCGCTGCCCGCGCCCTACTGGGTCTTCAAGGTGCTGCTCCTCGTTACCTTCTTCCTGCACCTGCTGGCCATGAACGCCATGCTGGGTGGAGCGGTACTGGCCGTCATGGCCCACTTCACGGGCAAAGACCGCACCCACGGCAACCGAGTCTTCCTCGACGTGGCAAAGAAGATCCCCTCGCTGCTGCCAGCAACAGTGACATTGGGCATCGCGCCGCTGCTCTTTCTCCAGGTGATCTACGGCCAGTTCTTCTACACCTCGTCGGTCATCATGGCCTGGCCGTGGTTCTCGGTGCTGGTGATGTTGACGATTGCCTACTACGGCTTCTATTACGTCTCCTACCGAGGCGGCAAGGATCCGGGTCGCGCCGGATGGGTCATGCTGGTGAGCACGCTGCTGGTCACCTTCATCGGCTTCATCTACTCGAACAACATGACCCTCAGCATGGACCCCAACCACTGGGCGGCCAAGTACTTCGCCCATCCCAACGGCTTGAACCTCAACCTCTCAGAGCCCACGCTCTTTCCCCGTTATCTGCACTTCTTCGTCGCCGCTATCGCGGTCGGCGGGCTGCTGCTGGTCTTTATGGCTCTGGCCAACTGGAAGCGCGATAACGACTACGCGAGACGCCTGCTCTACTTCGGCGGCAAGACCTTCACCTTTGCCACCATGGCCCAGTTCGTCGTCGGCATCCTGTTCCTGATGGCCCTGCCCCGCGAGATGATCATGCTGTTCATGGGCGGCAGTCCACTCGCTTCGGGGCTGATGCTCTTCAGCATCGTCGCCAGCGGAATCGCCATCATGGTCATGTCGAAGGCCGTGCGCACAGGCAACATCAAGGTCGCGGCCGTGCAGGTTCCCGCAATCATCGCCATCGTCATCGCCGCCATGGTGGTGATGCGCGACATCCTGCGCGACGCCTATCTCAAGCCGTACTTTCACCCCGAGCAGTTCACGGTAAAGACACAGTGGACAGTGCTGCCGCTGTTCCTGCTGCTGTTTGTGGCTGGAGTTGTGCTCTGGATCGTAATGATGCGCCGCTTCTTCAAGGCAAAGAGCGTCAGCGCAAGCTAGAGTGGTGAATCCGAAGTTCGTTGAAGAACAACCGCAGATCCTTCGACTGCGATTGGCGCATAATATGCACCAATCTCCGCTCAGGATGACAGCGTGTGTATGATGCGAACTTCAGAATCAGGACACTAGAGAAGCATAAATACAAAAACGGCCGCAACGGAGTCTGATTCCGTTGCGGCCGTTTTGTATTTGAGTTAAAAGAGCCGCGGCGCGAAGTCGTGGAAGGCACGACGCCAGTTGAGCCACTCGTGCGCGGTTCCCGGCGACTCGAAGTAGGTGTTCTTGACACCCATCTCCGTCAGTTTCTGATGCAACTGCGGAATCCAGCCATGATGCCGTTCCAGCGTTCCGGCGCTCAGGAACAGCAGATGGAACTTCTTGTTGAAGGCAGCGGCATCCTTCCAGATGCCGTTGAATCCCGTGTTCGCATCGGTGTTCTGAAGCGCGCCGCAACTGAATGCGCCAACCCAGCTGAAGAGCTCCGCGTGATCGAAGGCGATCTGCACGGCCTGGCCCGAGCCCATTGAAAGCCCTGTAATGGCGCGGTGGTCTCTATCGGCAATGGTCCGATAGGTGGCATCGATCATAGGAATCAGATCGGTGACCACAACCTCTTCGAAGTGATTGGGCGGAGCCGGGGGCTGGTTCGAGCCCTCTGTTTGGACCGCCGCCTCGCCGGGCTTGAAGGCGTATCCGGCATCCATCACCACGATCATCGGCTTCGCTGTTTTCTCAGCAAGCAGATTGTCGAGGATGAAGTTCATCTTGCCCTGCTTCACCCAGCCTGTCTCATCCTCGCCGCCGCCGTGCTGCAAATAAAGGACCGGGAAGCGGGTCTTCTGATCGGCGTCGTAGCCGGGCGGGAAGTAGATCTGCGCCCTGCGCCAGAGGCCGGTCACTTTGGAGTGGTACCAGTGCATCCTCACTTCGCCGTGCGGCACGTCTTTGGCGAGCTGGTAGTCAACGCCGGATTCAGGAACCTCGACGCCGCTTGTCTGCCGGTTGTAGCCGAAGTAGGTCTCGCTGCCCGGATCGTTGGCCATCACGCCATCGACCAGGAACCAGTAGTAGTGAAAGCCGGGCATGATGGGCGTAATCGTCACGCTCCATACGCCTTTTTCGTCTTTCACCATGTCGAAGGGCCCCGTGCCCAGCCCGTTGCCGCCGCTGGCGTCGCCGGGCTGCAACTGCACCTTCTGCGCTGTGGGCGCACTCAGATGGAAGGTCACCTTTCCGTCAGGCGAGACCCGCGGGTACTCGGCGCCACGTACGTTTGAAGTCGCAGGTTGAGAGCCGGCCGGGGCCTGCGCCCACCCGATCATGGAAATCGCGGCCACTGCTGCAGCCAGCGCAAGGAATCTCTTATTCATTTCGCGTCCCTCTTTGAGCCGGAACTCCCGGCGGGACGATTATACGGAGTCTGGGGAATGGTCGGAGTGTGGAGGCGGTTTGGTGAGGTGTGAGAAGTTGCGCAATTATCTCGTAAGTGCGAGATATAAAGGACTTACCTTTTTGCGCTTTGCAAGTGTGGGAAACAAAGGGGTTACGTGCGTGAATTGCGTAAGTGCCGATTCTAAAGGAGTTGCGGATTTCAGAGTTGCGGGCGCAGGTAGCCTTTTGGAAGTTCTGACACGTAAGTGCAGATAATAAAGAACTTACCTTTTTTACGTCTTGCAAGTGCAGAAAATAAAGAACTTACTGGATTTGGTCTGGCGGATGCGGAAGACGTGGAGAAGGTGCAGGGGCGCGGACTCGCATTGTTTGGGAGCTGTTGTTGGTGCATGGAAATAGTGTGCGCCAGATGGGGGTAATTGTCGGCAAGAGGAGATGGGGGAAAGCGGGGCTGGCGGGGTTGCGGAGCCAGGGCCTATGCAATGGCTTAACGCAGCGCTATCCCGGATGACGTTCCAAGTATGCTCGCAATGCCTCTGCCAGTGGTTCGAGGTCGAGAGCGATTGTGTCCCATGCGACCTGAAGATCGATCTGGAAGTAATCGTGGATGGCACGGTCGCGGAAACCGGCGATCTCTTTCCAGGGAACATCGATCTGAGACTTGACCGGCGAGGAGATTCTCTTGGCGAGTTCGCCGACGAGGGCAAGCTGCATAATGACCGCACTCTGGGTCTTCTGGTCCTTGAGGAAGGCTGGCAAGTCCATCTCGCCGACAAATTGCCTTATCTTCCCGATCGAATCGAGAATCTGAGCGAGATAGACGCGGTCATCCTTCATATATCTTTTTGAGGTCAGGCTCGATGTGTGGTTGCAGGTGCTGGTTCAGGCTCTGCTCAGTGACCATATCGACCTTGCGGTCGAGGCTGGTTTCGAGGCGCTCGATCAGCCGCATATAACCGACCATGCCGGTGGGGCGGCCGAGACGTACTAGAAGATCGACATCGCTTCCGGGGCGGTCTTCTCCCCGCGCCACGCTGCCAAAGACAGCCGCGTAACGAACACCGAACTCGCGGAAGACGGGCGTGGTCTTCTGTTTGACTTCCTCGACGGTCATTGTCTTATTTATACCCCCATTGGGGGCTGGGGAACACGGAAAGCAGAAGGTACAGCGATAGCCCCCTCTGGATACTGACCTCTCATGAAATGGCTGCAAGTCGATTCGGGCGACCCGACAGTTCAGGTTTGAGGTGATGAATCAGTTCGCACTCAGTCCTTGTCTCCCAGAAACTCCTTGCAGTAGACAAGCCCCTGCTGGCAAACTTCGGTCAGCATATCCTCGCAGAGATCGCAATTTTTCTGAGCAAAGCCTCGGATGGGTGAATGAATGACAATTGAATCTCCTGCAACAGTTTCTACTCTTGGTGGGATAGCCGCAATCCTTCAGGCGGTTGCATGGCCACTTGTCGCCTTTTTATTCTTTCTGATCTATCGAACCAAGGTTGGGGCAATCATCGATGTTATTGTCCAAAAGCTCGGTGAGGCGAAGCACCTAAAGGCTGGGCAAATCGAGATCGACACGGAGGCGATTGACCGAGTTGTAGACCAAGCAGGCAGAGCCGCCAATCAACAAGAAGTCAAAAAAGAGATTCCTGGAAATCAGATTGAGGCCGCTAGATTGGTTGGTGAAAAACTCGACGCTTCGCCAGTCGCGTTCAGTCAAAAGCTCGATGCTGTGCACCGTTGGATTTACGGTCTTGTTGACGAGTACGAGAAAGTTCGCCGAGACTTAGGCAGCTGCCTCGCACGCACCCGCGCAATGAACGAAATCACTGCGAAGATACGCGCCTACGCGCTCGTCGCCCATCCGCTTTTGCCCTCCTTGATGGAAGGCTCGCAGCCCGGCGAGCGTTTAGCTGCAATATGTATCCTCCAAGTAAAGCCTGAACTGGGCCAGTTCTATTGGTTGGTAGATCGCATCATGCAAGAAGAGCAGGCGTTCATTCTGTTTCATGCTTCGCTTGCGATTCTGGAGTTAGTGAAGACCCACCGCTACTTGAGTCGCGAAACTTCTGGAGAAGCAATTCGCTCCGCTCTCGAGCATGTGAATGGATTTTCCGGCGGCAAGCCAGATCAGAACACAGTGGATGTGCTAAATGAGGCTTTGTCTCTCTTGAGGGGATAAGTCCAGACCGCTTATGGGCTATACAAGCGTGGCGACGATACTGAAGTCGTGATCTGACTCCCGAATGTGTCCGTGGTTTCCCCACCGCGCTAGAAAAACAACCACAGATCCTTCGACTCCGGTCGCTGCAGCGACCTTCGCTCAGGATGACAGATGTCCGGCTATGAGGCGATGCTAGTCCTCGGGTGCATTCCTCTTCGCCAGAAACCTATCCATAAATCCGGTATCGAACTTCCCTTCCCGGAAGTCGGGGTCCTTGAGTATCTGCTGGTGGAGCGGGATCGAGGTATCGATGCCCTCGACGACGAACTGGCTTAGGGCGCGCTCCATCTTGGCGATGGCCTCGGCACGATCGTCGCCATGCACGATGAGCTTGGCGATCAGCGAGTCATAGTAGGGCGGCACCATGCCTTCGGCGTACTGCGCCGTATCGACGCGGACGCCCTTGCCGCCGGGCACGTTGAAGGCTACGATCTTGCCGGCCGACGGCGTGAACTTGTCAGGATGCTCGGCGTTGATGCGGCACTCGATGGAGTGGCCGCGCAGCTCAAGCTTTTTGGGCAGAATATCTGCCAGCTTTTCGCCGGCGGCGATGCGCAGTTGGGCCTTGACCAGATCGACGCCGGTGATGGCCTCGGTAACCGGGTGCTCGACCTGGATGCGCGTGTTCATCTCGATGAAGTAGAGATGACCTTTTGCGTCCATGAGGAACTCGACCGTGCCCGCGTTCTGGTAGCCGATTTTTTTGAGGCAGCGGACCAGCGTGCGTCCGATCTCGTCGCGCATGGCCGGGGTGACCATGAGCGAGGGCGCCTCTTCGATAACTTTTTGATGGCGGCGCTGGATGGAGCACTCACGCTCAAAGAGCGAGACCACGTTGCCGTGTTCGTCGGCCAGCACCTGAAACTCGATGTGGCGCGGATCCTCGATGAACTTTTCCATGTAAAGTTCGCCGTTGCCGAAGGCGTTGGCGGCCTCGGTGTTGGCGGCATGGTAGAGGTTGGGCAGTTCTTCTGCCGCGCGCACGATTCTCATGCCGCGCCCGCCGCCGCCGGCCTTGGCCTTGAGGATGACCGGATAACCCACTAGCTCGGCGGTTTCGAGAGCATCCTGAATAGAAGCGAGGACGCCGTCGGAGCCGGGCAGGATCGGGACTTTGGCTTCCTTCATCGCCTGGCGGGCTTTTTCCTTCTCGCCCATGAGCCGGGTGATCTCAGGCGGGGGTCCGATGAACTTGATGTTCGAAGCACGGCAGACCTCGGCGAAGTTGGCGTTCTCGCTGAGCAAGCCGTAGCCGGGATGGATGGCATCGACGTTCGAGATCTCGGCGGCCGAGATGACGGCGGGCACGCTCAGGTAGCTATCCGCGGGGCGGGCGGGTCCGATGCAGATGGCCTCGTCGGCAAAGCGGACGTGGAGCGAGTTGCGGTCCGGCTCAGCGTAGACGGCGACCGTACGGATGCCGAGTTCGCGGCAGGCGTTGATGATGCGGAGCGCGATTTCACCACGGTTGGCGATGAGAACTTTTCTGAACATGGGCCTACTTAGCGGTGCTAGCGGTGCTAGCGGGGTTAGCGGGGTTAGCGTGACGCAACGAGGCTATGAGGCCGTTGAGAAGTCGCGCTACCTCTGAGCATTGATCCATGATCTGGTGGACTGCTTCCCGTTTCAGATAGTTCAAATCCGTAGCCAGTTCCAGTTGTGTCTGCATCTCGTTTAGAGAACCGCGGGCATTACCAAGAAAATGCCTGAATTGAGTGTCGGTTAGACGTCCATGCCCTTCGGCAATGTTGCTAGCTACTGAAACAGCCGCACGCCTGACCTGCGCGATCAGCCCATACGCCTCACGCGAAGGCAACTGCTCGCTAAGTCCATAGACCTGCCGTGCCAGCACCATGGCCTTCTGCCAGACGATGAGGTCGCGATAACTCTTGGGCCTTGACATGGCGCACCTTCAGCGGCGTTAGCGGAGTCAGCGGGGTTAGCGGAGTTAGAAAAACTACCGTCGGCAATTTGCAAAAGACTAGCGCCGCTAACAACGCTAACCCCGCTAACTCCGCTAAGGGCGGATCTCAAACAGCGGCTGGCCGTACTCAATGGCCTGGCCGTTGGTGACCAGGCAGCGGGCGATCTCGCCGGCCTGATCGGCTTCAATCTCGTTCATCAGCTTCATGGCCTCGATGATGCAGATGACCTGGCCCTTCTTTACGCGGTCGCCGATTTCGACAAAGGGCGCAGCGCCGGGCGAGGGCGAGCTGAAGAAGGTGCCGACCATGGGCGACTTTACGTTGTGCAGTCCTACCTCGGCGGCGGAAGCCGGGGCCGCGGACGCATCCGCTGCGGCAGGAGCAGCCTGCGCGGCGGCGATGCCCAGCAAGCGTGCCACGTCGCCTATCTGCGGCGGAGCCTGGGGTGGCTCGTGAAACTTGAGCCGCAGTTTGAGGTCGCCGCGGTCCAGGTCGAATTCGGCCACCTGCTGCGACTTCAGAAAGTCGACCAGCTGCCTCAGATCGTCAATATCTTGCTGATTCATTTTTGGATTCGTTCTCCGTTGATCCCGGTGCTGGGCTTTAGAGCTCGATCAATGCCTTGGTCGAGGGGGTTAGAATCTCGCCTCCGGTGCGGGTGACGTGCACCATGTCTTCGATGCGAATGCCGAACCTGCCGGGAAGATAGATTCCCGGCTCGATGGTAACGACTATGCCTGCCGCGAGACGCGCGCTTTGCCCAGCGCCAAGGCGCGGAGGCTCGTGAATCTCGAGGCCGACACCATGGCCTGTGGAGTGCGTGAAAGCGTCTGCCAGTCCCTCCCTGCGCAGGATGCCACGGGCCGCCTCATCGACGTCTCCGCAGCAGGCACTCTCGCGAACAGCCTCAACGGCCGCCAACTGGGCTTCCAGCACAGACTGATACGCTCTCCGCTCCTGTTGCTTCGGGGAACCCAGGTAGACGGTTCGCGTCATATCCGAGCAGTATCCTCTTAAGATTATACCGAAATCCATGGTCACAAACCCTCTGCGCGGCAAGGGGTTCGTTGTGGCGTGGCCATGGGGCAGCGCCGATCGTGATCCGCTGGCGACGATGGTCTCAAACGACATGCCTTCGGCCCCGAGCAGCCGCGCCTGATGCTCAAGTTCGGCGGCAACCTCGATCTCTCTGATTCCGGGTTTGAGAACGCCAAGGATGTGGTCGAAGAGACGGCAACCGATCTGGGCGGCCTCGCGAAGAATCTCGAGTTCGTCGCTGTCTTTCACCTGGCGCAGGGGCATGACCAGCGGCTCATCGAGCGCGGTGAGCAGGCTGCGACGCAGTTTGCCGGGAAGTGCTGCTTTGAGACGGGCCAGATCGGCCACGGTCGTGACTGCGGGATCGAAACCAGCCCTGGCGACCGCGGGCTGGGCAGCCAGCCATTGCACAGCGGCAACGGAGAGCGAGCTTGAGGCGATCTCAACCTGCGCGCCGCGGACCTCTTCGGCAGCCTGTGTCTTGTAGCGGCCGTCGGTAAACAGCCGGGCCTTGTAGCGGGTAATGGCCAGGGCGGCGCTTGAGCCGGTAAACCCGGACAGATAGCGCACGTCGGGCAGATGTGTAACCAGAAGCCCCTGAAGGCCTGCGCGGTTCAGCTTGCGGCGCAGCGCGCCGATGCGGCGTGAGTTGTCCACGGGGTAAGTTTTATCACAGCGATCTAATCCAGATGCCGGGTTCCCGAATCATGCTCCGCCTGGACGTACCGGATTCGAGGCCAGTTTACCTACCACCGTCGTCCACTCGCGCACATACCAGCGGCTGATAACCCCGTGAACAACGTAGGGATCGGCCTTGGCAAAGTTCTCGGCCACCGTTGGCGAGTCGCCCTGAAACAGAAGGACCGATCCGTCCAGCGGGTTGGCAAGCCCGCCGCCGACGAGCAACTCTCCCCGGTCGCTTGCCTCCCATGCCTTGCGCAGGTGCTCGTCGCGATAGGGCGTGCGGTGGGTTGCGTAGTCCGATCCGGCTTCATAAAACAGTAAGTAATGCATCGCTTGTATACCTGCCTCCGGCCACGGTCGCAGCCTGACTTTCATGTAATTGTGCGAGTCCCCTGGCGCCTGCTTTTAGATCTCTGAGCGGACCGGCTTCTTCGCGTCCGGATTCGCCTCACTCGGCGCATTCAGATCGCTCTGGCGATCCATCCACTCGTCGAGCCGGCTGCGCTTGAAGCGCCAGCGATTGCCTAGTTTGAAGGCGGGAACAAATCCCTCCGACGCGTACTTGTAGAGCGTGTCAGCCGAGATGCCGAGATAGCCCGAAGCCTGGCGGATGTCCATCACCTCGCGGACCTCGGGGACCAGCAGATTCGAACGTAGCGCCGCGTTGCGCATGGATTCCTCCGTACTGCTCAAATACCGGTCTTGAGCCGGTAATTTTGTATATTGCCCGGATTTACACGGAATTTCAAGGAGTTTCAGCGAATTCCACGGAATTGACCAGAGTTCTTTCCGCCACTTGTTCGCCTCGCAAAGCCTGTGGAACAACTGCTAGCGGCGAGCCTGGGGTACGCCCCCAGATGTAGGGCTGTTACGACAGATGGTGCACACTCGGTAAGAGTGGAGCCTCGGCGGGGCGACGGCTACATCTTTGTCCGCCACCACTCGGTCGTCTCTATCCGCTCAAAGCCGGTCTTTTCACCGCGCGAGAGATAGAAGTCAAGGTACTGCCCCTTCTGGAAAACTGAGCAGTCCGGCCAGTTTGTGTCCTTGATCAGGTGCGTCTGGGTCTGGTGCGTATCGAGAAGAGTGATCTCATCGGGGGAGCATTGGACCACCTGCTGTGCCTTCAAGGCAAAGGAAACCCCGGGCAGCTGAGCCGCCGGCATGAGGTTTGCGAGCTTGGTAAGAAGCAGTATCAGCGCAAAAACAGCCACTGCCATCACGATCTTTTTCATGGCTTGACCTAACGCTCTGGGGGAGAAGCGATACAGACATCTTATCGCACGAAATCAGACTAAAGCTATCCAATTTTATGGATGCGTGCTGGCCGGCCCTCTGAGGGGCCAGCCGCACGCTTTGCTCCTAGTTGCTGTCGTCCCGCCGATGCAGCGTAGGCTGGTCGGTCGAGTCGCCGTTGTTGTCAGTGCCCTTGGTGTTCCCGGTACCGTCATCCGTGGTAGTGGTTCCAGCCTTGCGCAGCGAGGGCCGCGTAACGCCCTTGGTATCGGTGAGCCGTCGCTTGTTTTCGATACGCGCCAGCCGCGCCTTCACGTCGTCGAACTCCGAGGTGGAAACCGTGTACTCGGTCCGCGCCGGCAGAATCTTGGCGATCTCCTCCTGCGAGTGCAGGATGCGGTCTGGGGTCTGCGGGTGATCGCTGAAGGCTTTGGCCACCAGTCCGGGCTTGCGCTTTTCGAGCGCCTGAATCTTCTCAAAGAAGCTGATGAAGGCCTGGGGATCGTAGCCCGCGCGGTAGAGATACTGCACGCCGAGGTAGTCTGCCTGGGCCTCAAAGTCGCGCGAGAACTTCAAAAAAGTAATGGGTACGGCCAGCGAACTGGCCTCGTAGAGCCCGTATCCAAGCCAGCTTCCACCGGCCATGATGATGAGCGGAATGGTTCCCAGCTGCGCGTAGTTGCCGCGCGTCATGACGCGTGCCGCATGGTGCGCGCAGACGTGCGCGGTCTCGTGGGCCATGACTCCGGCCAGCTCGGCTTCCTCGTCGGCGTTCAGAATGAGCCCCGAGTTTACATAGAAAAATCCGCCTGGCAGCGCGAAGGCGTTGATCTCGTCCGAGTCGATCACCTTGATGGTGAACGGCACCTTGCAGTCGGAGTTCTTGACGATGTTCTGCCCGACGCGGTTCACGTACTCGGTCACCACGGGGTCGGTGATAAAGCGGGCGCTCTTCTCGATCTCGTCCGCGTACTGCTTGCCGGTTTTGATCTCCCAGTCGGTGGAGTACCAGTTGCCCATGCCGCGCTTGCCGATATCGCGGTTGCCCACCGCAGCCACATCGTCCTCGCTGCCCGGCTTGACCTTGATCATCTCGCTGCCCGGATCGATCACCCGGTCCGGATCGACCTTCACATTCTGATCGGCTTCGCCCGGCTTTTTGCTCTTATCCTTGGCCGAGGGAGGCGGCGCTTCCTGATCCCCGCCCACTGGCGTGGTTCCCGGCGCGGCAGTTGGAGTCGTCTGATCACCACCGGCCGGCACGGTGGCCGGCTTGCCAGAGGCAGGCGTTGTGCCGGTCGCATCGCCGGACTGAGCACTTGCCCCTACCGCAAGCACGAGCGCCAGTACCGCCGCTGTCAGCACTCCCCACCGCAAACCCGAAGCTGTCTTCATACCGCAACCTCCGGAGCTGAAGCCTTCCCTGCCCCTCGTTTCATCCATTAGACGCGCGCCGCCCTGTAATTGATACCTTTCCGGCTGAATTCATTTTGGCATGACTGCAAGCCCCTTGGCGAAGTCCCACATCCGGGCGCCGGGTCGATCCCTGGAGCAGCTCGCCCCGTTCCACAGTTGCTATTTGCCGCCTGAGCCGTCTGAATTAGAGTGGAGATCAAAGTTTTGGAGGAGTCCGTGCGCAAGGCAATACTGTTGGCGGCATTCTTCGCCTGGTGCGCGATCGCGCCCGGCCAGCCTCTCAGGTCGATCGAGCGCGCGCTTCCGCTGCCACGCGCCGAGCGGCCCCATGTCAAACCGGTCCCGCCGGGCGCACCCCAGCCGGGTGTAGTCTTCGATGCAACGCAGCTCGGCGGTCCGCTGATGCTCGACAAGGGATGGCGCGTCGGCATCAGCCCCGATCCGAACGCCGCTTCGCCTGACTTTGACGACTCCACATGGGCCATCCGCGACGCCGCGCCCTCGATCCAGGAAGTCCAGGAGCAGCAATCGGCGCAGTATCCAGCTCAGGGACGCGGAACCGGAGGCGGACCTGGTGGCGGAGGCGGGCCAAATGGCGGCGCAGGATCCGGATCAGGCCAGCGGTCCGGCTCAAATCCTCAGTTCGGGCAGCGGTCTTCCCGACCCTTCGCGTGGTTCCGCATGCACATCAACCTGCCCGTGAATCATGGTCCCGTGGCTCTGTTGATCGAACTGCCTGTCTCTCGCTCCATTGCCCTCGGCATCGGGGAAGGCGGAACATACACCGAGATCTACGCCAACGGAAAGCAGATTCAGCCCGACGGCCCCAACGGCTCCGACCCGGGCCACTACCAGCAGATATCGAGGGTCTACAATCTCAACGTCGATCCCGGACAAACCTCTCTGGTGCTGGCCGTGCGCACGCCCTACTCCTCTTTCGGATACAACGCCTACACCAGCTTCTTTGAGAATCGCACCCTGCGCCTGGGCAACCCCAACGACCTCCAGCGCAGCCTGATGACCTGGAACGACGGCACGCTCTTTGAGCGCATTCCGCGGCTTGTGTATTCGGCCACGCTGGTTATCCTGGCGATTTTTCTTTTCGCGCTCTACTTTGCCCAGCGCGGACACAACGAGTACCTCTGGCTGGCCCTGCACGAGCTAGTGCAGGCCCCGATGGGATTTGTGGAGTTCGCCGGCTCCACGGCACGGCTCGACAACCTCTGGTACGCCGCCCTCTATCTGCAACTGATGGTGGTGTCGGCCTATCTCTTCTACGAGTTCCTCGTGTCCTTCCTCGCCATCAATCGGCGCTGGTACACGCAGACGCTCAGGTATTCCGCTCCCGTGCTCGCCGGCGTTGGACCGACACTGCTGCTGGTCGGCCACAGCACCGCGGTGGGCATCGCTCTGGCGCTGGTGTTCACCATCGGCTCGCTGTGGATCCTCGGCTACCTGATCTTCGTCTTTGCCACGCTCATTGCCGCCACCATCCGGCGCAACTTCGAGGCCGGCCTGCTGCTCATTCCCCTGGTGCTGAGCATCGTGGGCAACCTTGAGCCCACGGTCACCTCGGGCCTCACCGAATTCGCCAACCTGCCGGCACGCGCCCCACTCACCATCCTGCTCGGCCCCATCCCCGTCCACATGGCCGCCATCGCCGACTACACGGGCGTGCTGGCCATCGTCATCATCATCTTCCTGCGCTTCCTGCGCATTCAGGGCATACAGCAGCACGCCTCAAGCGAACTGGCCGCCGCACGCAGCGTGCAGGAGCTGATGCTGCCGCTCGAGAAGGTCGCCACTCCGGGCTTTGAAGTGAACTCGGTCTACTGCCCCGCGGCCGAAGTGGGCGGCGACTTCTTCCACGTGCAGACCACCGAAAATGCCGGCGTGCTGGTCGTTATCGGCGACGTGGCAGGCAAGGGCCTGAAGGCGGCCATGACCGTCTCGATGATCATGGGCGCACTGCGCCGGACGACGGACTTGAGCCCCGCCCGCATCCTCGCCGCGCTCAATCGTGTCTTGTCAGAGAGCAACACGCTTACCACCTGCCAGGCTGTGTGGTTCGGCGCGGACGGAGCGGTAGTGCTGGCCAATGCCGGTCACCTGCCGCCCTTCCTCAACACGCAGGAGGTCACGCTGCCCGGCGCGCTGCCACTCGGCGTTGCGCAAGATGTCAGCTACGAAGAGATCCGGCTCTTCCTGCATCCCGGCGACCGCTTGCTTATGCTCTCCGACGGCGTCGCAGAGGCACGCCGCCCCTCCGGCGAGCTGTTCGGCTTCGAGCGTGTTCATAATCTCTCCAGCCAGTCCGCCTTCTACATCGCAGACGCGGCCAAGGAGTTTGGACAGACCGACGACATCACCGTGCTGACCGTGCGGCGGCTGACTCAGCAGGCATAGACAGCCGCTTTGCAAGGAACTCCTGCACAGCTCAGGCGCTGTTGCGCCTGATTGTTTATTATCGAAATCTGCAACAGTAACCAGGCTGGAAGATCTTTTCCACAGAAGAGGCAGGACCAATAAACAGCGAAATCCGTTTTGATGTTGTCGATGATTATTTTTATAAAAGTGAATTTATCTCATTTTAATACTCTTGCGCGATAAGATTCTGTTGAAAAGCTGTGCTATTTGCGTATACATTTGTCTCACCCCATAGGATCCGTTGGTTCGGTTCCACTATTGAATCCTAGAGACAAAGGAAAAGAGCATGGCCTGTCCAAAGTGCCAATCCACTGATCTCTCGCTTATCCCCGCGGAGGTCAGACTGTACCGCAACAGTCCGCGAACGTTGAGCCACCCACCGATGACTCCATCGCCCGACATTCTGGTTTGTCTTGATTGCGGGTGGAGCGAGTTTTCAATTCCCCGCGCGTGGCTTTCTGCCGGATGGCTGCGTCCGACCCGACAGCAGAAGCCGATCATCGAAAGCGCGCCGATCCTACCAGTGCCCGCGCACGCAACGTAGATTCGCGCCGCACGCTTACAGTTTTGCGCATCAAGGGATGAGCCACGCAGTTCGCGCTGGCTCATCCCTTTGCATTTTCAGAATGGTTTATCCGTAAGGAAGGGCTCAGCCTTCAGCGCGCCGTCGCGCTGTTTGACCAGCATCTGTACCTTGCCCTCGGCGGCATCGAGTTCCTGCTTGCACGAGGCAGAGAGGCCCACGCCCTCTTCGAAGAGCTTCAACGACTCTTCAAGCGCAAGGTCGCCCTTCTCAAGATGCTCCACGATCGATTCGAGTTTCTTCAGCGACTCTTCAAACGACGGCATAGTTCTTCGCTCCACTTATACATTCGCCGGAAACTACTTCTGCATCTCCACCGCGCCCCGCGGATGCAATCCGGCAATCACCTCGGCTGCGATCTCGAAGCGCCCGTAGGGCGCGCTCACCTGCACGCCCTCAACATACGGACGCACCGCATCAAGCATCTCGCGCGCAATCTTGATGCCCTCTTCCCGCGCCGCCTCAGGCGTCTCGGCCTGGGCCATGCGCAGCATGATCTCCTCGGGCATGGCCACGCGCAGATCGTTCTTCAGATATTCGGCGTTGCGCAGGCTGATCAGCGGCCAGATGCCGGCGATCACCGGAATCCTATGCTCGCCGAGCCGCTCCAGAAATACTTCAAGCAGCCTCATGTCGAAGACCGGCTGGGTGATGGCGTACTCGGCTCCCGCCTCGACTTTATAGGCGAATCTCTTCAGCTCCGCCTCAAGATCGCCCACGCCGGGGTTGGCCGCCACACCGATGGTGAAGTTGGTGCTCGCCCCAATGGGATTGGCTCCCGCGTCGAGACCGTGGTTCAAACGGTTGGCCAGATTCACGAGGCCGATCGAGTCCACATCGTAGACCGCCGTCGCGTCCTGATAGTTGCCCTGCTTCTGCGGGTCGCCGGTTACGCAGAGAATGTTGCGCAGACCGATCGACGAAGCGCCCAGCAAGCCGGACTGGATCGACAAGAGATTCCGGTCCCGGCAGGTGTAGTGCAAAATCGTCTCAATGCCGGTGTGCTGCTGAATCTGAATAGCCAGGCTCTGTCCGCTCAGGCGCGCGGAGGCCTGGGGCGCATCGTATACATTGATCGCGTCGGTTCCCAGGCTGGCCAGCATCTCCGCTGCTTCAATCTCTCGCGAGCAGTCGATGCCTTTGGGCGGCACCACCTCAACCACCGTGACAAATTTTTTCTCGGCCAGCATGGCGCCCAACCGCGACCTGCGGCCCAGCGGCTCGGGAGGCGTCTCGGTAGTCAACTCGGGCTCGGCGCCGGAAACTTCGACGCGCACCGGCTCGTCCAGCGCACGAATCGCGGCGCGCATGGCGCGAATGTGATTCGGCGTGGTGCCGCAGCAGCCCCCCACCAACCTTGCGCCCACAGCCATGGCCTTGCGCGCGAAGCTGGCCATATACTCCGGCGAACACAGGTAAATATTCCGTCCCTCGACGGCGCGCGGCAGTCCTGCATTGGGCATCGCAGCCACGGGAAGTGTGGTCGCGGCGCGCATCTTTTCTATCGCGGTCAATACAGTCGTCGGCCCGGCGGAGCAGTTCACGCCAACGCCGCTTGCGCCCCACTCTGCCAGCGCACGCGCCGCATGAGCAGGCGAAGCGCCGTCAAGGCAGTTACCTTCGTCGTCGACCGTCATCATCACGACCACGGGCAGATCGGGCGCGACCTCGCGCGCGGCCATCAGCGCGGCATGGGCCTCATTGAGCGCGGGCATGGTCTCCAGAATCAAGAGGTCAACGCCAACGCCCGGTCCGCCCTCTGCAAGCACGGCGATCTGTTCGGCGAAGGCCTCTCGGGCCTCGTCCACACCGGTCTTTCCCAGCGGCTCCAGGCGCACACCCAGGGGGCCAACGCTACCGGCCACCCAGGCCTCGCCGGCCTGCCGCTTGCGCAGCCGCTCGACCGCCTGCCGGGCCAGCTTCACGCCGGCCGCGTTGATGTCGGCGGTGCGCGCAGCCAGTCCGTGGCGCGCCAGACGGAACCGGTTAGCGCCAAAGGTGTTGGTCTCGACGATCTCCGCGCCAGCCTGCAGGTACTCCTCGTGAACGCCCTCGATCAGCGCCGGGTCGGAGAGATTCAGCTCGTCGTAGCAGCGGTTGATGAACACACCGCGGGCGTACAGAACCGTGCCCATGGCCCCATCGGCCAGCAGCGGGCGGCTTCCAAGCATGTCTGCAAATCGCGTCATTCTGATGCCATGCTACCGCATCTTGCGGCCTTGGCAACCGCGCGATCTTTCTCCGCCTGCCCATGCCGCCCGCTTTGTTATACTTCACAGAGTCGAGAACCAGCGTAATTTCCCGGTTCTGGCCTGTGTTTTCCGGGGTTTCCGGCAGCAGTTCCGCCATTCATTTCGCGTAGTTTCTGCGCCGTCGGTCGAGGTAAGGGTTTTGAAGAAGAGTCGCTTTTTGATCTGCGCTGCCGCCGCTCTGGCAGTCGCCGTTGCGCTAGCAGGATGCGGTAAAACCGAGTACTTTGCTGGCCGCAAACTGCCGCCCAGCGGGCTCCTCCACCGCGTCATGGTCGTCGTACAAAACGCCAGCATCCTCAGCCACGGAGAGGCTTCGATTCTCGATGCCTACTACGACACGCGCAGCGGCTATACGGGCACGCCGGGCATGTACAGCATCTCGGGCTATGGCGGCAACCTGCCGGTCAGCATCCAGAATCTGCCCGAAGAACAAGCTGCCGGCATCTACAGCTCGGGCGACGGCAGCTTCTCGCTGATCAACTATCAGGAAGAGAAGGCCAACGGAAACGTCAGCGGCCTGGCTGGAGCCTCGGCCAGTATCTACGTTACCCGCGACCTCAGCCTGGTCTTTGCGGCCAATCAGATCTCGCACGTCTTCACGATTTCCAACGCCCAGTCGAACGCCTCCATCCCCTTCGGCCTGCCCGGCGTGTATCGCACCAGCGTGAACCCCGGCGGCTCGGCGGCCTTCGCGTTCGTGCAGAACTCCAACTACTTTTACTATCCCCGGCAGCTGACAAACAGCCAGAGCCTGGCCTACTCCACCGGCCCTTCCAGCTGGCCCAAGGCCGCGCTCGACTGCGAGCCCCAGAACCTGCCCGGCTGGTGCCTATTCCAGGCGCAGAGCCCCGACCACATCGACTCGACCGGCAACTACTACGGCGCGCCGCTGGTCTTCGACCGCCCCATCAAGGCTGTGTTCTCCGCCGATGCTACCTCGGCCTACATCATCAACTGCGGCCCGGAGTGCGGCGGTACAACCGCTTCGATCTCGATCATTCCCATTGCGCCGCTGCTCTTCACAGCCGGCCAGAACTCGGGTCTGCTGCCCTGCAACAGCGCTCCATGCGCCAACGCCGCGGCTAAGCCCATGGTCACTATTCCCATTCCCGGCGGCGCAAGCAACGCTCTGGTTGACACCACAACCATGTACGTCGTCGGCCAGCGCGCGCAGTCGGTCGGCGGACAGACCTACTTTGGCGGCAATCTGTCGATCGTGAACCTGACTACCAACGCCGTCTCGACGCCCATCTCCATCTCCGACGGCACCCCGGGCGGAGTGAGCAAAATCATCAAGGCAGATGACAACACGCTGTGGATCGGCATGACCAGATGCGACACCGGCGTACGCTTTGCCACCGGCGCATCCGGCGGCTACGGCTGCCTGACCATGTTCAACACCTCGACCAAGGCTGTGACCCTGATTGAGCCGTTCATGGGCGACGCCACCGGTATCGCAGCCGTCACCGGCCTGCACAAGGTCTACGCCGTCGAGGGCGGGCAGGTGTACATCTTCAAGACCACCGACGGAACGGCCATCAACAACTACTACGTCACCGTCACCGGCACGGCGTGGGACGTGGCCTACATGGACGCCACCACCGACACCAACAACACCGTCTACTAGCGGTGCTGGCGGAGTTAGCGGTGTAAGCAGGGTTAGCAGTGGATGAAAAGTGGGTGCCCCACCCTCGCCGCGTCTTTGTTTTTGCGGCTAGGGTGGGAATCACCGAACCTCAACCCTCCGTCTCTCACCCCCATGACCGAATCCCCTAACTATCGCGCCGACGTACTCGCCATCGCCGCTCACCGCGACGATGTGGAACAGACCTGCGGGGGCACGCTGCTCCGCTCCGCCGCGCGCGGCCTGCGCACCGCTATTCTTGACCTCACGCAGGGTGAAGCCGGCACACGAGGCACCGCAGAAAATCGCGCCCGCGAGGCCGAAGAGGCCGCCAGCATCCTCGGCGTCGGCTGGCGCAAGGCTCTCAGCCTGCCCGATGGGGCTGTCGAAAACACACTTCCCAACCGCATCGAGATCGCGCGCGTCATTCGCGAGTTGAAACCCCGCGTCGTGATCCTGCCCTACTGGCAGGCTCGGCACCCAGACCACGCCATCTGCGCCACGCTCGGCTATGACGCCTGCTTTGTGGCGGGACTGCAGAAGATTGAGACCGGCGCAGAACCGCATCGCCCCTTCAAGATCGTCTACGCCAGCCTCTACGCAGACGTGCGGCCCAGCTTCATCGTCGATATCACGCCGTTCATCGAACAGCGCCACCAGTCGCTGATGGCATACCAGTCGCAGTACGCGAATCAGACCGCCGGAAGCGCCCTCTTCGTCCCCGAAGAGGAGATACGCGAGCGCACCTTTGCGGAGGCGCGGCACTACGGACTGCTGGCTGGAGTCAAGTACGGCGAGCCGTTCGTCGAGAAGGAAGTCGGACTGGTAGACGACCTTACTTTGATCCCAGTGCAGTCCATCTAGCGGAGAATCATGACCCAAGCCTGGAACCCTGAAGCCTACGCCGCGCACGGCTCTTTCGTGCACAACCTTGCCGATGGAGTCCTCGAGTGGCTCGCCCCCCATCCCCGCGAGCGTATCCTCGACATCGGTTGCGGCGACGGACAACTGACAGTTCGTCTGATGGCAATGGGTGTTGAGGTCACCGGTATCGACCTCTCTGCCGATATGATCGCCGCCGCCCGCGTACGCGGAGTCAACGCCATCGAGGCCTCAGCCGAGCAGCTCCCCTTTGCCGACGCATCCTTCGACGCGCTCTTCTCCAACGCTGCCCTGCATTGGATCAAGGACCACGACGCCATGCTCGGTGAGGCCCATCGCGTTCTCAAGCCCGGAGGCCGCTTTGTGGCCGAGTTTGGCGGGCACGGCAACATCGCCGCCATACGCGCCGCACTCATCTCCACACTCGAACGCCACGGCTTCCACGGACGCGAAGATGGCGTCAACTACTATCCCACGCCCGAGGCCTACGCGCGCCGCCTCACACAGCACGGGTTCACGGTCCGGCGCATTGAGCTGATTCCCCGCCCCACTCCGCTTGGCGAGGGGGGAATGGCCGAGTGGATCAGGCTCTTCCGCCGCGGCGTCATCGACAGCCTGCCGGAATCCCTGCGCGACACCGTGGTTCGAGAATCGACCAAGACCCTCGCCAACGTGCTCCTCGACGACGAGGGCCGCTGGACCGCCGACCACGTCCGCCTGCGCTTTGTGGCCACCAAGTAAGTATGTGGCTGTAGAACTGGTTAGGCCTTCATCTCCTCCGCGGCCTGCTTTCCCGCGATATAGCCCTGCGTGATGCAGCGGCCCACACCATGCTGGCTGCATCCTGCGGCTGACTCTCCTCCGCAGTAGAGGCCCGGAATGACCTGCCCCTTCATGTCCATCACCCGGCACTTCATGTCGATCCTGAGGCCGGCATAGGTGTCGTGCACGCAGAACGTGGCCCAGGCCGCATAGAACGGCGCGGTGGCGATCTTGTACATCGGCGCGGGCTTTGCGAAGTCCGGATCGATGCCCAGTTCCACCATCTGGTTGTAGCGCTTGACGGTCTCTTCCAGGCTGGCGGGCGGCATCTTCACCTTTTGATACGGACACTTTGTGATCATCGCGGCCAACTCTGCCAGTGTGTTGGCGGTAAAGAAGTATTCCGGATGCGTGGCCGGCGGATCGAGGTTCCACTTCTCGCGCTTGACGGTCTCCGCATCGAAGATGGCCCACTGCGGCCCGGAGGAGTAGTCCGGCGCCGTCGAGCCCTCGTTGATGGCCAGCGCGGCGTCGGTGTAGTTCTTCGGCTGGTAGCGGATCCGCGTGGCGTTGCGCCAGTCGGCCGGAATATACGGCTTGAGATATCCCTCGCTGGTTCCCTGGGGATATCCGTCTTCCATCTCGTTATAAAACCGCCTGCCCACCTGATTAACGATGATCGCGTTCAGCCAGGTGCTGATGTTCAGGCCCGATGCGCGGACCCTGGGAAAGATGGGGCTGTCTTTGGTCCAGGTAAGATAGTTCGTCCGCGTGCCGATGACCGGGCGCTTGCGTAGCGTGCCGTTTCTATCGAAGGTCTGGTTGGCTGTGCCCCAGAGCGACGCGCCGATGGCCATGGCGGCCTTCTCGCCGCTGGCGTCCTGCGGGGAGAACTCGTTGCCGGCGGTTGCGTACTCTTCGGTGAGCCGCGGGTCAAAGATTCTGCGGAAGAGCACGTTGCCTGAACTCCCACCGGTGCCGAGGATGACGGCCTTTCTGGCCCGGACGGTTACGGTCTTCGCGCTCATGTCGATGTTGCCCTGGGACAGGAAGCTTTTGAGCGGCGTCGTTGTTCCCGGCATGATCGTCGGCGTATAGCTGGCCTCAATGCCAAGGACGCGGCCCGAGCCGGGCTGCTCGCGGACGATCGTGTCCATGTGATAGTTCAGCAGGAACTTCACGCCCTTCTTTCGCGCGCTGGCATCGAGCGGCCGCATGAGGCTTGCGCCATTCGCGCCCGCCGGGCTTTCAAGATTTTGGCCCTTGTTCCAGACACAGTGATTCTCGCGTTTGGCCGAGAGCCCGACGGCATGACCGCCGCCGTTGTCCGGGCTTTTATCCGCAAACTCGACGCCATTGGCGACAAGGAACTCGTAGGCCGCGGCCTCGTTGTCGGCAAGTGCGCGCTGCACTCCGCGGTCGTTGTAGCGGTATTCGGGCATGCCGCTGGTCTCCACAACCGACCAGTCGGTCAGATCGCGAAAGAGGATGTCGGGGGAGTCTTCGATGCCGTACTTCTTCTGCGCGCTGGTACCGCCGCCCAATGGGACGTTGGCCTGGCAGAGAAGCGCATGCCCGCCGACGTCGTAGTTTGTGTCGACGACGATGACCGATGCGCCTGCGTCCACGGCACGGATCGCTGCTGGAAGTCCCGATGCGCCGGAGCCGATCACAACAACATCCGCCTCAATATCCCACCTGGCGGGGATGTTTTGCGCCACTGTCTGCGCATGAGCCGCAAGCGGCGACAAAACGCCGGTGGCGGCTGCCGCGGCAGGCGCCGCACTAGCCAGCCGCACGAAATCTCGACGGCTGATCCCTGTCTTCACCTTTTTATCCATTAGCCAGCTCCTTTTCGCATCCCAAATCTGGTCAGCGGCAAGCCACTCCCCTGCCCCACGAAAGGAGCCACGGCAAATTAGACGGGATATGGTATTGCCTTCGCTGAGTCGAAGAAAGTCTACCGCCTGCGTGGCGGATTGCAAGGCCAAAAAAGCGACCGTGTAACAGCCAGGGCACGCGATGGCTCACCGGGCTTTGAAATTCATCAAACGTTTGCAATCTCTTTGCCTACCTGCATTACTCTTTATTTAGATACCCGGTGGCCCTCCACGCTCGAACTGAAAAGCCGCCGGACGAGGTCTGAACGGCGTGAGCCAAACCATTTTTGTGCTGGAAGACGAGTCCGACATAGCCCGCCTGGTGCAACACCACCTGATCGCAGCCGGGTATGAAGCGCGCCTCTATCACTCCACGACGAACCTCATCCCCGACGCCGAGCGCAAGCCGCCCGCGCTTTTTTTGCTCGACATCATGGTTCCCGGCGGTGACGGCTTCGACGTGTGCCGCCGCCTGCGCGCCCATGCAGGCCTGTCCAGCATCCCGATCATCTTTCTGACCGCAAAGGCAGGCGAAAGCGATCGCGTAGCCGGGCTCGAACTCGGCGCAGACGACTACATCACCAAGCCCTTCTCGACGCGCGAACTGGTGGCACGCGTGAAGGCCGTGCTGCGCCGCTTCGAGCGGCCTGCCGCATCTTCTGTCATCACCTTCGACGACATCGTGATCGATGCAGGAGCCATGCAGCTGAAGGTTCGCGGCGAACTTGCTACCACCACTGCCACCGAGTTCCGGCTGCTCGACTATCTGGCCCGCCATCCGGGGCGCGTCTTCAGCCGTGACCAACTGCTTGACTCCGTCTGGGGCGACGCGCGCTTTGTTACGCCACGCTCGGTCGACGTCTACGTCCGCCGCATCCGCGAGAAGATTGAGATCGACGCGGAAGATCCACGTTATCTGGTAACTGTTCGCGGCGCGGGTTATCGCTTCGAACTGCCAAAGCAGCAATAGCTATCCAAACACGCAAGGCTCGCAGACCGGTCCAGAATGAACTCAGCACTGCTGAAGAAGATCGCCGCCCTTTCCATTGTGCTGCTCCTCGTGGAGGCGGTGGTCACCGGAATGTACTTCGGCTTCGCAGCCCGCGAGCAGGACTTTGGATGGCAGGCGATTGTGCAGGGGGCTCTGTGGTCGTTGCTTCTGGCCATCGTTCTCTCTCTGGTGGCAGCCACGTTCTTCTATCTCCGCCTGGCCAGCCGGCTGGGACGCATCTCCAGCTTCGTCCGCCGCATCGCGGCCAGCGACTTTGGCGGCCGCCTTCATGAGAGCCGCGACAGCGATGAGATATCTCAACTCGAAGCCGTAATCAACCTGGCCGCGGCACATCTGGACGAAGACTTCGCCGAACTGGAGCGCGGCCGCCATGAGCTGGCCGCCATGCTCGACGCGATGCAGGAGGGCGTGGTGGCCATCAATCGCGACGGCCACGTCCGCTGGTCGAACGCGGTGATGCAGCGTCTCGCCGGGACCGAGATCCGCACCGGCCGCACCCTCGTACACTCCATCCGCGACCCCGAGTTCCTGGCCTGTGTGCGCGCCGCCCTCGAAGACCGCGAACCCCGGCTCGGTCGCGCCACGTCCGTCATCCCCGGCCGCGTCTTTGAGATCAGCGCCGCGCCTCTGCCATCGGGTGGAGCGCTCATTGTGCTCCACGACCTGACCAGCCTCGAAAGCGCCCAGGCCTCGCGCCGCGAGTTTGTGGCCAACGTGAGCCATGAGCTGCGCACGCCGCTCACGTCGATTCAGGGCTACGTCGAGACCATCCTCGACGATCCCTCGCCGGACCCCGAGGTCCACCGCGAGTTCCTCGGCATCATACTCAAGAACGCCGTGCGCATGAACCGGCTCACCGAGGACCTGCTTGCGCTGGCCACTGTGGAAAGCCCGAACTATAAGCTCGCGCTGGTGCCCACGCCGGCAAGCACGCTGGTCAAAGATGCCGTGCAGTCGATGACAGCTCCGGCACTCGACATCGGGGTCGATCTTAACAACACGGGCGCGCCGGACCTCATGGTGATGGCAGACGCATATGCCCTGCACCAGGTCTTCGGCAACCTCATCCAGAACTCGCTCAAGTACGCCGCCGAGGGAAAACGCATCGAGGTGGGCGCCGAAGAGATAGACGGCCAGGTCTGCTTCATGGTGCGCGACTTCGGCCGCGGCATCGGTTCGGAACATCTGGAAAGAATCTTCGAGCGTTTCTACCGCATCGACAAGGGGCGCTCGCGCGAGTCAGGCGGCACCGGTCTGGGCCTGGCAATCGTCAAGCATATCGTGCTGGCCCACGGCGGCAAGGTGTGGGTCGAAAGCGAACTCGGCCATGGCGCGGCCTTCCGCTTTACGCTGCCGGTCGCGACTGCTACAGCTCCCGCTTGAAGAGCCAGTTCGCCACCAGCAGGCAACCTACTCCGCATATCCCAAGAAACGCTATGTCTCCGTAGATTGAGACCCAGCCGCCGTCCTTGAGCAAAATCTCCTTGAACCCGTGGATCGAATAGGTAAAGGGATCGACGATGGCAATTGCGCGCAGCCACTTGGGAAACGCTGTGACCGGATAGATGGAGCCCGAGGGGAAGAACAGCAGCGTGTTCAGCACCCCGAACATCGCCCTCGGAACCAGCGGATCGCTCACCCGCACCATCATCAGAAACATCATGCCGTTGAAGGCGATCGAGGTGGTCAGGATCAGCGCCAGCAACTGAAGGTCGCGCATGGGATGAAAGATGGTGTCGAGTCCGGCGATCAGCGAGCCAATCACCGTAAGCGATATGCCGGACAGCACGGCCTTGATTGCTCCCGCGATGTTGAGGCCCATTACCAGCTCGAACTTTGTGATGGGAGTGACCAGATAGCCCTCGTGCACGCCGCGCGCCTTGTCGTCGATGTAGAGCATGCCGCCGCCGATCATGACCGAGACGTACATGGCCAGCGCAATGGAGCCGGAGAGCAGAAACTTCATGTAGGCGACGTAGGGGTAGAGCTCGACGACTTCAAGCAGCGTAGTTTTCTTGATGGGGGCGGTGATCGCCGGCGCGTTCAGCGCCTCAACCAGCGACTGCATCTCGCTCTGGATTGAGCCAGAGACGAACTGGTCGGAGTTGTCGACGACGAGTCCGATCCTTGGCCGCTCACCCGAGTACACCCGCTTGGAGTACTGCGCGGGAATCACCACGGCCGCGTCGATCTTGCCGGTGCGCACAGCATCCTGCGCGGTGCGCTCGTCGGGATAGTCGGTGGTGCGGAAGGTGTTTACGTTGGCGGCGATGGCCGCGAAAGACTCGCGGATCTTCACAGCCTGCGGGCCGCGATCGTAATCGACGACGCCTACGCGCGCATTTGTGATCTTGCCTCCGAAGGCGTTGCCCAGAATGACCAGCTGCACCAGCGGCAGCACCATGCTGAGCAGCATGAGCACCGGCGAGCGGAAGAACTTCCGCATCTCGCGTTCGACAATGGCCCACATGCGGTTCATGAGTACGTCCCCTCGCGCACAGGCATGGCGAAGTTCTTGGGCTTGACCTGCTCGTCGCGCAACTGCCTGCCTGTGTAGTGGACGAATACATCGTCCAGCGTGGTGTTCTGCACGCTCAGCGAGGTGAGGGTCTCGCCGAGGCGCGCCGCCATCTCGACTAACTGCATCGTCGTCGCCGAGCCCGAGCGCGTAATCACGCGATAGAATCCGGCGCTCTCCGCTATCACCTCGGTTACGCCGTCGAGTTTCTCCAGCCGCTCGCGCCACTCCTCGGTCTCACGGTTGAAGTGCACCTCGATCACGTTGGCTCCGGCTACGCTGTTCTTGAGCTCGGCGGGAGTGCCGAGAGCGACCAGCTTGCCGTGATCCACAATCGCGATGCGGTCGCAGAGCTTGTCGGCCTCTTCCATGTAGTGCGTAGTGATCAGGATGGTGAGGTTGCGCGTAGCTTTCAGATGGTTGAGCATCTCCCAGACCGCGATGCGCGAGACCGGATCAAGGCCGGTGGTCGGCTCGTCGAGAAAGAAGATCATGGGATCGTGCACAAGGCCGCGCGCAATCTCAAGCCGCCTTCTCATGCCGCCCGAGAGCGTCTTGGTCTGGGCAGTGCGCCACCTGGTCAGGTCAACGGCTTCGAGAACTTCGGCGATGTTCTTCTCGCGTTTTGCGCGCGGCACGCTGTAGAGCTTGGCGTAGATGGAGAGGTTTTCTTCGACCGTAAGTTCCGGGTCGCTGGTGAGCGCCTGCGGGATGACGCCGATGAGCCGGCGCACGTCGTCCGGGACCCTGGCTACATCGAGGCCGGCTACGAGAGCGCGGCCGGCCGTGGCCGGGATGAGCGTCGTCATCATGCGGATGAGCGTGCTTTTACCTGCGCCGTTGGGGCCGAGCAGTCCGAAGATCTCGCCCTCGGCCACCTGAAAGCTCACGCCCTTGACGGCCTCGAAGTCGCCGTACTTCTTGACGATGTTGTCGACCTCGATGGCGATGGGCCGCGGCTGGCTGCCGTTGCTGTTTGCGGCTGCTATCACTGCTTCACCAGCCTGCTTGCCGGAATGTAGACCTCTGCCGACATCCCCGGCACATACGCGGCGCCGGGATTCGGGATGAGAAGTTTGAGCTGCACGGTGCGAATGTCGCGCTTGCGCTTGCTTACATCGCGCTGGGTGGCGAAGTCTGCCTCGGTCATCTTGGCGATCACCTTGCCATCGAGCGCGGCGCCGCTTGGCATCACTACACGCAGCGTGTCGCCGAGCTTTACGGCGTCTGCCTGCGTCTCTGGCAGCGGCGCGTAGACCCAGGTCTGGCTCAGGTCCATGATGGTAACGATCGCAGTTCCAGCCGCGACCACTTCGCCTTGCCGGGCCGCCCACACGTTCACGATGCCGTCGGCCGGAGCAACAATCTCTGCGTAGCTGCGCTGGACGCGGGCCTGTGCCGCGATCGCGCGGGAGTTGGCGGCAGCATCACGGGACTCGCTCGCCGAATGCGCCGCGACCTCGACCAGCAACACGTGGGCGCGAGCCTGCCGCAATGCCGCCTCGGACTGGGCCACATTTGCCATCGTTGTATTCACGGCGGCCTCGGCTGCTTGCTGACCGGCTACAGCTTCGTCCCTTGCCTGCTGGCTGGCGATGCCCTGCGCCGCAAGCGCTACCGTGCGGCTGGTGTCGGCCTTCTGGCGCGCAAGCTGAGCCTGTGCCTGAGCAAGCGTGGCTTGCGCCGACTTCACTTGAGCCTCGGCCGCGGCTACGCCGCTCTCTGTCTCGCCGCGGTTCTCGCGCTCGGTGGCCTGGGCAGCGCTCAGCCGCCACTTGCCGCCGCTGGCCGCAGCCTCTGCCGCAGCAAGAGCCGCGTCAAGGTCCGACGATTCGATGGTAGCGATCAGCTGACCGGCTTTGACGGCGTCGCCTTCGGTGACCTTCAGCGTCGCAAGCCTGCCGGGAATCCGCGAGCTGACGACGACCTCGTTGGCATCGACGGTGCCGATCAGTTGCAGGTCCGTTGAGCGGTTCGTCGTCGTGAAGTACCAGACCAGCGAACCCGCAACCAGCAGGCCCAGAATCATGAAGACTCGATTACGTGGATTCACTCGCTTTTGCCCTCAACCTTTAGATTCCTGCGCCATACCGGCGGTTCATGCGCTTCAATCGCCTTCGGCTCCGGCGTCTCGGCCAGGATGCTTTCGGCCAACTCCGAGCCACGCTTGCGATCGGTGAAAATTGCCAGTGCAAGGAAGCGGACCAGCGCGCTGCGCCTCGTTCTAAGCGCCTCTGCCGAGAAGGGATCGAAGTCCATCAGCATCCGCCAGACCGGCGCGCTGAGAAAGTAGAAGACGTTTGCGCCCATTGCGGCCATGGGAATCTGGAGCCAGTCCACATCGATCAGTTCGCCCGACGCGATGCCCTCGCGAACGCTGGTCTCAAAGGCCGCGAACAAGGGCCGGAAGACGAGCTCGGCCAGCACATCGAGAGCGCTGCTCTCGCCCCGATGCATGCGGATCATCTCCTGCTGCATGAGGCTTTGAAACTCGCGCTGGGTGAGGATGCGGTCGAAGTGGTTGAGCGCGGCGCGCAGGACGCGTTCTCCGGGGCTTGCAGCTTTGCTCAGCACCGCCAGCGAGCTGTCGCGGACGCGGATGGCTACGGATTCAAGAGCCGCCGCGTAGAGCTTCTCCTTGCTGGCGAAGTAGTAGTAGAGCAGGGCCTTGTTGACGCCGGCTTCGGCGGCGATGCGCTCGGTGCGCGCGCCGGCCAGGCCGTTGGCGCTGAACTCCTTGAGGGCCGCGTCGAGGATGCGCTCGCGGGACTCGGCAGCCTTGTCTGCGGGCTGCTCGGCGTTGGCGGCGGAGGGGATGGATTTGGCTTTTGCGCTCATATTTAACTAACCAGTTAGTAAAATACCCCAAGCGCAACCCGGTATGCAAGCCGATTTGTGAAGTGTCGTGTGGAATGGCTACTTTTTCTGGAACCAGAATCAGGTTGATTTTTGTTTTATCTATTTGATTCTATAGAATTAGCGAGCTTTGATCGTAGGTACTAGGCGAAGAAGCTGAACTTGCTGCGCCGGTTGCTTTCGGGGTGCCGGGGCCGGGGCTGCCAGCCGAATTCGTCGTCGTCCATGTCCTCGGGCTCGTCGATCTCCTCCTCCGGCTCCTCTGCGCCGGCGGCTTTGCGGCCGTTGGGGGAGTAGGTGTCTTCATCGAGCCGGACCGCTGCATCGACATCGTAGGACGGGGCGAGTTCGGGATCTACGGGGCGCGCCTTCGTCACTGGCAGGATGCGAACTCCGGCGATGGGTGCGATCTCCATACCGACATCTATCGGCGTGGCAGGGAGAGACTTTAATTACCTTCGACGAAATGCTGCCCTAATCTGACACACGCTCAAGTTCCGCAGGTTAGTACCCTGCCCCGGCCCGCCTATCCTGACCCCTGCTACACTTTGTCCATGCAGGACGAGACCGAGTTCCGCCGCGCCGCCGAAGACGCCATTGAGCAGCTCAAGCAGCACCTCTACGAGCTCGAAGAGGCCGACAACGCAGGCTTCGAGGTCGAAGAGCAGAACGGGGTGCTGAACGTTCTGTTCGAGGAGCCGGCGGCCAAGTTCGTCGTCACTCCCAACACGCCGGTGCGCCAGATCTGGATCTCGGCGCTCGCGACGAGCTTCAAGCTCGATTGGGACGAGGCGCAGGCTGGTTTCCTGCTCCCGCGTACCGGCGAAGCCATGATTCCGCTCATGGAACGGCTGATCAAAGAACATCTGGCGCAGTAGGCGTATTGGAGCACAGAAAACTAGGCCCGTTCGCATAAGCAAGCGGGCCTTGTTTTGCCATCGGACCAGAACTCGCTTACTGGAGCTTCTCGCTGATCATGGCGGAGAGCCCGTTGACGATGTTAGGCTCCGCGCATCCCCGCGCAAAGGGTGTACCGTTGACCGCGAAGTACGGTGTGTCGTAGGAAAGGTCGTCGGCGATATATCCCGCGCGGTCGTTGGCCAGGGTGAGCATCACGGTGTTGACCAGAGGCGAGGTCTTCTTGAGGTGCCAGTAGATGTTGGTTACAACCTCGCCCGATACGCCGGTGAGGGCCACGTCGTTGATGAGGATCAGCCCGAGGTGCAGGGGCATGGACGTGACGTTGTCCTGCTTGAGGTCGCCCATCTGATTGACGCCCTTTTTGATGGGGCAGGAGACGATCTTTTCACCGGCCTCGATGCGGGCGGTGGAGCTGAGTTCCTTAATGCCGTCTGCGACGCGCACTACCTCAGTGCCGAGGACGAGGCCAAATGCGTTGACCGAGTCGTAGGCGTTGGCGTGGCTGGTGCTGGTGCCGGTGGCGGGAAGCGCGGCCGCCGCGCTCTCCGGCCCGCGTCCGCCCGACTGCATGATCTTGGGGTTCTGGTCGCCGGCCGCGCCCATCGAGTAGAGAGCCACGATCTTGTTGTCGAAGCGGGCCTCGACGAATCGCTCGGCAGCGCCACCGAGGTCGCCGCTGAGCTCGCCTGTTCCGAGGACGACCGTGGAGTGCGAAGAGTAGTCGAAGAAGATGGCGATGGGTCTGCCATCGAGAGAGATAATCTTGAGCACCCATACGGTCTTGTCGGAGTGTCCGTCGGGGTTATAGCCCTGGCCCCAGCCGCGGCCGGGGATGAGTTCGTCGCGGTTGATGTTGAGGTCGGCCGTGCCGGTGGCGAAGCCGACCTTGGCCGGCTGAAGCACGGACTTGGCCTGCTTGACGGCCGCAACGATCTTGTCGAAGACGGTGACGGTGTAGGCGAGGTTCTCAGCGGTTGCCGGGTGCGCGATGCCGCCGGGCGTGACCGAGCCGATGCGTGGCGCGCTGTGGTCGTGGCTCGACGTGATCATGATGTGATCGGCGGGAATGCCCAGCTCTTTCTGGATGCGCTCGCGGACCGGCATGGTGTCGCCGGATTCGACCAGATCGAGCGTGACAAGAGCAGCGGTGTTCACGCCGTTGTCGAGCACCAGGGCGCGGGCGTAGATGGGATCGTGCACGGCCTTGAAGTCTCCGCCGAAGGAGTTGAGGTTGTGAAGATTGGTGGGCGTGATGTCGATCTTTGCCGCGCCGGCACGCAGCGGATGGCCGCTCTCGGCGCAAAGTGCCGCCGATGCCATGGAGAGCAAAAGAATAAACAGGGCCGCATAGACAGGTATGAATTTTGAAGAGCGCATGAGATTACCTCGTGGGGTTTCATCCCGTTTGACGATGGAAGTTGGAAGATGGACCCGATGATACGCTCTTGCGGCCGCGCCCCAAAGAAGAAGAGGGTCCGGCCTTATGACCGGACCCTCAGACATGGAGAAAATAGTTTTGCTTTACTGCAACGCGTAGATGGCCTTGAGCACGTTGTCCACTACCGACTTGGGGAGCGGAGCGTAGGAGAGCGACTCGACTTCGCTCTGGCCGGACTTGACGATCCAGTTGAGCATGTCCCTGATGACCTTGCCCTTGGCCGGGTCGGCAGCCTTCACCGGAATCAGCAGATAGGTGAAGCTTGAGATCGGATAAGCCTTCGCGCCCGGAGCATTGGTGATGGAGACGCGGAAGTCGGCGGGGATGGTGGCGCTTGCACCAGCGGCGGTAACGCCTTCGATGGAGCCCTTGACGAAGTTGCCGGCCGCGTTCTTGATGGAGCCGAAGGTGATCTTGTTCTGGAGAGCATAGATCAGCTCGACGTAGCCGATGGAGCCGGGAACCTGGCGAACCATGCCGGCCACGCCCTCGTTGCCCTTGCCACCGACGCCGCCCGGCCAGTTGGGCGAGGAACCGGCGCCAACCGAGTCCTTCCACTCCTTGCTGACCTTGCTGAGATAGTCGGAGAAGATGAAGCTTGTGCCCGAACCGTCGGAACGATGCACGGAGATGATCTTCTGGTCAGGCAGCTTGACGCCCGGGTTGTCCTTGGCGATGCGGGGATCGGCCCAGGTGGTGATCTTGTTGAGATAGATGTCTGCCAGCACGTCTGGGCTGAAGCGCAGATCGCTCACGCCGGGTACGTTGAAGATTGGCACTACTGCTCCGAGGACCGTGGGAATGTGCACCAGCTTGATCTTGGATGCGGCGAGATCGTTGTCCGCCATGGGCATGTCGGAAGCGCCAAAGTCCACCGTGCCCGCCGTAACCTGACGGATGCCCGCACCGGAACCGATCGACTGGTAGTTGATTTCAACGCCGGGGTGTGCGGCCGAGTACTCAGTAAACCACTTGGAATAAATCGGATAGGGGAAGGTTGCGCCGGCCGCAGTGATCTTCTGCGCCTGGGCGCCGGTCAGTGCCAACACAAACAACGCAACGGCAACAATAGCCTTTTTCACAGTCAAGCTCCTTGGTAGGTCGTCTACCAAGGTCATTTTCGCGCGGGGATGTTACGGGGAGTTGAATATCCGGTCAAAGATTAATGACACTGCCGCGGGAAGCTGTGCGGGGGCGGGCTAGTGCTCTGGCCCGAAGCCAGGCTCCCTATTCGGCGGTGGCGCGGTTCCGGCCGCCCGACTTGCTGACAAACATGAGCCGGTCTGCCCGCTCGACGACTGCATCAACCCCCTCGCAGGATTGAATGAGGCCTGCGCCGATTGAGACAGAGATCGAGACTCGCTCGCCCTCGTTGATGGGGACATCCACTTTGGATTCGATCGCCACGCAACGCTCGGCGAGACAGCGCAAAGCATCTTGATCTACATTCTTGACGATGGCTAGAAACTCGTCCCCGCCCCAGCGGCCGACGATGTCGCTGGGCCGGAGGGAATCGGCCAGCGTAAGACCGACCTCTTTGAGCACGCGGTCTCCGGCGGGATGTCCGGCAGTATCGTTGATACGCTTGAACCCGTCGACATCGAGGATCATGACGCCAAAGGGGCTGTTGTGAACCTGGTACTCAGAGTGTGCCGCCTTGAGCGCCAGTTCGACAAACCGCCGGTTAGGGAGATTTGTCAGATGATCGAGAAAGGCCATACGCCGCATCTCTTCCAACTTGCGTTCGGCCTCGATCTGTGCGGAGTTGTCGCTGAAGATCTCGACCGCGCCATCAATGCTTCCGTCGTTGCTCCGGATGGGCTGAACCCTCACCAAGACCGGAACCCGATGGCCTTGTTTGTGCCGCAGGAAGACCTGCGCCTCGCGCCCCTGGCCGTCAGCCACAGTCGCCGTCAATGGGCACCCATCCTCGCACAGGCCGTGCCCACAGCCGTCCACATGGTTGAGGAGATTGTCGTTGCAGTTCCGGCCTACCATCTCTTGTTCCGAATATCCTGTCAGGCGTGTCGCGCCTTCATTCCAGTAAAGGATTCGCCTCTGCCTGTCTACGAAGTAGACACCGTCACGCATCTGGTGAAGGAGTTCGCGATAAAAGTTCGGGTTCTCGCTGAGCATGTTCAAACTCGCAATCTGTGGGCCCGCGGTTGAACTGATGGACAAGAACGGAACCGCCGGGAAAATCGGAATATCGTCCAATTACTTCGCCTTAGAACTCTGTCGGCTCTATAGTAATTTCCAAAAGCAGCGTGGGAAGCTTCGGCGACGCAGGAGATAAGTTTACTTCAAACAAAGCCGGGCTGTAACCCATCGCGAAACCGCACCGTAGATTTCGGCCAGCGTCGCGATTATCGGGACTCTTTGGGGCCGGTCTTCTTTGCCAGCCGTGCCAGCACAGCCTGCTCGCGCAATACCTGGCGGACGGGCCGCGCCGGGGTTCCGTAGAGGATTGTGCCGGGCGGCAGGCCCTCGTTGGTCAACGTTTTGCCGGGGAAGACTCCGGCCTGGCCGCCGAGGATGACACCGTCGCCGATGGTGACGTGATCTCCGAGGCCGACCTGACCGGCCAGAACCGCACCGCGTCCGATCTTCGAGGAGCCGGAGATACCGACGCCGCAGACGAGGATCGCGTCTTCGCCAATGTCGCAGTTGTGGGCCACGTGGACGAGGTTGTCGAACTTTGCGCCGCGGCGGACTCGGGTCTCGTCGAGCGCGCCGCGGTCAACGGTGGAGTTTGCGCCGATCTCGACGTCGTCTTCGATGACGAGGGTTCCCTGCTGTGGGAACTGGGTGTGCGCGCCGGTTTTTGCATCGCGGACGTAGCCGAAGCCGTCCGCGCCGAGGACCGCTCCGGCGTGAAGCATGACGCGATCACCGATGGTTGTGCCGGAATAGATGACGACGCGGGGATAGATGCGGCAGTCGGCGCCGATGACAACGCCCTCGCCGATGACGGCTCCGGCCTCGATGCGGGTTCCAGCGCCGATGGATGCGCCCGCGCCTACGACCGCGCAGGGGCCTATGGTGATTCCCTCGCCCAGAGAGACGCCTTCGCCTACGACCGCTGTGGGGTGCACTCCGCCCGCAGCGGGCTTGGGCTTGAGCAGTTTTGCGGCCTGGGCGAACCACATGCGGGGATAGCGGGCTTCGACTACGGCACGCGACGGTTCGTAACTGGAAACGAGTCCCGGCTTGAGGACAACCGCACCGGCGCTGCTTTGGAGAGCCTGCGCGGCCGACGATTCATCCTCGGCGAAGACGAGCTCGCGCTCACCGGCGCGGACGGTGGAGTTAACGCCTGCGAGTTCAAGGTCCGGAGATCCGTTGGCCAGCGTTCCGCCCAGCGCTTCGATCAGTTCGCCCAGCTTCATCTTGAACTCCTTTGGATCTGTCTGTTCAGTAGATCTTCGGCTCGCCGGCCGGACGGGTCTTCCAGCGGCGGTGAATCCACAGCCACTGGTCGGGATAGCGGCGCACCCAGCGCTCGATGGCCTTGGTGCAGCGCTGCGTGCCTTCGAGGATATCCGCGCTCACGTCGCTGGTGTGGGGAATTTCAATCTCCGGGCCGAAGCGGAGGACGTAGCGCTTCTCGCCCGCCTCCCAAAACATTGCACCGGGCAGGACCGCCGCGCCGGTCTTGCGCGCAATGTGCGCCAGACCTGTACCGGTGCAGGCCGGAACGCCGAAGTAGTCGACAAACGCGCCCTGCGGCGGGGTCATATTGGTGTCCATCAAAATTCCGACCGTCCCGCCGGCGCGCATGGTGGTGAGCAGTGAGCGGCCGAAGTCGTCCTTGTGGATGACGAAGTTGCCGTGGCGGCAGCGGACGCCGTTCACAAATGCGTCGAGCTTGCGGTTGTCTAGTCGCCGGATGATCATGCCCATGGGGTGGCCTAGCATGGAGTGGTAGAAGCTGGACAGCTCCCACGCGCCGAGGTGGCCGGTAACGACAAGAACGCCTTTGCCGCGCGCTTTGGCCGCCAGATAGTGTTCGTGGCCCTCGACGCGGAGCCAGTCGCGGGAGTTCTCAAGCGTGTAGCGCTCCATACGGCAGAACTCGACCATCAGCCAGCCAAGGTGCCGGTAGAGCCGGCGCAAGATTGTCTGTTTGGCTTTTGCGTCAAGCGCCGGGAAGGCGAGGTCGAGGTTGCGACGGCCCACGCGGCGGAGGCGTCCGAGGCCGAGATACACGGCCAGCGCGATGAAACCCGCAAAGAGACGGGCCAGACCTCGCGGCAACCAGCCCAGAGGCCGCGCCACGGTCAACACCAGCCAGTACTGGAGTGTCTCTCGCATGAGGCTAATCAACAGTTTATCCGCCTCAAGCGGACTATGGCAGCAGACCGAGCGATAGAAAGCCAAAGGCCCGGCTGCGAGCCGGGCCTTTGTAGATTGCTATGGGTCAAAGTGGCTACTTCTGTTCTGCCTTGGCCTTGACGAAGGCCTTGGCCACAGTGCGGACAAACAAGACCGCGCCCTGCGGAACGCCTACGCTACCCTTGAGCACTTCCTCGGCGTCCTGCGGCTTGCCGAAGTAGAGGTCGGTATCTTCTCTGTTCTGCGTCACGCTGACGCCGTTGAGGTCGATGCCCGCGAACAGACCTTTGTTGCGGGAGTAGCTGAGCAGCTCGGCGTCCATCTTCCAGTCGGTCGCCGCGGAACCGGCACGCCCTACAGGGCCGGCAGCCGCTGCGGCATCGCCGCCGATCTTGAACTTGCTCTTGAGCAGGTCCTGAAAACCGCGATCGTTGACCGCAACCAAGACCAGATCCGTAGACTGCGCACCGATCTGGAGTCCGAACGATCCGCCGGCCATGCGAATGAATACAGGAGCGCTCCATCCATGCCCGGTGCGGCAGGTAACAATTCCCTGCCCATACTCGCCGCCCCAGACGAATGCGCCCTTCTTGAGGCCGGGAATGACGCCGACGCAGGTGGCCTGCTTGAGGATGTTGCTGGGGATGGTGCTGTCGTTGGCGTTCATAATCTCGTCAACCACCTGCTTGGCCGCATTGATACGCGCCTGGAGACTTTCGCGCGAGGAACCAGCGAAGGCCTGGGTTGTGAGCAGCAGGCAGATGAAAATCGCGGTAATTGTCCTCTTCATATCCGTTTCCATTTCTCGCGGCACCCATGCCGCGGGGGATCGAGGTTAAGGGAAACGCTCCCGGAGATCGGTGGGGGAACCCAAAGCTGCGCAGCCCGGCGTCAACTGAACCACACCGAAAAGCCTACAATATGGACGTTCGAAGCGTGCATTACGATACATTGAAAGTAGCGCCTCCGGGATCAGGGTCAACACCCTGCAAATCCGGAATACCGGCCACTTTTCGCCGGCAACGCACAGAATCCAACCCAGGAGCAGATATGGCATCCACACCCGGAACCTATGCAGTGTTTAACACCACGGAAGGCAAGATAGTTGTGCGGCTGTTTGAGGCCGATGCCCCCGTCACCGTCAAGAACTTCATCGACCTCGCCGAGGGCTCCCGCGAGTGGGTCCACCCCGTTACCCGCGCCAAGTCCACCGACAAGCTGTACGACGGCACCATCTTCCACCGCGTGATCCCCGACTTCATGATCCAGGGCGGCGACCCGGGCGGCAACGGCATGGGCGGCCCCGGCTACCGTTTCGAGGACGAGACCAAGGGCTCGCCGCACAAGTTCGACGTACCCGGCAAGCTGGCCATGGCCAACTCCGGCCCGAACACCAACGGCTGCCAGTTCTTCATCACCGTGGCGCCGACGATGTGGCTAACCGGCAACCACACCATCTTCGGCGAAGTCACCGAGGGCCAGGATATCGTGGTGAAGATCTCAAAGGTAGCGCGCGGCTCGCAGGACAAGCCTGTCAAGCCGGTCGTGCTTGAATCGCTGGTGATTGAGCGGGTGAGCTAAGCGGCTTCACCATCCAGCACTAACAATCGTCGATAGCGTGAGTCTTCGGGCTCACGCTATTTGCATTTTCAGAAGATTCTGCCGTCGAGGCCGGCGATCCACGGCAACCCCGTAGCCTGGAGCCTGCAAAGTTCCATGTCGTTGGTGACGAACAGGTCCACACTTCCTGCCGCGGCGCAGGCCAGGTGCATGGCATCGGCGGGCCTCACCTTTGCCGTGGCGCGCAGACGGGCATACTCGCGAGCCGCACTCCTGTCGAAAGGCAGCATCTCCACAATGTTCGAGTCGAAGAGGCGCTCGGCATCGGCAATCGACTGCCGGTTGTCCTTTTGATACGGCCGGGTGAGAACCTCGCCCAGAGAAAGATAACTGGCGCAGATGCGGTCTCCGCGAGCGGCCATTCGCGTGGCAAGCAACTCGACCTGCGGCGCAAACTCCGCGTGCTCCTCCAGCCAGTAGATAAATAGCATCGTGTCCCAATAGACGCGCCTTACAGCCATTTGCTCTTCTCCTCGCTGTAGAAGTTCTCGCGCTCGTTCTTCAGCCAGGCCTCACCGCCGCCGGCGTCTTTGTACCAGTCTTTCCCGATTCCGCGCAGAGCAAAGAACAGCTCCCACCCCGTGCTGATCGAGTCATCTTGCCTGGGTTGGATCTCATTCGAAGCGGGGGCACGGGAGTCCAATGAAACCGTATAGGTCACCGTCAGCGTCGTTCCCCGGCCGCTCGGGGGCCCCTGCTTGGAACTGACCTTTACGCCCGCCTCTTTTTCGAGCAGCTTTGACTCCATCACCTGGCAGACGCTCGGTACGCGATTCTTCAGCCCCATCTCGCGATGAATGTCTCCGGCACGAAGCGTGACTAGCGTCTCGCTCCTCTTCCGGGCCGGGTCAAAGTACTTCTGACAGAGAAAGTGGCGAATTTCGTTGGCTTTAGCCGAGGGATGGGGCAAGTTCAACATATACACAACATAACATACTCAACATAAACATACTACTTTGCCGTTCGGCACAGCCCCAGAATTTCCTCGCCGAACTTATCCACCTTGGCCTGCCCCATGCCGTCCACGGCAAGTAGCTGGTTCGGATTTTCGGGCCGGGCCGCGGCGATGGCGCGGATGGTGCGATCATGGAGGAGCATGAAGGCCGGCATGCGCAGCTTCTTCGCTTCTGCGGCGCGCCACTCGCGAATGCATTCGGCCAGCGCCTCCTGCTCGGGGGTGAGTGCTTCGGGGGCGGATTGCTTCGGGGCGCTCTTTGGCGAGGCAGTTGGCTTCTTTGCGCGCGGCTTGGCTGTCTGCGCGGGGGTTGCAAACTCGTCACCGATGCCGTCGCTCATCAATAATTCGACCGGCGTCGTGCGGCGAACCTCCAGGCCCGCATCCGTCGCACGCACCTTGCGGAAGCGGATCAGCTCGCCATCTTTCTCGAACTCGGCTTCCTCAAATTCAATCAGCCCGGCGCGGGCCATGGCGTCGAGCAGAGAGGCGAACTCGTTGCGGTTTTCGATTTCGAGCCTGCGCTGGAGTGTGCCGGTGGCGAGGGAATCGACCGGCTTGAGTTCGTCGATGACAGCCTGGGCAAGGGCGCGCTCGACCGCTGTGGCGTGGCGGAAGACGCGCAACACGGCTCCGGCGGGATCGCAGATATCGCAGCGGCCGCAGCTGCGCTGGGCGTCTGCCACGTCGCCGAAGTGGCCCACGAGCGCGGCCATGCGGCAGCCGCTGGAGTCTGAGAAGCGAACCACGCGCTCGAACTGCTCGGCGCGGTGCGCTGCCTGCACACCGTAGGTCTTCTTCCAGCCGTCGGAGCCGCGGACGACGAGCCCGCCGAAGTCCACACGCGCGCCGCCGTGAATTTCGAGCTTTTCAAGGGCTTTGTCGAACTCCTCTTCGGTTAGTTTTTGCTTTGCCACTATCGCGGCGCGCAGTTCTTCTACCGGTTGCGCTTCGTCGTCGAGCGATTTGAAGATACGGGTTAGCTGGTCGACCGGCGGATAGTCGCGCGTGAGGAAAAAGTCGTGGGTACGCTGGTCGGCGTAGGAGTGCATCAGATACGTACGGCTCTGCTTGCCGTCGCGGCCGGCACGGCCTATCTCCTGGTAGAAGCCCTCGAGGGTGCCGGGGAGTCCGGCGTGGATGATGGTGCGGATGTCGGCCTTGTCGATGCCCATGCCAAAGGCGATGGTGGCAACAACTACATCAAGAGCTCCGGACTGAAAGGCGGTCTGCACGCGCTCGCGGGTGTCGGGGTCGAGGCCTGCATGATACGCCGCGGCGCGCACGGCCGAACCCAGTTCCTCAGCCAGTTTTTCAGATTGCTTGCGGGAGGTGGCGTAGACGATTGCGGGCCGTCGTGCCGGGTCGGAAAGCAGGCCTACGATTGCGCGGGGCCGCTCGGGGACCGGGAGTTCTACGACCTCGATGGCGAGGTTGTCGCGGCGGAAGCCGTGGATGAATTTGAGCGGCTTGACCATGCCGAGCTGGTCGACGATGTCCTTTTGGACCGTGGGCGTTGCCGTGGCGGTAGTGGCCAGAACCGGGCAGGGATTTTCTGCTCCGCGCAGGCGGGGAAGGTGTTCGCCCAACATGCGGTAGTCGGGGCGGAAGTCGTGACCCCATTGGGAGATGCAGTGGGCCTCGTCGATGGCGATGAGGGAGAGCTTGCGCTTGGCTAGCATCTCGATAAATCCCGGGACGCGCAGGCGCTCGGGAGCGATGAAGAGAAAGTCGAGCTGGCCGTCGAGGTAGCTGCGCGCGGCCTGGCGTGCCACTTCGCGCTCCAGGCCAGAGTGGATACGGGCCGCGCGAAGCTTGAGCGCTGCAAGCTTGGCGAACTGATCCTCCATGAGGGCGATGAGCGGAGAGACGATCAGCGCTGCGCCGCCGCGTGCGATGGCGGGGAGTTGATAGCAGAGGCTTTTGCCGGCGCCGGTGGGCATAACGAGGAGCAGGTCGCGGCCGGAGATGGCGGCGCGGCAGACCTCTTCCTGACCGGAACGGAACTTCGAAAAGCCAAAGACCGAGCGCAGAATCTCGACAAGTTCGGGCGAATTGGGGGATGGGGAGGTCAGAGGCTGGTCCGTGTCTCGCGCTGATATAGGTCTGAGTTCAATGTAACGCAGTGAGCGGTGTCGGGCTATGGCACTGCTGGTTCGGCGCGCATGGGGAATCCGCCGCTACACGTTGTTCGCTGTCTCTCGTATCCTGCAAGTAGCACTTCGAGCGCCAGCCAGCCTATGGACCTCTACGAAAAGATCCGCGAACTGCCCACTCAGCCCGGCGTCTACCTCTACAAGAACGCCGAGGGCGAGGTCATCTATGTGGGCAAGGCCAACAACCTGCGCTCGCGGGTGCGGTCGTATCTGCTTGAGGCCTCGCAAGCCAACGCCAAGACCGGCTCGCTGATGCGCGAGGCAGTGGACCTCGAGTACATTCTTGTCGCCAACGAGCACGAGGCGCTGGCGCTCGAAAATAACCTGATCAAGCAGCGCAAGCCGCGCTTTAACGTACTGCTGAGGGACGACAAGACCTACCCTTATGTGAAGTTGACACTGGCCGACCGGTTCCCGAAAGTTTTCGTCACGCGTCGGCTGCGCAAGGACGGCGCCGGCTACTACGGACCATACTTTCCCGGCAACCTGGCCTATCGCATCGTCGAGCTGATCCACCGCAGCTTTCTCGTGCCCAGTTGCAAGGTGGATCTCAATCGCTACCACCCGCGGGCGTGTTTGCAGTACTACATTCACCGCTGCCTGGGGCCGTGCGTGGAGGGGCTGACGACGCTGGAGGCCTACCGTCTGGCGGTGCGCGACGCAGAGCTGTTTCTCGAAGGCAGACACGCCGAGCTGGAGAAGACTCTTGAGACGCGCATGATGGAGGCCGCCGCAGCCGAGCAGTTCGAAGCAGCGGCGCGCCTCCGCGATCAGCTCTCGACCGTGCGCCAGCTCAAAGAGAAGCAGCGCATGGCAACCACCGAGATGGGCGACGATGCGGACGTCTTCGGCTACCACTACGAGGACTCGAACCTTGCGGTGAACCTCTTCCATATGCGCGCAGGCAAGATCGTCGATCGCAGGGAGTTTTTCTGGGAGGACGTGCCGGCTCTGATGGAAGCCACCTCTGAGCCAAACACAAAAATGGGTGCCCCAGGTCTCGATTCTGAGACCTGGGATAGCAACCCTGCCGGCCAGCCCGCCTTCGATCCCGGCCTCGTCTTCTCTTCCCTGCTCAAGCAGCTCTACATCGACCAGCACTACGTTCCGCGCAGCGTTCTCGTCCCGGCCGACTTCGACGATCGGGGGGCGCTGGCCGAGTTGCTGACCGAGCGCACCGGCCACAAGATCGAACTGGCCGTGCCGCAGCGCGGCGAGAAGCGCTCCCTCGTCGATCTCGCCTCGCAGAACGCTCGCCAGTCGTACACGCAGCGGTTCCGCGTGCTCGAGCCGACGAAGAAGATGATCTCCGAAGCTCTGGCCGATGCGCTGATGCTGCCTGAGCTGCCCAAGCGGATCGAGTGCTTCGACATCTCTCACATTCAGGGCGCGGAGACGGTTGCTTCGCTGGTGGTGTGGGAAGACGGCAAGATGAACAAAGCCGCCTACCGCAAGTTCAAGGTGGCGACGGTCGAGGGCGTGGACGACTTCGCCTCCATGCGCGAGGTGGTGGAGCGGCGCTACAGGCGGCTCAGGGATGAGAAACAGCCGATGCCCTCACTGGTGCTCGTCGATGGCGGGCTGGGCCAGTTGCACGCGGCCGCCGAGGCACTGGAATCGTTAGGCCTCTCCACGCAGCCGCTGGCCTCGATCGCCAAGAAGGAAGAGATTATCTACCTCTACGGCAACGAGGAGGAGCCGGTGGTGCTGGACCGGCGCTCTCCGGTGCTGCATCTGGTGCAGATGATTCGCGACGAGAGCCACCGCTTCGCCGTGGGCTATCACCGCCAGCGGCGAGCGATCCGCGACCGCGACTCCGAACTGCTGGAAGTACCCGGCGTGGGCGCTCAGACCCGGCAGCGGCTGCTGACGCACTTTGGCAGCCTGCGCGGAGTACGCGAGGCGAGCGTGGAGTCGCTCGCGGCTGTGGTGCCACGCAAAACAGCGGAGGCCGTGTGGGGACACTTTCACCAGGAACAGAACGGATTGGCACACGGAACGGGGAGATCTGAGACCGGATGAACTCGATGCGCATCGACAAATGGTTGTGGGCGGCGCGGTTCTACAAGACCCGCGCGATGGCCTCACGCGGCTGCGACCTGGGTCGCGTTGAAGTAAACGGACTGCGCGCCAAGCCGGCACGCGAGATCAAGCCCAGCGACAAAGTGAAAGTCGAAGTTGAAGCGGGTGTCTTTTCGGTCGAGGTTCTGGAGCTAAGCCAGATGCGAGGCCCGGCGGCCGATGCGCAGAAGCTGTATCGGGAATCGGACGAGAGCCGAGCGACGCGCCAGAAGGTTGCGGAGATGAAGAAAGCAATGCAGGAGTTTGCGCCGCTGCCGGAGCGAAGGCCCAGCAAACGCGACCGCCGGCATATTATCCGCTTCCGTGGAGAGGGATAAGCTGCCGGCGGTCGTCAGTTGCATTATGTACGAAGACTAGCGGCACCACCGCGAGTGCTTTCGTATGAACGAATCTTTGAAACCTGCTCAGGCGATGGCGCGCTGAACAGCAGCTTCGAGCTCTTCCTGCGACTTGAAGCCCACGATCTGCTCCACAACTTTGCCGCCCTTGAAGAACAGCAGCGTGGGAATGCCGCGGATGCCGTAGCGCGAGGGCGATGCTGCGTTCTGGTCAACATTGACCTTTGCGACCTTCAGTTTGCCGGCGTAGGTAGCCGCCAGGCTCTCCACGACGGGTCCAATTGCTTTGCAGGGACCGCACCAAACGGCCCAGAAATCCACCAGGACGGGCTGCTCGCTCTGGAGCACCTCCTGCTCAAATGTCGCATCGGTAACTTCTAACACACCTGCGCCTGCCATGTTTCTCCTCCGGCTCCGAGTCAAGTTTACAAGAGCCGCCTCAAATAGGATGCACGGGACAGAGAGAAAGTCGCACCGCACTGTGCAAATTGCACCTACCGAAATTGGATTCAATTAGTCCATAAATCAAATCGGCTTGATGCGGAAGACATAGAAGCGCCCGGACCCTTACGGATCACGGGCGCTAGAGCAGCCCTCCCCCAGAACTGCTCACGCAGCGAATGTATGGCTTTATTGAGCAGAGATCAAGCAAACTTGGGTAATTTATCAGTAACCCGATCAATTTGGTTATTTATGTCACTTTTCGAAACCAAGATAACGATTACTTAGGTAATAATCGTGTGACATGAATCACTTACACCTATTGAAGCCGGCTATTGAGCTAAAGTCGCCCACCAGCGCCAGAGGGAATCATCTGGCAAGTCAGCAGGTCTACCTTCTGCTGAGGAGCTGTGGCTTTCAGGATCGCGGCGCTTGCCTGAGCTAGCTTCTCCTCTGACTCAACGATGACAAGAACGGCCGGCCCGGCGCCGCTGAGCGCGGCTGCGGCGATTCCGTCCCTGCCGGCCAGAGGCAGCAGAATGGGCAGCAGCGGGCACACACTGGCACGATAGGGCTGATGGATACGGTCGCGCATGGCCAGCGCCAGCAAGTCGGCGCGCCCCTGCGCGAAGGCCAGACCCAGCATTGCCGAGGACTGAATATTCGCCACCGCATCGGCCATCGAGTAGCTAGCAGGAAGCATGGCGCGGGCCTTGCTGGTGGCCAGCGGCTCGGCGGGAAGAACCACGATAGCCCGCCATGGTTCCGGCGGCGCAACGCGCGCGTAGCGAACCGTGCCACCATCACATGCCGCTGCTACAAATCCACCCACCCAGCAGGCGGTTGAATTGTCGGGATGGCCTTCGAGCCGGTTGGCTTCGTCGAGGATCCGCTGCGTGTCCCAGTTGAGTGAGCCGAAGTGATCGGCCATGGCGATTGCGGCCAGTCTGCCGGCGGCCGACGAACCGCAACCCATACCGAGAGGGATGCCGTTGGCCATGCGGATGGCGAGCGGAACTACGGGACGTCCGTTCTCGATCAGAATGTTTTTGTAGACCTCGACGATGAGGTTGTCTTCGAGGCCCGCGCAGATGTCAGCGTCGTATCCTGTGGCTGAGATCGAGAACGCGGTGGATGGTTCAGCTTCCACGTCGAGGTAGAAGTCCAGCGCGACGGCTACGGCATCGAAGCCCGGCCCCACGTTGGCAGAGGTGGCGGGCAAACGCAGCCGGAAGGGTACTTGCTCCCCTTTGGCGCGATCACTCATGCCCGCTCCTTCATTGTGGCCAGAACCGCGGCCGGCGTGGCATCGACGACGATGGCGTTGCGTCGCAGCTCTGCGATGCGGGCAGAGATGGCAGAGTTTGCGCCGCCGTTCTCTTCTTCGCTCAGCAGTGTGCCGCGATGGAAATCGATGGTGTAGTCGGCGTCTTTGAGGGTGTGGCCGGTAAGCACCAGGACAACAACATCGTTCGACTTGACCTTGCCCTCTTCGCGCAGTTTCTTGAGGCCGGCCAGCGTTACGGCAGAGGCAGGTTCACAGCCCAGTCCCTCGGCGCCGATCTCGGCCTTGGCGACGGAGATCTCGGCCTCTGTGACATCGAGGCACCAGCCACCCGTCTCCTGAATGGCCTGCGCGGCCTTGCGCCAGGAAGCGGGATTGCCGATACGAATGGCGGTGGCGCGGGTGTGCGCCTCAACCGGCTCAAGCGTCGCAGCGTTGTCGCGCGCGAAGCTCTGCACCAGCGGATTGGCGCCCGCAGCTTGAATCACCGAGATGCGCGGCATGCGCGCAACAAGGCCAAGTTCCTTGAGTTCGCGGAATCCCTTGCCCAGCGCGGAGCTGTTGCCGAGGTTTCCGCCGGGAACGATCAGGTGATCGGGGACGTTCCAGTCAAAGGCCTCGGCGATCTCAAAGGCCGGTGTTTTCTGGCCTTCGAGGCGATAGGGATTCACTGAGTTCAGCAGATAGATCGGCGACTGGCGGACGATCTCGGTCAGAATGTTGAGGCAGCCGTCGAAGTCGACCGGAAGCTGGCAGGTGACCGCGCCGTAGTCCATGGCCTGGGAGAGCTTGCCCCAGGCGATCTTGCCTTCGGGGATCAGCACCAGGCTGCGCAGGCCGGCGCGGGCAGCGTAGGCAGCCATCGCGGCAGACGTATTGCCAGTCGAAGCGCAGGCGACCCACTCGTAGCCCTTTTCCTTGGCCACGCTCAGCGCCGCGGTCATGCCCGTGTCCTTGAAGGAGCCGGTCGGATTCATGCCCTGATGCTTGGCGTAGAGCTGGTCGATGCCGAGCCGCTTGGCCGCGCGGTGCAGGTGGTAGAGCGGCGTGTTGCCTTCGCGGAGTGAGATGGCGTTGCCAAAACTCTCCAGAATGGGCAGCAGCTCGCGGAAGCGCCAGACGCCGGAGTGGTCCAGAATCTCGGACGAGCAACGGCGTTCGCGCCAGAGCCATTTTAGCGCTCCGGCGTTGGGACGGTCGGGGCCCTTGCGCTCCTTCCAGCCGGGGTACTCGACCTCGAAGAGGTCGCCGCACTCGACGCAACGGAAGTCGGGCTGAGCCTTGTCGGCAGCGATGCGCGCGCCGCAGCCGAAGCAGCGCAACTGATGCAAAATGTCGTTCATACCTATGTTCTAGCCTATCAGCGCCGAGCCGGGTTCCGCAGCCATGTAACGCGGATGCTGAGACAGCTCCTAGCGCCGATCCGGCATCAGGCGGCGCGGGAGCGCAAAGTTTTCGTAAACAGAAACACAACGCCCTGTACGGCAAAACCGACCAGAAATCCCCACATCACGTTGGTGGTAATCAGCGAGACGGCGCCAACGACCAAAGCGATCGCCATCGGCGAGACTTTCTTCGCGATGTCGAGCAGATACAGCGCGTGCTGAAGTCCGACGTAGAACAAAAATACGCCGAGAACTGCCACCGGAATGAAGTGCAGCACGCCGATCGCAGCACTGCCGAACGCTGCCAGAACCAGGCAGATAGCGCCGATGATGTAGTTCGACGTTGCTGTCCGCGCGCCGAAGCGGTGATGCGCCGTGACTCCGCCGGAGCCGTGGCACATGGGCGCGCCCTGCAAAAAGCCGCTGACGAGGTTCACGATCGAGATACTGGCGCAGAGCCGTCGCGACGTCACGCGGCAAGCCTGTTCTTTATAAAGCATCTTCGCTGTGTTTTCCGTGGCCACAATCGAGTTGCCGAAGGTGAGCGCGAACTGGGGAACGACCAGTAGCGGAAGGACCATCCAGAACTCTTTGAGGCTGGGGTGCAGCAGCTCGATTGGCTGTGGACCCCAGGCAAAGTGCGCAACCTTGCCCCACTGTGCCAGCACGCCGGCCGCGATGCCGGCAAGGAGCAGCACGAGCGCGGCAGGATAGCGCTCCGACTTGCGCAGACCCACAAGCACAACAGCCGCAACAATCGCGACGATCCATCCGTTCAGCAAGAAGCCGTTCGGAAACGCGAGGCTCCCCTGCTTGCCCGCGATGAGACGAATCCCTTCGCGAATGAGCAGCAGGCCCAACCCAAGCTGGATGCCGCGCACGATGGGAAGTGAAAACAGCTTCGCAATCCACTCCGCCGTGTTCGTGATCGCAACCAGGCCGAGCAGCACGCCCATCATGACACCGGCGCTGGCAATCGCGCTCGAGGGCAGGCCGGTGGCAAGCGCAATGGCGGCGACGGCCTTCAACGGCTGCACCGGCATCGGCATCTTGAAGTACCGGCCCACCAGAACGTAAGTGAGTCCGGCACAGAGAAACACCGAAGTGGGATTGAGATGGTTCAGCGTGATCAGCGCGACGGCGATCGGGAACAGTACGCCGATATCGCCGAATGCGCCGGCCACATCCATCAGCACCGAACGCTTTGCGCCTTGTTCGAATGAAACAGCCGGTACGGTAGCCAAATTCCACCCTTGGACATGAGAATGGATACTGGAATTTCGGAGAAGAAATTCACTGATATCACATTTAATCGTATCAAATCGATCACGTCTTAGTGGTCTTGACGATTGTAACGAATGCACGACAATCCACACCCGGCCCTATGATCGAATCATGCGATCCTGAGCGGCAAACCAGAGTCGGGACCGTGGGAGGAAGATCCGAAGGCCAATGCAGAACCCGTGGCTTGAAATCCCGCTCGCCGACTACGAAGGCCACATGGCCTCGGAGGCGGTGCGTCAGCTGGAGCCATTGGCTGTACTCTTCTCCGAGGTTCTCGCTCGGCGGCAACCTGAGTCCGTTGCGCTGCTCGGAGTTGCGGGCGGCAATGGGCTGGACCGCATCGACTGCGGCACGACCCATCGCATCGTAGGCGTTGACTGCAACCCCAGCTACATCGATGCGGTTCGTGAACGCTTTTCGCATCTGCGCGGACTGGAGTTGCATTGCGTCGATCTTGCTGCTGCGCGGGTAGAACTTGGCCCTGTCGAATTGGTTCACGCCGCGTTGGTCTTTGAGCACGCTGGAACCAAACTGTGTCTGGAAAACTCGCTCTCGCTGGTCGCTGCCGGCGGAGCGATCTCGATTGTGCTGCAACTGCCGGCAACCGCGGACGCAAATGTAGGATCAAGCGGAATCGCATCCATCCAGAAGCTCAAGAACCACTTCCATCTGATCGATCCAGAGTGGCTTTGCGATGAAGTTGCTCGCCGAGGATTTGAGCTGAGCTTTGAGACTTGCGTTGCGCTGGCGGGCGGCAAAGGGTTGTGGATGGGGATTTTTCTACGCTTGTAGAGCGACGCCGACAAACACTGGCTCGGGCTCCAGACGAATGCCAAAGGTCTTCTCTACCCCGGCTCGGATCTCTGCGGCAAGTTGCAGCACGTCCGCCGCTGCGGCTCCGCCACGATTGACCAGCGCCAGCGTGTGCCGCGAAGAGATTCCTGCCTGCCCGCGCGCGAAGCCCTTCGGGAATCCCGCCTGTTCGATGAGCCATGCGGCGGGAATCTTTACGGCTCCGTCTGTAGCCGGATAGACGCGCAGCGCGACGCCGCGCTCGTCTGCGATTGCTCGCACTCGATCCGCTACTTCCTGTGCAACAGTGGGGTTCTTGAAGAAGCTTCCGGCGCTGCGGCAGTCGGTGTCGCCATCGACGAACAACATACCCTTCGAGCGGCGGATCGTCCGCACCGCATCGGCAACTTCGACGAGTGTTGGAGTTGTCTTCCAGTCGCGGAAGTGCAGCTTGAGGTCTGCGTAAGCAAGCGACGGCGCACCACCGGGCCTGAGCTTATAGTCCACGCGCGTCACGATAAAGCGTCCTCTGTCAGTGGTGTTGAAGCGGCTTTGCCGGTAAGCGAATCCGCACTCGGCTGCTGTGAACGCAACGAACGCGCGCTCGTGCAGGTCGTAGGCGCGCACGCTTTCAATCACAGATGCAACTTCCTGTCCGTAGGCGCCTACGTTCTGCACGGGCGTTCCGCCGGCGGTGCCGGGGATGCCGGCGAGGCACTCTAATCCGGCCCACGAAAATTTCAGGCTTTGATCAACACAGTCGTCCCACGACTCGCCGGCGGCGGCGCTCAGGACGCCATCGGCGCAAACCTCGATGCCGCGCAATGCGATGTGCAGCACCAGACCGTCAAATCCCGCATCGGATACGAGCAGATTGCTGCCGCCGCCAAGGACAAAGAGAGGCACACGGCGTTCCCGCGCCCACTCGACGGCTTCAACGATCTGCTCTTCGGTGAGGGCTTCGGCAAACCAGCGCGCCGGCCCGCCGATCGAGAAGGTCGTGAGAGAAGCAAGCGGAATGTTCTCGCGGATATCCAAAGTCCAAGAGTAACGGAAACGGGCAGGGTCAGGACAGCCTTCGATTCGAAAGTAGCGCGCAGCTAATGCGGCTGGTTGCGCCAGAGCATCGGTACGAAGTACGCCTCAAAGTACCAGGACAGCACGAAGAGAAGCACTACTGCGCCCATCGTCCATAAAAACATTTTTACTGGAAACGTCCCAAGCAGCCGGTCGATGATGTCTTCTCCTGCTTCTGCCGGCCTCAGAAAGAACCATCCGCTGAGAAAGCACGCGCAGCCGGCAAAGGCGATCTTGACCAGCGCCAACACCAAGCGCTGCTTCCAGTGCGAGCCGGGCACAAAGAACGCGCTGGCGATGATAGGAAACAGCAGCATCATGCCGATGAAGAAGGAGAGGAACTTGCCGAGTTCGCGCATGCTCTTCCCTCCTCTCCTGCTACTTCATGTCGCGCCAGTTGGGCCCGAAGGCAAGATCGGCCACCAGCGGCACATTGAGTTCGGCAACGCCTTCCATCTCCGCGCGGACCAGGGTCTCGACTTCGGCGCACTCTGCTTCAGGGACTTCAAAAAGCAGTTCGTCGTGTACCTGCAAGACCATGCGCGTTTGCAGCTTGCGCTCAGTGAGTTTTCGATCGAGCGCGATCATGGCCAGCTTGATCAGATCGGCGGCCGTGCCTTGTAATGGCGTGTTGATCGCGGTGCGCTCGGCAAATCCGCGCTGATTGGGGTTGCGGCTCTCGATGTCGGGAATAGGCCGGATGCGGCCGAAGAGCGTGCGGACAAAACCGTCTTTGCGGGTCTCGGCCAGCGTCTTGTCGATAAACGCCTGCACACCAGCGTAACGCGCAAAGTAGCGGTCGATATAGGCCCGGGCTTCTGCCTGCGGGATGCTTAGCTGCGCGGCCAGGCCGAAAGCCGAGATGCCGTACACGATGCCGAAGTTCACAGCCTTGGCTCGGTTGCGCGTCTCCTTGTCCATCTGCTCGATCGGAACACCGAAGACTTCGCTGGCGGTTAGCGTGTGGATGTCGATGTTCTCGGCGTAGGCGCGCTTGAGCAGAGGATCGCTGGAGTAGTGCGCGAGCAACCGCAGTTCGATCTGCGAGTAATCGGCAGAGAGCAGCTTGCATCCTGGAGAGGCGACGAATGCCGCGCGAATCTCGCGGCCCAGCTCGGTGCGCACGGGGATGTTTTGCAGGTTCGGATTAACGGAAGACAGCCGCCCGGTTGCCGTGGCCGCCGATTGAAAGGTTGTGTGCACGCGCGAATCTGCGTCTGCCAAAAGCGGCAGCGCGTCGATGTAATTCGATTTGAGCTTGGCCAGATGCCGGAATTCAAGCACGAGTTTTGGAACCTCGTGCTTCTCTGCAAGCTGCTCCAGCACGTCCTGCGCGGTCGAAGGAGCCTTGGTCTTGCTGCGTCCGCCGGGAGGCTCGAGGCCAAGCTTCGTAAACAAAACGGTGCCGAGTTGCTTGGGCGAGTTGATGTTGAATCGCTCACCCGAATGTTCGAAGATGAGATGGGTGAGGCGCGCCAGTTCCCCACCGAACCGCTCAGAAAGACTGCCGAGCGCGGTTTTGTCGATGCGGATTCCGGCCTGCTCCATGCGGAAGAGCACAGGGGCCAGCGGCAGATCGATCTCGCTGTAGACGCGATCGACTCCGGCAGTTTCGACCTCAGACTTCAGCACAGGGACGAGCGCATGAATCGCGGCCGCCTTGCCTGCGAGCGAATCCGGCGGAAGTTGCCCGTGACGCGCTGCAATGTCGGCAATCGTCTGCGTGGAGTGGGTCGGGTTCAGCGCATAGGAGAGCAGCAGCACATCGTCCACTGCGCCTTTTAGCTCGGCGCTGTAACCGCTCAGCACATGCAGAGCCAGCTTCCAGTCGTGGGCGCGCTTGGGGACGGCGGGATCGGCTAGAAGCGCGCGAAGCTCATCCGTCAATTCAAGCCGCAGGGCGCGATCCGGCTCCGCGCAAACGCCGACGCTGGCGCGGGCCTTACGCTCGGTGGCTTCGGCCACATCGAGGAGCGAGAGCATCCGCGGTGCTTCATCCTCCGCCACATCGGCCGGAACCTCCGCGGCATCTAGCGCGAAGGCAAAGCCATTTGCGCGCGCGAGTTTGAAGAACTCGGCGATCTGCTCGGGCGTTGGCTCGTCGATCAACTGGATTGAAGTTTTTCCCTCCGCGGGAGAGAGTTCGCGCAGCATCGAAGTGAATTCGAGCTCGGTGTAGAGTTCGCGGCAGGCTTCGACGTCGGGCGGCTGGGTTTCGAGTGAGCCCAGATCGAGCTCAACCGGCACATGGCAGTCGATAGTGACTAATTCTTTTGAGAGCAGCACAGCATCGCGGTTCTGTTCGAGCGACTCGCGATAGCTCTTGCGCTTGACCTCGGCCACACGGTCGAGCACCGCTTCGACACTGCCGAACTCTACGATCAGATCCACGCTGCCTTTGTCTCCGATTCCCGGCGCTCCCGGAATGTTGTCGACGGCGTCGCCGCGCAGAGCCATCACGTCGATCACCTTATCGGGCGGTACGCCGAGGGTCTCCATCACCTTTTCGGCGTCGAGAATGAGATTGTCTTTCTGGGGATTGAGAACCTTCACCTGCGGCGTGACCAACTGCATCATGTCCTTGTCGCCGGTGACGATAAAGACGTCGTGGCCGCGCTCTGCGGCTTCGCGGGCGAGGGTGCCGATGACGTCGTCGGCCTCAAAGCCTTCGGCCTCGAGGATGGGAATGTGCAGCACCTCGAGCGAGCGGCGAATGTAGGGAATCTGGCGGCGCAGGTCCTCAGGCATGGCTTCGCGCTGGGCCTTGTAGCCCTCGTAGCTGACCTCGTCGAATGACTGCGACTTCGCGTTCCACTTGCGCAAAGTGCCGATGGCCTTGGCGCGCTCGTCGCGAAATACGGCTCCGCTCACGTCAAAGACCGCGGCAAAGTAGCGCGGATCGAAGTCCTGGCGCAGTTTGCGGATCATGTTTACGAATACATAAACAGCCGCGGTGGGCAACCCGGCGCGCGTGGACATGGGCCGCGAACGCTGCATGGCGTGGTAGGCGCGGAAGATGAACGACATGGTGTCGAGCAGGTAGACGGGCGGCTTTGTAGCGTCGGGCACGGTAGGAGTGTAACAGGCAGCAGCGTCAGGCGATGAACATGCAGTCGCCGTAGCTGAAGAAGCGGTAGCGGGCCTCGACTGCGTGGCGGTAGGCGGCCAGTACGTGCTCGCGCCTGGCGAAGGCGCTGACCAGCATGAGCAGGCTCGACTGGGGCAGGTGGAAGTTGGTGACGAGGGCGCGGACGAGGCGGAACTCGAAGCCGGGCGAGATGAAGATGCTGGTTTCGCCTGAGTGCGGTTCGAGCTTGCCAGGCTCAAATCGCTGCGCTGCGGACTCAAGCGTTCGCACAGTCGTTGTCCCAACAGCCACAATCCGACGGCCCTCACGCACGGCGCGGTTCAACGCATCGGCGGCCTCCGCGCTCAGTGAGTAGCGTTCGCGGTGGAGTTTTACTTCGCTTAAGTTTTCGACGCGCAGAGGCGCGAAGGTTCCGAGGCCAACGTGCAGCGTGACGGTGGCGGTTTCAACGCCGCGGGCGCGAATTGCGGCAAGCATCTCAGGCGTGAAGTGCAGTCCGGCTGTTGGAGCGGCCACGGAACCGCGTTCGCGCGCAAAGACAGTCTGGTAGCGGTCGTGGTCGCCCGGCTCGTCGTTGCGATGGATGTAATGCGGCAGCGGAATGTGGCCGATGCGATCGAGCGCGGCAAAGAAATCATCCACGGGCTCGAATTCGATCAGTCGCTCGCCGTAGAGTCCGCGCTCGAGCACTTCGGCACGAAGCACGATCTCGCCGGAAGAGTCGGGAAAGACAAGCCGCTCACCGATGGCGATCTTGCGGCCCGGCCTTACCAACGCGCGCCACTGGTTTTCTCCTGCTGGGGCTGTAAGCATCACTTCAATGCGGCCGGTGGGAGCTTCGCGCTCGCGTTGCAGCGTTCGGCGAGCGAAGAGGCGCGCCGGAATCACGCGGCTGTCGTTTACGACAAGCAGATCGCCTTCGCGCAGGAGCTCCGGAAGCTGGCTGAACATGGAGTCGCGGAATGCGCCGGTGGTGCGATCGAGGAGCATCATGCGGCTTGCGCCACGCACTGCGGGCGGCTGCTGGGCGATGAGTTCTTCGGGGAGATCGTAGTCGAAGTCAACGACACGCAGACTTGAAGGGCTTTGGCTTGGCTCTTCCCTGCCCGTCATTCCGCGCCCTTTCCGAAGTAGGCCCGGGCGTTGTGGCGGGCGCGATTGATGGCGGCGTTGAGTTCCTCGCGCCTGTCTTCAAACTCGCTTTCACTCAATTCAGCGGGTACGCTCAGGCCGTTGGCCCAGCTCACGCAGATGCGCGTAAACGGCTTGGGAATCATGAACCGGTCCCAGGAGTTCAGCGCCCACGCGCGCTCTGGCTCAACATGAAAGACGCAGATAGGCGCGCTGGTTAACTGCGCCAGCTTGATGGGGCCGGGCTTGGTTTTGAAGGCAGGGCCGCGCGGCCCGTCGGCGGTAAAGATGGCCGAACCGCCTGCCTCGATCACATTCCTGAGGCCGAGAAATCCCTCGCGCCCGCTCTTGGAACTCGATCCACGCACTGCTTCGTAGTTGAAGTGCCGGGCATAGCGCGTGACCAGCTCGCCGTCGAAGCTGCGGCTGATAAGAAGAACCGCTTGAGAGCGGGAGAAGTAGAACGAGCCGGGCAGCACGCACTGGTGCCAGAAGCAGTAGACCCCCGGCCTTGGCTTCTGTCCGTAGCGAACAGGATCGGCGCCCTCCTCCGCGATGACTTCAAAGCGCCAGGTATTACCCAGGAGCCACACCAGCGCCCACAGAATCGCGGGCACAACGATGAGAACGATGCGCTGCCAGAGTGTGAAATACTCTTCGCCGCGTTCCTTGCGCGTACCTGCCGTGCGAGATGTTTTCGATCCGGTCACCAGGTCAATTCTAGCCGAGTGGCCGGCGAGTATCACTGGCTAGCTGTAGCGCAGCCAGCGCAGAATCTCGGGCAGCGTGGCACGCTTGCCATACATCAGGATGCCGATGCGGTAGAGCCGCGAAGACACCCACAGCATTCCCCAGATGCTGGCTGCCAGCAGTAGGATCGACACCGCGAACTGCCACACAGGCGGCATCTCCGACGCCATGCGCAGAAACATGATGATAGGCGCGGTAGGCGGGAAGAACGATGCGATCATGCTCAGCATCGAGTTCGAGTCGTTCATCACCGGCACAATCAGCGCGAAGCTCAGCCAAGTGGGCAGAGCCGCCAGCGGCATGAACATCTGGAGTTCCTGCTCGGTCTCGCAGGTTGAGGCAAGGCCGGCGAACATCGAGCTGTACAGCAGATAGCCCAGCAGGAAGTAGACCGGGAAGAGTATGGCCTCGGCCCAGGAGAAGTGGATGGAGAACTGGCCGGAGAGAGCGGCGGCGGCAAAGGGAGCGGTCAAAATAGCGGCGCCGGTCACAAGCCAGATCCCTATCTGCGTCAGGCCCACAGCGCCCACGCCGATTAGCTTGCCGGCCAGCAGATCGTTCGGTTTTGCGGCAGCCAGCATCACTTCGAAGATGCGCGAGGTCTTCTCCTGAATAATCGAACGCGCCACGTTCATGCCGTAGATGAGCGTGGTGAGCGTAAGCAGGAAGGCCATGATGTAGCCCTTCCAGAACGAACCCATTGCGCTGCTCTTCACCACGCTGCCGTCCTGCTTCACCTGGTAGGTTTCAAGGCGAACGCCCTTCACCAAGGCATTGACCTGCTCGTCGTTGAGGCCACCGGCCTTCAGACGCCCGGCAACGATGCCGTTGTTCAGCGCGTTGTCGATGCGGGAGTTGGTTACCAGCCCGCCGGTTGACTTCGAGATATAGGTGGCGGTCGGAAGCTCGCCGTCCGTCGGTTCGACAACGAGAAGGCCGTCGAGCGTGCGCGACTGAATCCGGGCGACGAGCGCAGTGCGCGCCTCCGCGGTTAGTGGCGAAACAACCTCCACTTCGCCGCCGCCCTTGCGCTCCGCAAGCTGGTCGCGGACGCTGTCGGCAAGGGCTGCGTTCGACGACGCGACCACAATGTTCTCGCCTTTGCCGACGCCCTGGTTCGACTTGAAGCTGATGGCGATGAGCGCGGCAAAGAGCAGAGGGACACCAATGGTGGAGAGGCGGAAGGCGCGGCCACGGACCTGTTCGAGATATTCGCGCTTTGCGATCAGCAGCATATTACGCATTGGCTTTGCCTCCCACGGTGCGGATGAATATCTCTTCGAGCGAAGGCTCGACCAGTTCGAAACGGTAGATGGTGGCAGCCGAGGCGGCCTCGCGGAGCAGCTTCTGCGCGTCGGCGTGGGGCTTGAGGCGGATCTCGGCGTGGCCGGAGAAGTTGCGCGCCTCGGCCACTTCAGAGCTGTCCAGAAACGAGGCATCGCCTTCGAACTCAACAATCACCTGGTTGCGCTCGTAGCGGCTCTTGATCTCGCGCACGCGGCCTGCGAGCACGGCCTCGCCATTGTTGATCAGGCAGATGGAGTCGCAGAGCTTCTCCACCTGGTCCATGCGGTGGGTAGAGAACAGAATGGCGCGGCCCTGATCCTTCAGCTCAATCAGCGTGCGCTCAAGCAGTACGGCGTTCACCGGATCGAGACCGCTGAAGGGCTCGTCCATCACGATTAGCCCTGGGTCGTGCAGAATGGTGCCGATGAACTGGATCTTCTGCTGCATTCCCTTGGACAGCTCTTCTGTCTTCATGTTGAGCGCACCGGCAATCTCCAGCCGCTCGGCCCAGTGCGTGGCACGCTTGCGGGCCTCTGCGGCATCCACTCCGTGCAGCTGGCCGAAGAAGACGAGCTGGTCGATGACCAGCATCTTCTTGTAGAGGCCGCGCTCCTCGGGCATGTAGCCGACGCGCTCCAGGCTCTTGCGTTCGAAGGGCTTTCCGAAGAGGCTGACCGTGCCTGAGTCGGGCATGGTGATACCCATCATCATGCGGATGGAGCTGGTTTTTCCTGCTCCGTTGGGGCCGAGCAGGCCGAACATCTGGCCGGCATCGATTGAGAGGCTGAGGTCTTTGACCGCGACCTTGCTCTCGTATGCCTTGGTGATACCTGCGAGTTCTACAACTGGCATGGATTCTCCGCATTGCGAATGGATTGTCAGAGCCCGGAAAAGGCGTGGGGAACGCCTGCGAAGAGTGTAGCAAAAGCGTAATGAAGGCAGCGTAAAAAGCCCAGCCGTTTGGCGTGGTTTGTCCGGCGAAGAGACCTCCTGTAGGATTTCGATGTGCCTGCCCTCGACACTCCGGCGATGTATGTGCGCGGCGTCGGTCCGCGCATTGCCCAGATGCTCGCCGCCAAAGCTATCCAGACTGCCGAGGACCTGCTCTACCACCTGCCCTTCCGCTACGAGGACCGGCAGAATCCGCGCAGCATCGACGATTTGCAAAACGGCGAGACGGCCAGCGTCATCGCCGAGGTGCGCGGGGCGGCTCTGCTGCGCACGCGGAGCGGGCCGATGTTCGAGCTGACCGTGGGCCAGGGCCGGCGCGCGATGAAGTGCATCTGGTTCCACGCGGCTTACCTCGACGGCAAGTTCCACGCCGGGCAAACCGTGGCGCTCTACGGGCGCATCGAGCGGTCGCGCTCCGCGGCGCACTTCAAGATGATTCAGCCGCAGTTCGAGGTGCTGCCCGACGCAAGCGACGACGCCGAGACGCTCATGCTTGAGGTCGGCCGCATTACGCCGGTCTACGAGTCGCTCGGGGGCAACCGGCTCACCTCGCGCTGGCAGCGGCGCGTAATCTTTCAACTGCTCGAATCCATGCGCGGCAATGTGGCCGAGTGCATGCCACAGGCGCTGCTCACGCGGCTCTATCTGCCCGATCGCGAGACCGCGCTGCGCGAAGTGCACTTTCCGCCCGAAGGTACGCCGCCAACGCAGTTGCAGGACGCTACTACACCCGCCCACCGCCGGCTTATCTTCGAAGAGCTGTTCTTCCTCGAACTGGGCCTGGAACTCAAGCGGCGAAAGATGAAGGAGCGCACCGGAATCGCCTTCACCACCGGCGACAACGTGCGCGAGGCTATCCGCGAGGTGCTTCCCTTCCACCCCACTGCCGCGCAGAAGCGGGCGCTGGGCGAGATTGCCGCCGATATGCGCGAGGCCTCGCCGATGCGGCGGCTCTTGCAGGGCGACGTGGGCTCGGGAAAGACGATAGTCGCCTTGCAGGCGATGCTGATCGCCATCGAGAACGGCTACCAGGCGGCGCTGATGGCGCCTACCGAGATTCTTGCCACACAGCACTATCTGGCCGCGCGCAAGCTGTTCGAGCGGTCGAGCCGCAAGCCTAACATTGTGCTTTTGACCGGCTCGCTCGACGAGGACCGCAAGCGCGCCAATCGCGGCCTCATCAACCGCGGCGAGGCGCAACTGATTATCGGAACCCACGCGCTCATCGAAGAAAAGGTCGAGTTCGACAGGCTCGGTCTGGTTGTGGTTGACGAGCAGCACCGCTTCGGCGTGTTGCAGCGCTTCAAGCTGATGAAGAAGCCCGGCCAGGGCGAGCCGGACGTGCTGGTGATGACCGCGACGCCTATCCCACGCACGCTGGCGCTCTCGCTCTACGGCGATCTTGACCTGAGCGTGCTCGACGAGCTGCCGCCGGGACGCACAGCGATCCAAACGCGCCGCGTTCCCGACGAACGCTCCGCTGAAGTGTGGAATTTCGTCCGCAAGCAGGTGGAGCAGGGCAGACAGGCTTACATTGTCTATCCGGTGATCGAGGGAGCAAAGGACGACCAGCCGGAGCTGGACTTCTCGCGCGATCCCGAAGAGGCCGCCGTACCCGATGCAACCGCGAAACCCCGCAAGCGCAAGGGTAAGACTGCCGATCTGTTTGTGCCCGCTGCCAGCACGGAGGGCGCAACCGCCAAATCGGGCCTGAAGTCGGCCGTGAAAATGTACGACGAACTGCGCAAGGGTCCGCTGGTGGGTGTCAAGATAGGACTTTTGCACGGCAGGCTCGATGCCGACGAGAAGGACGTCATCATGCGCCGCTTCCACCGTGGCGAGATTCAGGTGCTGGTGGCGACCACGGTGATCGAGGTCGGTGTAGACGTGCCGAATGCGACCGTGATGGTGATTGAGCACGCCGAACGGTTCGGCCTGGCACAACTGCATCAACTGCGCGGTCGCGTGGGCCGCGGGGCGGCGAAAAGTTATTGCATTCTAATGACCGGGCCGCGCATTTCTCCGCCGGGCGAGGAACGGCTGGAAGCCATGGTGCGCACGCAGGATGGTTTTGAGCTTGCGGAGTTGGACCTTGCCATGCGGGGGCCGGGCGAGTTCTTCGGCACCAGGCAGGCGGGTCTGCCAGAGTTTCGAGTCGCTAACATCGTCCGGGACCGGCAACTGCTGGAGTTGGCCAAGCAGGAGGCGGCGCGCTTTGCGGCAACCACCGGCGCTGAAGCTACGGATGCCGAGCGCGCGCTGGTGCGCACGCAGCTGAAGGAGACGTGGCAGCGCCGCTACGGTCTGGTCGAGGCAGGTTAGGCGAAAGCTCAGGAGAGCCGGAGCGAGATGGAATGCCCGGCCACTTCTCTCGGATAGGTCTGAATTTCGAGGTCGACGCTGGCGATCTCTGCGCCGCAGTCATGCGGATGGCTGCGGGTACACTGGCACAGTTCGGTAAAGCGAATGTGGCCGCCGGGACTCAGTTCCACTCCGGAACCGATGACGATGCTGTAGATATCGACGCAGGTGCGACGCTCGAACTCGAAGAGCATGTTGATGATGCCGGTGTCGTTTGCGCCACGGCTCAGCACCCACCCCCCGCATCCGAGGATCGCGCCGGTCAGCGTCTGTACCAGCCGGGACGGGTCGTCGGCCGAAACGCCCTTCATCTGCAACGCCCACGGTACGCTCATCGACTGCCCTGGATCGAGTTCCGGCATCGCTTGCCTCACGTGAACCATATCGGTGCTAGTTCAATTCAGATGATGCTTGTGCGAGAGTCGAACGAAGCTTGACCGGGATTGGAACAATGACGCCGCACACGGGCCTGCGCATCCGTTCCCGGAGTAATTGACCGGCCAAAATTCGGTGGGTGGGGCGGCGCTTTTCCCACGATCCGCGCCGGAACGGGAAACTGAAGCCGTTGATTTTCCGGCTGTTGTACTCTAAAAAGCAGGATGATCGTTGGAACCGGCATTGACGTGATTGAGATCGCGCGCATCCAGCAGTCGATTGACCGCTTCGGACAGCGGTTTCTCGACCGGATATTTACGGCGTCGGAACAGGCCTACTGCATGCGCAAGCGGCGCTCGGCGGAGAGCTTTGCGGCTCGGTTCGCCGCCAAGGAGGCGGGAGCCAAGGCGCTCGGCACGGGAATCAGCCACGGCGTTGGCTGGCTTGAGATTGAAGTTGTCCGATTTCCTGGCGGACGGCCCGGCCTGCGCTTCTACGGCCGCGCATCGCAGTTCGCGGCCCGTCTGGGGGCTACGCGAGCCTCGCTTTCAATCACGCACTCGACCGAGCTTTCAATGGCGAGCGTGATACTCGAAGACTGCTCCGGAGCGGGCGATTCTGCTATGCTCTAGGCGATTGCCTGTGTGTGCTTCGGCCTAACCTTTGCAGGGAGACTAACGTGCCAACTCGCAAAGAGATTCAGTGGTCGCAGCTGAGAGTGGGCCTGCTGGTGCTGGGCGCCACCGCAGTTGCCATTGTTCTGATCTTCCTGATGTCTGCCTCCTCGGGCGGCATGTTCTCAAAGAAGCTCGTGCTGCGCTGCTACGTGCAGGATGCCGCAGGCCTGAAGGAAGGCGCCCCGGTCACTCTGCAAGATGTCACCATTGGAAACGTGACTCATATCCGACTTGTTCCGGAGCGTAACCCCAACTCCGTTGAGGTCACTATGCGGGTCGGCCACCAGTATCTCTCGGCACTGCACACCGATTCTGACGCCTCCATCGCCCAGGCGGGCGTGCTGGGCGACAGCTACGTTCACATCGACTCGACGCACGCCGTAGGGCCCCAGCCCCAGGCGAACGCCGAACTGCCATCGGCGGGCTCGCCCAGCATTCAGGATGTGATCCGCACCAGCGAGGAGTCGATTCGCAATATACAGACGCTGACCAAACACGTCGACATCCTGATCACTACCATCAACTCCGGCAAGGGCACCGTAGGCCAACTGATCAACAGCCCTGAGTTCGCCCACAAGATTACTTCGATTGCGACGAATCTCCAGACGGTTACCGACTCCATTGCGCAGGGCAAGGGCACACTCGGCAAACTGATGGTGGACGACACGCTCTATAACCGGGCGAACTCGACGATCGACAAGCTGAACAAGATCGCCACCGCGCTCGATGAGGGCAAGGGCACCGCCGGCAAGCTGCTCCACGACGACTCGTTTTACAACAACATGAACTCCGCCGCCGCGAACGCCAGCCAGTTGGCCACCGAGGTAAATTCCGGTAAAGGCACGCTCGGCAAGCTAGCCAAAGACCCGGCCTTTGCCCAGAAGCTCGAAGACACGGTGGCGCAGCTCGATTCGCTGCTGAAGGGCGTGAATAGCGGGCAGGGTACGCTGGGGCAACTGGCGCAGAACCGCACGCTCTACGACCACGCCGACCAGACACTCGACCAGGCGCAGCAACTGTTTCAGGCTTTTCGTTCGAATCCGAAGAAGTATCTGACGATTCAGATGAAGGTGTTCTAAGAAGCGAGTTGAGCCGGTTCGCCGGCCCGCCGGCCCCGGTACACCTTCCAGAAGTCGACCATCGCCTTGAGCCGCACTACCTGGAAGTAGTCGTCGGCAACCAGAAAGACCAGCATAGCCGCGGCCGCGGCTAGATACACCGCCGTCGCGTCCACTGCGTCACTGAAAGGCAGCGGCGCGGCGGAACATACCAGCGCCAGCACAATCAGCGCCAGCTTCACGATCCCCATCACGACATTGATCTCGATCAGCCTGCCGGTAAACCTCCACCCCAGCCTGCAAGCCAAAGCAAGCGCCGAAAGCGCGGAGCGTGGCCGATCGAGCAACAGCAGAATGGGCGCAACCGAGTAGATCCAGCTGACGAGTGCAAACAGCGCGAGAAAGCCGAGCGTGATCCAGATCGAGGACTTTGCCAAGCCGGCGAGATCGATCTCTCCCGCTAGCGAGATGTGCGTGGAGACGGCCCAGCGCATCTCGCGGAACCAGCCGGTAAGCGTCAGCGCCAGCAACAGCAGCCAGGCAGCCTGCAACCCCACCATCTTCAGCGGAAGCCACGGCAGCCCCGGCTCCATGCGGCGCAGCAACGCGTTGCGGCCCAGTCCCGAAGCCACTACCCAGAGCGCCGCCCCTGCCGGTACAAGCCAGTACAGTGCAGTAAAGACGTGTGGCGCGTAGTACGTCCACACATCGGACAGTTGCACGATCGCCACCCATGGGTTGGCGGTGTCGAGAGCATTGAAGCCCGAATCCGACAGCGGGTGCACGGCAAGAATGTGCCTGCACGCAAGCCATCCCAGCGCGAGAACAGGAACTCCGGCAATCCATCGCCACAGAATCTCGAGGCCGGTAAGCGACGGCCGGCGGAATATCTCCACCAGATGCTCGACGGCGAATTGCGCGCCGTGCACGTGACCCGACTGAGTTTGAGCCCTGTCCATTGCCTGCTACCCTGCTGCTACTTCACTACCAGGTTCACTGCGCGGCCCGGGACAACGATCACCTTTGCAATCGACTTGCCAGCAGCGCGCGCCTGCACCTTTTCGTCGGCCAGCGCCGCGGCCTCAATCACCTTGGCGTCGGAGCCTGCCGGCACCCTCACCACACTGGCCAGCTTGCCGTTGATCTGCACCGGAATCTCGATCTCGTCATCCTTTGCGAGTTCGGGATCGCTCTTGGGCCAGGGGGCGCGAAGAACGGCTCCCTGCTCTCCAAGCTCTTCCCACAACTCCGCAGAAAGGAACGGAGCAAACGGTGCCAGCATCAGCACCAGATTTCGCAGCAGTTCACGCACTACCGCGGGCGGAACCTCGCCCGAGGTCAGCTGTGCGTCTGCCGCCTGAAGCTCGTTCACCAACTCCATGATCGCGGCCACGCAAGTATTAAAGTGCCAGCGGCCCTCGAAGTCCAGCGTGATCTTGGCGATGGTCTGATGCAGCTTGCGCAGCAGCTTCTGGGCTTCGCCCTCTTGTGTTTTGGACAAGAGCATCGGTGCGTTGCGCGCCGTCGCGGAGTGTTTGGTCACCAGCCGCCACACGCGGCCAAGGAAACGGCTCACGCCGGCGACGCCGTCTTCCTGCCAGTCGAGATCGCGGTCCGGCGGAGCGGCAAACAGCGCGTACATGCGCGTGGCGTCGGCGCCGTAGCGGCCCACCATATCGTCGGGCGAGACTACGTTGCCCTTCGACTTCGACATCTTCGCGCCGTCCTTGATCACCATGCCCTGTGTGAACAGACGTCGCGCCGGCTCGTCGTTTTTGATCAGGCCCAGGTCGCGCATCACCTTGGTCCAGAAACGCGAGTAGATCAGATGCAGGATGGCGTGTTCGACTCCGCCGATATATTGGTCGATCGGGAACCAGTACTGCGCCTTGGCCGGCTCAAACGGCGCTGAGGAGTTCTTCGCGTCGGTGTAGCGGTAGAAGTACCAGCTGGAGTCGATGAACGTGTCCATCGTATCCGTTTCGCGCAGCGCATCCTGGCCGCAATTAGGACAGGTCGTATTCACAAACTCCGGCACACGGCTCAGCGGCGAGCCGCCCTGCTGCGTAATCTCAATCTTGCCCGGCAGCACCACCGGCAGCTGATTGTTCGGCACTGCCCGCAGTCCGCAGCTCGGGCAGTTGATCATCGGGATAGGCGTGCCCCAATACCGCTGACGGCTGATGCCCCAATCCTTCAAACGGTACGTCGTCTTGGCCTCACCAAAGCCCTTGGCTGTAGCGATCTCCTGAAGCTTCTTCTCCGCGTCGGCGCAGCTCATTCCGTCGTACTCGCCGGAGTTGACGAGCACTCCGTCTTCGGAACAGAACGGGAGCTTCGCTCCGTCCTCGTTTTGGACTGGCTGTATTACCTGAACAACAGGCAAGTTGTACTTGTTGGCAAACTCGAAGTCGCGCTCGTCGTGGCCCGGAACGCTCATGATGGCGCCGGTGCCGTAGTCGGCAAGGATATAGTTTGCAACCCAGATGGGTACACGCGCGCCGTTGTAAGGGTTAATGGCAAATCGGCCGGTGGGAACGCCGTGCTTCTCGATTGCGCCGAGATCGCCGGCTTCGCGCGCCTTCTTCTGCTGATCGAGCAGCTCATCCACCTGCGCCTTCAGCGCGGCGTCGACGGCGGTAAACTTGGCCACCAGCTCGTGCTGCGGCGCCAGCTGCACGCTGGTAGCGCCGAAGATCGTATCCACACGTGTGGTGAAAACACGAATCCTTTGTCTTTCTAGTCCCTCTTCCCTAGTCCCTAGTCCCTGTCCTTCTGATCCCTGGTTGATTTCTTCCAGGAAGAAATCAACCTCCGTGCCTTCGCTGCGGCCGATCCAGTTGCGCTGCATGATGCGCACTTTTTCCGGCCAGCCGTCGAGCTTATCGAGACCGTCGAGCAACTCATCGGCGTACTCGGTGATGCGCAGGAACCACTGTTCCAGATCGCGCTGATCGACCAGCGTGTCGTCGTGACGCCAGCAGCAGCCATTGACCACCTGCTCGTTTGCCAGCACGGTGGCGCACTCCGGACACCAGTTCACCTTGCTCTTCTTGCGATAGACCAGACCCTTCTCGTACATGCGCAGAAAGAACCACTGGTTCCAGCGGTAGTAGTCGGGCAGGCAGGTGGCGACTTCCGTAGCCCAGTCGTAGCCCAGGCCCAGCCGCTGCATCTGCGTCTTCATCTGGGCGATGTTTCCGAGGGTCCACTCGCGCGGCGGGGTGTTGTTCTTGAGCGCGGCGTTCTCGGCCGGCAGCCCGAAGGCGTCCCATCCCATCGGATGGAGGACGTTATAGCCGAGCATCCACATGTGGCGGGCCAGAGCGTCGCCGATGGAGTAGTTGCGGACGTGGCCCATGTGCAACTGCCCGCTCGGATAGGGCAGCATCTCAATCACGTAGTACTTGGGCTTGCCGCAGGTGGCCGGTTCGGCCGCATAAAAAGAAGGGTCCGCGGCCCAGCGATCCTGCCATTTAGGCTCAATCGCGGCCGGGTTATAACGCAGTTCGGTTTCTTCCGCCATAGCTCTTCAAGTGTAAATGGGGACGCTGCGTCAGCTCTTCGCTTCTGCCACCAGGCTCCGCATCACCCGCACGTTCCGCTCTTCGTCGCCCGGCTCATCGACCGGAGTCTCGGCGATAAACGCGCAATGCTCGAAGCGCGCGTCGTTGAGCAACCGCCGGAACGGCTCCAGCCCCATCGTTCCCTGCCCGATGTGCTCATGCCGGTCGAGCTTTGAGCCAAGAGCCGCCTTGGCATCGTTGCAGTGCCAGACGTGAACGTCCTTGAAGCCTACCGTGACGTCGATCTGCTTCATCGTCTGCTCGTAACCCTCGGGCGTGATCAGGTCGTAGCCGGCCACGTGGCTGTGGCAGGTGTCGAGGCAAACGGCCACCGGTGCGTGAACTTTGAGCCGCGCCACGAGTTCTGCAACCTGATCAAAGCTGCCGCCGAGCGAAAACTCCGACCCCGCCGTGTTCTCTATCAGAATGTGGAATCCGGTTCCCTGCCACTTGAGGCCGTCGATGGATTTCTCGATGCCTTCAGCCGCCAGCCGCAACCCCTCTTCGCGCGTCAGGCCCTTCCACGAGCCGGGGTGCAACACAAGACCCTCCGCGCCCAGCACCAGCGCCCGCTCCACTTCGCCGCGGAAGGCGACGATGCTCTTGGCGCGCACCTCTTCGGTCTGGCTGCACAGGTTCACCAGATAGCTGGTGTGGATGATCAGCGGGCCTATGTCGAGTTTGGCGCGCAGTTCGCGGGTGCGCTCGGCCTGCTGAGGCTGAATGGAGGGCGCCCGCCACATGCGCGGGCTCGATGTAAATATCTGTAGGGTGTTTGCTCCGACCTCCGGAGCGCGGGCGATGGCATTCGACACCCCGCCCGCCGTGCCCAGATGCACGCCGATTCGCTTCGTCATACCTTGCAGTTTACTAGGCGCGCCGCTCCTAAGCAGGAGTCAGCGGCGCGGCCAGCGTAAGCACAACGTAGCCCGCGGTCGAACGCTTATGCGCCACGCCGCGCCGGATGACGAGGGTGTCGCCCTTTTTGAGCGTTACCTTCTTTGCGCCGGGGCAGGAGGGGGCCAGCCACTCACCCGGCCCATTGGCGTGCGTGCCCTCGGGCTTGCCGCCGAGTTCGTAGTCCGTCTCGCCGTCCAGAATCACGATGATGTGATCGCGGCGATCGTGCCACTCGTACTCCTTGGCGCTCTTGGCCTTTTCAACCCACAGGTCGAGCAGGAAGTTCTTGTCGGCAAAGAGCCGTTTCGATCCGGGCTCGGCCATCAGCGCCTTGATGTCGGCGGCGAGGCTCTCGGCGCTCATCACCAGAAAATCTTCCGCCGTCTGCGTGCCCGCGCTCTGTGCTACCGCAAGCTGTGCCAGAGCCAGCCCGCTAAAAGCCGCGGCTGGAATTGCGCCCAGTGCCGTTCTGCGATTCATCGTCTTCACCTAAATCCTCCTGGAAAACTGTATTCTTCCACGCACAGCTAGAAACTCTCAACCAATCGATCCGAGCCACTCACGAACGATCGCGGCCACGGCGTCTGGCTGCTCATAGGCTACCGTGTGACCTGCCTTCGCCAGTATCTCGTGCCGGCATCCGCCCGGAGCCGCCTGAAATGCAGCCATCTCTTCCACCGTCGAAGTCGAATCCTCGTCGCCGGTCACAGCCAGCACGGGAACGGAGATCGTCGCCACGGTGGGCAGCGAATCCGGCCGCAGCGCCAGGCCCGCCTGCACAGCCACCAGCGCCTCGGCAGTGATCCGAATCTGCGCGCGCATCGCGGCCGCTATCTCGGGACGATCGGCGCGTGTCGTAGCGCCCACCAGCCCCACGATGCTGGCATCGAGAATCGCATCGAGGCCTCCCGACCGTGCCAGTGCAATCGTCGCCTCGCGCTTTTCATGGTTGATCTCGGCATCGGGCTGCGGCTTTGAGCCGATAAAGCCGATGGCCCGCATCCGCTCCGGCGCGCGCCGCCACATTTCAAGCAGAATATAGCCGCCGATGGAGCAGCCCACAAAGATCGGCTTGTCGAGTTTGAGCGAATCGGCCAGTGCCAGCACATCGGCCGCATGCTGCGCCATGGTAACCACAGGCGCATCCGGTACACAATTGAACAAACCCACAGGCAGATCCGCGCCCAGTTCGGAACCGGCGTGGCCGCGCAGGTCGGGAACGATGGCGCGAACTCCGGGCAGACGCTCGACGAGCGGCAGCCAGAACTCACTGTTGAAAGGTGTGGGATGCAGGAAAAAGACCGGACGGCCCGATCCGATGTCGCGATAGTTCAGCCTCGTGCAGCAGAATTCACCGGATGAAGTCATACTCCCGGAGGATACACCCCGGGCGCACCCGGAGCATCCGCAGGGATGCCGATCCATGCGGCGAGATAGGCGATGCCCATCAGCCCGCTCGACAGCACAGTAATCACGACGGCGATGACGCGCACCGCGGCTATATCCCAGCCATAGGAGCGGGCCAGCGCGGCGCAGACTCCGGCGATCTGGCGGCCCGCAAGCGGACGGCTTAGCGGAGTTGGCGCTCCGGATGGCGCGGCATGTACCGCCGTGTCGCAGTTGGAGCAAAAGAGGGCGCCGGTCGGCAGCGCCGTGCCACATTGCATGCAATAAACGCCCATATTGGTACTCCCTCACACGAGGATACGTCCAATGCGCGCGCGGAGTTCCCTGTTGCTGCTACGAGGCACGCTGGAGAGGTCGTGACTGGCTCTCAACGGCGGTCTCGCGTTTGCGCTCGGCCTTGTTCTCGTACATGGCTTCGTCAGCCCGGGCCATCAGTTCCTTGAGCGGCTCCGGCGGCCGGTGCTCGGCCAGGCCGATGGAGGCCTCGACGTGCAGCTTGACCTCTCCGTCGCGGCCTTTCACCGCATAGTCGCCGCAGATCCAGGGTCTGAGCCTGTCGACCTGCGCCGTCGATTCGTCCAGCCCGCTTTCAATCATCAGTACAAACTCGTCGCCGCCCCAGCGCCCGACAACATCCGTCGATCGGCATGCCGAACGCAGCTCCGTGGCAAACTGCACCAGCAGTTCATCCCCGGCCTGATGTCCGTGTTTGTCGTTGACCTTTTTGAAGCCGTCCATGTCGATCATGGCTACGGTGAAGGGCTTGCCCGCTGTGATTTTCGCCTCGATCAAACTCTCCACGCTCATGCGGTTGCGCACCCGCGTCAGTGCGTCGCGCGAAGCCTGTTCCTCGGCCTCGTCGAGCTTTGTCTGATAGGTCTTTACCTGCTTCTTCAACTCATCGACTGCCGCCTTGCCCTCGGCCGCCATGCGCTCAATCGAGCCTCTCAACTCGCTTGCGCTGCGCGCGATGGAAGTGCGGATATGACTGAGGTCGTCAAGCGTGGCGATGCGCGCCAGCCGCTCCGTAACTTCGCTTATCTGACCTGCGAAGCGCTGGTCGCGCGTGCCCACGGACTCTGCTGTGCGCGCCATGGTCAGCAGCAGTTCCCGCACCTCTCCTGCCGTCTGCTGCAGGTGCCCGGCGGTGCTCTTGCCCCACGCACTCAACTCCTGTTCGATAGTCTGACCGGCGGCCTCCACCTGCTCACTGCTCATCGGCGAAGAAAGATTCGAGCCAGCCTCGGCCAGCTTCCGCTTCAGCGCATCGCCCACTCCCGGGCAGGCCTCGTAGCTGGCATTGCCCATCGCCTTTAGCGATGCCCCAAACGCTCCCAGAACCGCCTGAAGCAGACCCTTGTCCTGTGCTTTAAGGGGCCCAGATTCAGCCGGGGGAGCGCCGTCCATAAACTTTCTAATTGAGATCATGCATCCCTCGGTACCAGGCGCAGGCCGATCCATCCCGGCGCGCCAGGTTGCTTAGTTTATCGGCGAGCCAGAGGACCGCTTTAGTCTGAATTGAGTGGAATAAGCACCCAAAAAATCAAAGGGCGGAACGCCTTCGCGCTCCGCCCCCGGCAGTTGATTTTGAACTAACTAGAACAATCTGAAGTCGATCTCGATGGACAGCGGCACCGCCACCGGGGTCTTGCCGCCCTTGAGTGCCGGCTTGAAGCGATACTGGCGTACCGCCTCCAGCGCCTTCTCGTCCAACCCCATGCCCAGCGGCCGGATAATGTGCACGTTCTGCGGATTGCCCTGCGCGTCCACGATCAGGCCGACCAGGACCACGCCCTGGTACTTGGCCCGGCGGGCCTCGTCGCTGAACTCCGCCTCAACCTTGTTCACCAGCACCGGGGCCGAAACGTCGCCGCCGATGCGGGCCAGACCTCCACCGGTATTCCAGCCGGAGCCAGGGCCGTAGCCGGTGCCGTTACCGGAGCCGAGTCCGCCGCCCGAGCCTGAACCCATTCCGCCGCCCGAACCGGAGCCGTTCGAAAGAACCACGTTCACGCCGGACTTGACGCCGATATTCGGAAGCATGGGATCGTTGGGCAGCTGAATGTCGGGCTGCACATTAATCGCGGGCTCAAAGGCCAGCTTTGGCTTCTCGTAAGTCTGCACCTGCGGAGCAAGCACAGGGTCTTTTTCAATCTTGGGCAACTTGCCCTTGCTGGCATCCACAATACTGCGGTCGCCGCCGCCACCGCCACCGCCGGCGCTCTCTTTCAACTTGCCCTGATACTCGCTCACGTCCAGCTGAGTTAGGACCTCGGGCTCCTTGATCTTCTGAATCACAGCCCGGCCCACGAAAAACAGCAGAATCGCGGCGATGCTCAGGTTGATGAACGAACTGATGCCTACCGCCCACGGATTGGTCTTCACCGCCATGGGGTCGGGCACGTCGATCGGGGTCGAGGTCAGTTCAAGAGGCGGCAGCTTTGGGGGAGGGAAAAAGACGTCGCGGATGCTCTCCCAGAGCCCGGCCCAGGTGGACTGCTCGTCGAAGGCCTTGCCCAGAAAATTATCCAGCTCGTGGCTTTCGAGCGCAGCCACGCCTTCGGCGGCTGAATCGGTCTGTGTCAGCAAATCTGTGGACATATCTCTTGCCGGCTTGATTCCTTCATCGTCTTCGGACAGATGCCTGCCCCTGGGAAGCTCTTCGGCGGCTGCCCTTCGCCCACTCGGAATCTGGCCCATCGGTTCATTATGCTTGATGGCGGTCGAGTTTGTCTTGGCTCCGTCCGGAGCGGTCAACCCTGCCGTTTCCTCCAAAGACTCATATTTCGGCCTATCGGGGGATCCCATATTTAATAGACGCGCCAGCCCCCCTACAAGTCACCTGCAATTTCCTTCCAACCGGTTAAACTTAACTACGAACAACTTTTTTACGTTATGGAGTAACAATGCCCTCTCCGCAGGAGCTCAAGGCGACCCTCACGCTGCCTCAGACCACCTTCTCCATGAAGGCCAACCTGCCCCAGAACGAGCCGCACCGGCTCGCCCGATGGGCCGAGATGCGCCTCTACGAGGAGATTCGCAAGGCCCGGGCTGGTCAGCCTGCCTTCCTGCTCCACGACGGACCGCCCTACGCCAACGGACCCATCCACCTGGGCCACGCGCTGAACAAGGGCCTCAAGGACTTCGTCGTCAAATCGAAGACCATGGCCGGCTTCGACTCCCCCTACGTCCCGGGATACGACTGCCACGGCCTGCCCATCGAGATCAAAGTCGACGAGAAGCTCGGCCACAAAAAGCTTGAGATGCCTGTGCCATCGGTGCTCCGCGCATGCCGCGAGTACGCGCAGAAGTACGTCGATCTCCAGACCTCGCAGTTTGAGCGCATCGGCATCCTCGGCCGCTGGAACGATCCCTACCGCACCATGACGCGGCCCTTTGAGGCCCGCACACTCGAAGCGTTTTATGGATTCCTCGAAGGCGGCTTCGTCTACCGCGGACTCAAGCCGGTCTACTGGTGCATCCACGATCGCACCGCCCTGGCCGAGGCCGAGGTGGAGTATGCGCAGCACACCAGCCCCTCGGTCTATGTGCGCTACAAGCTCACCAGCGCGCCTGAAGCCATCGATGCCAAGCTCGCCGGCCGCGACCTCTACACAATCATCTGGACCACGACGCCCTGGACCCTGCCCGCGTCCCTCGCCGTCGCATTTCATCCCGACTTCGAGTACGTGGCTCTGGAAGTCGTCGCCAAACCAACCACAGATGCGGGTACTATACCAACCACAGAAGCGGCTGCCCCAGGTGCCTCGCATTTGGGCACCTGGGAAGGTAAGCCCCCAACCGTCTACATCGTCGCCGCCTCCCTCGCCGAATCCGTCAAGCAGGCCTGCAAAACGCTCGCCGACGCCAAAGAAATCGCCCGCTTCAAAGGCGCAGCCCTCGATCGCGTCACCTTCCAGCACCCCTTCCTGGAGCGCAGCGTCCTCGGCACGCTGGCCACCTACGTCACCGCCGACACCGGCACCGGCGCGGTCCACACCGCTCCCAGCCACGGCGCGGACGACTTCTTCACCGGCCAGAAGTATGGTCTGGACCCCATCTGCCGCGTCGATGCCGGCGGCCACCTCCACGTCGATCAAGATGCCTGGAACTCGCCCACGCCCCCGGCATGGGACGGCATGAATGTGTGGAAGGCAAACCCGGTGATCGTAGCCATGCTCGAAGAGCGCGGCGCACTCATGGGCGGCGATCCTCTCGAACACTCCTACCCCCACTGCTGGCGCTGCCACCATCCCGTCATCTTCCGCGCCACCGAGCAGTGGTTCATCTCGCTTGAGACGCCGATGAAGCGCGCCGACGGCTCAGATGTCAGCTTCCGCCAGCTCTCCATCGAAGAGATCGACAAGGTTGTCTGGGATCCGGCATGGGGCAAGGAGCGCATCACCAACATGATCGCCACCCGCCCGGATTGGTGCATCAGCCGCCAGCGCATCTGGGGCGTGCCTATCGCCGTCTTCCTCTGCGAAGAGTGCAACGAACCCATCGTCGATGCAGCGCTCAACAAGAAGATCGTCGAACTGTTTGAGCAGGAAGGCGCCGAGAGCTGGCACACCACCGATGTCAGCGCCCTGCTGCCGGCCGGAACCAAGTGCGCCCACTGCGGCTGCGCCGAGTTCCGCAAAGAGACCAACATCCTCGACGTCTGGTTCGACTCCGGCGTCACCTGGAAGGCCGTCTGCGAGTCTGACGATTCGCTGAGCACGATCTACAAAGACTTCCAGAAGGGCGGAGAGACGAAGGTTCTGTACCTCGAAGGTGGCGATCAGCACCGCGGCTGGTTCCACTCTTCTCTGCTCACCTCGGTAGCCCTGCGTGGCCGCGCACCCTACTCGAACGTCGCCACCGCCGGCTGGACGCTCGACGAGCAGGGCCGCGCCATGTCGAAATCATTGGGCAACGGCGTCGATCCCGTTGACATCGCCAACCGCATGGGCGGCGAGATCGTGCGCCTCTGGGTCGCCTCCGTTGACTTCCGCGAAGACATGGCCGCCAGCGAAAACCTGATGGCCCGCTGCGCCGAGCTCTACAAAAAGCTCCGCAACACCTTCCGCTTCCTGCTCGGCAACATCTCCGGCTTCAACCCAACGACCGACCGCGTCGCCGAGGCCGACCTCACGCCGCTCGACCGCTACATGCTCGCCAAGACTCGCGACCTCGCCGGGAATATCCTCGCCTGGTACGAGCGTTTCGAGTTCCACCGCGTCTACCAGGCCGTCAACGAGTTCGCTGTCGTCGACCTGAGCAACTTCTATCTCGACGTGCTCAAAGACCGCATGTACACCTTTGCGCCCTCGAACCCTGCCCGCCGCTCGGCCCAGACCGTGCTCTGGCAGATCACCGAGACCTTGACGCGACTGCTGGCGCCCATCCTCAGCTTCACCATGGACGAGATCTGGGAGCACCTGCCCGCAGTTGAAGACCGGGAGAAAAGCGTGCATCTGGCTCTGTTCCCGAAGCTCGAAGAGATCTTCTCAGAGGATCCGGCACCGCTGATCGAGGAATGGAAGCAGATCTTCAGCCTCCGCGATACGGCCATGATCAAGCTCGAAGAAGCGCGCCAGGAAAAGCGCATCGGCAAAGGCCTGGAGGCAGAGCTGGAACTTCGCGTCACAGGCGATCTGTACACGCTGCTGAGCAGCTACGCTCCCAGCCTCAAAGAAATTCTGAACGTATCCAAAGTGACCGTGATCGACGATCCCGCGAACTCTGTACTGGCACTTCCCGCAACCGGCACCAAGTGCGCCCGCTGCTGGAACTTCATGCCCGACACGGCCAGCTACGGCATCTGGGAAAACGTCTGCGGACGCTGCCGCTCGGCCCTCGAGGAGATGCACATCGCACCACCTGAGCCGGAGCCTGCCGCATGAGCCTGCTCCGCAACTGGCCCCGCCCAACCCGCCTGCCCTGGCTGCTGCTCATCTCGGCAGCGGCCATCGTGCTCGACCGCATCACCAAGGTCTGGGTCGCGGCGCATGTGCCCTATGGCACCGCCATTCCGGTCATCGACCGCGTGCTCGGCATCAGCCACTGGAACAACGATGGAGCGGCCTTCTCGCTCTTCGCCAGTTCCGCGTCGCCCCAGACCGTCCGTTGGATGCTGGTCCTGTTCGCATCGCTGGCAGCGCTGGTTGTGCTCGTGCTCATGATCCGCCTCGGCAACCGCATCGGCATCACGACTACAGCCCTTGCACTCGTACTCGGCGGCGCAATCGGCAACATCTACGACCGTGTCGCCTACGGCTCGGTCATCGACTTCATCGAGGTCCACATCGTCAACTACCACTACCCGGACTTCAATGTCGCTGACTCCTGCGTAGTCGTCGGCGCATGCCTGCTGGTCCTCGACTCCCTGATGCCCCAGCGTGACGGGCAGAGCTGACCAACGCCTCCAGACAACCCCTACAGGCAATACTTGACTGTTTCTGTGCGGAAACCGGAAGTGCTCATTCTGGATCTACCGGTGACAGGGTACAGCCCTGTCTCGTTTTCGGCCATTCAAGAGCATAGCCAGCGCAGTGGTCTGTAGATTGGTACGAAATCTCATCTCTTGACACCCATCCCATCATATGAGAAGCTTTATTTATACTTTAGGTCGGCATAGAGGTTCAATATGCGAGATGGTTCCCCTCAAGGCACATATAAAGTGCAAGCTCTCGACCGCGCATTCGCGGTACTCGATCTCCTTGGCGAAAGTGAAACTCCCCTCGGACTCGCCCAGGTCGCGTCTTCCCTGCAACTGCACAAGAGCACGGCCCACCGTTTTTTGATGGTGCTCGAACGCCATCGCATGGTGGAACGCACCAGCAACGGCAAGTTTCGTCTCGGGCTGCGACTGTTCGACTTTGGCAACCGCGCCATCGAGCAGTACGACCTGCGCGATCGTGCCCAGCCTCATCTGCGCCGGCTTGTGGCCGAGACAGAAGAGACCGCGCACCTTTGCATTCTCGAGGCGGCGCGCGTGATTTACATCGACAAGATCGAGCCGGCGCGTTCGGTTCGCATGATCACGCGAATTGGCGCCAGCAACCCGGTGCACGCGACCTCTGTTGGCAAGGCCATTCTGGCGTTCCTGCCCGAGGAGAAGGCCAACGACGTAATCCGGCGCATCCGCTTCGAGCGGCTGACCAGTCGCACAATCGTCACTGCCGAAGCGCTGCATCTGGAACTTGAAAAGACCCATCGCCGCGGCTACGCCATCGACGACGAGGAACTCGAAGAAGGCCTGCGCTGCATCGCCGTGCCTGTGCTCGACGCGCAGCGCATGCCGGTTGCGGCGGTGAGCATCTCGGGGCCGTCATTCCGTGTCACGGCGCAGAAACTGCCCTCCATCGCCAACCATTTGTTGCAGTGCGTGCGCGGCATCTGCGCGGACATGGGCTACATCTCAAGCCGCTCAAGAAGCTCATCGCTTTCGGCGTAGTTTTCCTCGTGGAGGGAGCGGTATCGTGCCGTTCCTTCTGTTACACTTGATGATGTTGGTAGCGCTTCATTGCGCGCCTGCTCCGGGGACGTAGCTCAGTTGGTTAGAGCGCCGCCCTGTCACGGCGGAGGTCGCGAGTTCGAGCCTCGTCGTCCCCGCCATTGACTCAATAACACCACGAGTCGATGGCTCCCGGAGTCCTCAAAACCCTAATAAATTCAAGATCAGGAATTGCGCGAGAGGTATTCGTCCGCTTACACGCGCCGGGCCTTCTCTGCGAAGAGTGCTATGCCTAGATGCCGACCACAGACTGCGCTATGAGCCATACGTTCAGCCCGGCGATGAGCACGGCCACCGACCACGACGTCGCCTTGAGCCAGCGCGCGTTCACAAACTTGCCCATGATTCTCGAGTTCCCGGTAAACATGACCAGCGGAACCACGGCGAAGCTCAACTGAAACGACAGGATCACCTGGCTGAGGATGAGCAGCTTTTCTGTTCCCTGCTCGCCCGTGAGTGCCACCACAATCAGCGTGGGCACAATCGCCAGAGAGCGGGTAATGAGCCGACGCAGCCACTGCGGAACACTCATTTTCACAAAGCCTTCCATTACTACCTGGCCGGCCATGGTTCCGGTGATTGAGGAGTTCTGTCCGCTGGCCAGCAGGGCCACGGCAAACAGTGTGCTCGCGCTGGCTGCTCCGACGAGCGGGCTCAGCAGCTTGTAGGCATCCTGAATCGCCGCCACTTCAAAGTGGCCGGTACGGTTAAAGGCTGCCGCGGCCACAATCAGAATCGCAGCGTTAACAAACAGCGCGATGGTCAGCGCGAAGGCCGAGTCGATGTTGGCGAAACGGATTGCCTCGCGCTTGCCATCTTCAGAGCGCGAGTAGTTGCGGCTCTGCACGATCGACGAGTGCAGGTAGAGATTGTGAGGCATTACCGTTGCGCCCAGGATGCCGATGGCTATGAACAGCATCAGCTTGTTAGTCGCGATCGATAGCTGAGGAATCACCATGGCGTGCAAGGCCGGCAATACATCGGGCCGCGACAGCACCAGCTGAACTGCGAACAGGGCGACGATGCTGCCGATGAGAGCGATTACCAAAGCCTCGATGTAGCGGAAGCCCAGCTTCTGAAGCACCAGAATCGCCAGCACGTCGATGGCGGTGAGAGTCGCGCCCATGAGCAGCGGAATGTGGAAGAGCAACTGAAGCGCGATCGCCGAGCCGATCACTTCGGCCATGTCGCAGGCCGCGATGGCGATCTCAGCCATCACCCATAGAAAGAAGCTGGTCTTTGCGCCAAACTCGTCGCGGCACACCTGCGCCAGATCGCGCTCCGTGGCCACGCCCAGCTTCAGGCTCAGGCTTTGCAGCAGAATGGCCATCAGGTTCGATGCCATGATGACAAACAGAAGCGTGTAGCCGAAGCGCGCGCCGCCGGCGATATCCGTAGCCCAGTTGCCGGGATCCATATAGCCGACCGAGATGAGAAAGCCGGGGCCGAAGAAGCCAAGCAGACGCCGCCAGTTGATGGCAGAGCGCGATACCTTTCCGGAGCAGCCCACGGAAAGAGTGGCTTCGGCGGAGATCGGGAACGGAATGGCGTTTGTCGACATAGGCAAAAAGTGTGCTTGGAACTCTCCCAAACACAGTATGCCACAGTTGGTTAATCGTGGTTAACTATTTTTGTTATTTTTTCTTAAATATATGTTCGCATCGTGGTTTCCTGCTGCAACTACACCCCTATAGGCTCCATCCATACCGCCTCAGCTGCCATTCTGCCCAGAGTTGAAGCTTGTTTATCTAACTGAATAGAAACGGTTTGGTCGTAGTTCTGCGTGGATACTCGTAGTTTCCCTCCGGGTTCGATGCCCGCCTGATGCAGGAACTCAAGCAGATCCGGGTCACGCTCTTCCAGGCTTACCACCTTGTACTCGTGGCCACCGGCGGCCTCAGAGAGCCGGGTCTCGCCCCTGCTCCTGCGCTCTTCCGGGCTGACAGGCAAGATGGCATTGCCATGCGGACAGGCCCCTTCGCCCAGCTTTTCCTTTAACTTAGCTTCGAAGGCTGGCGAGATCGCGTGCTCCAGCCGCTCGGCCTCCTCGTGGATCTGGTGCCACTCCATGCCGAAGATCTCTTTGAGCATTCGCTCGACCAGATGGTGGCGCAGAGCGGTGCTATAGGCCTTTTCCCGACCCGATGCGGAGAGCCGCACGATGCCGTCCTTGCCCACCTCGACAAGTCCGTCGCGCCTGAGCCGCTTCAGAGCCATGCTCACGGCCGGGGCCGAGACCTCAAGCCAGTTGGCCAGCAGCGCCGGAATCACCTGCCGGCCCTCTGCCTCAGCCTCAAGGATGGCCTTGAGGTAGTTCTCTCGCGAATCGGAAATCGTGTCTTTCATCGTAGGTTAACCTCAGTTTACAGCTTCTGCCCCTGTGGGCGCGGTTGCGCTCCTCAATTAGCCCTGTAACAATGCTCATACCCGTAACTCCGCCGAGGACGCGCGATTCCATGAAGATCTGCCCGCAGTGCGAGTCCGGATATCCTGACAAGCTCGAAGCCTGCCCCATCCATGGCGTGCTGCTCAGCGAGATCCTCGAACTTCGTCCCGGAATGCTGGTGCGCGGAACCTATCGCATCGAACGCAAGCTCGGCAAAGGCAAGATGGCGCAGGTCTATCTGGCCCGGCACGTCCTGCTCGACGAGCCTCAGGCTCTCAAGTTCCTCTCTCCGGAGCTGAGCCACGACCAGGCCTGGACGCAGCGTTTTCTGCGCGAAATTCGAGCCCTGCGCCAGATTCACCACCGCAACGTGGTAACGGCAGGCAACCTCGAGCCTGCCGAGGACGGCACCCTGTTCTTCACCATGGAGTATGTGGGCGGGGCAGATCTGATGGAGTTCTGCCGCGAGGCGCCAAAGCCCTTCGATGTCGCTCTTGCGCTTGATATCATCCGCGGCGTGGCTCTGGGGCTGGGTGCGGCCCACGCAGTCGGCGTTGTGCACCGCGACATCAAGCCGGAGAACATTCTCATCGCCCGCGAGAACGGCGGAGTCACGCCCAAGATCGCCGACTTCGGCATCGCCGCCACTCGCGAGCAGACCCGGCTGACCAACACGGGAACCGCTTTGCTGACCGCGCAGTTTGCCGCGCCCGAGCAGTGGCGGGGCGAACCGACAGACAAGATCGACGGCCGCACCGACCTCTACGCTCTGGGCGGTGTATTGTTCGAAATGCTTACCGGCCGCTGCGCCTTCGAGGCAGAGAACTTCCTCGGCTGGATGCAGCAGCACCTCCACACGCTGCCACCGGTCCCCAGTTCGATTCGCCCCGACTTGGCACAATGGCGCGGCCTCGACGATCTCATTCTTTGCCTGCTCTCAAAAGATCCCAAAGACAGGCCGCCGAACGTTGAGGAGATGCTGAACTTTCTTGACGGTATCAAGCAGCTGCCGCAGGAGCCCAAAGCTGCAGCGGCATTGCACGCCAAGTCTTCCGGGCCGATGGAAGAACAGGTTGCAGGCACGGCACAGCAGGACGCATCGCAGAGGCACACGCACAGGGCTCGCTTGGTAGATGATCCCCTGCCCGGCATCGAACCGCCTCCGCGGGACTCTGAAACAGGCAGGCGCGACTCAGCAGCTATCGTTGATATTCCGCAGAGCCAAAGCAGGCGCAGGCTGATCGCGTTCGCAGCGCTTGCGGCAGTCATCCTGGTGGCGGCGATCGGCCTGCTCATCCACTACGCCATGTCGAACCCCATCGGAGCGCAGGTTCTCACGCAGCAGCAGGACGCGATTCTGGCCGTGAACTTTGCTCCCAACGGCCTGGAGATGGCGTCGGCAAGCCGTGACAAGACGGTGCAGTTCTGGAAGGTAGTTGGGAGCCGTCCGCTGGGCAAAATTTCTGCACTGGTCAGCGCAATGACTTACAGCCCGGATGGCCGCGTTCTGGCTACCGGCATGGGGGATTTCTCGGTCAACCTCTGGGACCCCTCGCAGAGCGCGGTTCTTGCCACTCTCACCGGCCACACCGGCCAGGTCAACGCCATCGTGTTTAGCCCCGATCGCCATTCCCTGGCCACGGCCGGCGCAGATGGAACCATTCGCCTTTGGGATGCGGAGAATGGAACCGCCGAAAACACGCTGGCTGGCTCGGGAGGCAGCATCCTGACGCTGGCCTACTCGCCCGACGGGCATACCCTGGCCTCAGCCGGGGCCGATATGTCGATCCGGCTCTGGGATCCCGCTCAAGGCATGCAGCTGCGCCAGTTCCAGGGGCATACTCAGCCACTGAACGCCATCGCATTCAGCCCCGACGGGCAGACGCTGACCTCGGCCAGCGACGACCGCACCATTCGAGTGTGGAGCGTAAGCTCCGGCGAAACGCTGCGCACGCTCAGCGGCCACACGGGAGCGGTCACGTCTCTGGCCTTCAGCCCGGATGGACGCCTGCTCGCCTCAGGCAGCGCCGACGCTACGGTTCGCCTGTGGAATATGAATACTGGCGCGGTGCATGTGCTCAACGGCCACACCGGCGCGGTGCTTTCGGTTTCGTTCAGCCCGTACGGATATACGGTGGCCTCAGCCAGCGCCGACAAGACGATCCGCGTATGGGACGTGACCAGCCTGCATAACTGAGAGCTTCTGGGCATATGGGCAGGATGATTCAAGGGTGGGATAGACCAACCCCCAACCCGCCACTCTCAACCAAACACTTTCAACCAAACACTCTCAACCAAACACAGAATATGGGTGCCCCAGGTCCCTCGCATTTGGGGACCTGGGATAGTTCACCCCCCAACCCGCCACCCTCCACCAACCACATACTTGGCCCCCTTCCTTATCGCAAATAATATGTATAATATGTATTGGTATGTATTTTTCGTTGAGGTAAACGTATGCAGGTGATAAGCGCCTCCGATCTGGCGCGAAAGACGAGCGCGGTTCTCGAGAGCATTCTCACGGGCGAAACGGTGAGCGTGATGCGGAATCGCACCGAGATCGCGCACATTGTCCCGGTCCGGCGAACGATGAGCGCGGCGCAGGCCGTAGCGGGCCTCGAAGGAAGGCTGACTCAGAGGGATGGCGCGGCCTGGCTCCGGGAGAGCCGGCCGGATCTCGACGAAGAGGTGCGTGACCCGTGGGCATGATCTTCGACACCTCGATCTGGGTGGGGCTGGCGAGCGGGCAGGTGGCGAGCGAGGCCGTGGTGCGCGCGGCGGGCGAGGAGCCGGTGTACATCTCTGCGATCTCGCTTGGGGAGCTGAGCTTCGGCGTGGAGTCGTGCGCGGACCCGGGGCTTCGGATTCAGCGCATGCGCTACCTGCGCACACTCGAACAGAAGCCGGTTCTCGATGTGACGGCCCAGACTTCGACGGCCTTCGGGATTCTGGCTGCGTATAGGAAGCAGTCTGGGCGCTCGCCGCTGACGCGGGTCAACGATCTGTGGCTGGCCGCGCAGGCGATTGAAAACGACTATGCGCTGATGACTGCGAATGCGAAGGACTTCGAGGGGTTGCCGGGAGTGAGGGTGGTTTGCGTGTAAGGGGTGGTGTGGTGCCCCGGCCTCATCCGCCACTGCGGACGAGACCGGGAATGAGCCGCAGATGAACTATTCCGATGCATTCTCCGGATCAGGTATGTAGACTCTCTTGAGCGGAAGCAACCCTTTATATCGACTATCAAATTTTTCATAGTTTAGGTAAACAATCCTTACGAGTTCATCACCATCTATCAGGCGAAGGTTTGGCTTATTTCGCGCGAAATTCTCGGCCTGATGTGTAAACTCGCCAAGCGTAACAAATAGGGCCTTTTCGTCTGGATTACATTTACCGTACAAAGCCGCGATCTCCGGATCACCGCTTTTCCCTTCAGTACTTTTTACCTGCACTTTAATAATGGGCGGCTCGAATCCGAGTTCATCTTTATGAGCAATGATGTCCACACCACCATCAGCGCCCCTGCCACGCCTGGGCTGTTGCGTTTTGTAGCCCATCGCCTGCAAGAGATGCGCAATAAAGTCCTCGAAAGAGTTACCCTTAAATTCTTCCGCAAGTTTCTTTAGGACGTAATCGCAAGTTTGATCTTCAATTTCTTTTGCTACGAGTTCAACACTTTCATCTTGTTCAACCGGAATTGACACAGTTTTGTTTTCGATGGCTGCTAGGAACTCCTCGATATATGTCTTCACTCCAAAGAAGCTCATTGCTGAACCAATCTCGTGAAGCGCACCTAGAGAGAAATGGGTGCGAGGCAAACTCTTAAGCCATGTCACTTTTCTGTGATTTGGATATGTGCTTTCCTCTTTAGGGCTATACTCGTAGTCCCCAATTATTCTTCCAATATTGATGTGTCTGTCGAATTTGGATGGGTAGACAGCAATGTCGCCAATCTTCGTTTCATAGACGAAGCGATAGAGCTGCCCGGCGCTTACTGGAACAGCGCCCTGTTTCATTTTTGGAAATGTCTCAGCTACACGAATCTTGAACCCATCGCGATTCGCAGGAAGCTTACTCAGATCACCAACTTCGTGCCAACCAAGAGCGATACATCCTTGTTGTAAAAAGAGAGTATTTGCATCGCCCGTTCGACCTGCGTGAATTCCCCACATCTGAAGATCGCTTGCCATGACATTTTTCCTCGGTGCTAAACATGAGAGATAGATGCATAGAAATACTCTGCAGCCAACAAATGGGATGCATTAGTGAAAACATGTCGGTAAGCCACAGCTACCTTAACTGCTTGTTAAGGTAGTCGATTTTCTGGTAGAGCTGTTTAAGCTGATTCTGCTCACTCATAATCTGTTGATCATAGTATTTAACCCTAGTCGTCTTTTCCTGTTCGATCTTAGCAATGTTTGACTGGCGGCTGGATACTTGCTTCATAAGCTCTGAAATTTGCATATTAATCTCTGCCGACTTCTTCGCATCAATCATTTCCTTCTCCTTATTTGTGGACGTTCTTCCAAAAGAGAATAGCAAGAAGGGAAGAAATGACGAAAAAGCCAAACCAATCACATATGGCCGGAGTTTCTGCATTCATCTATTCCAACTACTTGCCCCAAAAGATGGGACAATCTTAACTCTGATTGGTAGGCAGGTGAGCTGTGGAAAAGGCAACCGCAGATCCTTCGCTGCTCTCAGGATGACAGCGTACTGGTGAGTTGAGAAGTGGTGGATCAGGGGCTATTGTTCCCCACCCTAGCCGCAAAAACAAAGACGCGGCGAGGGTGGGGCACCGATTTTCTGTGGTTGGTTGAGAGGTAGATCCCCGGCTACTTTTTGCCTTCGAGTTCGTCGGCCAGTGCATTCGCGTTGTAGAGCTTGCGCAGGCCTTCGATCATGCCGGAGGAATGCACGGCTACAGCGCGGTTCTTTGTGCCGTCGTAGACGTAATCGCCGGCCAGAGACTCGATGTTGCCGTCGAAGATGAGCCCGACCAGTTCGCCAGCGCGGTTGACGACCGGCGAGCCGGAGTTGCCGCCGATGATGTCGCCCGTGGAGACGAAGTCAAGAGGAGTGGCAAGGTTGAGCTTGTCGCGGCTGGCCACCTGACGCGGAGTGAGGTCGAAGGGCGGCTTGTTGCCGAAGCCGGCGGCGCGGTCGTAGAGGCCGTAGTAGGTGGTGATGGGCTGGGCGACGGTTCCGTTGTAGGGAAAGCCCTCGACGGAGCCGTAGCTGAGACGCAGGGTGAAGGTCGCATCCGGGTAGGCGTTTTTGCCGTAGGCCAGGAAGCGCGCCTTGCCGAGCTTTTCGCCGGCGGCTGTGAGCACGCTTTCGATCTGATCGTGATTCAGTTTGTAGGTAGCGCGCGAGATGTGATCGAGGCGGCGGGCAACGACGATCATGGGATCGGTGGAGGCGGCCACCGCGGCCGCGCCGCCATCGATAAGAGCCTGGCGCACGGCCGGGTCGGCGAGCTTGGTGCCGTCGACGAGCGCGTCAATTTTGTTGAGGTCGCCGCCCTGAAGAATGGCCTGGATGTACTCGTCGGTTGGGCCGAGCTTCTCCTGAGCCAGCTTGAGAGCCGTCTTCATGTAGAGCTTTTCGGTCTCAGGATAAATTTTTGCAGGCGAAAGCATCTGGAATTTGAGCGACGTGAGGCCGGCCTCGTGGTAGGCAGGCAGTCGGTCGCCGTCGGGCTTCTTTGTCTCAGCCACGTACTGAACGATGTTGAGGGCAATCGAGAGCAGGCGGCTGTCGCTGCGGCGGAAGACCGACCGTTTGACGAGCGGCTTGGCGATCTCCTCGGCTGCGGCGATCTGGCCCCATGCCGTGCCGAACTCCTTTTGCCACGCAGGATTTGCAGCGACGCGGGCGCGGAAGTCTTTCTCTTCAGCCTGCTTCTTCTGGGCGATGGCTGGGTCCTTGAGGGCCTCGGTGCGGCCGAGGTAGACCTTGAGGCTGTTTTGCAGGCTGAAGATGGTGCTGCCGACGAGCCGTGCCTGCTCGGGCCCCTGCGCGGAGAAGGTCTGGAGGGCTGCAATGCGGCGCTGGAGATATTCCGTCATGGCCGGGATGCGAAGGTCTCGCTGGAGGTTGAGTTCGGCCACGGTGTCCTGCCGCGCTGTCGAGCCGGGATGGCCGGAAATGAAGATCAGCTCGCCTGCGGCTGCTCCGTTCGCGCTCCACTTGAGGTAGTTGTCGCAGTGGATGGGCTTGCCGTTCTCATAGACACGGAAGATGGCCATGTCGAGGTCGTAGCGGGGATAGGTGAAGTTGTCAGGATCGCCGCCGTAGAAGGCCGCCTGCTGCTCGGGGGCAAAGACCAGGCGTACGTCGGTGTAGGCCTTGTACTGGTAGAGCCAGTACTCGCCGCCGTTGTAGAGCGAGACGACGTCGGAGCGCAGGCCGGTCTTATCCTTGTTCTCCTTCTCGATGGCGGCGATGGCTGCGTCGCGGGCCTTGAGAGCCGCGGCGCCATTTGTGATTCCTTTGGCCGCGCCCTGCACTTTGTCGGTGACGTTTTGCATGGCGACGAGAACGTTGACTTCAAGATCGGGCGACTTCATCTCGTCGGCCAGAGTGGCGGCGTAGAAGCCGTCACGGAGGTAGTCGCGCTCGGCGGTGGAGTTCTTTTGCAACTGGCCGCGGGCGACGTGATGGTTGGTGAGCAGAAGGCCGTCGGGGCTTACAAAAGAGCCCGAGCCGCCGTCGTTGAGACGCACGCTGGCAAGGCGCAGATGATCGAGCCAGGCCTGCGAGGGAGTGAAGTTGTACTTGGCGGCAATTTGCTTGGTGGGCACGTTGTCGAAGGTCCACATGCCCTCTTCGGCGTGGACGGGAAGCGAGAGGGCCACGAGCAGCGCGGCCGGGATCAGAAGAATAGAACGAAAGATGCGATTCGTCATGAAAACCTCACAGAAGTTTGGCGCAGCAGGCCGGTGCGAGAAACAAACGCACATTTGGAGCGAACCGGTGGGCCGTTCATGATGATACGCCAGAGGGTGAGGGAGTGTTGACTTCATAGGGCTAGGGATAACTGTTGGAGATAACGAACCGGCGCATCCTGCGAATATATCCATCATTACACATGGTGTAATGATGGATATTGACATATTTGCGTCATTGTGTTTTGATTTGTCTATGGAGGTTCTCTTCAAAGACGAGCGTCTTGATCGGTTAGAAACCGATACGAGGTATGACGCCGGTTATTCCCAAGCTGTCGTTACGGCCTGTCGCAAGCGCTTGCAGTTCATTCGCAATGCGCTGGATGAACGGGATTTCTACCAGATGAAATCCCTGCACTTCGAGAAGCTAAAAGGAAATCGCAGCCATCAATACTCGATGCGTCTCAATGACCAATGGAGGCTGATTGTCGAGTTCAAGGGAATTGCGCCTAACAAGGTGATTGCTGTCATCAGCATTGAAGATTACCACTAGGTTTTTGCAGGGGGAGAGGGTGAGGGGCGTGGAAACAGTAGACAGAACTCCGGCAGAGGTGTTTCCTCCGGGAGAATTCATCAGGGAGGAAATCGAGGCGCGCGGTTGGAGTCAGGTTGAGTTCGCTGAGATTCTTGGCAGACCTCCGCGGCTAGTCAGTGAGCTGATTGCAGGAAAAAGGGGAATAACGCCGGAAACGGCAAGGGGCTTAGGACAGGCGTTCGGAACAAGTGCGCAGCTTTGGATGAATCTGGAAAGTTCATACCAGCTATCCAAGACTGTGCATGATGCAAGCAATTCCATAGCACGTCGGGCAAAACTTTATGAAATGGCCCCAGTGAAGGAAATGGTTCGTAGGAACTGGATTGAGCCAACCGAAAACATAGACGTCTTGGAAAAGTGCATTCTCAATTTCTTTCACATCAATTCTGTTGATGAACAGCCTGTGTTGCTTCCACACGCAGCTCGAAAGTCAACGTCATATGAGAAATATAGTCCTTCTGAAATAGCATGGCTATTTCGAGTTCGCCAGCTTGCTCAGTCTGTTGACGTCAAGCCGTATTCGGAACATGCGTTTACGTCGGCGCTATCGAAATTAAAGAACCTGCTGCGAAATCCTGAAGATACGCGACAAGTGCCGCGTGTCTTGGCAGAAGCTGGTGTTCGGTTTCTAATCGTCGAGACACTGCCGCAAACGCGTATTGATGGCGCGTGCTTATGGCTTGACGATCACTCTCCCGTAATTGCGTTGACGTTACGCTTTGATCGAATCGATGGCTTCTGGCATACACTTCTTCACGAGTGTAAGCATGTTAAGCAGAAGGACGGCCTCGATGAAGGAGCCTTACTCGATAAAGATCTGGTAGGTGAATCGATTCTTCCTGTAACGAGCAAACCGCCTGTAGAAAAGAATGCAGATGAATTTGCTGCGAGCTTTACTATTCCCAAAGGAAACCTCGATAACTTTATTTCGAGAGTGTCCCCACTGTTTTCAAAAACCAAAATACTAGGCTTTGCAGCACGTTTGGACATTCACCCCGGCATTGTTGTTGGCCAATTGCAATATCGGAAGGCTATCCCGTATTCACATAGCCGTGAAATGTTGTCAAAGATTCGTAACATCGTTACCGATGGGGCCTTAACAGACGGATTCGGCAGCATTCTGTCAAGTGCAGTTTAACCACTAGCGACGAGGACGATCTCGATGTCATATACCGAACAGCTTCAGCGCGTCGTAAGGAACTATGAAGCAGCGGGAAATCAACTTCCCGCCACAGCGCATGATATAGCGCTGTGGGCGATAGAGAATGGACTTTGGGAGCCGCAGCGGTCCACGCTCGTTGACCGCTGCGCAGAGGAAATTGCTCGTGCAATGCGCGAGGAGTTTATTACTGATCCACAAGGGCGCCGTGTTCGTGTAAAGCATGTTGCCACCATCGAGAAAAACGGCAAGCAGGCTGCCTTCTGGGCTGACATGCGGCAAGCACCACGCGAACATATGGCCACTGCTTTTCAACAGCGTAGGCAGCAGATTGTTGGAGATTGTCGACAGCTCAAGTGGGACATGGATAGCTACAATCAGAATCACAACATCGGCGAACCTATTCAGATGGTATTCGACTTTACGCTTGACCTCGAAGAAATCGAAGCGCTGGCCGCAATTGCATAATTAGAGTTACTTGGAGTGTGAGTGCCCGGGTCTCAGAATGAGACTCGGGCACTCATTATTGTGGGGAGTTTGATTTCCTCCACGGCGAACAATTATTCGTCGAGCGTAGACAGATCGCCTTCGGGAAGGCCTTGCGCGCGGGCTTTGAGGAGGCGGCGCATGATCTTGCCGGAGCGAGTCTTGGGGAGCTTGTCGATGAACTCGATCACGTCGGGCTTGGCGATGGGACCGAGGTGGGTGGAGACGTGCTTGCGCAGGTCTTCCTTGAGTTCGTCCTTGGGCTCGAAGCCGCGGTTGAGTTGGACGAAGCAGTGGATGGCCTGGCCTTTTACTTCGTGGGGCAGGCCGATGGCGGCCGATTCGACGACGGCCGGGTGAGTTAACAGAGCCGACTCGACCTCCGCGGTGCCGAGGCGGTGGCCGGAGACCTTGATTACGTCGTCTACGCGACCGATGACCCAGATGTAGCCGTCCTTGTCGCGGCGGGCCGAGTCGCCGGTGAAGTACTTGCCGGGGAACTTGGTCCAGTAGGTATCGACGTAGCGCTGGTCGTCGCCGTAAAGAGTGCGCAGCATCGAGGGCCAAGGGCGAGTAAGTACGAGATAGCCTTCCGCGCCGGTCTCGACGGGTTTGCCCTTTTCGTCGACGATCTCAACGACCTGGCCGAAGAAGGGCTTGGCGCAGGAGCCGGGCTTGAGCGGAGTGGCCGGCATAGGCGTGATCTGGAAGGTGCCGGTCTCGGTCTGCCACCAGGTGTCCATGATGGGGCATAGGTTTTTGCCGACGACTTTGTGGAACCAGCTCCATGCTTCGGGGTTGATGGGCTCGCCGACCGAGCCGAGCAGGCGGAGCGAAGAGAGGTCGTGCTTGTTGGGCCAGGCCTCGCCAAAGCGCATGAGCGCGCGGATGGCGGTGGGGGCGGTGTAGAAGATGGAGATGCCAAACTGCTCGATGAGCTGCCACCAGCGATTGGGATAGGGGTAGGTGGGTCCGCCCTCGAAGAAGAAGACGGTTGCGCCCAGCAGCAGCGGGCCGTAGACGAGATAGGTGTGGCCGGTGATCCAGCCGGGGTCGGCGGTGCACCAGTAGCGGTCTTCGTCCTTCACGTCAAAGACGTACTTGAGCGTGGAGTATGCGCCGACCATGTATCCGCCGTGCGTGTGCACGATGGCCTTGGGCTTACCAGTAGAGCCGGAGGTGTAGAGGATGAAGAGCGGGTCCTCGGCATCCATCACTTCGGTGGGGCACTTGCCGTTGGCGATGGGCAGCACGCACATGTCGTGGTACCAGTGGTCGCGCATGGCCTCCATGTAAACGTCCTGGCCGGTGCGCTTGACGACGATGACGTTTTCAACGGTGGGGCAGAGCTTGAGAGCCTCGTCGGTGATGTCTTTGAGGTTGATGCGCTTGCCGTTCTGGAAGCTGCCGTCGCAGGTGATGACGAGCTTGGTGGCGCTGTCGGAGATGCGGTTCTGGAGAGCGTCGATGGAGAAACCGCCAAAGACGACGGAGTGGACCGCGCCGACCTTGGCGCAGGCCAGCATGGCAAAGACGATCTCAGGAATGCGGCCCATGTAGATGGTGACGCGGTCGCCCTTGGTGACTCCCATGGACCGGATGATGTTGGCCATGCGGTTTACTTCGCGGTTGAGGGCGTGGTAGGAGAAGGTCTGCTGGGTCTTGCCGTCTTCGCTCTGCCAGATGAGAGCCAGCTTGTTCTTGCGGTGCGTGATGGCGTGGCGATCGACGGCGTTGTGGACGACGTTGGTGTGTCCGCCGACGAACCACTTGTAGAAGGGCTTGTTGGAGTCGTCGAGAACCTGGTCCCACTTGCGGAACCACTCGAGCTCTTCGGCCTCGCCGGCCCAGAAGCCTTCGAGGTCCTTTTCGGCATGTTTGGAGATCTCAGCGAGGTTTGTGTGCGTGGTGCGGGCAAGAAATTCGGCGGAAGGCGGATACATCTCGCTCACGGGCGAGGACTTCTGATCTGACATTGGGAACGTTCCTCCGTGCGGAGCGCCGCCAAGGGGTGCGGCAACTCATTGCGTGACACTACGATATACAACTCGGCCAGTAGACAGTCAACCACTTATCCGCGGCTTTCTCCAGGCGCTGGCTCAGGGTACATTAATTGGTAGCAATCGCCTGCGACATCAGCCTACTCCTGCGCCTGCCTGTATCGCGCACACATGCGGCTCCTATGCCTGCCCGATTTGCCGAAAGGAAATTTATGCGCAATCTCTTCCGTATTTTCTTCGCACTCAGCACCGCGCTGCTGGCCGTCGCCTTTATCTCCTCGCCCGAGTTCGCTTCAGCCCAGACCGCGGCCGCGGCCCCGGCGCTGCAAACCATCTCTCTGCCCGCTCCGCAGCGCACCGGCGGCATGCCGCTGATGCAGGCGCTGGACAATCGCAAGACCACCCGCGCCTTTGCCGACAAGCCTCTCCCGCTGCAGCAACTCTCAAACCTGCTGTGGGCCGGCTTTGGCGTCAACCGCCCCAGCATGGTGAACCCCAGCCATACCGGCCCGTCTGTGGCCAAGCCCGGCCGCACCTCTCCTTCGGGGCAGAACCGGCAGGACATTCAGCTTTACGTGGTTCTCGCGCAAGGCGTGTATCTCTACGAGCCGTTCAAGAACGAGCTTCAGCCGGTTACGACCGGCGATCAGCGCGCCAAGCTCACAACCACGCCTGATGCCTCGGCTCATGCCGCGGTCGCAATCGTGTTTGTTGCGCCGGCCAAGGACGATCCTTACGCGCAGGTCGACACCGGATTCATCGGCCAGAACATCTACCTCTACGCTGCATCGGAAGGGCTCAACGCATGGTTCCATGCCTTCCACAATGTCGATGTGAACGGCGCTCTGCACCTTCCTGCCGATACGACACCGACGTATTGCCTGTCGGTAGGCTATTCGGAGAAGTAACTGCTGGATTCAAGTAGTTGCGCCCATCCTGCCTTTGCGCGGGATGGGCGCACTGTTTTTCGGCTGGTCCAGGCCATCCGCGCCTTGGATTATTCCCCCGCTGCCACCAATGCCCTGCCCCAAAAATATGTCTGTCCGGTCACAATCCGGGCTTGACTCCGCAGCGTATACTTTTCTGGTTTACACAACTGTGTGAAATTCTGGCACGCAAAACCTCTACCCCGCGCTTGTGGGGCCTGTAGATGATTTGTGTGCCGTCTGCCACAGAGCATGGAGGACACAATGAGCAACACCCAGAAATCGAGCGCCAAGGTCACCGACCTTCGTTCCGCCCTCAAGCTGCTGGAATCGATCCCCGGCCAACTGCTGCGCACCGATGAGCCCGTCGATCCCAAGGCCGAGCTATCGGCCGTCTACCGCCACGTCGGCGCGGGATGCCCGGTACTGCCGCCCACCAAGCTGGGGCCGGCGATGCTCTTCCAGAACATCAAGGGTTTCCCCGGCGCGCGTGTCGCAGTCGGCGTCATGGCCTCTCGCAAGCGCGTGGGCTACCTGCTCGACTGCCCGCCCGAGCGCGTGGGCTTCAAGCTGCTTGAGGCTCTCGATCATCCCGTGGCGCCCGTGGTCGTGAAAGAAGCGGCCTGCCAGGAGGTTGTACACAAGGGCGAGGGTATCGACATTCGCACGCTGCTGCCCGCGCCGACCAACACCCCCGAAGATGCTGGTCCGTACTTCACCATGGGCATGCTGCGCGCCACCGATCCCGAGACCGGCGAGCACGATGTGACGATTCATCGCCTCTGCGTGCAGGGTCCGGATACCATCAGCGTCTTCTTTGCGCCGGGCCGCCACATCGCTACCTTCCGCGAGAAGGCTGAGAAGATGGGCAAGCCGCTGCCGATCTCGATCAACATCGGCCTCGACCCGGCAGTGTATCTGAGCTGCTGCTTTGAGCCGCCCACCACACCTCTCGGCTGCGACGAGCTTTCAGTCGCCGGCGGGTTGCGCGGGCAGGCTGTCGAGCTGGTCAAGTGCGTATCGGTCGATGAGTACGCGATCGCCCATGCCGAAGTGGTTATCGAAGGCGAGATCATGCCCGGCGTAACCGTTCGCGAAGATCAGAATTCGAATACTGGCCACGCCATGCCGGAGTTCCCCGGCTACAACGGCCCGGCAAACCCGAAGGTCAACCTGATCAAGGTGAAGGCCATCACGACGCGCAGGAATCCGATCCTTCAGTCGGTTGCAGGCCCGGGCGAAGAGCATGTCAGCCTTGCCGGTATTCCGACCGAAGCCAGCATTTTGCACACCACGCACCAGGCCATGCCCGGACGCGTGCAGAATGTGTACGCGCACACCTCGGGCGGCGGCAAGCTGCTGGCGGTGATTCAGTTCAAGAAGTCGATTCCCTCCGACGAAGGCCGTCAGCGTCAGGCAGCAATTCTGGCATTGGCTTGCTACTCCGAGTTGAAGAACGTGATTCTTGTCGACGAAGATGTGGACCTCTTCGACACCAACGACGTGCTGTGGGCGATGCAGACGCGGTACCAGGGCAACAAGAGCACGATCTTTATCCCCGGCGTCATCGGCCACGTTCTCGATCCTTCGCAGTGCTCGGACTACAGCAACGAGATCATCCAGCGGGGCACGACCTGCAAGACGATCTTCGACTGCACGGTGCCGTGGCCGATCAAGGACAAGTTCAAGAGAGCGCAGTTCCTCGACGTGGATCCCGCGCCCTATCTTGTTCCATCCACCAAGCCCCTCGATATCTAACCAACAGCGCACCAAGAGGAGCCAAGATCGATGAGTTCGCAAGCAAGTGCAATCGCTCAGCACCCGCAACCGGCCGGACTGTCCCATTGGTTCGGCCGTAACCGGTCAAAGGTCGGCCTGTTTGTTGGCCTGATCATCTGCCTCAGCATCTGGTTCATGCCGAACCCCGCGGGACTTCCGATTCAAGGCCAGCACTGCCTGGCCCTGAGCCTTCTCGCCGTAACCTGGTGGGCTTTCGGCGTCATCCACCCCGGATACACCTCACTGCTGCTGCTGGTGAGCTGGGTGCTCACCAACACTGCCCAGCCAGCAGTTGTCTTCCGCCTCTGGACCTCTCCCATGATGTACCTCGTCATCGGCGGCTATCTGCTTGCGGCCGCCGTTGAGGGCTCGGGACTGGGCAGGCGCATCGCCTACATGTTCATCCTGAAGTACGTCACCGGCTACCGCTCGATCATCGCATCGTGCTACATCCTGGGCTTCCTGCTCAGCATTCTGATTCCGCATCCGTGGCCGCGGTCGTTCATGATCATGGCGGTGATGGCCATCGTCATCCGCTCGGCCAAGCTGGAACCCAAGTTCGCGGCGCAGATAGGATTGACGGTCTTCGCGGCCTCGTGCCCGAGTTCGATGATCCTGCTCACCGGCGACAGCACACTCAACGTTGTTGCCATGGGGCAGTTCGGCGGCGTGCCGATCAGCTATCTTGGATGGCTCTGGTACATGGGCGTGCCCGGCGTGCTGGCCTGCGTCCTGCTCTTCCTCATTCAGATATGGTTCTTCCCCGCTCCGGCTCAGTTCGAGATCCCCAAGGACGAGGTCCGCTCGCTGCTTGAGAAGCTCGGCAAGACCAGCAGCAATGAGAAGAAGGTCATCGGCTGGATCGCCCTCGCCGTCGTCTTCTGGGTCACGGACTTCATCCACCACGTCCATCCCGGCTGGATCGCCGCTGCCGCCGCGCTCGGCATGACTCTGCCCTTCCTTGGCGGAGTGCTCAAGCCCGGCGACTGGAACAAGGTCAACCTGGGCAGCCTCTTCTTCCTGACAGCCGCGCTCGGCATCGGCACCGTCGGAGACGTCACAGGCATGAACAAGTGGGTGGCGGCAGTTGTTCTGCCCTCGCACGCTCCTGCAAACATCTTCGTCTTTGCCCTGGTCGTCACCGCCTTCGCCGTCATCATTCACATGGTGCTGGGCAGTGTGCTGGCTGTGATGGGCATCGTCACGCCGGCCATCATCGCCTTCTCGGCAGGCTCGGGTGTTTCGCCCCTGGTGGCTTCGCTTCTGGTTTACACTGCCGTCAACCAGCACTACCTGCTGCCCTTCCACAACATGGCAATTCTTGTTGGAGAAGGTGAGCAAGGGGGGGGCTACGGATCGTCTGAGGTATTAAAGCTCGGCCTGCCGCTCACCATCTTCGTCTTCATCCTCACCATCGGAATCGAGATCCCGTGGTGGAAGTTGATCGGGCTGATTCCATAACCGGCTGCATGAAGCAGAATGAATCGATGAGTAAAAAAGAACTCGCCCAGCTTGCTACTGTACGCACCCTGCTCACAGCACAAACCACGCTCGTCCTCGCCACCACTGGCGAGGACGGCGTGCCTCGATCGACCGCGCTGTTTTATTTTCACGACGACGACCTGCGCCTCTACTGGTTCAGCTCGCGCACGGTGCTGCACAGCCTGAACTGCGCCCATCAGCCGCAGGCGTCGATCTCAATCTCTCCCCACGCCGAGACCTGGAAGCAGATCAAGGGCGTGCAGATGCAGGGCACGGTCTCGATCGTCCCCTCGGGCGCGCGACGCAAGGCGATTACCACCGCCTACGTCGAGCGATTCTCGCTGGGCAAGGCTTTCGCTCTCGCGCTGCGCAGCGCCTCACTCTACTGTTTTGAGCCCACCTGGCTGCGCTACGTCGATAACAGCCGCCATTTTGGTTACAAGTTCGAGATCGACCTTGCCCGTGAGGCGCAGGGATGAGTCCCCGCCTCAAAAACGTGCGCGCCATCGGCGCGGAGGAGCCCGCTTCCTTCGCCGCCCCTGACCTGCCCGACTCTCGCGAAAAATTGCTGGCCGCCGCGCTGCATCTCTTCGCAACGCACGGCGTGGCCCGCGTCTCGGTCCGCGATATCGCCAGCGCCGCGGGAGTCAACTCCGCACTCGTCGGCTACTACTTCCGGGGAAAAGACGGCCTTCTCAACCAGCTCTATCGCCGCCACTGCGAGCCCATGAACGCCGAGCGGCTGCGCCTGCTGGAATCGTTCTCGAAAGGCGGCAAGTCCCCCTCCCTCGAAAAAGTCCTGGAGGCGTTTCTACGGCCGTCCCTCGCCATCACGCGCACCGCCGACGGCCTCTCGGAGTTCACGCGCCTGCGTGCACTGCTCGCCGTCGAACGTCACGATGTTCTCGAATCGCTGGTCGCCGAAAACTTCGACCGCTCCTCGACCATCTTCGTCAACGCTCTGCACCGCTGCCTGCCCGAGTTAAGCTACGGAGACGTTCTGTGGCGCTTTCACTTCATGCTCGGCACCATCAACTACACGGCAACAGGACCCAACCGCATCACCGTCTTCTCCGAGGGCCGATGCGATCCTCTTAAGGTGGAAGACACGCTCAAGCAGCTCATCGTCTTTCTCGCAGCCGGATTCCGCGCGCCGGGCGGCGGCAAAAAGCCCGCGCGGGCAAGATCACGAACTTGAATTCATTCCATCCTTTCGCCCACGGGCGACCGACATTTTTTCAGTTTTTGAAAGTGGTGACCCATGACTTGCAGCATGTTCAGAAAAGCCTCCGCAATCCTTCTTGCCGCGGCTACGCCGCTCTTGATTGCCGCCCAAGCTCCGGCGGCCTCTGCCCCACAACCCCTCAAGCTCTCGGCAGTGGCCGCGGTCGTCGACTGCCAGGCTCTGGCCAAGGCCGATATCTCGGCCGCCGTCGGCGCGCCAACGCACATCACCGCCGCCGCGGTTGTCGAGGCCAAGCCGGCCTCCTACTGCAAGGTGGAGGGCTACGTTGAGCCGGCCGTCAAGTTCATCGTGCAGTTGCCTGTCGCCAACTGGACCCAGCGCCTGGTCCAAACCGGCTGCGGCGGCCTCTGCGGCAACCTGCGCGTTCACGTGGACCACGACGACGGCTGCCCGGTGGCGCAGAACGGCGAGTTGGCCATTACCTCCACCAACATGGGCCACGAAGGCAACGGCCCACTCGGCGAAGGCGACTTCGGCAACGACTACCAGCTCCGTGTCGACTTTGCCTATCGCGGCGTGCACATGACCACCTTGGCCGCCAAAGCCCTCATCGCAAAGTACTACGGCCAGGCGCCGAAGTTCGCTTACTTCATGGGCTGCTCCGACGGCGGACGCGAGGCACTCATGGAGGCCCAGCGCTATCCCGAGGACTTCAACGGCATCACCGCCGGCGCGCCCGCCATGAACTTCATCACCCAGAACACCTTCTACCACGGGTGGAATGCGCTCACCAACCTCGATGCCAGCGGCAAACCGATCCTGCTCGCCAACCGCCTGCCCATCCTGCACAAGGCCATCGTTGAGCAGTGCGATGCCCTCGACGGCCTCAAGGATGGACTCATCTCCGATCCCTTCGGTTGCCACCCCAATCCGTCCGCCGCCGTCTGCAAAGCCGGCCAGGACCCCGCTACCTGCCTCACCGAAGCCGAGGCCCACGTTGCAGCTGAGCTCTTCAAGGGTGCGCACGATGCCCAGGGCGGCAAACTGGTCCTTAGCGGCCCGCAGCCCGGCTCTGAGTTGGCATGGGAGGGCGTCTACATCCCCAAGTCAGCCACCGATACCAGGATCATGAGTCCGGGCGTGGCAACTGGAGTGTTGAAGTTCCTGGCCTACGATCCCAACCCGACTACGTACCAGCTCAGCCAGCTCAAGTTCGACCGCGCCACCTTTGACGCCACCACCAAGCTGCACAACATCTACGACTCGACCGATCCCAACCTCAAGCCTTACTCGGACCTCGGCGGCAAGCTGATCCTCTGGCACGGGCTGGCCGATCCGCACATCTCTCCGCTCAACACCGTGGCTTACTACACTGCGATGCGCACGCTGATGGGCGCGGACGCGGCCGACAAGTTCGCGCGCCTGTATCTCTTCCCCGGCGGCTATCACTGCGGCGGAGGCGAAGGCCCCTTCAACATGGATCTACTCACGCCCATCATGGCCTGGGTGGAGCGCGGCAGCGCGCCCGGTGCACTCGTCGCCTCGCACATTCCCCCGTCGCCCCGGCCCACCGCTCCAGCACCGCTTCCCAACGGCGTTCCCCCGGCGGCAGCCGGAGCAACCGCGGCGGCCAGGGCCAGCATTCCTCCCGAGGCCTCGTTTGCTCCTGTAGTAACCGCCAAGCCGGACCGCACCCGCCCCATCTACCCCTATCCCTACACCGCCAGGTACACAGGTACGGGATCGAGCGACGATGCGGCTAACTTTGTCCAGGGTCCGGCCAATCCCGTGCCCGCCGCCATGCTTAACTGGTTCGGCTCCGGCTTCTACTCGGCCGGATACGAAAAGTGGTGCAGCGGCACCGGCGCAACCTACACCTGCAAAAACTCACGCTGATCGAAACGAATCAGGTTCTACAGACAAAGGCAGGCAGCTTACGCCGTCTGCCTTTGTCGTCTTCCGCCTTCAAACCTGAATGACAATCCGCAAGTTACCGTTGTGTTAAAAGTAGATAAGGCAACCACACATGGCGATTACAGGCAGGCAAAATCAGGAGAGCGACGACCAGGGCAGCGCGGGAATCCGCGTCATCGCCCGCGCCGCAGACATCCTTCGCGCCCTGGGCAAGCACCAGGACGGCCTTACCCTTGGAGAGATCGCGCAGATCGTCGGCCTGCCCCGCTCCACCGTGCAGCGCATCGTGAAGGCACTTGAAGATGTGAACCTCGTTATCGCCGCCTCGGCTGCCGGCGGAGTCCGGCTCGGCCCCGCGCTCATTGCCCTGGCTGCCTCCGCCAAAGAGTTCAGCATCGAAGAGTTCGCCCGGCCCATCATCCAGCAGCTCTCGCGCGACACCGGCGAGACCATCGACCTCGCCATTCTGGGCACAGACAAAGCCGTAGTCGTCGATCAGATCGCGGGCACGCATCCGCTGGTAGCAGTCTCGGAGAAGGGCAGTTCCCTGCCCCTGCACTGCTCGGCCTCGGGCAAGGTGCTGCTGGCCATGATGCCCCAGGAGCGGCTCGCCAAAATCCTGAGCCGGCTCGCTTTTACTCCTCTTACTCCAAACTCGGCCGCCTCTCGCCAGCAACTCGAACACGAAATCGAGGTAGTGCGCCGCGACGGCTTCGCCTACGACCACGAGGAGTTCCGGCTGGGCATCTGCGCCGTGGCGGCAGGCATCCGCGGCCCCGGCGACGAGATCGCCGCCATCTCCATCCCCGTGCCTACTGACCGCTTCCGCGCCACCAAAGACGCGCTCGCCCGAGCCATCCTCGATCGCACCCAGGCCCTCCAGCGCCGCATTTAGACTCAAATCCCCCTCTTCCCTCTTCCAAAATTCCTCAAATATTTCCTGTTCCGAGGCGCAAATGCGCTTGACATAGATTTCCAGTAGCGCTATCTTCGATTCATCAGGCAATACAACTGTATCGCCTGACAAGACAGAAAACGGAGACACTTCATGGCGGCAACAGGAATCGAGACCTTTGCGACCGAGCTACATCCAACACACGGAATGTTGAAGACCTCCATGATCCGGCTCGATCCGCCGCTCGATCCCGCGCCGCCCTACTACTTTGGCCAGGGCATCCTGTCTGAGCTGGGACCGCTCGTCAAGAAGTACTCTCCGGACCGCGTTTTTCTCGTCACCACGCCCCTGCTCCGCGACCTCTACGGCAAGGACATCGAGCAGTCGCTCGCCAATTCATTCCTCACTGTTGAAACCATCGCCATCGAAGACGGCGAAGACAAAAAGACCTTCCGCTCCCTCGAGTTTCTCTGCGAAACGCTGGTCGAGCGCGGCGTCTCCAAGGCATCGCTCATCATCGGCTTCGGCGGCGGCTGCCTGACCAACATCGCCGGACTAAGCGCCGCGCTCATCTTCCGCGGCATCCATTATGTCGAGATCCCCACGACGCTCATGGGCGTCACCGACAGCTGCCTGAGCAACAAGCAGGCCGTCAACGGCACGCACGGCAAAAACCACTTCGGCACCTACTATGCGCCGGTGTTTCTCTTCGGCGACACCCAGTTCCTGGCAACCGAACCGGTGGGCAGCAAGCGGGCCGCCATCGCCGAAGGCGTAAAAAACGGCCTGATCTCCGATCCCGAGCTGGTGGAGTTCTTCCGGACCGCCCTCGATTGTCCGATCGACGAGATGACCGGGATACAGATTCATGAGCTGGCTTACCGGATGATCCTGTCCAAGTTCAAGATTCTGGCCCGTGACCCGAGCGAGAAGCACTATGCAATCGTTCTGGAATACGGCCACACCTTCGGCCACGCCATCGAGTTCCTCACCCACGGCAAGATTCCTCACGGCTTCGCCGTGGCGCGCGGCATGTGCATCGCCGCCGAACTCAGCCACAGGCTCGGCTACATCCCCCGCTCGACCGTCGATCTGCACTACCACTTCTTCGGCAAACTGCTGGGCATCGACCTCTCGATCCCCGCCGGTATCGAGAACTCGCAGATACTCGACGCCATCCGCTCTGACAACAAGAAGACAAACGGCGGAACCAAGTACGTCCTGCTCAAGCGAATCGGCGAGTGCATGAATCCCGACGGCGACCACCAGGTGTTTGTCGATTCGGCCATCGTGCTCAGCGTTCTCGATGCCTATAAACTACAGTTTGAGAAGCAGGGCGCCACAGTCTAATACGCAGCAGACACGAGAGCGCCCTGGCGAAGAAGGAGCTACCGATGCTCAAGTTCAGCTTCAACTCCACCACTCTGCGCGAAGTCGAACTCTTCGAGGCGCTGCGCAGAATCAAGGCCGCCGGATACGACTCGGTCGAGCTGATGCTCAACAACACGCATCTGCATCCGCTCACCGCGACAAAGCAGCGCCTGACCGAATTGCGTGACTTCTGCCGCAGCGAGGGCATTGTGATCGCATCGATCGCCGCCGGCGGAGACGCCGTGCTCAGCGACAAACCCTACCAGCCCACCTTCTTCGATCCCGACGACGCACAGCGCGCCCGGCGCGTGGACTTCCTCGCCCGGGCTATCGAGTTATCCGACTTCCTCGAAGTACCGGTGCTCGACTTCAACTCCGGCCCCGCGCACCCCGATGTTTCGCGCAACCAGTCCCTCGATCACATCGCGAAGGCCGTAGATTCCCTGCTGGCCCGCGGCGGCAAGGTCGCGCTCTCGCTTGAGCCGGAGCCGAACTTCGTCATCGGCACGACCGTCGACGCCATCGCCATGATCGAGAAGTTCAACAATCCGCGCCTCGGACTGACCACCGATATCGGCCACGTCAATTGCTCAGAGGACGATTACCTCGGCGCAATCGAGCGCGCCATTCCGTACACGCTCAACATTCACATCGAAGACATCCGGCGTCGCGTTCACCATCACGAGATTCCCGGCGAGGGCGACATCGACTTCACAAGCGTCTTCGCGATTCTGCACAAGGCCAACTACCGGCACTCGATCGCCGTCGAGCTGCACCACCACAACGACCGCATCGAACGCGCTCTCACCGAGAGCCTGGCCTATCTCAATCGATTCAAGGCGGCCGCATGACGAACCCCAGCCTTCAGATTGCGGCTCCGGGCCACGTCGAGATTATCGACGCGCCAATGCCCGCGCCCGCCGCGGGCGAGGTTCTTGTCCGCGTGCATTACGTCGCGCTCTGCGGCTCCGACGTGAAGCTCTTCCACGGCGCATACACCGCACCGCATTCCTACCCTGTGGTTCTTGGCCACGAGTGGGTAGGCCAGGTAGTTGCATCGAGCGGCCCTTTTCACGAAGGAGATTGGGTCACCGGAGACTGCTCGATCTTCTGCGGTAAGTGCTGGCGCTGCAAGGTCGATGTCAATCACTGCCTCACCATCGAGAAGCGCGGCATCACCCGCGACGGCGGCTGCCAGAAGTTCATCTCGATCCCCGCGCGGCACCTGCATCTCTGCCCCGCCTCGGATGACATGAAGCCCTTCGCCCTCAGCGAGCCGCTCTCGGTAGCCTTTCAGGGCATCCGAAACCGCATCCCCGCCCAGACCCTCGCCCGCGCGCAGAAGGCGCTGATCGTCGGTGGTGGAGGCATCGGCATCGCCTCGCTGATCGCGCTGCTTGAGGCCCGCATTCCTTCCATCTCCATCGCCGACCCGGTCGACGGCAAGCGCGCCCTCATCGATTCCTTTGGCTTCGCCAACGTAACGACCCTCTCCGCCCTCCCCCAGACGCCTGACAGCTTCGACCTCATCGTCGAAGCGGCAGGCAGCGGCGCAGCGCTCACGCAGGCGCTCTCGCTGGCCGCTCCGCTGGCAACTATCGTCTGCCTCGGCCATCAGAGCAAAGTGGAGATCGATGGCGGCGCGCTGATCAAGAAGTCGCTCAATATCGTCGGCAGCATCGGCAGCTCCGGCGGCTTTGAGCGGGCGATAGCCGCGATCCCCGCACACCGGCAAATCGTTGCTCAGATGATCACGCGCATCGTGCCGCTCGGCGATGCCCCGGCCTTCTTTGCCAACGACCTCGATCGCGAGGTCAACTTGAAGGTGCTGATAGACCTGACCGCTGCCTGAGATTGCCGGCGCCCGATTGCTAATTCCGAATAAGCATGGTGAGCCCAGCCGCGTTGTTCATATTTCGCGCATTGAGCAGCGCGGCAGCGGCTTCAAGAAACTGCGGGCTGTGCTCGAAGTGCCGCGAGACCGTCTGCACGGCCTGAACCACATGAGCCTGCGAGAATCGTTCCGCATAGAAGCCGGCAACTCCGATCAGGATGCCCTTGATCAGCGCGAACTGAGTAGCCAGTCTGGCAAAGCTTTCTGCGCAGTCGGGAGTCGCGGCCGGATTGAAGAGGACGGTGTCGAACGGGAATAGCTGGCGGAACATCTGGTTGAGCAGGTAGTTCTCGAGTATGTGCGGACGGCGCGCGAAGAAGGGCGCGTAGATCTCGCGATACGCGGACTCATAACGATCGATCTGATCGGCTCTCGTGGCCCCGGGGCGGCAGCCGATCCCGCTGGCGAATGCCACCAGGCACTCGATCAACCGTGTACTGACGCACGGTGTTTTTTGCAGCTCGACGAATTGCAGCACCATGTCAAGCTGTGTCGCCGGGTCGGGGCGGATGCTCTCGATAGCATCCCTGAGCGTACCCGAATCCACCGCTTCACTGAAGTCCTGTAGAAACTCCGGCACCGTGCGCTTCAGATCATCGTGCGCGATCGCGTCGAGCCGCCGCGAGAAAGTGCCCAGCAGAAACAGCCGCTGCCACAGGGGATAGCTCCGGTTCGTGATCAGACGAGCCGTAAACTCGCGGATCGGCCAGAAGTACTTGCGCGTGGGCGCAAAGGTGCGCGTCGTGTCGTTCCACGTGATCTCGTAGCCGGGCCCGTCGGGCGGCGTGAGCAGTTGCTCAGACTGCAGAACCAGCCGAGCAGCTTCGGGGCACGAGAGCGACAGCGAGCACTCGTCCATCTTATCGATGTGATACGGAGTGCGGGGGTAACTCTGGCATGTGCCGCAGAGGTATTCGTGACCGAGCTCGGCTTGTATCCGGCAGAGGCGCTCCTCGTTCAGTAAGGGGCAATCGCCGGTCCCCCGCATCCTGATAGCCGCATGGGCCTTGGCTCCGGCCTTTGCTGCCGCCTCTGGCGTCGGCTCAACCGCGGCCATGATCTCCGCGCGTAGCGGCCCTTCAGGCAGCGACCGATATCGGTTATACGACTCCTCATCGACCGCCACGTACCAGCCCCGGCAGCAGGTGTCCTCGCACTCCGCGCCGATGCAGCGGAACCGCTCAGCATAATCGGGTCGAATCAGTTTGCTCTTGCGCACGCGTGCTCCCCGCGGCAAACTCTGGCCGCAACTGGTGCGGTGCAGGGGTTGGACCGAAGGGCGTCTGAACAGATGAGCAAATCTTAACCATGTGCTCTATTCCTAAGACCACGCGCAAAGACCTACAATACGTGGGTTGGTTAGAACTCGAGGAGGCTCGCTATGCGGCGCATGAACAATACTCTTTTCTCTCTATTCCTCGGCACGGTCTGTATCTCGGCAGTAGCTGCGGCGCAGTCCCCTTCGCCCGCAAAGGCTCCCGATCTGGCCTCGCCCGCGTTCTCCATCCTGCACCCCGATGCAGTTCCCACCGCGCCCGGCCCGGCAAATCACTTCATCGGCGCGGTAAAGATGGACACGCTCTCCGAGCCCATCGAGGGCCTGAAGCCGCGCGTTCTGTCTGTCACGTTTGCTCCGTGCGCGCGCACCGCGTGGCACAGCCACCCGATGGGGCAGCTACTGATTGTGACTGCGGGATCGGGGTTTGTTCAGCAGCAGGGTGGGCCCATTCAGGCCATTCATGTGGGAGACATCATCTGGACTCCGCCCAACGTCCGCCACTGGCACGGCGCTGCGCCGGACGCATCGATGACGCACATCGCCATCTACGAAGAGCCCAAAGGCAAGGTCACCCAGTGGTTCGAGCAGGTGACCGACGAAGAGTACGCGAAGGCAAAGTAACCGCCGCTACTCCGCCGCCCGCCAGTAGCTATCGCCCGCGCAGCTCTGGCAAAGGGTCTCGCCCTCGTGCGCCACTTCGCGCTGGTTAAGTATCTCTTCCTGGCAACGGGCGCAGTTCACGCGCACTCCCGCCTTGCCCACCAGCGCGGCCACATCGAGATTCACGGCGACTTCTCTAGCTTCAAGCAGAAGCTCACTTGGAATGCTCTTGTAGGCCTCGAGCTGGCCCTTCCAGCGGTTTGCGGCTTCTGGCACGGCCTCGGCGGCGCGCTTCCGTGAGTCGGCACGCGGAGCGATGCGAACGGCGCGGCCGGTCTTTGTATCGACCAGCGTCGCCGCTACCTTGCCGTAGTCGAACAGCCGCATCGTGCGGTGGCCAAGTGTGCAGCCCGTCGCGGCACTGAGGCCGTCGGCAAAGCAGCCATCGGACTCAACGAATGCCAGCACGCGTTTGTCCTTCTGCGGCATCTCGATGCCGAGCAGCTCAGATGCAAGGAGTCCCATGCGCACACCCAGAACCTGGCGCGGGCACAGATGCTTGTGCATCGCCTCGGTCTGCTCCAGCATCTCGTTTAACCTGGAATCTGCTTCTGCCGACGTCATAGTTGCTCCATTCCCCGTACAACAAATGCGCTCTGTCTCAATTGGAGCAGAGGCGAGGTGCAAAACTCAAGCGGCGTCTCCTGTTGCTGGAAGACGCCGCCTGAGGCTGTTTACTTATTGCGGATTCAGATGAGCGGCGATCAAGCTGCCGCTTGCGCATCCACGTTGATCGGCATAGTCAGCACATTGGCCGGGATGATGAGCTTTGCCGAAGTCGCGGCCACAACCTGCTCGACCGTTACGCCCGGCGCCACTTCACGCAGCACCAGACCCTCGTCGGTCGGCTCGATCACCGCAAGTTCCGTGACGATCAAGCTCACACGGCGCGCCGAAGTGAGCGGCAGCGTGCATGCGGGAATGATCTTCGGCTTGCCACCCTTGGCTGTGTGGGTCATGGCCACGATCACGCGCTTTGCTCCGGAAACGATATCCATCGCGCCGCCCATGCCCGGCACCATCTTGCCCGGGATCATCCAGTTGGCCAGCAGGCCAAGCTCGTCGACCTCAAGGCCGCCCAGCACGCTCAGGTCGAGATGACCGCCGCGAATCAGCCCGAACGACAACGCGCTGTCGATCGATGCCGCGCCGGGGATCGCTCCCACGTAGCCGCCGCCGGCATCGGTGAGCGCCTTGTTCTCATAGCCCTCAGCCGGCATCGCCGCGAGGCCCACGATTCCATTCTCAGACTGGAAGTACACTTCGATTTTCGAAGGCAGGAACTGCGGCACCATCGTCGGCAGGCCAATGCCGAGGTTCACCAGATCGCCGTCCTTCAACTCCAGCGCAACGCGCTTGGCAATAATCGTTTTCTCGTCCATATCAAAATGCCCCTTCCACGATGTAATTGACGCATACGAACGGAGTGACGACAGAATCCGGAGGAATCACGCCCATGGGCACAATCGTCTTCGGCTCGGCGATCACGACCCTGCCGGCCATGGCCATCAATGGGTTGAAGTTCCGCGCCGTGAGCGAATACTCCAGGTTGCCGCGATAATCCGACCGATCCGCGCCGATCAGCGCGAAGTCCGCGGTAAGCGGCTTTTCCAGCAGGAACTGCTTGCCGTCCACCTCGATCACCTGCTTGCCCTCGGCAACAATTGTGCCGATGCCTGTCGATGTCAGCACACCGCCCAGTCCGAAGCCGCCGGCGCGAATCCGCTCGGCCATGGTGCCCTGCGGAATCAGTTCGATCTCCATCTCACCGGCGATCATCTGCCGCTGCGACTCCTGGTTAAGCCCGATGTGAGTGGCGATCAGCTTCTTCACAAGTCTGGCCGAGATGAGATGGGCGATGCCATAGTTGGGCCGGCCCGCGTCGTTGCAGATGACCGTCAGATCCTTCTTCTTCTGAGCGACCAGTTCGTTAATGATGCGGTGCGGCGAACCCACTCCCATGAATCCGCCTACCATCAGCGAAGCGCCATCGGGAATCATCTCGACGGCCTGCGCGCAAGAAACAGATTTATTCATGAAGACGTACCTCGTTGGTTGAATGAATGCAGTGCTGTTATGAATGAAGGCAACTTCAGAAGCCGTGCAGGCTTTCCAGCATCTCGCGTGCGCACTCTTGAACAAAGAAGTAGCGCGCCTGCGAGCATAGCCCGGGCCTGCCTGGATTTCGAAGGTGCAGAATAGCGGAAAAGCTGATAAAGGCTTAGCCGCCGATGGCCGACATAGGAACCCATCCCTGCCCGGTGCGCGACTCGGCCTCGGTGACGTTGTGCCGCTCGGGCTTGTGGAGAATGATCGTTGTAAGAATCTCTCGAACCGCCTCGTCGCTGCTGGCCAGGAATGGCTTGAGGTCGGTAGTGTCTTCGCGAAGCAGGCAGCCGCGCGCCATGCCGTCCGACGAGATGCGGATGCGGTTGCACTGCGAGCAGAAGTGCTCGGAGATGGGGCTGATTACGCCCACCATTCCGGGACCGTCGCCGAGCAGATGGTAGCGGGCCGGGCCTGCGCCATCCATGCTCTTGACCGGAGTAAGACGATGCTCGCGGCCGATCATCTCCAGCACTTCGCTAGACGGCATGAAGTGCGCGCGCCAGCCCGCATCGCCAGAGACCGGCATGTACTCGATGAAGCGCACGTTGAGGCCCCGCTCCACTGCGAACCGCGCAAAGTCGGGAATCTCCTGCTCGTTGATGCCGCGCAATACGACCATGTTGATCTGCGGCGGCGGAAAGCCGGCCTTCTGCGCGGCGTCGATGCCGTCGAGAACCATCTTCACATCGCCGCCGCCGGTGACCGAAGCAAACGTTTCCGTCTTCAGCGAATCGAGACTGATGTTGAGGCGGCGCACACCGGCTTCGCGCAGAGGCACGGCGAGTTTCTTCAGCATCATGCCGTTGGTGGTAAGCACCACCTGAGGCTGGGCTTCGATGCGGCTCACGCGCTCCAGAAACTCCACAATGCCGGGACGCACCAGCGGTTCGCCGCCGGTAACGCGCACCTTGCGAATTCCCAGACCGACCGAGATGCGAGCAAGGCGAAAGAGATCGTCGAACGACAACGCGTCGCGCGTGCCGCCGACCGCGGGCAAATTGCGCGGCACGCAGTACTGGCAGCGCAGGTTGCACCGGTCCGTCACCGAAAGCCGGAGGTAGTTGATAGTCCTATTGAATGTATCTGTAAGTGTCATTATGCAGTCGTCTCAGCGCTGCTCGCGGCAACGCCGGGTGTTGTTGGCTTGTCTTGATCGAAGAGCACGCGCCGCCGTGTCGGGAACAGAGAGATGTCGTACTTGCGTGCCACTGTACCCCAGATTCCCATGGGGAGCCGCAACATGACGGTGACGGCCACCACACCGAGGATGATGAGGTACCAGCTACCCAGGTCGGCAAGATACTGGCGCAGGATGAAATACACCAGTGTGCCGACGATCGGGCCCTCCAGTGTTCCCACTCCGCCGATCACTACCATGAAGATCATGTAGCTGGTCCAGTTCACATCGAACGCTGCCAACGGCGAGATGCGCAGCTTGGCAAGATAGAGCAGCGCTCCGGTGAAGCCGGTGCCGAGGCCGGTCGCGGCAAAGACCATCAGTTTGACCGAGAAGATCCTCACGCCTGAACTGCGCGCGCCAAGTTCGTTGTCGCGGATCGCCGTGAGCGCAAGTCCCCGCTGCGAGCGCAGCAGCAGATACGAGGCCAGAATGGTGATGAGCGCAAGCGCAAGCGCGGCGAGATACAGCACCGCGTCACGATGCATCCCGCCGAGATGTACGCTCTTTGCGAACTTGACCGGCAGGCTGATGCCCGAGCCCGCGCCCAGGCTCGGCACTTCAGAGAAGATCAGCCGCAACACCTCTGCCAGCACCCACGTGCCGATGGCGAGATACGCCCCATGCAGGCGGAAGACTACGAGCGCGCTGGGCACAGCGATGATGGCGCCCGCAACGCCGGCAAGCAGAAACGCCTCAAGAGGGTTCCAGCCCAGACGCAGCGCGGCAAAGAACAGCGCGTAGCCGCCGAGGCCCAGAAACGCCTGCTGTCCCAGAGAGACGATTCCGGCGAAACCCGCGAGCAGATTCCACATCTCCGCCAGCGCCAGATAGCAGAAGAACTCCATCAGCAGCGAGAGCGTGCCGCGATCGGCCCATCCGGCCGCCGACAGCAGCGCAAGAATCAGCACGATCGCAACAAGACCGGCGATGCGCGAGGTCCGCGAGCTCTGGACAACTTTTGTCATGGCAGTGCTCATTCGCTCCTCCTCGGAAACAGTCCGCGGGGGAAGAACATGAGCGCGATGAGAAACACCACGTGGCCGGCCAGCATCTGCCAGGCCGGCGAGAGGTAGGCTCCGATCGCCTGCGCGATGCCAAGAATGATTCCGCCGGCAAGCGTGCCCCACAACGAGCCAAGCCCGCCGATAATCACCGCTTCAAACGCGAAGATGAGCCACGCCGGACCGGCCGATGCATCGAAGCTGGCGCGAATGCCGGTGAAGACGCCTGCCACCGCAACTGTCACCATCGCAAGTCCGGCGGCGATGCCGAACAGGTGCGGAGTATTCACGCCCATCAACCCAGCGGTACTCAAATCGTCCGAGGTTGCACGCAGTGCTCTGCCCAGCTTGGTGCGATAGAGAATCCACTGCAACAATCCGATCAGCGCAACAGCAACAACAAGCGTCAGCAGCGGGAAGGTGCCGATGGCGAGGCCGTCGGGTAACGGAATGCTCGCTGTCTCGATCCTGCCGCCCTGCAATTTTTGCGAGTCCGCGGAGAAGGCCTGCTGCAATCCGTTCTGCACGATCACCGAGAGTCCGAAAGTGATCAGCACGGGCCGCAGTATGTCTGGCCCGAGCGCGGGATTCAGAACGCCGCGCTGCAACAGATATCCGAGAACAAACATCAGAGGAATCAGAATCACCAGCATCAGGAACGGCGATGCGATTCCAGTGATGTGAAGAAAGGCGAGAGCCAGAAACGCGGCGAGCACGATGAAGTCGCCATGAGCCACGTTAACCAGCCGCATGACGCCGAAGACCAGCGAGAGGCCCGAGGCAAAGAGCCCGTAGAGCGAGCCCAGCAGAACTCCAGAGAGGATGCTGTCGAGAAATGCCTTCATGCAGCGCCTCTCTTTCCGAAGTAGGCCGCGGAGACCTGATCGGCTGTGAGCTTCGCGGCTTCGCCCTCAAGCGTCACGTGGCCCTCCTGGAAGCAGTAGACGCGATCGGCAAACTTCATGGCCTGCTGCACGTTCTGCTCGACGACGATCAGCGTCACACCGCGCTCGCGAACCTTTGCCAGCGTCGCGTAGATGTCCTGCACAATCACCGGCGCGAGGCCGAGCGAGAGCTCGTCGCACATCAGCAGCGATGGGTTCGACATGAGAGCGCGTCCGATGGCAACCATCTGCTGCTCGCCGCCGCTCAACTGCGTCACCTGTTGCCGCGCACGCTCTTTCAGCTTCGGGAAGAGTTCGTAAACCAGCGTAAGGGTCCAGTCGGTTCCCTTGCGAGCGTATGCGCCCATCAGGAGATTCTCTTCGACGCTCAAACTTGAGAACAGGCGCCTTCCTTCCGGCACCAGCGTCACGCCGCGGGTCACAATGTTCCACGGCTTCAGGCCGGCCAGCGCTTCGCCGTTGAATTGAATGGCCCCGCGCGTCTTCACATTGCCCGAGATCGCGTTCAGCAGCGTCGATTTGCCCGCGCCGTTGGCGCCGATAATCGCTACCGCTTCGCCTTTCCCGGCGTGCAGGCTCACATCGAACAACGCCTGAAAATCGCCGTAGTAGGCGTTCAGGCTGGAGACTTCAAGCAGCATCGTGAGCCTCCATTCCCATATAGATTCGCTTGACCTCGGCGCTGGCCATCACTTCGGCGGGATCGCCTTCCATCACCTTTGCGCCAAAGTCGATCACCACCAGCCGGTTCACTACCGCCACCAGTGCGTGAACAATATGCTCGATCCAGACAATCGCAACGCCGCGCGTGTGTACGCCGCGCAGAGTCTCAACCAGTTCGGAAGCTTCGGCCGTCGTAAGCCCGCCCGCAATCTCGTCGAGCAGTAGCACTCGCGGCTCCGAGCACAGCGCCCGCGCCACTTCCAGCGCCTTGCGTTCAAGTAACGTCAAACTGCCGGCCAGCACGTTGGCCTTGGCAAGCAGGTGCATCTCGCGCAGCACCTCGGCGCAGTTGTCGTAGCTGGCCCGCTCGCTCTTGCCCGCGCCAGAGGTCGCCGCTACCAAACAGTTTTCAAATACCGTCATGCCCGAGAATGGCTGGGGGATCTGATACGTCCGCCCGATTCCCGCGCGGCAGCGCATCTCCGCTCCCATCGCGGTCACATCTTTGCCGAGCAGATAGATCTTTCCGGCATCGGGCGCTAGGTTGCCGCTGATCAGGTTGAAGAGGCTGGTCTTGCCCGCGCCGTTCGGCCCGATGATGCCCACAGCCTCGCCCTTGGCGATGCTCAGGTTAACGGCGTCGGCAACTTTGATGGCGCCAAAGCTCTTCTTCAGATTTTCAATCCGCAGCACTTCCATCCATCACGCTCCGGAGTAGTCGATCGGCTGAAGCCCGGTCTCCACCGGAATCTCCTCAGCGTGCTTGTTGTTTACGATCTTCAGGCTGTAGCGGCCGTCCTCGCCGCGCACCCACTGTCCGCCGACGAGCGGCGTGGTGCACACGTTGCGCACCGGCTTGCCGCGCCATGCCACCTGGCCGACCACTGTACTGGTATTCGTCGCCCGCACCGCCTCGATGATCGACTCCGGCGAGTCGATATCTTTCACTCGCTTCAATACATCGATAGCCACGTCGAACAACGCATGTTTGAAGCCGAGCGGCGGCGTCCATGGCTTGGCCGTCTCGCGCATATAGTCTGCGCAAAGCTCTGCCGCGTTCTGCCCGGTAAGCGTCGAGCGGAAGGGATGATGCGGCGACCACCAAACCTCGGTAGTCAGCTTGTCACCACGCGGGCCAATGCTCTCAACCGCAGCCGGAAACAGCAGCGCCTTCGCGATGGTTACAACCTTGGGCCGGAAGCCCTGCTGGGCGGCCTGACTCCAGAACGTGGCAAAACCCGGAGGCGGCAGAACGCCGGTAAGAATCTCAACGTTGGCTCGCTTGAAGGCGCCGATCTGTGACGAGAAGTCGTTGATGTCGAGCTGAAAGCGGCCCGAGTCGACCAGCTTGAATCCGCGCGCGGCAAAGACCGGCGGAAAGCCCGTGACCGGATCGCCGAATGCATTGCCGTCGTTGTCGTTGCCCCACAGTGCCCCTACCACGCGGTTGGTCTCGACCGTGTCCCACATATTCGTGTACACGTCGACGAGCTGATCCGCGCCCCAGAAAAAGTGATAGGTCCAGTCGAAGCCCTCGTCCGCCTTGCCGCCGCGCCCAAAAAAGTACGGCTGCCAGGGCGCATCGGTAGTCACGCAGGGAACCTCGTTGATCTCCGCCTGGTCGCTTACCGGGCTCACCGTCTCCGGTGTGTGCGCCGTTACCAGAATGTCGACGTTCGAGCGCTGGATGAGTTCGCTGGCCACCTCGGCGGCCCGGTTCGGGTCGCTGCGGCTGTCTTTGCCGATGATCTCAACGGGATGAAGCTGGCCGTTAATAACCAGGCCGCCGGCGATAGCGCGGCGAATGCGACCGAGCACAAAAGCGTCAGGCTCGGTAAAGGCCGCCAGAGAACCCGAGAACGGGCCAACGTAGCCGATCTTCACCACCCGGTTGGCAGAGGTCTTCTTGCGGCAGCCCACCGCCCACAGCGCAGCGGCCGTCGATGCCTTCACGAATTCACGGCGGGTTGGCAAAGAGTGAATCCCCCTGCGCTCTCCGGCAGACCCTGACCGGCACGATCCTCAGGGAAAAGACCGTGATAGAAGGGCGCTTTCAAGACAGTAATGCGGCGGTCCGGCCCCTGTCACCAGTAACTTCCATGCAGCGTTTGGCAGCTCTGGCGCCGAGGCAGATACTATATCGTCTAGCAATACACTCGTACTGTCTGACGGTATAGATTCAGTATCCCGAACCGCATCCCCAGTGTCAAGAAAACTCTTGCCCCCGGCCAGCCCGCCCGCACTCTCAGCGCCCAGAAAAACCCGCCCATTCGTTGCCGAAAATTAGCCCGATCCGGCTCACACTGTACCTATGAGCTGCCATTCGGCGACAATCCGATCGCAAACACCATCTATCCGTAACTCGTCTATTTTCTGCACTTACAAAACAAAATCCCGTAACCCTTTTATATTCTGCACTTGCAAGCGCAAATACGTAAACCTATTATTTTCTGCACTTACACACACGTCGAGCTATAAAGTGACTGCAAGTTTCCCTTCAGCAGCACCCCGCACCCACCGCTCGCCATTGTCCGGAATAAGCCCAATGTTTTTCGGCACTTACAGAAAATATCCGCATAACTCTTTTGAATGCAACACTTACACGTCGAAACAAGTAAACTGCTTAGATTCATAATCTTACCATCGCAATCAACTGAATCCGGCTGTCTGACAACCTTAACTATCCCAACCCTCCCACCGCTCCGGGCCGTTGCACTGCCGAGGCAAGGGCTGGAAAATGGGTGTCAGGTTGATTCCTGGGGAGGATGCGTGACCGAACAACAAGCGCCGCTGCTCGAGTGGGACATCGAAGTACCGTTGCTGACCAACCGTTTCATGGTGGCGGCCATGGCCAAAGCGATGATCGGCGCGGGGCTGCTGGTATCGGCGCTGGTGGGCTTCGGGCTGGCCATTCAGGGCGAGTGGCATGTCATCCTTCCTGTCGCCGGCATGCTCTTCTGCCTCGCTTGCGGACTGTTCCTGCTGGCGCTGGTAATCATGGCGTTTCCCTTCCGCAACCGTATGGCCATGCGCTTTGCAATCACTGACAAAGGCCTGCGGATGCAGACGATCGACCGCACAGCGCGCATCGGCAACCGCACCGCCTTCTGGGCCGGAGTGGCGCTGGGCAGCGCCGGAACCGCGGGCAGCGGCCTGCTGGCCCAAAGCCAGGAAGATCAGCAGATCAAGTGGAGCGGAGCCTTCACGGCGCGATATGAACCGGCCACTCGCACCATCGCCTTCAGCAACGGCTGGCGCACGCTGGTGCGGGTCTACTGCCTGCCGGAGAACTACCAGCAGGCCGTGGCAATCGTCGGCGAACGCATGGCGGCTGGCGGCGCCGCGGCGCGGGTAAGCGCGCGCTCGCCGCTGGGCGGCTACCTGCTGCGGACGCTGCTGGTCGTCGTGTGCTGCATTCCGCTGTTCGCCGTCAGCGAGATGTTCGCAGCTTCGTCCTTCATCCCCTGGCTCATGCTGTGCTTCGCCATCGCTATGGTCTGGCTGGTACGGTATCTGGCCTGGGTCACTCTCGGATGCCTGGCGGTGCAGGCGGCCATTGCCATCGGCGGCATGAATGAGGTGCGGCAGTCGATGTTCTCGCTCGGCACCTACCGGCGCTATGAAGTGCTGAGCGGCGACGACTGGGCGATCGTGGTGCTGGCGCGATCGGCGCGGCCATCCTGATCTGGATGAGCACGGCCATCCTTCGCCGGCGCATCGAACCCGCGTTGACACGCGACATGGAGGATGAGGGAGAAGAGTGAGAAGACCGCCGAGCACGAGCACGGCCGCCGCGCCTTGTGTCCAACTGCGCCGATGCTTGCGGCTCGAACCCCACCATCCCGCCACTGATCGATTATCATCGGTTCTGCGGCATGAAATCCCCCATTACGCAAAGGAATGAAATGATCAACGGCATCCCTCAAATCAGCGTGCAGGAGCTGAAACAGCGCATCGACAGTGGAGAGAACCTCCAGATCATCGATGTGCGCGAGTCTTTCGAATATGCGATCGCCAACATCGGCGCCAAACTCATCCCGCTGAACGACGTGCCCAACCGGCTTGGCGAGATCGATCGCGACCGCGAAGTCATCGTGCACTGCAAGGCCGGCGGGCGCAGCCAGAAGGCCGCCGAATTCCTCAAGCAGGCTGGATACGAGCGCGTGGCAAATGTGGCCGGAGGAATCCTGGCCTGGGTAGACCGGATCGATCCCACGATGGCGAAGTACTAAGCGAACTACTTGCCATCTATTGATGCAACAAATGAAAGGCCCCGCTTTGGCGGGGCCTTTCATTTGTAACCAGCGGTTAGCTACTTGAGCAGATCGAGTGCGCCGATGGCGGCGCCCAGTGCGCCGGCGCAGTCGCCGTTGGGAATCACATGGATCGGAATCTCGACCTGTTCGGCGCGCTGGCCCGGCATGCCGGCGCGAATCTGGCCGATGAACCACTGCTTGAACTCTTCGCTGGCTTCAAGCACGCCGCCGCCGATGATCAGCGCGTCGGGATCGAAGGTGTTGATCATCTCGTCGAAGAACAGACCTAGTGCATGGGCCTGAATCTTGAAGACCGTGCGGCAGAGGGCATCGCCCTTGACCGCCAGACCGCGCGCGGCATAAGCGGCCTTGGCGATGTCCAGCTTGGCCAGTTCGTGATCGGGGTTCTTCTTGAGCAGGTAAGGCATGGTGTGCATGCGGATCGAGGTGAGCGAGCAGAGCGACTCGAGATCGCCGTAGCGGCCGCAGTTGCAGCGCGGGCGCAGGCCTTCGATCTCGGGGATCTCGGAGTAAGGAATCAGCACGTGGCCGAGTTCGCCGCCGAAGCCGTTCTTGCCTTCGATAACCTTGTCTTCCACGATCACGCCGCCGCCGCAGCCGGTGCCGACGATGACGGAGATGGAGGTCTTCTTGCTGCCCGTGCCGAAGAGGGCGAAGTGGCCCCACAGAGCCGCCGCGTTGGCATCGTTCAGGTAGACGGTGGGCTTGCCGAGGCGCTTCTCAACGCCGCCGCGGATGTCGAAGCTGGCCCAGTCGGGGTGCACAAAGTTGGTTGAGCCCTTGGCGCTGAGCACGCCCTTGGCGCTGGCCGGTCCGGGCGTATCGAGGCCGACGGCGGCAACATCGTCCATGGTGATGCCGGCCTTGGCAAGCGCCGGGCCGATGCCATCTACGATCTGCTGGAGGCAGATGTCGGGTCCTTCGACCGAGCGGGCCGGATGCTCGCAGAGACCCTGGATAAGGATGTTCTGCTTCTCGTCGACGACGGTGTAGTTAACTGCTGTACCACCAAGATCGATTCCGATTACATGACGCATGTGGGTTATCTCTTTTACTTTTGGAGAGGTCCGGCAGAACGGATGGGCGCGGCCGTCACTGCCAGTATCCTCGGTTGCACTCAATCAAATCGATCGTCCCGGCGACTGCAAGCTGAAGTGAACCGGCCGAGATAGCCGCTTTAGCGTTGCCGCGTGTGCCCTGTATCTCATCCGCCGGGCGCGAAATCGTCTCTATGGCCGCAGCGCGAAGCACTAGTCTTCGCATCCATATTCGGCCAAGTAAACGTATCGAGTTGATTATATATATGTCTTCCGGGAAAACGGTAAACGAGCCATCACAGTTGGCCCGGAACGGTGCTAAAGTGGCCTCAGGAGGGAATGGAGCCATGATGTTTCCTATGCCTTTCTGCCGCTTTTTCGCACTGATCGGGCTGGCCGCGGGCGTTGCCGCCGCAGCGCAAAACGCACCTTCCAGCGGTCTCTCGCTGCCCAGCACGCCGCCCGCGCTGAACCTGCCGTCGGCGCCCCCCAGCCTGCCGCAGACGCCACCCGCACCCTCGTCGCCGGGCACGAGCTTGCCCCAGCCGACACCACCCTCGACCGGCGGAACACAACTCCGCTACTGGTCCAACCCCGACCCCAACGCGCAGGTCACGATTACAGAGAACACCCTGTTCCGCGTCAGAACCAGCCAGCCGATCAGCACCAAAGACACCCGCGACGGCGCGCAACTGGCCTTCATGCTCAGTGAGGATGTGGTGGTCGACGGAACGATCATCGTCCCCCGGGGCGCGACGCTGCGCGGAGTCGCGGTGCGCTCGCGGACGGCCGGTGGCCTCAACGGAGCCCCTGAGCTGGTGATGCAACTGACCGGGTTGGACCTAGGCGGGCGCAGTTACGTGGTTTACACCAGCCAGTTCAAGGTCACCGGCATCAGCAAGACCAAGTCAACCGAGAAAAAAGTGGCAACCGGCGCGGCGGTGGGAGCGCTTGCCGGATTGATCCTGGGCGCTGCTTCTGGAAAATCGGGCCTCGGCACGCTGGCCCGGGTAGGAGTTGGCGCAGCAGCCGGAGCAGGGGCCGGCGCAGCGGTCTCCGCCCTGTCTCCCGGGACGCCGCTTGATCTTCCCACCGAGTCTGAGATCGACTTCCAGCTGGCCTCGCCCATGTCAGTGATTCCAGCAACCGCGCAAGAAGCCATGCGGCTCTCGCAGGGGCTGCATAGCGGCGGAGCTGCCCTTTACGTGCGCGGGCAGACGCAGTAAAGCCCTGCCACAATGCAAAGCGGCCGCAGCGTTAAGCTGCGGCCGCTATTGTTTCAAGTCTGCTTCCCTTCCGCGGAAGTTCTCCTCCGCGAGATGCAGAGTAGCTCTACTTGAAGAGGATCGCCGTGTAGTCGCCTAGGAAGTCGCGCCACAGGAACCAGTAGTGGCGGCCCGGAATCTCCTTGTACGACGTGGGGACGCCGCGGGCCTTTAGCGCGGCCTCAAGGTTCAGCGTGCTCTGGCGGCAGATATCGGTGTCGCCCGCCCCGGTCCAGTAGAACTTCACGCCTGCCTTGGCGACGCCGTCCAGTCCCTCGTTGAAGTTGTCCTCGCTCCACGGGCCACCGGGGCTGAAGGCGCCGATGTAGTAGAACAGGCTGGGATTGTGGTTGGTGATGACCATGGTCTGCGCGCCGCCCATCGACAGACCTGCGATGGCGCGATGCTGGCGGTCGGTTAGAACGCGATAGCTCTTCTCGACGAAGGGAATGATGTCCTTGACCACGCTCTGCGTGTAAGAGCCCTCCCACGCCGGTGCGGGCCGTGGCTGGCAGGGCACGGTCTGAACAAACGGCGCGGGGGGATTGGTCTGCACCAGCGAAGGCGTGGGCCCCAGGCCGAAGCCCTGCGAGACGTACTGATTGGCGTTGCCGTTGGGCATCACCACGATCATGGGAACAGCCTTGCCTGCCGCGATCAGGTTGTCGAAGATGATGTTGGCTCGGCCCATGGTGGTCCAGGCATCCTCATCGCCGCCGCCGCCGTGGAGAAGATACAGCACCGGATACTTCTTCGCGGGGTTCTTCATGTAATCCGGCGGCAGATAGACGTACATACGCCGCTCGTCCATCTTGAGTGTGGGCGAGGGGTACCAGACCTGCTCGACAGTGCCGTGAGGGACATTCTTGAAGGTCCACAGATCGGCCTCGGGGCCGGGAACCATGAGCAGCGTGTTGTAGCGGCTGCCGTCGCGCTCGGTCTCGGAGTTCGAGGGGTCAAGCACCCGCACGCCGTCAACGATGTACCAATAGCCGTAGAGCTGCGGCGCAAGCGGACCTGCGGTCGTGGACCAGATGCCTTTGTCGTCCTTCGTCATGGGCAGATCGGAGGCGCCGATCCAGCTGCCGTTGAGCGTAACCTTGGTTGCGGAAGGCGCGTAGATGCGGAAGGTAACGTGGCGGTCTGCGGCGATCTCAGGCGATACAACTTTCGGAGCCTGGGCAACGGGGTTCGGCTGCGGCTGTGCCGTAGCCAGCACAGGAAACGCAAGAATCGCGATAAGCGCGGAACAATACAACTGCTTCATTCAAACTCCTTCGGTCAGGATTCCCAAGTGAACGAAAAGCGCCGCGGGAGCCGATCGAAGGCCTGCCGCGGCGGTTGGTTATTTTTTGAAGAGTATCGCGGCGTAATCGCCCAGGAAGTCGCGCCACAGGAACCAGTAGTGGCGGCCCGGAATCTCCTTGTACGAAGTCGGGATTCCCTTGGCGACAAGAGCGCTGTGCAACGCTACCGTGCGGTCGTGGGCCATGTCGATGTCACCGGCGCCGGTCCAGTAGAACTGGACGCCGTCCTTCTTTATCTCGTCCAGTTGAGACAGAAACTCCGGATCGCTGGCGCTCTGCACTCCGGAGCTGAATACGCCAATGTAGGCAAAGGTATTCGGGTTGTTGTTGGTGGTCACGATGGTGTGGCCGCCGCCCATCGAAAGGCCCGCGATCGCCCGGTGGGCCTTGTCCGGGATGACCCTATAGGTCTTCTCGATAAAGGGAATCACGTCCTTGACAACACTCTCGGGATAGGAGCCCGCGTAGGGAGCCGACGGACGCGCGGCGGTCTGCGCGTTGGCCGCGCCCGCGGCCGGGTTCGGCGCCGGAGCCGTCACCTGCTGAGGCGAAGGTGTCGGCCCGTAGCCGTATCCCTGCGACACCGACTGCGTAGCGTTGCCATTGGGCATCACCACGATCATCGGCACAGCCTTGCCCGCAGCGATCAGGTTGTCGAGGATGATGTTGGCGCGGCCCATGGTCGTCCAGGCATCTTCATCGCCGCCGCCGCCGTGCAGCAGGTACAGCACCGGATACTTCTTCGCCGGGTTCTGGTAGTACTCGGAGGGCAGATAGACGTACATGCGGCGCGCGTCCATCTTCAACACGGGTGACGGATACCAGATCTGCTCGATGATTCCATGCGGAACATTCTTGAAGGTCCACAGATCGTCTTCGGGACCCGCGACCATGAGCAGCGTGTTGTAGCGGCTGCCGTCGCGCTCGGTCTCGGAGTTCGAGGGGTCAAGCACCCGCACGCCGTCCACGATGTACCAGTAGCCGTAGAGCTGCGACGCAAGCGGGCCGATGGTGGTGGACCAGATGCCCTTGTCGTCTTTGGTCATGGGCAGGTCGGTGGCGCCGATCCAGCTTCCGTTAAGGGTAACCTTCGTTGCATTGGGCGCGGAGAGCCGGAAGGTGACGTGGTGGTCGGCGGCGATCTCCGGCGAGACGACACGCGCCTGCTGAGCAACAGGATTCGGCTGAGGCTGCGCGAAAGCAATGGCCGGAAGGGCCAGAAGGGATAGACACATATAGCGAGCGAGTGAATTCAAGGGACCTCCGATAGGCGTTTAACGCCCGCAGAAATTGTATCGGACCGGGAGGCTGGTTACCTCGATAGGGTTTCAGCAAGGATACTCTGGACCGAAATCTTCTTTACGCACCATTTTCCGCGGTGTATCGTTCAGACAACTCATTTGGGGAGGATCAGAATATGTTCGTCGATCTACAGAGTCTTAATACGACCCAGGTGATCAGCGCCATCGGGGCGCTTGGCACTGCGGCGTTCGGCCTGGTGCAGGCGCTCAAGCCTGCGTTTCCGTGGATCAATCGCATCGGCTTCAGCGGAGTCCGAAAGATGGTTTGCAGGTTGACTCCTCCGGAAGCCGGCGCGATAAACCCGGCCAATGCGCTGCCGCAAAAAGGCATTCTGCGGTCGCTCGATGCCAACTGGGTAAACGGTACCGACCTGGCCAGCCAGAAGGCGATCGCGAAATCGCTGATCAAGCTGCACATGAGCGAAGGCAACGCCGCGGCCCTGGCCGAGGCCACCAACGTGGATGCCGGACTGCTGACGGCAGTGGCTGCGAGTATGGCCACGGGAACCGCTCTGACCCAGGCGCAGAGCGACGCCAACTCCAGGTTCGACCTGATTATGACGGCCATGCTCGACGAGTGCTACCAGCGCGCCGATCAGCAATACCGCAACTGGATGCGCGGCCTGGCCGCGGCGGTTGCCGTGGTGCTTGCCCTTGCCGCCGGCTGCATCCTGCATGCCAACGAAGTGGCGGCTCATCCGGATGCGGTGGTATCCGGATTCTGGTGGTCGCGCGAGATGGCTGCCTGCCTGATCGTCGGCCTGCTTGCTACGCCTCTGGCTCCCATCGTCAAGGACCTGACCAATGCGCTGGGCGCGGCTGTTAACGCGATGCAGGTGGTGAAGAAGTCATGACCATGTTCCTGGACGTTCGCTATCAGCCGGTGGGCGGCGGGCTGGCCGGGCAGGTGAACCTGAACCAGACCACGGACGCCGGCGACTACATGAGCCTGAGTCTCGATGAGTTCAAGAGCCGGATCGCCGGCCGGAACCTGCTCATCGCCTCGCATGGCTACAATGTATGCCGCGCGGAAGGCATCCAGACGCTATCCAACTGGGGAAGCCTTGTGGCTGGCAACTTTCCTGCCGGGGAGCCGTTTGCCTTTGTGGGAATCCTGTGGCCGGGCGATTCCATCTGGGCGCATGGGCTCGATTACGCCGACGAGCCGAAGATCGCCGATCATGCCGGTGAGTTGATCGGACCGTATGTGGACCAGAACTTTCAGGATGCCGCCACCATCTCGTTTGCCTCGCATAGTCTGGGAGCGCGGGTAGTGCTTGCAACCATCCAGCACATGTCGACCCGGGTGCGGCGGCTAACGCTGATGGCCGGGGCGATCGACGACAACTGTCTGACCGCGGGCTTCGCCGATGCGGCCGCGAACGTCGATACGATCTCGGTGCTGGCATCGAAGAAGGACACGGTGCTCTCCCACCTCTACCCGCTCGGCAATTTCATTGCCGGAATCATCGACGAGGGTCATCCCTGGTGGCACGCGGCAATCGGACATCATGGACCGGCGAAAAAGAAGCAGCTCACTAACTTCCAGCCGCCCTACATGATCCCGGACTGCTGGCACTTCAACCATGGGAACTACCTTCAGGTAGATACTGTCCCGGCTCCCGATCTGACGCCGCCCTGCGACGTTCCACCGCAGAACACGCCGGCGCCGGCCGGGGGAGCTACGGGTTGGCAGGAGGCATTTACCGCGGCGTTCGTGTCGGCTCGCCTGAAGTAGACTCGATTTCGGCGTAATTTCTTGCGGCCTTCATCCTGGCGGCGTTTGCTGGTTTATGCTTGACCACGAAAGAAGAGGAGGTTTCCCCAATGGACTACCAAAAAGAGATCGTGACCGAATACGACCGCGAGGTCGCACGCACGCGCAAGATGCTTGAGGCCATCCCGGCCGACGCAGATCTGAACTTCAAACCCCACGAGAAATCGATGAGCCTGGGCCGCATGGCAGGACACCTGACCGACATGACCGGCATGTGGGCGCTCGGTACCCTCACCGCCGATAAGCTCGAGTTTGCCGCCGATCACAAGTGGGATGTCTTCAATCCGGCCAGCAAGGCGGAGCTGCTGGCGAAGTTCGACTCCGAACTGCCCAAAGTCCGCGCGGCGCTTGCCAGCCTTACGCCCGAGAAGTGGGACCAGAAATGGCAGTTCGTCTTCGCCGGCAAGACGTGGATCGACCAGCCCCGCCACCAGGTCTTCCGCGAGTCGGTCATCAGCCACCTGATCCACCATCGCGGCCAGCTCAGCTTATATCTGCGGCTGACCGGCGCGAAGATCCCCGGCATGTATGGGCCTTCGGCGGATGAGATGTAGGAACAGGGACTGAGGGACTGAGGGCGAGGCCGCGGGAGCGGACTCGCCCTTTTTGCTGACTCTGCTAACCGAGCAGATCCTGCCAGCGCCGAAACTCGGCCGCCGGGTCTGAAGCGCGGAAGATGGCTCCGGCTACAGCAAGCATGGATGCGCCCGCTGCCATCAGTTCCTTCGCGATGGAGAGGTTCACGCCGCCGACCGCGACGAGCCTCGGGCCGGGGCCGGCATCTTCGCGCAGCTTCCGTACACCGGAGACGCCGATCTGCGGCTTGGTGGTCTTCTTGATGCGCGTGGGGCCGACGGGTCCGATGGAGAAGTAGTCGGCCGGCTGATCGAGGATGCCGGGCAGCAGCGCTTCGGTGCCGCCGTACGTGCCAACAATGCGATCGGGGCCGAGCAGCCTGCGCGCCTCGGCGGGCGCCAGATCGCCGTCATCGACGTGCGCGCCATCGAAGCTGAGTCTTTCAACCAGATCGGCGCGGTCGTCGATAACAAGCCGAACCTGTGGCCCCGGCATGGCCGCGCGCAGAACCACCGCGTCAGCGATCAGTTCCTCCTGCGATCCGGTTTTGTTGCGGTATTCAAGCAGCGTGATGCCGGATGCGGCCAGTTCGCTGCCGATGCGGTGCAGAAACTCCGCGCGGCCCTCGACGGGGATCAGCGAAGAGTCAAGAATGGGATAAATCTTCGGGAAGGTCCAGGACATGCCTCAAGGTTAGCGTCCGGAACTCCGCCCTGTCATGCCGCCGTCCCGCAAACCGGTCTGCACGTAGCGCGGACGCCGAAGTCGGCGT